>NZ_JABBGJ010000001.1 GCF_012927345.1 Paraburkholderia polaris
CGCAGCCTCACGGGTAGCAAAACCGGCCTGCTGCCGGGGGCCGGACTTTTTGCAAGGAACAACATGACGATCGCTGTCGATCCGCGTACGGACGAGTTATTCGTCTACAACCAGACCGCGGACGTGACGCAGATCCAGGTGAGCGTTTTCGCCGCCAAGGCGAACGGCGACGTGCCGCCGGTACGGACAATCAGCGGTCCAGCCACGGGAATCACTGGCTCTGGCTTGCCGGGAAACAAGATCGCCATCTCCTCGGACGGGCGGCTCCTTGATGCCGAGCCGAACCTGCGCATTCTCGCATTCGCGCCGGGAGCAAGGGGGAATGTGGCGCCGTCTCAGGTCATCGAGGACTCCACCCCCGGTCCAGTCACCCTGGGCGGGATCGCGGTCCGGTCGAGAGGAGGCCGGCAACATGATGGAAATGACGATGATCAATGAAACGGACGAAGCTGGTGGCAAATAATCCGATCAAACTTAGGCCTCTGGCAACGAACGGCCGCTTTGGGTAAATCTGAAGGTCTGTTCAGGGTCGGCTACGGTCCGATACGTGGCCTGCGAGTTCACGCATGCGGGACGTTGGGCAAGCTTCGGCCAACTTCAGTCATCCGGACCGACGCTGCGATTGCCAACAATCAGGCGCCGGTTGCAGAAAAAGGCGGCAGTCAGAAATCGCGTAATACATAAACCAGCATATGTCGCTGAACTGGTTGCACTGGTGTGCCATGGTTACGAAGGGTGAGTCGTTCAGTCAAACAACGACACGGGGCCCATCATGAAGCATTTGCATATTGCACTGGCGGACCGGCAGCTAACAAATTAGCGCAGTGCGGCACAGCGCAAGCCGCTCAAGCCGCATTACCCAGGCACCCGATCCCGACCAGCGTGGCTTCGACGGCGGCATCGAGCGGCGTATGCGGCTCGCCGCCGAGCGTTGCGACAAGCCGCGCATTGTCGAGCCGGATCGGCTCACGCCACAGATAGCGCATCTCCAGCATTTCGCGCAGCGTCGTCACGAAAGGCGCGGCCGCATAGACCAGCATCCATGGAAAGCGGCGCTGGCGTGGCTGCCCGCCGTGCTGGCGCACCACCCGGCAGATAGCGTCGGCCATCTGCGTGCCGTCGGCGTCCCAGTGACCACCAAAATGAAAAGTCGAGAACGGCGGCAGCGACGCCCGCCGCTCGATCAGAGCGAGCATGGTGCGCGCCACGTCTGGAACATAGGCCCACTGATGCCCCACGCCGGGTTGCCCAGGCAGCCGTACGACATTGACCGGTCGACCAGCCTGCACGAGCCCTTGGGCGAACCAGCTATTGCCGGTAAGACGCGGGCCGAAGAAATCGCCAGCCCGGACGACGATCGTGTGCACACCCTGTGACACCGCCGCTTGCAACTGCCGCTCCAGCTCGACGCGGATCACTCCCTTGCGGGTTCGCGGCCGCTGTGGCTGGTCCTCGACCAGCGTCGGGAACGCATCCGGCCCATAGTTGTACACCGTGCCCGGCAACACGATCGTCGCGCCTGCGGCCTGCGCCGCTGCGATGGTGTTGCCGATCATGGGCAGCACGAGCTTGGCCCAGTTCCGGTAGCCCGGCGGATTCACCGCATGGACGATCACCGCGCAGCCGCGCGCAGCACGCATCACCGACGCCCGATCCACGGCGTCGCCCTGCTGCCAGTCGATGCCATCGCCAGCGCGCGCCACCTGCGCCGCCCGACGATGCAGTGCGCGCACCTGCCAGCCAGCTTCGCGCAGCTGACGCGCAACTTCGCCGCCGATTCCGCCTGTCGCGCCCAGCACGAGCGCCAGCTTGTCCTGCTGCCCCTGCTGCAGGGGAAGTGTGGTTGTCGCCATGTCGAGCCTCCGTATCGCTCTGATTGAATCCATGGCGTCATTGTGCTGTCGTTGTCGCACATAATAAATTACCGAGCACAGGCGATCTGATATACATTTATGTATGGCAGCAAATCTGAATTGGGAACTCTATCGGACGTTTCTCGCCGTACTGACCGAAGGCTCGCTTTCGGGGGCGGCGCGCGCGCTTGGCATCACGCAGCCGACGGCGGGACGGCATATCGAAGCTCTGGAAACGACGTTCGGTCAGTCGCTTTTCACCCGTTCACAGACTGGCCTGCTACCGACCGAAGCGGCTACGGCGCTGCGCGGTCACGTCGAAGCGATGAGCAACGCCGCGGCAGCGCTGGAGCGTACGGCGTCCGCCAGAGACAAAGAGATGCGCGGCGTGGTGAGAATTTCCGCGAGCGAAGTGATCGGCGTCGAGGTGCTGCCATCCGTGATCGCGCAGTTGCGGCGTGCGCATCGCGGAATCGTGATCGAGCTGGTAACGACCAATCGCCTGCAGGATCTGCTGCAACGTGAGGCGGATATCGCGATACGTATGACGCGACCTGCACAGGACATGCTGATTGCACGGCGCGTCGGCGCAATCGAAGTAGGACTGCATGCGCGCGACGATTACCTCGCCGCGTTCGGGACGCCAACCTCCCCCGACGAGCTCGCGCACCACGCACTGATCGGCTTCGACGACATCACCCCGTACCTGCGCACCGCAACGAAAGCATTTCCGGCGTGGCGACGCGAGGCGTTCTCGATCCGCGCCGGCAGTGATCTCGCTCAGCTTGCTATGATCCGTGCAGGCTGCGGCATCGGCTTCTGCCAGACCAACGTGGCACGGCGCGACCCGCGGCTTGTGCAGGTACTGGCGCAAGCCTGCACATTGACGCTCGATACATGGATTGCGATGCACGAGGGTCTGCGCGGCAATCCGCACTGCAACGCGGTGTTCAACGCCCTCGCCGACGGGTTGAGGACATATGCGGTCGGGGGTGGAGCAATTCCTGCAGCGTGACTGCTATTCTGCACCGGGGTCTAGTGCGTAACCTCATGCGGCGACATCGTCGCGCGCACACTGTCCCACGAGTGCCTTTCTGTCGATCTTGCCGTTCACTGTAAGCGGGAACGCATCGATGACAACGATCCGTTGCGGCATCGCGTAGACCGGCAAGCGCTGCCGGCACGCCCGCAGAACAAGCGCGGTCTCAACCTGGGGATTCGTCACGAAAGCGACGAGGCCGGTGGCGCGCCCGACTTCGTCGAGCGGCCAGGGGACAACCGCGCACAGCGCAGCATCGCTGGACGCTCGCACGACATGTTCGACTTCTTCTAACTCGATCCGGTTGCCGCGAATCTTTACCTGCGTATCGAGACGTCCCTGAAACACGATTCCGTGCCGCGCCGTTTCGCGCGCGGCGTCGCAGGATCGATACCAGCGATGCGCAGACAGACCCGGATAAGTCCTGGCAATGAACCTTCTATTGCCGGGTTCGTCAGTCGACAGATAGCCGCCGGCAAGCTGCGGGCCACCAATCAGCAATTCGCCCGTCTGCTCCGCAGCGACCGGTTCGAGCTCGGCATTCACGATCATTAGTTCCACCCCTGGGAGCGCCCAGCCCAGCGGGATGACCGCGTGCTGCGGGTCGTCCAGGAATTCGGTAGTCACCTCGAAGCACGTGCTGGCGATGGTCGCTTCAGTCGGTCCGTACATGTGCAGGAGCCGGCCATTCGGCGCGGCCCGCATCCACGCCTGCGCCAGCGAGCGAGGCAACGGCTCGCCGCCGAACAACGACACTCGAAGATTGGGGAATGCACCCGGTGTCAGCTTGCGCATTTGCTGCATGAAGCCAGCTGCTGAAGGCACGCTATTCCAATGCGTAATCTGGTGAGTCTGGATGAAGCCCGCGTTATAGACGGGATCGACGGTTTCAGGCACGTACAGGCAGCCCCCGTTTGCCCAGCAGACGAACATGTCGTGCACGGACGGATCGAAGCTCAGCTCGCATAGCTGCACATAACGCGCATCGCGCACTTTATCCACCAGTTGCAATTGGCCCTTCACATACGCATCGGCATTCGCATGCGTGATCGGCACGCCCTTCGGCTCTCCCGTCGAGCCCGACGTAAAGAGTAGGTAAGCGACGTCGTGCACGGAGCCCTGATGCTGCACATGCGGCGCGGCCGGCAGCGGCGAAATAGCGGGGGCAGCGGAGGGCAGATGCGATCCGTCCGCGTCTTCGTCGAGCAGGAAAATTTGGGGGCTTTCGTCGACTAAGGACAGCACTTCATCGAGCGACGCGGCGCAACGCCGATCGACCAGCATCAACGGCGCACCGGATCGCTTGATGATGGCTGCGATCCGCGTAGCCGGCATCTTTGGGCTGAGTGGCACATAGGCCATACCGGCGTCGAGAATTCCCAGCACGCCAGCATAGGCGGCGACGCTGCGATGTCCAAACAGCAAACATCGGCCCGTGTTGCCGCTCCGTGCAAGCGCCGTCAGTCCCGCAGACACGCGACGTGCCCGAGTTTCCATTTCGCTGTAGCTGTAGAGACGGTCATCGACCCATAACGCAGGGCTGTCCGGCTGGTTCGTAGCAGAATCGAAGAAGTAGGATTGCAACATCTGACCGACTCCGTAGCACACAAATTTTGACCATTTTTAGCGAGTACCGCTCCGCTGCCGCAAGTCGCCTGCATGCGGCGCAACGACATCTTCATTCCTAAGCAATTGAGACTTGAGTTCTTCGATACGATCTTTTATGCGAGCCGCTTCGCTCGGCGGCAACAGATTGCCCACGCCGTGCAGATAGCATTCGAGTTCGTGGATGCGAATGCCGAGCGCCCCTGATGGACGGTCAATGAATAAAATATCGTGCAACGCGATCGACCGAATGACAAAAATCGGCACATCGGATCGCATAGCGCAAATCCTTTCCGAGTGAGCACCGCGAACGGCGCTTAGCGGATGGAATTCGCCAAGCATCAATCCAGCGTTCATATAATGCGGCTTCAATATCGAGTGAGCGCAGTCTATGAACTTGTAGTACGACTCCGGCCGAAGATTTCTTGGAAAGATGCACAGCGATAGCAGATCCGAGCGCCCCGACATGTTCCCGGCAACTTTGTTAAAAAAGGATGTCATGCGCATCATGACGTCGGTAAATACATCGAAGCTCATCTCGCCGACATCCAATGCACAGAAATGAATTGCCGTCGCTTCGTGGGCGGCCTGCGCAAACGGGCAAACCGCCCCCTTGCGCCCCAAATCGGGATGCGGTTGCATGATGAACCTTTCGATCCACGCGAGTCCGGTCGCGAAAGTCGCGCGAAGAGACGCGTCCGAAATCGAGTCGATTTCGGTGGACGGGCATATCGACCGCTCTATTTCCAGGAGCGCTCTGGTCGTCGCCCCTTGTATTAAGCCGACGTCACTAATATCTGTCATTTTCCGGTCCTCGATTAATATGGATCAAGGTTGCTTCTGAGACGCATGCCGGCGAGCTATCGCCTGTCCCTGCGATGCGTCGCCATGACCGCATGGCAAGTCGAAGTATTGACGCCGAACCGGTCTTCGAACGGACTCGTGGCGAGTGAAGTCAGGCGCACGTTCCAGCGGTGTGCCAGCTCCATGGCCTTCGCTAGCCCATTCGCGCGCCCCGTCAACAGCCGGAGCCCCTTACGGGGCTGCGGATCGCACGCCAGTCCATCCGATTCGATCCGGAATGGAGAGCGAGCCAGAAATGTTTGATGCCTTTAAGCACGCGTGGAATGCTGCGCTGTGCTTGAGTCACAACATTATTGATGTCTATTGGTCTGGTCTGTGCGTCACCGAACTTAACTCGTCTGAAGAAACGATGTCCGGACGGGGTGAGTCTGCGCAGGGGAGATCAGGCGGGAAGATTGGCTGGCAGCGATCGCCGCTGCCAAGCTCAAGATGCAACGCCGCTGATCTGCATGGTTTCGACAACGGCCACGCCGACGGCAACCAGGACGGTGGGACGGACGCGTCCGCTTTGGGGCCATTCACGGTCAATTGCCCAAAATGGCCGAAAGGCTGTTGAGGGTCGACTGCATATTCGTTGAAGTTGGACTTGGGCATTCGGTGCCGCGGCATGGCGGACGTCCGGTCAGCGGCAGTTTGCGTATAGGCCAACGCTGATGGACGCATGGCGACTTCGGCCGAACACTACCCACCCTCGTCCTACCACCCCTTATCCGTTCGGCCAAATCAAACATTTAGCCTACAAGGTTGAATGCAACCCACGTGGCCTCGCTTATAATTATCAAGCCGTCGGGAAACACCCAGCGGCCGGGTTTAGCAGCCCGTCGTCGAAAACCGCACACCCGCTCACGCGGGGCGTGCGTCTACCTCTGCACGTCTATATTTCTATGGGCGGGCCGTGGTGGGGAGCCGCAAGGCTCGCCGGTTTGTTTTCGACCCGGTCTGCTAACCTGCTACGTGCCCGCTCACCCACTACCCAAGCGAGTGTCGGGCGATCCAGGAAGTACCAGGGAGATCGCACCATGAGCAAGTCCACCAAAAATCAACCCGCTTCACGTCCACCTGTCGACGCACTCCAGTACGAAAAGCTCGCTCTGTCGGCATTCCATTTATCCGACCGGCACCTGGATCAACTGGACACCTTGATCACACTTGTGTCCTCGATATGTAGGAATCCTTCCATCACGATCGAAGAAAGACGGCGTCGTCAGACGCTCCTTGAATTGCTGGTCGACACGATGGAGCAGTATCAACAGGAACTCGAATGCGACCGCGAGTTGTACCAGGTAATCGCACTCGACGCGAAGGGCGTTGCGCACAGCCGCATCACGGCACGCCAAGCGGCAAACCTGCTTGCAGAGGCGTCGCAGAGAGCGAAAGAACCCGTAGCCACCGCAAACGCGCCAGAGCGCGAAAGCCCGTCATCGGAAAGTGCCGCAGCGTTGAATGCCGACGCCGTCCTGCGACCGGTTGTCGCCACACACTAGGCGATCAGGAAGGGCCACCGAGTGGCACGATGGCCCATCCGAATCGTTCGGAGATTCGTGCACTGAGACGACTGTCGTCCGTCTCAGTGCGGACATCAAAGACGCTCAGCCGGAGCGAAGAATGGCCGCTTTCATCCTGAGTCAATCACGGAAGGCTGAGCCAACTCGAAAACATACGGAGCCCTTAGTCAGCCAGCGCCGCGAGCAATTGATTCTTGACGATCGCGGTGGCCAGCGGCTGCCGCCCGAATTCATACCAGCCGATGTGCCGGCGCCACGCCGTGCCCGGAATCGGCTTCACCGACAGTAGCGGGTCCTCGTCCCAGGCGGCGTGCCGCAAACGCGGCACGATCGACACGCCCACGTTCTGTCGCACCAGATCCGCAATCGCGGCGATCGAGTTCATTTCCAGAATCGGGTTGACCTCGACGCGCAGCCGCCGAAGCAGGCTCGCCACATGGGTACCTGTCAGCGAGGTAGCTTCGAAGCCGATGAACGGGTGACGCTTCAGCAGTGAGGTCACCGGCACATCGGCCGGCGCGATCGCAGGATTGACCAGCAGTACCAGTGGCTCATCGTAAAGCCGCTCCCACGACTCGGGTAGCGTGGTCGCCCGGGGCTCGCTGACGATCACCGCCGCATCGATCTCCCCAGCGCGCACCTGGCGCGCCAGTTCGGCGCTGTCGCCGTGGGCGAGGCGCACCTTCAGGCCGGGGTAGGAAACCTTCAGCCGGATCACGTTGGCCGCCAGAAAACCCATCGACGACACGGTCGAGCCGATCGTAATCGAACCTTCAATGCTGGTTTCGTCGGCCACGCCGCGCAACAGCGAATCGTACGCGGCCACCACCGTGCGCGCCTGCTCGATGATCGAGCGGCCGGCATCGTTCAACTGGATGCTGCGCCCGCTGCGGTCGAATAACTGACGCTGGCACACGCGCTCCAGCGTGCGCATCTGCGCGCCGACAGCGGCGTGCGTGAGCGCCATGCGATCGGCGGCCGCCGCCATGGTCCCATGTTTCTCGATGGCGAGAAACGTCCGCAGCATTCGAATTTCACTCATGCGGGATCTCCTCCAAGGCCTCCGGGACGTACACGGATTGCGCGATTTTTCGCGGTTTCTCCAGGTCGCATGATCGCACGAAACGAAAAAATTTCTTTCCTTTCGGTAAAGAAAATAACGCTTTTTATTTTGTTTGTGGCCCGTGAGAATCGATTTGTCACGAATCAAGCCGGCAACGTCAGCGCGAGTCCAGCTCAGCCTGACGTCTTCGGCGTAGCCACGGTAAGGGTTCTCACAATGTCGCAAATCCAGCAATTTCCTTTCGTCAGCGTGTCCGGCAAGCCGTATGAACGCGGCGTTCAATATGGCCGCGCGGCGGCGGCGCGTGTGCGCCTGAGCGCTTCCCGCTACGGCCAGACGCTGCGCAATCTCGGCTACGGCGAAGCGTCGCAGACAGCGCTGATCCGCTCGCTCGAACAGGTCATCGGCGAGTTCCAACCGGCGTACCTGGACGAGATGCGCGGCATCGCCGTCGGCGCGGAAGTGCCGTTCGAGGACATCGTGATGATCAATGCCCGTACCGAGGTGCTGGCCAAGGCGCGAGCCGAAATGACGCTGCAGGCCGACGACGAAGACGGCTGTACCGGTGTGCTGGTGTTGCCGTCGCGCTCGTCGACCGGGCAGTTGATCCATGCGCAGAACTGGGACTGGAAGGCCGATTGCGTCGATACCGGCATCGTCTTGCGCGTACGCAGCGACGACGGCCCCGATTTCCTGACGTTCGTCGAGGCAGGCGGCCTCGCGCGCAGTGGGCTCAATGCCGCGGGCGTGTCGATCACCGCGAATTATCTCGAGTCCGAGCGTGACTTCACGCAACTGGGCGTGCCGCTGTCGCTGCTGCGCCGGCGCGTGCTGGAAGAGCCGGTGTTCGCGAACGCGTTGCGGGTGATCGCCACCACGCCGAAATCGTGTTCGAACAACATCATGCTCGGGATGGCCGAGGGCTTCGGTATCGATTTCGAATGTGCGCCGAACGAAGCTTTCCCGATCTATCCGGACGATGACCAGATGATCGTGCACGCGAACCATTGGGTCAGCCCGGTCGCCCGCACCAAGCTGTTGGACACCGGTTGCGAGAGCTCGCCGGACAGCTATTACCGCGACTGGCGCGTGCGTCAGTTGTTGAAGGCCGCACCGAAGGTGGATCGCGACGCGGTCAAGGCCGCGCTGTTCGATGCGTTCGGCACGCCGTATTCGGTGTGCCGTCCACCGCGTCCGGGCACGCGCCACACGATGACCGCGACGGTCGCGATGATCGTCATGGTACCGGGCGCAGGGGAAATGGATGTCGCACCGATGCCCGCGCTCAACCGGGTCTTCACCCGCTACAGCCTGCACCGCGAACCGCTCGCCGAAGCGGCGTGAGTTGTGAACAGGCATGTGTGCCGCGCAGCGCGAGGCATTCACGACACCGTTGAAATCGTCAGAGAGGAATGACCGATGTTCGATATAGAGAAGCGATCCGCTCCGGGTCATGAGAAAGCGCAAGCGCTGTATGACCTGGGTTCGACCACTGTGTACGCGAGCCGCCACGATCCGCGCTTTCCGTATGTGCTGTACGTGCCGCCTGAAGTGCTGACACCCGGCAACGACGTGGAACTGGTCGTCGTGATGCATGGCACCGGGCGCCAGTTCACGCAGTATCGCGATGCGTTCGCGCCGTTTGGCCGCTGGAACCGCTGCATCGTGCTGTGTCCGCTGTTTCCGGTGGGCGTGCGCGGCGACGGCGAGCGCAGTGGTTTCAAGCGCCTGATCGAAGGCGATATCCGCTACGACAAAGTGCTGCTCGATATGGTGACCGAAGTGGGCGAGCGTTACGGCAAGCGCTTCGACAAGTTCGCACTGTTCGGCTATTCGGGCGGCGGGCAGTACGTGAACCGCTTTGCGTACGCGCATCCGGAGCGGCTATGGGCCGCGTCGATCGGTGCGCCGGGCAACGTCACCGTGCTCGATCACACGAAGGACTGGTGGCTAGGCGTGGGTGGCTTCGAGCGGCACTTCGGCAAGCCGTTCGATCTGGCCGCGTTGCAGCGTGTGCCGGTGCAGATGGTGGTGGGCCGGGCGGATCTGGAAACCTGGGAAATCACGGTGCCCGAGGATAGCCCGATGTATCTGCCAGGTATCAACGATGCTGGGGCGACGCGCCCGGAGCGGCTCCGCACGCTGAAGGCGTCGTTCGAGGCCGCGGGCATTCGCGTGCGCTTCGACGAGCTGGCCAATATCGCTCACAACGGCATGCAGGTCGTCGAGGTGGTTCAGGATTTTTTTGCGCAGGCGTTGCGCACGCTGCGGGCCGGAGGATAAGCACATGCACATCCAAAGCGATCCCGGGAAGATCTGGAAAACCATTGTATCGACGGTGATAGGTGGCACCTTCGAGTGGTTCGACTTCATGGTGTACTCCTATTTTTCGAGCACAATCGCACGGGTGTTTTTCCCCAGCTTCGATCGCGGCGGGTCGTTGTTGCTGACCTTCGCTACGTTTGCGATCGGCTTTCTGGTTCGGCCGATCGGCGGCGTGGTGATGGGGATGGTCGCGGACCGGGCAGGGCGGGTGAAGGTGCTGTCGTGGATCATGGTCTTGATGTCGGTGGGTTCGCTGTTGTTGGGACTAACGCCGGGCTATGCGACGCTGGGTCTGGCTGCGCCGCTGCTGGTGCTGGTCGGACGCCTGGTGCAGGGCTTTGCGGTGGGCGCGCAGTTTGCGCTGTCGTCCGTGACGATCTATGAGGTGGCGCCGCCCGACCGGAAGATGTTCTACGGCAGCTTCAACATGCTGTCGCTGGGGATTGCGGGGATGTTGTCGTCGGGATGCAGCTTCTTCCTGTCGAGCCATCTGTCGCATGCGGAGCTGGAGACTTGGGGTTGGCGCGTGCCGTTTCTGATCGGCGCGCTGGTCGGGCCGATCGGCTTCTACATCCGGCATCACATTGGCGAATCGGACGAATTTCACCAGATGCAGGCGCGCCCCGCGGCGCGGGCGCCCATGCGCGAGCGGCTGCGCGATTTTGTCCGCGAAAATGGCGACGCCGTGGTGTGCGCGATGGGCGTGATGATCGCCGGCACGTCGCTGAATTATGTCTGGAATGCGTATCTGCCGACTTACGCGCAATACCAGTTACACCTGTCACTAAGTTCGTCGCTGCACGGGGTGTTTGTCACGAGCATCGTGGCGTGCGTGCTGTCGCCAGTGTTTGGCATGCTGGCGGACCGTGTCGGCGCATATCGGCTGTTCTGCTTCTTTATTGCGGGCT
The DNA here is from genome assembly GCF_012927345.1 of Paraburkholderia polaris. GTDB lineage: Bacteria > Pseudomonadota > Gammaproteobacteria > Burkholderiales > Burkholderiaceae > Paraburkholderia > Paraburkholderia polaris. The sequence continues at coordinate 11,163 of NZ_JABBGJ010000001.1, forward strand.
GGCTGACGTGCGTCTTTCCGCTGTTCTGGTACTTGCTGGCTGACCCCACCGCCAGCCGTCTGATGATCGTGCAAGTGATCGGCATGTTGTTCGTGACGCTGCAAGGCGCTGCCCATCCAGGGATGCTGGTCAGGATATTCACCGTGCAGGGGCGTTCCACCGGCGTGGCCATTTCGTATAACACCTCGGTCATGCTGTTTGGCGGGTTGGCGCCGTTCTATATCTCGGTGGTGGCGCGTTTCACGAACGCGCGCTTCATTCCGCCGAGCTACCTGTTCGGCACCGGACTGCTGGCGATCGTGCTGGTGCTCGTTACGCGCACTGGGCGACGGGTGTTGCAGGCCGACCGGCTGGAGCGCGGGCAACGGCGTGCGGCACGCGAGACCGGTATGCAGCGGGCGAACTCGGGTGATCGGGCGGTTTAGCTCGGCACCCGAGCAACCCGCGACCGGACGATGCAACGGATCTCATCCGATTTGCGGCTTTAGATAGCGGCAGGCACAAGCGCGAGCTTGGGTACCGGTGCAAACTCGGGCCGCGCTACATTGGGCCGTACGTTCGGATTCCACTGTGGGTCCGCCACCGGAGAACTCCCCTCGACAAGCCCGCTCGGGCCAGAAGCCGATGACGAGCCGCCGGCCCTCGGTTCCCGGTTCCCGTGGTCCGGCCGGCACCTGGATTAACTGGATACCTTGATCACACTTGCGTCCTCGATATGTAGGAATCCTGCCATGTCGCGTCACACTAAGCGATCAAGACAGGCCGGCGAGTGGTAGCGCGGTAGCCCGAATCCTTGGGACGAGAACTACGACTCGCCGCTCAGGCATCAGCCATGTAGGCAAAGCCGCCAGAGACGCTTTGCACGACGCATGCCAGCTATACCTTGCTATATGCACCAGGTACGACCTATAACCTAGACGCGTACACGTTCGTCTACGGGGGCTGTCGGCTATGTGAACAACAGCAGGAACGGTACGTTTTCAGTGTTCGCGACGCCGCGCAATTCGTCCTCGTCGACGACTCCGCTGGCTGGCGAATCGCAAACCGGCGTGTACGTCGGGATGATGCACACGTTCTGATATTCTTTCTAACGTGCTCCGGCGTGTGAATTCGACGTCGGTACCACTGGCAGGCGGTATCCACTCAAGAGGGTAGAGATCATCATGACCAGTCAGTCGAATTCGCGAGGCGTGATCGCCATCATTACGTTGCTCTTCACGGTGCTGACGGCGCTCTACCTGTTGATCGGTGGCGCATGGCTGCTCGCGGTCGGCGGCTCTGCGTACTACGTCATCACAGGCATCGTGCTGTTGGGCGTGGCCTGGCTGCTTTGGCGGCGTAGTCCTGCCGCGCTCGTGCTTTATGCACTTGTGCTTATCGGCACGGCGATCTGGGCTCTCCTCGAGTCGGGTCCCGACTTCTGGGCACTCGCGCCGCGCTCCGGTGTGCTCGTCATCTTCGGCGTGTGGTTGCTGTTGCTCATGAGCTGGCGGCTGGAAGGCGAGCGAAAGCTGGGTGTCGCGGCGCTCGTCGTCGCGCTCGTGGCATGGGCGGGCGTGCTCGTGTACGCGAACTTCAATGATCCGCAGCAGGTCAACGGCACACTGAACGCCGCCGTGCCCGCGAGCGGCGCCAGCAGCGGGATCGACGCCGCCGACTGGCCCGCCTATGGGCGCACCCAGGAAGGCACTCGCTACTCACCATTGCAGCAGATCACGCCTGAGAATGTGAAGAATCTCCAGGTGGCCTGGACCTTCCGCACGGGCGACATGAAGGGGCCCAACGATCCGGTCGAGATTACCAACGAAGTCACGCCCATCAAGATCGGCGACCTGCTCTACCTATGCTCGCCGCATCAGATCCTGTTCGCGCTCGACGCGAAGACGGGTACGCTCAAGTGGAAGTTCGATCCGGAACTGAAGTCTGATCCGTCGTTTCAGCACGTGACTTGCCGCGGCGTGTCGTATGTCGATCTTTCAGCCAGTGCCACGCCCGCCGCACCCGCTGCGGCGCCGGCGAGCGATGCCGCCGCAGCGACAGACGCCTCGGGCGCTGCTACCACGGCGGCGTCGGGCCCTGCAGTCGCGGACGCCTCGGGCGCTGTTGCCACGGCGGCCTCGGGCCCTGCAGTTGCGGACGCCTCCGGCCCCGCCGCCACGGCCGCCTGTACGCGCCGCATCTTCCTGCCGGTCAACGACGGCCACCTCTACGCGCTCGACGCGCTGACGGGCCAACGTTGCGCTGGCTTCGGCAACAATGGCGACCTCGACCTTCAACACGCCCAGCCGGTCACGACACCGGGCATGTACGAGCCCACCTCGCCGTCGATCATCACCAGCACGGTGATCATCGTGGCGGGCGCGGTCGAGGACAATTTCTCGAACCGCGAGCCGTCGGGTGTCATCCGCGGCTTCGACGTGCGCACGGGCGAATTGCTCTGGGCGTTCGATCCGGGCGCGAAGGACCCGAATCACATTCCGGGCCCGGGCGAACATTACACGTGGAATTCGCCCAACTCATGGGCACCTGCCGCCTACGACGCGAAGCTCGACATTGTCTATCTGCCGATGGGTGTGAAGACGCCGGATATCTGGGGCGGCGACCGCACGCCGGAGCTGGAGCGATACGCCAGCGGGCTGCTCGCACTTCACGCCTCGACCGGCAAGCTCGCCTGGTTCTACCAGAGCGTGCACCACGATCTGTGGGACATGGACCAGCCGTCGCAGCCGACCATCGCCGACATCACCGACAAGGATGGTAAGACCGTGCCGGTCGTGTACGCGCCGGCCAAGACCGGTAACCTGTTCGTGCTCGACCGCCGCACCGGTGTGCCGGTCGTGCCGGCGCCCGAAAGGCCCGTGCCGCAGGGCGCGGCGCCCGGCGACCACGTTGAGCCGACACAGCCGTTCTCACAACTCACGTATCGTCCGTCGAAGAACCTGACCGACGCCGACATGTGGGGCGCAACGATGTTCGACCAGCTTGTGTGCCGCGTGATGTTCCACCAGCTGCGGTACGAGGGCACGTTCACGCCGCCGTCGCTACAGGGCACGCTCGTGTTCCCGGGCAACCTGGGCGTCTTCGAGTGGGGCGGTCTTGCCGTCGACACCGACCGCCAGATTGCCGTCGCGAACCCGATCGGTTTGCCGTTCGTCTCGCGTCTGATTCCGCGCGGGCCGGGCAACCCGCTGGAACCGGTGGAGGGCGCCAAGGGCAGCGGCACGGAATCAGGCGTCCAGCCGCAGTACGGCATACCGTACGGCGTGACGATCAATCCGTTCCTCTCGCCGCTGGGATTGCCGTGCAAGCAACCGGCATGGGGCTACATCTCGGCGATCGATCTCAAGACCAATGAGATTGTGTGGAAGAAGCGCATCGGCACTGTGCGCGACAGTTCGCCGATTCCTCTGCCGTTCAAGATGGGGATGCCGATGCTGGGCGGTCCGATTGTCACTGCGGGCGGGGTCGCGTTCATTGGCGCGACGGCGGACAACTACATCCGCGCGTTCAACGTGAACAACGGCGAGCAGCTCTGGGAGGCCCGCCTGCCCGCAGGCGGTCAGGCGACGCCTATGAGCTATTCGATCGATGGCCGTCAGTACGTGGTGATCGCGGCGGGCGGCCATGGCTCGTTCGGCACCAAGCTCGGCGACTATGTGATTGCCTACGCGTTGCCGCAGCAGTAAGCGGCATGCGCCGCTTATTCCACCCCTGCTTCGCGCAGAAAATGCGCGATCGTTTCCTCGATCACCGACCTGGCCAGACCCTGCACAATGAACACGAGCCGTGTCGTGTGATCGTCGTCAGGCCACGCTTCAAGCCGCAACGGTTCATGCAGCAACTGCTGCACGCCGTGGAACACAACAGGCCGCGATTCGCCGATGAAATTGCCGATCCCCTTAACCCGCAGGATGCGTTCGCCGTGATAGCCGAGCAGTACCGTCAGCGCAGTTTCGAATGCCTGCATTGGCAATGCCTGAGAGTAAGTCAGGCAGAAGCTGTCGATGTCTGGATGGGCCACGCGTGACGCCGTCGCGCCACGCATCAGCAACTTGCGCGGCGAAGGCTCGGCACGCAACCAGGGCCGCAAGGCACGCGGCGTCAGGATGTCGAGCAGTTGTTGTGCGTCAATCTCGCCGTTGCGCACCGGGATGCGTGTCGCACCCGGATTCAGCGCCTCAAGCGCCGCTTCGAGGTCGGCAAGCGCGGCTGCATCGACCAGTTCCGCCTTTGTCAGCAACAGCCGGTCCGCGACTGCCACCTGCTGTCGCGATTCCTCATGTCGGGCAAGTTGCGCGGCGCCGTGTTTCGCATCTACGGTCGTCACGATGCCATCGAGTTGCAAACGACCTTCAAGCGCTGGGTCACCCAGCAGCAACGAGATCACCGGGCCGGGCCGCGCAAGCCCCGTCGTCTCGATCAGAATCCGCTCGAAGGCGGGAATCTCGCCGCGCGCGCGGCGCTCTAGCAGATCGGCCACGGTCGCAGCGAGTTCGTCGCGCACGCCGCAACACAGGCAGCCGTTCTCCAGCAGTGCGATGGTCTCGTCGCGCGAGGTGCTGACGAACAGATGATCGAGACCGATCGCGCCCAGTTCGTTGATCACCACCGCACAACGGCCCAGCGCCGGTTGCGGCAGCAGGCGATTGAGCAACGTGGTCTTACCCGAACCGAGAAAGCCCGTCAGCAACGTCAGGGGAATCGCAGCAGATTGCACGGTGGCTTGTCCTGACACTCAGATAACCTGCAGGTCTTTTCCGACGATGATCTGTCCGTCGAAATGTTTGCGCGCATCGGCAGCCCACATTTCGTCGGTGATCGCGGGATCGCCGCCCGGCACGAAATGGCTCAGCACCAGCGTCTTGACGCCAGCCGCCGCGGCGATCTTGCCGACCTGCTCAGTGGTGGTGTGGCTTTTCATGAGGTGATCGAGCAGCGTCGGGGCGTTGTCGACGGTCTTCATCAGCTTTTCGAGCGCGGGCAGGTACATCACTTCGTGCACCAGGACGTCGGCGCCTTTCGCGAACTCGGCAAGCGCCGGGTAGTAGGTCGTGTCGCCGGAGAAAACGACGGTGCGGTCGCGAGTCTCGAAGCGGTAGGCGAATGCCGGCTTGATCGTGTAGTGGTCGACCAGTGTCGAGGTGACGCGCACGCGGTCGTCTTCCATCACCAGGCGCGGGCCGTCGAATTCATGGATGTTGATCAGTGGCCGGAACGGCGGGCGGCCTTCTTCGCGCATTCGCACGTCGAGGTCGATCGCGTTCATGTCGACAAAGTCGTCGATCATCTTTGTCATGCGCGGCGGCCCGTACAGGTTGACGGGCGTGCGCAGGCCGGTGGCCCAGGCGAGGAACACGAGGTTGCCGAGGTCGGCGTTGTGATCCGAATGATGGTGGGTCAGGAAGATGTCACGGATGCCCGGCAGTTTGACGCCCGCTTTGGTCAACTGCAGCGCGACACCGTTGCCGCAATCGACCACGTAGGGCTGACCGTCGACCACCAGCACGTTCGCCGGTGCCGCGCGCAGGTCGGACGGCGTTGGGCCCCCCTTGGTGCCGAGCAGGATCAGCTGTGTGCCTTTTGCCGAATGTCCAGCGACGGGTGCCGTGGTTGCGGAGTTGGCCGGCGACTGTGCCTGGGCGTCCTGCATCCACGGCAGCGCTGCGGTGGTGCCTGCAGTAACGGCAATACGCATGAAATCACGACGGGAGCGTCCGAACGGCTGATCACTCATGAGTCTGTTTCTCCTGGCATGTTGTGGGGTGTGCTCGATTTTCCTGCGGAACAGGGCTCAAAAGCGATTGCGGGCTCAAAAGCGATTGAATTGTAGCGATATTACAAACATGCTTTCACGAGTTTTTTGGCGTCGTCGCGGGCACGACGGCGCTGGAATAAGCCGCTGTGTTCCATCGTTTACTCGTCATGCAACCACGTCCCGAGCGGCAAGGCCTTCCCGTAAAGCCCGCGGCGTGGATTGGCGCAAGCACACCGATGTGCTGGGTGACGCCGCCGACACGACGTCGAAAACGTCGGGAATTCATGTGGTCGTACATCATGGACAAACTGCTTCGTTTCGGGACATTGCTCGTCTGTCTCGGCTTTGCTGCGCCTGCACTCGCGCAAACGTATGACGAGCAACCGGTGCCTGCCGACAGCACGGACAGCACGAATTGCCGCGCAGTTGTCGGGCAGGCCGAAATCGATGGGACGATGCAGCAGGTCGTCGGACGTGCGTGCCTGCAAGGTGATGGGACCTGGCAGATTGTGCAAAGCCAGGATGGCAGCGTGCTCTGGTACCCCGTCGCAGCCTATCCCTATCCCGACCCCTGGTGGTGGGGGCCGCCGATATTCATTGGCGCGGGCGTGAGCTTTATCTTTGTCGACCATTTCCATCACTTCCACCACTTTGACCACTTTCATCAGATGGGTCACGTTCACTTTGCACCAATTGGAGCGGGCTTTCATCGCGGCCCGTTCCCGGGCGGTGGTATGCGTGGTTTCGCTGGGACGAGGGGATTCGGCGGCATGCATGGGGTCGGCGGAATGCATCGGCGCTAGCCGGACGACATACCAGCCACTGCACCCCATCAACGCGAGACCTTTAGAAAAACCAGGGCGTGCCGTTATCAAGTGATGGTCCGACAAAACGTGGACCGGGATCGGAGTCGTCCGGAAATTACTCGGTTCGGAGTCAATGAACGAACTGAGCCATGCTTCGGGTCACGACTTCCGGATGCGCACGTCGTCTACGGGCAGACTGATACCTCCAGTTTCCTTCTGTCCAACCTGCTCTAACAGATCACCCCGTCGACGTGCCGTTCCACATCGGAGCGATTGTGACCAGACAGAAAGGTACCCAAAGGCGTCGATACCTGTGGCGACGCAACGCAGGAGCAGACGGACTTGAGCAGACGTCGTTGAACGTGCCTCCCGCGCGGCGCACGGCAGTATTTGGACTCGTCCTCGTTCTGTTGAGCGTGCCGCTTCTAGCCTTCTGGGGAGCCTATGAGAGCTTGAGCGCCGGCTTCGCCGCACAAGCTGCCAACGAGGCGGATAAAGCTTTCGAGGAGGCCCGCTACAGCGTCGCATGGGAGGAATCTGCGGAGCGCAAGTATTTCCTGGACCCGCGTCCGGAAGTTTTACGCGAGCACCGCGAGGCCGGCCAGGCACTTGACGCGTCGCTGAGGAAGGCGCTGGCACTAGAACCCGGCAGCAGCACGATGCTGCTCGGCCTGCTGGAGAAGCACGCGAAGTATCGATCATTCGCAAAGCCGATGTTCAAGGCCGTTGATGATCACGACATCGCGAGAGCCAATGAGATCGACGAGGATTCGGCCGATCCACTCTTCGACGATATCGAGCAACAGGTCCTCGCAGCAGCGGCACAGCACCGCGACGATGCGACGATGCAACTCGACCGGCTCGTTGCCGTGCAACGGATCGTCCTGATATCGACCCCCGTAGTCCTGGCGATCGGCGTCGGGCTCGCGCTGCTGTTTCTTCAGATGCTGCGGCGTATTCGCAGGAACGTAGACGCGGCGGCCCAGGACGCGCTGCGCACGAGCGAACAGAGGCTGCAGGCGCTGGTCGCCAACACGTCGGATGCGATACTCGTTTCCGACGTCAACGGGACTGTGACTTACGAAGCGCCGACGCGACGACCGGATCCCTTGAACAACATGGGCCAGCTCGTCGGCACCAGTCTGCTCGATCCGATTCATCCGACGGACCGTCCCACGCTGCAGGGCCTGTTGGAGACTGTGTCGTCGACGGCTCGGTCCACGAAATCCATTGAGATCCGTACGCGAGGCGAGGGCGACGCGTGGCGCTATATTCAGCTTACCTTGACGAATCTGCTCGACGAACCGGCTGTCGGCGCGATCGTGGCGACAGCGAGCGACACCACCGAAAGAAAGAACTTCGAAGAACAGCTCGCGCGACGGGCGTTCTACGATACGCTCACTTCGTTACCGAACCGCGCACTGCTGCTTGATCGTGTTAGCCAGGCTGAAGCGCGCGCGCGTCAACGTAATGCGATGATCGGAGTCGTTTTCATCGACCTGGACAACTTCAAGCGGGTCAACGACAGTCTCGGGCATCACGTGGGAGACCGGCTGCTGATCGCAGCGGCCAAGCGCCTCGAAGGGTGCGTTCGCCCCTCCGACACCGTCGCGCGGTTAGGCGGAGACGAGTTTGTCATCCTGCTGGAACACCTGGGGAGTGAAGCAACGAGCGAAGGCACCCTGGTCGCGGACAACATCCTTGCGCAGTTTAGTCAACCGTTCGATCTCGACAACAAACAGTACATCGTCAGCGCGAGCGTCGGGCTGGCATTCGCGCACGCTGGGAGCGGCCGTAGCGATGCTGACACGTTGTTGCGGGACGCCGACGTCGCGATGTACCGGGCCAAGAACGGCGGAAAGGGCCGCTACGTGGTTTTCGAAGAGAACATGCATGCTGATGCAGTCAAAAAGCTGGAGATTGAAACGGACTTGCGTTACGCAATCGAGCATCGCGAACTACGCGTGTATTTTCAGCCCATCATGCAGCTTCAGGTGGCGGGGTGCCGCGAAATGGAAGCGCTCGTGAGGTGGCAGCACCCCACGCGAGGTTTGTTGCCGCCATCCGAGTTCATTGCGATTGCAGAAGAAAGCGGCCTGATCATTCCGCTCGGACGATACGTACTGGAAGAGGCTTGCCGGCAAGTCGCCCGCTGGCAGCAGGAGTTCCCTACAGAGCCGCCGCTGCAGATTAGCGTCAATCTCTCTCCACGGCAGTTCGATGATCCCAACCTCGTTGCCGACGTGGCTGCGGCGCTGTCCAGTGCTCACATCGGCGCTGCCTCGCTGAAACTGGAGGTCACGGAGGGCCTGATCATGCGGGATACGGCAAAGAGCATCGAGACACTCCGAAAGCTGAAAGATTTTGGTGTAACGATCGCAATCGATGACTTTGGTACGGGCTACTCATCGCTAAGTTATCTTCGCAAGCTGCCGCTGGATGTTCTGAAGATCGACCGATCCTTCGTTCAGGGCATTGGCACGAGTGCCGAGGACGATGCAATCGTTCGAGCCGTTATCTCCATGGCGCAGTCGCTTGGACTGTCCGTCACGGCCGAGGGGATTGAAACGAATGAGCAGGCAAGGCTCCTTCGGGAATGGTCCTGCCAAACTGGACAGGGATATCTTTTTTCACAACCCCTACCTGCGGAGGAGTTCACCGCTTTGTTTCGTACGCATTCTCCCGGTTCCAGCCGCAGCCATTCCGCGGGGGACTTCGCCACGGAACTGCTCGGACCCATGCGCGGCTGCCATCGGTTGAGCGTTGATCGGCCGCCTCTGCCGCATCTCGATCTCACGAACCGCCATGAGTACGGTAGGGCAGGACCTCAGGGTTTCAGATACGTCGAACGGTGATCCAAGGGCGTCATGTGTTCTGTCGTCTCACATCATGCCGCCAGGGCTTCCGGTGCCGCCCACTCCAGATCCACCGCTCCCGCCTGTGCCGGCGCCTGGCGATGTCGCAATCGGATGTGCGGCCCCCATCGTGGCCATAAGTGAGACAGCGGCTGCGTCCGGTTCGCCGTTGGCGTCGATTGCGCCGCGAGCGAGGAGCGCTTCGAGATCACTGTCCTCGCCTGGCTGGCCGACAGTGAATGCTGTGGTCAGAAAATTTGGGGCGGAGAGCGTAACGCCGTACGTTTGCTGCAGGCTTTGGACGACAGCGGCCTGCGCAGTCAGAACGTCGGTCTGATTCTGCAGCGTCTGCTGAAACTGCGTGTTCGCCGCGAAGCCGACGATGAGTTCGCTTTCATTCGTACCGAGTTGTGCCGCCAGATACGACAACAACAGATCCGTCTCCGGCGTGACGTTGTACGTGCCACCGGCGAACGCTGCGGAATGCAGCATCGTCCCGCCCGAAGTCGCTGCGATCATGCACGGCATCACTGCGCCGAACGTCGCGTGGTAGTTTCCGTTCGCATCTGCTGCGACCGACATCGAGCCCCGCGCGCAGTTGATGCTAATCGTTGCGTTCGCGAGTGCCTTGCCAGTTGCCGCCGTGCCGGCGATCGAAATCATCGACATGCTGCTTGTGCTACCGCTCCCGCCGCCACCACCGCCGCAGCCAGCGAGCAACGCAACGGATGCGATTAGCAACCCTGCGCTGACAGAACGGGTGACGTGCTGTTGTCGAGTGCTCATCGAAGTCTGCCGTTGGTTCGTATGTGGTCTAAACGATTCTGCGGGGGTGTCTATTCCATCTTTCGCGCAGCCTCTGATGCTGCGAAGGCATTGCGAAATTGGTTGCCCCAAGCTAGGTGGAGGCTCGGCGCCAGAGCTATTCCCGGCTCGGGCACGGCAAGCCGTTAGATCGCCCGATTGGAATATAGCGGCCACGCCGTACGTTTATTAAAGGTGTCGATGCTGGATGTTTCGAGCCACAGACGCGCATCGCGATTGCCATCGCCTGCCCGTCTGGCGGCACCAACCCTGCTCATGGCCGCTGCGCCGTGGTTCGTCGTCACGAGATATCACGCCAAGGAGTCTCAAACGCGCCATGAACGACGGTAGCGACCGGATGAGAGCAGGTTTGGGCAAGCGGGATTTGCGGCCGCTGTCGGCGTTTGCCGACGATGAGCTGTCCGCCAAGGAGCGCGCAACCACGCTCGTTCGGTTGGCGACCGACCCTGGGGCGGCCGGGCGCGTGGCCGATTACCGCGCGCAAAAAGCCGCGCTGACGGCATTGTTCGGAGACCCCCGAGACGACGCGCGTTGTATCGTCGTGCACCGCCGCACGTTGTGGTGGCAGCAGGCAGGCGTGGCGGCATCGTGCGTGGCCATGGGCGTGGCGCTCGGCTCGTCATCCGGTTGGGTGTCGGCGAATTTCGCGGCCGATCCACCCGCGTTCGCGGAGCGCGCCGACATCGCTTTCGCGGTGTACGCGTCTGAGCAACGCCACCCCGTCGAGGTAGCGGCGTCGCAACGCGATCAACTGGTCAACTGGCTGTCACGGCGCCTCGGTCAGCGGTTGTCGGTGCCTTCGCTTCGGGAATATGGGTATTCGCTGATTGGCGGTCGTCTGCTGCCCGGCGAGTCCGGCCCTGCCGCACAATTCATGTATCAGAATACGGCCGGCTCCCGGCTCACGGTGTACGTCGCAGCGGTTCCAAAGGACGCGACGGCATTCCGCCTGTTTCGTGCCGGCAATCGCAGCACGTTCTACTGGGGGAGTCAGGGGACGGGATGCGCGCTGACTGGCCACGTCTCCGAGGTGCAATTGCGATCCATGGCAATCGACGCATGCAGCATGCTTGGGCGGGCGTTCAGAAGCCGGAAAACCGGCGGCGGTTTGAACCCATGATGTTTTGCGGCGTTCGCATTTCCGATCATCCAGCAAGCCGGGGCACACTACCTCGGCGGGATGCGCCGATGCTGCCGCATCGGATACCGTGGGCGTGGACGTGTTGCTGACCGCTCCGAATGGAATATCGTGGCTCCGGTGGACGTTTACCATGCGCAGTCTCGCAAAGCGAAGCTGGCCGCACTCACGGGAGATCACGATGAAAACAACCAGACTGTGACGCTCGACACAACGATCAATCAGGTAAATGCAAATTTCCAGGTCGTCACCGAACTGCTGAAATCAATACTCGACACGAAAACCGTAGCATCGTTGAAGCAATCAGCCGACAGTTTGCAGCAAGTAACCAAAGCGTCTCAGACCGACAAAACCATAAGGATTGCTGTCAATATGGGACCGTCTGGTATTTCCTTCACTGACCTGGCGACCAAGATCAATCGAGACCCGTCAGTCGTGATTCGCGGAACTGCACAGCGGCCACTCGGACCTGGGGAAGAAAAATGAAAGTCGATGCGGGCAGGGCGGCCTTCATCGTGCTCTGTGTCGTCCTGTTTTCGGGCTGCGCCCTGTTTTCACCGGTCAAGACAGATACGAAACAATACGCGTTGAACCGCAAGCCCAATGATAAGAACAGCCATCGACCAGTGGAGCAGGATCGCGACCGCGCCAAAGTGGTCTTCAGTGTTCCCAATCGACGTCATCGACCGTGCTCCCCGATCAAAGATCGCGCCAGTGGAAGGCTGCTTACTACGAGAGCTAAACGTTCAGCCGGCCATAGTTATTCCAGTGTTCCGATCAGGCGACGAACTGGCACTGCGACGCCGGCGTGCGCGTGTCCATGTTGCGGCCGCGGTTCATGTGGTCGTCAACCTCAGCGGCGCAGCCGAGCATGCCTCGCAGTGAGGAGGTGCAGGCTAGACAACGCGCGACAGGACAATCAGTACGGTCGTCACGGTAATCGCCCCGCCGATCCGGGTCGCGATCTGGGCGAACGGCATCAGCGTCATGCGATTGGCCGCCGTCAGGATGGCGACGTCGCCCGTGCCGCCCTGGCCGCTGTGGCAGGCGTTCACAATGGCCGCGTCAATCGGATACATCTTCATCCAGTACCCCACCAAAGCACCGACCGACATCAGGGTCGCGACGGTCGACACGATGGTGATGAGGGTCGGCAGGGTGAAGGAGGCCATCAGCTTGTCCCATGGCGTGAGCGACACGCCAATGGCGAACAGCAACGGGTAGGTGACCGCCGTGGAGAAAAACTTGTACACAATGTAAGCGCCCTCCTGCAACTGCGGAGGCACCGCCTGCGTCAGTTTCACGACGACCGCGATGAAAAGCATCGCGACCGGCGCCGGCAGGCCGAACAATCGCTGACACAAAATCCCCACAACGTAGAGCGTCAGCGCGGTGATGCCTGCGGCGGCGATATGGGTCACATCCATATGCCCCGAGATTTCTTGCTGGGACGGGTCCATTTCGTCGTGCTCACCAGGCTGCAAGCGCCCTTCGCCCGTGAAACGAGGGTATCGCTTGCCGACGAAATTCAACGTGCCAGCGAAAATGATCGCCGACAAGCTGCCGAGCATGACTGGAGGCAGGACGGTCGCAAACAGGACGCCGGGGTCCTGATGCAGGATCCCGGCGTAGCCGACAGTCAACGGAATGGCCCCTTCGCCGACTCCCCCGGCCATGATCGGTACGACGATAAAAAAGAACGTGTGATAGGCGCCGAGACCCAACGCCGTGCCGACGGCCGTACCAACGGCGCCGGCCACGATGGTTCCGATCCCGAGCGGTACGAAGATCTTGAGGAAGCCCTTGATCAGGACCTGCCGGTCCATGCTCAGGATGCTGCCCACAATAATGGAAGCGATGAACAGGTAGAGAAAATTGGTGGACTTGGTGAAATCGATCGTGACCTTCACGATCTGCGCTGGCAGCAACTTGTAGTACACCAACGCAGACGGGATGAAGGTGGCGAAGATGGCGGCGGCGCCGATCGCGCGGATGACCGGAATGCGCTTGCCGATCTCGGCGAGCGTGAAGCCGAAGAATGCAAACATCACGATCACGAGCGAAATCTCGTTCGGCAGCTTGTCCATGTAGACAAAACCTGCGATGAGCGCGCCGGCAATCACGTAGATCGGCAGCGGAATGATGCCGATGCGGATTTCCATCAACCGCCACCATCCTTGGGGCCAGAAGGCCTGCTTCTTGGTTTGGTCCGGCGGTAGAGGTGTGGAAGCCGCTGTCTTCATCGAAGTCTCCTGAGCAGACATTTGCCTGCTTACCACCGTCACCCGTGTCTGGGGGACGTGCGCGGAGCTTCAAGCGTAGCATCGCGGACATAGCGCGGATACCGTGCATACCCCTACCAGACAGTCCACGACGGCGCTGCCCGGTGAGGAACCTGCGGGCGGGTCATGGAAGCGCGGCTTCGTCCACCTGAAAGGCTGCGGCCGCGCGTTGCAGGCTCATCGCCTGCTCCTTCAGCGACTGCGCCGCGGCCGACGCCTGCTCGACGAGGGCCGCGTTCTGCTGCGTCATGCTGTCCATTTGCGTGACCGCGAGATTCACCTGGTCGATGCCGGCGCTCTGCTCCGTCGCCGCCGCCGCGATCTCCTGCACGACGCCGGTTACGCGCATGATCGCGTCGCGCGCTTCGTCGATCGTCGAGCCGGTGTTCTCGACCAGCTTCGCGCCGCTGCCGACGCTATCCACCGCATGACTGATCAGCTCGCGGATTTCCTTTGCCGCGGTCGCGCTACGCTGCGCGAGGCTGCGCACCTCGCCCGCGACGACCGCGAAGCCGCGGCCCTGCCCGCCCGCGCGCGCTGCTTCGACCGCCGCATTCAGCGCGAGAATGTTGGTCTGGAACGCGATGCCCTCGATCGTCGCGATGATCTCGACCATGCGGCCCGACTCTCGCGAGATATTCTTCATCGCCGAGACGGCCTGCGTGATCATGTCGCCGCCGCGGTTCGCGATATTCGCTGCGCCGGCCGCAAGCTCGCTCGCGGTGCGCGCGTTGTCCGCGGTCTGGCGGACCATCGCCGTCATCTGCTCCATGCTCGACGCCGTTTCCTGCAACGACGCCGCCTGGCTCTCGGTGCGCGACGACAGGTCCGCATTGCCGTTCGCGATCTCGTTCGCGCCGCACGCGACGTTGTCGGACGCGTGCTTGATCTGGCAGATGGTGCCCGTCAGCGCGTCGCGCATCCGCTGCATCACGTGCAACAGGCTCGACGTGTCGCCCTCGCGCGTGCGGATCGCCACCGTCAGGTCGCCCGATGCAATCGCATCCGCCACGTCCGCCGCGTAGGCCGGATCGCCGCCGACCGTGCGCGCGATGCTGCGGTTCGTCACCGCGACGAGCGTCACGAGCACCGCCGACACCGCCACGAAGATCGCGCCGATCAGCCACAGCGACGCCATGAACGCAGCGTCGATGTCGTCGACATAGGCACCGGTCGCGATGATCCAGTCCCACGGCGCATAGCGCACCACGTAGCCGATCTTGCCGACCGCCTGCGCCGACGCCGCGCCAGAATGTGGGAAGACGTAGTCGACGAAGCCGCCGTCGGGCGCCTGTGCGACTGACGCGAACGTCACGTAATGGTGACGGCCGTCGGCATCGGCGCTGCCCGCAAGATCCTTACCTTCGAGTGCCGGCTTGATCGGATGCATCACCATCTGCGGCTTCGAGTTGATCACGAGGAAGTAGCCGTCTTCGCCATAGCGGATGCTGCGCAGGCGCTCGAGCGCCTGCTTGCGGGCATCCGCCTCCGGCAGCGCGCCGCTTTGCGCCAGCGCCGCATACTCCGTCACGATGCTGAGCCCGACGTGTGCGACATTCGTGAGGTCGTGCTTACGTTCCTCGATGCGCGTCTCGCGCGACTGCCACGCCCCCGACACCGAGACGGCGAGCAACGCGACGAGGCTGATGATCAACGGCAGCCACAGCTTCTGCGTAAAACTGAGTTTGTGCATCCTGAGTCCTCTTGCGAACGAATGAAAATCGCGCAGAGTTGCCGTGCGAAGCGGCACGTGAATGGGCGCGCCTGGTGGCGCCGGTGGACTGTCCGGCGTCCCGGTGGTTCCTGCCCGAGTTATCGGCGGAGACGGGCGAAAGCTTCATCCTGTGAAACCCTTGGTCACCACCATGCCGCTGCCGGCGAAAAATCGAGGCGCGGCCAGCCGGGGCCAGAGAAATTCGCCCGGAGTCGACATCTGGTAGCCGTTTGTGTTGCGGCGCGGCTAACCGTCGGCTTTCATGAAGCCGCGATGCGTGCGGAAGGGTGGGCGTCCGCCTGCGCCGTCGTCGGTTACTGCGGACAGTGGCGTAGCACTATTTGATGGTATCGGCGGCGGCCTTACACACAGCAGCGTCCTGATCGCCTGTGCCGCCACTACAGCCGATAGCGTCGACAAGCTTTCCTCCTTCTACAAGCGGAAACCCGCCCGGCTATGCCACCAGCCCCGCTTCGAGCGTGCTTACGTATGCATGTCCGGTCTCAAACTGATTGTAGACAACCCGCGTTTCGCGACGAAATCTTGTTGACAGTGCGTTTCCGAGTTGTGGTGATCGGCAGATGGGCGAGCAGCACGTCGGCAAGCCCAGCAAGTTCTGCTTGCTTTCCTGCAGATCCGCGCGGCGAGGCTGGCTCCGCCAGCAGCTTGTATCCGCGCGTTGCACGGCATAGACTGAGAATTGAAGTGGAGATGGCATTCCTCCATAACCGCCCGCAGGGGCTAATGATGCCTACAGGCCTGGGTTAGGGTACTGTGGGCACGCCTCGACTCGCTTCGTTTGTCTGAAGCGCGCGCCATCGTCAAGCTGGCGTCGCCTCCCAGTTTTCATCACTGTACCGATCGCGTCCGTCCGCCTCACTGATTGCAGTCGAGCGCGTAGCCGGACGTCGGAATCTCTGCTCAGACTCCATCCCGCCGTGTGGAACCAGTGTCTCGCGCGGTCGACGGAATCTGGTTGTAGGCGCACGTGTGCGGCTGCCAAACAGGAAGGGGATACGCATGGTCTTTCACAGCATCCTGTTCGAAAAACCAGAGGACGGACCCAGGGGCGGTGACGTGCCGGAGCCGGATTTTTTTGCCGATCTCAATCTCGACCAGATTATCTCCGCAGTCACGATCGGATGGGACGACTACAACCTGAAGCCGTTCTTTTATACCGAGTTGTCGCGTGAAGCGGCGATCACGTATCGGCACGAGGTCATGCAGGATCTCGACGATGCTGATGTGCTCGACAGCATCAATGCTTTCGCCCAGGGCATGCGCAAAATGCGCGAGCACCTGGCACAGGCGGAAAAACTCCGCTACCGGCTCCAGAAGGAGTGGTGGTTCCTCGAAGCGATCGTGGTCTATTGCGAGACACTTGTGGCCTTTGCCCGGGATCTGCCGCTGGCAGCCCCCACATCGAAAGGACTAGGAGCGTTTCATCAATACCTGACTGGATATGTTGTATCGGAGCGCTTTCAGTCGCTCACACATGACGCAGAGCATATCAAGAGGCGCCTTTCGGCGATTCGATATTGCGTGCTCATCAAGGGAAACGCGGTCACGGTACGCCACTACGATGCGGAAATTGACTACAGTGCCGACGTTCTGCGGATCTTCGAAAGATTCAAGCAAGGGGCCGTCAAGGATCATCGCGTCGAGCTGCGCGACTGGCTAGACATGAATCACGTCGAAGCCCACGTCCTGGATTTCGTCGCGCAACTACACCCGCGGGAGTTCCTGGAGCTCACCACATACAGCGCGAACAACGCGAGCTATCTCGATGCCACGATCCGGACGTTCGACCGCGAAGTCCAGTTCTACCTCGCGTTTCGCGGCTACATCAGTATCTGCAAAGCGGCGAACCTGTGCTTTTGCTACCCGCGCGTGTCATCCAGCAACAAAGCCGTGCGCTGCGACGAGACGTTCGATCTGGCACTCGCGCACAAGCTAACGAGCGAAAACGCGGGCGTCGTCCAAAATGATTTTCATCTCGATGACGAAGAACGCCTGATCGTGGTATCGGGTCCCAACAACGGCGGAAAAACGACCTTTGCCCGCACCTTTGGCCAGCTGCATTATCTGGCGAGGATTGGTTGTCCAGTTCCCGGCCGTAATGCCACGCTCTTTCTGTACGACCGGCTGTTTACGCATTTCGAGCGCGAAGAAAATACCAAGGATCTGCGCGGCAAGCTCCAGGACGACTTGATGCGCGTCCATCACATCATGACGCACGCTACGTCGCGTAGCGTCATCATCATGAACGAGATCTTCAGCTCGACAACGCTGACTGACGCACTTTTCCTAAGCCGGAAAATCATCGGCGAGATCCTGGAGCGCGATCTGTTGTGCGTTTGCGTGACCTTCATAGACGAGCTCGCGCATCTCGGCGAACAGGTCGTGAGCATGGTCAGCGAGATCAAACCGGGGGACCCGGCTTCCCGCACCTACCGGGTGAGAAGAAAACCCGCTGACGGTCGTGCGTACGCGGTGTCGGTCGCAGAACACTATGGTTTGACCTATGACCGTCTGAAGGAGCGGCTCGGGCTATGAAGGCATATCTCCTCTACAGGGACCGCGACTTCAATATGCACCGCGAGGCCGAGTGGAACGAGGCGGCGCTGGTACAGGACCTGGAACTGAACACGCTCTATCAGGCGATGGCGCAGGGTGACGCGTTTCTCTATGACGTCATCAAGCGGATCGTTCTGGTCAGTTCGGTCATTCCGGACGAAATTACCTATCGCCAGTCCATTCTCAACGACTGCATCCTTCACGAAGCCACCGTGCGACAGCTCTACGCTATCGCGATTGAGGCGATCGAAACAGAGCGCAAGAGCTACTATAGTTTCTTTTCGTCCTCGGCCAGTTCGGTGTTGTACGGTGCGCGGGAAATGATCCAGCAATTTGTCGCCGTGCTGAAGACGCTGAGGACGGTGGCGGACTCGCAGGCGGGGCAGTTCCGGTCAGAAGGATTTGCTCAATTTTTCTCGATGATCGAGCGCGAGTTGACGGACGAGTATTTTGTGACGATCCGGCATTGTCTCAAGGAGCTCAAGTTCGGTGGCGGAGTGCTGATCAGTGCCGGACTGGGCACGGGCAACAAGGGAATCAGCTACGTGCTGCGCAAACTGCACGAAAAAGATCCCAATTTTCTGAAGCGGCTGCTCGCCAAACGATCGCCCTCGTTGACGTTCCGTATTGCCGATCGAGACGAGAATGGCGCGCGTGCATTGGCGGAACTGGAGGCACGGGGTATCAATCTCGTCGCCAACGCGCTTGCGCAATCAGCCGACCACATTCTCAGCTTCTTTACGATGCTGCGCACCGAGCTGGCTTTCTACCTCGGGTGCGTCAACCTGCATAACGAACTGACACGGCGGGGTCTCGTCATGTGCATTCCGGTTCCGCGGGAGCGCGTTGAGAGACAGCATGCCATTGAAGGGTTGTACGACGCGAGCTTGGCGCTGCGCTCCGGGCGCGCGCCCGTCGGCAATGATATGCACGGGGACGGCAAGGAGCTCGTCGTCATCACGGGTGCCAATCAGGGCGGAAAGTCGACGTTCCTGCGAGCGGTCGGACTGGCGCAGATCATGATGCAATGCGGAATGTTCGTCACGGCGGCGTCATTCTCGGCGAACGTGTGCGACGGGATTTTGACCCACTACAAGCGCGAGGAAGATGCATCAATGAAGAGCGGCAAGCTCGATGAGGAACTCAAACGAATGAGCGAAATCATCGAACACATCAAGGAACACTCACTGTTGTTGTGCAACGAATCCTTTGCCGCAACCAATGAGCGCGAAGGTTCCGAGATTGCGCAGCAGATCATCGTGGCGCTGTTGCAGAAACGCGTGAAAATCGTATTCGTGACGCACCTTTACGCGTTGGCTCACGGGCTGCATGAGCGGAAGACGCAGGGCATGATGTTCCTGAGAGCGGAGCGGCGAGCCGACGGAGAGCGCACGTTCAGACTGACGGAAGCTGAGCCCTTGCAGACCAGCTATGGAGAAGATCTGTACGCGCGGATTTTTCCCTACGTGAACCGCCCTGCAGTTTCCTTGCTACACTGAATGCAGTGGAGATGTATCCAGATTTGTACCTCACTCGAATCTGGTTTCCTATGCTTAGCATCATTGCGGCAACGTCGTACGCGCCCGTCACTCGAAGCATCCGTGCGTATCGTGGCGTCCTGCACGCAACGACGATTCATGCATCCTTCGGGAACCATCGGAGCGCCTCATGAAAGGCAGTCAATTGACGGTGTTTGCGGCCAATCAGAGCCACCGCAAGAGTCACATGACCGTCGTCGAATGGATTCTCGACAAGACGAAACAGGCCGGTATTGCCGGCGCAACGGTGATCGAAGTGAGCGAATGTATCGACGCGCATGGCAAGTACCACGCGGCGCGTTTTTTTGAATTGGTCGACCAGCCCGTCGTGGTCACGGTGGCCGCGGAAGATGTACGCATCGATGCACTGCTCGATAGCCTCCGACACGGGGGTGTTCAACTCTTCTACACGCGCTGTCCTATCGAATACGAGCTGCTGGGCGCAGGCACCGGAGAGGGCGGCGAGTAGAGGACGAGTAGCGGACTCCAGTTGCCCGGCAGGGAGGATCGCCCGCCGCGCGGACGCGATGCTGCACAGCACAATCGTGCGTCTCGGTGGCTGTGAACTAGAATGAATCAAGCGGTGGATGACCGGCCTGCCTCGGTCGAACAGCGCGGCGTTACTCCGGCAGTGGACGCGGCCAAATGCGCGCCGCCCGGAGCTGCAAGAACCCGTTGGGCGTTGGAGATGCACGATGAACGGCTATCAACTGACGTTCTACACAGAGCAGAACAGGAAGCACGGCCATCAGACCGTATGCGAATGGCTGCTGCATGAGGTCCGCCAACTCGGCATCGGTGGCGCGACCGTCATCAATTGCGCCGAAGGCTTCGGCCACGCGGGCTCGCATCATGCCGCCCACATGCTCAGGCTCGACGATCAGCCGGTGCAGATCATTCTTGCTGTGACTGAAAAGGAAGCCGGGCAGCTTCTGGATCTCGTGCGCTCCGAAAACGTGCACGTTTTCTACATGCGTTTTCCGATTGAGTTCGGTGTGATCGGTGACGACGTCCCGCATAAACCGTCGAAGCATTTTTCCCTGTTCGGCCGGTCAACGGGATAGGGGGAAATGCAAACCTTGCAAGCGTCGGCGCGTCACCTATACTCAAAACTGCTTTTTGTGGAGATGGCATTCCTCCCTAACCGCCGCTAGCAAGCTTTGCGGCTAATGATGCCTACAGGGTCCCCGGGCGCTTCGGGGCCGGTAGGCATTTTTCAGCCGGCTCGCCTTTTCGAGCATTCCGGGCATATCGTTGCCTAGAAGAACGCAAAAAACATGGAATGCGCAAGCGAGTCGCCGCGCGGCAATGGTTGCCGCCCCCGTCCATACGCTTTGCCGCGCCTTCGCGTAGCGTTCGGCGCGTGCGTTGAAATCCGGTCCCAAGGTGTCGTTCGGCAACCCTTCGTCTTCACGGAGGGGGCATGAACGCGCGCGATGTCGCCCTCCAGATTGCCCAGGTGGTGACCGTCATCGCACTGTCACCGCTTCTGCAAGGTGTCATCCTGCAATGGGAAGAGCGTGTGCAACGCGCACGCGGCCCTGGCATCTTCCAACCCTATCGAGACCTGTGGAAGCTCTTTCACAAGCAACTCGTCGTGCCTGACTCCGCTTCGTGGATTTACTGGACTGCACCGGTAGTCGCGTTCACCTGCATGCTCACGGTGCCGATCCTCATCCCGGTGCTCACTGACTTTCCACTGCCGCTTTCCGACATGGGCGACATCCTTGGCGGTGGCCTCATCCTGACATTGGGGTCGTTTGCGGTCGTGCTGGCGGGGCTGGATTCGGGAAGCGCCTATGGCGGCATTGGCGCAAGCCGCTCGGTGATGCTCGGCATTCTTGCGGAGCCCACGCTGATCCTCGTGCTGGTCGGCATCACGCTGCTGGCCAAAGCCATGCTGCCGTTCGTCGTGAACCATCTGCTTGTGGCACAGCCATCCGTGTACTGGAGTCCGGCACATCTGTTTCTCGTCTTCGCGTTTTTCGTCCTGCTGCTCGTCGAGACGGACCGTTTGCCGATCCACTCGAGCACGCACATCGAGGTGTACATGATCGAGGAGGCGCGCATCCTCGAATATTCCGGACCGCTTCTGGCGCTGCTCAAATGGGCTTCGATGATGAAGCAGTTCATTCTTTACACCATTTTCTGCAACGTGCTGACCCTGCCGTGGGGACTATCGCGGCATGGCACGGCGTTGGGCGCATTGGGTGCGGCGATCGATCTTTTCCTGCGCATGCTGCTGGTTGCGCTCGTCGTGGTCCTCGTCGAGACGGCGCAATCCAGGCTGCGCTTCTTCCGGTATCAGGAGCCGCTTGCGGCGTCGTTCATGCTGGCGGTGCTTGCGATCGCCGCCAATCAGCTTCGGTGATATGCCATGCTGCTCGCCCACCTGAGTCCGCTTGCTGCATCGCTCTTCAGCCTGCTGGCGATCGGCAGCCTGCTGCTTGCGTTTGTGATGCTGGGCTCGCGTTGGTTGAAGGACTATCTGCTCGCGTTCATGGCCGAGTCGTGGCTGATCGCGGCGCTCTCCGGCGCGGTGGGCTACTACGGCAACTATCACGAGCTGTATCTGATCGCGCTCCTCACTGCGCTCTTTCGGGGCCTGGTGCTGCCCTATCTGATCTGGCGAATCATCATCCGGCTGGAGGTCGAGCGGGAGTTGCATGTGATCCTGCAGCCAAGCTCTAGCATCGTGTTGGGTGCGCTGCTGGTGCTCTTCGCGTTTGTCGTGTCGAACCATCTAGGCAATGCGCTGGGCCTGGGCGGCACGGTGGTGGTGCTGGCGCTCACGGTGATGCTCTCGATGAAGCTCATCGGCTTTCTGATGCTGACGGTGCGTCATGAGGCGATCAGTCAGGTGCTGGGCCTCCTGATCCTGGAGAACGGTATCTTCCTGGGCTCCCAGATTCTCGTGCCGGGCATGCCGATGCTGATTGAACTGGTGTTGCTGTTCGATCTGCTCGTTATCGTCGTGAGCTTCGGCGTATTGGTCCGCTATCTGGTCGCGCATGTCGGCAGCACGAGCAGCCGTGAACTCAGACGGCTGGTGGGGTGAACATGATCGAGACATGGAGTGTCGTGATCGTAGTTTCACCGGTTGTCGCGGCAGCAATTTGCGTGGCGAGCCGGCGCGCACACGTCGCTGAGTACGCGAACCTCGCCGCGTCGATTGTCTGCGTGGTTGCGGCGGTTTCGCTTGTCTGCACCGTCAAGGATGGACATCGCTTTCTGCGCGACTACGTCGTGGTCGATGCGCTGGCTGCCTGGACGCTTGTTTGCACAGCGCTCGTGTATTGCCTCGCTTCGATCTATGCGGTTGGCTATATGCGACTGCTAGCAGAGGAGCGTGAGCGACTGCCGAACTTCTATGCGCTCTTCGCGCTCTTCGCGGCGACGATGATCTGTGGGCCGATCATGAACAATATCGGTGTCTACTGGATCGCGATCGAGCTGACCACGCTCGTTAGCACATTCCTCGTAGGCTTCGAGCGCGGCCAGGAAGCGATCGAAGCGGCATGGAAGTACATCATCGTCGTTTCCGCGGGCATCAGCCTTGCGTTGCTCGGAACGGTGCTCTTCTACTGGGCGGGCAGTCTTGTGATCGGCCCGACCTATGACATGACGTGGGACACGCTGCGCCGCGCGGCTCCCAGGATGAATCCCGCGCTCACCCAGATGGCGTTCCTGCTCGTACTGGTCGGCTATGGCACCAAGGCTGGCCTCGCACCGATGCATACATGGCTGCCGGACGCGCACAGTGAGGGGCCGGCGCCTGTGTCCGCGATGCTCTCCGGTGCACTGCTGAATACGGCGATGCTTGGCGTAGCGCGCTTCCTGACGATCACCGATGCCGCCAGTTCATCACTGCTGCCGCGCACCGTGCTTGTTGCGTTCGGCGCGTTTTCGCTCTTTGTCGCCGCGCTGTTCATTGTGCGTCAGGAGGGCGTCAAGCGGCTGATGGCGTATTCCAGCGTCGAACATATGGGTGTGCTGGCGCTCGGACTGGGATTCGGCGGCCCGCTCGCGATTGCTGCCGTGCTGTATCACATGCTCAACCATTCGTTGAATAAGTCGTTGATGTTCTTCGGCGCCGGCAACGTAATGCGCGTGTTCGGCACTAAGGACATGGCTGAAATCCGCTGCGTATGGGATCGCTTTCCTGTCACGGGCGCACTATGGCTGGCCGGCGCGGTGGCGATCACGGGCGCGCCGCCGTTCGGTCTCTTTCTAAGCGAACTGACGTTGATGCGCGCAGGGTTGGCGAGCTCGAACGTTTGGGCCGTGATCGTGATGTTGCTATTGCTGATCGTGATCTTTATCGGCTTTCTCAACCACTTCAGGGCCATGTACTTTGAAGCCCGGCGCGCGGGGCCGGCCGGGCCAACGGATCGCACGGTGAACCCGAGCGCCTGGATGACGGTTCCGATGTGGCTCGCCTTTGTGCCGGTACTGCTCCTCGGTGTGTGGTGGCCACAAGATCTGTGGCGTTTCTTTGAAGTGGTTGCCGCCGATCTGGGAGGGCAGACGCGATGAATAACTGCGCGCTCAAGGAAATCACGCTCGCCGAACTCGGGGCGGCCACCGACGATCTGCTCAGCCACGGGGGACGCATGCAGGCCGCGTACGCGTGGTTCCCGCGACCGGACGCTCCGGAAATGCGCTACATCGCGACAGCACCGGGGCGGCGCGAGTTCGTGGGCTGGCGCATCGAAACGGGCAACGCGCCCGTTCCCAGTCTTGCCAGCAGGTGCCCGCTGCTCGGCTGGTATGAGCGCGAGATCATGGAAATGAGCGGTGTCGCGTTTGCCGGACATCCGGAACCCGAGCGCCTCGTCACCGCATTTTTGCCGCCGACTGAGCGCGGCCCGCTCGAGCCGGCGGATGCGGCGCAGGCGAGCGCCGCGGGCACGCTTGCCGCCCCGACACTGCCGCAAGTATCAGGCAAGCACGTCCAGTTACTGCCGTTCGGTCCGGTGCGTGCCGATGTCGTCGAGTCGGCCCAGTTCATCTTCTACTACGTTGGCGAGGGCAATCTCCACTATCACCCGAATCTGTTCCTCAAACATCGCGGGATGGAAAAGCAGTTCGAGGGGATGGACGTCGAACCGGGTGTTCTGCTGGCGGAGCGCGTTGCGGGCATCGATAGCGTCGCGCACGCGCTCGCGTATGTGCAGGCGGTCGAAGACGCTGCGGGCTGCATCGTGCCCCCGCGCGCACGTTGGCTTCGCATGATGGTGGCGGAGCTCGAGCGTGTCTACAACCACTTGCATTACCTCGGCCACTTGTGCGACACGACCACGCTGAAGGTCGGCGAGGCCCAGGGCAAGCTGCTTGAGGAGCGCGCCAAGCAAATGAATGCGCTGGCGTGCGGCAGCCGCTTCTTGCGCAGCATTGTGTGGCCAGGCGGTGTACGCCGCGATCTGGATGTGGTGGCGATTGCCGAGGGCGTCGCGGCGCTCCGACCCGAACTGGAGCGGTATGTCGACCTGATCGAGCGGACCACCAGTCATCTCGATCGGCTCATTTCCACGGCGCCGCTCAGTCAGCAGCTCGCCTTCGATCAGGGCGCGACTGGACCGGTCGAACGGGCGTCAGGTGTCGATCGGGACCTCAGGCGGGATCACCCTTATGCCGCGTACGATGAACTGCCGCCCGCTGTCGCGACCCGGCGCGAGGGTGACGCGTTTGCCCGGATGAAGGTGCGGATCGCGGAACTCCGGACGAGTCTGGTGCTGCTCGACGACGCGATCATGCGCGGCATTCCTGCCGGGCCACTGCTCGAGCCTTGCCGCTGCGCGCCGAACGCCGAGGGGCTCGGCTGGGCTGAGTCGTCACGGGGCACCGTGCTCTATGCGCTGCACCTCGATGACAGGTCACGTATTGCGCGAGCGAAGATCAAGTCGCCCTCGTTTTCCAACTGGCGGGTGTTTCCCTTCACCGTGCACGACAGCAACATGATGGACTATGCGATCAACGAGGCGAGTTTCGGTTTGACCATTTCGGGTTGCGCGCGATAGGACGGAGCGACTATGTCTCTATGGACCTGGTTTGGACTGACGAGCGGCAGCGCAAGTACCGAGTGGCCGCTCAAGGGCGATGCGCACGGTCAGCAGGGCGTGCTCGGCATGCCGCGTTACGATCCGGCCAGGTGCCAGGATGGTTGCGACGCGTGCGCCAAGGCATGTATCACGCACGCGATCACCTTTTCTCCCGAGCGTGGAGCGCATGTCCCTCCAGAGGTGGATTGGGGCCGTTGCATTGTGTGCCAGCGATGTACCGAAGTGTGTCCGACAGGCGCCTTCTCGCCATCGACGGACTGGGCGGTCGGTGTGACGAATCGAGATGACCTCGTGTGGGACGAGGCGCTGGCTTCCCGCGTGCCACGCGAGCTGGTCGAACGGACGCGCCGCACATTCCGCCGCAGTCTGCATATCCGCCATGTCGACGCGGGATCGTGCAATGGCTGCGAATCGGAACTGCAGGCGTTGAACAATCCGTTCTACAACCTGCACCGGCTTGGCATCTTCTTCACGGCGTCACCGCGTGCGGCCGATGTTCTGCTTGTCACCGGGCCGGTGACGCATGCGATGCGTGCGCCGCTGCTGGCGACGTATGAGGCGATGCCCGATCCGAAGTGGGTCATCGCGACAGGAACATGCGCGGTGTCGGGCGGCGTCAGCGGCGGAAATTATGCTTGCGGCAGCGGCCTCGACGGCGTCTTGCCGGTCGACGTCTACCTGCCGGGTTGTCCGCCTAATCCTGCTGCGATCATTCACGCGCTGCTATTGATCGTTGGTCGCGCGGAGCAACGGATGCGAGGAGGGCAGTTTGAGCGCTGACCTGATTCTGGCGGCGAGCGTCCTCTGGCTCGCCACTGCCATCCTGTCGCCGGTGCGCTCAGTCCGGGCGTTGCCCCGATACTTGCTGGCCGCAGGCTGCGTGCTGGGCGTCGCCGCGTGTCTGATCGCTTTACCCACCGCAACCCCCCGCGTTGAATTCCCGTTTGCGCTCGCTTCGCAGCGCATCGCCTTCGCGCTTGAACCCTCAGCGCTCTGGCTGCTTGGCTTTGGTCTTGTACCGGCGACCTTCGCCTGCTGGCTTGGCTCGCCCCTCTCGGGCCGTTCTGGCACGTGGTGGGCGGGGGCATCGCTGAGCCTGCTCGGCGCGCTCGGGGTATTCGGTCTGCAGGACGGGATGTCAATGCTCGTCGCCTGGGAGGTGATGAGCCTGGGGGGAGCGGTGATGCTCGCCGGCGAGCGCGAGCACGCGCGCGAAGCCGATGGCAAACCCGTGCTGCTCATGCTCGCGCTGCTCGAGGTGGGCGCGATTGCGCTGGTCTTCGCGATTCTGCTACTCGACCACGCGTCGGCCGATATCGGTTTCGACGCGTTCAGTGCCCATGCGCCGCACACGTCAGCGCTTCTGTCGTGGGCGGCCGGTATCGCGCTGCTCATTGGCTTCGGCGCGAAGCTCGGCCTCATCCCTTTCTACGAGTGGTTTCCGCGTGCGTACTCGAGCGGCAGTGGTGCGACGGGCGCGCTGTTCTCCGGCGTCGTACTCAATGCGGCTTATTTCGCGCTGAGCCGCGGCTGGAACAGCTGGCTGGGCGTCGCCCACGATAGCGGCACGGCGTTCGGGCTCGGTGTGGTCGCGATCGCGATTGGCGTAGTCAGCGCGGTGCTGGCGATCCTGTTCGCTTTCCAGCAGGACGACTGGAGAGCGCTGCTCAGCTACTCGTCCGCGGAGAACGCGTCGGTCGCGGTGGCGATGCTCGGCGTGACGCAACTCTTTCGCAGCGACCATTTGAACGATCTCGCCGGCCTCGCGTGGACCGTCGCGTTGTTGCATCTCGCCGGACATTCGCTTGCCAAAGGCGCGCTGTTTCTGGTCGCTGACGGCATCCAGGCGTCGACGGGCAATTACGACATCGTGCCGCGCGGCTGGATCAGAAACAGCGGCTTCATGCTGGGGCTCGGCGCACTTTTCGCGGTGATGAGCCTGGCGTCAATTCCCCCGCAGGCGGGCTTTGTCAGCGAGTGGTACGTTTTTCAGTCGGTGTTTCAAGGCTTTCATTTATCGGCTTTTACCGGGCGTCTTGCGCTGGTGCTGGCTGGTGCGGGCCTCGCACTCGCTGCGGCGGTGGCACTGGCGACGTTCGTCAAGCTGTTCGGGCTGGGCCTGTTGGGAATGCCGGACCCGGACTATCAACGTCCGGTGCCCCGGCGAAGTGCCGCGGCCGTCGGCGTGCTGGGACTTTGCGTGCTTGCGGTGGCCGTCGGTGCGCCGTTGTGGCTCAACGCGCTGGCGAGCGGAGCCCGGACGCTGTTTCAGGCCAACAGTCCCCAGGCAATGGTATCGGGATGGCTGCTGGTGCCGCTGACCGACAAGTTTGCATTTATCTCGCCGTCGAAGCTCGTCATCGTGATGCCGTTGCTGGCGCTTATCCCGCTCGCCCTGTTGCGGCTCACGAGAACGCGCCCGGTGCGGCGCACGGCGGTCTGGTTTGGCGGCATGACCCCGCATGGCCGTGACGCGTTGACTACGCCGCTGACGTTCTCGAATGCGATGCGCACGTTCTACAGCTTCGTGTATCAGCCGACCATGAGCACCGAGCGCGAACATGAGCAGCGCGAGTACTTCATCAAGCGACTGGTGTTTTCCGAGGGCGTGACGGACCTGTTCGAGCGGCATCTTTTCGAGCCAGCAGTCCGAATCGTGACGTGGTGTGCTGACAAGCTGCGCGCATTACAGTCCGGCAACCTGAACTTCTACCTCGCGCTGATCGGCGGTCTGCTTGTGGCCATACTTGCGTTGACACTCGTGTAGCCTGCTTTGAGCGGACGATCGCACGGAAGAGGCCGTCAATATCTGCCGCAGGCCATCATCGGTTAGCGCCGTGAGGGCATTCACTCCTCGCATTTCACATCCTGCTTTCGTACGACGATGATCACCGGATAGGTCCCGTGCTCGAGTTCTACGCGCGCGACCACGGCCATCGTCGTGCTGTCGATGTCGTCGTACACGCTGACCTTTTCATGCCGAAGGCTTGTGACACCGGTACAGGCAGACGCGCGGCCCTCGTCGGAGACCTTGCATTGGATCGGGTTGTCTGCAAGGTAGCGATATCTGTCTCTATCGGGGGTCGCAAGGTATTCACGAAAGCTCTGCGCCGATCCACCGATGCCGGTGACATACCCAATGGCGCACTGCAATGTGGGTGTATCGCTGCTCCCGGATGTCTGGGCTGTCGCGGCCGTGCTTGCGGCCGCGATGACCGCCGCGAGTATTAATGCAAGGAGGTATTTCATGGCGCAAATCACCATTGTCGGATTGAAGTGCTGGATTGTAATGGCATCTTACCCAAGGGGTCCGAAAGCGAAGATCGGCTGCTATTGCCAGATTTGCAGCGCTGTTCAGGGGCGGCGACGGAAGTTCGGCGCCACGCGGGGTGCGCGCGCGTGATGTCGGATGAATGAGCGGATGCGCGTTCAGGACGGACCCATGATCTTCCTGATCAAGCGCACGAATTGACAGTCAATCGACAGGAACGCCTATTGCTTGAAGTTAGTTATTCACGGCGCGTAAATGTCAGCCGCCCACGGAGTTCATGTCCGGCTCGACGCTGTTGTCGTGAGGGGTTTTTTAATATCCCGCATACACCCGTAATTCAGGTCCCACTGTCGCTGAATCAGGTGCCCGCTGCTTTTGACAGACTGAAGAGGAGGGGCAAATGGAAAATCGTCCTCATACCAGGGAGAATCGGTTACTGGGTCTTCTCCCCGCAGCGGAATGGGTACGTCTGAAAACGCAACGGGTGTCAGTTGAGATAGCGCCGGGATGGAGGGGGTACAAGGCTGTCAACCACGTCGACCGAACCCGTTTACGGTCTGGTCAAAGGTACAAGCTTCGAACGCTTCTGTTTCTGGTCCTGGCGTGCTGCCTGAGTACGGCGCTACCGGCGCAAACGTCGGCATCCACCGATGCCGGGCAGGCGAGCGCGAAGACAGTTCACCACGCCGGACTTGACCGCTCCGGCAAGACACGCAAGGGCAAGGCCTCTTACTACGGCCGTAAGTTCTACACAAAGAAGATGGCTGACGGTACGCCCATGGATCCGCAATCCAATGCCGCCGCGAGCAAGACTTTGCCGCTTGGCACCAAGGCCCGGGTCACGAATCTGGAAAACGGCAGCAGCGAGGTGGTCGAAATCAGGGATCGCGGCCCCTACGTCAAGAATCGAATCGTCGATGTGTCGCCCAAGACCGCCGATAAGCTTGGTTTGAAAAAAGATGGCACCGCCCCAGTCGAAGTCAAGCCGGTGGAAATTCCGCAGCCCGACGGCAGTGTGAAGTCGGGCACAGGCGCAGCGGAAACCCGGCACGACAAGTCGACGGTCGGCTCTCAAGGATTTTGATCTACGGTTGCAGCATCAACGGACGCGGTGTAGATTCTCCGGCGGCAAATTGACCGAAGAACAGGTGAGGAAGTGGCTCTTACTCACCTCGGCTATTGCCAGTCCCTGGAATGCATCGATTCCATAGTGAACCGACCCGTCAACGCATCAATCCATCGCGAGCAGACGATGCTCCGGGCGCCGGTTCTTCAATCGAAATTAAAGTGGCAGGAACAGGCTGATTCCCGGAGCCGCTTGCGGTGCATAGACAACGGGTGGCGCGCCGTAATAGCTCTGATTGCCGTAATAGCCTTGATTGCCGTTATCGTGGCCATGGCGATGATCGTCATGCCCATATGCCTGCCGGGGCGCGGCGTGCCCCTGGCTATGCTGCTGGCCCTCATGGTGATCGCTTTCCGCTCGCAAAGGGGATGTGGTGAAGAGGCAGGCGATCGCTAACGTAAGGCCAACTGCGCTCAGGCGTCTCGCTCTCAGCGCGCCTTTGTCAGGCGCGTGCGTGATTGAGGTTTTCATGATGTATCCCTATGTTCGGACCGAGCCCTTACTGCGGTGCGTGGGCCGGTCCGGCTGTCAACTGCGCAACGCAGCCCCGAGTCATCCCTTGCTTGCCTTGTGATGCTTATCGCCGTGGAAAATCAGATCGGCATTGCTCTTCTGGGTATCCGACATGCTGTTGTAGAGTGCCTCGAAAGCCGGTGTGAGTTTCTTGATACCGTCAGCATGGGCATCGACAACCTGACCGTAAGACCGGAGATCGTCGACTGCGCTCATGCTGTTGGTGTTAGCAGTGCGGGTCTGCCTGAGCGAATCCATCGTGCTGGCATTGTCGCGCATGACCTGCGCGACGGGTTGCCAGAGCGATTCTTGCGCTGCAGTGATCTGAAGCCTCGCGTGAAGGTTGTTGATTCGCGTATCCACCGGGGTATGGGCCGCAACGGTCATAACATGTCCGCTCGCCTGGGTCTGCCCTGGCGTGGCCGCGCTTGTTGGCGCTGCGAGCATTGCAAGACCAAGAAGCAACGCTGCCGCGAGCACAGACACGGGGCGCGGTTGGGATGGGATAGTAGTGCGCTTCATGGTTCGTCTCCAGAGAAATTCGGTCAGGAACCGAATCGCCGCCGAAGTACCCATGCTGCGAGCGAAAGCGCGTGCGAATTCGATTGAATAGATTACTTGTGCGCCGACTCCCGATCGATGTCTGTCCGGTGGCGGACGTTTGCGCACGCCGCTCAATCTGAGCTTTGCAGTTCAGCACTTGAGCGGCATAGCGCACCCCCGTGTTCATAGGGTGTGGCCACACCGCTCCAGGCTTTCTCAAGAATGCGCGATTCCGGGTGCGGAACCGGCAACCACTTACGCGTCAAGCGGCACCAGCTCGAGTATTGCGGGATTCGGTTCGTCGCCAGTTCAGCGATCCTCAGTTGTTCGGCACGATCACCACAGTACCGTTGGAAGAGGTCGTTCCTCTGGCCCCGGTAGTGCCCCTTGCTCCCGTGTTACCGGTTGCGCCGGTGTCGCCTGTAGCACCGGTGTATCCCGTGTCGCCTGTCGCCCCTGTCGCCCCTGTTGCGCCAGTCGCGCCTGTGTGGCCGGGTGTCCCGCCGTATCCCATGTCGCCTTTCTGCCCATTATTTCCTGTGAGACCCTGCGGTCCTGCCGGACCCGTGCATGCGGCTAACGCGAACACCGTCAGCGCCGCGACAATCAGTTTGGAGTGTTTCATGGTGATTCCTTCCCTTTCACATACGTGAATCACTCACGTTGTCGTGAGCAATCTGCAGATTTGAATCGCTTCCTGACGGGTCTCGTCAGCGCTAGCGCACCGGGGCGTTTCTCGCGGGAAGGCGAAGCGTCGCCAGAGTGCTCGCGTTCCCTCAGGGAGGCGGCCAGCGGATCGTCTCCATGCTCAACGACACTACGCTGACTTCGCTGACAACTCGGTACGCTAGCCGACAGGGACACAAGGATCGCTCGCGCTTAGGCGAAGTGGCTCGGGTGAAGGGGCTGACCAGACATCGCTTCTACGTTTAACGCAATCCGGTACGAGCCTTGACCGCTACCGTACAGATTACCGAGTCGATTTGTGCGATCGTGCCATTGCAACCCGCACGTACCGGTGAGTTTCGGCTCACTCTCGCGAGGCGGGCATCGGCAAACAGCGGACTATGTATCCACCGCGACCGGAAGGGCGCGATTTGGAGACGACATGTCAGCTCATCCTCTCGTCTGTCTGGTCAGTTGGCGCAATTGGTGTTGACGCGCAAATCGGGCTTGTCGAGCGCGGTAATGATGGGGAACCTGTATGAGCGATCTGAAAGACGACCTGCTGCGAGCGCTGCGAGACGCTTACGCGACGGAACGCCATGCCGAGCGGCGGTTGAGAACTTACGCAGCCGGAACGGTGCGCTATCGAGAAATCAACGAACGTATCGATGCTGATCTGACGGACGCGCTGGCGAACCAGAAATCGCTGGCGATTTGCCTCAAGCGTATCGACGGCAGCGACGCCCTCCTGCAGACGATCCCGGATGATCCGGGCGACGCTATCGAGACAGATAGCATTGCGCAAACTGAGGAGAACGTCGCGAAGGATCTGGCCAGCCTGATAGCCCTCAAGCACAGCGAGATCGCGTCTTATACCTCGTTGATTGCCATCGCCGAAGCTAGCGGATTCTTTGAGACCAAGTCCGTCTGTGAGGGCGTCGTACGGCGGCATGTCGCAATGGCGGATTGGCTCATTGGCCGCATTCCTTCGACCGCAAACGCATCTCCGGAACGCGTGCAACTGCTCGCGAGCGCGACCCACTGACCGCCCGCCGTCGATCCGGATACGCTCGAGATTGCCTCTATCAAGAAGGTCCACTTGTTTATTACTTCGCTTGCATTCCTCTCGCACGGCCTGCTTTCCTTGTTGTGGTGGCAGATTCTCCTCGCGACGCTGGTATTGACACACGTGACGATTGTCAGCGTGACGGTCTACCTGCACCGTTGCCAGGCACACCGCGCGCTTGATCTGCATCCCGCCGCGAGCCACTTCTTCCGCTTCTGGTTGTGGATGACCACTGGCGTACTGACCGGGCCATGGGCTGCGATTCACCGAAAGCACCACGCGAAATGCGAGACTGATGAGGATCCTCACAGTCCGCAGACTCGTGGTATCTGGGCGGTACTGATGGGGGGCGCTGAACTCTATCGCGCCGAAGCGAAGAACGAAGAAACGCTGCGTAAGTTCGGCCACGGCACGCCGAACGACTGGATAGAACGGAACCTCTATGCGAGGTACCCGGACCTCGGCATCAGCCTGCTAATGGTGATTGATGTTGCGCTCTTCGGTGTTATCGGCATATCGGTCTGGGCCGTTCAGATGATGTGGATCCCGTTCTGGGCAGGGGGCGTCGTGAACGGCGTTGGACATTTTCTGGGTTACCGCAATTTCGGGTCCGCCGATGCGAGTACGAACATCATTCCATTGGGCCTCCTGATTGGCGGGGAGGAACTTCACAACAACCACCATGCCTATGCGACATCCGCCAGGCTGTCGAACAAGTGGTATGAGTTCGATATCGGCTGGATGTACATCTGCATCCTCGCTGCGCTGGGATTGGCGCAGGTAAGGAAAGTGGCGCCGAAGCCGCATCTTGTCAAAGGCAAGATGGTGCTCGACGACGATACAGTGCAAGCCATACTTCGCAACCGCTACGAGGTGATGGGGGACTACGCGAGGACGGCCGAACGCGCGTACCGGCAGGAGTTGGAGCGTATGGGACACATCAGCCGCCATGAAAGGCTCCTGCTGATGCGCGGTGTAAGGAAGGGGTTTCGCGGCGCCTACGCAGCGCAAAGCAATCGTTGTCAAAGGCAACTGACAGCCCTATGTGATCGCAACCAGAAACTGCGCACCTACGTCGAGTTGCGCGACGACCTGTCGTCAATCTGGGAACGGTCGAATAAATCGCAAGAGCAGTTGCTTTCCCAGTTGCAGGAATGGTGCCGCCGTGCCGAGCATAGCGGTATCCACGCACTCGAGGAGTTCTCGCTGCGCCTTCGCCAGTACGCCTGATTGACGGCAAAGCCCTTGCCGCGGCCCGACCTGAGGCGTTGCCGCAGGGCGATCACGTGTTCTATCTGATGCGCTCTCCCCGCGGTTGTTTTTACTGATCCGACCGCCACCGTACAGACTTACCGCGTCATTCCGTGAGACCGTCTATCTGGACCCGCATGCACCAGCGATGTTGAGTCGCCTCCCGCAAGGCAGGCCTTTTGGGAACGCCGGTGACGGGTGCTGGCGCCGCAGTCATTTACTGTGACCGCGCGCCAACTGCACGGAACGTTTCGCCGGTTCTTCGCGTCCGGTAGGGCGTGAAATGGGGATCAAAATGTCAGCTCATACCACGTCCGCCGGGTTATCGGCTTACGGTTCTGTCTCGAGGCGCGCCGTCATCTCGGACGAAATGATGGAACATGCTCTGCCGCAGACCACAGTCGTCCCTTTCGCTCGTTCACCAAGGATCGGCGATCCTGTTGGCGCACCGCAACTGAAGGATCAGATTCTGGCGATGGTGGCCCACGAGCTTCGTGGACCCTTGACTCCGCTCGGGCTCGCTGCGCAACTCATTCGCCGGGTGTCGGCGGATCGGCCGGAGGTCCTTCGGTCACTCGCCATGATCGACCGGCAAATTTCACTCATTGCCCGCCTTGCGGACGACTTGATGGACGCTACACGGGTCGACCGGGGTGCACTTCGCATCAGCAAGGACCGCGTCGACATCGCCACGGTTTTGGCCGCTCCGTTGACCGCGGCTGCGCTGGAAACAGGCAGACGCAACCAGGCATTCACCGTGGAGATTGCCGACAGGACGGTATGCATTGACGGCGATCCTGTCCGGCTCGCACAGGCCGTCCACAACCTGCTGCATAACGCGGTGAAATACACGCCGGAAAATGGGTGCATCACCATGCTCGTGTTCGCGGAAGGGAAGAATCTCGTCGTATCCGTCAGGGACAATGGCCTGGGCATAACAGGCGAGCTCCTGCCACATATCTTCGATCTTTTCGCTCAATCCAGCCGAACGATTGCGGCAAGTGCCGGCGGCCTGGGGGTGGGGCTTGCCGTCGTGAAGGCGGTCGCTGAATCGCATGGCGGTACGGTGTCGGCGACGAGTGCCGGCCCGGGTACCGGTAGCGAATTCACGCTTCGGCTGCCCATCGTGATTGAGCGTCGTATCGGTGGCTTATGAGCGTTTCCTGAGGCGCGCCTTGGCATTGCCATACGATGCCTGCGTCTTGCCGATGACCTGCTCGACGCGCCCCTTCCATGTGACCGTCCGGTTTCCGATGGTCTTGCCGAGGCCGGTGCGCAGCTTGCCGGTGATCTCTCGTATCCAGCCCTGCATCTGGTCCTTGTTCATCACCTGACTCCTTGAGCGCTGCTTCGATCGCAACAGCATGACGTCCGCGGGCAAAACAGTCGGTCCGCCACCGTACACCGATCAACTCAGGTGTAGCAGCGCAACTTTCGGGAGAACGTCTGCAGCGTGCCGACGCGACTTTCCGTGACGCACCGGCACCAGTCGTGCACTACGCCGCGCGCCAGCTCAGCCACTGCCGGCCTGCAGCCGTCATATTGATGACGCCGCCGGTGCGCGACTCGTATGCAAGCCCACGAGTCAATAGTTCGTCGGCCATGGAGCGCGGCATCTCTGATCCGGAATCCGGAATTCGATCGAGTGATTTGAGGGCCTGGACGGCCCCAGTCGAGAGTTGCATGTACATGATGGACCCCTGAAGCTGAGATCTCATGCCCCGGATGAAATTCTCCCGTCTGTACGGTGGCGGCTACTTGGCCGCTCCGTCGTCAAATCGCGTAGACAGACTTTCTTTCAACTCAGAGAACCTTCAGCGCGGACACCTCGAACCCATGGCTGACGGCCGTCAGAGCGCGCGGCGACGCGCCATCCCCCAATGTGCACAATCAAACTATAATTTACAGAGGGTTCAGTCAGACTCGGAGTTCAGAGCATGCTGCTACGGAGCGGCGGCTTCGCTAATTTGTCTGACGCTTTCGCCCAACTGCCGTCGAAACTAGACAATTCCAGGAACAAATCGGCGAAGACGGTGCAGTTTCCGTGGGAGTGCCCGGGGAGCGACACATGCAAAGCCAACCTCGTTTCAAAGAGAATCACCTGCTCGCGGTTCTGCCGGAAGTGGAATCGCTTCGCCTTACCCCGCATCTGGTGCCGGTTGAGATGCCCTTGGGGCACGTTGTGTACGAGTCGGGCGATCACCTCCGTGACGTGTATTTTCCGACCACGTCCATCGTCTCGCTGCTGTACGTCATGGAAGACGGTTCGTCCGCTGAAATTGCGATCGTGGGTAACGAAGGGCTCATCGGCATCGCGCTTTTTATGGGCGGGGAAACCACGCCAAGCCGGGCGATCGTGCAAAGCGCAGGCGCGGCGTATCGGCTGGATGCCAGGATTCTGAAAGAGGAATTCCATCGAGCCGGCCCGGTGCAGCGATTGTTGTTGCGCTATACCCAGGCGCTGATTACGCAGATGGCCCAGACCGCCGTTTGCAACCGGCATCATTCGATCGACCAGCAACTGTGCCGTTGGCTGCTGCTCAGCATGGACCGCCTGCCGTCGAACGAGCTGAAGATGACGCAGGAGCTCATCGCCAACATGCTTGGCGTGCGGAGATCCGGCGTGACAGAGGCGGCGTTGAAACTGCAGGATGCGGGACTGATTCGCTACAGTCATGGCCACATCGAGGTGCTGAATAGACCGGGGCTAGAACAACGCGTGTGCGAATGCTACGGCGTGGTGAGACGGGAATTCGACCGCTTGCTGCCTGATCTGAGGGCGTTATAAGAGGCGCATCTTCTGCTCGCGAGAGCGAATTATCAATGGCTCGCGCCGCGCCATTCCCGGCTGGTCAAAGCTCGATTGAACACCCAGTCCGCCAACGAGAGCGCCCTTGGCCGTGCATCGGCACGCGGCGCTCGTGAACACTCGCTGGCAATACAAACAAAGCGACCCCTGCGTCCACCACCGTACCGACTGCGTGGTAAATCAAGGTCATGCTCACTCTACCGGAAAGATTTTTCAGGAGTGTTGCGGATGCCCGCCAGCATCAAATTTGAACGTTGCTGAGATACCTCGCGGAAACCATGAAGATTCCGGGCGACTAGCGAAACAGCGGCGACCTGTCTCGTCAAAACACGGAGTCGGAAAGGAGAAGTTCCATGTTGGGAACTATATTGATAGTTTTGCTGGTACTCATTTTGATCGGTGCGATACCGACCTGGCCGCACAGCCGTTCGTGGGGCTATATGCCCAGCGGCATGCTAGGCGTGGTCTTGCTCGTCGTGGTTGTGCTACTCGTTATGGGCAGGATATAGGCGCGAACAGGCCACGATGTCGTACTGTCCTCAACAAGATCCATCCGTGGAGCGTTCCTGCTATCTCCACGGGGGATACACCTGTCACATTGCCTTCAGATCGGGCAGCAGTCTTTCGCATTCCTTTCTGACAACTTCGTAGCATTCGCACACGCGTTTTTCGAGCCCAGGTCGGTCCAGCACCTCGATGCGGCCATAGCTGTAACGGATCAGCCCGGCATCCTGCAGTTTCATCGCGGCTTCTGTCACGCCGGCGCGCCGGACGCCCAGCATGTTGGCGATCAGTTCCTGCGTCATCGTCAATTCGTTCGACGATAGCCGGTCGATGCTAAGCAACAACCACCGGCACAACTGCTGGTCGATTGAATGGTGCCGATTGCACACTGCGGTCTGCGCCATCTGTGTGATTAGTGACTGGGTGTAGCGCAGCAACAGGCGCTGCACCACACCAGCCCGATGAAATTCGTCTTTCAGGATACGGGCATCCATTCGGTAGGCCCGTCCTGCGCTTTGCACAACCGCCCGGTTCGGGGTGGTTTCACCGCCCATGAAGAGCGCAATGCCGATCATCCCTTCGTTACCCACGATTGCAATTTCGGCGGACGCGCCATTCTGCATGACGTACAGCAGCGAGACGATGGACGTCGCTGGGAAATAGACGTGGTCGAGACGGTCGCCGGACTCGTAGATGACCTGCCCCAGTGACATATCCACTGGCACCAGATGCGGGGCGAAGCGTGCCCACTCTGCTTCGGGCAGCACCTTGAGCAGGTGATTGCCGTTTCGATGATCTTCCTTCAGCATTTGCCACATCCCCGCAGACGATCAGGAAACCGTACCGCTTGCGCCGCCAGCTTCGGGCAGACAACACATCGATACGGGTAGTTGGAGCAGCTCGCATGGTATATCGAGCATAGAGCTGTGCGTTTCTTTCACATTTAACACGTTTCCGCTTGATCTGTTGGCGAAGCGAATCTATAGATGCAAGATACCGCCGGACCTGAATTTGGATCAGTCGCGACGGATTAGGCGCTACACTGGCATTCCAGCAGTCTACAGCGGCGTGCCATGAATGATTCCAATAACACTTCCACGGCACCCGGGCCGGCTGTCGCGCCGCGAATAGTCGCGATCGGCGCGTCAGCCGGTGCCCTTCATGCGCTGAGCTTGTTTTTCAAGTCGGCTTCCTCGATCCCGAACGACGTTGCCTTTGTGATTGTGGTCCACCTGGCTCCCGGCTCTGAGAGTCATCTTCCGGAGTTGCTGGCGAAAGACACGCCGTTAGCTGTGTCGGTCATCGAGGACGGCGCAACGCTGCACGCGGGATACGTCTATGTTATTCCACCGAAAGTATCTGTTGTTGTCACGCAAGACACGTTCAGGCTACGGGCCGCCGTTGAGCGTCCAACAATCCCCATGCCGATCGACGAATTCTTCACGTCGCTGGCCGCTGATCAACGCGACCGCGCTATCGGGATCGTGCTCACTGGCGCGAATGCGGACGGTTCTGCGGGCCTGAGAGCCATCAAGGCCGAGGGCGGTATGGTCATGGCGCAAACGCCTGAAACGGCCCAGCACAGCGCAATGCCCAGCCATGCAATCGCAACGGGGCTGGTCGACTATGTGTTGCCCGTCGAAAACATGCCGGCAGCACTGTTCGATTACATCGCACGCTCCAGTGCCGGGACGTCTCCGGCCTCCGCTGCTTCCGCGCATCCGGTCGACCTTGAGCCGGTGCTTCGGGCGCTTGCTGCTGCCGGATCGGATTTCAGGGGCTACAAGCGGGGGACGCTGGAGCGTCGCATTGCCCGTCGCATGACCGTCAACCGGATCGACAGCCTTGATGCGTATTGCGAGATCCTGAGAACCACGACCGGGGAAGCTCAGGCACTGAGCCTCGATATGATGATCGGTGTGACCGAGTTCTTTCGCGATCCCGAGGCATGGAACGCGCTGTCCGAACGGGTCCTGACCAACCTTCTCGAAGAGCCGGACGGCGAGCAACCCGTTCGTGTGTGGGTGCCGGGATGTGCGACAGGTGAAGAGGCCTATTCGATGGCCATGTTACTGACCGAAGAGCTCGAAAAGCGCCGGGCGACGCGGTCGTTCATGATCCTCGCCTCTGACGTGAACCGCGTGGCGCTGGGACGCGCACGACAGGGTGTCTATTCACCGAGCGTAGCGTTACCCATCGGCGAAGACCG
Source organism: Paraburkholderia polaris (assembly GCF_012927345.1). Classification (GTDB taxonomy): domain Bacteria; phylum Pseudomonadota; class Gammaproteobacteria; order Burkholderiales; family Burkholderiaceae; genus Paraburkholderia; species Paraburkholderia polaris. The sequence goes on from NZ_JABBGJ010000001.1 coordinate 50,673, forward strand.
GCTCGAGCGCTTTTTTCTCGTGCATGCCGATGGATACCAGGTTCGGCAGGAGCTTCGCGAAAAGGTCCTGTTCACCCCCCAGAATCTGATTGCCGATCCTCCGTTCTCCCGCGTGGATCTGATCAGTTGCCGGAACCTGCTCATATACCTTGAGCCGGAGGCCCAGCAACGGGTGTTTGAGCTATTCCACTTCGCGCTCAATCCGAAGCGTTATCTGTTTCTGGGGCGATCGGAAAGCACCGATCCCGATTCCACCCAGTTTCAGGAAGTGTCCAGGGCCTGGCGTATTTATCAGCGCAGTCCGGTCGTCGCACCGGCCGTCTCCGGCTATCGATTTTCCACAAAAACTGTACGCCACGAGGAATTTCCGCCCACGAGTCGCGTCGGTACCCGCAGCAAGGGTTACGCCGAACTGGTCAACGCTACCCTGCTGGAAGAACACAATGCGGCGTCCGTACTGATCAATTCTGCTCACCAGGTGCTCTACGTGAGCGGCTCGACCGACGATTACCTGAGGCAACCCGCTGGTGAGCCGACGGGCAACATTCTCGACATGGCGCGCGAGGGTCTGCGTCTCAAGCTGCGAATCGTCTTGCGCCGCGCGACCCAGGACCAGACTGCTTCACCCGTCAGCGAGATTGTCTCTGACGGCGGTGCACCGGCGGTGAAGATCACGGTAACCCGACCGTTCGACACCGCGCATGCGGGCAAGGCCTTGCTCGTCATCTTCGCCCGGTTGCCAACTGCCGAGCGGCCCGTGTCGCTTGTGCCCTCCGGCGTGGATTCGGACCTCTGGCACCTGGAGAGCGAGCTTCGCACGACCCAGGCGGAACTTGGCAGCACGATCGAGGAACTGGAAGAGAGCAACAGCGAATTACGGGTATCGAACGAAGAAATTCTTTCAATGAACGAGGAGCTGCGCTCGGCAAACGAAGAGCTCGAGACGTCGAAAGAAGAACTGCAGGCAGTCAATGAGCAGTTGAACGCCCTCAATTCTCAACTTGAGCAGAAGGTCCATCAGATGGAGGTCCTTAGCGAGGACGTGACGAATCTGCTTGCCAGCACGGACATCGCGACGCTGCTTCTCGACCAGAATCGCGTGATCAAACGCTATACGCCCAGCGCGGGGCGGATTTTTGGACTTGCGCCGCCGGACATCGGACGCGTATTTGCAGACGTCCTTGGTAATCCGCTTGGCGACGCCCTGCAGAAGGATGTCGACCGGGTACTTCTGGGGCTGGACCATAAGGTTGAGAAGGAAATCGTAACCGCGACCGCAGAATGGTATGTGCGCCGCGTCACGCCCTACATCGCCATTCGCGGCGCGCCGCCCGCTGGCGCTGTGGTGACCTGGACCGATATCACCCATATCAAGCTGTCCGACGAACGCGCCCGGCGCCTCGCTGCGGTGGTTCAGGATTCGAACGACGCCGTAACGGTATTCGACCTCAAAGGCCGCTTTATCGCCTGGAACCGGGCCGCATACGCGATGTATGGCTATAGCGAGACCGAGGCGCTGAGCATGACCGTCTCCGACATGTTGCCAAGCGGCGCCAGGGAGGATCATCTCGACTTCATCCGCCACGCTGCCAACAATGAGGCGCTGCATTCCTATGAGACGCAGAGGGTAACGAAAGACGGGCGGCGGCTCGATATATGGATAACGTTATCGGTTCTGTCGGACGATCTGGGCAGAGCCGCCGCTATTGCGACAACGGAGCGCGATCTCACCGACCGGAGTGTCAGCAACGCCCAACTTCGCGAACGCGCGGAGCGTCTTGCACTGGCCGACCGGCGGAAAAACGAATTTCTGGCGATGCTCGGACATGAACTGCGTAATCCGCTCGCTGCCCTGCGTTCAGCAGGCGATCTGCTCGCCTCCGCAACGGTTGCCGCGCCGCAGAAGGCGTGGGCTACCGGCGTCATACAGCGACAGGGGCGCGCGATGACGCAACTGGTCAACGACATGCTTGACCTCACGCGCATCACAAATGGCAGCATCGAATTGCATCGTCAGACTGTCACGCTGAATACGGTTGTTCGCAGCGCAATCGAAGTGTGCCAGCCTATGATCGACGAACGCAATCACCGCCTGTCGGTCTCGCTACCCGAAGAGCCCGTGGAGCTGTATGTCGACCCTGTGCGCCTGTCGCAGGTTCTCGAAAATCTTATTATCAACGCGGCCAGATACACCGTTCCCGGTGGGGAAATCAGTCTGACAGCGGAAAGAAACGGGCACCGGTTGTCACTTCGTATCAGGGACAACGGAAGAGGCATACCGTCTTCGATGCTCGGTAGTCTTTTTGACATGTTCGTGAGGGGACCGGCGTCCGACGGACGGATTCATGGCGGGCTGGGCGTCGGCCTGTCTGTGGTTCGCCGGCTGGTCGAGTTGCACGGCGGCACGGTCAGGGCCAGCAGTGATGGCGAAACCGGCAGCGAGTTCGTCGTCGACCTGCCGCTGGACGTGACGCGTCCCGAGGCGGCGCCGGCCGACGCTGCGCGGGTACCGGCCAGGACGCTGTCCAGGCGCATCCTGATCATTGACGACAACACGGATGCGTGCGAGGCGCTTGCCCTGCTTCTGACCAGCGAAGGTCATGTGGTGGAGACACGCACCGATGGCATCCAGGGGCTCGGCGCCGCCGCGACATTCAGGCCAGACACCGTCCTTCTGGACATCGGGTTACCCGGAACGGACGGGTATGAAGTAGCACAGAAGCTACGGGAGTCCGAGGTGACGCGAAACACCATGCTGATAGCCGTCACCGGCTACGGGCAACCAGCCGACCGGCTCCGCACGGCCGAGGCGGGGTTCGACCATCATCTGACCAAGCCGGTGGATCTTGAGGTGTTGATGCGGTTGCTTGCCGAGAGAGGGAAACCGGCGACAGACCAGTGAAGTCGCTAGCCAGCCAGCCCGATCGATGGCGCGGATGCCAGCGCGCGATGACGTTCGAAGCCGCCCCGTCGTAGAAAGTCGCAGCACTGTCGGCAGATTTTCGAATCGACGTCAACGAAGTAGCACGTTGAAACGACGACAATTTTCTGTACGAAAACTTTCCGTGCCTTACCGATGGCTGAGATGCGAGGGGAATCCCCTCCTTACCAGGCATTTGGAAATGTTGTCATCACTTACCCTGAGTGCTCAACTCGTAAGGAGATCAAGCATCATGAGCATACAAGGTGTAAGTGGTTCGCAAACCGGCACGAACCTGCTTTCTGTCGGCGCCGCTCGCCGCTCGAGCGGCGGCGGCGAAGCGGCGTCGTCCTCGTCTTCTTCGTCGACCAGTTCGACGGACTCGAACCCGCTGTTGTCGGCACTCGAGGCGGCGTTGTCGGCGCTTGGGATTGGCAGCACGTCGTCGACCACGGCTACATCGGGTACGTCGAGCACGACGGCTTCTTCGAACGCGTCCAGTACGGCAGTCTCTTCCAACTCCTCCACGAGCGATCCGTCGTCAATCAGTTCGGTTTCCGGAGCCCTGCAGGCCTTTCTCGGGGCGCTGTTTCAGTCGCTAGGGTCGCTTCAGCAATCGGGCAATGGTGACGGCTCCACGTCCAATAGCACGACCGGTTCGACGAACTCGATCGCGGCTTCTTCCTATGGGGATATTGGCGGGGCGCTGAACGCGCTCGCACAGGAACTCGGGTCGGGCAGCACGGCGAGTTCGAGTGCTGCGTCCGGTACTTCGGATGCAAGTAGCAACGCTTCTTCGTCATCGTCGCAGACGTCGACACTGCAGACGGATTTTCAGTCTCTCTTGAACTCGCTCGGCGATAGCAACTCGGGTACGTCGCTTCAGTCGTTTGTGCAGACGCTCGCGGATAACCTCAAGGGAAACTCGCATATGCAAACGGTTGGGAGCCTGGTGTCGACTACGGCTTAAGGTAACGAAAGTACAGGCAGTTTTCCGTCCTTCCTGATGATTCCATCAGGAAGGACGGACGCCGAACTCGCCTGTCAGCGGACATTCACTGACACACCTTACGCGCGTTGTTCTGCGCAAGTGCTGAGGGACAAGTCATTGCGCGCTAAATCACTGCGTTGCGCACGTGAAACTCGATGCGACGTTCACGTCGCCAGAACCGTTATACCGCGGGAAGCTCGGATATTCGCAAAGCGGCCGGGTACGCCCCGGCACACCCGCTGTATCCGCGACGGTCTGCGCAGGCGGTGTCACGCCATTTTCGACCCAGTTTTCCAAGGTCGAGAGTGAGTCCCATGATGCGTTGAACACCGTGCTGACCGCATGCCCATATCCGGGAATCTCGTAGAAGCGCACGAAGTTGGTCACGGCTGGGGCGCCCATTGTCGCTTGCAAACGCTGATAGTACTGTTCGCTCGAGCGCGTGCTAACCAGCGCGTCGGCCATACCGTGCGCCATCAGGATCTTGCCGCCTTTCGCGTTGAACGCCGATAGATCCGTCTTGTTGACATCCTGCAAGCCCGTCAATTGACTGATACGCGCTTGCAGACTGCCGGGATTCTGCGGGTCGACGGTGAGCGAGTTGTAGTTGGGGTCACGTGTCACAAAGTAGCGGATCCACTGGTCCCAGAACACGCTGAGATACGGGGCGGTAGTGGGCATCGGCGAGGCCGGTTGCGACGTGCCCAGCGCGAGCGTCGTGACGGTCGGTTGCAACGCTGAGGCATTCGCGACACCAAGGTCCGCGCCGTAAACGTTGAAGCCGGGAAACTGCGTTTCACCGCTGGCAAGTGGGTAACCGAAGGTGATCGGTGTGTTGTACACGTTGAGCGCGGAGATCTGCGCGTCCGACAGACAGGTGTCGCCCGTGTCTGCACCGCCGGCGCAGCGTAGCGCAGTACCGTTGACCGTCGCCGTAGCCGGATTGAAGGTGGCGTTGCAGGCTGCGACGTTGCTGATCAGGCCGTCGGCGACACCGTCGAGTGTGTCGCAGGCAGCCAGCACGGCGTTGAGCAGGACTTTGCGCTTGGCCTGATCCAGATAGGCACCGGGTGCCGCGAGCGCACGCGTGATGCGGCCGAACTGCAGGTCGAGACTGGCGGCAGCCCAAGCGGGATAGAGAACGATCGAGCCGTCCCAGTCTTGCGGCCAGCGTTGCACCACGGCAAGTGCCTCGCGGCCGCCGGACGATCCGCCTGCGAAGTAGGCGCGTTTCGGCGCCTTGACCGCATAGCGGGCGTCGATCAGATACACGGCTGCGTCGCGGGTCTTCTTCAGCGCGTCGCCGGAGAAGTTCTGGACGGCTTCGTCGTTCACGCCGAACGAGCCATCTTCGCTGCCCAGCGCGTTGGCCTGATGCCCCGAATCGCTCGCGAATATCGCGTAGCCGCGTCCGAGCGGGGTGAGTTGCGCTGTGGGCCCAGCCGGCACGTTACCGGTCGGCGCCGGAATCGTCCCGTCATAGCCGCCACCGCCGAACATCATGATTTTATTGTTCCAGACGGTAGGCATTGCAATCTGGAATTTGATTTGGGGCGCCGCCGGATCGACAGGATTGATCGCGCCGCTGACGAGGCAATATTCTCCAGTCGCCTGCGCGCCGGTGCCCGCAGATGGAATGGTGGCGGCCGCAGTCACAGTTGCGCCGGTGGTGGGCAGGCCGATGGAAGACGCCGGCACGGTCTTGCCGGCAAGCTGTGCGCAACTGAGCGGCGCCGCCGCGGTTGAGTTGATGGTGTTGTCACCGCAACCGCTGAGCAACAGCACGGTAAGTACCGGTGCAACGACCAACGAGGAACCGATGCCGCCGAGTTTTCGGACGATATGCTTCATTTGCATGGCCTGTCTCCGTTATGGGGTGTTGCGCCCGTCTACGGTTCGGCTGCTTCGCGGCTGCAGATGAGGACGCCTTGCAAACTTGGCGCGGCTCGGCCTTCCTGTCAATCCTTCTCTCAAGGTCCCGGCACGAATCAGCCCGGATTGTCCGCGACCGAGATCAGGGCCAGCGCCGCTGGCAGGAGCGGTTGCGCCGCCTCCTTTGCAAGCTGTCCGCAGACGTAGGCGCCGTCGATAAGAAGTGCGATCTGATTGGCCAGATTGTCGGGCCTGGCAACGCCGATTTGCCTCGCTAGCGTACCAAGACGGCGGCGCAACTCGGCCTTATGCCTGAGGGCCACCGCCCGCGCGGGATGATCTGGCGCCGGAAACTCAGTTGCTACGTTTAGAAACGGGCAGCCGCGGTATTTCGGTGCGGCGATGTCACGAGCGATCCACTGTAGGTGAGCCTTGAGTTCATCTCTGGGGGCGTTCCGGTGGCGCGTCGCGGTCTTGTCCCATGCGATCCAATAATTCGTGTCATCCCGCTCGAGCACCGCGGCGACGAGCTCGTCCTTGGTTGTGAAGTGCCGATAGAGACTGGTCTTCGCAACCCCTGACCGTTCGACGACGAGATCGACGCCGACGGCTCTGACGCCTTCCTGGTAGAACAGATCAGCCGCCGTATCGAGTATGCGTTCCCGAACGCTGGCGGAACCGGTGGTTCCGGCTTCTTTTGCTGTGGCAGGTGTGCCTCTGCTCATGGCAAATCCTCTTGAGAGATGGAAACTTTATGCTTGCCGGCTACTGTACCAGGATATCTCTTGACACGCTACAGATCTGTACTCTAATCTCCGGAAAAACATACAGGTCTGTAGCGTTGTTGCTTCACCAAACTGCTATCCCGCCGTTCGAGAAAACACCATGACAACTGGAGGTCTGCAATGACGTTAAATCAAACCGTGGCCGTCTTCGGCGCCTATGGCCACACTGGCCGCTTCGTGGTGTCGGAACTGGTCAGGCGCGGCTGGAGACCTATCATTTCCGGACGCGATGCCAGCAAGCTGAATGCCCTCGGAGCCGCTTATCCTGGGCTGGACGTTCGACCTGCGTCGGTAGATGACCCGGATTCGCTCGACCGGGCGCTTGCGGGTGCGGCCGCTGTTATCAATTGCGCCGGCCCCTTCGCCAGCACGACTGCGCCCGTGATCGAAGCCGCATTGCGTGCGCGGATTCCGTATCTGGACGTCGCCGCGGAGCTAGAGGCCAATCTGGATACGTTCAAGCATTACGCCGAACGGGCGCGCGATGCGGGCATCGTGATTGTGCCGGCTATGGCGTTCTTCGGCGGCTTGGGCGATCTCCTTGCCACGGCGGCAATGGGCGATTGGGCGGCCGCGGATGAAATCTGCATCGCCTATGGGCTCAGCAGCTGGAAGCCGACGCCCGGCACAAGAGCTGCGGGTCAGGTTTCGAGGCAGCGCAGAGACGGGCGGCGACTTGTCTTTACGAACGGGCAGATGGCGTTCCGTTCGGACGCAGCGCCGATTGCCGAATGGAAGTTTCCCGCACCGCTCGGAACGCAGCCGGTGGTTGCAGAATTTACGATGGCGGACACGGTGACCATCGCGCGCCATCTGAAGACACCCGAGATACGCTCGTACATGACGGTTGCGGCGGTTAAAGACCTAATGGAGCCGGATGCGTCGCCGCCTGTCGCAGTTGAGGAGAACGGACGCTCCGCGCAAACCTTTCTGGTCGAGGTGGTCGCGCGGTCGGGTGGCAACGAACGCCGCGCATCGGCAAGCGGTCAGGATATCTACGCAATCAGCGCGCCCCTGGTGGTTGAAGCGCTCAGGCGTGTCGTCAGTGGGCTGGTCCATGGGACGGGCGTCCTCACCGCCGGCGAGGCCTTCGACGCACGTGACTTTCTGGAGTCGCTCCGTCAGGAGCATCTTGCATTGGAGATGCCATGAATTGTGGCGGTCAGTTCGCTCGGCTTGGGCCTGCTCGCCGATGCCGAGTCGTATTGGCGCCGTTTGATTCTACGTAAACACGCCGGTAGCTCAATTGTCGTCTGACCTCTTTGGTAGATGCTCGTGCGGGACGGGCTCCGCTTTTGCTGCATCAGGAACGTCACCCGGCGTGCCCGGCGCAGGTTTGGGAGCCGGCGACATGCTGTCTGGCGTAACGCCGTGGACGGGGTGGTTCGGAAGTCCTGGCCGGTGAATCGTTCGTGTGGTCGGGTTTGAGGGCATGATTTCCTCCTACTTTGACGTGACCAGCAACAACCATCATATCTCTATGGATGTTGAGTCTTTGCCTTAAGCTAAATTCGGGTAAGCAAATTCACACGCTGTAATAAATATTTCTCAATATCAGAGTATAGGTGGCGGCCTCAATAAAAAGCCAACCTATAAATGCAAGCTTCAAATATGAACTTAGTCAATGAAGTCAAAATGAAATGATATGAATAACTAAGTCATCATTTCAGACATTGACGTGTGGCCGGATAACCCGATCGGCTATGCCAGTCGGGCCTCCACTGGTGTCGGATGTCATGTTGCGGGTAATAATGCACGGTCGTGCGATATCACGTCATTCAACAGATGAAACGGCCCGTTTAAAAAAAGCATTTCGCATATTGCGTTCGAAAATTGAGCGGTTATGATGACGTCTCCGTGATCCGATCTCTCGAATGATCGCTTTACGGAGACGGCAGAAATATTTGCCGGGCACTTGCGCTTGAGAGGGTAATTAATACTCCCCCGTATGACAGACTAAATCGAGGAGACGATATGCTGAGTCCCCATGAATTTGCGACCTTAATGCTCATCAAGGACGCACCGGATCAGATTGAACTGGACCGCGCCGAGCTCGACGCTCTGTTCGAGCGGCAACTTATATCTCTGGAAAACCTCGCGTCAGGACGCTCACGTCCTCAGATCACGAGCGACGGCGATTCCATTCTCAAGGCGCTTGCCCGGGTGCGCTAGACATCTGCGACGTCCACCTTACAGCTCTGAATAAAATTGCGGCGTTTGCCGTCACCGATGCTCGACACGGGCGCTACTAATCCACACGGCGAGTGCACCGAAGAACAGTCGCGAACGAAGTGTCCCCGTTAGGGTTCAAGTTTTACTGCCTGTTGATGTAATGACCGTTCGAAGTCGTCGCGACGCGTGCTGCCTGGCAGGCGTCCCTGCGCTTCGATTTATCCACCATCGCGATCCGCCGCAACACGCCCGTTCAATTGGGGTTTCGCGCGCCGGAGCGGATTTTAAGGAATTCAACAATGACTCTATCGAGTCCCGAGCAGGTTGCTGTTGCGAAGGCCAACTTCGACGCGTTCTTCGGGTTGGCTGGGAAGGTATTTGAAGGCGTCGAAAAACTGGTCGCGCTGAACCTGCAGGTCATCAGGTCCACGCTGGCCGAGGCGCAGGAGAACTTGACGAAGGTACCCGGCACGCCAGAGCCGCAGCAGTGGTTCGCGCTGCAAGCAGGTTTCATCGGGCCCTTCGCGGAAAAGTCGCTGTCATACAGCCGGCAGGTGTTCGACATCGCGTCAACCACTCAGACTGAAGTCACGCAACTCGCCCAGACGCAGTACGAGCGGTATAACAATCGCGTGCAGGCACTCGTCGAGGAAGCGGCGAAGAATAGTCCCGCAGGTTCCGAAGCAGCGATCGCTGCGTGGAAATCCGCGATTGCTGCCACTACGACGCTGTACGAAACGCTGCAGAAAACGGGGCAACAGGCCGTTCAGGCTGTCGAGAGTAATTTTGATGCAGTCACGGCCACGGCGTCAAAGGCCGTGCGAAGCAACGCCGATCAGGCTCTCGTAGCCACGGGCGCGAAGCGGTAGAACTGACGCGGGCAGCAATGCCCGCGGTGACGCTTCTACAGTATATAAAGGATTCCTTACGGAGCAGAGATGCGGGGCTTTCAGTATCCCATGCTGGACTGAATACAGTATTGTTTCAGATGAGCATGACGCTGGCTTTTACGAGGACGATTCGATGGCGAAGCAGATTGTCGTGGTGACGGGTGGAATGGGCGGACTTGGCGAAGCGATCAGCATCAAGCGTGCATGACGCTGGGCATGCGCTCGTGGTCAGGTGTTCGCCGGGCAATACCTGCAGTGAAGCGGATAGGTCTCCAATGGAGGTTCCGATGAATGAAGCAGTGGCAATCGTTGTGGGTTCGTTTGTGCTGGGGATGGCACCCGTGTTCGTCGCCACTCATTATTACCTGGAGCAGATGCGTCGAAAGCGGCTCAGACAGCTGGATCACCATCACTACTGGCCGCACTGGAGCAACGCCCGGCATTGAGCTTCTGCGCTCGCTATGCTGTTGTTGCGCCACACCAGGCGGTCGAGGTAAAGGTCTAAGGCGGCGGTGACTGCACGATCACGCCGTACCACCCCAGGCCGCGATAGCTCTCGTAGCCCGGGGTGGCGGCGAACGATAGGGTGCGGCCATCAGTCAGTTGATAAAAGCCTGCCGGACGGCCGTTGGTATTCAGACGGAACTGTTCGTCGAGCACGCCTTTGTCGTCCGAACTCGCAATCACGCGGTGCGATGCGTTGACGATCATGCAGCGCGTGCGCCGCCATTCTTCCTCCGTGAGCCGCACGCCTTTAACAACGGCCGACGCTTGTGGCGCCCAATCGAAAAAAATCACCAGCGCACCAAGCGGCTTGCCGTCGACCGCGCCGTTTTCACGAATGGCCGTCGCATAGGTCGCGACGTGCGCGTGCTTCAGAAGCGGCAGCGCCTCGATATCGCCCGCAACAAAGTCCGCGCCCGAAGGCGTTTTCATCGCATCGCGAAACCAGCTGGCGTCAGCGACATTGCGGTCGTGCACCGCATACATATCCGGCCGGCCGTTCGCGACCACATTGCCCGCCGCGTCGATGATCCATAAATCACGGTACACGGTATAGCTGTCCAGAATCACCGACAGACGGCGCGACGCATACGCTCGAGTTTCGGCACTCTTATTGGCGAGGCAGTCGACCACGGCGGAATCGGTGGCCCACCAGCGCACATCGCATGAGCGCTCGTACAGATTGCGGTCGATCACGTCGATCATGTTCAGCGCGAGATCGGCACAACGCTGGCCCTCGTGTGAGCGCAGCCGTTCGATCATGCTGTCGCCGAGATCGGTCAGCTTGGTCAGCGAGCCGGCAAGCTCGCGATTGAGCACCGTAGTGATTTCGCCGATCCGCGCGGACACATGCTTGACCTGATTCGCCACGACCGCGAAGCCGCGACCCGCATTGCCGGCGCGCGCCGCTTCGATCAAGGCATTGAGTGCGAGGAAAGTGGTCTCGCGATTGATGTCGTTGATATCGGAGATTTTCCCCGTCGCGAGCTTCCTGACGTGATGCGTCAATTCGACGATTTCGAGCGGATTCGACATGGCCTTGCCCCGTAGCTGGAAAAATGTTGTGCCTGCATAAGAGCAAACATTGGGCCGGGTTGATTCCGCAGGCTTCGCGGGCGCTGTCATGCACACCGCAAACGTTTGGCGGTGCATCTCATGGTGCAGGCAGAACATGCGGTGACCGGCGACGCACCGGGTACGTGCATCGCGGCGAGGGACGGCATATCCAGCCAGCCCCGGTTTGTTGATGAAATATCAAGCGTTGAGTGCGGTTGTCTGAAACGCCCGCGCGTAACGCTTTGGCGGCAATCCGGCACATCGTCAGACGACCGCACCTTCCAGCCGGAACACGTTGACGACGTCCTTGTTGCGCAGATCCGCGAGCGTCGGATGCATGATGACGACCGGCGTCGCCGTCGTGATAATCATGTAGCCATTGCCGGGATAGCGCATTACGGACAGTCGCGCCATCGCCTGTTGCTTCGCCTGATCGAGCGTCAGCTCGTGCCGATCGACAAGCTTCGCGTAGTCGGCCACGATGCCGTACGCGCATTCAACTACGCTTTGTACCGCCGCATTGCGCTCCGACAGCATCGCGGACGAATTGGGTAACGCTCGACAGACGTCACCCGCAGCTTGCAAGATATTGGTGAACGGCCTGAATGGCGGCTGCGCCCTCTCCCACGGCAGCCGCCACTCTCTTGACGGAGCCACTCCGCACGTCACCGGCTGAAAAGATGCCAGGCCGGCTCGTCTCGAGATCATGCGGCGGCCGATCTGCTTTCCACTTGTCGCCGGTATCGGCACCGGTCAGCACAAACCCATCCTTGTCCAGGGCGACGCAATCGCCAAGCCATCGGGTATTGGGCTGGGCTCCAAGAAAAAGGAAAACGTGCCGGATGGACTTGTGTTCGATTTGCCCCTGCCGGTTCCATCGGATCGCCTCAAGTCTCGACTCGCCGCATAATTCGACGATCTGTGTGCTCGTGTGAAGCGTGATGTTGGCCGCCGCGTTGATCCGTCTGATCAAATACGCCGACATGCTTGCACTGAGTCCGTCGCCGCGAACAACGACGTGGACATGGCGCGCGAACCTCGCCATGAATACCGCAGCCTGTCCGGCCGAATTCCCGCCGCCCACTACAATCAGCTCTTGATTGTTGCAGAAGCCGGCCTCCATGAATGTCGCGCTGTAGTAGATACCGCGACCCTCGAAATGCTCAAGACGGGGAAGGTCCGGCTTCCGATAGCGCGCGCCCGTGGCAATGACGACAGCGCGAGCGTACACGCACTCGTCTTGATCGAGGCCGAGGTAAAACGATTGGGTGTCCGTGCAGTCGATCGTCAGCGCCTCGATGGGCACGCCGACCTCGGCGCCGAACTTGCGGCATTGAGACAGGCCGCGGCCAGCTAACGCTTGCCCCGATATGCCAGTCGGAAAACCAAAGTAATTCTCGATCTTCGAACTGGTGCCAGCCTGCCCGCCCGGCGCCTTGGCATCCAGAACCGCCACCTTCAGTCCCTCCGATGCGGCATAAACCGCGGCCGCGAGGCCTGCGGGTCCCGCACCCACCACAACGAGGTCGAAGTGCTCGCCATTGAGCCTGTCCGGACTCAGGCCGATTGCATCTGCGACGGCCCTGTGGCTGGGTTGCGTCAGCACAGCGCCTTGCAACGTGATCACCACCGGAATGTCGGTTTCCGCTGCACCGTAGCGCGTCAGGAGTTCTATGGCCTCGGCGTGCTCGACGATATCGAAGTAGGCCGAAGGTTGACCGTTGCGGCTCAAGAAGTGGCGCAGACGTAGCGTAGGCGGCGACGATGTACTGCCAATCACCATCAAACCTACTTGTTGACCCTGGATGAAAGCGACCCGGCGCAAGATATAGGCGCGCATGATGGTTTCGCTTAACTCCGCTTCGGCAATCACGAGCGCATGGAGGGATTCCTCATCGATGACGATGACCTCGCAATCCGAAAGGGCGCGTGTCGTGGCCACCGCAGCCCGGCCGGCGAGCGTGCCAACCTCGCCGGTGAAACTGCCGGGGCCATGCGTGCCCAGGAATCGGGAGCCCTGAACAGACCCTCTGGTCGCTTCGATCGTTCCGGAAAGAATGGCGAACATCCCCGTATGCCGGTCGCCTTCGGAATAGAGGATGTCGTTGGCTTTCAGCTTGCGCCGCTCGCCGTATCGCTCCAATATCGCCAGTTGCGTTTCGTCCAGCGTGGGATACACCTGATGGTAGCGGCTGCCGCCTGACGACAGTTCGTTGGGATTGCCTGAAGAGTCGTTGCTCATGGCGAGCTCCATCAAGTCAAGACGCGATCCTTGTCGTAGAACTGCTGCGTCCAGTGTGGATATGTTACCTCTGGTTGCGACCCAAGATCGAGCATCAACGGTCGGTTTGTCCGACTCGTGTAGACTGCGCCGTTGTCCCAACAGATCGGCTACCTCGACCCGGCTTTTCCTCCTGGGTCCGGCGTGTGTCAATGCCCGCGTTTGACGCGACCCCACCAACGCTTGATGGTTTTGACCAGCTGGTAGCAGGCCGGTGCGAGTACTCGATCGAGCCGCCAGCGGAAGAACAAATAAAAAGGGATGCGTTTCTGGAACACCCCCTGATTGAAGCGGAAATCGAATTGCTGGATGATTGCCGGATCGGCGACGCCGCTCCCGACGAGGCAATCGATGTCTCGACGAATTCCCGATCCGGCGAATTCGACATCGTGACAAGCGCGCTCGCCGTCAATGGCTGGTGTGTCGTGTCGAACTTTTTGTCACAGACCCAGACACAGGCATTAGCGACCGAATGCATGGCGATGTACGCAGCCCAGTTGCTGACACCGGCCCGTGTGGGGGCCAACCGCGCGGCCACGCTTTTGCGCGGCGATAGTACGCGATGGTTCCAACCCGACGCGCTGAGCACGCGGCAGCAGGCGTTCGCCGATCGCATCGAAGCGCTACAGAACGCGCTCAACCGCGAACTGCTTCTAGGGCTGGTCGATAGCGAATCACACTACGCGGTGTATCGGCCAGGTGCCGGATACGCACGCCACCTCGACTGCCTGCGTAATAATGACAGCCGCGTGATTTCCGCCGTGTTCTACCTCAACGAAGCGTGGCAGGACGCCGAGGGTGGCGCACTGCGGCTCTACCTTGCCGATCAGGCATATCACGACGTCTTTCCGCGCGCCGGAACGCTGCTGTTGTTTCTCTCTGCACAGTTTGAACACGAGGTGCTGCCCGCGACGCGCGATCGCATGAGCATCGCGTGCTGGATGAGGCAACGGGTGTAAGCCGAGGCGTCCGCAGCGATGATTTACGTCCATGATCGCGCCTCCTTTCGGGGGCGAATGGCGACCCATGTCCGCTGGAGCATGGGGCGCTCCTTCAGCGAGTTCATGGCCGATCAGGTTGGCCAGCGTCATGAGCCGTCCCTTTACGGAACCCTAAACAGTTTCGCGCACATGAAATCGACGAACACCCTAAGCTTCGACGACAACTGCCGACTCGATGGCCACAGGATCGAGAACTGTCCTGGGGCGATCCAATGCTCGTCGAGCAAGGTCGTGAGCATGCCCGTCGCGAGCGCGTCGCGTCCCAGAAAGTCCGGCAGGTACCCAATGCCAAAACCCGCGATGACAGCCTCTCTGGGGAGCGTCGATGAGCAAAACTTTTTTTTCCGTTTCATTGGGGCGGCCAGTCGCAATTTTCACCGCCGTTTGTCTCGCTGCGCTCGCGTTGCCGCTCAGTTTCTCGGCTGGTGCGCTGGCAACGCCCGCGATCGGCCGGGAACTCGCTGGTGGCCCGGTCGAGTTGAACTGGATCACGAATGCATTCATGTTGACCTTTGGCAGCCTGCTGATGGCGGCGGGGGCACTCGCGGACAGGTTTGGGCGCAAGCGTTTATTTGCGATTGGTGTAAGCGGATTCACGCTGGTCTCGCTGCTGCTCGGCTTCGCGCCGTCGATCCTGGTTGTCGATCTGCTGCGCGCTATGCAGGGCGTACACCGACGCGTTCAGTCTTTTGCTCGGGGGTTTGACTGTCGTTACGCTGCTGTGCGCAATTGCGGTGTTCGTGATTCTTGGGCGCACTCGCGCCGACGACGATTCGTCTGCGAATCGCGAGAGGCGCGCGCGCGTGATGACGAATGATCGAGAACACGCATGAGTTGTCGTCTGATCAGTCTGCCCTTTCCGGACACCTGCTGTCGGACATGATGCGCAATTCCTTCTATACGCAGTGGCCAATGGTATATGTTGAATTGGTAGCACCCTGTTGTCCTTCAGGCAAGGAGACAAGTCACGTCTGACGAAGACAGGGTACGCAAAACATCAGAAGAATTCGGCGTCGCGTTCAGCAGGTTGGCCAAAGGGATGTGCGTTCAACGCAGGGATGTTGCTTCGGCGATGCCGGCTGTTGTATGGGGGCGCAGGCGACTCCTCGAAACAAACGAGGCCTGATAAAAGCATGAATCCGTTCCGCAGCCGCAGCGGCCTACCCGTGTGTTGCACTGCGAGAACGCTAAATTGGAGTGAGACATGGGCTCGTCAGTATCCGCCGTGCCCGATGCGGGCCATTCCAGCGGGCATGGGCATCACCGGCCGGCGATGCCTGCACTCGCGCTTGCTGCTCTGGGCGTGGTGTATGGCGACATCGGCACCAGCCCGCTGTATACGCTGCAGACAGTGTTCGATCCAGCCAACGGTCTGTCGCTCAATGCGCTGAATGTGGTCGGCATCGTCTCGCTGATCGTCTGGTCGCTGATCGTCGTCGTCTCGCTCAAGTACGTCACGCTGATTCTCCGCGCGAATAATCATGGCGAGGGCGGCATCATGGCACTGCTGGCGCTGGCCGCGTCGTCGGTCGCTGCGCGGCCGCGATTGCGCCAGACGCTGCTGGGTGTCGGCATCATGGGCGCGGCGCTCTTCTACGGCGACAGTGTGATTACGCCGGCGATCTCGGTGCTGAGCGCGGTCGAAGGCCTGGAGGTCGCGGCGCCGTTTCTCAAGACCTGCGTGATTCCGGTGACGCTGGCTGCGCTGGTCACACTGTTCCTGATGCAGAAGCGCGGCACAGCCGGTATCGGCATCGTGTTCGGACCGGTGATGGTGCTCTGGTTCCTTGTGCTTGCCGTGGTGGGGGTCATCAACGTGATGCGGGCGCCCGCGATTCTGGTTGCGCTCAATCCACTCACGGGGCTTGCATTTTGCCTCCATCACCGATTGCTTGCGTTCGTTGCGCTGGGCGCGGTCGTTTTGTCGTTGACGGGCGCGGAAGCGCTGTATGCCGACATGGGACATTTCGGCGCGAGGCCGATCCGGCTGACGTGGTTCGGCCTGGTGTTTCCCGCGCTCGCCTTGAACTATCTGGGGCAGGGCGCGTTGCTGCTTGCCGATCCGGGGGCGCTGCAGAATCCGTTCTACAAGCTGTTCCCCTTATGGGCGCTGTATCCGATGATCGTACTGTCGACGGTCGCGACCGTCATTGCATCCCAGGCAGTCATTTCGGGTACGTATTCGATGACCAAGCAGGCGATGCAACTCGGCTTCCTGCCGCGCATGAGTGTCATCTACACGTCGGAAAGGGAAATGGGGCAAATCTACGTGCCAGGAATCAACTGGACGTTATTGGCTGCCGTCGTGGCCGCTGTGATCGGCTTCGGGTCATCTGCGGCGCTCGGTGCCGCGTACGGCATCGCCGTCACCGGCACGATGCTGATCACGACGATCCTGACGTTCTTCGTGATTCGCTACGCGTGGCATTACAACTGGCTGTTATGCGTGTTTGCGACCGTATTCTTCTTCGTGATCGACGCAGCGTTCTTCTCCGCGAACTTGCTGAAGATAGTGCAGGGCGGCTGGTTCCCGCTTCTGATCGGGCTGATTATCTACACGATCATGGCGACCTGGGGGCGAGGCTGGGAAATAATGCGTGCCGAAGCGCGCGTCAGGGCCGGGACGATGCCGCTCAAGTCCTATCTGACGACGCTGCTGGCCCGCTCGCCGATCAGGGTCGGCGGGACGGCGATCTTTTTGTCGCCCGATCCTGATAGCGTGCCGCATTCGTTAATAAACAATCTGATGCACAACGGCGTGCTGCACAAACGCGTTGTTTTCGTGACAGTGAACAGTGAGGAGATACCCTGGGTTCCTGCGAGTGAGCGTGTGACCGTGCACCCGCTAGATTCGGACTGCTATCAGATCACGATCACGTATGGCTTCATGGACGAGGTCGATCTGCCGTGCGCACTCAAAACTTGCGAGGCGTATGGTCTTACCTTCGAGCCCACGGAGACTTCCTATTTCCTCAGCCGCGCGACCTTGGTGCCCACGCGTGACAGCGGCATGGCGATGTGGCGCGAGCGCCTGTTCTCGGTCATGCTGCACAACGTCGGTAACGTCGCGGCCTATCTCAAGCTACCAGCCAATCGGGTGATCGAGTTGGGCGCGCGCGTGGAAATCTGACAACGCCCGGCCGCTGCATGTTGGGAATTTTTAATGACTTGCGGTCGTTGCGCCAGAAGGGAGGCCGGCGCGGCACCGCGGGAACCTATCTGCAGCGCGACGTTCAGTGCCGCACAGTTCTTCTTGAGCCGATGATTCACATTCGATCGACGTCGCATCAGCCCTGATCGCTTAAAAGCAAGCCATCCAGGGAAGTAAGCGACCAGGGAGGGGTGGAGTGAGACCGGTTAGGGGGGCGGCATTCTCAGTGCGAGCGGGCCTCGGGCCGAGTGCTCCCACTTGGGTACTGATGCAGCAGCTTGTTGTGCGCGGTCTCGTCGCGGTGAAGTTCCTCGCGCTCGGCCGCATTCTCGGGCCGTCTGCGATCGGGAGCGTCAGCATCGCGCTACTCGCGGTCGCGATCGCGGAATCCCTTTCCGACACGGGTCTCCCGCAGGCGGTCATCCAGGGGGGCAATGCACCGACCCGCTCAGAACTCTCGGCCGTCTGGACAACACTCGCGACACGCGGCGTGCTGGTCGCGCTGCTGCTGATCGCACTCGCGCCGGTGATGAACAGCCAGTTTCACCTCGGCAATGCCCTCGCGCTGTTACAGCTTGCGGCAGTGCTGCCTCTGATTCGCGGTGTTGCATCGCCCGCTTACTTTGTGGTTCAGCGCAACCGCGGCTTTCAGCACATCGCGGGGATCGAAATGGCTGCGGCGTTTGTTGATTGCTGCATTGGCCTCACGTTCGCGTTTGGCGGTGCGGGAGCTTACTCCTTGCTAGTCGGCATGATCGTCGGCGATACGCTGAAAAGCACCCTCACGTGGGCGACGATGACGCCGCGGCCGCCGCTTCGACCCGCCTGGTCGGGGATCGGCCATTACCTTGGCTTCAGCCGCTGGATCTGGGCGGGGAGCGTCGTGAATCTACTGCTCAACCAGTTCGACAAGATTGTTGTCGGGAAACTGCTCGGGCCGGCGCAACTGGGCGCGTATCAGATGTCGTCAAAGCTCGCGCAGATGTTGCTGACGGACGCAGCGTTTGCAATGGGGCAATACCTTTTTCCGACGTTTTCCGCGCAACACCGGCACGACGCGCGCGTGGCGGCGCGGCTTGTCAAACTGTACCTGGTTGTCGTCGCCGGAGGCCTCACGATGTTCGTCGTGCTGCTGCGGAGCACTGCGGAGCCGCTCTTCGCGTTGATTCTCGGTGCCGCCTGGATGTCGGCGGTCCCGCTCTTCAAGATTTTCGTCATCAACATGGCGATCGGTGCATTGATCGCGGTGCTCGTCGCCTACTTGCGCGCGGTCGGCGATGCGAAGGCGACGACGCACGCGTCGCTGATACAGATGGTCATTCTGTTCGCGATCGTGCCGCCCGCGACGCACTACTGGGGCGTGACGGGCATCGCATGGTCGATGACGGTCGGCATGGGCTCGGCAGCCATGTGGATGCTCTACCGAACCTTGAGGCGGCATGACGATCCGGTCCGCGAAAAGTGGACGCCATAAGGTTGATACTCAGCCTTATGGCGGCCGGAGCGCGGTGACTCGCGTCAGACCGCGCTTTCGCGCTCCATGTGCTCGTCACCTGCGCTGCGGTGCAGCGTCTGCTGTGCTTTCAGATAGCGTGCGAGTTCGGCGTTAGTCACGAAGCTCGCGGCGGAGGAGGCCGCGAGAATGTCCTTGGCCTCTTGCGGTCTCGCGATCGCGAAGCCCTGCACGTAGTCGACGCCTAGTTCCTTCAGCGCGCGCAAGGTCTCGAAGTCTTCGACCCATTCGGCGATGCTACGCATGCCGAGATTGCGTGCGAGCGTAATGATCGCCTCGACGATTGCGATGTCGGCCGGATGGTTACACATCGTGCGCACAAACTCGCCGTCGATCTTGAGTGCATCGGCCGACAGCTTCTTCAGGTAACGTAACGATGTCTGACCGGCGCCGAAATCGTCGATCGCGATCTTTGCGCCCATGTCGTGCACGCGCGCGATGAAGCGCTCTGTGTGCTCGAGATCGTGCAGCGCGATGCTTTCGGTGATTTCGATGCACAGGTAATGGATGATGTCCTCGTGACGCGAGAACAGCGCGAACAGCTCGTCGAGGAAGTGTTCGTCGTTGAGCGAACCACCGCTCAGGTTCACGCACACGAAGCAGGTGTTGGAGAGCGACGCGCGGTTCTCGCTGAGCCATGCGAGGGTCGTCGTGAGCACCCAGCGGTCGATCGCGATGATGGTGCCGGAGTCCTCGGCGGCGGCGATCAGCTTCGCGGCGGTCGCCACCGAGCCGTCCGGCATGCGCAGACGCAGCAGCACCTCGAAGTCGAGCGCTTCTGCCGGTGCGCGCATCGACATGATCGGTTGCATCACGAGGAACAGTCCTTCGGGCAGCCGGCTCTGTCCCAGCGCCTCGATCAGATTGATCTCGGCGGCGCGCTCCTCGAACGCCGGCGCACCCTTGCGCAGTGCGACGAGCCGCGCATTGCCGCCGCGTTTCGCGGCGCGACACGCGCGGTCGGCATAGGCAAGGGCGTCCAGGACCCGTTCACCTTGCGAGCACTCAACTACGCCGATCGACCCCCTGACCTGGAACGCTCGTGTGTCGACATGAAACGGTGCGGAGTTCAACGCCATGACGAGTTCACGGCAGCGCGCGATTGCATCGTCGATCGCCATGTTCGCGAGCACGCACACGAATTCGTCACCGCCAATGCGCCCGATCTGTACGTGAGGGCCGAGACGCTCGACGAGGCGCGCCGCGACATGCCGCAGTATTTCGTCGCCGGTCCCGTGGCCGAACAGGTCGTTGAGCAGCTTAAACCGGTCGAGATCGAGATACGCGAGTGCCCACGGGCCGCTTTCGCCGCTTTGCCGGCCGATTGCATGCTCGATGCCGCGACGGTTCAGGAGACCGGTGAGGGGGTCGTGCTCGGCTAAAAAGTGCAGCCGCTCGACCGCTTTCGAGCGGTCCGTCACGTCCTCGAGCGAACCTTCGATGAAGCCGTTCGCGCGAATCGCCCGCAGCGAATAGCGCCGCGCGTCTGTCTTCGTGCCGGCTGCGCCCTCGATTTCGATCGACGCCGAGTCTTCGCGCTCCAGCAGTTCACCAAGGGCGCGCTCGGCGCCCGGGGCAAAATAGTCGGCCCAGCGATACGTGCCCTGGTGCTGATGAGACAGGCCCAGCATCGAGTGCAGCGCCGGATTGGCACGGACGAAGCAGCTTTCCCCGTTCAGCGTGAAGAGGCCGATCGGCGTGACGTCATAGGTATTGCGCAGCTCGATCTGCATTTGCCGGCGGCGCTCGCGCTCTTCGCGCATGCGTTCCGCAATCGCGAACGCACACAGCATGCTCGACGACAGCGCCGTCACCACGGGGCTCAGCGCGCCCGCCAGCGCTTTCACACCGAGCGCGGCGGCGAGTACTTCGGACAGTGTCGCGAATAGCACGATGGCCATTGACGCGACATACCAGAGCACGGTGCGCGAACGCGCCTTGACTACCAACTGCGCGAGGAAGTAGGTCAGCACCAGTATGCAGAAGCTGGCGCTTGCCCACAGCACCGGAATGAAGTGCGCGTAACTCAGCGTGAATGCGGCGGCCATCAGCAGGCAGCCGCCATACCGCACGGCATGCAGGCTCCAGCGCAGGCCGATTGCTTTCAGCTCGCGGCGAAAGAGCTCCACAAAGAGCGTCGTGGTCAGCACGTAGTAGGACGCGAACGTGAATTCCCGCAAAAACGCGATATGGTCGGGCGGGATGAGCCGGCCCAACCATTCGGTATCGAAGCCCAACGCGTTGGCGCTTAACCGGAGGTTGCCGACGAGCCAGGCGGCAAAGATCACGTAAGTCCACTCGCGATTGATGATTGCCGTAACAAACACGAAGATCGCGAGCGTCAGCAGGCCGCCGGTGATCAGCGATGCGCCCTGTTGAAAATCAAGGGTTGATATCTCGAGCTTTTCTTCGCTCGATGCAGAAGCGGCGATATACGCGGGTCCGGAGAAGGTGCCTCGGCACAGAATCTGCGCAGGGGGAGCATGCTCGTCGAGCCTGAGCGCAAAGCCGGCCTTGTTGAAGCTCATCTCGCCGCTCGTGCCATGGCGGTCGCCCGTGCCGAGCAGCGTCAAAACGGGGGCCGTCCGCCAGCAGGATAGCGTCTGCGCGTGCCGCGACGGCAGGTCGATGAACGTGGCGCCTTCACTCGCCAGGACAGGCGCGGTGAGCATGAACCAGAATGGCGTTTCCGCGAGATGGGTGCTGTAACGTGCAGTGGGCGCAGTGTCGCGCAGGCGGGCGATGGCGATGGCGGGCGACAGCGTCGCCGACGGATCCGCAAGCACGGGAAAGCTAAGCGGGACCGTCCCCGTGGTATCGAATTGGCGCGGCGCCCAGAGCATGACCGCGACGCTGCCAAGCACGATCACAAATGGCGCCACGTATACTGAGAACCGCTGGAAAGCCCAGCCGGTCAGTCGGTCCCGAAACGCCCACTTAACGCTTGTCATTTGCTGCCCTTCCCCAATGACTTCATTCTCGATTTCATTGTGATGCTGCGATGGTCAGCAGCGAAAGCACGACTGCGCTGACGCCACCGACTTCTTGCCCGCCCGAATTCCTTCGGGCGGGCATCTTGCTTTACGCTTCGCTCAGCGACCGCGGACGGCCTAAGGCGCTGCCCGGCAGGTCGCCGCACTCAGCGCCGTGGCCGGTTTCACCCTGCTTCGACGCAACGCTGACGTCGATATCGGGGTGATCCGTTTCAAAAAAGAATCCCAGGAACGGATGGTTGACCTTCGACCAGCGCTGACGGACCAAAGCAACCGGTTTCGCCATCACCCGATGGGGCATCCCGCCAACGTGCGCCATCGGCAGGAATTCGTTCTGGCCATATACATCGCCGAACAGCATCGCTTCGTATTCCCGATCGAGCGGTGAACGCGCCGTAATTAACATCCAGTCGACCCCGTTCTGCGCGCAATACATAAAAAACGCCTTGCACAGCGCCACCTTCACCGTCCGGCCGATTGCACCGCGCGCGACGCCGAGCCGCGTCGCCTCGGCGAGGCGCGCCTGGCCCAGCCAGTCCGGCAGGCGGACCGATTGTTCGACGGCAAGCGGACCGAATGCGTTCGTCTGGACCCGCATGGTGCCGAGCGGGCCGCCATCCAGCCGCGACTGCGCGAGTAGCACGACCGTGCCGGGCGCGCCATCCAACGCCTCGACGCCCATGGTCTCGGCAAATTCCGGCAAGTGGCGCCGATAGGCGGCGCGGCGCATCTCGACGGCCTTGTCGAGGTCAGCCAGGTTACTTACCACCTTTATCGTAAACGGCAACCTTTCCGTTTTCTTTACGGTGCTCAGATTAAAGCGTTCTTCGAGCGGCGCATAACCCGTATTTTGCGTCAAAACGACTGAATCGATGCGGTCCATTTCAACCCCGTAGGTGAGTGAGAAAAAAAAGCGTCGCTGTGTCGACGCGGCAGAGACGCGCCTAACGCGACAAACTAGATTCTCATGAACGCAAACACGGTGATATGCACAGCCGGGAAAATTCGGAGAGCCGGGTTTGAGGAGAAAGTTTTTGGAATCCGAAAAGAATTTGCGCCAGAGACCTCGAACCGCCTTTCTGACTGAGGCGGCGAGCGCAAAAGTGCGTTTGAGGGAAGATTGAATCGATACCCGGCGGACGCCGGGCGGACACGGGCGAAAGCGCGAAACTTGTGGCCCGGCGCGCTCATCCGGGAAAAGCACCACATCGCGCGGCGTGTTAGCTACCTATACTCGGTTTTGGCCTGCTGTCGCCGACACGCGGCTTACCTCTTCTTGTCCACGCGATGAACCCGATCGACTTCGAGTCACTGCACGCGCGGTTGCTAGCTTCGGACGATGACGACATCAAAAAGACGGCGCATCATTTTGAACCGGTGTTTCGTAGCGTAAAGTTCCGGCCGCGCGAGCCGGTTTCTGCCGTCGACGACGCGCGCCTCGCGCAACTGTGCGCCGCTTTTCCGACGCCGTTCGCCCGCAAGGTGTCGGACTGGTCCGTTGCAATGGACACGCTGAACGCGAACTGTCGCGCGTGGGAAGCAGCAACAGGCGAATCGTCGTTAAAGCGCGAACTGCTGGCGGCCCAGGTTTCAAAAAGCTTTCAGGAGGTCTTCCTCAGCATCTGGGACTGCTGGCGGCAAATTGTCCATTTCCTGCCCTTCATCCTGATTGCGATGCTGCGTCGCATCGACGACGACACGCTCCGCCAACATGCAGCGCACCAACTGGGTAGGGCGCTCTTTTTCTACAAAACCTTCTACGAAAAAATCGGCGACGCGCGCCGCCGTGAAGCCGACCAACTGGAGCTGGTGATCTTCCTGCTGCTCGTGTTTCGCCGCCTGTCGCGCAGCCGTCAGCTAGGCAGTGAGTTTTTTTTCGCTCCGCTTGCGGCCAGTCATCCGAACGGTTTTTCAGGCGTGTTCCCCGAGCGTTTCGACGAGAACCTGAGGCTGATCCAGCGAATCCGCAATCGCGTGATTCACGACGGCATTCAGAGCCGCGCGCCCGACCTGATCGAACCGGTCATCCGCCTCACCAGCGTGTGCTTTCTGGACATGCTCGGCACGCTGCTGCCGGTGTGCGAGGCGTATTCCATCGGCTATGTGCTGAACCTGCAGGTCGGTGAGGATCGCATCAAGGCCACGGTGCTGGATTTCTCCGGGCTCGAGGGTCCGCTGGAAATTCAGCGCGAGGTGGTGACCGAGCCGCAATCCAGCGAATACGCATTTGAGGAGTTGCAGCTTTATCTGATCGCCAGACAGAGCGCTGCGAACACTGCGCCGCTCGGCCATGCGGATTATCTCGATCTCACGCCGTTTCTGATCTCCGAGCGCCCGCGTGAAGCACCAGGCGGCCCGAGGCAAATGCTGTTCGCGCTGCAGCAGTATCTTGCGCCGCTCAGCCAGTTGCTGTTTCGGGAGTTGAGCGGCACGGCGCAACGCAACCTGCCACTCGGCGTCGACAATCCACAGGGACGCTCGCTGCTCGACAAGATCGAAAGCTTCAAGTCGCGCACCGGCGAACTGACCGCGCAGATCGTGATTCGTACCGGCTCGGGCGTCAGCGTCGCCCAAATGCGCAGCGTGCTGTGGAGCATCGCCAAACATCATTTGAGCGATCTTCTGCCGACCTCGCTTTATGACGAACGCGGCGCGCTCACGCCGCTGCAGATGACGTTGCCCGACGCGTCTCGCATGGCCTACGATCCCGCATTATTCGTCGAACCGCAAAACGGCGGCCAACTGCTGACCTTCTTCGGCTCCGACCGGCGTGGGCTGCTGGTGATCGGCGACTCGGGCTGCGGCAAGTCGAATCTGCTGATTCATCACTATCTGGCGAGCCTGCGCGCCGGCGGTCTCGCGATTTTTCTGGCCGGCAGGCAGTTCGATACGGCGTTGTTTCGCGACACGCTGGCCAACAGCGTGCTCGCGAAGGTGTCCGCCGACTGGAGGACGCTCGCCGACCTGCACGAATTTCTGGACGAGTACGACGAGACACTGCTGATCTTCATCGATGCGGTGAACGAATACAGCGGCAAGCAAGGCGCGCTCGCTCTGCTCGACGATCTGATCGATACGGTGCAGACCGATCCTGCGCTGCGCCGCTGCAAAGTGATCGCGAGTTGCCGCAGCGAGACGTGGAATCGCTATGCCGAGCAGCGCAGAAGGACGCTCGATGCCAGCGTTTTTCTACTCGAAGACGGTGCGCCGCTGCACCTGCACGCCTTCGACAGTGTGGCGCTGAGGCGCACACTTTATGAGCATTACCAGCAGCACTATCGCTTGCTGCCCGCCTCGTTCGACGCGTTGTCCGACGCGGTGCGCGAGTTGATTGCGCAGCCTCTGCTGATGGCGCTGGTCGCGCAAGCCTATGCCAACGACAGGCCCGGCGAGGCCGCGCCCGGCGTCTCGATTCCCGCCGATCTCGACTACTACACGCTGTTCGACCGCCTGACTGAGCGCAAGAAAGACGCGGCCCTGGTGCTCGTACCGGTCGATGACGTGCTCGATCGGGAAACCGCGCCGGAAAAGCTCGACAAGTTCTGCAGGCTGCTCGCCGAGATGATCTATGCGCGCCTGACGGCCCCAGGCTCGCGCAAGGACGGCGCCGCCAGCCGCGACGCAGTGCCGGTCGACGAAGTGGACAAAAACCCCGCACTGCAAGCGTATGTGCGGCGCAGCGGCGTACTTTGCATACTCGATCTGGCGCTCGGCGTCGGCCTGATCGAGCGCAGCGAGACGCCGCAGCGCGATCCGAACGGCAAGCGCATCGTCGGCCGCGCTTTCCGTTTTTTTCATGATCAGTACACGCAGTACTGGCTATCGGCCGCCTATCAGCAAAGTATTCTCGGCTGGTTGGACGTCGAGGCGCTCGCCGATCCGGCACGGCTTGACGCACTAGTCGCGACGATGGCATCGATCGCCGCACACGCGATCGATGCGCCGGTGCTGACCGGCGCGCTCGACCACTGGCTACAGCGCAACCTGATTGATTTGCACGAAGGCAAGCTCGCCCCCATGATGCCGCTGCTCGAGCGGATCGTCGCGCACGAGTCGGCCGCGTTGCAAGTGCAACTGGTATCGATGCTATCCACGTTGATCTTGCGCGGCGCGCTGCCGGCGCCACAGGTGTACGAGCCGATCTTTGCGCAAGGCACGCCCGCGTTGCGCTTGCGCCTCGTGAGCAGCTTCGTCGATTTCTGGCCCGCGCTGCCGCCCGCCGCGGCGCGCGCACTGATCGAAGCCTGCGATGCGGAGCGCGACCGCGAAGTTCTGGAGCGTCTCGCGGACGTGTTTACCGTGCATCTGCTCGAAGATCATGCGGCGGTCATCGCTTACCTCGATACGGTGATCGACGCGTTCACCGCCGGCAGTGTGCTCAAGCTGGCGAGCGCGCGGCGGCAATTCCGTTTCATGCTGCAATTCACGGTGTTTTCGCTGATGGCGTCGTTCGATCACGCTGAGCGCGTCGCCGCGTTGCGGCAGTTGTTTCGCGCCAAATATGCGTCGGTCGCCGATCTGCTGTTCGGCGCGGATCACGGTGCGAGTCTGAAGGCGAAAGCCCGCACGCTGTTCCGCCAGATCCTCTATGCGCGGGCCGAGAGTTTTGGTGTGTCGCAATGGCATCGCTTCATCGGCTACATGGAGGAAAGCGGCAATCGCGAGTTCTACGTCGCGCGCGACGGCGTGGTTCAGCACGACCTGCTGCGCGAATTCCTGCCTTACGCGATCCAGTTGCATAACGGTGAGTTCGGCCAATTGACGCTCGAGCCGGGCACGCCGTTTCACGATTTGATGCTGCGTATGCTCGACTATCGCGTGATGAGCATCGTCGGCTATAACGCCGTGCTGGCGCTGCCGAGCGTGCTGCTCAGGCACGACTGGCCGGAGACCGAAGCGTTCGTGATGACATTGCTCGAGCGGCGTACCGACGCGGTCCGCTTCTTCGGCAACCTGCTGCTGCTCAATCTGTCGTATAGCGATCCGGCGCGGGCGCAGGCCTGCCTGAAGCTGATGCACGAGCGCATCGTGCCACTGATGCTGAGAGAGCGGCTCGACTGCGACTGGTCGATCATCTTCTGCATTGCCGATCTCGACGTGGAGGCGCTGTGGCCGACCTTCGAGCCCATCGTGCGGCAGCTGTTGGACCATGTCGAAAGTGCGGGCGATGCCGCCGCATGCGCCGCGTTCGGCGACGTACTGTACAAAGTCTGCTATTGCCCGGAGATCCGGCTGGGCCGCCGTATGATCGAGTTTCTGCTGACCGGTCAGTCGCGCTTTCTCGGGCCGCTATGGCGCGTGTGCACGCTGAAGGTATTCGCCGCGATGCTGGCGCGCAGCCCGGCGACGCTGCGCGCCGTGTGCGCCGCGCATGGCGTCGGCGAATCAGTGATCCGCGAGGCGCGTGCGCTGCAGTCGGACGATATCGTCATGCAGAGCCGGTTGTTTCCCATGCAGGTCGATGTGAATCGATTTACCGCATGGGTGTATGTCGGCGAGCCGCGGCTGCGCCGGACCGTCATCAAGTACTTTGTCGGCAGCCTGGCAACCGGAGATTCAATCGAGGATTTTTCGACCGGCGTGCGGCAAACCGTGGTGGCACTGATGCGCGTGTTCTTCGGCGGCGACGCGACCCGTACGCACGAGGTGCCGGCCGGGCCACTGTCATTCGACGATATCGAGGCCGCCACGCTTGCAGCACGCGGCTGGCGACGCCGCGCCGCGCGGGTGGCGATGGGGCCCGCCAGTTCTCCCTGAAAGCAGGATCAATCGCCAGCGGCGGCAACCGCAACAGCCGCGCCCGGCGCAAGCCGCACCCGCGACACCAGCCACGCCGCCAGCACGAACCACGCGGCGGCAATCGCAAACGCGACCACATAGGCAGGCCCCGCGCCCGCAAAACCCTTGACCCACGAGAGCATCCAGCCGGTACCCGCGGGCCCGAGGATCTGCGGCAGCACCATCGAAATATGCCAGATGCCCATGTCCTTGCCGGCCGATGAGCCGGTCGGCAGTACTTCGAGTGCGAGCGCCCAGTCGACCGACTGATAAGCGCCGTACGCGGCGCTGAACACGAGCGCGACCGGCACCACCAGCACCAGTGCCGGATGCAGCGCGAGCAGCACGTATCCGACCGCCGCGCCGGCCATGATCCAGCTCGTCACCCGGACAATCGCGACCACGCCGTGCCGATCCGCCAGCCGCGCGCCCCAAACGCTGGCCGGAATCGCCAGCACCGCACCGGCGCCGAGCAGCGCGTTTAGCACGTCAACCGGATGATGCAGGCCGATGGCGTCTTGCAGATAGAACAGCATGAAGGTGAAGATCGACCAGATGCCCATGTTCGCGAAGAGCCGCGTCACCAGCACCCAGTAGAAGTTCGCATGCGCATGCGGGTCGAGATAGAACGACCTGACGAACGCGCGCCATGCGATCGGTTCGTGCGCAGCAACGGGCGTCGGTTCGCGCTTGCCGCGCACGGTGAAATACAGACAGACGAGTGCAATCGCGATGAATGCTCCAAGCGCCGCGCCAAGATGGCCCGGTTTATAGAGCGCGAGCAGCACGGCGTTGCCGGTCACGCTGCCCAGCACCGTCATCACATTCAGCCACGCGCTGGCTCGAGTACGCTCGCCCGGAGGCACGACATCCGGCACCAGACCGGCATACGCGCCGGCAGCCCAGTTCCACCAGAACTGCAGATGCAGAAACGCAAGCGTATAGAGCAGCACGGTGCCGGCCGAGTCGAACGGCGCGAGCAGCGCGAGCGCGACGCAGGTGCCGAGCATGCCCGTCACGATAAACGGCCGCCGCCTTCCGCCTGGCGCCACGCAACGGTCTGATAACGCGCCCGCCAGCGGCGCGACGACCAGCGCCATCGCCGCACCGGCCGCGATCACGCTGCCGCTCACGCCTTCCTTGAGCGCGGCGTTCGGTCCGAGCAAGCGGGCAATCTGGTCCGGCACGATCACCGGCACGACGGTCATCCACTGCGCAAACAGCGCAAACCACAATGCGGCGAGCTGCACATGGGTGAGCGTCGAAAAGCGCCGCGCCGACGACACGGTGCGGGTAACGGGCGCGGCGCTGGAGAGGCTCATCTGCGCCGCCGTTCAGGGTCGCCGCACCAGATCGGCGGCGCTCGACGCGGACGCGCGCTCTTCCGAACTCTGCAGCATCTGATCGAGCAGGGCGTCTTTGGCGCGGTCTTCCTGTTCTTCCTGCTCTTCCTGTTTTTCCTGCTCGGTGGCTTCGTCGCGGCCGTGGCTGCGCGCGTGATGGCTGGAGACACGCCGGTACGTGCGCCAGAACACCAAAGCGAACACCGCAATACCGAACACCGCGCCGATCAGATCGGCCTTGCCTTCGAACGTGAAGTGGCCCAGCAACTGCGCGAAGCCTTTGATTAGCTCGCGTGCGATCGTCAGCGCGGTCAGCCCGGCAAACGCTCCGGCACCGACGGCGGTGAGCTTGCGCGCGCTATACGCGCGGCGCAACTCGCTCTCCGTGCGCAGGTAGGCGTCGATGTCGTTCACGTCGTCGGTGAATTCGCGGAACATCTGATCGAGACCGAGCGCGCGGCGAAATGCCCGGTTCAACTCGTTGTGCATGCTGATGTGGCTGACCTGCGTGAAGCGGAACCAGTCGCGAAACAGTAGCGCGTCCCGGCGCAGCTCAGCGAACTTTTCGATGGTCTCCTCGGAACGGATGTCGTCGATGTGATGTGGCATCACCGAGCGGTGCGTGCGATCCACCAGAAAGCCCAATTCATGGGTCGCCAGCAGCGCAATCGGCACATAGTGCTGGCGCAGCGTATTGCTCTTATAGTCGAGCAGGAACGACGGCAATTCACCCGCGCCCGG
Source organism: Paraburkholderia polaris (assembly GCF_012927345.1). Classification (GTDB taxonomy): domain Bacteria; phylum Pseudomonadota; class Gammaproteobacteria; order Burkholderiales; family Burkholderiaceae; genus Paraburkholderia; species Paraburkholderia polaris. The sequence continues at coordinate 80,664 of NZ_JABBGJ010000001.1, forward strand.
TGCGGGCGCGACGATGGTCGCGCTGCCTTCCAGCGACACCGTATGCCCCACCGTCTCGAACGTCCGTACGCGCTCAATGCCGGCAAGCTGCGCGTCCACGACGTAATCGGTCGTGTAGTGGCGAGCGAGGTAGAGACCGAAGTGATCGGCATCCGCATGTGTCATCGGCGTGGCGAAGCGGGCGTAGGTGTAGCTGCGCAGGCGCCGCGTGTCAGCGGGCTTGCCGGCGCCGATCAGGCTGCGCACCAGCTGGTCGAGCGAAAACGCCGGCGCGTCGAGCGGCGTGCCTTGCCGCTCCACCCAACGGAGTTTGTGCGCATGCGTGAGCGCCACCAGGACCTCGAGTAGTTCGAGGGGCGTGAGCGCACCGCCGCCCAGCGGCGACGCGACTACGCGCACCGACATCAGCTGCTTGAGGGTCGACGGAAACACATACAGGTTCACCGCGTCGAGCGTGAGGGTCAGCGGCCTGGCTGCGACGCCGTGCGCTTCAAGCCGGGCCAATTCACGCCCGCGCCAGGTCAGCGCGATGCGCTTGCGCAGGCGCTGCTCGGGCGGCACGCTTTCTTCGTACAGGTCGGCGGAGTCAATCAGACGCTGCGCATGGACGCTGAGTTTGCAGCGGGTGGCGCGCAGCGGCACCGCCTCGCCGCCGCACGCCAGATCTCTGACATGGGGATAGAAGTCGCTGCCGACATCGCCGGGGGCTTTTTTCCAGACGCATTCGTTCGCATAACGGCGGCTCAACGCGGCGAATTGATCGGGTGGCAAACCAGAGAGGGCGACGTCCGCCAGGGCGGCGAGCGGCGTTGACGGACAGATCGTCGGGGGTTCCGTGTCTGGCGACCAGAAGCGGGCCCACCACCCCTGCGGAGGGGGCGGCGGCTCCGGGAGATCGAATTCATAGAACAGATGAATCTCATGATCCGCAAGCACCTGCCCGGCAATCCCCGACCATGCGCCTGCCATGATTCATGTCCTTGCTTTTGACCGCGTGCTTTTGACCGTTTAACGACGGTAGGACATCGATCGGCATTGCGCAAGCGCCGCCATCGCGCGCGCGTTCGGCGCACCGCGCAGCGCTGCCGGGGCGCCGGGACTGTGGATCGATCAGCGTCATTAACTACGGTTTCCGCGCAGTTCGAATTGCAGTAGCTATCGTGTCAGGACAGCATCACAGCCCTTTTCTTGCCTTGGCCACTGTCAATTAATATCTTTTGCGACCTAATTGCGCCGGAAAAATATATTGGACGTCTTACCGGTGCTCTCGCATTATTCGTACTTTCCCAGCAAACGCCGCCCCGCTATCGCGCGCCACCGCCTACGGGCCATCGGCGCGCCGGCACTGTTTTCAACCGTGCAGTGGCTGAACCGGGCGCAATTCTAATTTCAATTACCCCAATACCTGAGGACACAGATGCCTGATTATCGATCACGAACTTCGACCCATGGCCGCAACATGGCCGGCGCCCGCGCCTTGTGGCGCGCCACCGGAATGAAGGACGGTGATTTCGGCAAGCCCATTATTGCGGTGGTGAACTCGTTCACCCAGTTCGTGCCGGGCCATGTGCATCTGCGCGACCTGGGTGCGCTGGTCGCGAAGGAAATCGAAGCGGCCGGCGGCGTAGCTAAAGAATTCAACACCATCGCAGTGGACGACGGCATCGCCATGGGACACGGCGGCATGCTGTATTCGCTGCCCTCGCGCGAGCTGATTGCCGACTCGGTGGAATACATGGTCAACGCGCACTGTGCCGACGCCATGGTCTGCATCTCCAATTGCGACAAGATCACCCCGGGCATGCTGATGGCCGCCATGCGCCTGAACATCCCCGTTGTGTTCGTCTCCGGCGGTCCGATGGAAGCGGGCAAGGTCAAATCGCCGACCGACGGCCAGGTGATCGCCAAGATCGACCTGATCGACGCGATGATCAAGGCGGCCGACCCGAAGGTCAGCGACGCGGAAGTAGCCGAAATCGAGCGCAGCGCCTGCCCGACGTGCGGTTCCTGTTCGGGCATGTTCACCGCGAACTCGATGAACTGCCTGACCGAGGCCATCGGCCTCGCGTTGCCGGGCAACGGCACGATCGTCGCCACGCATGCATGGCGCAAGGGCCTGTTCGAACAGGCCGGGCGCCTGGTGGTGGACCTGTGCCGCCGCTACTATCAGGAAGAAGACGCGTCGGTCCTGCCGCGCAGCATCGCCAGCAAGCAGGCATTCGAGAACGCCATGGCGCTCGACGTGGCCATGGGCGGTTCGACCAATACCGTGCTGCATCTGCTGGCAGCGGCGCAGGAAGCCGGTGTCGATTTCACGATGTCCGACATCGATCGCATCTCGCGCAAAGTGCCGTGCCTATGCAAAGCGGCGCCCGCAACCGACAAATACCATATCGAAGACGTGCATCGTGCCGGCGGCATTCTCGGCATTCTCGGTGAACTGGCCCGCGCGGATCTGCTCGACCTGTCGTGCGGCAACGTGCATAGCGGCACGCTGGACAATGCCATTGCGAAATGGGACGTCGCTGGCGGCGCGGGCGAAGAAGCGCAGAAATTTTTCCGCGCGGCCCCGGGCGGCATTCCGACTACCGTCGCGTTCAGCCAGGAAGCCACGTTCGCGTCGCTGGATACCGACCGCAAGACCGGTTGTATCCGCAGCAAGCAGGACGCGTATTCGAAAGACGGCGGCCTCGCCGTGCTCTACGGCAACCTCGCGGAGAAGGGTTGCATCGTCAAGACCGCCGGTGTCGACGAATCGCAATGGATTTTCTCCGGGCGCGCGCGCGTCTTCGAGAGCCAGGACGACGCCGTCGAAGCCATTCTGGGCGACAAGGTGGTGGCGGGCGACGTGGTCGTGATCCGTTACGAAGGCCCGAAGGGCGGCCCGGGCATGCAGGAAATGCTTTACCCCACGTCGTATCTGAAATCCAAGGGCTTGGGCAAGACCTGCGCGCTGTTTACCGATGGCCGCTTCTCCGGCGGTTCGTCAGGGCTGGTGATCGGGCATGCTTCGCCGGAAGCGGCCGAAGGCGGCACGATCGGCCTGGTGGAAGACGGTGATGTGATCGAGATCGACATTCCTACGCGCAAGATGCACCTGGTGGTGTCGGACGCGGAATTGGCACGCCGTCGCGAAGCCATGGAGGCACGCGGCGACAATGCCTGGATGCCGGTGGGTCGTGAGCGCGTGGTGTCGCAAGCGTTGCAGGCCTACGCGGCGCTGGCGACCTCGGCCGACCGTGGCGCGGTACGGGATCTCTCGCAACTTAAGCGCAAGTGAAGCAGAACGGCTCTGTCGCGCCAAGGCGATCAGGGCCAAAGAGATCGATAGGCCGAGTAAGGCCTATCGGTCGCGGTGCTGATCGGCCTACAGGCGTCGACCAGCGACAGCCGCGGACGGCCACGCCCTCGCAATGAGTGCGGGCCGCCCCGATACCCCCCGCATCGGGTGGGTAAGCTGGCAAATGCTCCGGAACGTCACGCTCCAAACTTATCATTCCAACGGTGCGTTCCATCATTGCCATGTGCCCCGTTCACCGGGAAGTATCGAAGGTTGGGGTTACCCGCTAAGTTCGGCGACAAGGCCGGACAGGCGGGCAATGCGGTAGCGGTACAGGGGTGCTTGCGGACAATTTTTTAGATGTTCGACGCGATCTCGCCAGTATGTCGGCGGAAAAGGTTTTTGTGGCGCGCATGCGATCACGCGTTCTAAATGAACGAGTTCGCTTTCGAAAAGGTGGTGGTGCATTGTTTGAATCCCCCGTGGATGGCCAGTCTGGTCCGTTCGCGACGCCGCTAACAATCTGACACCGCGTAGGGCTGCTAAAGCAGATTCTCTTTCCGCGCAGTGGATCTCGGCGGCTATGCAATGCAAAAAGACCGCTGACCTGGCTCTCCAGATAAATCTGTCGGAGTGGCCGGGTGTGCGAGTGCCGCGGTCAGATTATTTGAATGCTCTGCTGAGGATCGGTGGATTTGCCGCGGTCGGCGCAGGCTAATTAAAAAGGGCGAGCCGCCGCTGCTTGTCCCCGGAAGGGGGCAACGACGGCCGAACCCCGCAGCGTCTCGCCCGGTGCGTAGCCAGACGAATTCCGCCATTTCGGCGCCACGCATCGCAACGATCTTCTCTACGGAAGCATTCAGTCGCCATGTGTCGACACACGACAGTCACAACTACAGCACGGCCCTCTCTCAATCTGCCACCATCGACTCGGTGTCGTTGGCGTCGATCGGCGCGTCGGCAATAATTCGGAAAACTAACCGAAGGATCGTGATGACTAGCGGCGATCCCTCGATCAGCGACGTCGGCTATCCAGCAACAAAAACGGGACGTCGCCGGACGTCGGTGCATCGAATACATTGCAGCGCGCGATCTTGTTTGGTCTCTCAGGCTCCCCGGTATTTCGGACAGATTCATTGCACGTTCTGGGCGCCGCTACCGCCTGTCTGGGCTGTTCTTTTGAGGCGGTGATCGCTATCGGTTTTAAGTAAGCAATGATCGTGCCATATCGGTAAGCCGCGTGGAAGCGGGAACATCGGAACATTTCATTCACGACATTGGACAGTCCCGTCCATGTGTTGCGTTGAAAGTGGACGATTTCGTCCAATTGAGTGGTTCCGGCACGTTGAGGGGCCATTTCGTCCACTTGGGGGGCGAAATCGATAAGGAGGCTGGGAAGCGTTTGGGACAGGGCCGATTAAGGCGAGAACATCCGGCGCGGCAATCGCGCGCCGCGCCGGATGGACATGGAGAGACGCGCGGCGGTTACGACTGGAGGCTGACCTTACTGTAGGTCAGCCGGCTGGGGCGCACCTGCATACGAACCAGCGACACGAGGAAGCTGAAACCGGCCTGATTCGGATCGATCACCGGCACATAGGCGCCCAGTTCCTCGCTAAGCAGCGTGGAGACGCGGCTCGCGACGTCCACGAAACCTGTGCACCCGAGCAGAATGGCTTGCGCGCCGTCGTCCTTGATCGCCTTCAGCGCCGCTTCAAAGGTGTGAACGACCACTACGTCGATGTTGTCGAGTTGCGCGACGGGGCAATCGATCGCGCGGATCGACGCGAAAGAGTCCTCAATGCCATAGGTTTGTGGATGACCGCGCTGCATCGCGAGCGTGCTTTGCAGGATCGTGATGATCGAGAATCGCTGGCTGAGCGCTAGGGCTGTGAACGCCGAAGCGGGAAAACCGCCGATGATCGGAATGTCGATCACCTCGCGCGCGGCTTCAACGCCGCACATATCGAAGTCGGTCAGCCAGATGCCGTCGAAACCGTCGTTTGCGATGGCCTGCGCGAGTTCGACCACCGGCATGCCGTTCTGCAGCCAGTTCGTGCGGTTCTCAATGTCGGGATGCCCCTCGGTGATGTTGCGAATCTCGACCTGTACGTCGGGCGGTACGACTGGCGCGATCGCCTTCAGGATGCGGTCGTTGTATTGCGACGTGGCGACGGGCACGAGCACGCAGATGCGCAGAGGTGACTTCAAAGGTGAGTTCAAGATGCGTCTCCCTTACGCACGGACTGGAGCGACTGGAGTGATTCCAGCGGCACATACGGGCCGAGATAGCCGAGCGAGTTCAGCAACTGCATGAAGCTGTCGAGGATCAGGCCTGGCTTGCGCAGTTCGGCTTCGGCACGCCAGGCGATTAGTGTCACGGGACGCTTGCCGATCACCGGGTTCAGCGAACCGTCATCTTGCACAAGATCGCCGTTACTGAAGATCGACTGGCCTTCGCCACCGACGAAATAGGCGACGCTGTCCGGCGACAGCACGATCGGCTGAGGACACGCGCTGTCCCACGCGAGCAGCGACTCGTTCTGGTACATCACCGTGTAGGTACGCTGGCCGGCCTGAATGCGAATCTTGCCGACGTCGAAGCCGCCGCTCGTATCGACTTCCGCCGAGACCAGCTCGCCGGGCTCGGAGATGGCCCGCGCGGCGAGCCCGCAATGTTCGGCGAGATAGCCGATCATCTGCCGGGCGCTGCCAATCTGCCCGGCTTGCAATGCGCGCCCAAGGTCCAGTGCGCGCGTCAACGTGCCACGAATCGGCGTCGCGCGGCCGATGTCGGTCGGCTTCATGACCCACATCGCGAGGCCGCCAAACTGGCCGAATTCGGGATCGGCGACGACCGGCCGCATCATCTGCTCGACGATCGCCGACACGTCGCGTTGATGGGTCGGACCGCCGTGGTTGCTGTCGCGCGGCGTCACGTCGAGCTCGACGCACAGGCCGCCCTGGCTCACGAGGAACGCCGGGCGTGGATCGATCTCGGCGGCCGCGAAGGTGAGCATTGGCAGCGAGGGCACGGCGCGGCCGGCGCCGTCGGCGTCGATGACCGCGAGGCCGAGCTTCGCTGCCACCAGCGCCGCCACCGTAAAGCCCAGCGCGCCGCTTTCCGGCGGCATCACATAAGCAAGCTTCACGGATTGCGAAGCGAGCCGGGTCTGGACGTTCTGCACGGCCGTCACTGGCCCGATCGGGTAGGTCGCTGAGTTGATTGCTTCCGGCGCGCCGAGATAGGCGACCATGACTGCCGCGCCTTCTGTGGCCTCGTCGACCGACACGACCTTGACCGTGTCGGCCGGGTAGTAATCGCCGGCTACAAAATGCGCGGCAAGGTGCCGCGCGGATTCGATCGTGCCACCGCCGCCGCTGCCGAAGAACGCTGCTCCCAATAGCAGCGGTTCCAGATCTTCCCGACGTAATTCATATGCCATTTATGGTTCCTTTATTGTCGACGTTGAAAGTAGCGTCCTGCTGGAGTTCGGCGAGCAAACCCATGGCGCTGGTGAAGCGAGTGGTCGGATCCGCCGTCAGCGAGCGCAAACCGCGCTCAAGTGTGTCGATTGCTTCGGCTATGCGGCCGGTGGAGCGCAGCAGGTCGGCGAGGTAACGCGCGGCGTCCACGCGCGCAGGCACCGAGCCGAACGCGAGTGCGGTGGACAGCGCGGTGCGCAGACCCAGTTCGGCAGCGTTCACTTCGCCGAGTGCCCACTGCGCGCGTGCCCGGGTGACCAGGAGTTCGCCCAGGTAGACACGTTCCTGACGGGCGAGGGTCTCGTCGATCGCGGCGGCGAGAATCGCCTCGCAGGTCTTCGCGCGACCGGCGCGCAGCAGCGCCTCGCCGTGCTGCCACGCCTTGAAGGAATAGAACAGCGCACCGCCGTTGCAAACGACGTGGTTGTCGTAGCCATCGAGCATAACCGCTTCCGCTTCGTCGGAATGGCCGAGCGAGCTGAGGTGGCACGCGCGGAGTATCTGGCCGATGCCGCGATAGAACGCGAAGCCGTTCGCGATCGACACCGATTCGAGTTCGCTCGCGAGGGGCCCTAGCCGGTCCAGGTCTTCGAACAGGCAGGCGAGCCAGGCGGCGCCCTGCAGGTTGACGGCATGAGCGAACGCGTGCGCGCCTGGCTCGGACGCGCGCAGGATCAACATCTCCATGGCGCGCCGCGCCTGCGCGAATGCGCCGATCTGGTAGGCGGCGAGTCCTTCGAAAGTCAACGCGAGACTGGCGAGATCGATCCCTTGCGAGCCAGTACGCGTGTCGTCGCGCGCCACGCCAAGCAGGTTGCCGCGCGCGAGACAGGCGAGGGCTTCCTCGCTGTCGCCAAGCCAGAAGAGGGTATTGGTCATCGCGACGTGAGCTTCGTCGAGTGAAACCCGGTCACCGCCGTTCTGCGCGCGCTCAAGCATGTTCTGCGCGGTCGCACGCGCTTGCTTGAGTTGAAGCGTCGTCAGCTGTGTGGTCCAGACGCCGAACTGGATCGCGGCGATTTCGGCGGGGGCACAGACGCCTTCGCCAATTGCCAGTGCGGCGGCGTAGCAGGCGGTAGCCTCCGCGTACAGCCAGCCATGCACGCTACGCAAGCTCATGCCGAGCAACCGGTAGGCGTCGAACTGTAGACGGCGCGCGGCCTCCTGTTCGTGGGGTGTCTGTAGCAGGTCGAGGCAGCGGCGCAACGGCGGAATGGCTTCGGCGAACTTCGATTCCTCGATCAGCGCGCTCGCATGTTCGAGACACTTGCGCGCTTCCCGGTGATGTTCCTCGCGCGATTTCAGACGCCGCTCGATTGTCTTGCGGCCCACGCCCAGCAGTGTGGCCGCCGCACTCTTGTTGCCTCCGGTCCGCTCGAGCGCGCGGTCGATCAAAAGGTCTTCGGCAGCGGCGAGCTTGTCGCGTCCTTCGAGTTGCAACAGCATGTCGGCCAGGCTTGCGCGCGACACCGGTCCACCGGTTTCGTTGGCGAGAAACGGCTCGAGCGAGTCGACATCGATGAGTGTGTTTTCGGCGAGCACGCTCAACTGGCTGATCAGGTTGCGCAATTGCCGGATGTGGCCCGGCCACCCGTGCTGAGCAAGCCGGCGGACGGCGGCCGGTGAAAACTCAAGACGACGCGCGTGCTGCGACGCGAAGTGGGTGACTAGGGCAGGGATGTCCTCGACGCGCTGCTCAAGTCCGGGCACTGCAAGCACGAAGACCGCGAGCCGGTAGAAGAGGTCCTCGCGGAATAGCCCTTCGCGCGCGAGTTCGCGCAGGTCGCGGTGGGTCGAGGCAACCACGCGTCCTGCGAAGTGCAGACTGGTTGACGAACCAATCGGACGGAAAGTTCGCGTTTCAAGTACGCGCAGCAGTTTGGGTTGCAGCGCGAGCGGCAGTTCGCCGATTTCATCGAGCAGCAGCGTGCCCTTGCCGACCTGCTGGAAAAGTCCCTGGCGGTTTTCGCCCGCGCCGGTGAACGCGCCTTTAACGTGCCCAAACAGTTCGGCTTCGACGAGGTTCTCTGGAATCGCGCCACAGTTGACGTCGACGAACGGTTGATCCTGGCGCAGGCTGTGCGCGTGCACACGGCGAGCGATCAGTTCCTTGCCCGAACCGGTTGGCCCAAAAATGAGCAACGGATGATCGGTAGGAGCGACCCGATCGATCATGCGGACCAGTTGGCGAAACGCTGGCGCGCCGCCCACGAAGGCGCCGGAATCAGCCTTGTCGTGGACGAACGGAACGATAGGGGGATAGCTCATTACAAAATACGCTCCACAAGAACCGCGCGTGGCTCTACGCGGAAATTGCCGTCGAAAAGACGGCGGTCATGCATTGACCTGGTGTCTGGCGAAGTCTTCCGATTGCACTGTCGGGACCGCCCGCCGCAAGAAGACAAGGAGTATGACGGCTTGTCGTCGCTATTGTCCTTTCGAAATTAATCCTCGCGCCAGCGCCTCTGCGGATTTCATCGCAGTGTCCTGCGAACTATGTATCGCTTTCTGGCTGATGACTGATGAAAGGTTGCAGCGGTGACGCCGATTCGGCGACGGTCGTGGTTTATTGCGGGTAAGGGCCGGGCATAAATGAGTATTTGCCGCGACGGCGGAAGCACGCCTAGCCGGTTTGACGATGCATTACCCGGATAACGGCGTCTCAGCGATGGTTCTTTAATGGTACCGAAGGGAGCGTTACAGAACCTGGACTGTGCAGCGGACTTGAGCGAGCAGATGAGCTCTCTGCGGTAGCGGTGATCGTAAAAATGAAAAGCGTCACGGATGCCGTCCCTGGCCTATCGCGCGAAAGGTGAATGTCAAAATTGGCGACCGCGCCGCAGCCGCCTGATCATTGAGCTTGCGGCCGAACGGTTCAGCCCGTGGAAGCATTCCTGGTAATGGCCGCCACGACTGCGTCACCCATCGCGCATGTGCCGACCTTGGTGGTGCCTTCGGAATAAATATCTGCCGTACGTAATCCCGATGCGAGCACATCTCTGACCGCAGATTCAATACGGTTTGCGGCGGCAGCCTGATTGAGTGAGAAACGCAACATCATGGCAGCGGACAGTATCGTAGCCAAAGGATTCGCGATGCCTTTGCCCGCGATGTCCGGAGCGCTGCCGTGGCTGGGTTCGTACAGGCCCTGGTTGCCTGCGTTCAGGCTGGCCGATGGCAGCATGCCAATGGAGCCAGTGAGCATTGCGGCTTCGTCACTGAGGATGTCGCCAAACATGTTGCCGGTGACGATCACGTCAAATTTCTTCGGCGCCTTGACCAGTTGCATCGCCGCATTGTCGACGTACATATGGTCGAGCTCTACGTCTGGGTAGTCCTTGCTGACTTCGGCCATGATGTCCCGCCAGAATTGAGAGGTTTCCAGCACATTAGCCTTGTCGACGCTGGTGACACGCCCATTGCGTTTGCGCGCAGCCTGGAAGGCGACATGGGCAATGCGCTCAACTTCGGGACGCGAGTAGCGCATGGTGTCGAAGCCTTCTTCCGCGCCGGGGAAATGACCGTCCGCCGCGGTGCGGCGTCCACGGGGTTGGCCAAAATAAACGTCGCCGGTCGCATCGCGGATGATCAGTATGTCAAGACCTGAGATGAGTTCCGGCTTGAGACTTGAAGCGCCGACCAGTTGCTCGTAGCAAATCGCAGGGCGGAGATTGGCAAACAGACCGAGATTCATACGCAGTCCGAGGATTGCCTGCTCGGGACGCAAGGGGCGGTCCAACTGGTCGTATCTCCAATCGCCCACGGCGCCGAACAACACGGCGTCGGCCTCCTTGGCCAGCTTCAGCGTGGCTTCCGGCAGCGGATGATTGGTTGCCGCGTAGGCCACACCTCCAGCCAGGGCGAATTCGGTTTCAAGTTTCAGGTCCAGGACATTCAGGACCTTGATGGCTTCAGCGACGATTTCGGTTCCGATGCCGTCGCCCGGAAGGATTGCGATTTTCATGGGCAGATTTTCTGTAGGTTGAATAATTCACTGGCTCGTTTCAGGTCTTTTCGTATCGACCGGCGCGTCGATTCGCTCAAGATCTCTGCCTTTGGCGTGGGTCTGCTTTGACTAGATACGCGTGCGCACTGGGCTCGAACCGCACACTGAAGACTGCGTTGGATCCGTTGTTATCTGAAATGAACTCGCGGCTGGTGAATTAAAAAGTATTGTTCACCCACTTTTAAACCCGGACAAGGCAAGTGTCGATCCCGGTATAAATGGTGCCGTGATCGATTCTCATACTCGGCGAGCGCAGAGAACTTTCAAGCTCGAACTTCCTGATCGGAGCAACGTACGCGCGGCGGTCGGCGAACCCTGGCTCGAAATGTTGTCGACTCTTCCCGTCCCGGTGAGCTCGCCGAAATCGAGCGACACCAGCAGTGGCTCCGGCAGCTTCTGCGTTGCCCGGCTTCGCCGGCCGGCGGCGCGACTCATGCGATGCTGCCCGCAAACCTTTCAGCTAATCGCTCCCGCTCGAACGCCTCGACGACGAAATCGACAAACACCCGTGTTTTCGCCGGCAGCAGCGCTCGCGTTGCGTAATAGATCGAAATCGTTCCGGCGTCCGCGTACCAGCGCGGTAGCAATCGCACGAGTTCGCCCCGTCCGATCGACGACAGCGCGTCCGACACGGCCAGCAGCGCAACACCCAGTCCGAGAATCGCGGCCTCGCGCATCGCTGCCGGGTCGTCGACCGTGATGGTCTCGCCGAGTCGCGCAAGCATTTCGCCGCCCACCGTATCGCGCATCGTCCGGTGGAGCACGCGGCCGGTGCGGCTCGAGCGCATCACGATGCCGTCGAGGTCCGCAAGATCACCGGGATCGGTTGGTGGCACGCGGCCGGCCATGTAAGCCGGAGACGCCACCGCCACGAGATGCGCAGGCGCCAATGTGCGCGACACGACGCCCGGTGCGAGCTCGAAACCACCACCCAGCGCTGCATCGTATCCCTCTGCAATCAAGTCGACCTGTCGGTTCTCGAAGTGCCAATCCGGACGAATCATCGGATAGCGGGCGAGGAACGCCGGCAGCAGCGGCATGACGTACGTCATGCCAAACGTCGGCGCCATGCTGACTTTCAGCGCGCCCGCCGGCTCGCTGCGATCGGTCGAGACGGACGCGATCGCTGCCTGCAGCGCGTCCAGACTACCGCCAATTTCCGCTAGAAAGCGCTCTCCCGCCTCGGTCAGCGTGAGCTTGCGCGTCGAGCGTTGGAACAGTCGCGCGCCAAGATTGCGTTCTAGCAACGCAACGTTCCGACTAACCGCAGCGGGCGTCAGCGCAAGACGCCGCGCGGCCGCGGAGAAGCTGCCCGTTTCGGCGCTGCGTACGAACGACTCGAGGTTGGCGAGGGTTTCCATACACGGATCTTAAAGCATTGCTTGAAAATAATTCAAGAAATTACCCGCTAATCATCGAGCAATTAAGGCGGCAACATTCGCTCGTTCGCCTTGGGGAGTGAACGTCACATGTCCTTCCCTTGCCGGCACGGACGGCGGCTTTACCACTTGATTCATCACCCTTCATCAGGAGCATTGTTATGAGCACCATCGGTATCATCGGAGCAGGCGCCATCGGGTCCGCGTTCGCGAAAGCGTTGGCGGGCAAAGGCCTCGAAGCCATCATTGCGAACAGCCGAGGGCCGGCCTCACTCGCGGACCTTGCGCGCGAACTCGGCCCCTCGATCACCCCGGGAACGCGCGAACAAGCGGCCGCGCAGGACATCGTCCTCGTCGCAGTGAACTGGTCGAAGCTGCCGGCCGCCCTAGCCGGGCTGCCGGACTTCGGCGGACGTATCGTGATTGACGCGAACAACCCGATCGAGGCGCCGCTGTTCGAACCAGCCGAATTGCATGGCCAGACGTCGAGTGAAGCATTCGCGGACCTCGTGCCGGGCGCACGCGTCGTGAAGGCGTTCAATCATCTGCCGGCGCACCTCATCTCCGATGATCCACAGGCCGAGGGCGGACACCGCGTGTTGTTCTTCGCAGGAGATGACGCGCATGCGAAATCGGCTGTGAGCGGACTGATCGAGCGGCTCGGCTTCTTCGGTATCGACCTGGGTTCGCTTGAAGGCGGGGGGCGGCTAGTTCAAATCCCGGGCGGCCCGCTGCCTGTGCTGAACCTCGTCAAACTGGGATAGGCAATGAAAGGCGCGGTATGAGGCGCCTTTCACACAAAAACTCAGGCACGCCCCGCGAGCGGCTGCTCTAGTGCGCAAACGGTCACTCCTATACCGAGTTCGCGTACGACAGCTCTGGGTCCGATCGTGCGCATTCGCTGAAGTCGAGATCGGTTGTTCGGTGCCGCCGCATTACGGTACGCCGTGCGGCGAGCCTGCTTGCAGAGGCAACGCCTCAGCGCAAGCACGGAGACTTTCCCGCCGACGATCAAGCCGGCCAACCCGCAAATCAAGCCCTCAACGGCAGCCAGATCTCGAGCCCGCCCATGCCGCTGATGGGATCGAACTTCTCGTCATAGCGCTCGAAATTCGGCGCATCCGCAGGCACATGCCCCGACGCCGGCAGCCATTGATTCCAGATCGTGTTCACGGTGCGCCGGATCGTCGAGATATGCTCGCGATGGCTGAATACCGCATAACGTTGCGCGGCAATGCGTACGCGGCTTAACTCCGCGGGCAGGGCCGAGAAGTCGCTGACTTCGACGCCGCACAGGTAGTCGAAATTGCCCGCGTCATCCGCGTTGTAGCAGACGCCGTAAGCTACTCCGCCCACTTGCCCCGGCACCTCACCGAAGTAGTCGCCAAAGCGCTGCCATTGCGACGGAATGGCTGTGCTGGTGTCGCAGGTATACCGCTCGCTCAGGCCTGCGACGAGAAACGGTTTGCCGTCTTCGAAACGCGGCTGTTCGAAATGTGTGAGAAGGGTTTCGTCCATTTTGATCGGCTCCACGAGGTTGAGATTGTCGAGGTGACCACGCGCGCGCAGCGCTTCGGGCGTGAGTCCGAATTGCTCGCGAAATGCGCGCGTGAATGCTTCGTGAGAACCGTAACCGGCGTCGATGGCGACCGTCAGGATGTCGGGGGCACCGTGGGCGAGGCGCCGTGCCGCTTCGCTCAAGCGACGGGCGCGAACATAGCGCATCACCGAAAGCCCAGTGGCCGCCTCGAAAGCACGCGCCAGATGAAAGCGCGACACGCATCCGCAGTTGGCGATATCGTCGAGCGTCAGTTCGCGGGCAAAATGGCTTTCGATAAACCAGAGCGCTTTTCCAACGGGGTTCATATCGGCTCTCATGTCTGCATGAAGCCAGCATAGCCAAGCGTGATGCGCCGCATTTGATCGCGCTTGCGGTCTTGCAGTTGGGCGTGATCGATTGCCGACACGGCTCGTGTTCGGTCAGTAGTGCTCTGTCTCTGCCGCGTTGCCGGTTGTGGGTGCAGGGCTCGCTGTCGTTACGCCGTGACTGTCTGCATCGGGGTGCGCATCGGCGCCACCTGGCTGCCCCGGACGCAACAGCAAACCGCCCAGCACACCCGCCGCCGCCGCGAAGATCGCACCGAACAGAAACGCCACGTGATAACCGCTATTGAGCGCCGCCGTGGCGCTTTCAGAAGCCTGCATCGCGTCGCTGCGCGCGGCAGCGAGACTCGCGAGCACCGCGAGACCGAGTGCGCCACCCATCATGAACGACGTATTGACGATACCGGACGCGAGGCCCGAATCGCTCGGGTCGACGTCGCTCATGGCAGCCAGCAGCATGGGATTGAACGCGATGCCCGCGCCGAAGCCGAGCAGAATCATGCCGGGCAGCACGTCGAGCACGAAGTTGCCGTTGACCGGTGCGCGTGCGAATAGCGCGAGGCCACACGCCGCGACGAGCAGCCCGACGGCAAGCGGAAGGCGCAGACCGAAGCGCATCACCACACGCGCCGACAGGCCCAGCGAAAAGAACGCCATGATCAGATTGGCCGGCAAAAACGCGAGCCCCACCTGCAAGGGCCGGTAGCCGAGTACGCGCTGCAGATACAACGCGGAGATGAAAAACCACGCGAACATGGCCGCCGCCCACAGCACGCCAATCACGTTGGCGGTGGCGACATTGCGCAGGCGGAACAGACCAAGCGGCATCAACGGATGCTGCACGCGCGCTTCGATAACGAGAAACACGGCCAACAGCGCGAGCGCGGCGAACAGCAGGCCCAGCGTCTGCGCCGAGGTCCAGCCGGCTTCGTTGCCGTTCACGACTGCGTACACGGCGAGCATCAGCGAAGCAGTCACCGTCACCGCGCCAGCCACGTCGAGCCGTTCGCCATGAGCATGGCCGCGTGCCGACGGCAAGAGCGCGACGCACAGCGCGTAGACGGCGATGCCGATAGGCAAGTTGACGAGAAAGATCCAGTGCCAGCTCAGCAGGTTGGTCAGCAGACCGCCGAGCAATACGCCGATGCTGCCGCCCCCCGCGCAGACAAAGCCGTATACGCCCATCGCTTTGGCCCGTTCACCGGTCTCGGTGAACAGATTCATGATCAGCGACAGCGAGACAGCGGAGACAACCGCGCCGCCCAAACCCTGCACGGCACGCGCGCACACCAGCAGGATTTGCGAATTCGCCATGCCGCATGCGAGCGACGCCAGCGTGAATAGCGTGATGCCGCCAAGGAACAGCTTGCGGTGGCCGTAAAGATCGCCGAGCCGCCCGCCAAGCAGCAGGCAGCCACCGAAGGTGAGCATGTACGCATTGACCACCCACACCAGCGAGGTCTCGGTAAAGCCGAGGTCCGCGGCGATCGACGGCAATGCGACGTTCACGATCGTCGTATCGAGCACGATCATGAGCACGCCGAGGCACAGAACGATCAGCGCCAGCCAGCGTTTGTTGCCGTGGATGGAATGGGTCATGCAGGGACTCCTTTGCCGTGGTCAAGCGGATGCAATCGGGTACAAACGGATGCCGGACGTGCCGCCGCTCGGCACGAAGTCGGAAACCCGGTCGGCAACCCGTTGATGGCAATCGGAAATTTTAGTCTAGCACCCGCGACTTTTGACCCACAACTACGAATTCCTGGGCGGCGTTGGCCGTCAATCGCCACCCAGTAGTTCGTACTTGCCGCCGCGCTCCAAGGCCCGCTGATAAGCCGGCCGCGCGTGAATGCGCTTCAGGAAATCGACTACGGCGGGAATCTGCCCTTCCATGCCCCCGCGTGCAGTGGCGGCTTCGAGCGGAAAGCTCATCTGAACATCGGCCGCCGTGAAATCGTTGCCGACGAACCAACCGGTCGCGCCCAATTCCTTATTGATGTAGCCGAGGTGCAGCTTCAACTGCGGATCGATGAAACTCGATTGCAGCGTCGACGCGATCTTGCGGGCGATCGGTTTGGCGAAGAACGGCATCGGCGCGCTGGCGATGCGCAGGGCCACCAGCTTGAGCAGCAGCGGCGGCATCGCTGAGCCTTCCGCATAGTGCATCCAGTACGTGTAACGCAGACGCTCGGGCGTGCCCGCTGCGGGCGCGAAGCGGCCTTGACCGTACTTGTCGACCAGATACTCGATGATTGCGCCCGATTCGGCGATGGTCTGGCCGTCGTCGGTAATGACGGGCGACTTGCCGAGCGGATGGACCGCACGCAACTCGGGCGGCGCCAGCATCGTTTTCGGGTCGCGCTCGTAGCGCTTGATCTCGTACGGCACGCCGAGTTCTTCGAGCAGCCACAACACGCGTTGCGAGCGGGAGTTGTTCAGATGATGGACGATCAGCATGGGTCGAGGGACGTTGGCCTGTGGAGTGTCACATCATAGGGATGTTGTGCCGAGGTGTGGCTCTAGTTGCTCGCCCCTTCGATGAAAGAGGCGGCCATGTGGCGCTTACTCCGATCCCATGCAAAATAGTTGCTGAGGAAAGAAGCGCTACTTAAGAGGCTACGCGAGCGTACGCAATTCAAAGCGTTTGAGCTTGCCGGTTTCGGTGCGCGGCAGCGAACTGATGAACGCGATGACGCGCGGGTATTTATACGGCGCCACGCTTTTTTTCACGAAATCCTGCAGTTGCGCGACCAGTTTGTCATCTGGCGTATAACCTGGGTTCAGCACCACGAAGGCTTTGACGATCTGCCCGCGCGTCTCGTCGGGCACACCGATCACGCCGCATTCGGCCACCGCGTCGTGTTGCAGCAGCACGCTTTCCACTTCCGGTCCGGAGATGTTGTAACCGGCGGAGACGATCATGTCGTCGGCGCGGGCCTGATAAAACACGTAGCCGTCTTCGTCGAGATAGACCGAGTCGCCGGGAAGGTTCCAGCCGTCGCGGACGAACTTCGCTTGCCTTTCGTCGGCGAGATAGCGGCAGCCAGTCGGCCCACGTACCGCGAGTTTGCCGATCGTGCCGGGCGCAACGGGTTGCATGGCGTCGTCCACGGCTTGCACGACATAGCCCGGTACCGCGCGGCCAATGGCATGCGGGCGGATTGCGTCGCCTTGCGCCGAGATGAAAATATGGATCAGTTCCGTGCCGCCGATCCCGTCGATCATTTCAATGCCGGTTGCGTCGTGCCATAGGCGGCGCGTCGAGTCCGGCAAGGCCTCTCCTGCCGAGACCGTTTTCTTCAAGCTTGAAACGTCGTGATGCGCGACCAGCGGCGCCATTTGCCGATAGAACGTCGGCGCGGTGAACATGATCGTCGCGTGAAAGCGTTCGACGGTTTGCAGCAAGGTCTCGGGCGTGAGCCGCTCGATCAGCACGGTCGATGCACCCACTCGCAGCGGAAAGCACAGCAAGCCGCCAAGGCCGAATGTGAAGGCGAGCGGCGGCGTGCCGCAAAACACATCGCTCGATGAAGGCTTTAAAACATGACGCGGAAACAGATCGCACATCGCCAATACGTCGCGATGAAAATGCATGCAGCCTTTCGGTGCGCCCGTTGTGCCGCTGGTGAAGGCGATCAGGCAGACGTCGTCAGCGGCGGTATCGCACGCGGTGAAGTGGTCCGGTTTGTTGACCGCGAGGGTGTCGAGCGAATCGGCGGAATCGTCATGAAACAGGCGCGTCTGTTTCAGGTCCGCGCAGTAGAACTCGTCCTGGGGATTGTTGCAGCGCGCGAGTTCATCGGTCAGGCGTGCGTCGCATAGCGCGGCGCTGACTTGCGCCTTCTCGATGATCTGCTTGAGTTCTTTCGCACGCAGCAGCGGCATGGTGGGCACCACGACAAGGCCGGCCTTCAGCGCGGCGAGCGCCGTCACCGCCATATGCAAGGTGTTCGGTCCGCGCAGCAGCACGCGGTTGCCCGGCTGCAAACCCATTTCATCGACCAGCACATGCGCGCTACGATTCACCAAGGCAAGCAACTCACCGTAAGTGGTCGCTTGCGGCTTCCCATCTACGTCCGACCAGATCGCCGGACGGTCGCGATGTCCCGCTTCGATCGTTCTGTCGAGCAATTCCGTCGCGCAATTGAAGCGAGCCGGGTAGGCAACGTCCGGGTTGTCGAGCAGAAAGACAGGCCATTGATCCTGCGGCGGAAGATTGTCGCGCGCGAAGGTATCGACGTGTGCTGACGGTTCCATCATGGTCTCCCGGGCGTTGAGCCGGCTGAATGCGCTTCGGTTGGCGTGGTGGTTAGGTGTTTCGTATTTCGTGCGCTTACTGAGGAATCACTGCCGTCGCTTCGATTTCAACCTTGGCTTCGTCTTCGATCAATGCGACGACCTGTACCGCGCTCATCGCGATGTCGTAGTCGCCGATCAGTTCGCGAAAGGCACGGCCGATATCTTTTAGCGCGGCCAGGTATTCGCGCTTGTCAGTGACGTACCACGTCATGCGGACCAGATGCTCGGGTCTGCCGCCTGCTTCATGGAGTACGGCGAGTACGTTCTTGAGCGCCTGAATCGCTTGCTGCGCGAAGTCGGTGGTTTGAAAACGCGCCTGTTCGTCCCAGCCGATCTGGCCGGCGATGAACACTTGCGTGCCGATTGCTGCGACGCCGTTCGCGTAGCCGCGCGGCTTGATCCAACCGGCGGGAAGGAGAGATTTTTTCATGAGCGATGCGCCTCGATGGATTCGGGTTGTGGGGCGAACGTCGCGAGTGCTCTCGCGATGTCGGCGGGAATGTCGATGGATGTGCCGCTTTCGAGCGATGTCGTGACCAGCACCTGTTTCGCGCTGAAGCGGGTTTCGTCGCCGTGCTGGCCGACGATCTCGATGCTGATCGAGCGGCGCCCCACATTCGTAACGTTGAGTGACAGGGTGATCGTTTCACCCATCTGGCTCGGCCGTGAAAACTCACAATCGAGTTTGACGATCGGCAAGCCGACACGGCGTTGCGCGATCATCTGCGCATAGTCGATCTGCAGGCCTTCGTTGAACCAGTCTTCGACCAACGCGTTGGTCATCACCAGATATTGCGGAAAGAACACGATGCCGGCGGGATCGCAGTGCTGGAAGCGGATGCGGACCGGTCTTTCGAAGGTCGTGTTCATTTCGCTGCATCCTTGATGACTTCCGCAGCGTGGGCCTTCAGGAGGTCGCGGCCGACAATCAATTGCTGCACTTCGGTCGCGCCTTCATAGATCCGCAACGCACGAATTTCGCGGTACAGCATCTCGACCGCTGTGCCGCTTTGCACGCCCATGCCGCCATAGAGTTGCACGGCGGCGTCGATCACCTGTTGCGCGCCTTCGCTTGCGTGCCACTTGGCCATCGCGGCTTCACGCGTGACGTTTTCGCCTTGATCGCGCAACCAGGCCGCGCGATAGACCAGCAACGCGCTGCTGTCGATCGTCAATGCCATCTGGGCAAGCTTGGCTTGCGTCAGCTGAAAATCGCCGAGCGTTTGCCCGAACATCTTGCGTGACGATGCACGCGAGAGGCCTTCAGCCATGGCATGACGCGCGAAACCCAGCGACGCAGCCGCCACCGACGTGCGGAAAATATCCAGCGTACGCATCGCGAGCTTGAAACCTTCGCCGGGCGCGCCGAGCATCTGGCTGCGCGGCACGCGTGCGCCGGCAAAGTGCAAACGCGCCAGCGGATGCGGCGCGATTACGTCGATGCGTTCGGCGATTTCCAGACCCGGTGTGTCGGCATCGACGATGAAGGCGGTAATGCCGCGCGCGCCTGGCGCTTCGCCGGTCCTGGCGAACACCACGTAGAAATCGGCGATGCCGCCGTTGGAGATCCACGTCTTGTCGCCGTCGAGTACGTAGGCGTCACCGTCTTCGCGTGCGCTCAATGCCATTGCCGCGACGTCCGATCCCGCTTCCGGTTCCGACAATGCGAAGGCGGCGATGGCGGTACCGTTCGCCACGCGCGGCAAATAGCGCGTTTTTTGCTCATGCGTGCCGCCGAGCGAGATCGCGCCTGAGCCAAGCCCTTGCATCGCCAACGCGAAATCGGCGAGGCCGGAATGTTTGGCGAGCGTCTCGCGCAGCAGGCACACGGCGCGTGTGTCGATGGTGTCGCCATTCCCGCCATAAGCAACGCCGCCGACACCGTATTTCAGCCAGCCTGCCGAACCGAGTTCGCGGACAAGTCGACGGCAGGTCGCGTCGACATCATCGTGTTCTACATGCTGGAGATTCTCGCGGCACCATGCTTCGATACCCGCAGCCAATTCGCGATGGCGCGGTTCGAAGAACGGCCAGGCCAGCGCGCTGTGCAGATCCATATCGCCCTTATCGCTGTGAGTGCTCAATTCAATCTCCCTCGAACACAGGACGCGACTTCGCGGCAAACGCGCTATACGCACGTTCGAAATCGCGTGTGCTCATGCAGATGGCCTGGGCTTGCGCTTCCGATTCGATCGCTTCGTCGATGCTCATGCTCCATTCCTGGTGCAGCATCTTCTTCGTGATGCCGTGCGCGAAAGTCGGACCGGCGACGAGATCGGCGGCGAGCTTTTGGGCGTCCGCGAGGAGCGCAGCCGGTTCGCACAGGCGGTTATAGAAGCCCCATGCGTGGCCTTCGTCACCGCTCGCGGAGCGGCCGGTGAACAACAATTCGGCGGCGCGTCCTTGGCCGATGATGCGCGGCAGGATCGCGCAAGCGCCCATGTCGCAACCGGCCAGGCCGACGCGTGAGAATAGAAACGCGAGCTTGCTGCGCGCGGTGCCCAAGCGCAGGTCGGACGACATCGCCAGAATCGCGCCGGCGCCGGCGCATACACCGTCGACCGCGGCAACGATGGGTTGCGGGCAGTGGCGCATCGCTTTGACCAGATCGCCGGTCATGCGCGTGAACAGCAACAGTTCCGGCATTGGCAGATCGATCAGCGGCGCGATGATGTCGTGCACGTCGCCGCCGGAGCAGAAGTTCTCGCCTGCGCCGTGAATCACTACCGCCTTGACGTCGGTCGCATAGGCGAGTTGCCGGAACAGATCGCGCAATTCCGCATACGATTCGAACGTCAGCGGGTTCTTGCGTTCGGGGCGGTTCAGCGTGATCGTCGCGACCTTGTCGGCGACCGACCAGCCAAAATGTCGCGCCTCGTAACCGGCGAGTGTCAGGCGGTTGCCGGCCAGTAGGGCGTCGGCATTGGATCGTGTCATGAGTGTCTCCTTCAGTCTTTCAGACTGTCGAGCAGGTGTTTCTTGAGTTTGCCGAGGCGCTGATGAGTGCGTGATTTTTCGTCGAGGCTCAGGCCGCCGAACAGTTCGACGACCCATTGCTCATGCGCGACTGCCATCTTGTCGAAGGCCTTGCGGCCTGCGGGCGTCAGACACACGCTGATCGAGCGGCGATCGTTCGGATCGGTGTCGCGCGAAACGAGCCCTTCTTTTTCGAGCTGATCGGTAATGCCGGTGACGTTGCCTCCCGTCACCATCAAACGGCGCGACAGCTCAGTCATCTTCAGGCCATCCGGATGACGTTCGAGTTGCGCCATCAAATCGAAACGCGGCAGCGTGGTGTCGAATTCGTTGCGCAGGCGCTTGCGCAGTTCGGCTTGCACGAGATTGGTTGTGGTCAGCATGCGCAGCCACAAACGCAGGCCCATGTGACTATCTGCGCCGGTACTCATTTCCAGATCCACGACGTTCTCCGCTGGGTTGGCGACGCCTTTGCGCGGCGGCTTGGCTTCGGCCGCCGTGGGCTTCTTGATGTTCGATGACTTGGTCACATTACTTCTCCACCGGAGACGGAAATGGATTGGCCCGTGATCGCGTCCGAACCGGGTTGGCAGAGCCAAAGCACGGCGTTGGCGACTTGCTCCGGGCTTACGAACCGATGTTGCGGATTCGAGCGCAGCAAGGTTTCACGCGCCTGCTGTTCGGTGCGTGAAGTCTTGCTGGTGATCTGTTCGAGCGATGCGTGCAGCAGTTCGGTCTCCGTGTAGCCGGGACACACGGCATTGACGGTGACGCCTTTCGTCGCGACTTCCAGCGCGAGTGAACGCGTCAGGCCGATTACACCGTGTTTCGCTGCGCAGTAAGCGGCGACGTAGGCATAGCCGATTTGCCCCGCCGTGCTCGCGACATTGACGATGCGGCCGTGGCCACGTTCGAGCATGCCGGGCAATACGGCGCGCGTGCCGAGGAACACACCGGTGAGGTTCACGTCGAGCATGCGCTGCCAGAGCGCCATGTCGGTGTGTGTGAACGGCGCGGCTTGCGCCTGGCCGGCATTGTTGACAAGGATGTCGATCGCGCCGGCTTGTGTGAATGCTTTCTCGACCGATTCTTCGCTAGTGACGTCAACGCTGATACAGGCGACCTCGCCGAGCCCGTTGAGATTTTCCCGCTGCACATCGAGACGTTGTGCGTTGCGGCCCATCAAGGTGACGTGAGCACCGGCGCGCAGCAGCGCTTCGGCCACTGCCGCGCCAATGCCGCTGCCGCCGCCGGTGACGACAGCGTGCTGTCCTGCGAGCGTTCTGGTGGGCGTGTTCACGTGGTTCCCTCTGCGCGTTGCGCGCGTTCTTGTGGCGACAGGCCGGCATTCGCCGCAGCCTGTGCACGCTCACGTTCGAGATTGCGTTCGAGTTGCGATTTGGCCGCTGTGTAAGGCTTCGGCCACGTCACGTCGAAATAGCCTATTTTTGCGGCTTCATTCAACGTCCACGACGGATTTGCCAGGTGCGGCCGCGCTATCGCGCAGAGATCGGCGCGGCCCGCCGCGATGATGCTGTTCACGTGGTCCGCTTCCGAGATCGCGCCAACGGCGATCGTTGCGATGCCGGCTTCGTTGCGCACACGGTCGGCGAATGGCGTCTGGAACATGCGGCCAAAGACGGGCTTTTCCTGCTTGCTGACCTGGCCCGACGAGACGTCGATCATGTCGGCGCCGGCGGCTTTGAAGGCACGGGCAATTTGCACGGCGTCGTCAGGGGTGGTGCCGCCTTCGACCCAGTCGTTAGCGGAAATACGTACGGAAATCGGCTTGTCTTGCGGCCAGACTGCGCGAATTGCCTTGAAGACCTGCAACGGATAGCGCAGACGGTTCTCGAGCGAGCCGCCGTATTCGTCGGTGCGTTGGTTGGTCAACGGCGACAGGAAGCTCGAGAGGAAATAGCCGTGTGCGCAGTGCAGTTCGAGCCAATCGAAGCCCGCCTCCGCGGACATTTGCGTGGCGCGTACGAACTGCGCTTCGATTTCACGCAGTTCGTCACGGGTGGCTTCGTGCGAGTACTGGCCGACGCCGCTTAGGTATTGCTGTGGCGAAGCGGACACGAGCGGCCAATTGCCTTCATCGAGCGGCTGGTCGATGCCTTCCCACGCAACGCGTGTCGAGCCTTTGGCGCCGGAGTGCCCGAGCTGAATGCCGATCTTCGCGTCCGACTGACCATGCACGAGATCGACGATGCGTTTCCACGCCGTGAGATGTTCCGGCGCGTACATGCCGGGACAAGCGGGCGTGATGCGCGCTTCGGGCGACACGCAAGTCATTTCCGTCATCACCAGTGCGGCGCCGCCCATGGCGCGGGCGCCGAGATGCATCAGGTGGTAGTCGCCGGCGATACCGTCGACGGCGGAGTATTGCGCCATTGGCGAGACGACTACGCGGTTTTTCAGCGTGACGCCGCGCAACGTGAAGGGCGTGAACATCGGCGGGACGGAGTGTTTTCCAGGCGCGCGCTCAATGCCTGAGCGGTGCGCGAGCCAGTCTTCGAAGCCGGATAGGTAGCGCGCGTCACGTTCACGCAGATTTTCGTGCGAAATACGCTGCGAGCGAGTAAGCAGCGAATACGCGAACTGTTCCGGCTCGAACGACGTATAGCGGTCGACATGCTCGAACCACTCCGTCGAATTGCGCGCGGCGTTCTGGATGCGCAGTACGTCGATGCTGCGGACATCCGTGTAGTGCTTCAACGCAGCGGGCAAATCACCCGGATGCGAGCCGATGCTGTTGGCGAGCTCGATCGAATCTTCGAGCGCGAGCTTGGTGCCCGAGCCGATGGAGAAGTGCGCAGTGTGCGCTGCGTCGCCCATCAGCACGATTGGGGTTTGCGTGCCATCGGCGTTGCCACGCCAATGCACCCATTCCTCGTTGACCACGCGTGGGAAGCGAATCCACTGCGATGACCCGCGCAAATGCGCGGCATTTGATAGCAGCGCGTTGCCGTCCAGATACTTGGCGAACAGCTTCTCGCAGAACGCGATGCTGTCTTCCTTGCTCATTTCGTCGAGCCCGGCGGCGCGCCACACATGCTCCGGTGTTTCGACAATGAAGGTGGATGTCTGATCGTCGAAGCGATAAGCGTGGGCCTGGAACCAGCCGAACTCGGTTTCTTCGAAGGCGAACGTGAAGGCGTCGAAGAGTTTCTTGGTGCCGAGCCAGACGAAGCGGCAATCGCGCATGTCGATCGCGGGCTTGTAGGTGGCCGCGTGCTTCTGACGGACTGCGCTGTTGGCGCCGTCGCAGGCGACGATCAGGTCGGCCTCGTAGGTTGTGTCGTCCGTGACCTGGGTTTCGAAAACCAGCTTGACGCCCAGCTCTTCGCAGCGCGCCTGCAGGATATTCAGCAGACGTTTGCGGCCAATGCCGCAGAAGCCGTGGCCCGACGAGCGAATCTGCTTGCCGCGGAAATTGATCTCGATGTCGTCCCAGTGATTGAAGGCGTCGAGGATCGCGTCCGCGCTCGGGGCGTCGGCGGCGCGCAGGTTGCCGAGCGTCTGGTCGGAGAATACGACGCCCCAGCCGAAGGTGTCGTAAGGGCGGTTGCGTTCGACCACCGTGACGTCATAAGCCGGGTTCCGGCCCTTCATTAACAAGCCGAAGTACAACCCGGCCGGGCCGCCGCCGATACAGACGATGCGCATGCTGACTCTCCCACGTGGACTTTGCTCTGGAGGGTAATTTAGGTCTATATAGTTTAGATGTCAAGTAAATGGTGAGGGTGGGGCGGGCTGAAGGAATAGTGATGATCGTAGAAATAAAAAGTGTCAGCGGAAAATAAACAGTGTCACGATTTTGGTGCGGATCCTACGATGTGGGATGGGATAACTTGCCTCCGTCTCTTGCGAAATACCCCCCGGGCGCTGAACCGAGGCTGCTTTCGGCGTCGGCACAGCGGAACTCGCTCGGCATCACGTCGTATGAGATCGGACAAGGCGGTAAGACACAGGTGATGTACACCGACGACATCATCGGCGGGCGCCACGTCGACATCATCAAGATCGATACTGGCGGCTTCGAAGCCGGCGTTGATAACGTTAGACGAGTTGACAAACTTCAGCCGCTGGTCGTACGCGCAACGTCGACAACGGACAAACGGATCGCATCGATCAACGCCCGCGCTGCA
The DNA here is from genome assembly GCF_012927345.1 of Paraburkholderia polaris. Classification (GTDB taxonomy): domain Bacteria; phylum Pseudomonadota; class Gammaproteobacteria; order Burkholderiales; family Burkholderiaceae; genus Paraburkholderia; species Paraburkholderia polaris. Next base: position 106,125 of record NZ_JABBGJ010000001.1, read on the forward strand.
GGAGAAGGGTTGCCGGTCGAGCGCATGGTTAGACCGATGTCGCGCCGGGTATTGTGTAACTTGACATCCAGAACCGCCAATTGTCCCGATTGAATCTCCAAATGTAATTGGTGTGCCGACAGTGCTGCGATCATGTCCGTGTCGAACAGCAACCCGCGAATCACGGCGAGGTCCGCTGTCTCGACGGTCGGCGTGGGCGGCTTCACTTTCATCCGCTTGAACTGCGCTTCGAAGAGCGCACGAGCCGGGGCATTGCTGCGCGGCAGCACCCACTGTGCGCCGCGCATATCCACAATGGTCAGATCGCGCGTGTGCGCGAGCGGATGATCGCGGCGCACCAGCAGCGCCATATCCGACGACATTAGACGCTCGTTTTTCAAACCACTCGAGGCGTCATTGTCCCGCAGCGCGCCGAGGATAAAGTCGATGTCGCCCGCACGTAGATCCGCGACCAGTGCCTCGTAGGCGCTTTCGTTGGTGATGGTATGCACGCGTGGATTCTCTTTGGTCATCCGCGCTATCGCTTTGGGCAGGATCAACGTGCGCCCGAGCGGTAACGCGCCGACCGTTACGGTGCCCTGGATCTTGCCGTGCGTTGCCGCGATATCGTCGGGTATATGCCTTAACTCGTTCAGCGCACGGCGCACGCGTAATAGAAACGTCTCGCCTTCCGTCGTGAGCTGAATGCCGCGCGGGCTGCGATGAAACAGAATCAGGCCGGCGCCGCTTTCCAGCACGCGAATCGCCGTGCTTACCGCCGGCTGGGTGATACCGAAGGTCTTAGCCGCGCTCTGCATGTGCCGATGGCGGGCAAGCGCGATAAACAACTGAAGCCGCCGTGTGTTGAGCAGATACGCCGGCAACGCGCCTTCCACTGCAGGCCGGCGGCGTGCCTGTCTCGCCGAACACCATTGCGCGAGTTCTTCCAACTCGGCAAAGATCCGCTCGCAACGCTTCAGAACAGCGCGGCCGACCGGTGTCGGAAGCATGCCCGAGGGGCTGCGGTCGAAAAGCGGCTCGCCGAGTGCCGATTCCAACTCTTGCACGGAACGTGTCACGGCAGACTGGGCGCGAAAGAGCGTGGCGGCCGCACGCGTTGCGCTGCCCGTATCGGCGACCAGCCGGAACGCGCGCAATTGCGACAGGTTGAGGAGTTCGTTGTTGCTCATGGATGGCGAGCCTGCTGGCAGACCTTGATTATTGGGGCGAGCTTCAATGTCGATGCCACTACGCTTTTGCAAACTGGATTGCGATCTGGTTTATGAGGTATCTATTCCATTTATGGCGTGCCGGCGAATATCGACAGCCGTCTCGGATGGGTTATGCGCGCTTGGGATCTCCAATGTGCCTGATGCGTTGCGGTTTACGGGGGTACGGCAAAGCTGACAATCAGTAAAAAGCCATGTTGCAGGCCGTATGACAGCGATTGAACGTGGTTTACCCTCCCCTTCCTGAGGGCCCCCGTAATCCCTATATTTGTATCGCAAAGTGAGTGCAATGGATAGCCTTACTGGCCGCCGTACCCATTCAATCTGCGCATGAGTAGGCGCGGCACAGAGTATGCGCTGCGCAAAGTAAGGGAGGCAAGAACCTGGCGGGCTCATTCGGCGCTCGTATCGGAACGTCACACCAGCCGCCCACTGCCACGACTTATGCCGGGCTCCGCTGTCGCCGGTTCATCAGCAAGCATTTTGTCCTGCACTCGCCATCGGTGGGGCCGCGACTGGCGGTTATATAAGTTTTTTTGAGGAGTACTGGCATGGCACGGATCATTGGCGGCATCGCCGCCTCGCACACACCCACCATCGGCTTTGCTTTCGACAAGAACAAGCGCGACGATCCAGTGTGGGCACCGATCTTCGAAAATTTCGCGCCGGTGGCCGACTGGCTTGCCGAAAAGCGTCCTGACGTGCTGCTGGTCATCTACAACGATCATGTCACCTCGTTTTTCTTCGACCACTATTCGGCATTTACGCTAGGCGTGGGGTCTGAGTGGCATGTTGCCGACGAGGGGGGCGGCGCACGGGACCTGCCGCCTATCAAAGGGCATCCGGGGCTGGCCGCGCACATCGGCACCTCGCTGATGACCGACGAATTCGACATGTCCTTTTTCCAGAACAAGGCGCTCGATCACGGCTGCTTTTCGCCCTTATCGATGCTCTGCCCACACGCACCTGAATGGCCAGTGAAACTCGTGCCGCTGCAGATGGGCGTGCTGCAACTGCCCGTTCCGAGCGCGCGGCGGTTTTACAAGCTCGGGAAAGCATTGAGACGCGCAATCGAGAGTTATCCAGAGGATCTAAAAGTCGCGATCGTCGCAACGGGTGGCCTGTCGCATCAGGTGCATGGAGAGCGCGCGGGCTTCAATAACACGGACTGGGACCAGCGTTTTCTCGATCTCTTCGAGAGCGATCCTGAGAAACTGGCTGAGATGACGATTGCCGAATATGCGGAACTGGGCGGCTTCGAGGGCGCGGAAGTGATCATGTGGCTGACGATGCGAGGCGCGTTGTCGTCCAACGTCGTTTGCAAGCACCGCAGCTACTACTTGCCGTCGATGGCTGGCATCGCGACCGCAATCTACGAAGGCGAAGACAGTGAGACGAAGCCTTCAGTCGTAGAGCGCCACCGGCAGCGGATGGCGATTCAGCTCAATGGCGTCGAGAAGATCGAGGGCACCTATCCGTTCTCAATCGAAGTGGCCGTGCGGGCCTATCGGATCAACGATTATCTTCACCGGATGGTGGAACCAGCGCATCGCGAAGCTTTCATGAGCAATCCGGCGGCGAGTTTTGAGGCGGCGGCCTTGACTGAGGAAGAGCGGGACCTGATCCGCCGTCGCGATTGGCGCGGCCTGCTGCACTACGGTGTGATCTTCTTCATGCTTGAGAAGCTAGGCGCGGTGACCGGCGTGTCGAACCTTCACATCTACGCTGCAATGCGCGGGGAAACGCTGGAGGCCTTCCAGCGCACCCGTAATGCGCCGGGAGCGCTGTACTCGGTGGCGGGAAAGACCGCTGGAAAACTCGACTGGGATGGTGCGGAGAAAGGGGAGAGTTAAGAAATGGATTGGAGTGGCGTGATACCGACGCGCCGCTTTTTTCACCGACCGCCTTGCCAAGTACCACAGAATGCCATCTGTTTTATTTATCGAATCGGAGTAGCCGGCCTCATGTACAGGACCTAAACATGTCATCGAGACTCAGCGGCAACCCTCTGAGTCTCTCATCAAAAATGCAAAAAAATAGATAAGTATCAATGGGTTATTGAATTCAGTGCTTGTGCCGTGCCATGGGTGGGATTGTCGGATGCATGAAAACCCTTGTATCGAAAACGATGTTCAGCGCTTTCCGTTTGTCCCGCTCAGCATCCCCCGACCTATTTCGAAAGCAGGGTAAGCCAACTATATTGACCCGGTGCGACTGTTTCGCGTCGTAACTGTGCAGCTCGGGTCTGCCTCACCAAGTAGAAGTGAGTTTCCAGGTCCGTGCTTCGGATATGGAATAGTCAATAGGTAGTGAAATTAGTAAAACTAATTAAATTGTAAGGAGACTTTGTGAAGAATATAAAAAAAATCTCGCTGGCCCTGTTGGGCATCACCTTTGCTGCCACAGGAGCTCACGCCCAGAGCAGCATTACGCTGTTTGGTTTGATCGACACGGGCATTAGCTACGTAAGCAATCAAGCAGGCAACCACAACGTCAAGATGGACGATGGGGTCAACGGACCGAATCTGTGGGGCTTCAGAGGAGTGGAAGATCTTGGCGGCGGCACCAAGGCTATTTTTGAGCTGGTAGATCAATTTCAGGTGGACAACGGACAGTTCATGCCGAACTCGAGTCTTTTCAGCCGCACCTCGTTCGTTGGATTGGTCAACGACCGTGCTGGGAAGATCACCCTCGGTAACCAGTACGACTTTATGACGGATTCGCTCTACTTCGCTGGCGACGACCCGGCCGAAATCTCGGGGCACTTTTATGATTTCCGCGCGGGCCCGTTCCAGAAGCTGGCCCTGCCGCAGAATCCCACGGGAGCTTTTGACTGGGATCGCATGGCCGGTGAGCGCATTGCGAATTCCGTGAAATACGTGTCGCCTGTTTTCGGTGGTTTCAGTGCAGGGGCTATGTATGGGTTCGGCGGTGTGGCGGGGTCCATCGGGGCAGGCAATTCGCAGAGCTTCGCTCTGAATTACGCCGCGGGATCGTTCGGAGCAAACGCGGCGTTCACGAACATCAAGTACTACACGGCAGGCTCGCCCGATGTCAGCGTGCGCAACTGGGGCGCCGGCGTGCATTACCACTTTGGCTCATGGATCACGAATGCGCTGTTCACAACGGTTCATAACACCGCAAACGGCGCGGCGGTATACGAAGGCTCCGTAGGCGCGCATTACAACTTCACACCGGCACTCAGCGCCGGGGCTTCGTACATGTACATGAAAGGCAACTCGACTGTCGACAACAACCACGCTCATCAGATCGGCGCCAACGTCGACTACGCGTTGTCCAAGCGTACGAGCGTCTATGTACTTGGTCTTTATCAGCGCGCCAATTCTGGAGCGCAAGCACAGATCAACGGCATGAACAGTTCGGACGGCGCATCCAGCAGCGCCACCCAGGCGATTGCACGAGTGGGCATTCACACTCGCTTCTAAATAGACGCGGTTGCAGACCAACTCAGGATCGTCGCCTTACGTGAAGCAGGCGGCAAGGAGACAGGAGGAACGAATGACTAGCGGAAAGACAATTGATATCAAGGCCTTTATCGACGGAAGATCCATCTCGCCTTACCAGTGGCTACTGGTGGCGCTGTGTTTTCTCGTGGTGACTGCCGATGGCATGGACGTGGCCATCATGGGCTTCGTGGCACCTTCGATCATCCACGACTGGGGGATTTCGCGCCCAGCGTTCGGTCTGGTGATGAGCGCGGCGCCGCTTGGTCTCGTGATCGGTGCTCTGGGCGCAGGACCTGCGTCGGACCGTATCGGCCGTAAGTGGGTGCTGATTACCTCCGTTTTCCTCTTCGGCGTGTTCACAATCGCGACGGCCTTTACCCAGTCGCCTATGGAAATGGCCACCCTGCGTTTGCTGACGGGCATCGGCCTGGGCGCCGCGATGCCTAACTCGACGACGCTGCTGTCGGAGTACGCACCTCAGCGCAAGCGTTCGCTGTTGATCACGATCATGTTCACCGGCTTCAATCTGGGTTCGGCCCTGATCGGTTTTGCAGCCGGCTGGCTGATTCCGGAACATGGCTGGCGTTCGGTGTTGATCTTCGGTGGCGCTCTGCCGTTGGCATTGATCCCGCTGCAAGTGTGGCTACTGCCGGAGTCGGCCCGCCTGCTCGCGGTGCGCGGCGCATCTCCCGAGCGTATCGGCGCGGTTCTGGGCCGGGTGTGCGGCGCGCGGTTCTCCGGCGGCGAGGTTTTCGTTTCCAACGAACCGCCATTGCCAACGCGCAAACCGATCGGCGTACTCTTTGCGCAGGGTTATGGCGTCATGACGGCGGCGCTTTGGGTGACCTATTTCATGGGCCTGCTCGTCATCTATCTGTTGACGGGCTGGTTGCCGACGCTCATGAAGGATGCCGGATTGACAGTCACTTCAGCAGCCAATGTGACGGCAATGTTTCAGATCGGCGGAACGATCGGCGCCATTCTTGTCGGCTGGATGATGGACAAAGTGCGGCCGGCGCCCGTCATCAGTGCGGCCTACCTTGGCGGTGGTCTGTGCGTGCTTGCGTTAGCGTGGATCGGTGCATTGTCGTCCTCGCTGGCGCTGCTGGTGTTCGCTGCGGGCTTCTGCATGAGCGGCGCGCAGACGGGGCTGAATGCGTTTGCACCGAGCCGTTACCCGACCGTTGCACGCGCAACCGGAGTCAGTTGGATGCTGGGCATGGGTAGATTCGGGAGCATTTTCGGCTCCGCAATAGGTGGCGCGCTGCTCGGATTCGGTCTGCAGTTCGGGGCGATTCTCGCGATGCTAGCCGTGCCCGCAACGCTGGCTGCGGTCGCCATTCTGTTGGCCCAACGGGCGAGGGCCGGCGAGCCGGCTGTGCAGCCCAACACGGCACATTGACGAAGTAATCGGGCGATGCCACTCGTGGCATCGCGCCAGTAATCAATTTAGCTGCTTGGAGCAACAATGATCATCGACATCCACGGCCACTACACCACCGCGCCAAAAGCGTTGGAGATGTGGCGCAACCGCCAGATCGCAGGCATCAACAATCCGTCGGATAGGCCGAAGGTGTCCGAATTGCGGATCGGCGACGACGAGTTGCGGGAGTCGATCGAAAGCAACCAGCTCCGGTTGATGCGCGAGCGCGGCCTCGATCTGACCATTTTCAGTCCGCGTGCGAGCTTCATGGCGCATCACATTGGCGACTTCGAAGTGTCGAGCACGTGGGCCGCCATCTGTAACGAACTCTGCTACCGGGTGAGCCAGCTCTTTCCGGAGCATTTCATTCCGGCTGCGATGCTTCCGCAAAGCCCGGGCGTGGACGTCGCTACCTGCATTCCCGAACTGGTGAGGTGTGTCGAGCAGTACGGCAATGTAGCGATCAATCTGAATCCGGACCCGTCGGGTGGCCATTGGACCAGCCCGCCGCTCTCGGATCGCTACTGGTATCCGATCTACGAGAAGATGGTCGAGTACGACATCCCCGCGATGATCCATGTGAGCACGAGCTGCAACGCATGCTTTCACACGACCGGCGCGCACTACCTGAACGCGGATACGACTGCCTTCATGCAGTGCCTGACGTCGGACCTGTTCCGGGACTTTCCAAGCCTGCGCTTTGTGATCCCGCATGGCGGTGGCGCTGTCCCGTACCACTGGGGTCGTTTTCGTGGGCTCGCCCAGGAGCTGAAGAAGCCGCTACTGACGGAACATCTGCTCAACAACGTCTTCTTCGATACCTGCATCTATCACCAGCCGGGCATCGACCTGCTCACGCGCGTGATTCCCGTGGACAACATTCTGTTTGCCAGCGAGATGATTGGGGCGGTGCGCGGCATCGATCCGGAGACCGGCAACTATTTCGACGACACGAAACGCTACATCGAGGCGGCGCACATCGATGCGGATGAACGGTACAAGATTTACGAGGGTAACGCGCGACGTGTCTACCCGCGTCTGAATGCAGCATTGAAAGCGAAGGGGCATTGATCATGGTTGAGCTTGGCGTTGTGTATCGCAACATTCAGCGGGCAGACGGCGACGTCGCCGCGAAACTCGGTGCTCTCGGGGCTGCAACGGTGCACGAGGCAATGGGACGTACTGGGCTGATGAAACCCTACATGCGGCCGATCTATGCCGGCGCACAGGCTGGCGGCACGGCAGTCACGGTGCTGCTGCAACCGGGCGACAACTGGATGCTGCATGTCGCGGCGGAGCAGATCCTGCCAGGCGATATTGTCATTGCCGGGGTTACGACGGATTGTACGGACGGCTATTTCGGCGACCTGCTGGCGACGAGCTTTCAGGCTCGCGGTGCACGGGGGCTGGTCCTCGATGGTGGCGTGCGTGACATACGCGTGCTGACCGACATGAAGTTCCCGGTATGGAGCAAGGCAATCTCTGCCAAAGGGACGGTCAAGGCGACGCTTGGTTCGGTGAACATACCCGTGATATGCGCAGGCGCGCTGGTGAATCCTGGCGATGTTGTCGTGGCCGACGATGACGGTGTGGTCGTCGTACCTGCGGCCTCGGCGCAAAAGGTTCTCGAAAAGGCGGCTGCGCGTGAAGCCAATGAAGCGGAGAAGCGCGCGAAGCTTGCCTCTGGCGTGCTGGGCCTGGATATGTACAACATGCGCGAGCCGTTGCGACAGGCCGGACTGCGTTACGTGGACTGAAAGGGTCGCAAGCATGGTCATCGAACCAACCATGAGCCACGCGATCACCGGTATCTCCTCGATGGCTACCCGCAACGTGCTGGCCGATCTCGTCGAACAATACGCGCGACATTCGCGGCAACGGGTGTTAATCGAATCTGTCGGAGGGGTCGAGGCGGCTCGGCGCGTTCTGGACGGCGAGCCGTTCGATATTGTGGTGCTGGCGGCCGAGGCTATCGATCGGCTGGCTGCGGCCGGCCGGATCGTTCCGGGCAGTCTGGCAGACGTAGCCCGCTCGGGCGTGGCGATTGCCGTGGCGGCCGGAGCGACGCAGCCGGACATCGCTGGTGAAGCAGCTGTTCGCGACGCCGTTCTGGCCGCGCGCAGCATCGGCTACTCCAGCGGTCCCAGCGGTTCGCAACTATTGCGTCTGTTCGAGCGATGGGGCATTGCCGAGACGATCACGCCGCGCATCGTGCAGGCTCCGCCCGGCGTTCCAGTGGGCTCCCTTGTCGCGAGCGGGGAAGTCGAGCTCGGTTTCCAGCAACTGAGCGAGCTGATGCACCTTCCTGGCATCGATGTCGTCGGGACGCTGCCGCCTGAAATCCAGCTCGTCACTGTTTTCTCGGCTGCGGTTTGCACGGTGTCTGAGCAGACGAGCGAAGCGCAGGCGCTCATCTCGTTCCTGGTCTCGCCTCAAGCGGCTTCGGCCAAGCTTGCGCACGGAATGGAGTCAGTGTGAGGTAATCCAGAGCGCGCGGTATCGATGCAAAGCGTGCCGCGCTATGTGTTGGGTATGTATTTAGAATAACTAATACATTTAACATTAAACAATTGAACTGCATGCATGGATCATGCGATAAAAAATGGGAGCCGAAGCATGCCAAATGGGAGGCGTAGAGCCATCATATAAATAAGGAATATTAAATAATTACGCCGTCATCGCAAGTGCGTCGTGTGCTCACGGCGTACAGGGACGGTTCTGATATCCGACAGAAGAGACAAGTCATGGAGACAAGCATGAAAACTCGGCATCCCCTAGGGTTGCTCGCTCGCGCCCGTACGCGTGCAGGTTCGCTGCTGACACTGTTCGCAATCTGCGTTACCGCGACCATTGTCGCCGCCTGCGGTGGCAGTAGTGCCAGCACCAGTGCCGCCAATACCCCGCTATCCGTCGTTGCCCCGGTTGTCGATTGTTCGAAGTTGGCCTCGGTGGACATCAGCGACATCGGCGGTGCGGGTAGTACGATTACCTCGGCTACCGTCACCGCCGCCACCGTCAATGGCGCCACCGTCAACTATTGCACAGTGAAGGGCACGCTTGCACCCTCGAACACCTTCGAGGTGGCCCTGCCTGTCAGCACCTACACGCAACGTTTCGCGGAACTGGGCTGCGGTGGGCTGTGCGGCAACTTGAGCGATCCGACGCAGCAAAGCTCGTTCAGCTTCAGCTACACCTGCCCGCTGGTGCAGAAGGGCGGCTTCGTGACGGCAGCGACCGACATGGGCCACTCGGGCCAGAGTTCCGCCTGGACCACGAATCCGCAACAGCAGGCTGACTTTGCCTATCGCGGCCAGCACATCACGACGCTCGCGGCGAAGAAGCTCATTCAGACCTATTACGGGCAGGCGCAGAAGTACTCGTACTTCGTGGGTTGCTCTGACGGTGGCCGCGAAGCCCTGATGGCCGCGCAGCGCTATCCGAGCGACTACAACGGCATCGTCGCCGGTGCCCCGGCCGCGCACTTCCAGATTCAGAACTCGCTGTATCACGGCTGGAGTGTGGAATCGAACAGCACCACCGGCACTAGCACCGGCAATGCCGTGCTCTATGCCGACAAGGTTGCCGTGCTGCACAAGGCGGTCGTTGCTGCCTGCGGTGGCCAGCCCGGCGTGCCTGACGGCCTGCTGACCGATCCGCGTATGTGCAATTTCGACCCGGCATCGATCCAGTGCCCGAACGGCGCGACGAACACCGCAAGCTGCCTGACTGCTGCCGAAGTCTCCACCGCCAGCAAGATCTACGGCGGCCCAATGGATGCCACTACCGGTGAACGCATGCTGGCCGGTTCGCCGCAGTTGGGTTCGGAAATCAACTGGATTGGCGTCGAAGTGCCGACCACGAACTCGACGGCCACGCCCGTGCCTGTTACGGGTCTGTTCAGCTACTCGATCGTGACCGGTGCTTACAACCTGATTTTCACGGGTTCACCGAGCATGCCGAACATCGACACCTTCGGCTATCAGGACGCGAGCTTCTATCCGAACTTCCTGCAGGCTAACCATCCGCTGATGGATGCGACTAACCCCGACTTGTCCGCTTTCCAGAAAGCGGGCGGCAAGCTGATCCTGTGGCACGGCTGGGCTGACCAGCACATCTCGCCGCTCTTCACGATCAACTACTACGAGGCCATGCAAAACACGATGGGCGCATCGAACGTGGACGCGTTCGCGCGCCTGTATCTCGTGCCGGGCGTCGGCCACTGCGGCGGCGGCGAGGGCTTCCCCAACATCGACCTGGTGACGCAGATCACCGGCTGGGTCGAGCAGGGCAGCGCTCCGAATGCCGTCATGACGTATCAGACCAATTCGTCGAACGTCGTGACCGCCTCGCGCCCGATGTACCCGTATCCGGCGGTCCCCCAGTACACCGGTACTGGCGACTGGCACAACGGCGCCAACTATACCCAGGGCGCACCGCTGTATAACGCCCCGACGCCTACCTGGGCCGGCATTAGCTTCTACTCGCCGTACACGGCGACGACGGAGGGTGTAGCGGCTCCGTAAGCAGGTTCCCTTCCTTCTAACGGAATCACCGGCCGGCTCTTCGGAGCCGGCCCACCCCGCACACGCAATCGCCGTGAGTCTTCAGACCAGGCTACGGGCAGGCTAACTGTTGCGAACAATCTGGGCGAAATCGCTGTTTGACATCTGCTGGACTCGTGCTGGCTGATCGCGCACATCGACCGGGACCGACCTCAAGAACCACCGTGGCGGATTTCAAGCAGCAACAAGCGGCCGGCAAATAAACCCAAAAATCAAAGCAATACAGTAACAAAAACTGGCTAGTGCTAGATACGATAGTGGAAAAAGCTGCCTGTTGGCCATAACACCGGTCCTTAGCAACGGGCATCCATTCCCTTTCCAAACAAGCCCTCAACGCCTCCTATGCCACGCCCGATCGTTGCACAGATTCATCCCGCCGCAGTCAGCCACAACCTTTCCATCGTCAAGCAACGGGCACCTCGATCACGGGCTTGGGCCGTGGTCAAAGCCAACGCCTACGGACACGGAATCGATCGCGTTTTCCCTGCACTCGCGAATGCCGACGGTATCGCGCTGCTCGATCTCGACGAAGCGGTCCGTGTGCGTGAGTTGGGTTGGACCAAGCCGATTCTGCTTCTGGAAGGCATTTTCAAGCCAGGTGACGTGCAAATCGCCCAACAGTTCGATCTTTCCATGGCTGTGCACTGCCGTGAGCAACTCGATCTGTTGCGCCTGTCGTCGTCACGTGAGCGCGTCCACGTGCATCTGAAGATGAACTCAGGGATGAATCGCCTTGGATTCCGGCCCGACGCGTACCGAGACGCGTGGGAGCAGGCGAGATCGATTCCGGGCATCGCGGACATCACGTTGATGAGCCACTTCGCGAACGCTGACGACGGCGACGTGGCATGGCAGATGGATCGCTTCGATGCGGTGACGCACGACATGCCGGGCCAACGAAGCCTCGCGAATTCAGCGGCCGTTCTGTGGCATCCCCAAGCGCATCGTGATTGGGTACGCCCGGGTGTTGTGCTTTACGGCGGGTCGCCCACCGGACAGTCGCGCCACATTGACGACGTGGGCTTGCGTGCTTCAATGACGCTCAAGAGCGAAGTGATTGGTGTGCAGTCATTGTCGGCGCAGGAAACAGTTGGTTATGGCCGTGCCTTCGCTGCGACTCGTGAAATGCGCATTGGTGTGGTCGCATGTGGGTATGCGGACGGATACCCCCGGCACGCATCGACGGGTACACCAATCGCTATCGACGGCGTCATGACGCAAGTGGTGGGCCGCGTTTCGATGGACATGCTTACCGTCGACCTGACGCCATGCCCGCAGGCGCAGATCGGTTCAAAGGTCGAGCTATGGGGCGACCAGGTCAAGATCGATGACGTCGCTCACGCTTCGGGAACGATCGGGTACGAACTGATGTGCGCCTTGGCAAAACGGGTGCCTGTAGAAGTCGCCTGAATGACCTTCTTTCTCGCCGGAGCGTGAGGCAATCCGCAAGGGATAATCACGTCTTCGGCTGAGATGCGGCGCACCCTCGTTGCTGTATAGGCGTCGTGGTTTCTAAAGCAGTGCTATAACGTTACACCGGACATTTTGTGTTTACGTAATAATCGCGAGGCGCGTACTATTCGATCAACAAACCATTAAAAATGCGTAGGTCATGGCTTTCAGCGAACCAAGGTCTCCATTTTTCAAGTGGGTTGTGTCCTCCGCTCAGAACCTGAGCGCCGACAACCGGCAAATATTGCTTGCCAACCTGTTCACTCGAACTGCATCGATTGTATTTGCATCGATCTGCGAACTCAGTGTCTGCGCAACGGCCTATTATCTGTATCCAAGAGCCCTTTACGCGGCGTGGGGCGGCGCCGTAGTCGCGCTGCTGATTGCGCGTCTCACGTTGATCTGGCTGTGCTGCCGGCGCTGCGCCCGCAACCTGCCAACCCCTACCTCAGCCTTTCTCTTTGCAAGCCTTCTCTGGGCGGCTTTATTCGGCTTCGGCACCTTTTTGTGCAATACCAGCGGAAATCAGACGCTTTTTCTGCTCGGCAACGTTTGCGCCGTGGGCGTGATCGGTGGATTGGCCGGACGCAACGCCGGCACACCCCGGCTGGTGCTTCTTCAGATTTCCTTCATTCTCGGGCTATTGGGTTGGGGGGCGGCGCTTTCTCCGGGCTCCGGCAAGCTCGTGCTGCTGTTTCAGGCGCCGTTTTGTGCGGCGGGTTTCTTTACCGTGGCATTGCGCAGCAATCGCGACACCGTTGCGTTACTGTTGGCGCGCGAAAACAGTCATCGGCTCGCTCACGAGGACAGTCTCACCGGCCTGCCCAACCGCGCTCGGATTACGGAGCTTCTGCTGGAGCGCACCGCGGCAGGTTCTTTACAGAAGGATCATCGATTCGCGGTTCTACTGATCGACCTCGACGGCTTCAAGGCGATCAATGACAGCCTAGGCCATGCCGCCGGCGATCAGATCCTTCAGGAGGCCGCGATTCGGTTGCGTGAAGTACTGCCGCCCGACGACCTGGTCGGACGTCTGGCCGGCGACGAGTTCGTCGCCATTTCCGACGGCACGGCGTTGACTCGCGACGTCCATTTGCTCGCAGAGCGCATCGTCAAAACCCTGGCGCGTCCTTTCGCATTGAGCGAGGCGTGGGTGCATATCGGTGCGAGCGTGGGCGTCTCGCTCTATCCGGAGCACGCAAAGACGGGGCCGCAATTGCTGATCTGCTCGGACCGCGCGTTGTACTCGGTCAAACGCAGTGGCAAGAGCGCTTTCGCTATCTTCGATGCTGTCAGGCACGCATCCGACGAAAGTTTGAGCCTACTGCGAAGCGATCTGGAAGGCGCAATGCAGTCTTATAGCGGTTTGCGCATGGAGTACCAGCCGATTATCGATCTCGACGACGGCACGATTTCCGGCCGCGAGGCGCTGCTTCGCTGGACGCACCCGACTCGCGGCGAGCTTTCTCCCTCCGCATTTATTCCCACCGCGGAACGTACCGGCCTCATCCTCGCACTCGGCGAGTGGGCCTTGCTGCAATCATGCACGGAAGCTGCCACCTGGCGTGATGCAGTGACCGTCGCGGTGAACGTTTCGCCGGTGCAATTGCGGGAGGAATCGTTCGCGTCGACGGTCGCTGCGATTCTTGGCAGGACGGGGTTGCCGCCGGCGCGTCTGAATATCGAAGTCACGGAAACGGTGTTGTTGAGCGACGATATCGTCACGCGGCACAACGTCGAGAAGCTTCGCGCGTTGGGAATTGGCCTCGCGCTCGACGACTTCGGCACCGGGTTTTCAACCATGTCGACGCTCGTGCGCTTCTCATTCGACAAACTCAAGATCGACAGTTCGTTCGTGAAGGAGTCCGTGCATCGGCGCGAATCCGCGGCCGTGGTTCGCGGGATTGTGGCTTTGGCACGGGAAATCGGCATACCGACCACGGCGGAAGGCATCGAGACGCAGGAACAGTTGAATTTTGTGCGTGTCTGCGGATGCACACATGCTCAGGGTTTTCTGCTGGGCAAGTCGGTCCGGGGTGAGGAGATTCCGCACCTCGAAAGAACGCTTGCCACCTACTCCGCGGATAAGGCGTGAGCGGTAGCGTTGAAACGTTGAGGAGTCCGCGGCGTTGGCCGGCCGGTCACGGGGCAGCGTGGCGCGATCCCCTCCGCGTGCTACGTGTGGCCGGTTTGCCACTCCCAAGATAGGCATCGCGCAACGCGTCCAGCTCCAGCAAAGCATCCGCGTTACCATGCGCAACCACGCGGCCGCCTTCCAGCACGTACCCGGACTGCGCATACCGCAGCGCAATGGCAGCATTCTGCTCCGCCAGCAAGAAGCTGACGCCGTCGTCGCGATTGAGTGCAGCCACCGTCTCGAAGATCTCTTCGACGACTTGCGGAGCGAGCCCCATCGAAGGTTCATCGAGCAACACCAGCGAGGGCCGCGCCATCAACGCGCGGCCGATCGCAACCATCTGCTGTTCTCCGCCGGACGTATAGCCTGCAAGCGTCTTGCGACGCTCCTTGAGCCGCGGAAAGATCCCGTAGATACGGTCGAGGTCCGCCTCGAGATCAGCGCGGTCAGGCCGCCGCACGAAGGCGCCGAGCCGCAGATTCTCATCGACGGATAAATGCGCAAAGCAACGCCGCCCCTCCAACACCTGGACGAGTCCACGTTCGGCGAGCGTCCACGGGTCCGCGTCGGTAATCGCGTTGCCGCGATACGCGATGCGGCCCGACGTCAACTCGCCCCGTTCGGCGCGAATCAGGTTCGAGACGGCTTTCAGCGTGGTCGTCTTGCCCGCACCATTGCCGCCCAGCAGGGCAACGATGGCGCCGGACGGCACCGTCAGTGAAACGCCGCGCAATGCCGGAATGAGCTGGCTATACGTGACGGCAATGTCCTCGACCTGCAGGATCGGGGCGGCGCTCATGCTCAGAGATCCTTGCTGCAATCACGCGGCGTAATACCCTTTTCTTTGGCATACGCGTTCGCCGACTTCTCGATGATCGGACGCAGCAGCGCACGATCCGCCTGGACCCAGCCGCTGATGACCTTCCATTGCTGGCCGTCCCATTGCTGGAAACGTACGGCGCCGCCGCCCTCGTGATCGGAGCACGACAGTTTCAGTGGTTGAACCAGGCCGTATGCGCCCAACTGCTTAAGACGCGCGTCGTCGAGATTCAAATGTTCGAAACCCCAGCGCACCTGTTCGCCCGTCAGCGGTTTGTTGCCGAACTTGGCTTGTGCCACGCGCAACGCTTCGACATTGAGAATGCCGTTCACGACGCCGAGGTTGTAGTACACCGTACCGAAGCGCGCAGGATCCTTCAAGTTGCCGTTGCCGGGTTTGATCACGTATTGATCGATCGCCTGAAGCACCGGAAAATCGGTGCCTGACGGATGCGTGGTGATCGAAATGAAACCCTTCGCGGCGTCGCCCGCCGGACGTGCATCTTCCTCCGAATTGCTCCAGATGTTGCCGATGATGTGATTCGCCGGGAAGCCCACCTTTTGCGCCGACTTCAACGCGACCGGATTCATCACGCCCCAGCCGCGCAGAATCACCCAGTCCGGATTGATCCGGTGGATGGTGAGCCACTGCGAGCCCTGCTCGTTACCCGGGTGCGGGACTTCGATCTGCGTGAGTTCGAAGCCGTACTTTTTAGCGAGTGCGTCGAGCACAGGAATCGTCTCGCGGCCATAAGGAGAACCATGGTAGAGCACCGCGATCTTCTTACCCTTAAGCTGATTCAGGCCGCCCGATTGCTGACCGATGTAATTGATGATCGCCGAGACTTCGCTATACGGATTGAGTTGGAGCGGAAACACATACGGAAACACCGCGCCGTCGGTGGAATCCGTGCGGCCGTGATTGATCGTGACCAGCGGAATCTTGTCGACAGTTGAGCGGTCGAGCGTCGCATAGGCGATCCCGACCGAGAGCGGATTGGTGGCCGCAGCCGGCGCACCGTTCAAGCCGCCCTTGAGCCGTTCGTAGCACTCCACGCCTTTTTCCACGACGTATTCGGTTTCGCATTCGCTCCACGTCAGCTTGACTCCATTGACGCCGCCATCACGCTTATTGATGAGGTTCATGTAGTCGATAAAGCCGCCGAAGAAGCCACTGCCGCCTGCCGCATACGGCCCGACGCGGTAGCTTTGCAGCGGAAAGTATTCTTCGCCCGCGGCCTGCGCGGTGGGCGCAAACGCGGCGGTGAGCGCAAGCATCAGGCTTGCGGCAGCGGCGACGCGCGAGACTGTCCCGCGCCGTTTAAAGGAGTCGATGAAATTCATGCTGAATGGACCTCGAATGGATAAGCGATGGTTTAAAGAGCGATGGATGAAATCGGAGTCATGCACGCAGTGGCCAGTCGCGCTGACGGTTCCGCGCGGTCTGAACCAGCCTTGCGAGCCCGTCCGGTTCCTTGATGAGAAAAACGATGATCAACGTGCCGAAGAGGATCTTCTGCAGGTTCTGCAACTGACCGGCTTCAATGCCGACGCTGGCAAGCGCGCCTGCCGCATTCGAGAGAAGAATGGGCAGCAACACGATGAACGCCGCCCCGAGAAAATTCCCGCCGACGCTCCCCATGCCGCCAATGATGATGATGAACAACACCTGAAACGACAGATTGAGATCGAAGCCGTGCGGCTCGACTGTTCCGAGGTAGGCAAATGCCCACAACGCGCCCGCAATGCCGATCACGAATGAACTCAGCGCGAAGGCGAGCAACTTGGTGCGGCCGATCGGAATGCCGATCACGCGCGCGGCGGTGTCCATGTCGCGCACGGCCATCCAGCGTCGGCCGAGTTCGCTGCGTACAAGGCGGGTCGCAAGCACGAACAGGACGGTGGTGACGCCAAGTACGAGGAGATAGCGTGCGGCCGGCGTGTCGATTTTCCAGCCGAACGCTGTGAGGCGCGGCGCGCTGAGTACGCCCGAGGTGTCGTCGTTGGAAAACCAGCTAACTCGCGTAAAAATCCATTCGACAAAGAACTGCGCGGCCAGTGTCGAGACGATCAGGTAGAAGCCCTTAATACGCAGACTCGGCAAACCAAACACGGCGCCCACCGCGGCAGTGATCAGTCCTCCGAGCAGCAGATCGACGACCAGCGGCAAGCCTGGCACCCGCACCATCAGGTTGTAAGTGGCATAGGCACCGACCGACATGAACGCTGCGGAGCCGAGCGAAAGCTGGCCTGCGTAGCCCGTGACCAGGTTCAGTCCGAGTCCTGCGAGAGACAGCACGAGGAACGGAATCAGAATGGCATTGAGCCAGTAGTCGTTGCCGAACAGCGGCACGGCGATGAACGCGATCAGCGCGATCAGCCCGAGAACCGCCGTGAGCAATAACTTCGGTAGCGGCCATTGCAGCGGGTACGGTTTGAATGTGCGCGGCGCGTTCAGGGTGGGGCGAGGAGATGACATAGCTAGCCTCACACGCGTTCGACGGCGGGTTCGCCGAACAGGCCGACAGGCCTCGCGAGCAGGAACAGCATCGCGAGCAGATAGGGAAACCAGTTTTCAATGCCACCGCCGAGCAGGCTGCCGACATAGACCTCGGCAAGCTTCTCCGATGCGCCGATCAATAAACCGCCGACAATCGCCCCGCCGATCGACGAAAACCCGCCGATGATCAGCACCGGCAGCGCCTTCAGCACCACCAGCGACAACGAGAACTGCACGCCGAGCCGCGCGCCCCACAGGAGCCCCGCCACGAGGCTGACGAAGCCGGCCAGCGCCCATACGATCGCCCACACGCGCGGCAGCCGTATGCCGATGGCGAGCGCCGCGAGCGGATCGTCGGCCACCGCGCGCAGCGACAGCCCGAGTCGCGTGCGATTGGTCAGAAGCGACAGGCCGATCACCAGCACGCAGGCGATTGCCGCGGCAAAGATGTCGAACTGGCTGATCATGACGCCGGCCACATTCAGCGGTTTGTCGTCGATACCGAGATCCAGACCGTGCACCTGGGCGCCCCAGAATAGCTGTGCAGCGCCTTCAAGAATGAAGCTCAAGCCGAGTGTCGCCATGAACAGGACAATGGGCGGGCGATTCACCAGCGGCCGTAATACGAGCCGGCCGATCAGCAACGCAATCAGCACCAGTGCCACAAGCGTTACGCCGAATGCAAGCACGGGGTTCACGTGTCGCTCGACGAGGCTCACATACGTGAGCGCGCCGAACAGCACCATCGAACCCTGCGCGAAATTGAATACGCCGGACGCTTTATAGATCAGCACGAAGCCGATCGCGACCATCGAATACATCACGCCCGCCAGTAATCCGCCGACGAGTACTTCGAGGAAAAATCCCATGTCGTTCAATCTCTTAGTGACGGGTGCCGAGATAAGCGGCCAGCACGTCCGGGTTGGTGCGCACGTCGGCGGGGGCGCCGTCGGCGATCTTCTTGCCGTAATCGAGCACCACCACGTGGTCCGACAGGTCCATCACCACGCCGATGTCGTGCTCGATGAGTACGACGGTCACGCCGAATTGTGTGTTGGCGTCGAGCACGTAGCCGGCCATTGCACGTTTTTCATCCGCATTCATGCCGGCCATCGGCTCGTCGAGCAGTAAGAGACGCGGCTCGGCGGCGAGGGCGCGGGCCAGTTCGACGCGTTTTTGCACGCCGTACGGCAAGGTGCCGACGGTCGTATGCCGATAGCGCTGCAGGTCGAGCGCTTCGATCACGACCTCCGCATAGCGACGTTGCACCGTCTCATCGCTGCGCGCGCGGCCAATGCTCAAAGTCTGTTCAAGCCACGTGCTGCGCCGATGCAGATTGCGGCCGGTGAGCACGTTGTCCAGCACGCTCATCCGGCGAAACAGCGCGATGTTCTGAAACGTGCGGGCAATGCCGCGGTGCGCCGCGTGATACGGATTCATGCGCCGATAGGCGTGGCCGTCGAAATGCACGCTGCCTTGCTGCGGTTGGTAGACGCCATTGATCACGTTGAGCAGCGAGCTTTTGCCCGCACCGTTCGGGCCAATCAGCGCGCAGATTTCACCCGTGTGCACAGCGAAGCTGATATCGGTGACCGCCTTCACGCCTTTGAAAGACAGCGAGATATGGTCGAGCGAGAGCAGAGCGTTGGAGGACGAAGTCATTGAACGTTGGGTCATGCGTCAATAGGCCGGTTGTTCCGACGCGCCGTCCGCCGCATAGCGTTGCGGTGCCGCCGCCTGACGCTTATGTTCGACGCGCCGCCAGTCGCCGGTATCGGGCCAGGCACGCACATCGACGCGTAATGCGGCGAATAGCGCGGCGGTCTTTTCGTCGAGCGGCGGCCCAATGACGAGCGCAGCATGGGTACGCGAGAAACCGATCACTTCGCGTAGCGGACGGGTGATGAGCCACCAGGTCAACGCACGAGCAAGCGGGCCGCCCTGTCTGCGTTGCGCGCGGCTGATCAGGCGGCGTCGCCATGAGCGTGTGCCGGGCAAACGGTCGTCGACGAGTTGTGCCACGCGGGCGTAGGTTTCGTGAGTGCCTGCTACCAGCGTGGGAGCGAGTTCGCGGCGATCGTTGTCGCGGGTTGCGAGCGACTCGGGAAAATTCAGGCGGAATCCGCTCAGTACCCAGGGCGCAATCAGGTAACGCGCCTGGGATGCGGCGGCGAATGCGCGTGCGGCAAACGCTTCGTCGTCTGCGGTCAGTTTCTCGGTGGCAACGAGTTGCTGTGCTTCGCGCACCAATACCGCATGCGGGAAACGCTGTTCGACGAGTTGCCCATCAGCATCGAGGCGCACGAAGGCGAATGCGTCGTCGTGGGGGCGAGCAGCGGATGGAAAGCCGCCCTCGTTCTGGACCGACAGAGCGCGATAGTCGGTCACGGCACGATGCGGATGCGGCGTCAGATTGCGCGGGTTGGCGTTAATCACGCGCAATCCTTCATGCGCCAGCAGGCGGTCGATCTGACTGTCGTCTTCGCCGAATACGAAACGCGGCGCGATATGCGTGAGCACCGAGCGCAATGCGTCGCCAGTGAGTTGCGGGTCGAGCGGTATCGCGACACCGCCGTTCCACTGCGCCGCCAGTGAGAGCAGCAGCGCCTCCTCGCGCGGATGACTGACGAGCAGCAGCGCGTCGCCCACGGCAAAGCCGTGTTGTGCGAGACCGGCGGCCAGTTGCTCGACCGCGATGGCGACGTCTTGCCACGATAACGCGTGCCATGCGCCCAGCCGCTTGTGCCGCAGTGCGACGGCGTGTGGCCGCTGCTGCGCCTGATGGCGCAGCCAGTCCGGTAGCGTCGACGGCTGTGCGTTTGTCATGATCAAGCGGCCTTAGCCTGTTGCTTGAGTTCGAGTTCGCGCACCAATGGCAAGACTCGCTTGCCGAAATACTCCACCTCTTCGATGAAATGGAGAAAGCCAGTCAGCACGAGATCCACCCCGACCGATTTCAGTTCGACGATGCGCTCGGCGATCTGCTGCGGTGTGCCGATGAGATTAGTGCGGAACCCGTCGTTGTATTGCACGAGGTCCTCGAAACTCGACTTGGCCCAGTTGCCTTCACCTTCCGGCGAAGCCTTGCCGGCCTGTTTGACGGCGTCGCCGAAGGCATGCACGGCTTCGACGTGCGCATGCTTGATGATGTCGGCGAGCACGGCCTTGGCTTCTTCCTCGGTATCGCGGGCGATCACGAAGGCATTCACACCGATACGTACCTTGTGATTGTTTTTTGCCGCCTTGGCCTGAATATCGTCGATCTGTGCTTTCAGATTCTCAGGCGTATTGCCGTTGGTGAAGTACCAGTCGGAGACGCTGGCAGCGTTGTCGCGTGCGGCGCGTGAACTGCCGCCCTGAAAGATCTCCGGATGCGGCTTTTGTACCGGCTTCGGACTCAGCGTGTAATCGTTGAAGCGGTAGAAGTCTCCCTTGAAGGTGAAGTTGTCCTGCGTCCAGATGCCCTTGAGCGCCTGAATGAATTCGTTCGAACGGCGATAGCGTTCGTCGTGTTCGAGCCACGGCTCGCCGATCGCGGTGAACTCACCTTTGAACCAGCCACTCACCACGTTGATTGCGATGCGGCCATTCGAAATATGGTCGATCGTGGCCAGTTGTTTGGCGACGACAGCGGGGTGCCACGGACCTGGAAGAATTGCCGCCAGCACCTTGAGTTTGGTTGTCGCGTGCAACAGGGCCTGGCTGAACGACACCGATTCGTGCTGATATTCCGCACCATAGCCGGCGGTGAAGCGAATCTGGCTCAGCGCGTATTCGAAACCCGCCTTCTCCGCGGTTTGTGCGAGCTTCTGGTTGTACTCGAGACTCCAGTCCGTGCGCTGCTCGATCGTGCTGACGACCAAGCCGCCGCTGACGTTGGGCACCCAGTAGGCGAACTTGAGGGCGTCGTCGTGAGAGGGATTCTGGCTCATGATGTTCCTGATGATTGAATGAAGCGGTCTATGCAGCCAGCGTTGCGGCTTGCGGGAAAGAAGCAGGGAGGCGTCCGGCATGCAGCCACGGAAGCGCGCGTGTCACCGCCAGTGCAATGCGCTCGTCCAGTGCCGGCTTCGAGATCGCATAGCCGCTGAAATCCTCTTCCGACGCATACACACCGATCGGTAGCGTGCGAGCCTGAAAGAAGCTGAACAGCGGACGCAGTTGATGATCGATGACGAGCGCGTGACGATCGCTGCCGCCCGTTGCCGCGAGCAGAACCGGCACGTCGAACAGCGCCTCGTGATGCACGAGATCGAACAGATGCTTGAAGAGCCCCGTATACGACGCGCGATAAACCGGGCTTGCAGCGATCAGCAGGTCCGCTGATTCAACGGCCTCGATGTGCGCTTCCACATCGGCAGGGACCTGCGAGCGATGAACCGCACCGGCGAGGCTGGAGGCGATCTGCCCCAATTCGACGAGATGCGTGTCGATCGGCAGCGAGTCGCCGAGCGCGGCAAGCAGGCGCTCCACCACGACGAGGGTACGCGACGGCCGTTGCAATCCACCTGAGACGGCGACCACTTTCAATCTGTTGCTCATTCGAACGATCCTTTCAGGCGCAAGAAAATTAATCGGGAGTGCAGCTTATTTAGCGAATACCGTGCCATCCGGTTTTGTACGGACAAGATGGGCTGGCGGTAAATGGGCGTACCAACGTCGATCGCGCGCTGAGTCAAAGGGCATAACCGTTTGAGGTTTTTTTCCTGGACGCATATCGCAGTCGCATAGAACCATTGCAGGCTGACGTATGAAGCTGGCAAAGCAATATGGCCTCAGCGCTGCTGCTGGAGAAGCAGTTCCGTGTATCGGCGATGGGTCTGAAGGCTTTTAGTATCCCAACAGGTCTGCTGCTTGAGAGGCGCTGCGTAAGCACGGTGCTGATGCAGAGGCAGCATCCATAACGACGCTGCTGCGTAATCAGCAATTCGACTTTGGTTACCACAACAAAATGCATCGGAAGTCGCGCTAGATGGTCAGAATAGTTGCTCAGGAAGCAACGCTGATCGATGCCGTTTAACACCCCGTCAGCTGTCAGATGACGGTCCACGTCCGCGCTGCGCGGAGTGAGTGTCCTTTGTCCATATGAATTCGACCTACGTACTGCCGGACGCACCGGCTTCCGTGCTACCGAGCGCGGAGACAGCATCGGTAACTGAAACGCCTCTGCAGATCGCGCAGCGACTCGCGGCTACTTTCGCGGTAACCGCCGCCGAACGCGACGCGCGGGGCGGAACGCCGAAGGCCGAGCGGGACGCGTTGCGCGCCAGCGGTCTTCTTGCGATGAGCATTCCCGAGGCACATGGCGGCCACGGGGCCAACTGGCGGCAGACGTTGGATGTGGTACGCACGCTCGGCCGGGCCGACAGTTCGCTCGGACATGTATTCGGCTTTCATCATCTGATGCTGGCAACGGTGCGTCTGTTCGGTGCGCCGGCCCAATGGCGCGCGTGGTTCGAGCAGACTGCCCGCCGCCAATGGTTCTGGGGCAATGCCTTAAACCCGCTCGATGAGCGGGCCGTGAGCCATTCGCATGCGGATTGGCGGGAGTTCAGCGGGCAGAAGAGCTTTTGTTCCGGTGCGCTCGATTCCGAAATGCTGATCGCCTCCGCGCGAGACGCCGGCACCGGAACATTGCTGATCGCGGCGGTACCGACCGGGCGTACGGGCATCTCCGTTGCGGAGGATTGGAACAACATCGGCCAGCGGCAAACGGACAGCGGCACGGTGACGCTGGAAAAGGTGCGGGTGGAGAATCACGAGCTTCTGACTGACCCCGGGCCGCTGTCGACGCCTTTTGCCTGTCTGCGCCCCTTACTCGCTCAGTTGATTCTGACGAATGTCTACCTCAGCATCGGCGAAAGCGCGTTCAACGACGCCCGCCATTACACGCTTCATGAAGCACGGCCATGGCATACGTCAGGTGTGCAAACTACTTCGGCGGATCCCTATATCCTCGGTCAGTACGGGGAGTTCTGGGCAGGCCTCGAGGCGGCGCGGTTGTTGACCGACCGCGCAGCAGATCGTTTCGATGCGGCCTGGACCAGAGCGGATGCGCTGACCGACACCGAGCGTGGCGAAGTGGCGTTGGCGGTCGCTACGGCCAAAGTTGCCGCCACAGAAATCGGGTTCACCATCTGTACCCGTATGTTCGATGTGGCCGGCGCGCGCGCGACGCACGGCGCACTGAGGCTGGACCGTCACTGGCGAAATTTGCGCACCCATACGCTTCACGATCCGCTTGCCTATAAGCTTCGAGAAATCGGCGAATGGGCTCTGACGCAACGATATCCGACGCCGAGCTTCTACTCATGAACTATTCACTCAATCACGTTTTACCGGACCGGTCAGCTATCGCGCGAACGGAAGCGCCGCCTTTGTTGACGATGCCCGACAAGCGCACGCTGACCACCTCCATTCGCGCGACCGCTCAGGTCTTCTCGGACCCGCAGTCGCTGGCGTTGCTCGAACGTATTCGCATGGTGGCGCCCAGCGACGCCAACGTGCTCGTGATCGGCGAGACAGGCACGGGTAAAGAACTGGTCGCGCGCCATGTGCATAACCTGAGTGCTCGCAAGGACGGCCCGTTTGTGGCGGTCAATTGCGGGGCGTTCTCCGAGTCGCTGGTGGAGAGCGAGTTGTTCGGTCACGAGAAAGGCGCGTTCACCGGCGCGTTCTGCGCCAAACCCGGCTGGTTCGAAGCGGCCAATGGCGGGACGTTGTTTCTGGACGAGATAGGCGATCTGCCGCTGTCGATGCAGGTCAAGCTGCTGCGCGTATTGCAGGAACGTGAGATCGTGCGGCTCGGTTCGCGCAGAAGCATTCCCATCGATGTGCGCGTGCTGGCCGCCACCAATGTGCACCTGCAGGATGCGGTGGCGGCGGGCCATTTCCGCGAGGACCTGTTTTATCGCCTGAACGTCGTGCATCTGGCTGTGCCGACGCTGCGCGATCGTCCCGGCGATATATTGCCGCTGGCCCGCTACTTCATTGAAGAGTACCGAAACCGGCTGGGCTACGGCCCCGTCGGTATCGAGCCGTGCGCGGAGCGAAAGCTGCTGGAACATAGCTGGCCCGGCAACATCCGTGAACTTGAGAACGTCATCCACTATGCGTTGCTGGTGTGCCGCAGCGACTCGCTAGGCGAGAGCGATCTGCAGATGTCGTCGTTCGGGATTCACGCCGCGCGACGCGCGGCGAGTGAGCCCGTCGCATCGACACCGCTGGAAGGGCTGGAGGGGGCGTTGCGTCATCTTTTCGATCACGCGGAAGGCAACCTGTTCGAGCAGATCGAAGACACGGTGATGCGTGTGGCGTTCGACTTCTGCTACCGGAATCAGATTCAGGCGGCACGGCTGTTGGGCATTAGCCGCAATGTTTTGCGGGCGCGGTTGATCCGGGCCAAGCAGATTTCCGCGCAGAAGTAGGCTCACATGCGTGATGCCAGATGCAGTACTTCCTTTTAGGCGGCTTTAGAAGTCGAAGCGGACCGGCCGCGAGACCGGTCCGCATGTCGCCGCATGTCGCAGCGGTAGCAGGCTAAGCGGCGGTTCTGCTGTTGCCGATCTGCCAGACAAACGGCGGTTGAGTGCCGTTGATTTCCCAGTCGCCCACAATCCTCTCCTTGTAGATCAGCGGGTTGTGTGAGGCAGCGGTGCGCGCGTTTCGCCAGTGACGATCTAATAGTTTGTTTTCGCTAGTGCCCGAAGCGCCGAGTGCGTTGAACAGGTCGGTGGTCGCTTGCAGAATCAAACCGGCCACGGCGACTTGCGCCTTGGCCGATTCAATTTCGGCCGCCACGTTCGCGGCTTGTTCAGCATCGCGGTCTGCGCCGAAGCGTGTTTCATAGGCTCTTTGTGATGGCTCCGCGGCTCGCACAGCGGCGGCCTCTGCCGCGTACACGCGTGCCGCTATTTGCCCCACCACCTGCTGCACCTGTGCGTCTTCGCTGACGCGTGGCGCGTTGCCGTGGCTGTAAACCCGGGTGCGTTTGCGTACTTCATGCGAGATGTCACGCAAGGCCGCGCGCCCTGTGCCCGCGATCACGGCGATCAGCACGAGTTGATAGAACGCCGTCTGGTATTTGAAGCGCGTGGAGAAGTCGATGATGTTCTCTTCGTCGACCACAGCGTTTTCGAATACAGACGTCCCGCTTCCGGTGGTGCGTTGGCCGAAACCATCCCAGTCGTCGCTTTGTTTGACGCCTGACTGGTGCGTGCTCACCGCTGCGATGACATCGGCGCCGTTGTCGTCGCGCTGTGCGTAGACGTCGATCCAGTCGGCAAAGATGCTGCCCGTGCTGTAGTACTTCGTTCCGTTGACGACCCACTGGTTGTCGTTGCGCGATACACGCGTGATCACATCGCCTATCTTGACCGCGCCGACTTCGGTCCACGCATTACCGACGATTTCGCCCGCCACGAAGCGTTGCAGCCATTTTTCCCGTGCAGCGCCGGGCGCTGCGTTGATCCTGTCTTCGACGAAGGCGAAGTGGCCGCGCAACGCTTGCGGCAAACTCGAATCGGCTTCGGCCAGTTCGATGAGCAACTGCACGAGTTGTGGAAGTGACGCGCCGGCACCGCCGTATTCGCGCGGCACTCTGACGGCGCCGAACCCGGCTTCCTTCAACCAGACAATCTGCTCGTACGGTAGTGCACGAGTGCGTTCGCGTTCGAGTGCGCCCTCCGCGATCCGGGTGAAGACAGGCCTGAACCTGGCGGCCAACTGTTCATAGTCGGTGCCGTATGAAAGTGGCAACTTTTCACGCTGGTTTTGTGATGTCATGCGCCTGCTCTTGAGTCGATAGGTGGAATAAGGCAGAGCGCTTGGGCTCTTGAGCGTATGGACTACAAAGCACGAGCTATGCCATCGAGGCGAGCGTCCCGTCTTGCGGACCTATAGGTTGCGCGGGTGTTTCTTGCTGCTGGCTTGAGAGCAGTATGCTGGTGAACTGCTTTCCTGAAAGCAGCCTGAAGTCGATGCGTTGCCAACTAGCGCGAGTTGAGAGTTGAGAGTTGAGAGTTGAGAGTTGAGAGTTGGCGCGTCGGCTCGAAGCGCCGACGGATCGTGGCCGTGCTACCTTCTTTCATGTCCACGAGTGCGCTCTTGATTCGATACGAGGTAGATATGGAACCCACATGGCAATTCCAGCTAAGGATCGCCGTCTCACCTGAATTTGCAAACGATCTGCGCGCGGACCCGCAGGGTGCTTCGCATGCCGCGCTTCGTGATGTGCTACGCAGGCACAACGCGACCTTGAAGTGTCAGTTCGACGCTTTTGCTGATTACGTGAATGAAGCGGAAAAGCAGGGGCCTGAAAACTATCCGCTTTATCAATGGACGCGGCAGACGATTGAGAACCCGGAGAAGAAAGCGAAATACTTGCAGTCGTTCACTGTCTATGTGAATGGCGACGAGATATACGGCAAGGAAATCGCCGACGTGATGGAAGCTGAATTATTGGCACTGGTTGATGACGACGGCATCAGAAGCGTCGCCAGGTTCGATACCAATCCGGCGAATAATCCGCAGCCGCCCAAGCGCTAGCGGTTACAGGTAGTCCGCCTATGGCCCGGCGTCGCTCACGGTTGACGGTACCGGCGGGAAAAACGTGCAGGCGCATTGGGACCTGTCATCGAGATTTCTTTCAATGTCATTTCGGATTGGTGCCAACTGACAAAGTCAATTTTACATTTGGCGACAAGGCGTCGAGTTCGTGAGAGGATGGCGTTTCACTTTTTCTCGCGGAGGGCGAAATGGGACTCTTGGACGAAGTAGGCAAGATCGCTGGAGCAGTAGCGGCCGTTGAAGCAGCAGAAAAAGTCGATCCGGAAGCAGGTCTGCTAACGAAAGGCGCTGCTGCGGTAGCGGGCTTTGAAGGCGCCGGTGCATTGGAGTCGTTGGTCGAGAAGAAAGACGGCGAGAAGCAGGACGACGCCGACAACGCTCAAGCCACAGACGATACGAATCCTCAGACGTGATTGTGTGCGCTGAGTGTGTGCGCTGAGTGTGTGCGGTGAGCGGGCCAGTCCTTCGCAGGACTGGCCCGTTTTTTTATGTCGAGCCGGGATGATCCGCGGAGCGACGCATTGCGCTCTTATCCTGCCGTCGTCGCGCTCGACCGACCAGCGCGCTAACTACTCGCTCATGCCAAGTTCGGCGAAAACTTTCGACATCATTCCGGAGCGTCGCCACTCCAGCCATTTGATGTAACAGGTTTGCGATGGTGGAAAGCGTGCGGGGAGACGTTGCCACTTTTCGTCATTACGAACGATCCATAGTATGGCGTTCATGATCTCGCGCGGATCTCGCCGTGGTCGGCCGACTCTCGGCGTGGCGTCATGGTGGAACAGGTGGGCAATGCGTTGCCAATCTTCATCAGACAGCAAGGATTCGAACATCTTCAGATTTTAACTGGATAGTACAATCTGATTATCCCAAGTAGAGCCCTGCTTCTAAATTGCGATTTTGGACGTGAAAACGGCGCAGACCGGCGGATTGTTTTTGGCCGGACTGTGATCGCTAAGGGCCTCAACTGACCTGCCCCCGCGTTAACGTGCTTTGCTTCGGGCGCTCTTTCTGATGGTCGCGGCGCGCGGCGCATCTTTAGCCGGCAAGGCGCTGCCGCCGTTCATCTGCTCCATCCACGACAAAGCGTCGACGTACGACAGGAACTGCTGAAGATACCCGGGCGACAGCTCGCGCATCAGCGAGAGCGACCGATGCACGAGGCTGCTCGAGTTGAGCGGACCGGCATTACCCGGCGCTTTCTTGAGCGACTGCCGCAATTGTTTCTCGGACCGAACCTTGGACCACGTCTCCCTGAAGTATTCGAGCGCCTCCAGTTCCGGATATGAGGTGCGCCGGGGCACGGCGGTACCTGCTGCGGGGTCGTTTCCATCTGCTAGGGCATGATGGCTGGCGATGTGGTCGATCAGTGTGGCCAGCGCTCCGCGAGCGGGTTCGCTGGATGATGCGGCGGTGCCGGTGGCCGTGCCGGCATCGGCAGCCTTGGATGCGGCGCGCTCGAGATCGCCGGCATAGGCAGCGATCAGTTTGGACAGCCTGTCGTCCAGGAGACGCCGCGCCGCGCCGCTATGGCCGGCTGCCCGCCTGTCCAGCGCCTCGATGAAGTGAAAGCGGACGGGATCCAGACGATCGGCACCGCGCTCGCGCCATGCGTCGAGCGTCGCCCGGGCGCCGCTTGTCACACCGCCAGCTTCACCGTTCGCACTAGTCACATTACTCACGGGGCTTCACCGTTGCGGTCGACGGCCTTGGGACCGGCGCTATTTCCACACGCCGGTTTTTGGCCCGGCCCTGGTCGTCGGCATTCGAGCTGACGGGCTGCTGGGAGCCGAACGCAGCCGCAAATACGGACGAGGCGGGCACGCCTTCATCGATCAATGCACGGGTCACCGTCAACGCGCGCTGGGCCGACAGCTCCCAGTTATCGGCAAAGCGGCGGTTGGCCTCGCGCACCTGCCGGTCATCCGTAAAGCCGCTCACCATCAGGATCTGGTCATTGGCCCGGAGATAAGCGGACAGCGGCCCCGCCAGGCTCTTCAGGACGTCCCGGCCTTCGGGTTGCAATTGATCGGAGTTCAGCGCGAACAACACATTGCCGTTGATGCCGATGCGCCCGTTGACCAGCGTCACCCGGCCCGCTGCCAGCGGTCCTGCCAGCGCCTGCTCCAGGGTCTTGCGGCGCTGCGTTTCCATCTGCCGCTGCTTGACCTCTTGCTCCAGCCTGGTCGAGAGTTCCAGTTGCACGCCGATGACGCCCACCAGGATCAGCACGAAGGCGCCCAGCAGCACCGACATCAGGTCGCCGAAGACGGGCCATATGGGCGCCGCCGTCTCCACGCCGCCGTCGATTTCCTCGCTCATGCCGCTTCAGCTCCCGCGGAGGCCCGCTTGCCCGCGAGTTGTTGCAGGTCTTCGACGATCTGCTTCTGCGACATCATGCTCAGGTCAATGACTTCTCGCGCCTGGGCCACGTAATAGGCCAGCTGCTCGTCACTGCGCGCGAGGGATTTGTCCAGCGCGGCTTCGATACGTTGCAGGTGCGCCACCAGCGTCGTGTTCGACTCGCCGAACAACTGGACGGCCGCGCCGAATGCTTCGCCCAGGCTCGCCACTTCGACGGCGCTGCCGGTGACCTGCGCGGCAACGGCGCCCAGCTTCCCGGTCTCGAGTTCGACCTTATCGGTGAAGCGCGTGCCGACACGATCCAGCAGATCCGCCGACGTCGCGACCAGTGCGTCGACGGCCGAGCGCTGCTCGGTGGACGCATGGTTCACTGCATCAAGCAGGGTTTCCAGCGTTGCCAGCAGGCGGCTGCGCTCGTCCAGCATCGCGGTGTCGCGGACCATGCTGTCGGAGAGCTTCTGACGCAATTCGGCGACGACTTCCGCTGCGGCCTTGGGGGCTTCCGACGCGGCTTGCACGAGTTGGCCGATCTCGGCGATCGTGCTGCTCGCGTGCGCTTGTGTCTGGGCCGAGATGTCGCGCGCGGTTTGCGCCAGCGTGTCGCAGATTTCCTGCTGCCGGCTCGCGGTGTGTGCGCCGGCCTGCTCCCATTCCTTGCTCAGCGTAGCGGCCATCGAACCGAGTGCTGCGGTCCAGGCCTCCAGTCGCTGCTGGTCTCGCGCGGCCAGTTCCGCCTGCAAGTCCGCCGCGGCCTTGGGGGCTTCCGCCGCCGCTTGCACGAGCCGGTCGATCTCGGCGATCGTGCTGCTCGCGTGTGCCTGAGTCTGAGCGGAGATGTCGCGTGCGGTTTGCGCCAGCGTGTCGCAGATTTCCTGCTGCCGACTCGCGGTGTGTGCGCCGGCCTGCTCCCATTCCTTGCTCAACGTCGTGGCCATCGAGCCGAGGGTCTCGGTCCAGGCCGCCAGTCGTTGCTCGTCTCGCGAGGCCAATTGCGTCTGCAAGTCGGTATGCGATTGGCCCACTGCGCGTAGCAGGGAAGCCGAGTGCTGCTCGAAGGTCGCAGCAGCCGCCGCTAAGGCTTGCTGATTGTGGCCCGCCAGCTTCTCGCCGACTTGTTCTTGCCGGGCCAGCGCCTCGTTCCATGCTGCCGATACGCTGCCAGCCGTTGCGTCCAGGCGCGCGGCGACGCCATCCAGCAGGCCGGCCGAGCGTTGCTCGAAGGTCTCGGCGAATCGATCCAGCGACGTGCCGAGATGCTGGGTGAGCGCTTCGCTCGACCGCTGCTGCCCCTCCAGTGCTTTGTTCCAGATGTCCGCGACGGTGGTGGTGGTTGCCTCGAAACCGCTCGAGAGCCCGTCCAACTGCCGCTGCACGGCGTGCGTGACGGTGTCGTGCAGCGAGGCTGTCTCGCGCGCGAGACCCGCCATCGTGGCCTCCATGACCGGCTGTAGCGCGGCGCTGGCGGCGCGGGTGCTTTCGGCGACGCTCTCCTTCAACGACTGCTCCACGGAGGCAGCAAGACGCGTATAGGCGGCCTCGGCCTTGCCGTGGAAAGCGTCCTGGCCGGTGATCTGCCGTTCGTTCGAGGCGAGGCTCTGTTGCTCGATGGCCGCCATCATCGCCTGCAGACGATCGACCAGGGTAGGCATCACCTCGACCTGCCGCTGCAGTAGCTTGAAGCTTTCCTCGCGCTGATGGGTCTGCGAATAGATGCGCAAGGTCGTCGCGATCTTCACGTCGAGCATCTGCGCGGCATGGATCCGCTCGCGCCGGCTCAACGCCGAAAGCAGCCCCAGCATTGCGGATGTCGCCACGCCCGCGATCGAAGTGCCGAACGCGAAGCCCAGCCCCTTGACCGGCGCGGCGAGCGAATCGCGGATAGCCTGCAGGTCCGTTGCGCTTTCCAGCGCCATGCCGGTGCCGCGGAGGGTCGCCACCATGCCGAGGAGCGTGCCGAGCATGCCCAGCAACACGAGCAAGCCGACCAGGTATGGCGTCAGCGCAGGGCCCGGCAAGGCCACACGCTCGCCCTCGACGCGCAGGCGCACCGTATTGCGCAGGCTGGGATGCAGCGGGTCAAGCCAGGCGTTCAGGCTGGGCGGCGGCCCGGACAGGCCCGCGACCGCATGCGCCAACGTGGAAGTGGCCTGGCCGTAGCGCCGCAGTTCGAGTGCGCCCGCCACGTAGCAGACGCCGATCAACAGCGTGACCGCCAATGCCAACGGGTTCGAGCCGACATAGCCGGCACCGATCCAGCACACCGCGGCCAGACCTACCAGGAAAACAACGAGATTGAGATATCTGGACATAGTGTCCCAGTTAGCTGGTGCGAAGGGCCGCGAGCAACCCTTCGACCGGTTGTAAACGAACATCCAGTTCGGCAAGCAGCACGCTCTGCATATCCTTACGGAACACTTGCAGCCATGCGCCGGGCGGGGCGGCTGGGGCGGTTGCGGCTTCTCCCGAGGCTTCGGCGTCGGCCAGCGTCTGTTGCTCCGCCTGGCGCAAACGCTCGAAGTGCCCCTTGAGCAATCCGGGCACGGCGGCCAGCAGACTCCGCTCACGCTCGCTGAGCGCGCGCTCCATCACGGCGTCCACCACCGCGAGCCGGGCCATGGCAGGCGTTTTGGCGGCCAACATGGCCCGCAGGCGGCCGCGCAGGTTGCCGATGCCGGTCTCCATCGTCTGTTGCATCGAGAGATAGCGCTGGCGAAAAACCGCGTAATCGACCGGCGCATCCACGGGGGCGCCTTGAGTGAGCGCTTGCGCCGCAGGCCCGCGGCGCCTCGCGGCGGCAAATATGCTATCGCCGACGATGGCATTCGCCAGCGACGTGCGCACGCGGGCGCACTCGCTCTCTTCAGCGTCGCCGAAGGCGCGCGCGCCGGCCGCGACGGCAGGCGGAGCGTTGTTCAGCGCCGAGGACAACGCGATTGCGTCGGTCCAGCCGAGCCATTGGCTTAGCCGGTCCGAGAGCGATTGGCTGGATTCGGGAACATCGACGTCCGTCAGGCGAGCAAGTAAGCGAATGAGCGCCGGGCCGCTGAAAGCTGTGCGCTGTGGGACTTGCACCATACCACCAGAGTCAAAAAAGTCAGCAGTTTACACGCCGACGGGGTGGGGGATGCCCAGGACAATGCATTAGGCCATCTTTAACCACCTTCCTTTCAACTCATTTCGCCTGCTGGCCCGGCTTAGCGTTCCCCCTGAATCCGCTGCACGCGCATGCGGCCCGGCGGCTCGAAGTACGTTCCAAACCGTACCAGCCCGGCCTTCTTCAGGTGACACGTCATTTCATAGCTCACCAGGACGCCCGGATCGGGGTTGTCGATGTACACCACGTCGATCGACCGGATACGCGGCTCGTACACCAGCAGCGTCGCTTCCATCTGCTGCTTGAGCCGATGCGCCGAAGCGGGCAGCGCCTTGTAGATGTTCGTAAGATCGGGCAGTCCGTAGTCGGGCAGGTGCTTGAGTGCGCCCGCCCGTGCGTTGAGAATGCGGCGGATGTTCTGCTGGACGCTCAGGATCTCAAGTGTTCTGTCGTCGTAGGCATCCAGCGGCTGACCACCGATCTGGCCAAGCAGCTTGTCATACAGAGAAGGGCCAACTGGCATCACGCACTCCTTCAGATATTTCCGGGCGTGAATAAGAAGCGCCAGCCCGTACACGGCGGACTGGCGAAACGGAGCGACGCAGTCCCTGACCTTGAGCGATCAGGTGGTCCGTGCAGCCTCTCGGATAACGCTTACGAGCGTTCGTTCCAGCTGTCGGCGTGAATGATGTTGCCGTCCTTGTACGACCACGTAATCTTCTCGTAGCGCAGTTCGACGTCTTCGAGGTGGTTGTGCTTCTCGTAGGCCGGGTTCTTGATGTCGAGCATCTTCGGCTTGACCGCCACCACCTTCACGTTGTCGAGCCTGGTATTGAAGTATTCCTTCTCCTTGCCCGCATCATCGATCTTGTACCACTTGATTTCGATCGACTTCAGTGTCTGGCCGCTCGTCACCGCCTTGTAGAGGTACGGCGTCGAGGCGTCGGTTTCCTTCGTGAAGGTAATCGGGTCATGCACGCGCGTGCCGGTCAACTTGCCGCTATTGGAATCGGTTGGAATGCTCACGCCGTGATCGAGCGCGACGACTTCAACGCTGCCTTCCCGGCCCTGTACCGTAACGGAACCCTTGACGTCGGCGCCGCCATCGTCCTTGATCCACATGTATGCCGGAATTGCCATTTTTTCTTTCTCCTTCGTTTTGACTGCAACAATCGTCCGGAGTCGAGCCCCGGACCGCGAATGCCCCAAAGCCATGCTCTGGGTCCGAACTGTGTCGAGCGGCGTGCTCGTGTCCTGTTCAGGTGCGGGGCGAGCGCTCAGCGGGAACATCCTTTGGTGCCTCCGGCACTAGCGTGATCTCGACGCGCCGGTTCTTCGCACGTCCGGCGTCCGTACCGTTATCCGCAATCGGGCGGGTGTCGCCGTAGCCCTGGATTGCAAACTGCATTACCGGAATACCCGACGCTTCGACTAGCCAGTCGCGTACCGCGCCAGCACGCGCCATTGACAGTTTCAGATTACTGTTGGCGTTGCCAACGTTGTCGGTGTAGCCGGCGACCAGAATCCGCTTGTCCGGGTGGGCCTTGATCATTTCAAGTGCGCCGACCACCGCGCGGGTCGACCCCGGCTTGAGCTGTGCGCTGCCACTGTCAAAGAGCGACATGCTGTCGAGCGTCACCACTGCGGGCGGCGGAGGCGGCGCCTGATACGAGGCGATCGCATCGTTGAGTACGGGCATGAGAAGCGTTCCACGGTACATGCCAAACGACAGGCGCATGGGCACGCCCAGCCGTGCGTAATAGTCGATCTGGTCGCGATCAGCGACGATTGCCTTCAAGGCGTCGCGGCGCGCGGTGTCATGCTCCGCCGGAATCATCGAGAACCGGCCGAGATCGGCGCCGATGTATGTGAGCAATGTCTGGTTATTTTTTGCGGAACCCCAGATAGCCACGGCTCCGGCGCAAGCGAGCAGGGCGATCGCGTGAGCGAAGGCAGCGAGGCGAGGCGACACCCATAGTCGCCGGGGCATGGCTTCGATTACCGGCTGGGGCAGTGGCCATGGCGCGGGCGACGCGTCCATCGGCGGCGGCATGATTCCCGATCGCGCGTGTACGTCCGTGGCCCATGGCGAGCGCGGGTCACTCGCCGGGCCGCAATCAATCCAGCCCAGACCGAAAAGCGCCCAGGGCGTCGCCGGTTGCGACCGGTCGGTGAGCGGACCGAGCACAACGCGCTGTGTCCAGCCGATGACCGATGCAAGCGCTGCCGCACGCGCTGCGGCAACAGGATCGCCTCCGGCCTGGTGGACCTGCGATTCGGCTGCCTGCATCACGGCTTCGAAACGGTGCGCGTCCCCCGGGGGGACTTCCTTCGGGGCGTCGGTCAGCCGGGTTGTTGACGACACCCCGTACCATTGCAGGCCCACAGCAGCAGCGGGCGTCGCGGTAAGCCGCTGGTAGATTGCGATGTAGCCCGGGAGCCCTGTGCCGAGCATTCGCGAGGTGTCGCTCACTGCCTGACGGGCAACGCGCAGTGCCTGTGTCAACGCGTCTTCGCTCGCATGCAAGGCTGGCGAGATAGACAGCACGATGCCATCGGGTGCGCGTCCGTCGCGCCACTGCTTCACAGCAACACCGATCCGTGGCAGGTCGCGTGGGTTGTTGACCCGCAGCCAGATCGCACCGTCGCCGATGTGCGCCAGCCGCTCTTCGTCAGCTCCGCGGTTAAATAGCTGGACGAGCGAATCTCCCGTGACCAGCGCAAGCGGCATGCGCGTGCGCAGGCTCACCGGCAGATCGGCGGTCGCCGTGCCGAGCGCCGCCAGTACATGCGCGCTTTGTTCGCGAGCCCGATTGCGCTGCAACGTACGAAGCGCAACCGCGGCAAGCGTAAGCAGCGCGATACCTACGGCGACCGTCCACGCCACGCCACGGCTGACGGGAAGGATCAGAAACAACACAGCCAGCGCCAGCACGGCCGAAAAAATGACCATCGCGCGAAACGGATACCCCACACGCAGATCGGACATCACGGCTTCATGGCGGGTGCCGAGGTCACCAGATGGGCGAGCTGCGCACTGAGCGCCTGGCCCCAGATCAGGTGGACGAGCCCGGCAGCGATACAGCTGAGTCCAGCGAGCCCCCAAGGCGAGAGGCGATAGAACCAGTCCGCAACACGTCGTCCGGTGCGGTCGGCGATAAACGTCCGTGTGACGGCAGGCCGCAGCTTTTCCAGCCGGGCATTGAGCGCCGCAATCAACGTCGCGCGCTTCGCGTCCCCATCACGCGTCCCGAAGGAAGTCCCCGTGGAGGATGCATAGCGCCCCATGAAACCGAGTCCGAGGATAGCGGCATAACACTCGAGCAGATCGACGTTGGGTGACGACTCACGCATGCGTTCCGTGAGCCGGTTAAGGACGTGATCGCCGGCGTCTAGCTTGCCGAAACGCTCGACCTGCAACGGGTGAGCTTCCCAGCTGGCCCGGTCGTCTATTGACGGACAGCGCAACACCGCCTCGTCGAGCAGTCCGCACTGGGCGTAAAGGGCGTCCTCCCGCACGTCCGCTGCAAAGCCGCGCTGCTCGAGAGCAGTGGAAAACGCCGCCATCAACTGCATGCAGCGCTGGCGCAACTGCTCTACAGGTTCGGTCTTGCCACCTTGCCTGAGCATGCTGACGAGGAGTGCCGTGTCACGCAGCAGGTCACGAATACCGCCGCCGGCTACGCGGCTGGCGGCAGGCTGGGCATCCATCAACTGGAATTCCTTCATACTACTGATCGTCGTCATGAGCGCAGTACCGCGTAGAGTTCAAGCGACGGATCCGCCACTGAGGTTGGCAGGTAGATCTGGCAGGCGCGGGCGGCCACCATCCTCGCGTGCGCCGGATTGCTCGGGTCGAGTGAGAAATACAGGTTGTCGAGACGTACAGGAATCGCGGCGGGCACACGCTGGACCGCCTTGAGCGGGATGCCCGCAAGCGCGGAATTGACGATGTGCTCGACGTCGTCTGGCGCGCCGATCTTGCACAGCTTGGGCAACTGCTCGACCAGTTCGAACGGCGCGACCGATGCGTTGACAGACAGGTAGTAATCCGCGCCGGCGACGAGCCGTTCGTCCAGAAACTGGCCCGTCCATGTGGTGGGACTTTTGCGCGTGAGTCCGATGGATATCACACGCGACGGAATGATCGAGTCGAGCAGGTCGCGAATCATCGTTTCGAGTTTCGCGAAAATCGCGTCGGCCCGCGCGTGGTCGTACGTCGGGATCTCGTTCAGTTGCACGCCGGTCGAAAACGTCATCAGCACGCTAGCCAGTTGGGCGAGTGTTGAATAGATGCGCTCGGGCGGCTGGCTCGGGTGCGTGGCGAAAAACCGAAGCTGTGGCCAGTAGGTGTGAACGCAGTGCAGCAGCCAGAACAGCGACACGTCGGCGACGCCGTATTCCGCAACGGCCTCGATACGCTCGCTTTTGCGCGCACCTAGTGCGGCGCTCTTCGCCTGCGGGATGTCGGCAAGGCGCTTCGCTCGTTCGACGTGCAGGGGATGGCCCGCGAGTGTCAGACACGGTGGCACGTAACGGTGGTCGGTCTGGAAATGACCGCCCGTGCCGCGCGTAAGACGGGCGATTGCACAGACCGTGTCATCTGCGTGCTGCTCGAAGTCGAACAGCAGGCGTACTGAGTGACGTTCGGCGGCGATTTCCGCCTCGCCCGTGCCGTTCAGATCGGTGACCTTCACAAACTCCCGATATGAGCGACGGGGCCGCGCGAGCGTCGTCTCGTCGAAGCGGCAGTTGCTGCCCGTGGCGTTCATGAGCGGCAGGGCTGCCAGCACCACGACGCTTTGCGTATCCGGTGACAGGCCTTGCGTCAGATCGCGTGCAGAAGGCAGTGCATCGCTCACTGACGTGTTGAACAGCGTACCGTCAGGAAAACGAAGTTTCAGGCACGTGAGTTTGAGGCGTCCGTTGGGCAGCGCTTCCTCGTCAATCCCTACCTCGAGCGTGCCCCACGGCTCGGCGATCGCGACAGAAGCGAACTGCCGGTGCACGAAGTCCGTCCACTGGTCCTGCTGCTGGAATTGCTGCTGGTTGAGGATCAGTCCTTCGTGCCAGAGCGGTTTGTCGATCCGCATGAGTGTGGTCTTCTCTGATTATCTTTGGTCTGGGTTGCGGATTCTATACGCGATAAATCACGCCGGGATACCCCTCGAAAGAGATTTTGATATTGAATGGTGGGGTGGCGAAAATTTCTCGTTTACTTGATATAGATCAAGTAAACGGTACGCATTAATTCAAAATGACTATCTCTTAATTGGTTTGCTGAAGTTGTGACTTGTCTGATCGGCATATCTATGACTAGCAGGGATCTCGTTAATTTTTGTTGATGCGGGAAAACTGTAATTTTTTGTGGTGATTATGAGAGTGCTCTTAATTAATCTCATTTTTCGAATGTTTCAACTAGGCAGAATAAATTAAGGTCGTGGTAATTAAATAACGGATTCTTTGACTTGATCGTTGAATTCCGTGTTTAATGCGGGTCGAACTAAAAACAATCGCATAAATGAAGGCCGCGCGATGGGGTGCCTGAAAGCGTCATTCGAAAGCGGAATGCGGTTGCCGCCAGGGAGGGACGAAGGGATACCGCATTGCATGGAGCGCGTATCTGCGATACCACGGTGACCATCCTTTTATAAAGGACTACATAATGGACAGCTTCCAGCGCGAAATTCCGAAATCTCGCGTCTCAATCACATTGGATCTCCACACGGGCGGCGCACAGAAGAAGGTCGAGTTGCCCCTCAAGCTGCTCGTCGCCGGGGACTTCAGCGCGGGCAAGGAGCAGGCGCCGCTCGCGGAGCGCAAGAAGATCAATATCGACAAGAACAACTTCGACGCTGTCCTGTCCGACCTGGCGCCGCAACTGAATGTGGACGCCGAAAACACGCTCGCCAAGGACGGCTCCGAGCTTCCGGTGTCCCTCAGCTTCAGGTCGATAAAAGACTTTGAACCGGAGCAGGTGGCACGCCAGATTCCCGAACTACAGCCGCTGCTTGCAATGCGCAATCTGCTGCGCGACCTGAAGTCGAACCTGCTCGACAACGGCACCTTCCGCCGCGAGTTCGAGAAGATCCTGAAGGACAACGCACTCTCCCGGCAATTGCGCGGCGAGCTTGCACAGATCGCTACGGCGGCCACGCAGCCAGAAGGCCATGCGTAGGGCCGGGACGGCCTTCATTGCATTCCGGACAACGAGCAACGCGCGTCCCGGTGGGACGGCAGAGAGGATCCAACATGTCACGTAACGAATCCCAGCAAGGCGGCACGACCGAGGCGGTTGTGCTCGATGCCCATATGGAAGTCCTCGCGCGCCCCGAAGGAAGTGCCCTTCGGGCGGGGAATAGCAACAGCGTCTATGAATCGCTGTGCAGCAAGATCAACCTGAAGCCCGTCAGCGCGGCGCGTCCGCTCGAAGCGTTCCGGGATAACGACCTGCTCTCCGAGTCGTCGGCCGACGAGCGGTTGGCGCGGGGCATGAGCGCTTTCCTGCAACTGGTGGGTGAGGCGAGCAAGCCGGTCGACCGGCTGGACAAATCGCTGCTCGATTTCCACATCGGCCAGCTCGACCGGAAGATCAGCCGTCAGCTTGACGCCGTGATGCATACGCCGGAATTCCAGGCGCTGGAAGGACGTTGGCGCGGCCTCAAAATGCTCGTGAGCCGCACGGCCTTCCGTAAAAATGCACGCATCGAAGTGCTTGATGTCTCGAAGGATGGGTTGATCCGTGACTTCGAGGACACGCCGGAACTCATCCAGAGCGGACTGTATCGCCTCACGTACATCGAGGAATACGACACCCCGGGTGGCCAGCCGATCGGCGCACTGATCAGCGATTTTGAGTTCGCGAACTCCCCGCAGGATATCGGTCTGCTGCGCAATATCTCGAAGGTGGCCGCCGCCGCGCACATGCCGTTCATCGGCTCCGTCGGACCGGCGTTCTTCGGCAAGCAGTCGATGGAAGAGGTGGCCGCGATTCAGGATATCGGCAACTACTTCGACCGGGCCGAGTACATCAAGTGGAAAAGCTTTCGCGATACGGACGATGCCCGTTACGTGGGGCTGACGATGCCGCGCGTGCTGGGCCGTCTGCCGTACGGCAAGGACACGACGCCGGTGCGTGCGTTCAACTATGAAGAGGCAGTGAAGGGACCGGACCACGACCGCTATCTGTGGGTCAACGCATCGTTTGCGTTCGCCGCCAACATGGTGCGCAGCTTCACCAGCAATGGCTGGTGCGTGCAGATCCGCGGCCCGCAGGCGGGTGGCAAGGTCGAGGACCTGCCGGTTCACCTGTATGACCTCGGCACGGGCTATCAGCCGAAGATTCCAACGGAAGTACTGATCCCGGAAACGCGCGAGTTCGAGTTCGCCAACCTCGGCTTTATTCCGCTGTCGTTCTACAAGAATCACGACTTCGCTTGCTTCTTCTCGGCCAACTCGGCTCAGAAGCCGGCACTGTACGAGACCAGGGACGCGACCGCGAACAGCCGGATCAACGCGCGCCTGCCGTACATCTTCCTGCTCTCGCGCATCGCGCATTACCTGAAGCTGATCCAGCGCGAAAACATTGGCATGACAAAGGATCGCCGCTTGCTTGAGCTCGAGCTGAACAACTGGGTCAAGGGTCTCGTGACCGAGATGAAGGACCCGGGCGACGAACTGCAGGCGTCGCATCCGCTGCGTGAGGCGCAGGTGGCGGTTGAAGACATCGAGGACAACCCCGGCTTCTTCCGCATCAAGCTGTTCGTCATCCCACACTTCCAGGTGGAGGGGATGGACATCGGTCTGTCGCTGGTGTCGCAGATGCCCAAGGCGAAGAACTGATCGGCTGTATCTGCGTGTAGCACGTCGGGATGCGAACGCACGCGTCCCGGCTTCGCTGTCTTTGACGTCACACGTGTTCAAGGGAGTCGTTGATGGGGTCCATGGTTCTGCCGTCGCAGGCTTACGAGGTCAAACTCGCGCCACACCCGGCGCCGTTCTCGGTGTTGAAGTTCGAAGGTGATGAAGGTGTCAGCCGGCTGTATTCCTACGACATTGAGTTCACGAGTGCCGTCGCCGATATTCCGATGGATCAGGTGCTCGGGCGACCTGCGAAGTTCGTGATCGACCCCATCGATCCGAACGCCGACTATCTCCTCAAGATGTTTGGCGAGAACGCGTCGAAGTTCAGTGAAATGCCGCCTGCGCGCACCGTTCACGGCATCGTGACGCAGTTCGACCAGTTGGATACGTCCGCCGATGAGACGCGCTACAGGTTGCTCATCGAGCCACGACTAGCTGATCTTGCCCGCACGGTGACTAGCCGGTTGTTCCAGAAACAGTCGGTGCAGGAAATCATCACTGACACGCTGAAGCACTACGGGTATCGCGAAGGCGTTGACTTCAAGTTCAACCTGCGGGCGCAGTACAAGCGTCATGAGTACATCACCCAGTACCACGAAACGACGCTCGCCTTCATCCAGCGGATTGCGGCTGACGAAGGCATCTGGTTCCGCTTTGAGCAGGCGAAGGACCACGAGGTCATCATCTTTGGCGACGACCTCGATGCGTATGCCCGTAAGCAGCGCGTCGTGCCGTTCCGGCGCCATGCCGGGCTGACCAACTCAGGGGCCGAGTCCACCAAGTCGATTGAGCGCCACATGCGCCGCGTGCCCGAGGCGATCCAGCTGAACGACTACAACCATCGCAAGGCTGGTGTGTCGCTGCTCGTCGAGCAGAACGCGGCGCGTGACGACAAGACCACAAACGCGGTCGACTACCGATGGGGCGAGCATTACGAGACGCCTCAGGAGGGGCGGCGCATTGCGCAGTTGCGTCACGAGGCGCATCTGGCGCAGCAGATTACCTTCGATGGCGCGGGCAATGTGTTTGCGCTTGAGGCGGGTGAGGTGCTGAACCTTGACAGGCAACTCGCTGACGCACCGCACGGGCTTTTCATTGTCTCTGTCTCGTCCAGTGGTGGCCGCAGGCAGGCGTATTCGAATTCGTTTACCGCGATTCCGTCTGATCGCGTTTGGCGCACGCCGGTCGATCCGGCCAAACGACCGGTGATCGACGGCATCCTGCCGGCACGCATCACATCGCCCGGAAACTACACGCGGGCGTATCTGACGGAGGAAGGCTGGTATGTGATCAAGCTGCCGTTTGACCTGGACACTTGGAGTCCGGGTGGCACCAGCCGGCCCGTGCGG
This sequence comes from Paraburkholderia polaris, assembly GCF_012927345.1. Lineage (GTDB taxonomy): Bacteria > Pseudomonadota > Gammaproteobacteria > Burkholderiales > Burkholderiaceae > Paraburkholderia > Paraburkholderia polaris. The sequence goes on from NZ_JABBGJ010000001.1 coordinate 147,930, forward strand.
CTTGCAAAGCCGTACAGCGGTGGCAACTATGGTCATCACTTCCCGCTGATTGACGACGCGGAGGTGGCGATTATTCACACCTACGGCGATCCAGATCGACCCGTGATTATCGGGGCGATGCACGACAGCCTGCATCCGGATCTGGTCAACAACCTGAACCACACCCGCAACCTTATCCGTACCGTTGCGCAGAATGAGATGCGCATGGAGGACAAGGAGGGTAACGAGCATATCCATCTGACCACGCCGTACCAGACCAGCGAGTTGAATCTGGGGCATATGGTCGATGGCGACCGCGAGGAACGGGGGCAGGGCGCGGAGTTGCGCGCCGATGGACATGTGGCGATGCGCGGCGCGAAGGGCGTGCTGGTCAGCGCCGAGGCGCAACCCAATGCATCCGGCCAACAGCTCGACATGGCAGACGCGGATGTCACCCTCCGGCAGGCCATGGACATGATGCGTTCCCTGCATGACTCGGCCAATGCGGCAAAGGCGTGGCTTGCCGAGATCGATCAGCAGCGCGTGCTCATTGAGCAGAAGCTCACGAGCCTTCAGAGACCCGTCATCGTCGCCAGCGCCCCGGAGGGCGTAGGCATCACGAGTGGCCAGCACATGCAACTGGCCGCTCGCAAACAGATGTTCGTGACAGCGGGAGACGGCTTGGACATTGGTGTGTTCAAGCGCATCACCGCAGCAGCGGGCGAAGCGATTTCACTCTTTGCCGCGCAGCTCGGCATCCGGATATTCGCTGCCAAAGGCAAGGTGCAGGTCCAGGCGCAAGGCGATGCGATGGAACTGATGGCGCTCAAGAACGTTGCAGTCAGTTCATCAACGGGCGAAGTGATCATTACCGGTTCGAAGGGCATCACGCTGGGTGACGGCTCTGGTGCCTACGTGAAGATTGCCAACGGGAAGATTGAGATCGCGAGTCCTACTGGGCAAATCGAAGTCAGGGGCAACCTGAATACCGTCGACCCTGCGGGTGGCAATTTCACGTTCCCCAACTGGTCTGACGCACCCCTCAAGGATGTGAAGGGAGATATGAACTTCGGGTTCTCTGAATAGGCGCAATCATGGCAAATACGACACCGCCGAATTCGCCCAGCGCTCGGTTGAAGCAGCTTGGCTTTGTGTTTCCGTTTCGCAAGAAGGGGCAAGGCAATGCGGGCTCATCCACTGAATTTACCGATGAGCACGATTTTTACAAAGCATTGGCACAGGAACCGTCGGGCTCCTATTCGGTCAGCGGCAAGGGCATGTGGCATGGTGGAATTCATGTTACTGAGGCCGGAGCGGGTCAATTTCTGGACCTGAAACATGGCTTGCGAAGCATTACCGAGGGCGAAGTAGTTGCCTGGCGTCTCAACCGCACTTACCTGGTCAGCGAAATTCCTGCGCAGAACGGCAAGCCGGCGATCAGCGCACCGTACAGCACGGGGTTTGCGCTGGTACGTCACACGATGGAGTTTCCGCGAGGCACCACGCTGAAGTTTTTCACACTGTATATGCACCTGCAGGATTTGGCGGGCTATGAGAGTGATACGTCTCTGCCGAAACCTGCGTACTGGTCGACGGAGTTCAAGGTCACTGGGTTCGCGATGGACAAGCCTCATGCCAGTCCGAACGGTCAGGTGGCGCCCGCTGGACAGCAAGGGCTAAGGGTTCGTGTGACAAAGCACCATGGCACGATCCTCGGCATCCTGCCGCAGGGGGCACAGTTCAGCCTGAGCAAGCGTGAAGAGGACTGGGGGCAGATAAAGGATACTCACGGGGCCCAGATGTTTGCGCCTACGGTGGGCGCATATGTCAATCCGGATACGGCGATCAACGCGTGGGTTTTCCTGGGCAAGGAAAACGGCGGACCCGTTGTCGAGGAAATCATGCCGGACTCGTCGCTCGATTGCGTGGTGGTGCCGACCACGCCGGTTCACATCAATGCAGGTGACCTGATCGGTCATCTGGGTCGCTACGACTCGTTGAGTCAGCAGACCTCAAACCGCATGGTCCACATTGAGGTGTTCTGTGACGACAGCATCAAGTCGTTTATCACGCAGGGGCAAAAGTGGATTGCCGATAACGGGGCACACGAACTGGCATGGCAGCAGCTTGGGTTACCCAAGGATCCCACGATCCTGCGTGTCGATCGGTCGACAACGTTGTACTTGGCGGCCAACCAGCCTGGCGAGAATCCAAAGCAAACCGGCGTGATTCAGGTGGCCTCGCTTGCCGAACTGGCCCGGCAGCCGGGGAACCCATCCAAGGAGGCCACGGCGGAAAGCGACGGGCAGAAACTGAACTGGTGGAAAGTCGACAGTGCGGACGCACTGGGCAACGACATCAGCGGATGGGTGCGCGAGCAGAGCTTCGCCGGTGGCAAGGTGACGCGTGAGTTTGCGCAGAAGTGGGTGGACTTCCAGACCTTGGAAGATGCGCACGACCCGACGCATACGATGTTTGCGACGACCAAAGGATACGTCGACTATGCAAGCGGCGCGCCCGTGCCGGACGCGGGGTCGCTCGACAAACTGAGCCCGTTGATGCAGTCAATTTATCAGGCGCTGGGCCTGACGGGCGACCGTAGTCAGGCTGCGGGCCGGCTTTGCGACGCGGCGAATCATCCGTGGATCGCGTTGCGGATGTCGAGGTTGATCGTCAAGCACGAGAGTGAATGGGCTAATCCGGGCAAGTGGAAACAGCTTGTCGCAGAGATCGAAACGCAGACTGGGCCTCAGCCGCAGCACAAGGCGGAGCAGCAACGTATCGAGAAGCTTGTCTGGTGGGATGCCGTCGAGGCTGGCCCGACTGACCTGCCTGCGTCGGATGTCTTTCATATTCATCCGATCGGGTTGGTGGCAAATTTTTTTCGTGTCCCGGGCAAGATCACCGTTGAAATGCTTAGGCGCGTCTTCACACAGGCATCGACTGATCAGTTGCAGATTGTGGCGGATGAACTCAATCCCCGCCTCGGCGACTACAAGCTTGGTTCGCCACTTCGGTTGTCGCACTTCTTTGCCCAAATCCGGCAAGAGGCGGGCACCAGTCTTAACACGTCGGAGAACCTCAACTATCGGTCGGACGTGTTGTCACAGAAGTTTTCGTATTTCTCAGCACATACGAGCGAAGCTGAGTTGTACGGAAAAACCGCGTCGCACGCGGCGCAGCCAGAACCTATTGCAAACCGTGCCTACGCACACAAAATCGGAAATGGTTCTGTGGAGAGTGGCGATGGTTGGCGGTACAGAGGCAGAGGGTTCAAGCAACTTACTGGAAGAGCCAACTATGGTGGCTTCCAGAGTTTCTATCCTACTTTGTGGGCTGGCGATGATGTCAATTTTATCGCTAACCCTGACTTGGTATCAGAAATGCGGTATGCGGTTCGTTCGGCGATCTATTTCTGGATTGCCAATCATCTGCCGGAGATCGCAGACACGGGACACACAGACAACGTAGTCGATCAGATAACGGCGGTTATTAATCTTCACACGGACAGCTACGGCGCTCGGAAAAACAACTTTCACGCCATATGGAACACCGGAATTTTCAGGGAGGTTGGCCAATGAGAAAACATGTTCTAACAACTGTTGTGCGAATGTTAATCCTGAGTTTGACTCTCGCCCTGTTTTGGTCCGGTATATCGAGCGCCGCCGAACAGCAGAGCTACCGAATCCCATTTTTGGGTGGTGGGGCGAGCATAGAGTTCCGTTCGGAGCAGAGCCAGGATGGAGATGGGGTAGGCGCATATATAACAGGTGTTGCAGAAACAGGGGGTGTTTTCGTTGATTTGTATGAGGCAGAGGGCGGGGCTACTCCGGAAATCAAGAGCGTATTCGTGAATGGAAAAAAACCGAAGAAACTTTTCATCATAGTAGCCTGGCCCTCTGACAGTCCATCGATAGGAACCGGGGGAAGCATTTATCAGGTGTTTGCCTACGACGAACGGATCGAGAAACGCGGGGCGTTGGCGAAGTTGCGGCGGGATACCGGACTGACCAAACGCTTCGGCGTTGGCTTCGATGGTACGCGCGAAGGACAGTCAGTAACTTACAGATATAGGAACGCATCAGCTGTAAAGCGTCAGCTCCTTGAATGGGGCTACATATGAGCTTTGCAACTCCCGCGCCAAAAATAGCATGGATTCAAGATCATTTGATCGTGAATGACTCTGCCTATGGAGAGCCCTGTTTTGGCACAAACGAACAACCTGGCAAAGACTTCCGCGGTCGTGGCCCGCGTCAGTTGACTCATTACGAATCCTACAGACGCTGTGCGCAGACGATTGGGTATCCTATTGATAGTCAGCCAGAACTTGTTGAAAATAACCCGCTGGTTATTATAGAAACTGGATTATGGTTCTGGAATGACAGAGGAATTGGTTCGATTGCCGATAATCCGACTGCCATCGGTGACGAGGGGTTAAGAAGGTCACCCGTCCGATAAATTCGGGATACAAAAATCTTCCAGAACGGCAGCAGTTCAAAAGAGAAATTTCTTCCATATTTAATCAAGATTTTTCGTCGGGATGTACTGATGACTAAGCACTGGCCTTTTATGTCGATCGTTTTTATAAGTGGTTCGGTGTGTGCGGAGAGTACATGTGCCGATATCCATGGCCGGCAAAGTTATTTGCCGCTAAGCATAAAGAATGGAACTATCTGCTTTGTTCAGGAGCCGGTCTTGGACCCTAAGGCCAGGGCGCCGATCGGTGCCGATGCGATTTCTTTATATTATATTTACAATGGAAATGTCCCCGTGAAGGCGGAAGGGCGGGGTCTTCTTTATGAAGATACACCCGGTGAAATTGTTGACGCATTTTCATCGAGTGTTGGTCGCGATCATCAAGAAAAAATATTCGTGATCCATTCCATGGAGATACGAGAATCTCTCGTGGAGCCAAATTCGTCTGGTAAATTTTATTCGGTTTCCGTCTTTGACGCGATGGAAAACGCCCTGCAGCGGGATGAGCACGCTTCTAATTGGTTCGGGGCCGACTACAGCTGGCTATCAGACGGGCAAAGGGTAACGTATAAATTTCCTTATCAGTCAAGAAATGACGTTCGGCAGGCAATAGATTCTCCTTTCGCCTCGCTGATGAGTAGGGAGCAACCTATCCCTGTCAGATTGAAAAGTAAAAGCTATCTGTTTGAAGGCCCTAATGTTAAAGATAAGACAAGGAAATACCTGGTCGGAGGGGACCGAGCCATCGTTGACAAAGTTACAGCGGGATGGTGCCAGGTTCACTACTCCGGAGGCGCGAAACCACTAGAGATGTGGTTAATGTGTAGTGCACTTGATATTGATGCGCAGGAAAAAAAGATAGATTAGTGACTGATGTTATATGAGATTCACGCAAGAGCTTTACGTTCAGGGGCGAAGCTGATGCCCTGATTGCATCGCCATCGATCAACGGTCTAAATAATAGCGTTTTCACCAATAATTTGGAGTTGTAAAGGACTGTTGCGTGGATGCCAGTAGTGTTCGTGCCGTTACGAGAAAGGGTGGCGATGGTGATAATGGGTATTCAAACACAAAAAATCGCATTTAACGACGTTGACCGCTTGTTGGTTTCCCACTTGACGAGGCGCAGCGTGTTTTTCATGAAATTAATAATTGTTTATTTCATTATTTTTTCTTTAAGTGCCATCTTCTTTGCTTCTGATGCGCGGGCGAAATGCCATGCGGCTCAAAACGATCGCAACATATTTAAGGCGTCGCAGATATCAAAAAATTCTGTTGTTGCCATTGAGAGGAGAGATGGTGACTATCCTATCGTCTTGGTCGTGTACAACCTGGTTGATAGCGGGTTATGCAAAAAGTCAGAGTTTGCTAGATACTCGATAGAAGGATCTGTCCCGACGGTTGAATCTCTATTTTTTTACAAACTAGATGGAGAAATCAATCTCTTTGCGATCGTCTCGTGGGCTATAAACAACCGAGGTGAGGGTGCATACGGGACGCTTTACCAAGTCTATGCTTACAGGAAAAGCAATGATGGTTCTTTGAAAGAGAACAAGAAAATTGCCGAAGATAATGAGCTGACGGGTATAGACGGCTACGATAATTGGCGACAGTCAAAGTTTCTATATAAGACTGCCGCCGATGTGAAACGCGCTTTATCTAATTTCCATGGCCGCAATTAATTACAGGGATGCGTCATCAAATTCAAGATCAACTTCTCCTGAGCACTTTGTAATGAAGAACCTAGCCTACGAAGGCGACAGCACGATCCACCGCGGAAAGATCCTCAGCGGTTCCGACCGCATCAAGATCAAAGGTCGCCGGGCGGCGCGGATTGGCGACATCGTGTCGTGCCCTATCCACGGCGACGACAAAATTGTCAAGGGCGGCGAGAGCATGACAGACGCCAGCGTGCCAGTTTCACGGGACGGTGATCGAACCCAACGCGGCAGCGTCCTCATCGCTACGTCAGCCCGAGCGACGGTCCAATAGATGCCAATTGACTTTGGAAGGGTGCCACCACGGGTCGCGGTGCCGGAACCTCCTCGACCGTCAAAGCTTCTCTGGGCTGTCCTGCTCGGTGTGGTTATGTGCCTGGGCGCTGCGCTGGCGATATTTGTGTGGCCCGCGGGAAGGCCGACGAACACCGTTTGGTTCTGGTTCTGCGTCATCGGCTATCCGTTGCTCGCATGCGCACTCCTGCTGTGTTGCTGTCTCGGATATGTGTACGGACGACGCAGCGGAGCCATAGCGAACAATCGCATTAGCGACAATGAGGAATTGAAATGCCATACGCTGGCCAGCGTGCCTCTCGCGGTGCTCGGACATGCCTGGTGTTTTTCCTGCGACGATCAGGAGAACGACATCGAGGGACTGCTCAACGGCACGGTGAAGATGGACACTCGATCCAGCCGCGCAGTGCCGGGGCTCGATGTCAAGGCACGGTGGCTGGAAATCACTGATAAGCCGTTCTACGCTGGAAATGAACTCACCGAGTACGCGCGTCATCGGCTGGTGTCCGACTGGCTTCTGAACAGGTTAATCGACAGGATTGCTACAGAACTGGCCGCGCTTCCTGGTCGCACCGCCGTGCAGGTCGATCTGCGCATACGCTCGGAAATGGAACTGACGGACGTGCGCTCCCGCTTGCAGGAGCAGATTTCAACCAGGGTGCCGGCTCTACGAGTGACGGTCAATGCGAGTGGAGAGCACTTATCGCTCTTTCAGGCGGACGCGTGGCATGACCGTCTGAAGCCGGACGAGGCGCATTTGCTGATAGCGATCCAGTTGCGTAGAGCGGTCAGCGAACGGTTGCGGGAGGGCGTCGCCGAGACGGGCGTTGCGCTGCTGCTGGGCGACCCTCGCATTGTCCGGAACATGCCTGCAAACGGGACGTCGCCACGTTTGCATCGCCCGGCTATCGGAGCGTCAGACGCGGTGAGCAAGCCACTCGAACTTGCCGCGCGTTGGGGGCAGGCTGAATCAACTGACATCAAAACGATATGGAGTCACGGCCTCTCGGAAGAGCTCGTGCGTTCGGTTAGGTCATCGCCTCAACTCAACGAGCAGACGCAATGGATTGATCTCGGGGCAACGGTTGGAACATGCGACGGCGCGGGTGCCTGGCTTGCGGCCGCACTCGCTGCGGAACATGCGTCAGTCACAGGCGATCCTCAACTCGTCCTCACTCAAGAAGGTAGCGACATGATCGCCCTCGTGTGCAGAAAGCAACTATGAATGAATACAAGCCACAGCCTGTGCCGATCTTCATCGGTATCGCAAATGCCATTGTTTTCCTTGCGCTGGGCATTGCCGTTTGGGTCGAGGGTGCCGGACGGGGATGGTCGCTCGATACACGGATCATCATCGAGTTGGTTCTGGTAGCGTGCTGGCTTGTATCAATCATTCTCGTGAAGTACTTCGAGGCTGTCGTGTTGTGGATCGCTTCGATGCGGGCAGTGAGGTGGCTCGCGCAGTACGATCGGAAACGGCAAGCTCACGGTGTCGCTGGACAAATCACGCCGTCGCAAGAAGGGGATTTGGGGCGGCTTGATGCCCTGCGCAATGTGCTTCGCGAGCGTCACGGGTGGCGCTGGCAACATCGGGATCGGCGGGTTGTGATCGCTGGGGATGAGTCGATCGTCAAGCGCCTTGCACCTGGCCTCGTGCGCCGCGGTTACACTATCTCGGGCAACACTGTCCTGCTCTACGCGAAACAGACCGGCGACCAGTTGGATACCGCCTGGCTCGACCAGATTCGCCGGCTGCGGCGTCAGCGTCCCGCCGATGCGATCGTGGCTGTGGTCGAGGCGCGGACCGCCGGCAAGCAACCGTTCGATGGCGAAAGCCTCGCCCAGCGCCTGGTCCGCCACGCCCGTGCACTGCGCTGGGCTGCGCCGGCCTATCTGCTGAACGCCACGGACTTCGACATCGACAGCACCAGCCTAGACGAAGTAATCGGCTGCACATGGTCAAACGCGCGGACCCGCCCGGACGACATCAATGGCTCATTGCGTGCGCTTTCGACCGATCTCGCCGATGCCGGTGTCGTGCGTCTTATGAATAATCCGTCAGACCGGTATGCGGGCGAGCTGTCCCATCACATCTCGCAACACGAGCAGTCATTGTCCGACCTGGTCGTGCAGATTGGCCAGTCGCGCATCTGGCGCAGTGCCGTACATGGCTTGCTCTTTGCGCCCCTGTCCAAGGAGCGTACTGCAACGGCTTCTGAAGCTCCACCGGGTGAGGGCGGAACGGCGCAAGCTGAGACCGCTGCCGTCGCACAGGGCCACGCTGAGGAACAGGACATCCCCCGTGGCGTCTGGCAGACGATCGCCGAGCATAGCCGCCGCATCCACGGCCGCCGCGTCGGCTTCTCCCTCTCGACTACCGCTGCATGGATAGCAACTGCACTCGTCGGACTATGGATCGCCGGCACCATGCTTTCGGGATTCACAAACAGGTCGACGATCCAGGCAGACGTTGACACCGCGACGAAACTCTCGACCTTACGGGACCCCACGCAAGCCGCGCTCACCCTCGACACCCTGCAAAAGCAGATCGACACCCTCGAAGTCCATCAGCACGACGGCGCACCGTGGCACACCCGCTTCGGCCTGAACCGCGACGCGGCGCTTTTCGCAGCGCTGTGGCCGAGCTATGAGAACGCGGCCGCTCGAACTGTCGTCGCTCCGATCCGCACGAGGCTCGAGGAACGGCTGCGACAACTCGGATCGCTTTCGGATGCGGAAATTGCAAGCGGAGGGGATGCACAGATCAAGTCAGCGTACGACACGCTAAAGACGTACCTGATGCTCGCAAAGCCTGACCACGCCGACCCGAAATTCCTCACTCCGCAACTCATCGCGACCGCCGCGCCTGAGCGACCGATCAATTCAACCCTGAGCGAGGGCACGTGGCAGGATTTGCGCCAGCGCCTGCTCGCGTTCTACGCGAACCACCTCGGGCAACGCGTCGCGGCCAACGGCTTGGCGCTTGCGATCATTCCGGACGCGGGACTTGTCAACGCAACACGTCAGACGGTGATTGGCGTGCGCGGCATCCAGAACTCGACCGATACGATCTATCAGCAGATCCTCGAGGAGGCAAAGCCGAAGTATCCGCCGGTATCGCTCGCCACACTGCTCGGCGACACCAGCAGCCGGGGCCTCTTCAACACAACGGCCACCCTACCTGGCGTTTTCACGCGCGCGGCCTGGGACGAGCGCATCTCAAAGGCCATCGACGAGGCCAGCGAACAGCGCACCGTTACGGGCGACTGGGTGCTGTCAGACTCCCCGAAGGAAGGCCCTTTGGGGCGCGCACCTAAGCAAGCTTTACTTGGGGGCACCCGAACCAGCACAACCCCAACCCCATCTCTGAAAGCCGAACTGCAACAGCGCTACTTCGACGACTACGCCCGCGCATGGGAGCAGTTCCTCAACAGCATCCGCTGGCAACCCGCCTCGACGCTTTCGGGCACCGTCGACCAGTTAACGCTGCTGGCCGACCCACAGCGTTCACCGCTCGCATCGCTCATGAACGTCGTCGTCTATCAGGCTGGCGCAGGCGCAACCACTCAGTCTCTGTCCGACACGCTGATCAACAAGGCACAGCAACTGGTCGGCGCCACCGGATCCTCCGAGGGTGCAAAGGACCCATCGAAGGCAACCCAGCCGCAGAACACCGCACCGCTCGCCTCCGCATTCGGCCCGCTCCTGCGCCTGGCGGGCAGCGATCTGGCTGGACCCGCCAACACCAGCGGCAACGCCACGGCCGCAACACAAGCGGCCGCCACGAGCGAACTCAGCGTGCCACGCTACATGGAACGCGTAACCGCGATGCGCCTCAGGCTACAGCAGATCATGATAGGCAATGATCCGGACGCAATGTCACGCGCGGCAGCCCAGGCCGTACTGCAGGGCAAAACCTCCGACATCGCCGACAGCCGCGACTACGCAAGCCGGGTGGCCGCGAGCCTCGGCCAGCAATGGGCGGGTTTCGGTGACCTGTTCCAGCAGCCGCTCGACCAGACGTGGCAGGTCGTGCTACAGCCGGCGGCATCGAGCCTGAACGACACCTGGCGCAGCGGCATTCTCGCCGACTGGAACCGGAATTTCGGCGGCCGCTACCCGTTCGCCGACTCCGACAACGACGCATCACTGCCGGAAATGGCCCGCTTCATGCGCCCCGACAGTGGCGTGATTAGCCAGTTCGTCACGACACAACTGGCGGGCGTCGTCGAGCGGCAGGGCGATCGCTGGGTCACCGCACAGGGATCGGGCCGTAACTCGCTGACGATCGACCCGACTTTCCTCAGCGCGTTGAACACGCTCATGCGCGTGTCGACCTCGCTCTTTCCATCCGGCGATGCGCGCGTGCGTTTCGAGCTGCGCCCAGTGTCGACACCGGGCGTCACCGACACGAAGTTCGTGCTGTTGGGCCGGGAACTGCATTACTTCAACCAGAAGGAAGAGTGGACGCCGTTCATCTGGCCGGGCGATACGTTGGAGAACATCTCGCGCATCGAATGGCAGACGCAGGAGGGTGGCCTGCGCTCGGCCCTCGATACACAAGGCCGCTTCGGACTCATCCGGCTGCTCGAACGCGCGACGGTCACGCCACAGGACAACGCTCGCTATCTGCTTGCCTGGACGCCGGACGCCCTGAAAGAAGCCCCCTCGCGGGGCCTGAGCCAGGGCATCCCACTGAAGGTGCAACTACGCAGCGAAGCCGGCGCGGGGCCGCTCGACATGCTGGCCCTCCGGCATTTCTCCCTGCCGCAGCGCATTTTCCTGACGGGGTCGCCAAACGGCGCCCAGAAGCAGGCACTCAGCGGACTCCCTCCACTGCCTGCAGCGATGCTGGAATCCGCCAGGCTTGCCGAGGTGCCGCTCCCCTCTGGCTGGCTAGGCGGCACCAGCCGGGCCGGCGATACCGACAGCGTCTCTATGAGTGCAAGCGCCCGTCCGGCCGCAACGGTCAGTGCACCGAAACAGACCCAGCCGGTCACGCCCAAAGCCACGGAAAGCCGGGCGAGGCCCGCAGCCAGCGAGGCGGTGACGGCGGCGACGGCGGTGACGGCGACGTCCACCGAATCCCTCGAGGGCAAACCGCTGTCCGAGTCGAAACCGCCCCGAGGCAGCCGGCCGACAGCGGGATTGACCAGCGCGAATTATCTGCAGTCCGACGCATTTGCTTACTGAGGTCAACGGGTGCTGACTCATTTCGTCAAGAATCTGCTGGGCACGAACCCGGCTCCTTCGTTGCCTCCCGCACGCGCGGACGTCTGGTCGTCGTGGCTCGTGCCATGTCCCGGCGAACATCCCTGTGGGCGCGATCCCGGCTACGAGGATGCGTTCTTCGAACTAAAGGACGAAGCCGCGAAGCTCACGGGCATAGATGACGCGCTGATCGTGCGTTCGTGCGAGCAGTTAATCAGGGAAACAGGCAAGGATCTGCGCGTGGCCGGTTACTACACGTTCGCGCGATTGCGCCTGGACGGCCCGCCAGGTTTTGCGGACGGCCTCGAGCTGACCGCGGCGCTGGTCGACCGCTTTGGCATTGCGCTGCTGCCGGCACGTGCCGAAACAAAGAAGGGTGCGCTTGAAATACTCGCGACCACGCGCATGGTCGATCTGCTCGAAAGCCGGGGCGACTTCGCGCCGGCGGACCTTGGGCGCGCGATCACGGCGCTTGACCTGCTCGTCACGCGTACCGGCGAGTGGCCCGAAGCGGCGCGCCCGAACCTGCAACCGCTCGTCGCACGCTTTGAACGCAACGGCGAGTCGCCGCGCAGTGCCGATCAGGAAGCGGACTCATCCCAGCAGGCATCGCAAGGCGCCATGGGCAAGGCAATCGGCACGGTGTCTTCAACGAGCGATCTGCTGGATCAGGCGCGCACGATGGCGGCGTGGCTGCGCGATCAGGAAAACGGCTACCTGCCGTCGGTGAGGCTGGTGCGCAGCGTGCGCTGGGACACGCTGCACGAGGTGCCGCCCGCAGACGCGCAGTTCCGTACGCGCCTCGTCCCGCCGCGCCCTGAATTGCGCCAGCAGATGAAGCGGCTCGTGCTGCAGAAGCACTGGCACGAACTGCTCGAACGGGTCGAAGGCGCGTTCATGGAAGGCGTGAATCATCTGTGGTTCGACCTGCAGTACTTCCAGCACGTCGCGCTCGACCATGCCGGCGCACCGTATCACGCCTGGCGCGAACTGTTGCGGGCGGACTTCGCGCTTTTCCTCGAGCGCCTGCCTGGCATCGAGCGGCTCGCATTCAACGACGGCACGGCGTTCGCCGACGACACGACTCTTGAATGGATCGCGCGGCATGCGGTCGTACGCGACCTCGAGGCGGGCGAGATGGTCGCACCGTTGCCGGTCTCGGCCGACAGCGACGATGGTGCGAGTGGCGACTGGCCCGAGATCGAGGCACAGGCGAGAGATCTTGCAGCAAGCCAGGGTCTTGAAGCCGCGTTCGCGTGGCTGGAAGCGCTCCCCGGCCTCAGGACCGAACGCCAGCGCTATCTGCAACGCTTCGTGATGGCGCGCCTTGCTGATCACGCCGGCCGCACCGATGCCGCGTTGCCGCTGCTGACCGAACTCGACGCCGCCACGCAAACCGTGCCGCTCGTACGCTGGGAGCCGGCGCTCGCCTTTGAGGTGAAGCACCAACTGATCAAGGCGCTCAAGGCGATGAGCAACCGCAAGGACGCGGACAGGCCCACGCTCGGCCGCCGCATCGATCAACTCCAGGGCGAACTGACCGTGCTCGACCCCGCGCGAACCCTCGCGCTATAACAACGAGATTCCATGAACCAAGACGATTCAATCCTGCGCTACTACGAAGCCGAGATGCGCTACCTGCGTGAGTCCGGCAAGGAATTCGCGCGGACGCATCCTGATCGCGCACGCATGCTTAACCTCGATCGCGTTGGCGATCGCGATCCATCCGTCGAACGCCTTTACGAAGGCTTCGCGTTCCTGACGGGGCGTTTGCAGCAGAAACTCGACGACGAACTGCCCGAGCTGACCGAGGGACTGGTGAGTCTGCTGTGGCCGCACTATCTGCGTATGATTCCGTCGCTGTCGATCGTGGAGTTGTTTCCGCTCGCCGAGACGCTGCAGAAGACCGAAACCGTGCCCGCCGGCGTGCCGATGCGCTCGGCGCCGATCGTGACGCCGCCGACTCCGGGCATGGAAGGCACGACGCCGAAAACCGTGCAATGCGTCTATCGCACGACGCAGGCGGTGACGCTCCAGCCGGTACGCCTCACGTATGCGGGACCGGACGTGCGCCACGATGGCCGGTCGGTGATCCGGCTGCGCTTCGATATCTATCACTCGGCACGGCGTGACGCCACCAATCTGTCGCGGCTGCGCCTGTACCTGAACGCCGATCTGCCGACGGCGTTCGCGATGCACCTTGCGCTTACGCGTCAGGTCGACTCGATTTCCTGGCGCATTCCTGAGGCACATCAAGACCGGGCGGCCGGCGAAGCACGTCTGCTTGAGGGCGTGACCATTGAACCCGCTGGCTTTACCACTGAAGAACGCCTGTGGCCAAAAGCCGAAGCCGCTTTTTCCGGCTACCAACTGCTGCTCGAATATTTCGCATTCCGCGAGAAATTCCTGTTCGTTGATCTGTGCGGTCTGGATATTGCGAAGCTGCCGGCCAAGGCGTTCAGCTTCGAACTGGAAATCCTGCTTAAACACAGTTACCCGTCCGACCGGCGCTTGACGGCGGAGAACGTGCGGCTCTTCTGTACGCCCGTCATCAACCTGTTTTCGCTCGACGCCGAACCGATCGACGTGACCCACCACGAGACGGAATATCGGGTGGTCGCCGCGGGCCACCAGGGGGCCAACGTCGAAACCTACTCGGTCGACGCGATCGAATCGTTCGATCACGTCAGCGCGGAGCGCTACGAGTACGTCCCATTCGCGACGTTCCGGCACCGCGGCGGGATGCTGCGCCACGAGGCGCCGGAGCGGTACTTCCATACGCGCGTCAGGCAGGGCGTGACAGGCCTGCATGACACGTGGGTCATCCTCGGCGGTCATGCGTGGGAGTCGATGGAAGATCTGCCGGCAGAAAACCTCTCGCTGCGCGTGACGGGCACGAACGGCATGCTGCCGAGAAAGGGTCTGCGCGAAGCGAACATCAACGAACTGGGCGAGAGCACGCCGAACGTTTCAGCCGTGCGTAATCTGGCAGCGCCGACGTTGCCGCTCTATCCGCCCACTGGCGATCGCTTCCAGTGGCGGGTGCTGTCACACCTTGTGCCGAACTTCCTGTCGATGATGGACGCGGAAGTGCTACGCGGTGCCCTCGCACTCTACGACTGGACCCATGATGAGCTGAACCGCCGCCGCCTCGCGGGCATCCTGCATGTGTCGGAGGAACTGCTCGAAGAGGTATCGGGTGGTTCGGTCGAGCGCGGCGTGCTGATCGAGGTCACGCTCGACAGTCATGCGTTCGCGGGTGAAGGCGACGTGATGCTGTTCGGTGAACTGCTGCACCGGTTCTTCGCGCTGTATGCGGAAATCAACCTGTTCACGAAGCTCGCGATCGTGAGCCTGCCGTCGCAGCAACGCACTGAATGGCCGCGCAGCAAGGCGCTGCGCTCCCCGCTATGAAGCCCAGAGCGTTGCCGAACCTGGAGCCGCTGGTCGCGTCGCTGCTCGCACGCGCGCCGATGATGAACTTCATGCAGCTGTGTCAGCTGCTCGAAGTACGCGTGCCTGAGCGTCCCGGCTTCGGTACGCGTGACACGCCGGAACACGAACCCGTGAGATTCCGCCCGCGAGCTCGCGTCGGTTTTCCGGCCGGCGAAATCGCCTCAGTCGAGCTTGACGAGGAGGGCGTCACATACGGAGCCAACGCCCCGCCGACCGTACGCACGACGTTCATGGGACTGTACGGCGTGGACGCGGCAATGCCCTCGCACATGATCGACGACATCGTGCTGCGAACGGAAGGACACGAAGCGCTCGAAGCGTTTCTCGACCAGTTCAATCACCGGTTTGTCACGCTGCTGTATCGCGCGTGGAAGAAGTACCGCTATCCGATCGGCTTCCGTCCAGGCGGCACCGATGCGCATTCGCGCAAGCTGCTGTCGCTGGCAGGTTTTGGTTGGGGTGAGAAGCCCGCGCGCGCCGGGTTGCCGGATTCGCGGGTTCTTGCGCTGCTTGGGCTGCTGATTCAGCGTACGCGCACGCCAGAAGGTCTTGCCGGTGTCGTCGCACTCGCCGTGCCGGGCGTCGATGTTCGTGTCGACGAGTTCTTCCCGACCCTCAAGGGCGCGGGCAAGCCTCAACCGCTCACGTCCGCGGGCAGTGCCGACGGCGCACAGGGCGAGGGCCCGCGCCGTGGCCTCGGTGGCGGCTACGTGCTGGGCACGCGCCTCGTGTACCGGAGCCGGGCCGCCCGCGTGACATTACGGCCAGCCAGTGCGGAACAGGCCCATGATCTGTTGCCCGGCGCATGGCTGCACCGCGAGCTGATGGCCTTTATCCGTCTATACGCCGGTACGAAGGCCGATGTGTTCCTGCGCATGGAAGTATCGTCGCGAATCGCCCCCGCTCCGAAAATCGGCGCGGCGCACGAAGGTCCGGCGCCGCGTCTTGCCTGGACTACGGTTCTGCCTTCAGACGACGAACGTCTGATCACCATTCCGTTCGGTTCTTATGAAGCGTTTCCGGCGCCGGGGCCGAACCCGTTCCTCGCGCCGCTTGCCTGATTCTGGAGTACTTATGCCTTTCCGCCCGATGACGATAACCGTCACCCTCCTTGCCGCCAGTCTGATGCTCAGCGCATGTGGTGCATGGCAGACAGTGTCGGAATCGACCTCAAGCGCGTATCACGCCGTGTTCTACAAACAGGTCAAGGTGCTGAACGTCGACCTGACCGCACGTGCCTCGGTCAACCCTGACGAAGCAAGGCGGTCGACGTCAGTCGCCGTGCGCGTGTACCAACTCAAGGATCGCAAGCTTTTCGACAAGGCCTCGTATGACGATCTGCTCAAGAACGACAAGACCGTCCTCGCGCAGGATCTGCAGGCCAGCATTGCGACGGTAGTCAATCCCGGCGCTGCCGCAAGCGTGTCGCAGCCGATGCAGCCGGATACGGAATACGTGGGTGTCGTCGCGTTCTACCGGAACCCCGATTCGAATGGAACCTGGCGTCGTGTTGTACCGAAGAAGAAGCTGTCGGCGGATGTGCCGCTGAAGCTCGAACTGGTCGACCGGGAACTGGTCGCCTCGGGCGACGTGGCAAAAGAAAGGCCCACTCAGTGAGAGCAGGGTCCTCACTAGTATCTCCCGTACAACGCGACCGCCGAGACGCTCGACGCCCTTCTGGATGAAAGACATCGGGCAGGGCGCGAGCCGCGCGGCCTTCCGGAGTGGAGCGTCTGCTACCCGATACGCAGCCTGGGTTGCGAGGGCAATCGCCTAAGAACATGGGCCGCGTGCCGAGCACATCGCGATGCCGGTTTTTCCTACGTACGGCCATTTCATCGGGCTGTCATAGTTTCACGACTAGGATGCCCGATCACCGCTGTCGCACTCTGGTCCGGCACGGCATTCACGGCCCGCATATCGCTGTGAGCACCGTGCGCTCGCTGTCCGCGTCGGCGACCTTCCACCTCCATGCAAAAACACCAGACATGTCGAACAAGAAAATCGCCAAGGATTCGCCGACCGATCAGGGCGCTACCATCGTCTCGCGCCGTGGGTTTTTGAAGTTTGCCGGCGCATCCAGCCTCGCGACGGCCGCAGGCACGCTCGCGTCGGCGGCGCGGGCCGCGAACAGCGCGCCCGACGGCACACCGGAGCAGATCCACCTGACGTGGGGCAACGATCCGACGAGCGAGGTCACCGTGTCGTGGGCGTCGCCGGCGCCGGCGGTCAATCCGAAGGTGCGCTTCGGCGGTGCGGGCGCGGCGCGAGAGACGGTGCATGGCGTCCAAAGCACCTATACCGATGGCATCAACGGAGAGGTCGTGTTCACCTATCACGCACGTCTGCGTGGCCTGAAGGCCGATACGAGTTACGAGTACGAGGTGAGCGCCGACAATGACAGCAACGCGGCTCAGCCCTTTACCGCGAGCTTCCGCACGGCGCCCCGAGGCCGCGCGCCATTCCGCTGGACGAGCTACGGCGATCTCGCGACGCCCAATACCGGCTGGGTCCTGTCGTCGCCGCAGAGCCGTTTCGCGGTTCAGGCTGTCGAGCGATTTCAGCCGCTGTTCCACCTGCTCAACGGCGATCTCTGCTACGCCAATCTGAACCCGACACACCAGCCGGACGTGTGGCGCGATTTCGGCAACAACTGCCAGACCTCCGCGTCGAACCGGCCGTGGATGCCGTGCCCGGGCAATCACGAACTCGAATTCCACAACGGCGAACAGGGCCTCGCCTCGTATCTCTCACGCTACACGCTGCCCGAGAATCACACGCGCTTTCAGGGACGCTGGTACAGCTTCCGCGTGAGCTCGGTGCTCTTCATTTCGCTCGATGCGGACGACGTGGTCTATCAGGATGCGGCAGCGTTCGTTGCGGGCCCGAGTCCCTTGGTGCCGGTGGCGAGCACCGGCAATCCGCCGATTCAGCCGGGCACGTCGCTCTATGTGCGTGGATATAGCGAGGGCGAGCAAACCCGCTGGCTCGAGAAGACGTTGCGCCGGGCGGCGGAAGACGACGAAGTCGACTGGATCATCGTGCAGATGCATCAGGACGCGCTAAGTTCATCGAAGACCGGCAACGGCTCCGACAAGGGCATCCGCGAAGCCTGGCTGCCGCTGTTCGACCGCTATGGCGTGGACCTGGTGTTGTGCGGGCATGACCATGATTACGAGCGCAGCTATCCGGTGCGCGGCTGCAATCACAACAAGGGCACCGATATCGCCACCGGGCGCGTGGTCGATACGTTGCAGCCGCGGCCGGTGATGTCGGCGGTATCGTCAGGGGCGTCGACGTTCGATACGAGCCACGGCACGATTCACCTGATTCTCGGCGGTGGCGGGACGAGTGCGCCGCTCGATGTGTATGGGGTGGATATCGGTACCGGCTTGCCGCAGGCGCGTATTTTCACGCGGCCTAATCGTCCGGTTGCCGGTACGACGGCGGGTACTTTTGTGCGTGCCAGCGCGGATGCCGTTGAAGATGCGGTCTGGTCGGCGCAACGGGATACCGGCACCGGCTACGGTATCGCGGTGTTCGATCATGATCCGGGGCATCCGGGTGGCGAGACCACGATTACGATGAACTACTATCACGCGCCGGGGGCTGACCAGACCCCGACGCAGAACTATGAGTTGTTCGAAACGATTGAGTTGAAGAAGAAACGGCGAGGGTAAATTGCTCTTCGCTGCAGTTCGACGCTCCAGCAATTTGCTATTCAGGGCGTCGAACCGTTTCTCTGCCGGTACGACCTCGACGCTATTTCACGCGTCGTGACTTGAAGCCCGGCAGTGTCCGGGCGTCGGGGCTCCACGCAAGGTGGGCAGCCTGCTCGACGGCTGCCTTGAATTGCGATTCGCTCGTCCATATCGGAATACGCGTGCGATAAAAATCCGCCCACTGAAATTCGGCGAAGGGTTCGGGCGTTTTCAGATAGCCTCCCGCGTCGCGCACGAATGCGGCGAGGCTGCGGTACGGATCGTCGATGAGGCCGGAGATCTCATCGGGAATCGCGGAAATGGCTCGCAGGATGCCGCGTTCATCGTAGGGATGCACCCAGCGTCTATCAATCACGGTGTCCCAGAACTTCGCGTCCGGCAGCCGCGACAAGTCGTCCACCACCGCGGCGAACGCCTTCGTGATGCCGCCATCCCACAGCGCGCGCGCGAGATGGTGGTGGTCGATGACGTAGTGCCTGTCATGCTTGCCAATGACGGTTGGAATCGGCGCGCTTTTCAAGAAGTCTTTCAAAGACTTTGTATCCATCGCCAAAAGGCGTTTTCGTTTGGCATCGACTTCCAGCATGCCCACCGTTGCCTGCAGCGGGCGCAGTTGTTCAATGCCGACACTTGTTGTCGTTGCCATAGGTGACCCTCCGTCTCCGGGGTCATTCTACTGCTGCGCCTACGCCCGGTCATTGTCCACCCACTTCGCAACGGCCCAGGCTGGACTCCCTCAGACAGAAGCGGTAGGCTGTGAGTGCTGGTGACTCTGTTTGGCTATGCTGGTCTTAAACGACAACGTGGAGCCTGCACATGGACGTAAGCACGGAAACGCTGGTGGAACTGCTGCGGGAAGTGGAAGCCGACGACCCGATCGATTACGCGGACCTTCCATTTGGAGAGCAGGAACTCAGGCGGCTCGTCATGAGTTCACTTGTCGAGCGTCACCACCAGGTCGAAGCAGGCAACATGTCGATCTCCGACATCCACGCGTTGTATCTGCTGAGCACCGCCAAACTTGTCCTCGAAAACACGGTGCTTCACGCGAGGCTGCTTCTGCTCCAAGGGCAACAGGTCGATGTACGGTCACTGTTGGCGCCGTTTACCCTCAAAGGCAAACCTTAAAGGCCGAAAGGCCACTCTATCGGCGGCAGCGCATTGCGCATGACCAGATCGGAGCGGCGCGCGCATCACTTCTCAAGTTCTGCAAACAGCCAATCCTGGAAGCTATGCAGCTTCGGCAATTCGGCGCGGGATTTCAGCAGGTTCAGCGTGTAGCCGTGTACCGGCAGTCCGTCCAGCCCGAACGGCGCCACCAGTCGCCCCGTTTCCAGTTCGCGTTGCGCCAGAAGCAGGCTTTCGAGGCAGACGCCCAAGCCGTCGACCGCCGCGCTGATCGCCATGAACGAGCGATCGAAACGTGGACCGCGTCCAATATCAAGCCGCGTCTTGCGATGGAGGCGCATCCAGTCTCGCCAGCCCACCAGACACCCCTCGCTATGAATCAGCGCATGGTGCCGCAAATCCGCGACGCTCTGCAGCGGATGTTCCCCCGCCATGAGCGCGGGCGAGCACAGCGGCACGATCGTCTCAGGCGGCAATTCGAGCACCATTGTTCCGGCCGGTTGCAGTTTTCTCGGACCGTAGCGGATGTCGATATCCACCGCTTCTGAAATCAGATTCACCGCCTCTGAAGACGCGTTCAATCGCACGTCGATATCTGGATGCGCTGCACTGAAACGCGCGATGCGCGGCATCAGCCATTGGGTCGCAAAGCTGGGCGTGCAATGGATCGTGAGGATGTCGCTCTTGGCGGCGCGCCCGATTTCACGGGTGGCCGAGTCGATCCGCGCGAACGCCGCGGTGATTTCCTCAGCGTATTGCCTCCCGGAGTCCGTCAGGATCACCGTGCGGTGCAGCCGATGGAACAGACGAATGCTCAATTGCTCTTCCAACAGCTTGATCTGATGGCTGACGGCCGAGGGTGTGACAAACAGTTCGTCTGCTGCGAGCGCGAACGACGAGAGCCGCGCGGCGGCCTCGAATGCCTGTATTGACTTGAAGGTAACGCGATTGTGCATAGCAGCATCAAGGTGAACTGAATTCATCAATTGACCCATCTTAATTCGTTTGAGCGCGTGTGAGCACGAGATTACGCTTGAGTTACTGGGAACGGCATCACAGCGGTCCCTGCCAAGAGATCCACGCCCAACTACGTTACATGGGACCGGAGTAGCGCGCTAAAGCGCGAACTCCGGTCGACAGGAGACAAACAGTGACCACCAGCGAAACCGCGCCATACACCAAGCTCGCGGAGCACGCCTACCAGATTCGCCGCAACGCGCTGCGCATGGGCGAAGTGCAGGGGCAGGGTTATATCGGCCAGGCGCTCGATATCGCCGATGTTCTGGCCGTCGCCTACTTCCGCGCCATGCGCTATCGCGCCGACGACCCCGAATGGGAAGGCCGCGACCGTTTTCTGCTATCGAACGGCCACTACGCCATCGCGCTGTACGCCGCGCTGATCGAGGCCCGCATCATCGCCGACGAAGAACTGGAAACCTACGGCAGCGATGACAGCCGTCTGCCGATGTCCGGCATGGCCAGCTACACGCCCGGCATGGAGATGTCCGGCGGCTCGCTCGGGCAGGGACTGACGATTGCGGTGGGCCGCTGCCTGGGTCTGAAGCGCAAAGGCTCGGACGCCCGCGTCTACACGCTGTTCTCCGACGGCGAGCTCGATGAAGGCGCGGTCTGGGAGGGCCTGATGTCCGCGGCCCACTGGAAACTCGACAACCTGATCGCGATGGTCGACGTCAACAACCAGCAGGCCGACGGTCCGTCGTCGAGCGTCATGGCGTTCGAGCCGCTGGTCGACAAGCTCCTCGCTTTCGGCTGGTTCGTGCAACGCGTGGACGGCAACGATCTCGCGGCCGTCGTCGCCGCGTTCGATGCGGCGCACGCACATCCGGAAGCGCAACCGCGAATCATCGTCTGCGATACCCGGATGGGGTGTGGCGTGCCGTTCCTCGAAGCGCGCGAGAAAAATCACTTTATCCGCGTCGATGCGCACGAGTGGCAACTCGCGCTGCAGGCGCTGGAAGCCGGGAGAACCGTATGAGCGCCGCCGTACCGAAACCGCGTCTGAAGACATCGGCGATGATCGCCTCGATCGCCGGCGAAGGACAAATAACCCGCTCGGCCCCGTTCGGCCACGCATTGGTCGAACTGGCTCGCAACCGGCCCGAAGTGGTCGGCATGACCGCCGACCTCGGCAAATACACCGACCTGCATCTATTCGCGAAGGAATTTCCCGAGCGCTATTACCAGATGGGCATGGCCGAACAGCTGCTGATGGGTGCCGCGGCCGGCATGGCGCACGAAGGCGCGCAGCCGTTCGTCACCACGTACGCCGTGTTCGCCGCGCGCCGTGCTTATGACTTCATCCATCAGGCGATTGCCGAGGACAACCTCGACGTCAAGATCGTCTGCGCGTTGCCGGGTCTTACCACCGGCTACGGCCCGAGCCACCAGGCTGCCGAAGACCTCGCGCTGTTTCGCGCGATGCCGAACCTCACGGTGATCGACCCGTGCGACGCCATCGAAATCGAGCAGATGGTGCCGGCGATCGCCGACCATCGCGGACCAGTATATGCGCGGCTGTTACGCGGCAACGTGCCTGTCGTGCTCGACGAGTACGACTATCAGTTCGAAATCGGCAAAGCGAAGCTGCTGCGCGATGGCGCCGAGGTCCTGATCATCTCGTCCGGGATCATGACGATGCGCGCGCTGGAAACGGCCAAAGCGCTGGCCGCCGACCGCGTCGACGTGGGCGTGCTGCACGTGCCGACCATCAAGCCGCTCGACACCGTCACGCTGCTGCGCGAAGCGCGCCGCTCAGGCCGCCTCGTGGTGGTGGCGGAGAACCATACGGTGATCGGCGGATTAGGCGAGGCAGTGGCTGCCGTGCTGCTGACCAACGGTGTTACGCCGCCGTTCCGTCAGATCGGCCTGCCCGACGCGTTTCTGGATGCGGGCGCGCTGCCGACCTTGCACGACCGCTACGGTATTTCCACCGAGGCGATGTGCGACACGATCAAAGGCTGGCTGCGGTGAAGGCCCATAAGCGTCCTCAAGCGTCGATCAGCGCCACACACACGTAGTCACCGATAGCGAACAACGTAGCAAACCATAAGCTTCATATTCAGGAGATCCGCATCATGTCAGAGTCACGTCTACTCGACGGCAAGGTCGCCGTCATTTCCGGCGGTGCGTCGCCGCGCGGCATCGGTATGGCGACCGCCCGTATGTTCGCGGCGCACGGCGCACGCATCGCCATCTTCGATCTCGACGAAAACGCCGCGGTCGAAGCCGCCGCGTCGATCGGGCCCGAACATCGCGGCTATGTGTGCAATGTGACCGACCGCGGCGCTTGCCAGGCTGCCGTCGAACGCACCGTCGCCGATTTTGGTTCGATCGATATCCTGATCAACAACGCCGGCATTACCCAGGCCGCCAAGCTGCTCGAGATCGATCCGGAAAGCTGGGACCGTATCCTCGACGTCAACCTGCGCGGCGTGTTGTACCTGTCGCAAGCGGTCGTCCCGCAGATGAAGAAGCAGAAGAGCGGTTCGATCGGCTGCATGTCGTCGGTCTCGGCGCAGCGCGGCGGCGGCATTCTCGGCGGCCCGCATTACTCGGCGGCGAAGGCCGGCGTGCTGGGTCTTGCCAAGGCGATGGCGCGCGAACTCGGCAACGACGGCATCCGCGTGAACTGCGTGACGCCGGGTCTGATCCAGACCGACATCAACGCGGGCAAGATCAGCGACGACAAGCGCGGCGAAATTCTCGCCGGCATTCCGCTTAATCGCCTGGGCGTGCCCGACGATGTAGCCGGCGCCTTCCTGTTCCTCGCGTCGAACCTGTCGTCGTATATCACCGGCGCGGTGATCGATGTGAACGGCGGCATGCTGATTCACGGCTGATGCACGGTTAAGCTTGGTCCGGCAGAACGGGTCGTCTGGCGGGAGGCTGGGCGGCGGCGATGGAGACCCGGTAGTAGAGAACAGATGACCGTGGCGAGCGACACGTGCAGCCGCTGCGGTTTAGCTTCGCAAACTATAACGACACGCCATCAGAGTTGGAGGAAGACACCATGACTACCCGTTCTAACGCCCCGCAGGGCATCAGCCGCCGCACCTTTCTGAAGGCCGGTGCGGCCATGTCCGCCGCCGCGCCGCTATGGAGCATCTCGCGCAGCGCGATGGCGGCCCCCGAGTTTTCGTACAAACTCGCGACCGGCCAGGACCCGACGCATCCGGTCAACATTCGCGCGCAGGAGGCGATCAATCACATTCGTGAAGCGACCAAGGGCCGCCTCGATATCAAACTGTTTCCGCAGAATCAGCTGGGCTCCGACACCGATCTGCTCTCGCAGGTGCGAAATGGCGGCGTCGAGTTCTTCAACCAGGCTTCGTCGATTCTGGCGACGCTGACGCCCGCAGCAGGCATCGTCAACACCGGTTTCGCGTTCAAGGACTACGACGCGGTCTGGAAGGCGATGGACGGCGATCTCGGCAACTACATCCGCGCGCAGATCGGCAAGTCGGGCATCGTCTCGGTGAGCAAGGTCTGGGACAACGGCTTCCGGCAGATCAGCTCGTCCACCAAAGCGTTGCGCGCGCCGGCCGATCTGAAAGGCTTCAAGATTCGCGTGCCGCAAGCGCCGATGCTGACCTCGCTGTTCAAAGCGCTCGACGCCGGCCCCGCACCGATCAACTTCAACGAGCTGTATTCGGCGCTGCAAACCGGCGTGGTGGAAGGGCAGGAGAATCCGCTGCCGATCATCGCCACGGCCAAACTCTATGAGGTGCAGAAGTACATCAGCCTCACATCGCACGTGTGGGACGGTTACTGGATTCTCGGCAATCGCGCCGCATGGGAGCGCCTGCCCGCCGACATCCGCGCGATCGTCACGCGTGAATTCGAAAGCGCCGCGATGCTGCAACGCGCGGATATCGCCAAGCTCAGCCTGTCGTTACGCGACGACCTGAAAAAGAAGGGCATTACCTTTATCGATGTCGACCGCGAGGCTTTCCGTGCCGCGCTGGCCAAGACGAGCTTCTATCACGACTGGAAAGCCAAATACGGCGACGAGGCGTGGGGGCTAATGGAGAAATCCGTCGGAAAACTGGGGTAATGCGATGATCTCGATCTCCTATTCGCACGAGCGGCAGCATCGGTTTGCCTGCGCGCTCGACTCCGCACTCGGCCATCTGGTGGAGATTCCCGCTGCCTTGCTGGTGCTCGCGGAAATCGTCGTACTGTTGACCGGCGTGACGAGCCGCTACTTGCTGCACGCGCCGCTTGTGTGGTCCGATGAACTCGCCTCCATGCTGTTCCTGTGGCTTGCCATGCTCGGCGCCGTGATCGCCTTGCGGCGCGGCGAGCATATGCGGATGACGGCGCTGGTCGGCATGGCGCCGCCGGGCGTGCGCGCCTTTCTCGACGTGGTCGCGATCGCCGCGCCGATCGCGTTCCTTGCGATGGTGATCGGCCCGGCGATCAGCTTTGCGCAGGACGAGTCATTCATCACCACGCCGGCACTCGAACTGTCGAACTCGTGGCGCGCAGCTGCATTGCCGGTCGGTTCAGCACTGATGCTGCTGGTCGCCGTGGTGCGGCTCGCCCGCATGGGCAACTGGCGCCTGACGCTCGCCGCGCTCGCAACGGTCGGCGCGCTGGTCGGCATCTTCATTGCACTTGGACCGCTGCTGCGCGATCTCGGCAATATCAACCTGCTGATCTTCTTTGTCGGCCTGGTCGCGCTCGGTGTGCTGAGCGGCGTGCCGATCGCCTTTTCGTTCGGACTCGCCACCTTCGGCTACCTTGCGCTGACCACGAATACGCCGATGCCGGTGGTGGTCGGCCGGATGGATGAGGGCATGTCGCATCTGATCCTGCTCTCGGTGCCGCTCTTCGTGTTTCTCGGCCAGTTGATCGAGATGACCGGTATGGCTGCGGCGATGATCGCGTTCCTCGCGAGCCTGCTCGGTCACGTGCGCGGCGGATTGTCGTATGTGCTGGTCGGCGCGATGTATCTGGTGTCGGGCATCTCAGGCTCGAAGGCCGCGGACATGGCGGCGGTCGCGCCGGTACTGTTTCCGGAGATGAAAGCGCGCGGTGCGAAGCCGGGCGATCTCGTCGCGCTGCTCGCCGCAACTGGCGCTCAGACCGAGACGATTCCGCCGAGCCTCGTACTGATCACGCTCGGCTCGGTGACCGGCGTGTCGATCTCGGCGCTCTTCACGGGTGGCATGTTGCCGGGCATCGTGCTGGCCATCACGTTGTGCGCGGTGGTGCAGTGGCGCTACCGGCGCGAAGACCTGTCAGGCGTCAAACGCGCGAGCGGCGCTGAGATTCTGCGCAAGCTGGTGATCGCGGTGCCGGCGCTCGCGCTGCCGTTCGTGATTCGCGCGGCGGTGGTCGAGGGTATTGCAACGGCGACTGAAGTTTCCACCATCGGCATTGCGTATGCGGTGCTGGCGGGCTTGCTGATCTATCGCCGTTTCGAGTGGAAGCGGCTCAAGCCGATGCTGATCGATACCGCGACGTTGTCCGGCGCGATCCTGCTGATCATCGGTGCGGCAACAAGCATGGCGTGGGCGTTGACGCAATCGGGCTTCTCCGGACAGCTTGCGCAGACGCTCGGCGGTTTGCCAGGCGGCGCGGCGATGTTCATGGCCGCCTCCATCTGCGTGTTCGTGATTCTCGGTAGCGTGCTCGAAGGCATTCCGGCGATCGTGCTGTTCGGCCCGCTGATGTTCCCGATCGCACGGCAGATGGGCATTCACGATGTGCACTACGCGATGGTGGTGATCCTGTCGATGGGCGTGGGCCTGTTCGCACCGCCGTTCGGTGTCGGCTACTACTCGGCTTGCGCGGTGAGCCGCATCCATCCTGACGAAGGGATGAAGCCGATTCTTGGCTACATCGCCGCGTTGATGGTCGGGCTGATCATCGTCGCCGCGGTGCCGTGGATTTCCACCGGCTTCCTGCATTGATCCGCTGACGGATGAGGCTGCACCGCGCAGCCTCCTTTACGACGTTCGTTCGCCCCATTCGATTCGTTTTGACTGCCGCCGCCCCGCATGCCCGGGCGGTGTAGAGGAGCCTTTTGCCATGTCCACCACCGAAGCGCAATCCGCTGCATCGAATGCTTCGCTTGATTCGCTCGCATCGACTACGCTAGCGCCGCTCGTTGCGGTAGCGCAAGCAGCGCAATTGCCGCCGCTACCGCTCGCCGATGCGATCCGCTTCCTCTCCATCGATACGATCCTGCAAGCCGGCGAGGGCCACCAGGGTGTGCCGCTCGGCATGGCGGAAATCGCCACCGCGCTGTTCACCCGGCACCTGAAATTCAATCCCGCGGACCCGACCTGGCCCGATCGCGACCGCTTTGTGCTGTCCAATGGACACGGTTCGCTGCTGCTGTATTCGCTGCTGTATCTGACCGGTTATGCGGCGATCGGCCTCGACCAGCTGAAGACCTTCCGCGAGCTCGGCTCGCATTGCGCGGGACATCCCGAGTACGAACCGGCGCATGGTATCGAAGCGACCACTGGTCCGCTCGGACAGGGCATCGCCAACGCGTTCGGCATGGCGATTGCCGAAGCGTATCTTGCGGCGAAATTCGGCAGCGAGCTCGTCGATCACTACACGTATGCGTTCGTCGGCGATGGCTGTCTGCAGGAGGGCATCGGTCAGGAAATGATCTCGCTGGCCGGTCATCTGCGGCTGGGCAAACTGATCCTCTGCTGGGACGACAATCAGATCACCGACGACGGCAGCACCTCACTCTCCGTCAGCGAGGACGTCTGCGCGCGATTTCGCGTGGCCGGGTGGCATGTGATCGAAGTCGACGGTCACGATCTCGAAGCGGTCAGTGCGGCGTTGACCATCGCGCGTAAAGACCCGCGACCGTCCATGATCGCGTGCAAGACGGTCATCGGCCGCGGCATTGCGCGTTTGCAAGGGCAGCGCGGCGGCCACAGCGGCAAGCTCTTCCAGGCGGACGCCGACGCCGCCCGCGCACAGCTCGGCTGGCCGCACGCACCGTTCGACGTGCCCGCCGGAGTCCTAAGCGCATGGCGCGAGGCGGGCCAGCGCAGTAGCGAGCAATACAACGCGTGGCACGCACGCGTCGCCGCATTGCCAGACGCGCAGTGCGCCGAGTTCGAACGGGTCGTGGCAGGCGGCTTGCCGCAAGGCTGGCGCGATGTGCTCGACGATTACCGCAAGCGCGCCGTGGAGCGCGACGAGCCGCAGCCTGGCATCACTGTGTCGGGCGAGATCAGCGATCTGTTCGCGCCACTGCTGCCTGAGCGCATGGTGGGTTGCGCCGATCTCGAAGCGCCCACGGGGCACAAGCGCCAGTTGCACGCCTTCACCGCCGATGACCGCAGCGGTGCGTACGTCCACTGCGGCGTGCGCGAACATCTGATGGGCGCGATGGCCAACGGCATGGCTGCGCACGGCGGTATCGTCGCGACCAGCGTCACCTACCTGGCGTTCTCCGACTATCAGCGTCCGGCAATGCGCATGGCCGCGTTGATGGGCTTGCCGGTGCACTACGTGTTCAGCCACGACTCGATCGGCGTCGGCAAAAACGGGCCGACGCATCAACCCGTCGAGATACTCGCCTCATTGCGTGCGATGCCGAACATGCGCGTGCTGCGTCCCGCCGATGCGGTGGAAGCGGCCGAGTGCTGGGCACTCGCGTTGGAGCATCGGCGCGGTCCGAGTACGTTGGTTTTTGCAAGGCAGGCGTTGCCGCTGGTGCGCCGCGAGCATAGCGCCGAGTCGTTGTCGCGTCGTGGTGCTTATGTGCTGGCCGAAGCGGAGGGCGGCGCGCGTGTTGTGACCTTGCTTGCCACCGGCTCCGAGGTCGCGTTGGCGTTGCAGGCGCGCCGTCAGTTACAGGAAGAGGGGATTGCGACCGCCGTGGTGTCAATGCCGTGTTGGGAAATCTTCGATGAACAGGACGCCGGCTATCGCGCCGCGGTTTTGGGTTCAAACACGGTGCGTGTCGGCGTCGAGGCGGCACTGCGTTTCGGTTGGGACCGCTATCTGGGCGAGCGCGGTGGTTTTGTCGGGATGACGGGCTTCGGTGCTTCGGCTTCCGCGGAGACGTTGTACGAGCACTTCGGTATCACGGCGCAGCATGTCGTGGCCGAAGCAAAGCGGCATCTGTCAATCAAACAAGGACATGAGCATGCATAAGATCGCCTTTCTCGATCGCGCCACACTCGCGCCGCAAATCGTGTTGCGCGAACCGCGCTTCGATCATCAGTTGATCGAGTATGAAAACACGGCGCCTGAGCAGGTGTTGAAGCGGCTCGCCGGGGTGTCGATCGCGATCACCAACAAGGTGGCGCTGACGCAAGAAATGCTCGATCAATTGCCCGATCTGAAGCTTGTCGCCGTCGCTGCCACGGGTACCGATTGCGTCGACAAAGCAGCTTGCCAGCGGCTCGGCATTGCTGTGAGCAATATTCGCGGCTATGCGATCAACACCGTGCCCGAGCATACCTTCGCGCTGATTCTCGCGCTGCGGCGCAATCTGATCGCGTATCGCGATGACGTGCTCGCCGGCGAGTGGCAGAAGTCCGGGCAATTCTGCTTCTTCACGCACGCGATTCACGATCTGGCCGGCGCGCGTCTTGGCATCATCGGCGAAGGGGTGCTCGGGCAGCGTGTTGCGGAAATCGGCAAAGCGTTCGGCATGCAGCCCATGTTTGCCGCGCACAAGGGGCGTGACGGTCTGGGTCCGCTTTACACGCCGTGGGACGAAGTGCTCACGACCAGCGACATCATCACCGTGCACAGTCCGCTCACACCGCACACGCGGAACATGCTGGCCATGCCCGAGTTCCGCGCGATGAAAAGGAAGCCATTGATCATCAACACGGCGCGCGGCGGCCTGGTCGACGAAGGCGCACTGGTGCAGGCGCTCGACGAAGGTTTGATCAGCGGCGCGGGGTTCGACGTGACCACAAGCGAACCGCCTCCTGAGGACAATCCGCTGATGCGTGCGGCCGGCCGCCCGAACGTCATTCTGACGCCGCATGTTGCATGGGCGTCGGACGAGGCACAACAAAGTCTCGCCGATCAGTTAATGGACAACATCGAAAATTTCGTCGACGGTACGCCTACTAATCTCGTGCACGGGGCGTATTGATTGAGGGGAGACGCGGCGCCACGCCGCGCACGGATCGTCGGATGAATTGCAGCCGCGACGATCGCGAAGAGAACTAGCTCGTTACCGACAAAAAGCCGACTACTCCGGACGAGAAAACTGCTTTCCCGCAAGTGAATGTCCACCGCATCTAGCTATGGTCTCCCGTGGCCGCGGGCGCGGAGAATGCGCGCGCCCTCTGGGCCTGTATTGCTCGTACCAGGCGACCTTACAGCACAGATTGTTTTTTCGCATTAGCATACGAGCGTGTCCCGTGCCGTTCGGTGGAATGATTCACCGGACCATTGCCGCGGGACCATCAACGTGTGCGGGTCGCCCGGTTCATTCCCCACATCAATCCATCGCAGGCTGACACTGCGAACCTGCCGTTCCACGTGCTCTTCAAGCGGACGGCCATCATCAATCCAATCGCATTGATTGAACGAATCGTTGGTTAATATGAGGAATGTACGAACATCATTGATAGTCGGAGTGCTGCTCGTCGAGTTGGTGTTCGGCGTTTTTTTACTTTTGCACAAAAGCCGTCGCTCGACGGTTGACACCGACGTTACGACAAACAGCTCGGTGCAATTGGCCGCGGCTTCCCCTCAATTGAATGACACCCATGTGACCACGGGAAGTGTGGTCGGCACGGGGTCTCTCTCCGACAACACAGCGACTGACCCTAACCAGGCTACGAGCGGGAACGTGGTGACGGCATCCGATTCGCCTGCTAAAGGTGTGGTGAAAGTGCCGCGAGTGAATACGCGTACGCGTGAATCGGTCGCAGTCCATAGTTACGTTGAACCAAAAGCTGACCCCGTGCCGCGAACCGAAAGCAGGCGTGACAGTCTGCGTCGTCATGGATCGAATCCAGTCGCATCCGCGATCACGGATGAGTTAGTCAAAGAATCCGCGCAACTCGATCCGGCATTGCCGCCGCCGGCCCAACCCAGTCGTAACGACCCGTATCGTCCCGGCTCGAATCCGGTTGCGGCTGCAATGACTGATCAGCTAGTGAGAGAGTCCGCGAAACTCGATCCGTCACTGCCGCCGCCGAACCAGCCCGACGTGAAGTAAGCGCGCGACGCGAAGCGTGGGCGGCTACCGGTAGAACACGTAGTCTGCGAGATAGGGTGAGCTTCCAGGCTGATGTTCCGTCGAACATGGTGCCGTCGGCGCTAACCCGCCGACGGTATGCACGCGCTGCACATACCGCACCGCTGACAGTGTGCCGCTACCGGACGTGCTATGCGTTTCGAGCAAGAGTTGGGGGATGCTCGCGTGCGTTTCGCTGGGCTGCTGTGCGAGCACGTGGCCGACGATCCGGCTGCCGTCTTCCGCTTCCCAGGACGGGCCTGCGCCATGCCGGACCGCAGCGTGACCGCTCGTGTCGTAGAGCGTTGCTTGCGGGCTCTTGAACACCCATCCCAGACGCTGCTGCGCGTCGAATTCACACGAATAGTTCTGTACGCCGGACGCGGCGAGTGTCATCACGCGCTCGGCTTGGGGTGGGTCGATGGATGCACTCGGGGGACTGGCGGGCGGCATGGCACACGCCGCTAGCATGGATACGGCAATGGTTGCGAAGCTTGCTTGCGAAACATTCCTGAGCATGGATATCACCTCGAGTGAAGCGCGGCGGAGCTATTGCGCCCCTGCCACACGGGAAATCCGGTCGCGGACTACGCCAATCGCCTGCTTGAGTGCATAAACGTCCTCGAAATAACGCTGCGGCATCCGGATCTGGTTTGCATGCGCATCGATATGCTCGATCTCGTCCCGCCATTGCGCAATCTGCTCCGGGGTTGGATGCCTGTTTTTCCATATTTCATCTTCGAGCGCTTTGATCTCGCGATACCAGACAACCAGGCGTTTTTTTATGCGTGCCTCAGCCATGCGCGGCAACGCTTGTAGCAGGCCCAGCAATAAAGCCATGAAAGGGAGCAGGATCAGCAGACGTCTTTCGACAAAGCTGGCCAGCCAGAATGGCAGGTAGCGCTGCAGGAAGGGGCGTCCGGTTTTGAAGTAACGCTCGCTCTCGTCGGAAACAGGAAATTCCTCGGTGTTCAGATTGGGAAACACGCCGCGCGGCGTGAAGTAGTCTTCGCCGCCGTGGACGGTTTTGGCCGCGTCCAACAACAGATAGGCCAGCGCGGGGTGCAGCGTGTCTTTGGAGACGAGCAAAGCGGTGGCGGCGAGCAGCGTGACGTCGGCTTGCGGCAGATCGTTGACGATGCTGGTCGCGGCGCGTGGAAAAATAACCTTGGATAGCGACGGGAATTTCTGCACGAGTGCATCGGCCTGCGCAAAACTCATCAGTTTGAGATTGCTGTTCAGCAGCGTTGTCTGCATGGGCGCATCGGGCCTGCCGATAAAGAAAGCCGCATCCAGCTGACCGTTTTCGAGGGCTTGATAGGATTTGGCTGCGTCCATTTCGAGCAGCGTTGTATTGTCCCGTGCGATGCCGCTGTACCCGAGCAATACCTGGGAGACGTTCAGCAGGCCGCTGCCAGGAACACCGATTGAAACCCGCTTGCCGCGCAGTTGTGCCAGCCGGGTGATGGTGGACTCGCCACGGTAGAACACCCAGATCGGTTCATAGGAGACGGCGGCGATTGTCTGCAGGTGGTCGGTTTCTTTCGGGCTCGTGGTGCCAGACTGGATGAAGCCCACCTCGTATGCGCTGTCCGGATCCTTCAACCGCTGATAATTTTCGCTCGACCCCGACGAACTGCGGATATCAAGCGTAATGCCATCACGCTTCAGGATGGGCGCATAACGATCGGCAAAGCCGCGATAGATCCCCTTGTCTGCTCCGGTTGTGATGACGATCGTGTGGCGGAAAGCGGGCTCGAGTATGACCGAGAGTCCCCAGCCTAGCGCGGCCACTAGCAGTATCACGGCGGCGACGAGAAGCCGCCGGCGACCCGGTGTCATGGGGATTTTTTCATTCCGATGAAGCGCTGGGTTATGCCTGGGCATTGTTCGCCTTGCCGTGCCGCTGGGGGTCCTGACAGCCAGCATGGATAATGCAGCGGCTTGAACGCATTGTCCACATTCGCACTGGAGGTTGCGATCGTCGCGATCAACGTTTTGCCGCGTCGACTTCTAGCGGTGATGCGCTTTATGTGTTCGAGGGTGCAACACAGTCACTAGTTTGCCGCGCCAAGCGCTTCGCCGAAGCGGGACATGCCCGCGAGCGGGCCCGTTTCCGTCGATTCGCCATCAGCCGAAAAATCCGTTACATGCTGGCGTTTTCGACGATGCGGCCTTCTGCACGCCAGCGGAGCATGCCGCCGGGAAGGTTGGCAACCCGCTCGAAGCCGGCTTGTCGCAGCATAACCGTCGCTTGTGCCGACCGTCCGCCGGCCCGGCAGACCGTCACGATCGGGCGTTCCTTCGTGAGTTCAGCGGCGCGCCCGGCCAGCTCACCCAATGAAATGAGTCTCGCTGCAGGGATACGCCCAAGCGGTCCGTCAAACTCGTCGGGCTCGCGCACATCGACGATCTCGACCGCGTGCAGATTTTCCTCGAGCCACTGGGCATTGATTTCCCAGATGCCCGCGAAGCTGCATGTCAGTGGCGCCCAATCGGGCTCCGTCATATGCGCCGGATAGCTCTCCGCCAGGCCGCATTTCAGGTTCGCAGGCACCGCGACGTCGATCTGCTTCGGATGCGGCAGATGCAGGTTCGCCATGTATCCGGTGAAATCGTCTTCACACAGTTCACCGCCAAGGCGTGGATTGAAGCGCCGCTCCTCGCCCACACTGGTGACCGTCAAACCGCGGTAGTCGTGGGCCGGATAAAGCAGGCACGCGGCAGGCAGCGTAAAAATGTGGTTGTGGACCGCGCGAAACATTGTGTGCGCGTCACCGCGCTGGAAATCCGTGCGGCCAGTGCCCCTGATCAACAGGCAATCACCGGTAAACGCCATGGTCTCGTTGTCGAGTACGAGTGTGATACATCCATTGGTATGACCCGGTGTCGCTCGTACTACCAGGTATCTTGCGCCGAACGCGACCTTGTCTCCATGGTTCAGATAGCGGTCTGCGCCTTCGGCGCCGCTCGCAGCCGATATCGCAATCCGGCTGCCTGTGCGGCGATTGAGCATCCATGCACCGGTCACGTGATCGGCGTGAACGTGAGTGTCGATGGTGTAAAGCAGATGCAATCCAAGCTCTTCGATCAGGGCGGCATCCCGGCGCACCTGTTCAAATACCGGATCGATCAGCACAGCCTCTCGCGTTGTGCTATCGGCAAGAAGATACGTGTAGGTTGACGATTGCTGATCGAATAGCTGCCGGAAGGTCAACACGATTTCGCTCCGCGGCCCGCTTTTGCGAGCGCTTAAGGATGGCGGCCCATGGGGCGTCGCCAAGCTGTCCCGCAGGCAGTCGAATTGGGCGCAGCCCGTCCAGCAGGCTGCGCCACATCAATGCACCCGGACTCATATCGGGCGCCGGACTGCGTACTGTCTGGCGCTCGCCGCTTCAATCAAGGAGCGCTTTACTTCGGTTGCTCAACGTACCGCAGGTAAGGCTTCACGGTCTTGAAACCCTGCGGATATTTTTGCGTCGCGGCATCGTTGGAGACGGAAGTCGGAATGATCACGTCTTCACCCGGTTTCCAGTTCACCGGCGTCGCCACTGTGTGTTTCGCGTTGAGCTGCAGCGCATCGAGCAGCCGCAACACTTCGTCGAAATTGCGGCCGGCACTCATCGGATAGACGAGCATGGCTTTGACCTTCTTGTCCGGCCCGATGAGAAACACCGAGCGTACGGTTGCGTTGTCTACCGCGGTGCGCGGGCCGCCGCCGCTCGCTTCGGGATGAATCATGTCGTAGAGCTTCGCGACCGTCAGGTCCGGGTCGCCGATTAGCGGGTAGTTGACCTCGTGGCCCTGCGTCTCCGCAATATCCTTGACCCACTCCTTGTGGTCACTGACGGGATCGATGCTGAGCCCGATAATTTTCGTGTTGCGCTTATCGAATTCTGGCTTGAGACCCGCCAGGTACCCGAGTTCCGTCGTGCAAACGGGGGTGAAATCCTTCGGATGCGAAAACAGGATCACCCAATGGTCGCCGATCCATTCGTGAAAACGGATCGTCCCTTCGGTGGTTTCGGCAGTGAAATCGGGAGCGTCTTCTCCTAGTCGAATCGACATCATCAGTCTCCATAGGTTGGGTGCACCAAGGTACCAGTGCCGCGGTCGGAGCGAAGTCCGCCGAGGCTGCCTGGGTGTTGGGTCAGGCGATTGGTCTGACTTGAGATCACCCTCCGGCCGGTTGCACCGTATCGCGCTGGAGGACCATCTGCGGGCGCTGCAGATTCGGAGGCGCTCCCCAATTGCCGCGATGCGGAATAGACATCGGGACGCGCTGCAGTCGCACATATAGCGTAGAACAAAAACGACTTTCGCTGTAGGTCGAACGTAGAGTGAATCCGCCGTTGCGGTGACAAGTTGTGCTTCGCGGCACTGCGTCAGGGAGACAATACTCAAAGAGGCCGCGCTTTGGACCCACGAGCGTTTATGGCGCGCGCGCCGTCACTCGTCGCGAATGCGTAGCGGTAGCGCAGTTTTGTATTCAACGCGACGCAATGCGACTGATGTGTGAATGTCGCGTACGCCGTCCACCTTCGTGAGTTTGGTCATCACGAACCGCTCTATTCCGGCAATATCGGCCGCGACCACCCGAAGCATGTAGTCGAAGGCGCCGGTCATCAGGTAACACTCCATCACTTCCTCGAAGTTGGCGATGGCGCGTTCGAACGCCGCGAGCCGTGTCTCGTTCTTCTTCTCGATCGCCACGGACACGTAGGCGTTGACGGGAAATCCCGCCTTTTCCTGATCCAGCAGGGTTACGTATTGGGTGATGACGCCGGACTCTTCGAGCATCCGGATGCGCCGGTAAAACGGCGACAGTGAGAGACCCAGCGACTCCGCGAGGTCGGCTGCTTTCGTATGGGCATCGCGCTGCAGGGCGCGCAGGATGGCCACATCGCTACGGTCAAACTTCATTAGCTAACTTTCCCTGAAAACGGTTGAAAAATGGCGCCAGTTGCCAAATTCAAGCAATTCAGGGATTAAGTTTGGCACGAATCGCCTCTATCGGCTACCTAAAATGGCTCGCATGCCACCCCTACGGGCAGAGGAGACAAACAATGAATATGCGAGCAGTCGAGCTGGGGCGCCAGATCGATATGGAGTACGGTCTTGAGGATCGCTACGTCAGAGAGAACGGGACTGTTTTCCTGACGGGCACCCAGGCGCTGGTGCGAATTCTGGTTGAACAGGCTCGCAGCGATCGCGCTGCCGGCATCCAGACAGGCGGGCTGGTGTCGGGCTACCGCGGCTCGCCGCTCGGCGGCTTCGATCAGGAACTGTGGCGCCAGAAGAAACTGCTCGCGGAGCACTCGATCCGCTTCGAACCCGGCTTGAATGAGGACCTGGGCGCCACCATGCTGTGGGGCGCGCAACAGGTCGACGCATTTCCAGGCAAGCGTGTCGAAGGCGTTTTCTCGATGTGGTATGGGAAAGGTCCAGGCGTCGACCGAACCGGGGATGTCTTCCGTAACGCAAACATCATAGGCACGTCGCGGCAGGGTGGTGTACTCGCCGTCGCGGGTGATGACCACGCGGCGCAATCGTCGATGTTCCCGCACCAGACGGACCACGTCTTCGAAGGCGCGATGATGCCGATCCTCTTTCCGGCATCGGTTGAGGAATATATCGAGTTCGGCCTGACGGGTTACGCGATGTCGCGTTTTTCAGGCCTGTGGGTCGCTTTCAAGGCGATTACCGAAACCGTTGAAAGCGGCCGCTCGATGACCGTGCAGGCGCATGGCGCCAACGGGGCGTCCCGCTTCAGGCTACCTGTCGACATCCACGTGCCGGAAGGGCGCGGCTTCAACTACGACCCGAATCTTCGCTGGCCGGCCGAACGCAGCGAACTCGAACGGCGCGTACTCGATGAGCGGCTGCCCGCCGCCCTCGCTTTCATGCGTGCCAACCCGGTCGATCGCACGCTGGTGCGGCCGCGCGGCGCACGGGTCGGGATTGTCACTGTGGGCAAGGCGCACGGTGATGTACTGGCGGCATTTGCGGCCCTTGGACTGTCGCCGCAGGAACTCGAGCGCCTGGGCATTGGCGTCTACAAGATCGGGATGATCTGGCCGCTCGAGGCTGACGGGGTGCGCGCATTTGCACGCGGCATGCAGGCGCTTGTCGTCGTCGAAGAGAAGCGCTCCTTTGTCGAGCGTCAGATCAAGGAAGCGCTCTTCAATCTGCGGGCGGACGAACGTCCCGCGGTGTTCGGCAAGGATCTGGGTGAAGCAGGACCGCTGCTGCCTGCCGCGATGGAGTTCGCGCCGGAACAGGTTGCTGCCGCACTCAAACTGTTCTTTGCCCATACCAGGGTTGAACTCGCCGCACTCGCTCCGCCTGCTACGCCGATTCAACGCAACGGCTCGCGCGTCATTCCACTCGCGGCCAGCAAAGACGCACAGCCGTTGACCCGCAAGCCATTCTTCTGTGCCGGCTGTCCGCACAATACGTCGACCAAATTGCCGGACGGCTCTTACGCTGCTGCCGGCATTGGTTGTCACATCATGGCCTTGAGCGAAGCGGGCGATACCGCGACGTTCTGTCAGATGGGCGGGGAAGGCGTGCAATGGATCGGTATGTCCACGTTCATGGACATACCGCACATGTTCGTCAACCTTGGGGACGGCACGTATCAGCACTCAGGCAGCCTCGCGATTCGCCAGTCCGTTGCGGCGAAATCCAACGTCACCTACAAGATTCTCTTTAACGACGCGGTTGCGATGACCGGCGGCCAGCCCACGGAGGGCGGTCTCACCGTTCAGCGCGTGGTGTCCCAGGTGGTCGCCGAGGGTGTGGCCAAAGTGGTTGTCGTTTCCGACGAACCAGAAAAGTATTCTGGTCCGTTGCGTTTGCCCGCGAACGTCGAAATTCAACATCGGGACGACCTCGACGCACTCCAGCGCACGCTGCGTGCGGTCAAAGGTGTCTCGGTCATTGTGTACGACCAGACCTGTGCGGCCGAGAAGCGCCGCCTTCGTAAGCGCGGCAAGCTGATCGACCCGCCCCGGCGCGTGGTGATCAACCCGGCTGTTTGTGAAGGCTGCGGCGACTGCTCGGTGCAATCGAATTGCATTGCGATCGAACCGCTCGAAACGGAGCTCGGTCGCAAGCGTGCCGTCAATCAGTCGAGTTGCAATAAGGACACGTCGTGCCTCAAAGGGTTTTGCCCCAGCTTCGTTACGGTGGAAGGTCTGCAGCCTAAACAGCCGGATCAGAAGCGTATTGGCGCCATCGAAGCGGAATGGCGCGCGAAGCTTCCTGCGCCAGCGGCTGTGTCGGTGGATATGGAGGCACACACCAGCATTGTCGTCACCGGCATCGGTGGCACGGGCGTCGTCACGATCGGTGCGATCCTCGCAATGGCAGCGCACCTGGAAGGCAAAGGCGCCTCGACACTGGATTTCACGGGTCTTGCACAGAAGAATGGTGCCGTTATCAGTCATGTGCAGATTGCGAGCAGTCGCGCACAAATCGTGACGTCACGTATCGGCGCGCACGCCGCGAATGTTCTGCTCGGTTGCGACGCGGTGGTTGCGGCGTCCAGTGGCGCGCTTTCGCGGGTCGCTTCCGGCATGACGCGGGCAGTCGTGAATGACCGGATCACGCCGACGTCAGACTTTGTGCGCGACGGTGACCTGCCGGTTAGCAAAGCCATTCATCAGCGTGCTATCGAAGGTGCAATCGGTACAGGTCCGTCCGTGTTCTGGGATGGCTCGGGTGCCGCCGAGACCCTGTTCGGCGATGCGATTGCATCGAACATGATGATGGTGGGCTTCGCGTATCAACGGGGACTGATTCCGCTTTCGGAAGCGGCAATCGGACGGGCCATCGAACTGAACGGCACTGCCGTAAAGATGAACGAGCGCGCGTTCTTCTGGGGCCGGTTGCTGGCTCACGACGCAAGTGTGATCGAACGGGTTTCCGGCACGGCGGCCGCCGCTTCCGATGAGTTTGACCTGGAGCGGTTCGTGGCCGACCGCGTGCGAGACCTCGAGCGTTATCAGGGCGCCGCCTATGGCCGCCGCTACACGGCGCTTGTCGATCGCGTGCAGCAAGCCGAGCGGCGTATTGCCGGTACTGCCGGTGAACTGACGGAAGCGGCGGCGCGTAACTATTTCAAGGTGCTCGCGTACAAGGACGAGTATGAAGTCGCGCGCCTGCATACCGACGGCAGCTTCCATGCGTATCTGTCCAGCGCCTTCGATGGCGGCGGTAAAAAGATGTTTTACATGGCGCCCCCGCTTCTGACGCGCCGCGACCCTCGCACCGGCCGCAGAAACAAGATTGCCCTTCGCGCTGCATGGCTTGACCCGCTGTTGCGCGTGATGAAGTACGGTAAGGTCCTGCGCGGAACCGCCTTCGATCCGTTTGGCCGTCAGAAAGACCGGGTCATCGAGCGTGCGTTGATCGGTGAATTCGAAGAAGACGTCGATCTCGCCCTTCAAAGACTCACCGCACAAACGATCGAACCGGCGGCTGCCTTGTTGCGTGTGCCGTCGTCGATTCGTGGCTTTGGTGTGATCAAGGAACGCAATTACGAAAACGCCCGCCCGGTGCGTGAGCGTTATCGCGCGATGCTCGCAGGCGAGTGAGGGTAGAGGACCCGTTGCCTGAGGACGCGAAGATCCGGTCCTCGACGTACTTGGGCAATGGAGTCGTTCAGGGCCGTCGAAACATCAGGTCCTGAACGACCGCGATGCCTGGTTTCAAGCGGAGTGTGAGCGCCTCGTCCTGAACGGCTGGGATTCCATTGCCTAACGGGTCCACGGCGCGTCGAGGCCGGTTTCGATGTCGTAGCGTTGCAGCGCCTGCGCGTGCTTTGCGCGATCGATGCTCGAGAGCGCGGCGAGCGCGATGTGATACCGGTCGATCTCGAAGAAGCGTCGCAATGCGGGACGCGTATCGCTGCGCCCGAAGCCATCGGTGCCGAGCGCGATGTAAGGTGCGTCCACATACGACGCAATCAGTTGCGCATAGGCGCGCACGTAGTCGCTTGCGGCCACGATCGGCGTGTTGCCTTGAAGGCAGCGCGCGACATGGCTCTTCGCCTCATGCGCCGCGCCGAACATGGCGTTGCGTTCGACCTCGCGTGCGTCGCGTGCGAGCTCTGAGAAGCTCGTCACGCTCCAGAGTTCGGAAGCAATGTCCCAGTCGTCGGCCAGCAGTTCCGCGGCGGCAATCACTTCGCGGAGGATCGCGCCCGAGCCCAGCAGGCGGACGGC
Organism: Paraburkholderia polaris; assembly: GCF_012927345.1. GTDB lineage: Bacteria > Pseudomonadota > Gammaproteobacteria > Burkholderiales > Burkholderiaceae > Paraburkholderia > Paraburkholderia polaris. The sequence goes on from NZ_JABBGJ010000001.1 coordinate 188,353, forward strand.
CGGCGCCGCACCTTGCGCACCGCGCGCCCCATAGCGGCGCATTCCCTTGATGACATCGGCGTGGGCGGTGGCATCGAGAGGCATGTGCGCATAGTTCTCGTTGGTGACCGTCAGGTAATAGAACTCATCCTTCTGCTCTTCGAGCATGCGGCGGCTGCCGTGATCGACTATGACGGCAACTTCGCCCGCGAAAGCCGGGTCATACGCACGGCAGTTCGGCACGGTCGACGCGATCACATGACTCGTGCCGTCCTGGTGCTGCAGGCCCTCGCCGGAGAGCGTGGTGCGCCCGGCTGTGGCGCCGATCAGGAACCCGCGTGCGCGCTGGTCCGCGGCAGCCCAGATCAGGTCGCCTACGCGCTGGAAACCGAACATCGAGTAATAAATATAGAACGGCAACATCGCGACGCCGTTGACGCTATACGAGGTGGCCGCCGCGACCCAGGACGAGATCGCACCAGCCTCGGTAATGCCTTCCTCGAGCAGTTGACCGTCTTTCGATTCTTTGTAGTACAGCATTGATCCGGCGTCTTCGGGCTCGTACAACTGTCCAAGTGGCGAATAGATGCCAACCTGGCGGAACAGATTCGCCATACCGAACGTGCGTGCTTCATCCGCGACAATCGGCACGATGCGCGGGCCCAGCGCCTTGTCTTTCAGCAGATTGGTGAAGAGCCGGACCAGCACCGTTGTCGTGGAAATCTCGCGACCTTCCGGTTCGAGCGCGAATTTTGCGTAATCTTCCAGCGGCGGCACCGTGACGGAAGGTGCGTGTGTCGTGCGTTTTGGCAGATAGCCACCAAGTGCGTCACGACGTGCGTGCAGATAACGTTGCTCGGCGCTGTCGTCGGCTGGCTTGAAGAAGCGCATTGCCTCCACCGCTGCATCGTCGAGCGGCAGCGCGAAGCGATCGCGAAACGCCTTGAGCGCATCGACGTCGAGCTTCTTCTGTTGATGTGACGTGTTGCGCGATTCGCCAGCCTGGCCCATACCGAAGCCTTTCTTTGTCTTGGCGAGAATCACCGTTGGCCGTCCACGATGTTTTGCTGCGGCGTCGAATGCCGCGTACAGTTTTCGGAAGTCGTGGCCGCCGCGGCGCAAACCGTCGATTTCCGCGGGTGACATATGTGCGACCAGCGCCTGCAATTCCGGGTCGAGATCGAAGAAATGCGCGCGATTGTAAGCGCCGTCGTTTGCTCCGAGTGTTTGATACTGGCCGTCCACCGTGCCGGCGAAGCGGCGCAGCAGCACATGATTTCGGTCGCGCGCAAAGAGCGCGTCCCAGTCTGAGCCCCACACCACCTTGATGACGTTCCAGCCTGCGCCGCTAAAGAGCGACTCCAGTTCCTGGATGATCTGACCGTTGCCGCGCACGGGACCGTCCAGCCGCTGCAGATTGCAGTTGATGATGAAGGTGAGGTTGTCAAGCTTCTCGCGCGCAGCGAGCGAAAGCGCGGCAATCGATTCAGGCTCGTCCATCTCTCCGTCGCCGAACACGCCCCATACGCGACGCAGACTCGTGTCGGCGATGCCGCGATGTTCGAGATAGCGCAGAAAGCGCGCCTGATAGATTGAGCTGATCGGTCCGATGCCCATTGAACCGGTGGGAAACTGCCAGAACTTGGGCATCAGCCACGGATGAGGATAGGAGCATAGGCCTCCGCCGTCGACTTCCTGACGATAGCGTTCGAGATGCGCCTCGTCGAGACGTCCTTCGAGAAACGCACGGGCGTAGACACCTGGCGACGAATGCGGCTGGAAATAGACCAGATCGCCTTTCGACTCCGCGTGATCGGCCTTGAAGAAGTGATTAAAACCCACCTCGAAGATCTCAGCCGCCGACGCGTAGCTTGCGATGTGGCCGCCGAGCTCGCCATATGCCTTGTTGGCTCTGGCGACCATTGCGAGCGCGTTCCAGCGGATGATCGATGTTATGCGTTCCTCCATCGCGAGATCGCCAGGATACGCAGGCTGGGCATCGACAGCAATCGTGTTCTGATACAGAGAGTACGGGTGGGACGAGGGCGGCACGCCCAGATGATTAGCGTGTTCGGCAAGCCGTTGCAGCAGGAATGCGGCGCGGTCGACGCCCGCAACGCGGGCAACGCCTTCCAGCGCGTCGAGCCACTCGGCGGTTTCCTGCTGGTCGGTATCGATATCGGTATCGGTGCGCAGCGCGCTGCCGCTGCGCAACAGATGGATGGGTTCGGCTTTCATTCAGGTAGCTCGCTACGTTGACGATGCTCAGCTTGCGGGGGATTTAGGCAGCGCTTCCCGGGGCTTCACGCATGAAGCTCAGGTTGCGCGTGCGCGTCGTGTCGATACGAAAGCGCGTCACGTCTTTACCCGAGCGTTCTACCTTCAACACGCCGCGCATGACCGCCAGCTGACCGGCAGGGTCGAACGTGAAAACGTCGTGACCGACCGGCTCCAGCCGATAGACAACACTGCCTGCAACGCCTTCCATCGTCATGGTGAGTTCGTCGTCCGCCACGGCGATCGTCGCACGCGCTGCGGCATCGCCACTGTGGTACGTGCCTGCCAGTCCAGCCGAGGCATCGGAGAACGGCGGCGCGTTGTCGGGCAAGCGCTCAAGTGTCTCCGCGTGACCGCAGTCCACCAGCTCAATAGCGCTCACGCGTCCCTCTGCGGGTGACGTGCGAGGTTTGATCAGGAGCGCTCCGCCTGCTCCGTCATCGACCCGCAATCCGGCTGCCGTCTCGATGAGCGGCAGCGGCATCTGTTTGACGTTGTGGAAGCTCGCCTTCACCTGGCCGTCGTAATCGCCGATCACGCAATACGCTCCGGATTCGCGCGAGTGGTACTTGCCGAGCAAGGTCTCGTACTCAGCGGTCTGCATCGGTGCGGCAGGTTCTGCACCCAGTATCGATTCGCCTAGAACGATATCGACCACCTGCGTGGCCAGTTCAGCCGGATTGGCCGCCGCGCCATTGGTGAGGATGATCACATCCAGCGCATGTTGCTCCACGGTCAGCATCTGGCAGGCGCCGCCGAACACACCGCCGGCATGGTGCAGCAACTCGACGTCGCGATGCGGCGTGCGCATCAGCCCCAGCGCGTAGACACCTTCCGCGCCGCTCGAATAGCGCGGTTTAGTCAGCATCTGGCGCCAGATCGATTCGCTGCCGAGCCGCTTGGGGCCGCGCAGATGCGCGAGCCAGAGCAGCATGTCGTCGACCGTCGAGACGATCCCGCCTTCGCCGAGCACTTCCCATGTGGGAAAGAGGCCGCGCATGAATCCGCCTTTTCCATCCGGCACATGCTGGGTTGCCATGCGCGGGCGGATTTGCATGTCGTCGGCGACCGACTCCGTGTCGACCATGCCCATCACGTTGAAGATACGTTCCTTCAGAAAGGTCTCGAAGGAAATCCCGCTGACCCGCTGGATCGCGAGCGACAGCAGGTGATATCCGCCGTTGCAGTAGATCATCCGCTCCCCCGGCGGGAAATTGACATCGCGCTGTCGCACTTCCGCGGCCAATGCGCCGCCGCGCGGTAGCGTCGCCACGCCTTGCGCGAGCAGCGTGAGATCGAGGTAGCAGCGGTAGCCGCCCGTATGCGTCATCAATTGACGCAAGGTCGGGTCGCCGGCCAGCAGCGGCAGTTCGGGCAGATACGTGCGAATCCCGGCGTCGATATCGAGCTTGCCGTCTTCGGCCAGCAGCAGCGCGGCGAGGCAGGTGAAGTGCTTGCTCGTGGAGCCGATGCGCAAACGTGTGGCAGGGGTGTTGATGACGCCATGTTCCAGGCTTGCCAGGCCGAAGCCGCGCCGGTAGACGATTTCGCCCCGATGTGCCACGCCCACGACCAGGCCGGGTTCATCGCCCTTGTTGAAACGTTCGAACAGAGCATCCAACTGTTTGACGATGTCTTGCAAATCTTGCGCCATTATCAGTTATCCCTATGATTAGAACGGAACGTTCAGCGTCGCGCCGATCGTGCGGGGCTGAATCACGCTGACGAGAGCCGAGCCGCCCAGCGGTATTAGCGAGGTACCGGCCGCGATCAAGGCGCGACGGTCGAACAGGTTGCGGACATAGAACGCCAGGCTGAACTTCCTGAAGTCCACGCCTGCTTGCAAATCCGTGATCGCATAGCCTGGCAACAGGTAATCCGGGCGGCCCGAGCTGGCGTCGAACCCGCTGTGCCGTTGGCCGACAAATCGTTGGGTGACCCCTGCATACGACTGATACCCTTGCGCCGTGAACAGATAGGTTCCCGAGAACGTAGCGGCGACCTTGGCCGAGTTTGGCAGTGGTTCGCCGGCTGTTGTACCGGCGCTGGCGTTGCCCGTCGTCAAACGCGCGTCGATGAGCGACAGGTTCGCACTGAGGTTCCAGTGCCGGTCGGGGCGGAACGTGCCGGAGAACTCCAGACCTTTGATTCGTGCGTCGCCGGCATTGACGACCTGGTTCACGCCGTCGACCGTACCGAGCTGCTGGATGTTCTTCCACTCGATGTCATAGACGGACGCCTCCAGCGATAGCCGTTTGTCGAGCAGGTCGGCCTTGTAGCCGGCCTCATAACTCCACAGCGTGTCGGGCTCGAAAGTCGGGCTGCCCGGCGCGCGCATGCCGGTGAGTGGATCGATCAGCAGTGCATTCGGGCCGCCGGGCCGGTAGCCGCTCGCGACGCGGACATACGCATTGCTATTGGGCGTCAGCGCATAGCGCGCGGTGAACATGTAGGTCTTGCTGGTGTCCGACGACGGCGCCGAGACGGTCTGCGTTGGGCCCGCGAGCGTGCCGGACGTCGTCTGTTCATACGTCTGGGTGTTGTGTGCGATCCGGACGCCGCCGGTCAAGGAAAGGCGCGGTGTGAGGTGATAAGTCAGGTCGCCGTATGCCGCGTATTCGTCGTACGTGCTGGGCGCTTCGATCTCCGACAGGTTCGGCCCGGCAGTGCCATCGGGCAACGTTGTCAGAAAACCCTCGCTCAAAGTGCTGCGCTCGTGCGTATAGAAGAGTCCGGCCAGCCACTCCAGCTGCTGGTTGCCCGGCGAGGTCAAGCGAAACTCCTGGGTGAACTTGTTCGTGGTGGCCACATCCTTGGCCACCACCGAACCCAGGTCCAGCCCCTGTGCGGCAAACAGCGGCCCATATACGCCGGTCAGATCTTGCGGCGCACTCGAGTTGATCCTTTGATACGACGTGATCGAGTTCAAGCGTGCCCAGCCGAGTTCGTATTCGATCCCCGCCGAATAGAGCTGGATGTTCTGATGAAACGGTTGCGGGGCGAACTGTTGCGTTGTCAGGTCACCCCAGACCGGTTGTCCGTTCGGGCCGTATTCAACGTAGTCCGGGTCGTTGCGGTTGATGTTCTGCGAGACAGCGCTCAACCGCACCGTCAAATCTTTGGTCGGGGTTAGTAGCAACGACGCGCGGGCACCGTAGGTGTCGCCGCGATCGATGTGCGAATCCGCCTGGGGACCCACTGCGTCGACGTAGCCGCCATCGTGCTGCCCGAACACGGAGACGCGCAGCGCAGCAACGTCGGTTTTCAGTGGGATGTTCAACGCTGCATTGGCCGTGCCGCTCACTCCGCCATGCTCCGTTCCCGACACGCCGGTGCCGACTTGCCCGGAAAACTGCTCCGAGTCGGGTTCGTTGGTGACGTATTTCAGCAAGCCACCCATCGCGCCAGCACCATATAACGTGCCCTGTGGGCCCCGCAGGATTTCAACGTGGTTGAGGTCGAGCAAGCTCATGTCGAGCGCAAACGTCGCACTTTGAGAGAACAAGGTGCTGCCGCCGAACGCGACGTCGTCGATATACATGCCGACTGTCGGTCCTGTCTGAACACCTGTCGTCACGCCGCGGATACTGACCTGACCGGACCCGCTGCCGCCGCTGGCGTTCAAGTCGACGCCCGGCTCCGCAGACAGGTAGTCGGACATCGTTTTCGCGCCGCTCTTCTGCAGTTCGTCGGCCGAGAGTACATTGACCTGCATCGGCACTTCGCGCGCCGGCTCACGTCGGCGGGTCGCGGTAACCACAACGGTATTGAGCGTCGCGCCATCTTTGCCTTGCGCTGTCGACGTCTCAGCCGCGGGTGCATTCGGCGCCGCGTTGCTCTGCGCGGTGGCCGGCGTTGCGGCGGACGCCGCTTCCGGCGCAGCGATCTGCTGGGTTTGCATGGGTGTTGGTGTCGGCACCTGTTCCTGCGCATGCACACCCAGCGATGCCAACCCGAACACCGGTCCGACGAATAGCGTTGCGTAACGCCCGCCTTGCCGCAGGGGTAACGCCGTCGAAACCGCTGTGTGCTTCGTTCTATTTCTCATCCTCACCATTGTCTCCTCTTGATTTTGCAATCGACCGAAAGTGGTGCCGTGTAGCGCAACTCAAGGTGAACGGTAAGTGCCGGTTATTTCTGTTTCATGTGGCCTTTGTATCGCTGTTGATACAAACCATCGGCAGGGATAGACGGCGGCCTGACAGGCAGGAGGCGGTTAGCCGGCGCGGAAATTTGTTTCGGGCTTGCAATAAAGGACACACAAAGACCCTACATTCGCGGGCGATAATTGACGTCATCGTTCGCTGCCGGCCAGGACCATGCATAAACCCCGTTTCGATTCGGCTTTTTACCGCCTGCTTTTCATGATGATCTCGATCGTCATCGTGACGCAGGTCAGCGCCGGCCTATTGCTCTTCAAGCTCTACAGCACGGCTCCTTTCAAACCGCCTCCCGGCATGAGCGCGCCGCTGCAATGGGGCGCCGCGGTGATGATCCAGGTTATGCCGGCACTGATCTCGTCCTGGATTGGGGCTCGCATGCTGGCCGCCCCGTTCCGGTCGTTAGCCCTGGGGGCAGACGAATTGTCGAGGAATATCGATGCGCCACCTATCAAGGAAACGGGCCCCATCGAAGCGCGTCAGGCCGCCAGGGTGTTCAACACGATGCAGGCGTCGCTGCGGCGGCAAATGAGTGAGCGCAACCGTTTTCTTGCCGCCGTGTCGCACGATTTGCGCACACCGCTGACGCGCATGAAACTGCGCCTTCGCTCCGCTCAGGATGTCGAATTGAGTGAACGTCTCAGAGACGATATCGACGAAATGACGCAACTCCTGGAAGCAACGCTATCGTTTCTACGCAATGAAGAAGTGGTTGAGGCGTTCAGTCCGGTCGATATCAATGCGCTGGTGGATGCGATCGCGGAAGACGCGGCCGAACACGGCCAGCGGGTGACGATCGGCGGCGAAGTGGCGCCGCTGTCGGCTCAGCCGCTCGGCCTCAAGCGCTGCCTCACGAATCTGGTTGCCAACGCGATTCGATACGGTGAAGACGCGCATATCCGTTTGACCGACGCGCCGTCGTATGTACGTATCGAGATTGTCGATCATGGCCCCGGCATACCGGAGTCGCAACTGGAGCGGGCGCTGGAGCCGTTCTACCGGGTGGAGAGTTCTCGCAACAAAAACACCGGGGGAACGGGACTTGGCCTTGCCATCGCGAACGACGTCGTGAAGCGTCACGGCGGCGAGCTGGTGTTGCGCAACAGCACGGAAGGTGGATTGGTGGCACAGGTCACGCTGCCGCGTCGATAGAACGGGCGTTCGGATCGACCGTAGGCGAAGCTCTATTTCATGCTTGATACACAGTGCTCACAAAGCGGAAATAGCGCGTGCTTATAGTCGTTTCACGCCCTTCAATCACGTTTGGCAGACCTCAACATGAAAATATATACGGCTCAGCTTTCGACCGAAACAAACACCTTTGCTCCTTGTCCGACCGGTTGGGGTGGCTTCGAAGAGAGCACCATCTTTCACGGTGACGCGAGTTTGCGCGAGCCCGGCGGCATGGGTCATGTGCTGGCGGAAGTGCGGCGCCTTGCCGAGCAGGACGGCCACGAGATCGTAGAGGGACTGTGTGCCGAAGCTCAGCCATCCGGGCGCACAATCCGCGCGGTCTACGAGTCCCTGCGGGACGAAATTCTCGACGGAGTTAAAGCCGCGTTGCCGTTGGATGCGGTGATCCTGCTGCTCCACGGCGCGATGGTGGCGGAGGGTTACGACGATTGTGAAGGCGATCTGCTCGCCGGCATTCGCGCCCTTGTCGGGCCCAACGTGCCCATCTCCGTCACGCTCGATCCGCACTGTCATTTCACGCAATTGATGAAGGCATCGGCAGATATCCTGATTGCGTACAAGGAGTATCCGCATATCGATGCCGTCGATCGGGCGCGCGAGGCCTATCAGTTAGCGCTTGATATGGCTGCCGGGCACATCCGTCCGACAACCGGTGTGGTCGACTGCCGGATGGTCGGGGCATGGCACACCACCAGCGAGCCGATGGCGGGGTTTGTCCGACGCATGCGCTCTGTCGAAGGAAACAACGGCGTGCTATCGGTGTCGCTTGGCCACGGTTTTCCGTGGGGCGACGTACCCGAAGCTGGCGCGAAAGTTTTGGTGGTGACGGACAACGATCTCGCCAAGGCTGAAGCGCTGGCGGCGCAATTGGCGCGCGAGTTCTGGGAACTGCGTGACGCCACCCGCCCGGCATGGCTCGATATCGATACCGGATTGGACCGTGCGCTGGCGGTCGAGGGGGGCCCGGTCGTACTGGCGGACGTCGCGGACAATCCTGGTGGCGGCGCGCCGTGCGACAGCACGTTCATCTTGCGTCGCGTGGTCGAGCGGGGGATTGCCAATGTTGCGATCGGGTGCTTGTGGGATCTCGGCGCCATTCAGATTTGCAAGGACGCCGGTGTCGGGGCGACACTGGATTTGCGCATTGGCGGTAAATGCAGTGTGTACTCCGGGGACCCCTTGGATTTGCGCGTCACAGTGCGCGGCGTGGTCGAGCGGCATACGCAAAGCATCATGGGTCTTGAACAGCCGCTTGGCCGGGCGGTGTGGGTCGAAGCGGACAACGGGCTCGACATCGTGCTGATATCGGTTCGCACCCAGGTGCTGGGTGTAGACGCGTTCACCGGTCTCGGCATCGACTTCGGCTCAAAGAAGCTGGTGATCGTGAAATCGACGCAGCATTTTCAAGCCGATTTCGCGCCGCGCTCGAAGGCCGTGTTCCATATTGCGGCGCCAGGTGCGCTCACGACGGCTTTTGCCGAACTGGACTATCGGCATCGTGACCTCAACTATTGGCCGCGCGTGTCGAATCCATTTGCGTCGGCGATGTGAGTACATGCCGGCGCGGTCCGCGCGCCGGCAAGCGTCACGCGTCAGGATTCAGGCGTCGGCCCGCACCGGCGTGAAGGCGAGATGCCGGGTACGCGGCGTATCGACACGAAAGCCCGTGATGTGTGCGCTCGCTGCATCGCGCGTCAATGTGACGATTCCGGTCATGAGGTCCATTGGATCGACCGGCGTCAGGGCGAAGACGTCGCTGGCCAGCGGCGTGAGGCGATAATCGCAGCCGCCCACCGCGCCCTGCATGCGAAGTACGAGCGCTTCGCCGTCGAGGCGGATCGTTGCGCGCGCGTTCGCGTCGTGGCTTTCGAACGTGCCGGGCATCCCTGCGATCAGGCGGGGCGTCAGCGCGGGCGCTTCACCGAGTCGTGTGAACATGTCGGCGTGTCCGCAATGCAAGATGCGGATGCACGATAGATCGTCCGGCGCGCCGGGCGATCCCCAACGCAACGCCATAGCCCCGTCGGCGCTGGCTTCGATCTCCACGTCGTTCAGGTCATTGTCGCTGTCGTAGAGCGTTATCGAAGGTTTTGGGCAAAGCAGCCCCGTCAATACCAATGAGCCGTCACGATCTTCCAGCGCATACACAGCGCCGCTGCTGGACGACCGGTAGCTGCCGAGGCGCGCAGCATGATTGGCGGCGCGCGCCGCGACCGGCGGCCCGTCGCCGCTCAACTCGCCGGCGAGCACGATGTCGACGACACGCTTCGAAAGTTCGAACGGCGCGTTGACTGCTCCGTTGCTGAGCAGGACCACGTCGAGCCCATGTTCCGCCGACAGCAGCATCTGACAAGTTCCGCCGACGACACCGCCTGAATGATGTATCAGCCCGACGCCTCGATAGACGCTCTGTTTGAGACCGAGCGAATATTGGCTGCGCTGGCCGCTGGAGAACACCGGCAATGCCAGCATCTGGGCCCAGGTATCGGCGTTGCCGACGATCTTCTCGCCGCTGTGCAGGTGCGCAGTCCATCGCAACATGTCGTCGACGGTCGAGACGATCGACCCTTCACCCAGTACTTCCCATGACGGAAAGATGCCGCGCCGGAATCCTGCTTGGCCGTCGGGTACATGCATCGTCGCAATGCCGCGCTCGATTGTCATATCGTTGGATACGCACGCCGTGTCGCGCATGCGCATGGGGTCGAAGATATGCGTTGCCAGGAATGCATCGAATGGCATCCCGCTCGCGCGCTCGATGGCGAGCGAAAGCAGGTGATAGCCGCCGTTCGAATACATCATGCGTTCTCCCGGCGGAAAGTTCTCATCACGTTGACGTTGCTGCGACGCCAATAGCGCGCCACGCGGCGAGATCGCCAGGCCCTGGGTTAGTAGCGCAAGATCGAGCGCGCATCGTTGGCCACCGCGATGCGACATCAACTGCCGTAACGTCGGTGCGCCCGCGGCCGGCGGTAACTCCGGTAGATACGCACCGATGGGTGCGTCCGCGTCGAGAGAGCCCTTCTCGCACAGGAGCAGGACAGCGAGGCAAGTGAAATGCTTGCTGACGGAGCCGATGCGCATGCGCGTGGCCGGCGTGTTGGCGATGCCGTGTTCGAGGCTGGCCATGCCGAGGCCGCGCCGATATATCACCCGGCCGCGATATGTAACGCCGGCGACCAGTCCGGGCGCATCGGCGCGTTGATAAGGAGCGAATAGCGCGTCGAGCCGCGTCGTCGTGGCGGATGCATCTGGTGTCATGTCGATCGCTCAGCGAGAGGAAGCGGTAACGCCCGAGTGGCCCCAGGTGTGGGGCGGGCAATGCAGCAGGCCGTCGGTGTAGGTGACGCCTGGCTCGCGATCGCGCGCGAGGAAGATCGGTCCGTCGAGATCGACGTGATCGCACTGTTGTCCGAGCAGGAAGGCGGGCGCGATCGCTAACGAGGTGCCTGCCATGCAACCGACCATCACGGACAGGCCGGCCTCGCGGACGTGCGAAGCGAGATCGAGCGCGCGCGTCAGGCCGCCGCATTTATCGAGCTTGATATTCACGATGTCGTAGCGGCGCGCAACGGTCGGCAGATCCGCAAGATCCTGAAACGATTCGTCGGCCGCTAGCGGGATTGGACAATCGATATGCTCGAGACAGGCGTCCGTGCCAATCGCGAACGGCTGTTCGAGCATGCCGACGCCAAGCTGTTGCAGGACCGGGATCATCGCGTCGAAGTGCGCGCGTGACCAGCCCTGATTCGCGTCGACGGCGAGCGGCACTTCCGGGCGTATCTCACGGATTGCCTCGAGGCGCGCGGCGTCGGCGGCGGTGCCGTCCAGTTTGATCTTGAGCGCCCTGGCGTGTGTCAGTGCCCGTGCGGCCTCAGCCATCGCGTGCGGTGTGTCCACGCCGATCGTCATCGTGGTCAGCAACGCACGCGGAGCGGGCAGGCCCGCCACGCGCCAGACGGGCACGGCTTGCCGTTGTGACTCGAGCGCCCACAACGCTGCATCGATCGCGTTGCGCGCGCCGCCGGGCGGCAACACGTCGAGTAGCTGCGCGCGTGTGATGCCCGCTTCGATCGACGCTCGCACCCTCTCGATTTGCGCGGCGATCGATTCCGGTGTTTCGCCGAGATAGAAGACGCCGGATGCTTCGCCGTTGCCGGTGTGGTGTCCGTCGTCGATGGTCACGCTCACGAGGCGAGCGGCGTCGATAACGTGGCCGGTGATGTGGAACGGAACGGCCAATGGCCAACGTTCGATACGCAGCGAGAGTGAGAGTGTGCGCAGTGCCATGGGAGAGGGGGGGAGAAGAGAATCACGCATAGCGTTCGATTGCGTTGCGTACACCGCGACCGGCCGCGCGCATCAAAATGCAGGCGGCAAAGAAGCCGAACGCCGCCACGCCGACAATCGACCACAACAAGCCCTGGCTGAGCGCATGCAGACGGTCCGACATGAAACCGATAAACACAGGGCTGCCGGATTGCACGACGATCGACGTCAGCGCGCCGATCGCCGCCACGCGCGAGCGCAGATGCGCCGGACAGATGTTCTGCATGATGGTGGGAAACAGCACCATGCCTGCGACCATGCAGGCGAGCTGGATGCCGAACAGCGCGTAGACCGGCGTGACCGAGCCAACTGCCAGATAGAGGAACGACAGGCCGCCGGCGGCCAGCGCGCCACATTCGCAGACACGCAGGGGCGCGAGCACACCGAAGCGCGCCCTCATGCGGCCGGCCACGAGTCCGCTGAGCACGCAACCCGCGATACCGCCGGCCATCGCCGCCACGCCCATGCCACCACCCGCTTCGGCCGGCGTGGCGCCGAACGTTCGCACCGCTACGACCGGCATCCACGTCGCCACCCCGCCGAACGACAGGTTGACGAGTCCGATTGCGCCGAAGAATTTGAGCATCATGGTGCCTTCCCGCCGGAAATAGACCGGCGCGGACGGCAGCGGCGTGGACGACCGGTGACGAGACGCGGGATCGTCAGTGGCGCCGTGGCGTCCGGGCCGGATGAGTACGACTAGCACGACCAGCAAGGGTGCCGGCAAGGCAACGGCAAAGAACGCGAGCCGCCACGGCGCGAGATCGGCCAGTCCGGCGGGCAACGCGCTGTGCACCGCTGCGATGCCGTGCATCAGCGCGCCGCCGAGCGCCATCCCCGCACCCGCGCCCAACAGGTTGGCGAGAGCGAAGATTGCATTGGCGAGCACGCGTTGACGCGCGGGGAAGAGATCGGGAATCAGGCCGTAGATCACCGGCACCAGTCCGGCTTCGCCGATCCCCAGCCCGACGGTGGCGATGAACAACTGCCAGAAGTCGGCGGTCATGCCGCAGATCGCGGTGGCAGCGCTCCAGACGAGGACGCACGCCGCCAGCACCACACGGCGATCCACGCGGTCGGCGACCCAGCCGATCGGCAACGAAGCCACGCCTGCGAAGAGGGCGATGCCCGCGCCCTGCATCAGGCCGATTTGCGTGTCGGTCAGCCCGAAATCGTGGCGGATGGGTTCCGTCAGCAAGATCAGCATCTGACGGTCGACGAACGCGAAGAACGCCACGATCACGAGAATCGCCAGACCGAACCACGCGAGCGGTCCGGCGGGTGAGTCCGATGGCGGGCTTTGGGCCGCCGCGGGGGCGGGCAAGTCGAGGTTGGAGTCGAACATGAGAGCTCTGTGATGAGAGAACGGTTACTGCATGAACTGCTCGTTGCCCACGAGCCCGATGTGGGTCGCGCCGAGCCGCTGCGCAGACGCCATGACCATTGCGACGGCGCGGTAGGGCGCGGCCTTGTCGGGCCGCAAATGCAGTTCCGTCGGCGCGGGGTTGGCGGCTACGTCGCGCAATCGCGTTTCCAGTTGCGCGCGCGAACTCAGCGTCTCGCCATTCCACGCGATGGTGCCGTCGGCCGCGATATCGATCTGCACCACGGGCGGCGTCTGCGGTTGTGACGGCGGCGTGCCGGTCGGCATGTCGAGCTTGACCGCGTTCGTCTGGATTGGAATGGTGAGGATCAGCATGATGAGCAGGACGAGCATCACGTCGATTAGCGGCGTGGTGTTGATCTCGACCATCACTTCGGCGTTGTCTCCGTCGCCGGTGGGCATCGTCATCGCCATCTCGGGTCTCCTTGTTGGTGTGGATGGATCACTGGCGCGGCGGCGGTTCGGTGATGAAGTCGACCTTGGCGATGCCGGCCCGCTGGCAGGCGAACACCACCCGGCCGATGGCGGCGTAGCGCGCATCGAGATCGCCGCGGATGTGGACCTCGGGTTGCGGCGATTGCACCGCGACCACCTTGAGCTTCTCGACGAGCGTTGCCGCGTCGGGTACGCGCCGTTCGTCCCAGAACACGTCGCCTTCCTTCGTCACGGCGAGAATCACGTTCTGCGGCGTCGTCTGCAGCGGTTGCACGGCCTCCTTGGGCAGCGTGACCGGCACGGTGTGCGAGACCACCGGAATCGTGATGAGGAAGATGATCAGCAGCACCAGCATCACGTCGACCAGCGGCGTCGTGTTGATGGACGACATGACCTCGTCGTGATCGTCGCCGTCGCGGGTTCCCACGGTCATGGCCATGGCTCACCCCACGCGTGAGAGGGCGGCGGCCTTGGTCGCGGCGGCGGCCCCGGCAGTGGTCTTGCCGGTCAGGATGACGATGTGCAATTCCGTCGAAAACCCGCGCACGCGCTCCATCACGGATTTATTGCGACGCACGAGCCAGTTGTAGCCGAGCACGGCGGGCACGGCGACAGCCAGGCCGATCGCGGTCATGATCAGCGCTTCGCCGACCGGCCCCGCGACCTTGTCGATGGAAGCCTGACCCGCGATGCCGATGGCCGTCAGCGCGTGATAAATGCCCCACACCGTGCCGAACAGGCCAACGAACGGCGCGGTCGAACCGACGGTGCCGAGAAACGCGAGGCCGTCCTGCAAGCGGCTCGAGACTGCGCTGGTTGCTCGTTCGATGGCCGCCGCGACCCAATGGTTGAGGTCGACCTGTTCGAGCAGCGCGCCTTCGTGATGGTCGAATGCCGCGAGACCTTTTTCGGCGATGAAGCGGAACGGACTGCCGGCGTCCAGTTGGCGCGTGCCTTCGGCGAGATTGCCCGCTTTCCAGAAACCCGCCTCCGCCGCCTTCGCGCGGCGCAGCACACGCGCCTGTTCGAGCAGTTTCGCGACGATGATGTACCAGCTGCCCATGGACATGATGACCAGAATGAGCAGCGTGCCTCGCGCGATGAGATCGCCGCCCTTCCAGAGCGCATCGAGGCCGTAGGGATTCGCCACCGTATCGGTGGCGGCATGGGCGGCGCTGGCCGCGAGGGACAAAGCCGTCAGTAAGGCGGCCGTGCGGGTACGGTTGATCATGAACGTCTCCTGAAATGCGTTGGCAAATAAAAAGGAACGGCTGTCGAGGGCAGCCTCAATCGAGCTTGAAAGAGAAGGGCACCTGCACGCGGACTTCCTCGCCCTGTGCGACGCAGTGGAACTGCCGCACGGCGTTTTCGGCCGCCCGGTCGAGAACGGGCGCGGCCGATTGGGTCACGCTCAGGTCCTTGACGTTGCCGTCGGTGCCGACGGTAAACGTCACGACGACATCGCCGGTCAGGTTGTCCTTGAGCGCTTCACGCGGATAGCGAATGGCTGCGCGTACCTGCGTCGAGTTCGGACACACCACGCCGACGCTCTTCGATACCGGCGCTGCGGGAGCCGGGGGTGTCGGCGGCGCGACGGGTGCTGACGGCGCAGGGGTGGTCGACTGCGTGGTGATCGCGTTCGGCGACGGCGGCGCCGCCACGTGCACTTCGGGCGGCGGCACGAACGGCGGCGGTGGCGCGACGTGTTTCGGCGGTGGCGGTGCGATCCGCTTCGGCGGCGGTGGCGGGGGAGGCGGCGGCTTGATCTCTTCGATGATGCGCGTCTCGATCGGCTGACGAATCACGTCCACGACTTTCGTCGCGAGACCGGTGAGCAATGCGTAGACGATCACGGCGTGCAATCCGACCACGAAGGCGATGCCGCCAATGCGCCGGACGGGCGGTTTGGGTTGTGCGTAGTTCATGTCCCGCGTGTCTCCTGCCTCGATATGACTTGGGAGCCACGTTAAAACCTGGGCATTTCTGGTTCATATCGGCTTTGTATCTGCGCTGACACAAACGCTTTCTGGTTTGGAAATGTTGCGGCACGAGGCGCAAAGCCAGACGGGACGGCGGGGGTGGATAATGCAGAGAGGCGTGACTTCGGGAAAATCCGGAGCGGGTTATCCATGATGCGAACCCCCATCACGCGCGCTGATTTCTCCGGGCGGCCTTGTGGGGCAAGGCTCAGGGCAATTATTTCAAAGCTGCAACAATTCGTGCAAAAAGCCCTTATATTGAGGGGCAATAATGAGCGTGAGGGCCACACCTCACCGTCGCAACATCGGAGACAAGACGCCGTGAACAAAGCCATCCGTATTCTCGTCGTCGACGACGACTCGCAGATTCGCAGCCTGCTGTGCGACTGCCTTGCAGACTTCGGCATGACGACCGCGCAAGCTGCCACTGGCGCGGAAATGCATCTCGCGCTCCGGGAGGGCGGCTTCGATCTCGTGGTGCTCGACCTGATGCTGCCGGACGACGACGGCCTCAACCTGTGTCGCGAGATTCGTTCGACTTCGGAGATTCCGCTGATCATCCTGACCGCGCGCGGCGAGATGACCGACCGGATCGTTGGGCTGGAATTAGGTGCCGACGACTACGTCGTCAAGCCGTTTGAACCACGTGAACTGGTTGCGCGCATCCAGACGATCCTGCGCCGCGTGCGTGCGCAAACACAAGGCCGCACGAGAGCCCAGGAGGAAAGCCGCTTCGCCGGTTGGCGGCTTCACCAGACTGGCCGCCACCTTATCGCTGCCGACAACACCGTCATCCCGTTGTCTAACGCGGAATTTCGTTTGCTCAACGCGTTCCTTGCCGCACCGGGGCGTGTACTGAGCCGCGAATACCTGATGGATACCGCTCGCGGCAAGTCGATCGATGCGTTCGACCGCAGCATCGACGTGCAGATATCACGCTTGCGTCAGAAGTTGCGCGAGGACATCAAGGAACCCAAACTGCTCCGCACGATTCGCGGGGAAGGCTACATGCTGGATGTCAATCACCGTTAGCGCCTCGTATCGCCTATTGCCGTGACTGCACGCAGTCTCGATACGGCGCTCGATCCGTATGTGATCCCAGCGTAACGGGTCGAGCTCGCCGTGCGGACTGGATCTAGAACCGCTCCACCCTGAACGGCCGCGTGTCCACGAGCGTCTCCTCGTGGGTCATCATCTCGGCGATCAGCCGGCCCGTGACCGGGCCTAGTGTCAGCCCGTGGTGTGCATGGCCGAACGCGAACCACAAGTCTTTGTGATTTTTCGCGGGCCCGATAATCGGCATCATGTCGGGTGTGCAGGGGCGGCGTCCCATCCAGGCTTCGTTGTCGAGACGCTCGCCCAATGGAAACAGCGTGCGCGCAATCGGCTCGACCGCGGCGAGTTGCGTGGGCGTTTTGGGCGCGTCGCAGTGCGCGATTTCCGCCCCCGTGGTCAAGCGGATGCCCTTTGCCATGGGCGCCAGCAGGTAGCCGTTCTCGACGTCCAGCACTGGATGATTCAGACGGGCTGCTGCCTGCGGCGCATAGTGCATGTGGTACCCGCGTTTGACCGCAAGCGGCAACCGGTAGCCGAGTCGCGTACTTACCCGATCCGACCACGGCCCCAATGCGACTACCGCCGATGAAGCGGTGATCGTTCCAGCTTGCGTGTCGACCGCCCAACCCTCACGAAGCGAGTCCGCATCGCCGATAAAAAACCGTCCACCCAGCGCTTCGAAATACTTCGCGTAGGCCGTGACGAGCGCGTTGGGATCGCTCACGGAATCGGATGCCGTATAGCGCAAGCCACCTAACAAGGCCTTGTCGAGATCGGGCTCCTTCTGTTGCAGGTGGCCTGCATCCAGCGATTCGAACTCGACGCCATATTCTCGATGCCACTGTTCAGCGTGCCGGGTTTCCGCGTCCTGTACTTCTTCGGTGCGGAACACCTTTATCCAGCCGGTTGGGCGCAATAACGCGCTGGCGCCGGCGTCGGCTGCCAGCGCGCGGTGCTCGTCCACGCAATGTTCGATCAGCGTCGAGTACGACCTGGCGATAGCGGCGTGCTTTGCGGGATGAGAATTGCGCCAGTATTGCCACAGGAAGGGTGCCGTTTTGAGCATGGCATCGGCATGGTAACGAACGTCCGGCGACTGATTGCGCGCGTACCGAAGCAAGGTGCCGAGGTCGCGTGGAAACGCATAGGGATATACACCTTCCCGCTGGATCAGCCCGGCGTTACCGAACGAAGTTTCGTTGCCGGGCTGCTTGCGGTCGACCAGTGCGACCTTTCGGCCACGTTTCTGAAGATGCACGGCAACGCACACGCCGACAATGCCCGCGCCGAGCACGACGGCATCGAATTTCATGGTGGTCATGACTAACCTGTTGCTGGTTATGCCAAAAGTGCCGTCACGGCGACTTCGACATCGCAACCCGGCTTCATCAGCAAAGCCTGCACGCATGCGCGGGTGGGGGCGTGACCTGCCGGTACCCATGCGTCCCACACGGCGTTGAAATCCGCGAAATGCTTGGGGTCGCTGAGCCAGATGTTCGCCGACAGAAGACGCGTACGGTCGACGCCCGCCGATTCGAGCAGGGTGTCGATACGCGCGAGGATTTCGTTGGTCTGTTCGGTCACGGAGACGTTCGCCGTGTCAGGCACCTGGCCGGCCAGATAAACAATGCCGTTGGCGATTACCACCTGGCTCATGCGCGCATTCGTTTGCAGACGTTTGATTTCGTTCGACATGGTTTGGATAGCTGAAATGCCGGCGCCACTCAGGCCGGACTCGTTGAAAGAAAGGGGCAAGCAGCGTGAGTTATCATATACGAGAAAAATGAAAATTCTCGTATATGAGAATAAAAATTTCCACGGAAAATGAGTGAGATGGTCGACGCAGTGACGAAAGAGCAGATTGCAGACACGCTTGAGGCGCCACCCGCGCTCGACCACAAGTTGGTCGGTGGGCATTTGCGGCAGGCGCGCAAGGCGCGCGGGCTGACGCTGGCGGAGTTGTCGGAGCGCTCGGGTATTGCGGTGTCGACGATCTCCAAGGCGGAGCGCGGCGATATCGCGCTGACCTACGACAAGTTTGCGGCGCTCGCGCATTCGCTGGAACTGGATTTCGACGCGATCTTCGGGCGGCGCCGCAAACCGGCGGCCGGTCCGATGAAGCCGTCGTTTACAGCCGCCGGCAAGCAGCATGTCTACGATACGCCGAACTATGAGTACGGCATGCTCGCCAACAATCTGACCGGCAAAAAGATGGTGCCGATGCGTGCGCACATCCACGCCCGTGCCGTGTCGGACTTTCCCGAGTACATCCGGCATTCGGGCGAAGAGTTCGTCTTCCTGTTGAGCGGCAAGCTGGAATTGCGCTTCGAAAGCGGCAAGGCGTTCAAATTGATGCCCGGCGACAGTCTGTACTTCGACAGCGCCGTAGGGCACGTCTATTTGAGCCTCAGCAAGGAGGATGCAGAGGTGCTGGTGTGCTGCGTCGATACCGATGAGCATCGGCCGAATGGCGCCATCTGAGCGCAACCTGTTTCGCAATGACGGCCCGTCTCGCCTACTCGCTCGCAGACTCGGCGGGAAGCTCGGCGTCTCGCGCGGGTCGGCGTACGGCTCGCACCTTGCCGCTGTTTCCGCCGCCGCAGAAGAACTGATCGCCACCATCGGCTTCCAGCCCCGACACGACCAAGCCGGGCGGCATCTCCAGACTCTCCAGCACTTCTCCCGTACGAGGATCGACTCGCCGCAACTCGCTCGCGTCATCTTCCCAGGTGCCGTGCCAGAGCTCTCCATTGCTCCAGGTGACCCCGGTGACGAAGCGGTTGGACTCGAGGGTGCGAAGAATCGCCCCTGTTTGGGGATCGATCTGATGGATCTTCCGGTCGCGATAGCGCCCCACCCAGAGCGTCCCTTCGGCCCACGCAAGTCCCGAGTTACCTTCGCCGCCGGGCGCCGGAATCGTACTCAGCACGCGGCCGGTATCCGGATCGATCTTCTGGATGCGATCATCGGCGATCTGGAACAGATGCTGGCCGTCGAAGGCCGTTCCTGCCTGCGCGGCGACATCGATCGAGCGCAGCGTTTCTCCGCTCGCCGGATCGAAGGCGTTCAGCTTGTCACCGGCAGCAATCCAGACGCGCTGACCGTCATACGTCACGCCACCCACATGGTCGACACCCGGAAAGGGACCGTATTCACGCACGATTTTGGCGGCTGATCGATTCATGGTGCCATCCTAATCACTCGGTAGAGGAGCGGGGAGTAACAAAGTCGTCGTGAATCCGGGCATGGGCGGCGTCATCCAGCGTCGCGCCCGCCCACGGCCGAACGACTGGACCTTGCCGGCTGCCGCCAGCGAGTCGAGTGCCCGCTGCATGGTGCGCTGGCTGGCATCCAGCGCAATCGCGAGCGCAGAGCTCGACCACGACTCGCCGTCAGAGAGGAAGGCGAGCACCATTGCATGCGGCTCTTCGACCGGCCGCGCCAGCACGACGACCTCGCGCGCGCCATGCGGCATCAGCGCAAAGCCCCGCTTCGTCGCGCTGATGCCGGCTAGCGTCCCAAGCAACGCGCGAAGCCGCCCGACTTCGACGCGCAGCCGCGCGCGATGCGATTCATCAGCGTGCTTCGTCCGGAATGCCCGCGCGATGAGTGCGTCCCGCGACACGTCTTCGGGCCACGCTTCGGCCAAGGCGCGTGCGAGCGCGAACAACACCGGACGCCTCGCGAGCGGAACCACGATGTTTGCTTCACGTACGACATAACGGCACGCGTCCACCACGAGCGCCTTCGACGCCAGTAACGTCTCGACCTCCTCGAGCAGGAGGGGCCGTTCCTCGCCATGCGCAATCAACCGGGCCGCGGGCGTGTTCAGCAGAAGGAGTGCGCTCTCGACCTCCGCCATCAGCGACGGGATACCTGCATGGCGCGCGGCGCGCTCAGCCCGCGCGAGCGCCGCGCGCGCTATTTTCGTCTGGAGGCGGCGCATCGCGATCCCCGCGACGACCAGCTCATGGGCGGCTCTCGGCGCGGGCGGGAAGGGCTCGGGATCGAGTTTGGCAAGTAAGTGCTCGGCCTCGTCGAGGCGCCCGATCAAGAGCAGGCGCCGGACTTCGAGATACCGCGCATGCGCGGCATTCAGCCGGTCACCGTGGGCTTCGAGCGTCGCCCGCGCGGCGTCGAGCGCCTTCGCGGGCCAGCCCAGATCGCGCGAGGCGAGCGCGATTTCGGCCTCGGCGACCACACATCTTGCGCGGGCCACAGGCTCTTTCGGGCCGAAGGCGCGCGCGGCACTTCGCACAAGCGCTTTCGCTCGAACGAGATCGCCGAGCTGCGCCATCGCGATGCCTCGCAACGCGAGCGCAGGCGCGTCGTCGCGCAAGGCGACCCGGTTCAGCGCGCCGAGCGGGTCGCCCGCCGCGAGCGCACGCGCCGCGGCTGTCACTAGCGAGTCCATGGTCTATTCGAATCCCGCCACACTTGTCACTCCCACCGTTCGACGCCCGTGACTAATCTAGCATGACCACCAACCAGTACGTCGTATCGACAACTGAACGAACGACGCAGGACGCCTAAGGAGGCAAGCATGATCACGACACATACGACCGGCACACGCGAAGAGTGGCTGGCGGCGCGGCTCGAACTGCTCAAGGCGGAGAAGGCGCTCACGCGGCAGAGCGACGCGCTGGTGCAGCAACGGCAGGCACTGCCCTGGGTGCGAATCGACAAGGCGTACCGATTCGAAACCGAGGCGGGAAGTGCCTCGCTGGCAGACCTCTTCAAAGGACGCTCGCAGCTCCTCGTGTACCACTTCATGTTCGGGCCCGACTACAAGGCGGGGTGCCCGTCGTGCTCGTCGATCGCGGATGGGTTCGACGGCATCGTCGTTCATCTGGCGAATCACGACGTCACGCTGTCGGCGGTGTCGCGGGCGCCGTTCGAGAAGCTGCAGACGTATCAGCGCCGGATGGGGTGGACGTTCCCTTGGGCGTCGTCGGCTGGAAGCGACTTCAACTTTGACTTCAACATCGCGTTCACTGAGGCGCAACAGCGTGAAGGGAGCATCGAATACAACTACGAGCGCGGCGGCCACGCGATGGACGAGACCCAGGCCGTCCCGGAGCCCGTCGCGCAGTTCGCAGCCACCTGCGGAACCGACGCGGCGACGTACACGCGAGACAGACCGGGTTTGAGCGCGTTCGTCCTCGAGGACGGTGTCGTCTATCACACGTATTCCACCTATGCGCGCGGCGTGGACGGCATCTGGGGCATGTACCAGTGGCTGGACCGCGCTCCGAAGGGTCGCAACGAGACGGGGGTCTGGTGGAAGCGCCACGACGAGTACGAGAAGCGCTGAGTCAGACGATGGGACACGTTAGCGCAACCGGGAGATGCGAGATGTCGGGACGCTCGATCGACGTGCCAGTTTCGCAGTGGGCCTTCTTCGGCGTCTCGGCACTCCTCTTCGCCGTCAGCGCGGCGGTGACGATCGTCGACGCTGCGTCCATGTCGGCGATGGGCGAGATGCCGATGCCCGGCGGCTGGGCGATGTCGACGGCGTGGATGCGGATGTGCGGACAGACGTGGCCCGGCGTCGCGGCGTCGTTCCTCGGCATGTGGATCGTGATGATGGTCGCGATGATGCTGCCATCGCTCGTCCCCATGCTGTGGCGCTATCGCCAGGCCGTCAGCGGGACGGACGAGGCGCGCCTGGGCTGGCTGACGGTGCTAGTAGGCTCGGGGTACTTCTTCGTTTGGACCGCGTTCGGTATGGTCGCATTTCCGCTGGGCGTTGCGCTGGCGGCGCTCGAGATGGAATTACCGGCGCTGGCGCGCGCCGTTCCGCTCGCGGTCGGTGTGGTTGTGCTGATCACCGGGGCGCTGCAGTTCACCGCGTGGAAGGCACGCCGCCTTGCCTGCTGTCGTGAGACGCCGGGGCGCTGCCTTCTGGTGCCCGCGGCGCGCGCGTTGCCCGCAGACGCCGCCACGGCATGGCGGCACGGCTTGCGCCTCGGTCTCCACTGCAGCTACTGCTGCGCCGGCCTGACGATGGTCCTTCTTGTTGCCGGGGTCATGGATTTGCGCGTGATGGCTGTCGTGACCGCGGCTATCACTGTCGAACGCCTTGCCCCGCGTGGTGAGCGGGCGGCGCGCGTGATTGGGGCCGGTATCGTCGCCGGAGGGGCGTTGCTAATCGCGCGAGCAGTCGGGTTGGGATGAGGCCCCCGCGCCACCGCAAATCGCTCGTTTTTCGCTGGATGGCTTTCGCGGTAGCAGCCGGAGCTTCAGCCGCGATCTTCGACCGGACGAGCGGGCCGCGGTGAGAACCGCGCCCGCTCCATGGCGATGACGATCAGTCTGTCACGCCGCCGTAATTGCGTTGCCCCCGCAGACGCATGGCGATGCGGCCAAACGCGCGCCATTGCTGTGCGATCAAACCGTCGCCATAGGAGCGCGCGGCACCGTGCGGTACGGGCAACTGGTCACGAATGCCGGTCGGCTCGACGGTAGGATCCCACGACGCGGTCCTGAACATCATGTCCCACCACGGAAACAGCACGCCGAAGTTACAGCCGTAGCGCGTACCTTCGTGGCCGTAGCCAATTGCGTGATGACGCCGATGAAAAATCGGGCTCACGATCACGCGTTCGAGCAACCATCCATACGGCAACCGCGCGTTCACGTGCTGCACGCTTTGCATGAAATTGCCGACCGCTACCAGCACGACGAACTGCGTCGGCTGCACGCCGATGAACAGCGAAACCGCGGCGAAGAACGCCGCCTGAATGATGTCGTCGAGAAAGTGATTGCGGTCGTCGGCCCACAACGACATCTGTTGCTGGCTGTGGTGCACCGCGTGCAGTTCCCACCACACGCCGAAGCGGTGCTGCCAACGGTGATACCAGTACCCGAAGAAATCGAGCACGATCAGATAGATGAGGAACGACACAACCGGCTGATCGGTGACCCCCGGCCACAGTCCGTCGACGTCGATGTTCGGCACGTTGTAGATCGCCATCAGACTCTGCCAGTGATCGAACAGCGGCTGCAACATGAAGAAGAACGCGATATTGATGATGCCGAGTTTGGCGATCCACGTGTAGATCACATCGGCGCGCAGCGCTTTTCGATCGGACCACGCCTCGATGGGCCGCAACGCTTCCAGCGGCCGCAAGGCGATATACGTGACCAGGATTTCCAACACACCGACGATCACCCAATAGAGTGCATCGTAGGTATCCTCGTCGTATCCCATCAGGCCGAAGCGATAGAAAAACGGCTGCACTACGTCGACGTACAGGAGTGTCTGCAACGTCGAGATGCCATTGTCGAGTTGCGCGACGATTTCGTGGATCATCGAAAACCTCTTGAAATTGCGGGTACTGTCATCGAAACGAAAGCCTGTTCAGTCTGGATTGGGCGCATACACGGGCGCACGGTTCGCAAAATACAAACCGTGCGGTGAGCGTCCGACAGCGATTGCGTCGATAAGTTTATGTGTCGTCAGATCAATGATGCCGACATGGCGCGCAAAACGGAATGTGACCCACAAATAACGGTGATCCGCGGACAGTTCCATGTCGTCAGGGCCAGGCATGAGTCCGGTGATGTCGGCGGTCTTCGTCAACGTGTTGTAATCGAGAATGCTGATCGTGCTTTCCACACGGTTCGTGACAGCCACGTGATGGCCGTCGTCGAGGTTGCGGAAGTTGTGCGCGCCGCGCCCAGTCTGGATTTTCTTCACGACTTGTTGTTTGTGCCAGTCAATCACGGCGACGTCGTCTTCGCCCGTCATACCGATCAACAGATAGCGGTCGCCCGGCGTCATCCAGAGGCCGGCGGGCGTATTGCCAATATGCAGTTTCCAGAGCACCGACTGCGTTGCCAGATCGATCGCGGCCACTTCGCCCGTGTCTTGCAGCGTGACGAACACGATCTTGCTATCGGACGAGAACGTCATGTGGCTTGGTGTCTTCGAGAGCGGGACGCGTTTGGCGAGCGTCATGTTCTGGCCGTCGTAGTGGTACACGTCGACGCGATCCAGTCGCAGGCCTGCCGTCACGAACCATTTGTGATCGGGCGAGAAACCGAGCTGATAGGGGTCTTCAATATCTTCGACCTTGCGCTGTACCTTGCCGGTATGCGGATCGAGAAACATGAGATTGTTCGAGATCGAATCGGCGACGATGAGCGAGTGACCGTCGGGCGTAATCATCAGATGATGCGGTTCCTTACCGGTCGGCTCCGTGCCGATGACCTTGTGCGTAGCGGGATCGATCAGCGTCAGTTGGGCTTCGCCGGAATCGAGCACGATCACGTTGTCGGCTGCCTGCGCCGGCATCGCCATGGTTAGCGTGCAGTAAGTTAGCGCGGCAAGCGCGCTGGCTTTTGTAATCGAAACGATAGAAATTGGCATCTGAACGATAGACGGGCAGGAAAACAATTTGGGGGAACATCGTGGCGGCGGGCGCAAAGGGATTCCGCGCGTAGACTGCGCTTAACCCGTTAACGCCTTAACGCGCCAGTTCGCTCTGTCGATGACACGCGACAGATAGTTATTTATATGAAGGGTTCGACGATGCTGAGTCCATGTCAGATGGAAAAAGTGAAAGGGCGCGGCTGGCAACAGCGCGCGCCCTTGATCTAAAAATAGCTGTTTGATTCTTGTACTCGCGGATACGTTCAGTCGAAATCGAACATATCGAACAGCGAGCGCTTCTTCTTGTGTCCCCGATAATCCGTTCGGTGATTGTCATACGTGCGGTTGTTGTCGTACGCATGGTCGCGATGGCGATCCCTATCCCGATCCGGATGGCCGTCCCGGCTCGTGCGTGCGGTAGCGCTCGCCAACCCGTCGTCGCTGCCGGCGTCCTGCGCGATCAGCTTGTCGAGTTCACCGCGATCGAGCCAGATGCCCCGGCAGACCGGGCAGTAGTCGATTTCGATCGAGCGTCGCTCGGTCATCAGCAAGTCAGTGGTCTTGCAAACGGGACATTTCATTTCGTTGCTCCTCAAGAGTAAAAAGACAGCGAGCGTTCAATCTGATGAGCCGCCCGATCCCGGCACAAAAAACTATCCGGCGGCACTTCGTTCGAGCATGTCGAGCTGCTCTTTTCGTGCGTGGCCGTAACACGGGCGCTTATTGCTCTGCGCCAACCGCCTGCTTCGATTTCGCCCGGCGCACGAGCATGTTCAGTGCCTCGACAAACGCGGAGAACGCCATGGCCGCATAGATGTAAGCCTTCGGCACGTGTGAACCAAAACCCTCTGCGATGAGCGTCATGCCGATCACGAGCAGGAAGCCGAGCGCGAGCATGACGATGGTCGGATTACGATCGATGAAGCGCGACAGCGGGTTGGCGGCGAACAGCATCACCGCGACCGCGGCAATCACGGCAATGAACATGATCGGCATGTGCTCGGTCATCCCGACCGCAGTGATGATGCTGTCGACCGAAAACACGATATCGAGCACCAGGATTTGTCCAATCGCAGCCATTGCGGTCAACTGCACTGTGGCGTTCGCCTTGTTGCGTACTTCTTCTGCATGGACGACGTTGTGGTGGATTTCACTCGTCGCCTTCCAGACGAGGAACAGGCCGCCACCAAGCAGGATCAGATCGCGCCATGAAAACGCGTGGCCGAGGAGCGTCACGGCGGGCGCGGTCAGTTGCGCGATCCACGCGACGGTGCCGAGCAGGCCGAGCCGCAACACGAGCGCGAGCATGATGCCCATGCGCTGTATGCGTGCGCGCTGTGCTTCCGGAAGCTTGTTGCTGAGGATCGAGATGAAGATCAGGTTGTCGATGCCGAGCACGATTTCCATCACGACCAGCGTGAGAAGCGCAGCCCATGCGGCGGGGTCGGCAACGAGTATGAGTAGAGCGTCCATGGGGTCCGTGAGCGAAGGGTAACGGGTAACGTCGGTATGCCGTCATCATCGCCGTCTTCATGGTTCGGATAAATCAGTGATAATCTGATCGATATATCGTTTTTTTCGAAGTGTCTCCAACATGCTCAACTACCGCCATCTCTACTATTTCTGGATCGTCGTGAAGGAGGGCGGTTTCGCGCGCGCGGCCGAGCGTCTCGACATGGCGGTTCAGACGATCAGCGCGCAGGTGCGCGAGCTGGAAAAATCGATCGGGCGTCAGCTGCTGAAACCGGCAGGGCGCGGCGTCACCATGACCGAGGCCGGCGAGACGGCATTCAATCGCGCGGAGCAGATTTTTCAGATCGGCGAGGCGCTGCTCGACGAGATGCGCGAGGCGGGCGGCGAGCGGATTGCACGGCTCGCCGTGGGTCTTTCCGACGGCATCTCCAAGCTCGCCGCACACGCGCTGCTGGCGCCGGTACTCGATACGCCGTCGCTCAGGCTGCTATGTCACGAAGGCGAACCTGCGCAACTGTTGTCTGAACTCGCGCTCCATCGGCTCGATCTCGTCCTGGCATGCCAGCCCGCGCCGCACAACGCCGACCTGCGCGTCGTCAGCCAGCGCCTCGTCGGTTCGCCGGTCGACTGGTATGGCCCCGCGGAACTCGTCCGCAAGTCCGCCCGTGCCGGCTTTCCGCAGTGTCTGGCCGATCTGCCCGTACTCCTGCCCACCGGGCACGGCGCATTGCGCGCGCGGCTCGACCGGTGGTTCGAAGCCGCGGGGATCCGGCCGCGCATCGTCGGCGAATTCGAAGACAGCGCGCTGATGGCGGTGTTCGCTGCGCGTGGTCTCGGCGTGTTTCCGCTCGCGGAACTGGGCGCGGAGGACGTGGCGATGCTGCGAGGACTGCGTTGGCTCGGCCGAGCGGAAGGCGTGGTCGAAGAAATCCACGCGATCCGCTCGCGGCGCGGGCAACATCATGCGCTCGCTTCTCAGGTGGTCGCGGCCGTTGGTGCGTGAGCGCGCGGCGCGTCCGGCAGCGGAATGTGCCGGCTTGCGGCCTGGCCGGGCTTCGGTC
Source organism: Paraburkholderia polaris (assembly GCF_012927345.1). Taxonomy (GTDB): domain Bacteria; phylum Pseudomonadota; class Gammaproteobacteria; order Burkholderiales; family Burkholderiaceae; genus Paraburkholderia; species Paraburkholderia polaris. Next base: position 216,057 of record NZ_JABBGJ010000001.1, read on the forward strand.
CCCACGCGTTGAACACGGCAGCGAGCAAGGCGATTTCGCCGTCCGCCAGATAGTTGTCCGCGATTGTGACGGCGATGCACAGGCGAATCACCTTGCGACGCAACGCGGGGTCGTCGATCTCACCGATCAACGCGGTGAGCAGGGCCGCATCGAGTTGACCGACCGGCGGCGTGAAGGGCGTGTGCGCGACCGACTGATCCTCGCACAACGCCTGCACGATCTGGGCAAATTGCGCTGGCGCGAGACCGAGTTCGCCGGCGATATCCAGGCCTTCGAGGGCGCGCTCTTCCGCGCTGCTGACGTGGCCGTCAGAAGTGAGCGCCAGCGCGACGATACGTGCGGCGGCTTGAGGACTGTTGCGCGGATAGGTCCGCATGTTTGGGCTCCTGTCGCGGACGATGTCCGCAGTGGTGATGAGCCTCAGTCTGCGTCAGGTTAGGGAACGGATAAACCTGCTAATCCGGGAGCGAAGGTTCGGGAAAACCGAAGTTTCCGCGGTGACCTATGCGAAGCGGCTCTGTTGAGCGCGATGCGCAACACCCTATCGTATAAGATACGGCTCGCCGTATTTTTCCGAATAGAAGGAGTGTTTTCAGTGATTCAACCGAGCAACGTGTTCAAGGACAACCTCGCCCAACTGCCTGCCATTGACGGTATCGAACGTATCGATCTGCTCGACGGCAAGGGCGCTGTGGTAGCAAGCATCGAGAACAAACCGGGCAAGCAGGGCTCGCTGGCGGTGTACCACTATCTGCAGCAGGCCTTCGGCACGCTGGACGCCAAGGCGGCCGAACACGGCCTCGCGGTGTTCGCCGAGCATACGGCCGACGCGCGCAACCGTCCGGGAGCGCACCCGAACATCGACCATCTGCTTACGATTGCAGCCGGTGGGGAAGCGTTGCGCATCGACGTCGTCGCAGCCGGCTGAGCGCGCTGCCATTGCACGGCGTGGCGTGGATCGCGTGGCACGGGTCCGCGCCGTAACCCGTACCGGTTCGCTCTGGCGTCCCTGCCTACGGATGAAGACCTGAATCGTTGGCGGCAAGAATAAAGTCAACGAATGCCCGGAGCGGAGCCGGCATATGCGTCCGGCTCGGGTAGTACAGAAACGGTCCAGTGAAGGATTGCCACCACTCTTCGAGCACCGGTACGAGCGCGCCGCGCTCTATAGCCGGCCGCAGAAACTCGTCGAACGAATAGACGATCCCCAGTCCCTCGACGGCCGCGCCTCTTTCCAGTTCGATCACGGACGCGATCATCGGTCCATTCGGCTCGATCCGCACGATGTCGTCGCCGCGTCTGAATTCCCATGTCGCGAGCACGCCGCTGTCGAAGCGGTGTCCGATACATGCGTGGTTCAGCAGTTCGCCCGGATGTTGCGGTATTCCACGGGCCGCGAGGTAGGACGGCGAAGCCGCCGCGACGAAATGTTGAACGCGCGGGCCGATCGGCACCGCGATCATGTCGCGCTCGAGGCGTTCGTCGTAGCGGATGCCGGCATCAAAACCCGCCGCGAGGATATCGATGAACGTGTCGTTGGTCCCGACGTCCACCGTGATACCCGGGTGAGCGGCAAGGAAGCGGGAGAGGAGAGCGGGCAGGATTTCTCTGGCTGCGATCGACGGAACGTTCAACCTCAGCGTTCCGGTAGGACTTTCACGAAAGAGGTTCACCGCATCCAGCGCGATGGCGATTTCCCCGAAAGCCGGCGCGAGCCGCTCGAAGAGACGCTGTCCTGCCTCTGTGGGCGTGACGCTGCGCGTCGTACGATTGAGCAGTCTGACACCGAGCTGCTGTTCGAGCCGTCGAACCGCTTCGCTAAGCGATGAGGCCGACACGCCCCCCGTCATTGCAGCATGGCGGAATCCGCGTGCCCGTGTGACGGCGACGAATGCTTTCAAATCGGAAAGATCGGGTTTCGGCATTGTTCGCTTTTCCGCACGGGTCATCCAGATTGAGGTGGATTATCGCACGCGGAAATTAGGCCGATACTTCGGGTCAAGCGCCTTTCTTGCGGCGCAACTAGCGAGGAACATGATGAAACAACTTCAACTGGGTAAGGCGGGTCCGCAAAGCTCCGCCATCGGTCTCGGCTGCATGGGTATGTCAGGCATGTACGGTCCATCCGACCGCGCCGAAAGCATTGCCACGATCCACGCCGCGCTCGAAGCCGGCATCACGCTGCTCGATACGGGCGATTTCTACGGCTCCGGCCACAACGAAATCCTGATCGGCGAGGCCCTCAAAAGCGCGCCGCCGTCACGTCGCGACGCGGCGATCATCAGCGTGAAATTCGGAGCGATGCGCGACCCCGCAGGCGGCTGGTCGCTTTACGATGCACGTCCCGCGGCGGTCAAAAACTTTCTCGCCTATTCGCTGCAGCGGCTGGGCGTCGATCATATCGACATCTACCGTTCTGCACGGCTCGACCCAAACGTGCCTGTCGAAGACACGGTCGGGGCGATTGCCGACATGATCAAGGCAGGCTATGTGCGGTACGTCGGTTTGTCCGAAGTGGGCGCCACGACGATTCGCCGTGCGGCAGCGGTGCACCCGGTGAGTGACCTGCAGATCGAGTACTCGCTGATTTCGCGCGGCATTGAAGATGAGATCCTGCCGACGTGCCGCGAGCTCGGGATTGGCGTGACGGCGTACGGCGTGTTATCCCGTGGCTTGATCAGCGGCCACTGGAGCAAGGATTCCGCGGGGAAAGGCGATTTTCGCGCCGTGAGTCCGCGCTTTCAGGGCGATAACGTCGATCACAATCTCGCGCTCGTGGATGCGCTTCGAAAGGTGGCGGATGCAAAAGGCGTCTCCGTTGCGCAGATCGCGATTGCGTGGGTTGCAGCCCAAGGCAGCGATATCGTGCCGCTCGTTGGCGCGCGCCGGCGCGATCGTCTTGCCGAAGCACTCGGAGCGGTTGATGTGACGCTCACCGCGGACGATCTGGCTGCGATCGCGCAGGCAGTACCGAATGGGGCTGCCGCAGGTGAACGTTACGCGGCGGCGCAGATGGCGCATCTCGACAGCGAACAGGGAAGTCACGGCCACACTGCCTGAGGCGTTGAGGCGTTGAGGCGTTGAGCCGTTGAGCCGTTGAGGCGTTGACGGGTTGGTGGCGGGTCGTGAAAAGCCGGATGAGCCACGCACTGTTGAATGCGCTGCGGCGTGGCTTCACCCGATTGTCAGCGCGTCAGAAACGGCGGCTAGCGCGTTTGCCGATCCGCTCCGCTCCCGTCACAAAGACGCCCCAAAGCGTCAGCACCTATTCAGTTTTTATCGACGAGCGGAACCGCAGCGCCCCGGCTGACGTGCTCTGAAGGCATCGCTTGCTTCAGCCTCGCGACGAATGGCGCATCCGGTTTCATGATGAACGTCATCAGTACGCCGCAGGCCATTACACCGATAGAGAGCAGGAAGGTGACATTCCAGTTCCCCAGGCGGTCGATCAGATAGCCGGCCACAACCGGACTAACGATCGCAGCGGTAAAACCGGTGCCACTCATGATGCCGCTGGCGGTGCCCGAGCGGTCATAAGCGACATCCATCGGAATCGCCCACATGGGTCCGATATTCATTTCGTTGAAGAACATCGCCGCGGCGAGGAAGATCAGCGAATACATCGGATCGTGTATCAGCACCACAGGGATGAGCGAAAGACCGGTCATGGTCATGCAGAACGCGACCAGGTAGCTGCGCGCGAGCTTCAGATTGCCGGTACGGCGAAGCAGTTTATCGCTGATCAGGCCGCCAACCAGATCGCCGAACACACCGGCGACGAACACTCCTGACGTGAAGATGACCGCTTTCTTGATGTTCAGATGGAAGGTATGCATGAAGTAGAGCGGCATCCAGTCCAGCATCAACCAGAGAATCCAGTTGTAGCAGAAGTAGACACGGGAGACCGGCAGCAAGCGGCGGTAAAGACGCGCCCATGTGCCCGGCATTTCCACCGGACGGACGGTCGGCGGCGGCAAGGTATTGATTTCATCATCGGTGATGCGCGGATGATCTGCCGGCTTCTCGGTGTACGTCACGTACCACAGCACCAGCCAGCCGAAACTCAGCGCACCGAGCAGGTAAAACGAGAATCGCCAGTTGAACGCTGTCATGAGCGCCAACACCAGCATCGGCGCCACAGCGTTGCCGAGCCGTGCCGAGGAGTGCGTGATGCCCTGGGCCATGCCGCGCTTGTCCTTTCGCACCCACGACGCCATCGCGCTGGTGGAGGCGGGGAAGGTGGCGCCTTCGCCCAGACCCAGTAGCAGTCGTGCCGCGACAAGCGTCGCGAAGCCGCCTGCGAGACCCGTCAGCGTGGTTGCCACCGCCCAGATGAAGGCGCAGGCGATCAGCGTGCGCTTGGCCCCGAAGCGATCACTGACCCAGCCGCCGATGAACTGGAACAGCACGTAGGGATAGGCGAACGCCGAAAAGACGAAGCCGAGTTGCGTGTTGCTGAGTCCGAGCTCGGATTTGAATTGCCCGGCGGCAGTGCTGATGTTGACGCGGTCGACGTACGTGATGAAGTACATCAGGCACAACATCAGCAGGACCATTGTGGTCGCCTTGGGCTGTAGTCGTTTCATGTCTCACTCCATTTTGCTCGTTGTTATTTTTTCGACGTGCCCGAGGTAAAGGCGGTCACGGCGTCCTTGAAGTTGGCGCTGCCGTATACCGCTTCGATCAGATCTTCGTCATCGAGCCGCTGTTCAACGACAATGCGGCGCATGCTTTCCTTCACGGCCTTCTGCGTGACCGGCGAAAGCGCCATGAGCCGTTGCGCGAGCGTATGAGCGGCTTCCTGTAGCGCGTCTTGCGAGCACACCTCGTAGACATAGCCGCACGTCAGCGCCTCCTGCGCCGCGACGTAGTCGGCGAGCAGCAACATCTTCTTGACGCGGGGCACACCGAGCGCCGCCTGCAAGCGCGCGATGTTGCGCGACGACAGCGTGTTGGAGAGCGTCTTCGCGATCGGCGCGCCAAAGCGCGAGCCGTCGCTGCAGACGCGGAAGTCGCAGGCCGTCGCCAGCGCGAGGCCGCCGCCCACGGCCCACCCGTCGATTACGGCGACCGTGGGGACCGCAATGCGTTCGACTGTGTCGATAACGCGCTCGACGAAGGCCTCGTAGGAGACGCCATCGCGACCGTTGCGGAAGTCCTTGAAGTACGCGATGTCGGTGCCGGAAATGAAAGACTTGCCGCCCGCGCCTTTAAAAAGAATGCAGCGCACGCCGGTGTTCTGTTCACATTGAGCGACGAGTGCCAGCAGCGACTCGTACATGTCGAGCGTCATCGCGTTATGCCGCTCGGGGCGGTCAATCACGATCTCCGCCGCGCCCGACGGATGGACCGTGAGTCTGACAAGATCGCTCATGGCGCCGTCCCGTTGATCTCGGCAAAGATCTCCTCGTTATGCTCGCCCAGCAGCGGCGGATGACGACGCACCGTCTGCGGCGTGCCCAGCATCTTCACGGGAAAGCCGATATTCTTGACCTTGCCTTCGTTCGGATGGTCGATCTCCATGCACATACGGCGGTGCGCAGCGTGCTCGCTTTCGAACGCCTCGGGATAGGACAGGATCGGGCCGGCCGGAATGCCGGCGGCGAGCATCGCATCGACCCAGGCGTCGCTGTCGCGCCTCGCGAACTCCTGCTCCAAAGCCTCGATCAACGCCTCGCGATTCTTCAGGCGCAGCGACACAGTTGCATAGTCAGCGTGCGTGACGAGGTCCGGACGCTCCAGCAGTTCGCACAGTTTCGTCCATAGCTTCTGGTTGGTTGCGCCCATCACGAAGTAGCCGTCCCGCGCCTTCACGGCCTGGTAGGGCGCGCTCATCTTGTTGCTGGTGCCGAGCGGTGTCGGCGGCACCCCCGTGCCCCAGTATTCCGACATGTCCCAGATCGAGAAAGCCATGATCGAATCGAACAACGAGGCGTCGATGTGCTGACCTTCGCCCGTTTTCTGCGCGCCGATGTAGGCTGACAGCAGTCCGTAAACAGCGAACAGCGCGCAGCCGATGTCAGCGACCGGCACCCCGGCCTTGACGGGTTTGCCGCCCTTGTAGCCGGTCACGCTCATCACGCCCGACATGGCCTGCGCCATGAGGTCGAAGCCGGGTCGCGACGCCCACGGTCCGCTTTGTCCGAAGCCGGAGATACTGACGTAGACGATCTTGGGATTGATGGCCTTGATCGATTCATAGTCGATGGCGAGCCGTTGCACCACGCCCGGACGGTAGTTTTCGACGATTACGTCGGCAGTCTTGGCGAGCTCGTAGAAGAACGCCCGACCTTCATCGCTCTTGAGGTCCAGCGTCAGCGAGCGCTTGTTGCGGTTCATGTTCAGGAAGCCCATGCTGTCGGGCCCCTTCATCTTGAAACCCATCGCGCCACGGGTCTGATCGCCTTCGGGCGGTTCAACCTTGATTACGTCTGCGCCCATGTCGGCCATCAGCATGCAGGCGAATGGGCCGGCCATGACCTGGCTGACATCCAGCACACGGATACCTTGCAGCGGTAGATGCTTCGATTCTGTCATCTCGAGTGTCTCTGTAGAAGGTGTGAGTCGAACCGCTCAGCCATGTCGTGCATGGCCGGCAGGTTTTCTGTCCTCACTGTCCGCTACAGACCAGGCCGCCGCAAGAACGCCTGGAGCATGTCTGGTTTCGCGCGTTGCGAAACCGGGCGGCGTCTTCCGGCGAGAGACTAGGCCGGTCCGCTGAGAAGCTCGGCCACTACGTTGCGCAGGGTCTGCTCCTGCGCGTGCCCTTCGACGCAGGACAGAACGTAGCTGCGCTGGTGCCAGTCGCCGATGAGCGCTGCCGACACCAGCGAAGCCTCGGGATGAAAGCTGCGCAGCACCTCGGGCGGCATCAGGCCCACGCCGAGGCCATGGCGCACCATCGCCAGCATGGTGTCGAAACCGCTGACGGTGAAATTGTTGGCGAATTGGCGCCCGCGGCTGCGGTACGCGCGTTGCACGGCGGACAAGACCGCGGAGCCCTTGCCGAGACTCACGATGGGGAGATCGAGAATATCGTCGACGCCGACCGGACCGTCGGGAAACTGGAAATGCGGGCGGCTATACACCAGCACCAGTTCGTCCTCCTTGTACGGGAACTTGGCGAGGCCCAGGAAGCCGCTTTTCTTTTCGTAGATACCCACGTCGATCACTTTGTCGCGCAGCAGTTGCTGCACGATTTTGCTGTTCTCCTCCACGATCTTCAGGGAGATCCTGGGATACTTACGCTGAATGGCGGCAATCTCGCGCGCCAGGAACTGGATGACGACGGCCTTGGGCGCGCCGATGATAATGCGGCCGTCGAGACCCTGGTTGAGTGCCTGCGCATCGCCTTCGAGACGGTCGATGAGGTTGTCGATCTGCCGGACGTATTCCAGCAGCTTGGCGCCCGATTCGGTGATCTCGACGCCGTGCGGTACGCGCTGGAACAGTTTGGCGCCGAGTTGTGCTTCGAGGTCCGACACGCGCCGTGATGCGGCGGCTACCGCCAGGCTGAGTTTGTCGGCGGCGCGCGAGATGCTGCCTTCTTCAGCGATGGCGAGGATCAGCCGGACGGTGGTCGTGTCGAATTTCACGCGGGTCTCCAGTCTCTATCGATCGAATCGGCGGCGTGGGAAAGTGCGCTGGACGAGGATACCCGTCCAGCGCTGCCGCGAATTCGCTCATGATAAAGGCTGCAACGTCGCGCGGTTGTTGGGTACGTCGCGTCGTGACGCTAAAGCCCCATTGTGAAAGTTCAAGTAAACTTGAAGTCAAGCACAATCCTCGAGAGCACTGATGAGCGAGACGATGATCACCATAGGCGAATTGGCGAAGCGCTCGGGAGTCGCGACGAGTGCGATCCGTTGGGAAATTCGATGAAACTCCCTGCTGCCGGACAACAGCGGCAGAGCTGCACCGGCCCGCAGCTCGGAACCTGGAAGCTACAGTCCTTCACGACTGAAGACATGGCGACCGGCCAGAAGACCGATATGTTCGGCGCGCACCCAATCGGCTATCTCAGCTATGGGCCGGACTGCCGGATGTGCGCCATGCTGGTCAAGGAAGGACGAAAGGCGCCTGACACTCTCGTTCCAACCGACGCGGAGCGCGTCGATCTCTACGGCGGGTTTATCGCATACGCGGGGACCTACAGTATTGAGGGCGACAAAGTTAGCCACCACATCGACGCATCGTGGAATCAGTCGTGGACAGGGACGACTCAAGTGCGTCAGTTCAGAATCGACGGCAACTCCTTGTACATAAGAACGCTGCCCGCGAAGGACCCTATGACCGGCAAGGAAACCTCGGCTGTCCTGGTCTGGATTAGGGTCGAGTAGACGTGTATCTCTGGTGCGCCGGCCGAGCCCGCTCTTAACCCGGACTGGGGACGACTATTCTGCGCCGCTTGCCGCAGAGTCGGTGCCGGATTCTATGTCCGGCGTGGATCGCGTGCGGCCGGTTGGTATTCGGCAGAGGTCGGCCATAAGCGGTCTGCCGCGCCAGCGAACGATCGATCGATCACTCGACGGGCCCGGGGTCGCTCCGGAGCACACATCGAACGTCTAGGCGAGCAGCAGCAAGGCATCCGCGAGCGACAGCACCGTGGTGCGCGATTCGAATGCGGTGGAGAACAGATGTTCATGTACCACCTGATCCGGGTCGTAACAGCAATCCTTGACCGTGTATAGGCGGAAGTCCGCGTCGCTCGCATACGCGACCGACGACAGCACGACACCGGTCGACGCAATGCCAACCATAATCAGCGAATCGATACCTTGTGCGAGAAGTCGTGCCTGCAGATCGGTGCCGAAGAACACGCTGGCACGATGCGCGATGATGACCGGTTCACTGGCCTGCTGGCCCAACTCCGGCGCGATCCAGTCATCGACGAAGAGGCCAAGTTGTTTGATTCCCTGCCCATTCTTGTTCAATGGGCTGACTTCCGGATAGCCCGGACTGAACCGGAGGTTGGCGAAATAGACGCTGACGCCTTTGGCCCGCGCCGCGTCGCATAGCTTGCGTGTATTGGCGAGCAAGCCCGGCGCGACCGATGGAAAGAGCCCGAGAATGTCGGTCTGATAATGCATGACGACAAGCGCGGTTTGCGCCGGCGCGATTACCTCCATTTGCACGTCTCCTTTACTTCGGTACGCGGTTCGTATTCACAACCAGAGAACGTCGAACGCAGCGAAGCATCTTTTGTCAAAGCGACGCTTCGTTGCCGGGGAAATAATACTTCATTGCGTTCCTTCGATCCGCTGACCTGCGGCTGACCTGCGGTTGACTTACGGCTCACCTACGGCAGCGGTGGGAAGTGCCGCTTGCCGGTATTGACCCGCAAGCGCCGGAAGCGCTCTTTCTTGTGCTCTTCGTCGAAGTGGGCAAGAGACGGTTTGACCAGATCGCTGCGCGACACAATGCCGATCAGTCGCAACGTTTCGGAGTCCGCGACCACGGGCAACCGCTCGAGACCGTGCACCGCCAGCCGCGTTGCGACGAGCCGGCAGGTTTCACTGGGCAATGCAAAAGCGGGGGAGCGGTGGCGCAACACGTCGGAGAGGCGCGAGTCGAGCGCATGCGCTGCCTCGTCATCGCGAATTTTTTCCAGTAGCGCGCGATCGACGACGCCCACCAGCACGCCTTGACGCACGACCGGATAGGCGCGATGTGCTTGCGTCGTGCCGAAGTACATTGCCAGCGCTTCGCGCACGGACAGATCGCCATCGATCGTCTCGACCGTACGCGACATCACCTCGTCGACGTGGTGGCGCTCAAGCGGATCGACGCCGTATTCCCGGTAAATGTGATAACCGCGCCGGGCAATTTTCTCGGTCATGATGGAGCGTTTCATGACGACCGTTGCAAACCCGTGCGCGATCAGCGTCGCGGCGAGCAGCGGCAGCAACGCGTTGCTGTCGTGTGTGAGACCGAAGGCGAACACGATCGCGGTCAACGGCGCGCCCAGCGTGGCGCCGAGCGTGGCCGCCATGCAGACGAGCGGCCATAGGGCCGGTTCGCCGCCCGGCAGCACGTGGCCGAACACGACGCCGAGCCCCGCACCCAGCATGAGCAATGGAGCCAGGACGCCGCCTGAGGTGCCCGAGCCCAGTGCCACGACCCAGATGACCGCCTTCACGACCAGGATCGCCAGCGCGATCTGGATTGCAATGTGCTGGTGCAGCAGGTCGCCGATCACGTCGTAGCCGACGCCCAGCGCGCGAGGTTCGAAAAAGCCGCCGATGCCGACGGCGAGGCCGCCAAGCGCGGGCCACCACATCCAGTGGATGGGCAGCTTGCCGAATAGGTCTTCGGTTTTATACAGCGCGGCTGACAGGCCCGATGCGAGCGCGCCGGACATCAGCCCTGCGACGACGCAGGAGACCAGCGACATTGCACCGGGAGGCGCAGTCTCAAGCGGAAACAGCGGCCCCGTGCCGAAGAATGCCGCGCGCGCAAACCCCGCGACGGCACACGCAAGCGCGACCGGCAGAAAACTGCGCGGGCGCCATTCGAACAGCAGCAGTTCGACCGCCAGCAAAACAGCCGCCACCGGCGTGCCAAAAACCGCCGTTATGCCCGCCGCTGCGCCGGCAACCAGCAGCGTCTTACGTTCAGCGGACGTGACCTTCACGCACTGCGCGATCAGCGACCCCAGTGCGCCGCCTGTCATGATGATCGGGCCTTCTGCGCCGAACGGCCCGCCGCTGCCGATCACAATGCCGGACGACAGCGGCTTGAGAATCGCCACTTTCGGCGACATGCGGCTCTTGCCGAACAGGATGGCTTCGATCGCTTCGGGAATGCCATGTCCGCGAATCTTCTCCGAGCCGTAACGGGCCATGAAACCGACGATGAGGCCGCCGATCACCGGAATGATCACCACCCAGATACCCAACGTGTTGAGCGCCGGTGAACGGTCCACAAACGAAAGTTGCTGGAAGAAGAACAGATTGGTGAACAGATGAATCAGACTCAGCAGTACGAACGCCGCGAGCGTGCTGAGGGCGCCGATCCCCGCTGCGAGTGCGGAAATGCCGGGCAGCCGCGCGTTGGTGGAAAAATCGCGCTTATGGGTGTCGAGACTCATGGTGACTCAAAAATCAATTTGAGGGACATTGAAGGTGCCCTTGAGCGACTTCAGTTCGGCACGGTGCATCTCGGCGAGACGGGCAAGCACCTGCTCACCCGCCTTCAACAAATGAACCTCGACCTGGCGGCGGTCCGTCTCACTGACCTTTCTGCGGACCAGATCGAGCGCCTCGCAGCGGGACACTAGCGCGACCACGCCGTGATGCTGCGCCTGGAGCCGTTCCGCAAGCTCGCCGACGGTTGCCCAGTCGCGCTCCGGATAACCCTTGATATGCAGGAGCAACAGATACTGCAAGGGTGTAATGCCTTCGCCCTGGGCAGCCTGTTCAGAAAAACGCTCGAAGCGCCGCATCTGGTAGCGAAACTCGGACAGTTGCTCGAAGTCCGCCTTGGTCAAGCTGCGTGCGAGTGTTTTCATCGGCGTGCCGTGGAGAATGAGATAAAACACGAATTATATCATGACGTGATATGTATGTCCGTGTTGAGCGTCGGTGTGCATGACAGTGGTTATGCCGCGTGCTGCTGCTTGGCGTAAGCCTGGCGATAGAGCCCGGCGATGAGGTCGGCTTGCGTGATCATTCCGGCAAGCCGCCGATTCGAGTCCAGAACCGGGATGTGGTGGTGCCCGTAGTTCGCGAATACCGGCACCAGTTCGACGATCGGCGTCGTCGCGTCAACCGTGCGAACGTCGACGTTCATCAAGGCGCCGACAAGCGGCGCCGGGGTGATACTGCGCCGGAACCAGCGTTGTACGGGGGACGTCAGACCGGCCCCTTTGGTGAACGCCCGTTTATCGACAAGGTCGGCACGGGTCACGATGCCGATAACGTGCTGCTTCTCGTCAGTGACCGGGAGTGCCTTGATACGGCGCTGTTTCAGCAGACTCCATGCGGCGGAAGCTCTTGTGACGGCCGACACGGCGACGAGAGAGCGCGACATGATGTCCGCGCAGGTCAGTTCATTGAACGTGCGGGCGTAGGCCTGCAACTGAACGTCGCGCAGCAGAGATTCCAGATCGTCCGTGTCGATATCGAGCAATTCTCCGCGCCGGTTCAGCACCGCCTCGAGGTCCGCGCGCGTGAAACCTTCGTTCGCCGCCGCCGATGCTGCCGCGCTTTTGCCCGCACTCTGGACGACGTGCGGGTATCGATGCCCGGTAGCCGCGTGGTAGATGATCGCCGCGCACAGCAGCATCACTGATTGGATCGCGATCGGTTCGGCCACAAAGCGGTAGCCGAGAGCGTGCACAGTCGGACCGCCAAGGACCGCGGTCAGGGCCACCGCGCCCGACGGGGGGTGAACACACCGCAGCGCAAACATCGCACAGATGGCCAGCGCGACGGCCAAAGCGGCGGCACCCACCGGATCGGCGATCCAGCTTGCACAGGCAACGCCAACTGTAGCGGAGACGATGTTGCCGCCGATGATGGACCACGGTTGCGCAAGCGGACTGGCAGGAACCGCGAACAGCAGTACAGCCGAAGCGCCCATTGGAGCCACGAGGAGCGGAATGTTCGCTGCCGTTCCGAGAAGGACGTGCATGGTCCCGCCGGTGAACGCAATCCCCAGCAATGCGCCGAGACACGATCTGAGGCGTTCGGGCCACCGGACGGCAATGGGATGAGGGGCAAAGCTGGAAAGCCAGCGAATGAGAGCGTAGCGGGACAAGGTTCGAGTAGGAAAGTGGGGGGTATCACGTGGGATGGCACCACACACTAAGGCGAAATCCTCACGAAACGAAAGAACGTGTCGTCATGATTATAGTTCATTGTGATATAAAATGAAGGCAAGCCTTCTCATGACGGGTTCTTGAAATGGGGTGCTTACGCGTTACACGCCTGCGGACGCTTCCAGTTCCGCAAGACGCTTGCGCAGCAACGCCGTATCCGCAGGCCCGAGCAACCACACGGGCCCGCGGCGTGACTCCGTTAAACCGCTTTGATTTCGCGCAGGTTGAAGATGTCCTGCTTGCTATACCCAAGGCTCGCCAGTACCTCATCCGTATGTTCGCCGAGGAGCGGCGACGCGGTGACTTCCGGCTTCATGTCCGAGAACTTGATCGGACTACCGACCGTCAGATACGAGCCGCGTTTTTTGTGCGGCACTTCGACGATCGTGCCGCTCGCGCGCAAGGATGGATCGTTGGCCAGTTCCTTCATGGTCAGCACCGGTGCGCACGGAATGTCGAACTTGCGCAAGATGTCGACCGCTTCGAATTTGGTCTTGTCGGCGAGCCAGGCTTCGATGGTTCCGAAGATCTCGAAGATATGCGGTTGACGTGCTTCCGCAGTCTTATAGGCCGGATCGTCGATCCACTCGGGTTTGCCGAGGGCCTTGCAGATCGGCTCCCACGCATGGCCCTGGATCGTGAAGTAGATATACGCGTTCGGATCCGTTTCCCAGCCCTTGCATTTGAGTACCCAGCCCGGCTGACCGCCGCCGCCCGCATTGCCGCCGCGCGGCACCACATCGCTGAATTCGCCGTGCGGATACTGCGGATATTCCTCGAGATAACCCACGCGCTCCAGCCGTTGCTGATCCCGCAGTTTCACGCGGCACAGGTTCAGCACGCTGTCCTGCATCGACACCGCGACCTTCTGGCCTTTGCCGGTTTTGTCGCGCCCAAGCAGTGCGGTCAGAATGCCGATTGCCAGATGCATGCCGGTGTTGCTGTCGCCGAGCGCTGCAGCGCTAATGGTCGGCGGACCGTCCCAGAAGCCCGTGGTGGATGCCGCGCCGCCAGCGCATTGCGCCACGTTTTCGTAGACCTTCAGGTCGTCGTAGTGATGGCCGTCGCTGAAGCCCTTCACCGAAGCGACGATCATCTTCGGATTGAGCTCGTTCAGGCGTTCCCATGAAAAACCCATCCGGTCCAACGCGCCTGGGCCAAAATTTTCGACCAGCACGTCAGATTCGCGAATCAGTTTTTCGAGCACTTCCTTGCCTTCGGGCTTTTTCGTGTCCAACGTCAGCGACTTCTTGTTGCTGTTGAGCATCGTGAAGTAAAGCGCGTCGGCGTCGGGGATGTCGCGCAACTGATTGCGCGTCACGTCGCCCGAACCCGGTCTTTCAACCTTGATGACGTCGGCGCCGAACCAGGCGAGCAACTGGGTGCACGCAGGGCCGGCCTGAACGTGGGTGAAGTCGATGATCTTGATGCCTTCGAGAGGTTTGGTCACTTTGGTATCTCCGTGGTTACGCTGGATCACTTTTTCATCGCCGAGCTTTGCGGATTCAGATTCGTCAGGCGGCCGCTTTCGGTGCCGGCCGCTTCGTCGATGACGGCGTTGATCAAGGTCGGCTTGCCCAATGCGATCGCTTCGAGCAGCGCTTTCGTCAATTCCTCCGGCGTGGTCGCGTGATGGCCGACGCCGCCGAATGCCTCGATCATCTTGTCGTAGCGCGCACCCTTCACGAACACGGTCGGCGCGACATCCTTGCCGCCCGTCGGGTTCACGTCGGTGCCGCGATACACGCCGTTGTTGTTGAATACGATCGTGCAAACCGGCAAGTCGTAGCGGCAGATGGTTTCGAGTTCCATGCCGCTGAAGCCGAACGCGCTGTCACCTTCAATCGCGACAACCGGTTTGCCGCTCGTCACCGCCGCGCCGATCGCGAAGCCCATGCCGATGCCCATGATTCCCCACGTGCCAGAATCGAAGCGTTTGCGTGGCTCGGCCATATCGATGATGCTGCGCGCGTAGTCGAGCGTGTTCGCGCCTTCGTTGACGACGTTGATGTCCGGGCGCGTCTTCAGCACATCGCGGATGGCGCGCAACGCACTGTGGAAATTCATCGGTGACGGGTTTTTGTCGAGCGTGGCGGCCATCTTTGCGAGGTTCTTGCTCTTGCGCTCGGCGATCGCGCCGGTCCACTCGGCGCTCGGCTTCGCGAAGCCTGCATCGAGGCCCGCACGCAGTGCCGCCACGCACGAGCCGATATCGCCGATCACCGGCGCGGCAATCGCGACGTTGCTGTCGATTTCGGTCGGCGAAATGTCAACCTGAACGAACTTCTTCGGCTCTGCGCCCCACGTTTTGCCCTTGCCATGCGAGAGCAGCCAGTTCAGACGCGCGCCGATCAGCACAACGACGTCGGCTTCCTGCAGCACGAACGAGCGCGCCGCCGACGCCGATTGCTCGTGCGTATCGGGCAACAGGCCCTTCGCCATCGACATCGGCAGATACGGAATCCCGCTTTGTTCGACAAACGCGCGGATCTCCGCGTCAGCCTGCGCGTACGCGGCGCCCTTGCCGAGCAGGATCAGCGGACGCTTCGCGCTCTTCAGCACATCGATCGCACGCTTGACCGAGTCCGGCGCGGGCAACTGACGCGGCGCGGCGTCGACCACTTTGACCAGCGACTGTTGCGCCTTCACGGCGTCCAGCGTTTGCGCGAGGAGCTTGGCCGGCAAGTCCAGATACACGCCGCCCGGGCGGCCCGACACCGCGGCACGAATAGCACGCGCCACGCCGATGCCGATGTCTTCCGCATGCAGCACGCGATATGCCGCCTTCGCGTACGGTTTGGCCGCGTTCAACTGATCCATTTCTTCGTAATCGCCCTGCTGCAGATCGACGATTTCGCGCTCGCTCGAACCGCTGATCAGGATCATTGGGAAGCAGTTGGTGGTCGCGTTGGCGAGCGCGGTCAGGCCGTTCAGAAAGCCCGGCGCCGACACCGTCAGACAGATGCCCGGCTTCTGCGTCATGAAGCCGGAGATGGCCGCTGCGTTGCCCGCGTGCTGTTCATGACGAAAACCGATGAAACGCATCCCTTCCGCTTGTGCAAGCCGCGCGAGGTCGGTGATCGGGATGCCGACAAGACCAAAGATGGTGTTGATGTCGTTCAGTTTCAGCGCGTCGATGACGAGATGGAATCCGTCGGTCGTCTCGGCTGTCTGTTGCTTCGGGGTCGCTTCTTCTGTGGGCCTATCGGCTTCTGCCATGATGTTTCTCCTTGGTCGCGGGACGTTATGGGGTTTTCGTCGTGAGTTGTGTGCTCACTTTGTTGTTCATTCAGGCGAGCCGCCGGGCGACGGCTGCAGCCGGGCTTCGGCGATGACCACGCCAGCCGGCGCGCCCGAGTTCTCGATCCAGCGCTTTCTCATGGGTGCGAGGATGAACTTCGCTGACACGGCTGCCGCGATCGACACCACCGCAGCCGAGATGAACACGGTGCTCCAGCCACCGTTCGCCGATAGCACCGACGCGATCGGCACCAGCATCGACGCGGTACCCTTCGCGGTATATAGCGTGCCGGCATTGGCCGCGGCGTATTTGCTGCCGAACGTGTCCGCGCAGGTCGCCGGGAAGATCGAGAAGATCTCGCCCCAGCACAGGAACACGGTGGCGGCGAAGAACATGAATGCGTAGGGGTTGTGGCCGAACTGCATGAGCCCCAGCAGCGCGACGCCTTCGCCGAGAAAGATCATGAACATCGTGTTTTCGCGGCCAATGCGGTCTGATAGAAAACCGCACAATGGACGCGTGAAGCCGTTGCAAAGGTTGTCGATCGACAGCGTCATCGTGAGCAGCGGCAGCGTGATGCCCAGCAGACTCACCGGCAGTTTGGCAAAGCCGTATTCCTTTGCGATCGGCCCGAGCTGCGCGGTCGCAATGATGCCGCCGGCCGCGACGAACACGAACATCAGATACAGCACCCAGAAGAGCGGCGAACGGATCATCTCGCCGGGCGTGTAGTCGATCTTGCTTGCCACCACGCGTTTGACCGCGGCCGCGAATGCGGGCGGCTTTGGCCGTACCAGCATGGTGCCGAGCAGCAGAATGCAGACGCCCTGGAAAATGCCGAAGAACATGAACGTGTGCTCGTAGCCTGAGCGCTGGATCATGTTGGCGATTGGAATTACCGTGACGGCCGCGCCGGCGCCGAAACCTGCCGCGGTCAAACCGGCCGCGAGGCCGCGCTTGTCCGGAAACCATTTGAGCGCCGTGCCGACGCAGGTGCCGTACACGCAACCCGCGCCGATGCCAGCGATCACTGCGGCAACGTATAGCTCGGCGAGCGTGCTCGCATGCGCGTCGATGATCCAGCCGAGCGCCGCGCACAGCGAACCGCCGATCACAACCGGGCGCGGCCCGAACTTATCGACGAGCCAACCTTCGACGGGCACGAGCCAGGTTTCAGTGACGATGAACACCGTGAACGCGGTCTGGATCGCCGCCTGTCCCCAATGGTGGGCGTTGTCCATCGGGACGACGAACAGCGTCCAGGCGTATTGCAGATTCGCGACGAGCCCCATGCATACGATGCCGATCGCCAGCTGCACCCAGCGGTTTTGCCGGAACGGCGTACTGCCTGTCCCGGATACGTTGGAATGTCCCATGTCCTTCGTCTCCTGTATATTCCGTCGCGCTCGAGCGGCACGTTGGACCTACGTGATCGAATCGCTTCATCGCCGGTTTGTCTGTGGGCAATCAAGCGCCAGTGGTCGGCCAAAGGGAATTGCACTGGCGAAAACCGTTGCCCGTGGATCGCACAACTGGGTAAAAGGCGTTTCGCTTGGAGCGCGTCTGAGGGATGCTGCGCGCGAACAGGGATAAGTAAAAGTTAAAACATTTTATGATTTGCATTAGGCATACCTAATAGATAGGTCTGCCGCTTCCGACTAAGGGGTGGTGGGAGGGGTAACGCGGCTGTTCAGGTACTGCAGATTTCGTCGCTGTCGTACTTGGGGAACGGATGCATAAGCAAAACACTATCGTTTTTCGAAATAACTTTAACTATTGTTTATTGATGCACCAGCCTATTCTTGGTCATGCCATTTTCCTCAAGGAGGCGACCATGAACCCGTCCCAGTTCGATGTTTGCGACAGCGCGCATGATGCGGAAGTCGAGGCGCAGTTGTGCGCCTATAACAGCGCATTCGATGAACTCGGCCTGCGCTTCCGTTGGGATGCGAGCACGCTGGCGTTGCTGGCGACGATCGACGGTGAGGAGGCGCAGATTGCTGCGTATATCGAAGCGCACCATCCGCACTTGCTGAAAGCGTATGGCGCCGGGTTTCTGAGCCGGGCCATTCTCGAGAAGAAAACTGCTCGCTATCCCGCGCGCCTGCCGAGGCGAATCGAAAGCGCGGCGCATCTGAGCGAAGTGGCGCATCAGTCATTGATAAGCCGCCAGCGCGTGCGTGTGTCGTACGAGGTCGAACTGCCGGCGCTGGCGGGCGTTTAGACGCGGCGCGCGCCATGCGCACGTTGCCGTGTGCACCGCGCCCTCCGAGAGTTGCGTTACATAAGCGTTTCCTATCGTGCAAGAACGAACCCGTCTTGGCGCGATTTGCAGGGGCGATATACCGTTATATCCGTGTTACAGCGGTGTCGTGCCTACTCGCTCCTGACCTGCATGAGCCGCTCCCCTTACACCCGGAAGCGAAGATCAACCATGTACAAAGCCATCAGGAAAAACCCTTCGGCGCCTCAAGCTGCCGACCAGATCCTTACCGCATTGCGTGATATTCCCGTCTCTGCGCTCAGTGACAACATGCATCGCAACATCGGCAGTGTGGGACTCCACCCCTATCAACGGCCTGGCAAAAAGACGATGGCGGGCACCGCGGTCACAGTGCGCTCGCGAGGTGGGGATAACCTGACGTACCTGCGCGCCCTGGAGTTTTGCCGTCCAGGTGACGTACTGGTCGTGGACGCGGGTGGCGATCTCAACAATGCGGTGGTCGGCGGGATTCTGTCTTTTTACGCAGCCAATATAGGCGTTGTCGGTTTGGTCGTAGACGGCGCGATCCGCGATGTCGCAGAAATCCGCGATCGGGATTTTCCGGTTTACGCGCGCGGGGTCACGCATCGGGGGCCGTATAAGGACGGTCCGGGCGAAATCAATGTACCGGTGTCGGTCGGCGGAATGGTGGTCAATCCGGGTGACATCGTTGTGGGTGACCAGGACGGTTTGCTGGCTATTCCGCAGGACGATGCCGAACATGTGATTGAAAAAGCGCTAGCCGTTCTGGAAGCAGAGGCCGAGACCATGCGGGCGATGAAGGAGGGCCGCTGGAACCGCGCGTTTATCGATGCACTCGAAGCACGATGCAACAACTGAGCACTGTATAGAGAAAACGATAAAAGCCGATGTCTGCATCGCGACGTCGGCTTTTTTATGATCCCTTTTTACGGTGCGTGAAGTTACGAGTGTCACGAGTCGTGACTTGACGCCCGGCGACGAACGCGGATTGCCGCGTCATCGTCGCCTGACGCGCGATCAATCGAAGCTCACCAGCACCTTCATCGATTTGGAACGGTCGCCCGCTGTCTGGAACGCCTTGACCGAATCCTGATACGGGAAAATACCGGAAATCAAGGGCTTCACGTCGATCAATCCCTTGTTCAGCAGTTCAACGGCAACGGCGAATTCTTCGTGGAAGCGGAATGCCCCGCGCAGATCGAATTCCTTGGCGACAATCACGTTGATCGGCAAGGAGATGTCACCGCCGAGGCCGACCTGGACGATCACGCCGCGTGGTTTGAGCACGTCGAATGCACCGCGCAATGCCGCTGCCACGCTGTAGTGTGCCGATCGGGTTGTGACGGGCGGCCCCTCGTCATCCGGCTTCACTACACGCCATCGCTGCCATGTCGCAGCGGTGCGCTCTTCAACACAAGCGCCATTAACTGTCGCCGAGAATCGACGCCGAGCTTGGCGAATGCCCGCTTCGCGTAGGTCTCGACGGTCGAAGGCTTCAGCCCCATCGATTGGGCGGTCGCCGGCGTCGTCATTCCCTGAATAAACGACGAGCACACATGCTTTTCGCGCGACGTCAGCCTGCCGTGCAATTGCGGAAGCCACTGCGCGAGCGGATTGTTGTCCGACGTGTCCTGGCGGCCGTCGTCTGGCGAGATCGCGCCGATCAACCGTTTGTGTACCGCCGACAACGGCAGCACGACGTGCGCGAACTGCTTCAGCAGACTCAACTCCTTCAACGAGAATGACGGCAGGCGCGCTGAGCGCGCCATCGATATCGAGTATCGCGTGCCGTCCGTCACGCCTGCGACCACGCACTCATCGTGGATGTCGCCGATATCGAAGAACAGATGCCGGAGCTCGCTCGCAACCTTCTGCGCGGAGATCTGGATCAACTGCACATCGCGCTTGTCTTCGATCCCCCCGTATGTCGTGTCCTCGCTCGCGTAGCTCCGGTAGTAGTGCCGCATCACTTGCTCGACGAGTTCGTGATCGCGGCCGGAGCTCCCGATCCAGCCGACGCTGCGCTGTCCGGACGGCGACACACGTTCATAGTCCAGATGCACCGCGTCGAAGTCGACGAAACGCACGAGGCTTTCATACACGACCTCAATGAACTGCGGCGCGCCGACGGCCTGCGCGATGTCGCCCAACGTCTCGGTCACGAAGGCGACCTGACTGAGCTGGATATCCGGGGAGGGGCGCGCGGCGTTCATAACCTTTGCTCTCGATGAATTCTGGGTGGTGCGACTGCGCTACTGGTATCACGACAAATTCCCCATGCCTACACGGGAATCCACCCAGATCACTGTCATCGACGACGCGGTTTGTCCTTCATTCCCGGGACAGACGGCGCGTATCGCGATCTTTACAGTGCTCTACAAGCTGCGAGCAAGAAGACGGAGGCCACTTCGATGATCTGGCCGACGATCGCTCGCGACACCTCGACGACTTTGCTTACTGGCGGCATCCGCATTGAACGGAGCGGCCGACTCATACCACCTGGAGATCTCCTATGCGTGCCCGTTTTCCTCGTTGCCCGGTCATCAGGATCGTGTTCGCCGCATCCGCCGGCCTCGCGTTCGCGGCGAGTCAGTCGGTTCAGGCCGGCGACACCAATCTGAACGTTTACAACTGGTCCGAATACATCGCGAAGGACACGGTGCCAATCTTCGAGAAGCAGACCAGCATCAAGGTGCGATACGACAGCTATGACAGCGACGATACGCTGCAGACCAAGCTGCTCACCGGCAGTTCCGGCTACGACATCGTCGTGCCGACGTCGAACTACCTCGCGCGGCAGATCCAGGCGGGCGTCTACCAGAAGCTCGACAAGTCGAAGATCCCGAACCTCGCAAACCTCGACCCGGTGCTGATGAAGATGGTCGCGCAGGCCGATCCGGGCAACCAGTATGGCGTGCCATGGGCGTGGGGCACGACGGGTGTCGGCTACAACGTCGAGGCCGTCAAGAAGCGGCTTGGCGACAAGGCACCAACCGACAGCTGGGCGCTGCTGTTCGATCCCGCAAATGTGTCGAAGCTGAAGGGCTGCGGCGTGTCACTGCTGGACGCTCCCGACGCGGCGTTCGCTGCGGTGCTGCAATACATGGGCAAGGATCCGGAAAGCAGGAACCCAGCGGACTATCAGGCGGCCTACGACGTGCTGAAGACGGTTCGTCCGTACATCACGCAGTTCAATTCGGTGGGCTATGCGGACGACCTTGCGAATGGCGACGTGTGCGTGGTGCTCGGCTGGTCTGGCGACGTCAGCCTCGCGCGGCGGCGCTCGGTGGAGGCGAAACACGGATACGAGATCCGGTACGTGAATCCGAAGGAAGGCGGCCTGCTGTGGTTCGACGTGATGGCGATCCCGAAGGATGCGCCTGATCCTGAGGCGGCATTGAAGTGGATCAACTACATCGAGGATCCGAAGACCAACGCGGCGATCACCAACGAGATCGCCTATCCGACCGCGAACAAGTCCGCGCGCCCGTTCGTGAAGCCGGAGATCTCGCAGGATCCGGACGTCTATCTGCCTGACAGCGTGCTCGGCAAGATGGCGCTTGCGATGCCGATCAGCGCAGAGATCACGCGGTTGCAGAACCGTCTATGGTTGCGGTTGAAGTCCGGTGGTTAAGGAATCCGAAGCGAAGAACAACAGGGAGAGGTTTCATGAAGAAGAGGTTAATCTGCGTGCTGGTGGCCGGGGTGCTGCCGGGGCTGGCTGCAGCGAGCCCCACCGGCGATCAGCTCAAGGCGCTCCAGCAGCAGCTCGCCGCGCTGCAGCAGGAGGTCAAGGGGCTGCAGTCGCAGCTTGCCGCGAAACCCGTGGCCATGCCGGCGCCGGCGAGTACGGCCGCTGTCGATCCGTCGTCGGCGGACTATGGCCAGGCGCCGGCGATCCTGACTAATGATGACGTCACCGAGTTGAAGCAGCAGGCTGCGAGCCAGCAACTGAAAGTCGACGCGTTGACCGACGCTGCTCAGACCGGCCCGATCGCGGGGCTGTCGGTGACCGGCTACATCGATCCCGCCTATCTGTATAACCGTGCGGCGGGCACGTCGTCGTTCCAGTTCGCGAACCACGAGAACGCTTACCAGTACTACAACAGCACGTTCGGCGATCTGTACCTCGACATCAAGAAGACGTTCGGCGTCGGCCCCATGGCGCCCTCCGCCGAGGTGACCTTGATGCCGAACCGCGGTGCCGGGATGTACCTGATGAACGAACACGGCGACAGCGGGTTAAACATTCTGAACACCGCGATCGCGACGGTGCCGCTGACGCCGACCACGTCGGTCGTCGCCGGCCTGATGCCGGGGCTGAGCGGCTACGAGATGCAGCAGTCGAACCAGATGCTGACGCTAACGCACAACCTGCTGTACGACTTCTCGGATCCAGGCAGCTCGATCGGTGCCGGCGTCAACTACACCGGTGACCAGTGGGCATGGAAATTCCTGCTCGGCAATGAGCAGTTCCGTACCGCGGGTTCGGTTACGCAGACCGGCACGAACGCGCTCGGCGACCCGATCACGACGAGCAACCGCATGCCGACGTTCACCGCGCGGGTCGACTACTTCCGCGGCAGCCAACTCGACGTCGGCGGCTCGTTCGCCGTCGGACGGCAGACGCTGCCGAGCGCGATCGACCCGGCGACAGGCTCGGTTAGCTACGGCTGGGGCGGCCAGGCGCCGAACGGCTACGGCACGTTCTTCTTCACCGAAGCCGATGCGACGTACGCGCTGGCCGACGTCCAGTACAACGCCGAAATCGACTACGGCCAGCAGCAGAACGGCGCCTGGAATGGCGGTCAGGCGCAGTGGTACGGACTGTCACTGCTCGCACATCGGAAGTTCAGGCTGCCGGTGCTCGGGCGGATGGGCGTGACGGCTCGCTACGACCTGCTGGTCGACAGCAAGAACGGTGGTGGAGGCGGTGGGATCGCCCTCAACGGCAACGGGATGGATCCGTATAACGGCTTCGGCATCGACGTGAACTGCCTGCAGGCATCGAGCAATCACGGCTTCGAGTGCAAGGGCGCGACGCGCCAGGACGCCGCGCTCGACCTGCTGTTCTACCCGACCCAGCAGATCACGGTGAAGGTCGAATACCGGCACGATTGGGCCAACCACCAGGTGTTCCTGCGCGATGACGGTACGTATGCGAAGTCGAACGACCTGCTGGCCGCGCAATTTATCTACTCTTTTTGATGCGATGCTGGCGCCGGCCTGAGGAAACAGGTCCGCCGCCGATCGCGAGGCTTTGTCATGCTCAAGTTCGAAAATCAAGCACACGTCCCGTCATATTACGCAGCCACCGCGAACGACCGGACGTGTCATCCGCCGCTCGATGCGACGGTATCCGCTGACGTCTGCGTGATCGGCGGCGGACTCACTGGCCTTTCCACTGCGCTCAATCTCGCGGAACGTGGCTATTCGGTCGTGCTGCTCGAGGCGTCGAAGATCGGCTGGGGCGCCAGCGGGCGCAACGGCGGCCAGCTGATCGCGGGCTATTCGTGTGGCATCGATACGTTCGCGTCCTACATGCCGGAAGAGGATGTGCAGCGCGTTTGGGCGATGGGGCTCGAGTCGATCGAGATCGTCAAGGAACGAGTCGAGAAGCACGGGATCGATTGCGACCTGACGTTCGGCTACCTGAGCGCGGCAAACAAGCCGCGCCATGTCGACGCGCTGCGTGCCTGGCGGGATGCTGCAGAGTCGCGCTTTGGCTATCGCGAGTACCGGTTTGTCGAGCGTGACGAGATGCGCCGCTACGTCGCATCGGATCGCTACCTGGGCGGGCTCTACCACGCCGGCAGCGGTCATTTGCATCCGCTCAACTACACGCTTGGTCTGGCGCGCGCGGCCCGCGACGCGGGGGTGTCGATCCACGAGGACACGAGCGCGCACGCCATCGGGAAGACCGCGCAAGGCCATCGGGTGACGTGCGCGAGCGGGCAGGTGAACGCGCGCTACGTCGTGCTCGCGTGCAATGCGTATCTCGGCCGGCTTGCGCCGGCGCTCGCGCGCAAGATCATGCCGGTGGCGACCTACCTGATTGCGACCGAGCCGCTCGGCGACGCGAAGGCGAACGACACGATGCCAGCGGACGTGGCGATCTGCGACTGCAATGCGGCGCTCGACTATTTCCGTTTGTCGAAGGATCGCCGGATGCTGTGGGGCGGCAAGGCGAGCAGTTCGACGCGCACGCCGCGCGAACTCGCCGCCGCGATGCAACGGGACATGCTGAAGACGTTTCCGCAGCTCGCCGCTGCGAAGATCGACTACGCGTGGGGCGGTTTCGTCGACGCGACGATGAATCACGCGCCGCATTTCGGCCGGCTCGAGCCGACCGTGTATTTCGCGCAGGGGTTTTCCGGGCACGGCGTGAACGTCACGGGGCTTGCAGGCCGGCTGATCGCGGAAGCGATCGATGCGCAGGCCGCCCGCTTCGACCTGTTCGGCAAGATCCGGCATCGCAACTTCCCAGGCGGTCGCCTGCTGCGCAAACCGATGCTGATGCTCGCCATGACCTGGCACCAGATGATGGACGCGCGTTGAGCCGGCGCCGGCCGGCTTGTCCGGACGCGCGGCACCTGACCTATAACGAACATTGCACACCTTGGAGGCGTTCATGACAGACATCACGAAGATTGTCGACCTGATGCGGGACCCGGCGGAGCTGACCCAGTCGCGCGTGCCGCGCGGGCTGCTGCTGGCCGGCAATCCGATGCAGACGCTCACGCATCACTACATCAGTCCTTGCGGACAGTTCAGCACCGGCATCTGGGAGAGCACGCCGGGCCATTGGACGATCGAATACGACGAATCCGAGTACTGCGAGATGTTGAGTGGCGTGGCGATCGTGCGCGACATGCAGGACAACGAAAAGGTGCTGCACGCCGGGGATCGCTTCGTGATTCCCTCCGGCTTTCGCGGCACCTGGGAGGTGGTGGAGGCGTGCAGGAAGATCTACGCATCGCACGCCCCGCAGGTCGAACCGTTGCACGCGTAGCGCGACGGTTCGAGTTGCAACGTCAATCATCGGGATCAACAGGAGCATGACATGAGTCAGGAATTGTGGCGTCTGAGCGCTACGGAAATGGTCGAGCGGGTTGCGCGTCGCGACGTGTCGTCGACGGAACTCACGCAGAGTTGCCTGCAGCGGCTCGAAGATGTGAATCCCGGCATCAATGCGATTGTGGACGTGCTGGCCGATAGCGCGATGCTGGCCGCGTCGCAGGCCGACGCGGCGACCGCTCGGCGCGAGCCCGTCGGTCCGCTGCACGGCGTGCCGGTGACGGTGAAGATCAATGTCGACATGGCTGCCTACGCGACCACCAACGGCGTGAGCGCGTTCAAGGATCTCGTTGCGGCCGAGGACAGCCCCGTGGTGGCGAACCTGCGCAAGGCTGGCGCGATCGTGATCGGCCGCAGCAACGCGCCGGCGTTTTCATATCGCTGGTTCACCGACAACGACCTGCATGGCCGCACGCTGAATCCGTGGAATCCGCACCTGACGCCGGGGGGCTCCAGCGGTGGGGCAGCGGCTGCGGTCGCCGCCGGCATCGGCGCGATCGCTCACGGCAACGACCTCGGCGGCTCGATTCGCTATCCGGCCTACGCGTGCGGTGTCGCGGGACTGAGGCCGAGCGCCGGCCGTGTACCCGCATACAACCCGACGCAGGCGAAGGACCGGACGCTCGCGGTCCAGCTCGCGTCGGTGCAGGGGCCGCTGGCGAGAACGGTCGGCGACCTGCGCATTGCGCTGGCGGCAATGGCGGGCGGCGATCCGCGCGACGCATGGTGGATGCCGGTAGAGCCGGTCGGCCATCACTCGCCGTTTCCTGTGCATGTCGCCGTCTGTGCGGAACTGCCGGGTATCCGTTCCGACGCCGCGGTCGTCGACGCGATCCGGCAGGCGGCGGGCTGGCTCGAGGATGCGGGCTGCATCGTCGAAGAAGCCGCCCCGCCGCAGATGGCTGAAGCGAGCGCGCTGTGGCTGGACCTCGTCACCAACGAAGCGAGGAGCGGGCTCGGCGACGTCATCATGCAGCATGGCGACGACGCGATCCGGACCGCGTTCGCCAGCCAGCGCCGGCTTGCCGCGCCGCTCGATCTGGCCGGCTACATGAACGGTCTGGCGCGGCGTACCGGTCTGTTACGCGAGTGGCAGCGCTTCTTCGAGCGCTATCCGCTGCTGCTGATGCCAGTCTCATGCGCGCAGCCGTTCGCGATCGACGAGGACCAGCGCGGCGATGACGCGATGCGGCGCATCCTCGACAAGCAGAGTCCGCTACTCGCGACCGCGCTGCTCGGACTGCCTGGGCTGTCCGTGCCGACCGGCGTGCGCGATGGCGTGCCGATGGGCGTTCAGCTTGTCGCTGGCCGGTTTCAGGAGGCGCTGTGCCTCGCCGCGGGCGAAGCGATCGAGGCGCGCGCGAGAACCTGCACGCCGATCGATCCAGTCGGTGCGGCGGCGCGTTACGCGGGATAAGCGGAGACGCCGGCGCCGCGCCGCTCGGTTCTTTGCAGACCTGATGCGTACGGCTCGCCCAAGAGCGTCGTACCTGTCAAACAGAACTTCATATAGATATCCTGATGAACAAGAAAACTTTCTCGGACTGGCAGAATGAAGCAGCGGTCCTGAAAATCGAAGGGCGTGCATTCATCGACGGCGCGCTGCGTCACGCGCACAACGAAAGAACCTTCGACTGTGTGAGTCCGATCGATGGTCGCGTGCTTGCCCAGACTGCCGACTGCGGCCCGGCGGATGTCGACGCGGCCGTGACGGTGGCCCGGCGGGCATTCGACACGCAGGTGTGGGCGGGCATGAACCCCCGTGATCGTAAGGCCGTGCTGCTGCGCTGGGCTGCATTGATGCGTGAGCATCTCGAGGAGTTGGCTTTGCTCGAGACGCTCGACGCGGGCAAGCCGATCGGCGACACGACGGCCATCGACATACCGGCGGCTGCGCACTGCGTCGAGTGGTATGCCGAGGCGATCGACAAGATGGGCGGTGAGGTCGTGCCGACCGACCATCATCTCGTCGGTCTCGTGACGCGCGAGCCCGTAGGTGTGGTCGCTGCGGTGGTGCCGTGGAACTTTCCGCTCCTGATGGCTGCATGGAAGTTCGCGCCGGCGCTCGCTGCCGGCAACAGCGTGATTCTTAAGCCATCGGAAAAATCACCACTCACCGCCATTCGCGTCGCCCAATTGGCGTACGAGGCAGGCCTGCCGCCCGGTGTGTTCAACGTCGTGCCGGGTGGCGCCGAGCCAGGCCGGTTGCTCGCGCTGCATCACAGCGTCGACTGCATCGCGTTCACCGGTTCGACGAGAACCGGAAGGCAGATCATGGAATGCGCGGCGCAATCCAACCTGAAGCGCGTATGGCTCGAACTCGGAGGCAAGTCACCGAACATCGTGCTGCCCGATTTCTCCGATCTCGATCGCGCAGCGAAGGCCGCCGCCGACGCGATCTTCTTCAACATGGGCGAGGTGTGTACGGCGGGCTCGCGGCTCCTCGTGCACCGCGAGATCAAGGACGCATTCGTCGCGAAGGTGGCGGCCGCTGCACGTGCTTATGAGCCGGGCAATCCGCTCGATCCGGCGGTGACGATGGGACCCATCGTCGATCGTATCCAGTTCGAGCGCGTAGCGGCTTATATCGACGCAGGTCGCCAGGAGGGCCGGCTCGTGACAGGAGGCGCGCGCGTCAGGGAGGAAACCGGCGGCTTCTATGTCGAACCGACCGTGTTCGAGGTCAAGCCGGATGCGAAAATTGCCCGTGAAGAAATCTTCGGGCCGGTTCTGTCCGTGATCGAGTTCGATCACGTCGACGAAGCGGTGCACATCGCGAACGACACCGAGTACGGCCTCGCGGCTGCCGTATGGTCTGGCGATCTGACGACTGCGCACGAGGTGGCGAGGCGTCTGCGCGCAGGAACCGTCTGGATCAACGGCTACGGCGAAGGGGGCGACGACATGAGTTTTCCGTTCGGCGGTTACAAGCAATCGGGCAACGGCCGCGACAAGTCTCTGCACGCACTCGAGAAATATACGGAGCTGAAGTCGACGATCGTGCGCTTGCGTTAGGTGCGTCGACTTTCACGTCTCGCGCGACCGCCCCCTTCCCGGTCCTTTCACGTTTAAAAATCGCTTCGGATTTTTCCGAAGTGTATTTCTTGTTTTTGGCATTTTTCCGTTGAATTTGTTTGCCTAGACTCCGTTTCAGATGCACCACTCGCTCCTGACAAAGGGCGTTGCTGCAGTAATGGAGAGCGCGGCGCCTCAGCGTCGCACATGGGCGAATAAAACAGGACGGAGGCAATCATGTCTGAAAACAGCTACGAAACGGGTCGGCTCAATTTGCCGTTTGTGGGAATCTGCACGTTTGCGAAATCCCCATTGTGTCTTGACTGGGACAAGATTGACGCGGACGTCGCGGTAATGGGTGCGCCCTTCGACTGCGGTACCCAGTGGCGGGCCGGGGCACGCTTCGGCCCGCGGTCGATCCGCGATGCGTCGACGCTGTTCTCGTTCGGCCACGGCGGCGCATACGACTTCGAAGACGATGTTGTTTATCTGCCTAGCGACGAAGTTCGTATGGTCGATATCGGCGATGCGGACATGGTGCACACCAACACTGAAAAGAGTCACGCAAACATCGAGTACGGCGTGCGCAAGATCCTGGCGGCGGGCGCCTTGCCAGTGGTGATGGGGGGCGATCACTCGATCAACATTCCGTGCATCAACGCGTTCGAAGGTCAGGAGCCGTTTCATATCGTCCATATCGACGCACACCTCGATTTCGTCGATGAGCGTCATGGCGTGCGCCACGGCCACGGCAATCCGTTGCGTCGTGCCGCGGAAAAAAGCGTGGTGTCGGGCATGACGCAGATCGGCATTCGCAACGTGTCGTCGACTGCACGCGAAGGTTATGCACAGGCCCGCGAGATGGGCTCCGACATTATTTCGGTGCGCGATCTCCGGCGCCTCGGCATCCAGGGTGTGCTGGACCGCATCCCGAAGGGCGTGCGCTATTACCTGACGATCGACATCGACGGTTTCGATCCGTCGATTGCGCCGGGTACGGGCACACCCAGCCACGGCGGCCTGCTGTATTACGAAGGACTCGAGCTGTTCGCGGGCCTCGCCGAACAGGGTGACGTGATTGGAATCGACCTCGTGGAAGTTGCCCCTGATTACGACCACTCGGGCTCGACTTCAATTCTTGCGGCGCAATTGCTGTTGAACACCATCGGCCGTGTCATGCATCAACGCAAGGTCAAACGAAATCTTTCCCGCTAGACGGGATCCTTCTGCGCCGCGTGAGCGCGCTTGCCGGTCAGACTCGTCGTGGATCGGAAGCGCGCAGAGTGCGGCGGGCGCTATTTGCTGCTGCGCGTGGCGCGGCTCACTTCCTTGGCCGCAGCCCGCAACTGGTTGCAAAAGGCCTGTACGACCCGTGCCGATTCACCCCCCTTGCGCGTGATGATCTGAAAGTCCAGATGGGTCGCATAGTGCCCGGGATCGATGCGGGCCAACAAACCGCTATCCACCCACGGCTGGGCATAGTGCGGCGGTAGAAAGCCGATGTAGTTGCCGGACAGAATCAGCATGGCCCGGCCTTCAACGTTGTCGACGGAGGCCGCGGCTTCCGGCATGCGCAGCAACTTCAATTCCTGGCTACCAAGATATGCGCGCGCCGCCAGCCGCTGTTTGCTGAGCAGCGAAACAGGAACCCTACCGCTCGCCCGTTCGTGCAACGGATGGGTCGACGCACAGTAGAGCCCTTGTTCCTCACGATAGAGCGGCAAATAATCGAGGCCAGGGATCTGCGCGGGAAACGGCCCCACGGCGAGATGCAGACGACCGTCCAGCACGTGCTGCTCCATGCTGCCGGGCGTGTCGATCTGCACATGCAGGCGGACTTCCGGCGCCATCTGGCCGAACTCGCGAATCGCTATCGGCAGAGGCGAGTCCTTGTCGGTCAGGGTCGCTTCGATCATGCCGAAGCGCAACACGCCAGAAAGCTGATTGCGCAGTGCACCGGCTTCCATCTGAAACGTGTCGACCGCGCCGAGTAGACGCTGCGCGGCGGCGTGCAGTTCCGCACCTTCTTCAGTGAGCCGGAAACCGGCGCGTCCGCGTTCGCATAGCCGCAACCCGAGTCGCGTCTCCAGTTGCGACATGTATTCGCTGATGCTCGATGCGCCGATGTTGAGAATGGGCTGCGCAGCGGCGAAGCCGCCGCATCGCACGATGGTTTCGAAGATCCGCAATAACTTAAGATCCGTGTCCTGAACTTGCATCGTGCCGCCTCTCGATTACTTCGGGAATTTCCGAAATGTATTTCATCAATGGTGCATTTTATTGGGGAATTTGGCTACACAGAATTGCTGTCAACCCCACTGTCCGGATCGCGAACGAGCCGTCAGGACGGAAGGGGCTACGCGATGTTATCTGTGCCCACACCGGTGAGATTCGCCCCCTCGGCGACCACACGGTTTGGCGCATCACACGAGGTGAGGAGAGCATGATGAAGAAGCCCTACGCAGGTGCGAGCTGGTTGACAGCAGTCGCTTTGAGCATGATCTCTCTGAGCGCGACGGCCGGCGATCAGGTCGTCAAGATCGGTTTGACGGGGCCGTTGACCGGCCCGCAGGCTGCCATCGGCAAGGACGACGAAAACGGCGTGAGAATGGCGATCGAGCGCCTGAATGCCGAGGGTCTCGTGATCGGTGGTCAGAAGACACGCTTTGAACTGGTCTCACAGGATGACGCCGCCGACCCGCGTACCGGCATGACGGTCGCACAAAGCCTGGTGGACGCGAACGTCAAGGTCATTTTCGGGCCTTTCAATTCCGGCGTTGCGATTCCGATCTCGAACCTCGTGAACGTCTCGGGCATCGTGATGGCGACCGTCGCGTCGAATCCGTCGATCACGCAGCACGGCTATCCGTTCGTGTTTCGTATCTCCGCAAGCGATACGCAACTTGGCAGCCGGATGGGGGAATTTGCAGCGAAGCAACTGAAGGTCAAGCGCATTGCCGTAATTGACGATCGCACTGCGTACGGCCAGGGCGTCGCCGACGAGTTCGTCAACGCGGCTAAAGCCAACGGCATCGAGATCGTCGATCGTGAATATACGACCGACAAGGCGACCGACTTCGTGTCGATTCTCACGCACGTCAAGGGTGCGAACGCGGAAGGAATCTTCTACGGCGGCTACTACGCACAGGCTGGCGCGCTGCGCAAACAGATGAAGCGCCTCGCGATGAATGGCTACCTGCTGGGCGGCGACGCCATGTGCAATGCTGAACTGGCGAAACTCGGCGGCGATGCGGTCGATACGCGCGTGTATTGTCCGCAAGGCGGCCCCGTGCTCGATCAGACACCAGAAGGCCGGCGGTTCAAGGCGGACTACAAGCAGCGCTTTCATACCGATCCGCTGACCTACAGCGCTGCCTTGTACGATGGCGTGAACATCGTCGCGCAAGCGATGACGAAGGCCAATTCGATCGAACCGGCTCAATACCGTGCTGCGCTGGCGAACATCGATTCTCGCGGTGTTTCCGGCCACTATCGGTTCGACAGGAATCGCGATCTCACGGATTCTCCGATCACCATCTATAACTATCGAAATGGCGAGCCGACACCCCTTGCGTCTGCACAACCCTAGGCTTACCCCATGCGTTCCGACTGCGCGATCTTACGGTAGCTTTCCATCAGGTCGATCATGAACACCTGCAGGATGGTAGGGGGCACGGAAGCCCGCCGTATGATCGCGCAAAACGGCCACTGGGTGCCGAATTGATCCGGACGTATCTGGTGCATCTCGCCGCGCGCGATCCATCGGGCGGCGTAGTGGGTCGGCAAAAATCCGATGTATGCCCCCGATAGAATGAGGATGGCCTGCGCCTCGATATTGTCGACGGTTGCGGCGGCTTTACTCACTTTGAGCATTTGAAGGTCGTGCTGCTGCAGATAGCCTCGCGCTACAACACGGCTGGACGCGATAGCCTGTTCAAGCGTGAGATCGGTCGGCGAGCTGCGCGCGAGCGGGTGACTCTTTCCGCAATATAGGCCGTCCGGTTCGCAATAGAGATCGGTGTAGGTCAGCCCCGGCACGTGGAGCGGGAAATGCCCGACGGCGATGTGCAGCCGGCCATCCAGCACACGCTCTTCCAGTTCGGCAGGCGTGCCGACGTAAACATCCAGATGCACGTCGTGCCCCCTCGACACGAACGCTTGCAGCGCCTGCGGCAGCGGCGAGGCCGAGTCGGTCACCGTGTTGTCGATGATGCCCAGATACAGCTTGCCCGAGATGTGCTTTTTTAGCGCGTCGGTATCCACACAGAAGCTCTCTACCGCCACCTGCAGTCGCTGCGCCGCCTCGTAAGTCGCCACGCCGTGTTCGGTCAGGCGAAATCCGCTCCGCCCCCGCTCGCAAAGCTTGAGTCCCAGGCGCGTTTCGAGCGTCGTCATCTGCTCGCTGATGGTCGACTGGCTGACGTTCAGGGTCGCCTGGGCGGCGGAAAAACCGCCGCACCGCACCACCGTCATGAAAACCCTCAGTAGTTTGAGGTCCACGTCCTGCAACTGGATCACGGTCGTTGCTCCCATTGCGCCGCTTGCTTCGGTATTCCCGATATGAACATCTGATTCACGTGATTTTTACCTCCCGACATGTCGTCCATAGTCTCCCTAAACGCCGTGTTGCCACAAGGCGCGTTTATATCGATGGACCCCCGGTCGTTTTTGAACGGCTGAACCTGTGGGCTACAACGCAGGATCCGTGGATAAACGTGGCAGGAACAGGCGGACCTATCGGCACGAAACCGGCCCATGAGAGGCCGAATAGCAGTCAATCCGTAAGACAGGAGACAATGATGGACAAGGTCGTACAAAATTACCTGGAGAAGTTCGGCATCCGGGAAGAGACGCAGCGCTTTCTTACCAAACCGCAGAAAATGTTTATTGGCGGCGCGTGGGTGCCGCAAGACGGCCGCGAATCCTGCGCGGTACTTGAACCGTCTACCGCGGGCGTGATCACGCACATTCCCTTGGGCACGACCGCCGATCTCGATCGAGCGGTCGAGGCTGCCCGCAAGCAATTCGACGGCGGACCGTGGCGAAAGCTCAAACCGCTTGAGCGCGAACGGCTGCTGCATCGTCTCGCCGATCTGATCGAAGCGAACGCAACGGAGTTGGCCGAGATCGAATCGATCGACGTAGGCAAGTCTGTCGCCAATGCGCGTGACGTCGACATACAAGGCACGATCGATACCTTCCGCTATTTTGCCGGCTGGGCTTCGAAACTCCACGGCC
This sequence comes from Paraburkholderia polaris, assembly GCF_012927345.1. Lineage (GTDB taxonomy): Bacteria > Pseudomonadota > Gammaproteobacteria > Burkholderiales > Burkholderiaceae > Paraburkholderia > Paraburkholderia polaris. The sequence goes on from NZ_JABBGJ010000001.1 coordinate 249,693, forward strand.
GCACGGTAGAACCCTCGCTGCCTGGTGACTATGTTGCCTACACGCGCAAGGAACCGATCGGCGTGGTCGGCGTCATCGTGCCGTGGAACTTCCCTCTGCAAACCATGGCGTGGAAAGTGGCGGCCGCGCTCGCTGCCGGTTGTACGACCGTGATCAAGCCCGCGGAACTCACGTCGCTGTCCACACTTCGCTTTGCGGAGTTAGTGCACGAGGCCGGAATTCCGGACGGTGTGGTGAACGTCATAACGGGGCGAGGGCGTGAAATTGGCGCGGCTATGGCCGCTCATCCGGGCATCGACAAGATTACGTTCACCGGTTCCACCGAGGTCGGCCGAACGGTCGGGCAAGCGGCCGTTGGCGGCATCAAACGTATGACGCTCGAACTGGGCGGCAAGTCGCCAGTGCTGGTGCTCGAGGACGCCGACATCGAAGTGGCGGCCCAGGCTGTTGCAAACGGTGTCTTCTTCAATTCCGGACAGGTCTGCGATGCGGGCACACGGGTTTACATCCAACGCGGTATTCACGACAAGTTCATTGGCGCGCTGATCGAGCACACGCGTAAGTTGAAGATCGCGCCAGGCCTCGATCGGGATTGCTTCATCAGCCCGCTCGTTTCCGCGCTGCAGAAGGAACGGGTCTCGTCGTATATCGAAGCCGGGCGGCGCGAGGGTGCGGAAATTGTGCACGGTGGACACGAACTGGACCGCCCAGGCTACTTCGTCGAACCGACCATCTTTACGCATTGCCACAGCGACATGAAGATTGTCCGCGAAGAAATCTTTGGACCAGTGCTGGTGACTGCCCCCTTTGACGATCTGGGCGATGCGCTGTCGCAGGCGAATGATTCGCCGTACGGTCTTGCCGCGGCGATCTATTCCAATGACCTGAACCGCGTGCACAAACTGATTCCGCAGTTGCGCGCAGGTACCGTCTACGTCAATGCCCATAGCACGATCGATCCGTCGATGCCATTCGGCGGATTCAAGGAATCCGGCTTTGGCAAAGACCTCGGCCCCGAGCAACTCGATCATCTGATGGAGAGCAAGGCGGTCTGGATCACGCTGCGCTGAACCGTCAATGCGCCGACGGCGTCTCCAGACGAACGTGAGCGAGGCGCCACGTGACGATTGGACGCCGTGGCCAGGCATACATGCCGGGTCAAACCTATTCCATCAACCTCTCATTGCTGCCAGGGGTACATGATGCAAGTAACAGACGAAGCAGTTAAAAGCACGGTAGTCAGCGTCGAGCACGGCGCTATTGAAGGTCATTCAATCGATTTTATTCCGGATAACGAAAGAACGGACAGGTTATCCAGGCAAGGGCCGTTCTGGTTTCTGGGTAATTTCACGTTCTTTACCATGACCATTGGCTTTGTCGGTCCCAGCATTGGCCTGAGTGCGCTGTGGACCACCATAGCCGGCACGCTCGGCATCATGTTCGGCACCTTGTTCATGGCCTTTCACGGCTCGCAGGGACCGCATCTCGGCTTGCCGCAGATGATCCAGTCGAGAGCGCAATTCGGTTATCGCGGGGTCATTGTGGTCCTGTTGGCGACACTATTCGTGTTTGCTGGATTCAATATCGTCAACCTCGTGCTGATGATGCAAGGTCTCAAATCATTGTTCAATTGGGACCCCGTCAAGGTGGCGTTGGCAGTGACCGTGCCGGCTTCGGTTCTGGCGATTCTCGGCCATGACTGGATGCACCGCAGTTTCAAATGGGCGTTGTATCTGTCGATTCCCCTTTACGGCCTGGTCACCGTGGCCGTCCTGATGCACTGGGTGCCCGACTTGCCGCTCGCCGCCGCTGCACCGGGCGCGGCACCGATGCCGCCGCTGGGCTTCAACTGGATTGCATTCATTGCGCAATTCGCAGCAGCCGCCAGCTACAACATCGCTTACGCACCCTACGTCTCCGACTATTCGCGCTACCTGCCGAAAAACACGCCGAGCGGCAAGCTGATCGCGGCGGTGTTCCTGGGCGCATCGCTGTCGGGCGCGTGGATGATCGCGATTGGGGGCTGGCTCGCGGACCATCTGCATGCAACCGATGTACTGGTCGCATTGAATCAGGTAGGCAACGATCTCGCGCCGGGCTTGGGAAGCGTGGTGGTTGCCGTCACGATCCTGGCGTTTCTGCCGGTGATCGCGATGAACATCTATAGCGCCAAATTGACAACCATCACGGCAGTTGATTCGTTCCGGAAAGTCCAGCCGACTCCGAGGACGCGCATTCTGGCGATTTTCTTCGTGGTGATCCTTCAGCTCGGCGTGGCCCTGAGCATCTATACCTCGGGTAAGGGTCTCTCCGTCCTGAATATTTACCTCGTCGTCATGCTGTATTTTCTGGTGCCCTGGACCGCGGTCAATCTGACGGACTACTTTTTCGTCCGCAAGGGGCGCTATGCGATTCCGCACTTCTTCATACCTGACAACAACCTGTACGGCAAATGGGGCGCGCGCGGTTTGCTGGCCTACGCGATCGGCTTTGCCTCGATGATCCCGTTCTTCTGCGTTCTCGACGGATCAAACGAAGTGTATGTCGGCCCGTTTGCCCGTGCGATGGGCAGCGTCGATCTGGCCTGGCTGGTCGGTCTGTTCGTCTCGGGCATCGCCTATTACGTGTTGTCGCGCTCGCTCGATCTGAAGTACGAAGCAAAGGTCATCGCCCAGATCGAGAAGACGTCACCGCAATACACCACCGGCGACAAGCGTCGCTATTGATCCACAGACGAACTCGTCAAGATCCAGAAAGCAGGTAAATATCATGGTTACCGAGCAATTCGATTACATCATTGTGGGCGCCGGATCGGCCGGATGTGTATTGGCCAACCGGCTCACCGAGGACCCGGCGGTCCGTGTTCTGGTACTGGAATACGGCGGCAGCGATCGCAGCGTCATCATTCAGATGCCGAGCGCGTTTTCGATGCCGATGAATACGTCCAAGTACAACTGGCGTTATCAGACTGCCCCCGAAGCGCATCTGAATGGCCGCCAGTTGCACTGCCCACGCGGCAAGGTGCTGGGAGGCTCATCGTCGATCAACGGCCTCGTCTATATTCGCGGCCACGCGTGCGACTTCGATGAATGGGAGGAACTCGGCGCGCGAGGCTGGGGTTATCGAAACTGTTTGCCCTATTTCCGGCGCGCGGAGAGCTACAAGTTTGGTGGCGACGAGTACCGGGGCGCGGAGGGACCGCTGTCCACCAACAACGGCAATAACATGGCGAATCCGCTGTATGGTGCGTGGATCGAGGCGGGGGCAGAAGCCGGATACATCAAGACGGAGGACTGCAATGGTCATATGCAGGAAGGCTTCGGCGCGATGCATATGACCGTCAAGGATGGGGTGCGCTGGTCGACCGCCAATGCCTACTTGCGCCCTGCAATGAAGCGGCCGAATCTGACCGTCGTGACGAATGCGATGACACGTCACGTGATTCTCGAGGGCAAGCGTGCCGTTGGGGTCGCATACGATCAAGGCGGACGCACGCATGTCGCGCGCTGCCGTTCGGAAGTATTGATCGCCTCCGGACCGATCGGCTCGCCGCACTTGCTGCAACGTTCCGGCATCGGGCCGGCCGACGTACTGCGCAAGGCGGGGATCGAGGTCCGGCACCACCTGCCCGGAGTCGGCGAGAACCTCCAGGATCACGCGGAAATCTATATCCAGTACGCGTGCAAGGAGCCCGTCACGCTTAACGCCAAAATGGATCCGTTCAGCAAATTCATGATTGGGCTGCGCTGGCTCTTGTTCAAGGATGGCCTGGGCGCCAGCAACCATTTCGAGGCGGGCGGATTCATCCGCTCCGAAGTCGGTTTGCGCTGGCCGGACATTCAATTCCATTTCTTGCCGGCCGCCATGCGCTATGACGGCGACAAGCCGTTCAAAGGGCACGGATTCATGGTGCTGACCGGGCCCAACAAGCCGAAGAGCCGAGGCCACGTGCGAGCGGTGTCGGCCGACCCCTATACGCATCCGGAGATCCGCTTCAACTACCTGGATCGGGAAGAGGACCGCGAGGGATTTCGACGCTGCGTGCGCTTGACCCGGGAAATCATCGGGCAGCCGGCGATGGACCGCTTCCGTGACGTCGAACTCGCTCCTGGGCCGGACGTGCAAACGGATGAACAAATCGATGCCTTCGTCAGGGCGAACCTTGAAAGTACGATGCATCCGTGCGGCTCGTGTCGCATGGGGGAGGACGACATGGCCGTGGTCGATTCCGAGTTGCGGGTTCGCGGCATCGAAGGTCTGCGAGTGATCGATTCATCTGTTTTCCCGACCGAACCCAATGGCAATCTGAATGCGCCGACGATCATGCTCGCGGAACGCGCATCGGATCTGGTCCGCGCGATGTCTATGTTGCCCGCGTCGGATGCCGACGTGGGTCTGGCCGAGGGATGGGAGACGCGGCAACGCACGCATGCGCCAGCGCGAGATGTGTCTATCGGGTAACGGGTCGCTCCGGCGCCGCCGTTGCCAGGGCCACGCATTGCTGTGCAAGGACATCGGTTGGATCGACCAGGCGCACGCGTGCGCCGGATCATCCAATGTCATCAGCGATGGCGTGTGCCTCGAAATGAGTGTGTGATGCTACGGCGGCGTGACGCTGCTCAATCTCCATCAGCCCGATCCCACGGCGGCACACCGCCAAACGCATCGGCCAGGAAATCGATCATTGCGCGTATCTTGGCACTCAAGTGCCGACGACTTGGGTACAACGCAAGTACGTCGATGTCGGGCAAGCGATACTCAGGCAATACCTGAACGAGCTTGCCAGCGCGCAGGTCGTTGCCGATCAGAAACGTGGGTTGCCAGATCACGCCTTGCCCAGCGAGCGCCGCTGCGCGTGCTGTATCGCCATTGTTGGTATGCATGTGACAGTTGACCTTCACGGCGTGAGCCTTGCGCTCAGTGTCGATTAGTTGCCACTCGTCGCCGGTGGCCGCATAGGAGTAGCCGATGCATCGATGCTCGATCAAGTCCGCTGGCGCTGCGGGGTATCCGCAACGCGCCAGATAGTCTGGCGACGCGCACAGGATGTTTCTCGATGTCGCCAGCTTGCGGGCGGCGTGGCTAGTCGAACCGGCGCGTGAGATGCGAATGGCGAGGTCGTAGCCTTCGTCGACGATATCGACGACGCGGTCAATCAGCGCAACGTCGAGTTCCACCTCGGGATATTTCCGCATGAACTCGGGCCATAGCGGCGCGAGGTGCAGAATCCCGAAGCTCACCGGCGCATTGATGCGCAGTCGGCCGCGCGGTTCGACCGACGCAGATGACACGAGCCCCTCAGTCTCGGCGACGTCGTCGAGGATAGATTTGCAGCGGGCGTAAAAGGTCTCGCCGCCCTCGGTGAGAGAAAGCCTGCGTGAGGTGCGATTCAGCAGGCGTGTGCCGAGATGTGCTTCCAACTCGTTCACGTAGCGCGTCACGTTGGCGGGCGATGTTTCGAGCGCATCGGCTGCGCGCGTGAAGCTGCCGCGGCTCACCACGGTCACGAAGACTTCAAAAGCGCGCAGCCGATCCATGTCCCGCTCCGATCATTCACAAATGCTGAATGATATACCCATGTTTTGTGCCTTTCTGCCTCTGCGGCTGAAGCCTATATTGCTTCCCATGGACCAAGGCATTGGGCACTGGCCAGCAAACTGCAGCAGGAGATTGAACATGCAACGCTTAACAGGAAAAGTCGCCATCGTGACTGGCGCCAGTGCGGGAATTGGCCGCGCCACCGCAAAACTGTTCGCCGCAGAAGGCGCAAAAGTGGTGATCGCAGCGCGCCGTGAAGCTGAACTTGAAACGCTCGCTGCCGAGATCGTTAGCGAAGGTGGTGAGGCCGCGTTTCTGGCGGGCGACGTGCAGTCAGAGGACTTCTCGAAAGCGCTGGTCGCGCTTGCCGTTAGCCGCTTCGGCCGTCTTGACATCGCCTATAACAATGCCGGCACGCTGGGCGAAATGGGTCCGACCACGGGCGTGTCAGAGGCAGGCTGGTCGGCCGCATTGGCGACCAATCTGACGAGCGCTTTTTTGGGCGCGAAGCACCAGATTCCCGAAATGCTGAAGCAAGGCGGTGGATCAATCATCTTCACGTCAACGTTCGTCGGCTACTCGTTCGCATTCCCGGGCACGGCGGCATACGCTGCGAGCAAGGCCGGATTGATTGGTTTGACGCAGGCGCTCGCAGCGGAGTATGGACCGCAAGGTGTGCGCGTCAACGCCATTCTGCCCGGCGCGGTGGACACGCCGATGTATCGCGACATGAACGACACCGCCGAATCGCAGGCCTTCGTGACCGGGTTGCACGCGCTCAAGCGGGTCGCACGGCCGGAAGAACTCGCCCGCTCGGTGCTTTATCTCGCGTCCGATGACTCGTCCTTTGTGACCGGTACCGCTTCGCTAGTCGATGGCGGCGCGTCGATTACACGGACGTGAGTCTGTTGGCGGCGTCTAACGTCGAAGACACTTTGTTTTGAAGAGATCGTCGACGGGGGCTGGCTACGCTTCGTCGACGTCAACGTCTTGAGCCGCAGGTTCTAGATGCCCAGATCCGTTGCGATACGAATCACGGGTTTTCCGCCAGCAACGCTTTGATCTTCGCCTCGGTCTGTTCGTAGTCACCTTCGCCAAAGTGCGTGTAGACCACGTGTCCTTTCTTGTCGACGAGATAAAACGCAGGCCAATACTGGTTGTCGTAGGCACGCCACGTTGCGTAGCTATTGTCCTGCGCTACGGGGAACGTAATGTCAAAGCGCTTGATCGCTGTTTTGACGTTGTCCGTGTTGCCCTCGAACGGATACTCGGGCGTGTGGACGCCAACCACCACCAGACCCTGGTCCTTGTATTTCTGATTCCAGGTTTTGACGTAGGGCAGCACGTGGATGCAGTTGATACAGGTGTAGGTCCAGAAATCGACCAGTACAACCTTGCCCCGCAACTGCTGCATGGTCAGGGGATCGCTATTGAGCCATTTGTCGATGCCGGCGAATTCCGGCGCGGTAGTGCTTTTGTTGGCCTGGTTTGCAGCGGGACTTGCGGCAGCGCTGGCCGCAGGACTTGTAACGAGCGTAGCAATTGCGGCGGCGCTGGCTGCCACGGTTGCAGCGAACAGGGCGACGGTAGCGGTGGTTTTGAGTCGGGAGAGCATGTCAGCGTCCTTTCGTGAAAGGGAATATCTGGGCGTAGACCTGGACCTGGCGCCGGGTATTCCAGTGGTGAGCATGCCTGCATTGGAACGCCCGTTCGTATCTGGCTTGTGTCGCCGAGGCGGCGCGGGTGCAATGTTTTGTGTCAGGGGAATGCCCAGATACATTGCGATACAAAGCGGCGCGCTTATTGGGCTATAAAGCAGGGGCTATAAAGCAGCCATCCCTACCGCGGAGCGCTACATGAGTACCGAACTGTTGCAAGGGTCCTGTCATTGCGGGACCGTGAAATTTGAAGTCCGTACCGCCGTCGTCCCCGCTGGGCGTTGCAATTGCAGCCTGTGCCGGCGCAAGGGCGCGCTGATGACGCCACCGTTCGCCGCGGGCGAACTGAAGATCCTGCAAGGTGAGGAAGAGCTGACGCTCTACCAGTTCAATACGCGCACGGCAAAGCACTACTTCTGCAAGCATTGCGGTATTTATCCGTTCCACCAGACGCGTAAGGATCCCCAGTTGTGGCGGGTCAACATCGGTTGCCTCGCGGGCGTTGACCCGTATACGCTGGAGGCCAGTGTTGCCAATGGCGCCAGCCTGCCCGTCGTGGAGGACGCATGAGACGGCTCATGGCGATTCTCGCCTTCCTGGCGAGCGGCTTGGCAGCAGAACTGGCGCACCCCGTGCATTGTTCGCTGGTCAACGTAAGCCGGGTGCGAGTCAAGCGTCGAAAGGATTGATCCATTGATGGAAAACACCGACCACGTGCTGATCGTCGACGACGATCGCGGCATCCGTGAATTGCTCGCAACCTATCTCGAGAAGAACGGCATGCGCGTTTCGTTAGCCGCCAACGGCCGGCAGATGCGCACGATCCTCGAGCAGGGCGCGCCTGATCTGATCGTGCTGGATTTGATGCTGCCCGGCGAAGACGGACTCGTGCTGTGCCGGGAATTGCGCGCCGGCAAGTTCCGCTCCGTGCCGGTATTGATGCTGACCGCCCGCAGCGAAGAGGCGGATCGCATTGTCGGGCTGGAAATGGGCGCTGATGATTACCTATCCAAACCGTTTGCGGTGCGCGAACTGCTGGCACGCATCCGCTCCGTGCTGCGCCGCGCGCGCATGCTGCCACCCGGCATGCAGGTGACGGAAACCGCGCCGATGATCGGCTTCGGCGACTGGCGGCTCGACACCACCGCGCGTCATCTGCTCGACGCCGAGGGCACGATGGTGGCCCTGAGTGGGGCGGAATACCGCTTGCTGCGCGTGTTCCTCGATCATCCACAGCGCGTGCTCACGCGGGATCAACTGCTCAATCTGACCCAGGGCCGCCAGGCCGATCCGTTCGACCGCTCGATCGATCTGCTGGTCAGCCGCCTGCGGCAGCGCCTGCAGGATGTGGCGCGCGAACCGCGTTACATCAAGACGCTTCGAAGTGAAGGCTATGTGTTCTCGGCGGCCGTGACCATGATCGAAGCCAATCCATGAAGCTGAATGCGTTGCTGCGGTGGCCGCGCACGTTGTTCGCGCGGCTTGCCCTGATTCTCTTTGTCAGCCTTGCGCTGGTGCAAACGCTGTCGGTCTGGCTCACCATGACGGAACGGGACCAGACCATGACGAATGTGATGATGGGTTACATCGAACGTGAGGTCACCAGTTCCGTCGCGCTGCTCGATCATTTGCCGCCGAACGAACGCGCAGACTGGCTGCCGAGACTGGCGCGGCGCACCTATACCTTCGTTCTGGGGCCCGGTGTCGCCGGCGCGCCCCCGGATGCGAAGCTCTCGGAGAGGGTGGCGCAATCCATCGCAGACGGCATCGGCAAGCGCTATCCGCTAACGGCCAACGCCGTGCCGGGCGACCCGGACCGTCTGCAGGTCCATCTGCAGTTGAGTGACGGCACACCGCTGACGATCGACTACCACCCCATGCCAGGCGCGCCGCTATCGCCGTGGTTGTCGTGGGTGCTGGTGCTGCAACTGGTGGTGCTGGCCGCATGCTGCTGGCTGGCAGTACGGCTGGCGACGCGCCCGTTGAGCCAGTTGGCGCGAGCGGCCGATACCTTGGGCCCCGACCTGAAGGCGGAGCGCCTGCCTGAAGACGGACCGGACGAAGTGGCGCGCGCGGCGCGAGCGTTCAACGCCATGCAGGACCGCATCAGGCTGTACATGACCGAGCGCTTGCAGATCCTCGCGGCGATTTCGCACGACCTGCAGACGCCGATTACCCGTATGCAGTTGCGCGTTGACGTGATGGACGACAGCCCACAGGGTGCCAAGCTGCAGCAGGACCTGCAGGAAATGGAAACAATGGTCAAGGAAGGCGTCACGTACGCGCGCACCATGCACGGCGCCAGTGAGGCGCCCCTGCGCATCGATCCGGATGCGCTGTTCGACAGCCTCGTGTTCGACTATGTCGATGCCGGCAAGGACGTTTCACTGCACGGGAGAGTCGACACGGCGCTGGTGACGCGTCCTCAGGCGTTGCGCCGGATCGTGGGCAATCTCGTCGATAACGCGCTGAAGTTCGGTGGGGCGGCCGAGATCAGGGTCGCTGCTTCGCAGGACGGACACGTTACGGTCTCAGTGCTCGATCGCGGGCCAGGTATTCCGGCTGAGTCGCTGGAAGCGGTGTTTGAACCATTCTATCGGCTGGAAGGATCGCGCAACCGCGGAACCGGCGGTACCGGGCTGGGCCTCGCGATCGCGCGGCAACTCGCCTTGGCGATGGACGCGGCGCTGTCGTTGCATAACCGGCCCGACGGCGGCCTGGAAGCCCGGCTTGTGTTGAAAGGCGTCAGGCAGATTCCGATGGCTCACTGATTGCGTTGTCTGCCGCATTTTTTCGTCAAGGAGCGTCAATGCTCACCCTGCCTTCTCTGTATCTCAATGTATCTCCACCGTCGGTAAATACATAAGATTTCACTGGCGCTCCTGGCAGACACATGCCAGATACGTCCACGGGTTTTAATACTTCCAGGCCAGATTGTTCTGGCTTCGCAAGCCAGACATGCACCGCGCTTGCGCGGCTAATCTTTGAGGAGATTAACGATGACGGACCAGATCAATACTCGACGTCGTCGTCTGCTTGGGACGACAGTTGCCGGTATCAGTTTGATGGAGTTGGGTTTGAGCGGACTCGCGCAGGCGCAATCGAACGGTACACCACCCAATCCAAACGCGGCGAATGCTGCACCGCGGGTTGCTTCGTTCGACAACATCCGCCAGATCAATGCCGGAACGCTCCGCATAGGTTATGCGGAAGCGGGTCCGCAGAATGGACCGGTGGTCATCCTGCTGCACGGCTGGCCCTACGATATCTACAGCTTCGCCGAAGTCACGCCATTACTTGCAGCCGCGGGCTACCGGGTCATCGTGCCGTATCTGCGTGGCTATGGTTCGACACGGTTTCTGTCGGCGGATACGCCGCGCAACGGTCAGCAAGCTGTGGTTGCCGTCGACATCATTGCATTGATGGACGCATTGAAGATCGACAAAGCCATCCTCGGCGGCTTCGATTGGGGCGCGCGCACGGTGAATATCATTGCGGCGCTGTGGCCGCAGCGCTGCAAGGCGATGGTGTCGGTAAGCGGTTATCTGATCGGCAGTCAGGAAGCCAACAAGGCGCCGCTGCCGCCGAAGGCTGAACTGGCCTGGTGGTATCAGTTCTATTTCGCCACAGAGCGTGGTTATGCCGGGTATGAAGCGAATCGCCACGACTTCAATAAGCTGATCTGGCGTCTCGCGTCGCCGAAATGGAATTTCGACGATGCGACGTACGAACGCTCGGCTGAGTCGTTCAACAATCCGGATCACGTCGCGGTGGTGATTCACAACTACCGCTGGCGTCTGGGGCTGGTCAAGGGTGAGCCGCAATACGACGAGCTCGAAGCGCGTCTGGCGAAGGCGCCGACCATCTCCGTTCCGACCATCACGATGGAAGGCGACGCCAACGGCGCACCGCATCCCGATCCGGCAGCCTACGCGAAGAAGTTCACGGGTAAGTATCTGCACCGGAACATCGACGGCGGCATCGGACATAACCTGCCACAGGAAGCGCCGAAGGCATTTGCCGATGCCATCGTCGACGTCGGCCGCCTTTAACTGGCGTGCATTGACTGATTACGCACAACCTGACCGAGCACGGCACAAGCAATCAACAGCGAGCCGGTGACAAAGAACACCGCGTGCAGACCGAGATGGACGCCGATCAATCCGCCGATCAGCGGCCCGACAACCTGACCGGCGAATTGCGCAGACTGAAGATACCCGAGCATCGTTCCCGACTGGTGTTCAGTGGCCGCGTGCCGGACCAGTTTCGCAATCGACGGCAGCAGGCCAGCCAGCGTCATGCCCATCAACCCGCGCAGGAGCGCCAATTGCCACCACTGCGTGACGAACGCTTGCGGCACCATGATGAATCCAGTCAACACGAGGCAACCGATAATCACGTTCCAACTGCCGATCCGGTCTGCCAGTGCGCCAAGCCGCGCCGCAGTCAGCATGCTGCCGAACGCCGAGCACGCCATCACGATGCCGGCGGTGCGGGCCAGGTGGTCGGTCGGCACATTGAGGTGCGCGATATACACGGTGATGATCGGTTCGATCGACATGTTGGCGAGCAGCACCATCATCGCGGTGAGCAGCAGCGTGATCATCACGGTGCGGTTGGCCAGCTTCGGCGCCGCAACGCTGGTTGAGGCGCGCGCTTTGGTATCGGAGTCAGGGTGAAAATCTTCTCGTACGAACAGGATCGTTAGCAACGCGGCGACTGCGATCATGGCGCCGCCGGCGAAGAAGGTACTGCGAATGCTGATCAACGAGGGCAGATAACCGCCGACCAGCGGACCCGCGAGACTGCCGGCCAGCGAGCCGGTCGACAGAATGCCGAGTGCCCACCCCGCGCGTTCGCGCGGCGCCTGGGTGCCGATCATCACAATCGACGCTGATGCATATCCGCCGATCAATCCGGCCAGCAACCGCAACACCACCAGCTCGGTCACGTTGTGCGCCATGCCGATCAACGACATTACAATCGCCATGCCGACCGCCGCCCTCACGAGCATTGGCTTGCGCCCATAACGATCGGCCAGACGTCCCCAGAGCGGCGCCGTGACGGCCGTGCCGAGAAAGGTCGCGCCGAACGCCACGCCTGACCATTGCACGATCGCAGCCTGCGAAGTCACGCCCAGTTGCTGCACATAGAGCGGCAGAAACGGCAGCAACATGCTCAGACTGACGAGCGTGGTAAACGAGCCGAACACGCAAATGAACAGGTTGCGGCGCCAGTAGAGGGTATTTCGTGTGGCGTAGCTGGTGGTGTTCGCGAACCCGGCCCCGACCCCACTGGGCACCACATTGGCTGGCTGATTCATAAAGCCCCCCGCGATTCGGTGCGCATTCGCGCACCGGCGATCCGCATCACTTCCTGTTCTGAGTCCATTGCCTGCTCCTTGCGCTAGGCGCTGCAGCCAGGTTTGGCCGCAGCCGTTACCAATGGAAACCAGTTTAGGGACGAACACGCGGCGAGAGAATCGCCGCCGCGCGGCAGCTATTCTTCCGCGACTCGGTTCAATCCGCGTCGGTGATCGCTTTGAGCGCGCTGAAACGGGTGCGCAAACGCGGTACCGCGAAGTCGACGAAGGCCCGGACTTTCGGCACCGCGAGACGGCCTTGCGGCGTGAGCAGATGAACGGGGAGCGGCGCCTGCTCGTAACCGGTCAGCACGATCTTCAACGAAGCTTCGCGGACCTGTTCGGCGACGTGATACGAAAAGAGCCGCGTGACGCCGTATCCGTCGACGGCGGAGGCCACCGCGCCCTGCACGCTGTTGACGATCAGCCGCGGCGTGAAGTGCACCGTTTGCGGCGCGGCGGAATTGTTCGACGACGGAAAACTCCACGAATCGACGCCAAAGTGCGTCATCGAAATGATCCGGTGTTGGGCGAGATCAGCGGGTTCCTTGAGACGCGGATGTTTGGCGAGATAGCCTGGAGCGGCGGCCACCACCCGGCGTACTTCGCCGACCGGTGTCGCGATCAGCGTCGAATCGGCCAGGTGGGCAATGCGCAGCGCGACGTCGATGCCCTCGTCGATCAGGTTGGCAGGGCGGTCGAGCAGGTAGAGGCGCGCGGTGACGTCCGGGTACAGGTCCACAAACTCGTCGAGCAGCGGCCGCAGAAAGTCCTGACCGGCGGCTACGGGCGCGGTCAGCGTCAGCGTGCCGCGCGGCGCCGCGCGCTCGCCGGCAATCATCAGATCGGCTTCTTCGAGGTCGGTCAGGATTTGCCGGCATGAGGCGGCGTAACGCTCACCGGCTTCGCTCAGCTTGATCGTGCGCGTGGTGCGATGCAGTAGCGCCATGCCGACATGGGCTTCGAGAAACGCAATGGCCCGGCTCACGGCGGCGGGCGAACGGCCGAGACGCCGGCCTGCCGCGGCAAGGCTGCCCTCGTCGAGGGCGGTGACGAACACCTTCATCGCGTCGATTCGATCCATCGCCGTTCAGCCGTCAAGGGGGGACAAGGTGACGTCATCGTGCGGAGCGGTGCCGAGCGTCTCCACGAGAAAATCGACGAAGCGTCGCACCCGCAGCGACAGATGGCGTTTGTGGGGGTACAGCAGCACGAACGGCCGCGAGGTGCCGCCGAGCGCCGGCAACACTTCCACCAGACCGCCTGTCGCCAGGTCCTGCTCAACCACGAAACGATACGTCTGAAACAGACCCGCGCCGCTGCGCGCCAACGTCACGCCGCCGAGTACATCGCCCGCGCTCGAGTAACCGCCGTCCGTGAAATGCTCCTGCACGTGGTCCCCGCTTTTGAACAGCCAGGGAATCTTGCGGCCGCTGCTCGGCAGGTCGAACTGGATGCAATCGTGGCGCGCGAGGTCGTCCAGCGACGCCGGCGTTCCGGCTCGCGACAGATAAGCGCGACTGGCCACCACGACCAGTTCCGCGTCTTCTAGCTTGCGGGCAATCAGATTCGATTCGCCCGGCGCGCTTCCGCGAATGGCCAGATCGAAGCCTTCTTCGGCGAAGTCGATGTTGCGATTGCTGATGTGCACGTCGACCCGCACCTGCGGATGCTGTTCGCGGAAGGCCGGCAGGATGGGCAGCACGCGATAGTGCGCATAAGGCGTCGGCATGCTGATGCGTAACACGCCGGCGGCGGCGGACTGCTGGCCGGTCGCTTCGCGCTCTGCGTCGACGAGTTGTCCGAGCGCCTCGCGGCAACGCTCGTAGTAGGTCCTGCCCGCGTCGGTCAGCCGGATACGGCGCGTGGTTCTGACGAAGAGCCGTACCTCCATGCGCTCCTCGAGCCGCGACACCGAACGGCTCACCGCGGCAGGCGTGACGCCGGCAGCGGTTGCGGCGTCCGTAAAGCTCTCCAGTTCCGCCGCGAGACAGAACAGCTCGATGCTGCCGAGCATCAAGTCGTCGAACTGACGCTTGCTGTTTCGTTCGATGATCCGTGGATTATTCATTACGCGATGTATCAAATGAATTCGACATTGGCGTATTTATCAACATGGGTGGCATAAGTATAGTCATTTGCATGGGAGCCGGACAGACCTCGCAACTCCCTGCGGTGCCCGCTGATGCGTGGCCCGTAGCTATTTTCCCTTACCCATGGAGTCGAACATCATGAACACGCAAAACAAGACGGTCGTCATCACAGGTGCATCAAGTGGTATCGGCTTTGCGCTGACCAAGGCCTATCTGGAACGTGGCTACAACGTCGTCGGCAATGCCCGCACGATCGGCCGGTTGAACGCCGCCGCCGACAAGCTCGGCGCGCCGTCGAACTTCCTTGCCGTGGCGGGCGATATTGCGGACCCCGAGACAGCGCGCGTGCTGTTCGAGCGCGCAATCGCGACGTTTGGCCGTGTCGACATTCTGGTGAACAACGCGGGTATCTTTATCGCGAAGCCGGTTGCTGACTACACGACGGAAGATTTCGACGCCATTGTCGGCACTAATCTCAAAGGCTTCTTCTATCCGACGCAGCAAGCCGCCGCGCATATGTCGGCCAACGGTGCCGGGCACATCGTGAATATCACCGCGAGTATCGCGCTGCAACCGAACGTCAGCGTGCCGGCGTTGCTGCCGGTGCTGATCAAAGGCGGCATCAATGCGGCGACCCGCGGCCTCGCGCTCGAACTGGCGGCGAGCAACGTGCAGGTGTCGGCAGTCGCGCCCGGCATTATCGACACCCCGCTGCATGACAGCGGCACGCACGAATTCCTCAAGTCGATGCAACCCGTGGGCCGGATCGGCGCGGTTCAGGACATCGTCGATGCCGTGCTTTATCTGACCGATGCGAAATTCGTCACGGGCGTCATCGTGCCTGTGGATGGCGGAACGACTGCCGGCCGGTGGTAACACCGCCGTCGAACCTGGGACAACTGAAAGGAGTGCATCATGCCGTACATCAATATTCAGGTGACGCGCGAAGGCGTCACGCGCGAGCAGAAGGCCGAGTTGATCAAGGGCGCCACCGATCTTGTTTTACGCGTGTTGCACAAGGACCCCGCGGCCACTTTCGTCGTGATCGAGGAAATCGATACGGATAATTGGGGCTGGGGGGGCGAAACGATCACGGACATACGCGCACGGCAACGCTGAGCGCGCCGCGATTTAAAGGGGCTGAGGATATGAAGGACTCTCCGAATCTGCTCGCCCGGTTGGGCGTCGGCTTGCCGATCATCCAGGCGCCGATGGCGGGCCTGGGCACGGCGTCGCTCGCTGCGGCGGTATCGAACGCGGGCGCGTTGGGCTCGCTCGGTGTCGGTGCGATGAACGCGCAGGGCGCGCGGGCGGCGATCCACCAAATTCGCGCGTTGAGCAGCAAGCCGTTTAACGTCAATGTGTTTGCGCATGCGCCGGCCGTTGCCGATCCCGTTCGGGAGGCGCGTTGGCTCGAGTATCTCGCGCCGCATTTCGCGCGCTTCGGTGCTAAACCGCCCACGGCGCTGCGCGAGATCTATACGAGTTTTGTCGAAGACGACGCGATGCTCGAGATGTTGCTCGACGAGCGTCCGGCGGTGGTTAGCTTTCACTTCGGGTTGCCGTCGGCCGAGAAAATCGCGGCGCTACGCGAAGCCGGGATCATGCTGCTTGCGAGTGCCACCAGCCTTGACGAAGCCACTCAGATCCATGCAGCAGGATTAGACGGTGTCGTCGCACAGGGCGCCGAGGCAGGCGGTCATCGGGGTAATTTCGACCCGTCGTTACCGGACGAGTTGCTCGGCACGATGGCGCTCGTACGACTGATTGTTCGCGAGATTCCGCTGCCGGTGATCGCGGCCGGCGGCATCATGGATGGCGCGGGCATCGCGGCTGCGTTGGCGCTGGGCGCACAGGCGGCGCAACTCGGCACGGCATTCGTTGCATCGCCCGAATCTGCTGCCGACGCAGCGTATCGGGCCGCGCTGCTAAGTCCTGACAGTCGCACGACGTTCATTAGCGCGATTTCCGGACGTGCGGCGCGCGGCATCGAGAACCAGTTCAGTGAGTTGGGCGACGACCCAAGGCGACCTGCGTTGCCTGATTATCCGATCGCTTATGACGCCGGTAAGGCGTTGCATGCGGCCGCGAAAGCACAGGGAAGCGCCGCCTATGCGGCTCAATGGGCAGGGCAGGCCGTGCGGCTTTCGCGTGCGATGCCGGCGGCGGAGCTGGTTGAGACGCTCGTTCGCGAGGTTCGTGAAGCGCAAGCTGGAATGGTTAGGTGAATACTTTTCTCGGCTTCTCGGCTTCTCGGCTTCTCGGCTTCTCGGCTTCTCGACGCAGCGTCAATCGCTTTGCGACTCTCTCTGCGGGTTGACATGTGTGCGTGTGCCGGGCCTGATGTCGTGAAGCAGTGATGCTAGTCAGGTCCGGCCGGTTGCTTTCTGTTGCACCCTGGAGTCGCGCGCGTGGTGCCCTCGGGGGCACCACGCGTTGCGGGCTAGTGCTTGGTGCCGCCGCCGAGTCCACCTGTGAGGCCGCCGAGCAGGTTCGTCAACGGGGCGAGCGGAGACGAGCCGCCGCTTGCGCCGCTGAGTCCGCCGGTCAGTGTGCCGACCAGGTTGGTCAGTGGTGCAGCCGGATTGCTCGCGGAGCTCGTCGACGATCCGTGCGAGGTGCCGCCTCCCAAGCCTCCGGTCAGTCCGCCGAGCAAGGTGGTGACCGGTGCAAGGGGGCTGTTGCTGCCTTGCGAGGTGCCGCCTCCCAGGCCTCCCGTTAGTCCGCCAAGCAAGGTGGTAACCGGTGCGAGGGGGCTGCTGCTGCCTTGCGAGCCGCCGCTCACCGAGCCCACTGA
The DNA here is from genome assembly GCF_012927345.1 of Paraburkholderia polaris. GTDB lineage: Bacteria > Pseudomonadota > Gammaproteobacteria > Burkholderiales > Burkholderiaceae > Paraburkholderia > Paraburkholderia polaris. The sequence goes on from NZ_JABBGJ010000001.1 coordinate 267,141, forward strand.
CAGGCCGCCGAGCAACGCGGTTACAGGTGCCAGCAGGCCACCGGTGCTATGTCCGCTCGATCCGCCTGCAACGCCTTTTGAACCACCGATTGCGCCGTTGCCCACGCCGTTGCCGTTTCCGCTGCCGCTGTTGTTGCCAACGGTGATCGGCACGATAGGTACGCTGATCGCGCCGACGCTGACGACCAGGTTCACGATCGGGTCAAGGAGGCCGCTGGTGATCTGGTTGCCGTTGCCGGAGCCTGCGCCAGTGGAGCCGCTGGAGCCGCCGTGACCGCCGTTCCCAGAGCCGCCGCCATTGCCGCCGCCGTTGCCGCCGCCATTGCCGCCGCCGTTGCCGCCGCCGTTGCCGCCGCCATTTCCACCGCCATTTCCACCGCCGTTGCCACCACCCGAACCGCCGGAGCCGCCCGAGCCGCCGGAGCCGCCGGAGCCGCCCGAGCCGCCGGAGCCGCCCGAGCCGCCGGAGCCGCCCGAGCCGCCCGAGCCACCCGAGCCACCCGAGCCACCCGAGCCGCCGGAGCCACCCGAGCCACCATGGCCACCGTCTCCAGAGCCGCCGCCGTACCCACCACCCGAACCACCGGAGCCACCGGAGCCACCCGAGCCACCCGAGCCACCATAGCCACCGTCTCCAATGCCGCCGCCGTACCCACTTCCCGAGCCGGAAGCCGAGACGCCGCCCCAGGCCGAGCCGCCGCTCCAACCAGAGCCACTAGTACCCGCACCACTGCCGGCCCAGGCGCCGGCTGTGCCACCGCCTCCTGCCCACGCGAATCCCGATCCTGGTTGCCCGGTAGTCGTCCATCCGCCGCCTTGTGTGACAGAGGTAGGCGGAGTGGACGTGACATCTCCAGCCTGACACGAAGTGGCTAGCGACCACCATAGGAGTGCGCTTGCCGACGCAACGAGAGTGTGTTTGAAGGGAGCCATGATTAGTCCTTTCGCGATGAAATCGCGTCCTGATTGGTCAAAGGTGTAATCAGTGCCCCCGGAAAACCGCTGATCGGTCTTTCAGAAAACGGTTGCTTTGTGCCCGATGCCGCGTGTGTGCGCGTCGCCTTCGTTTAGTTTTAGAGCCGGTGCGGTAGCGCCATGCTCGGATGTGGCTTGCTCGGGCATCGGATCGCTGCAAGTTCCGAGCCAATGTGCCGGCGACGTAGCGCCGCACGAGCCACGCATTGGCAGTGCCAGAATTGACTGGCGTGCGGGTGAGAGAGCCTTGCTGGACGGGTAGTTCGGACGGGGCGTGGAACGCAGTGACGGCATCGCGCGACGCGTGTTACGTCCCACGTGTTACGTGTTCCAGTCACGTCGCACGTAACCTCGCCGTTACGCTCCGTGCTGCACAAATAGTTCAGACAAAAGGCGGCATCGGCATAATACGGAGTCCGACGTATCAGAGCGTGTGTTGGAAACGCGCGTTTAGATTTTCACTGGCGGCGTGTCGATATGCGTCACACGCATGAGTTGATTATTTTAATGAATTTGTAAGAGTGGGCAGACTAAGGTCGAATGTCGGGCTTTAAAAGAACGACGAAAGGAGAAACATGAAATCCATGCTTGCAACCCTGACGATAGCGCTGCTCGCCGTATCGTCCGGCAGCGCAATCGCGAAGGATTGGTCGACCGTGCGGTTCGGTGTCGACGCGAGCTATCCGCCGTTCGAATCGAAATCCGCCGACGGCAAGCTCGTCGGCTTCGACATCGACCTGGGCAACGAGATCTGCCGCCGCCTGAACGCACAATGCGTGTGGGTCGAAAACGCCTTTGACGGCATGATTCCCGCGCTGAAGGGGCGCAAGTTCGACGGCGTGCTATCGACGATGTCGATGACGCCAGCGCGTCAAGCACAGATCGCGTTCTCGTCGAAGGTATTCCGTATCCCGACACGCCTCGTCGCCAGGAAGGGCGCGACGATCGTGCCAACACCGGAAGCGCTGAAGGGCAAGCGAATCGGCGTCGAGCAGGGTTCGATCCAGGAAACGTATGCGAAGACTTACTGGGAGCCGGTCGGCGCGGTGATCGTGCCTTACCAGGATCAGGATCTCGTTTACTCGGACCTGATTGCTGGCCGCATCGACGCATCGCTACAGAACGCCGTGCAGGCTGACGTCGGATTCCTGCGGACGCCGCGAGGCAAGGACTTCGCGTTTGCCGGCAATGCGCTTTACGATGCCAAGACGCTGGGCAGCGGTACCGCGATCGGTTTGCGCAAGGAAGACACCGACCTGAAGGCGAAGATCGACCAGGCGATCGCCGACATGCGCGCGGACGGCACGTACGACAGGATTGCGAAAAAGTATTTCGACTTCGACGTCTACGGCCAGTGAAGGCGGCCCGTCCGACAGTCATGCTCAATGCAATCGGCGCTCGGTGTCCGTTATGCGTGCCATGCCGGACGATGAATATGTCCCGTTGAAGAGCCGTGGTGGGTCGCCTCTTGTGGCAACCGGGTCCTGCGCCTAATGTTTAGAAGCAGGCACCGGACAGGGGAAGAGAGCGTATGCGCTGCGCAAACTGCGGATTCGAGAATCCCGCTGGGGCCAGCTTCTGTGAAGCATGCGGCGTCATGCTGGCGCGTACATGTCTGCGCTGCGGGCACGAGGCGGGACCTTCCGCCAAATTCTGCAGCGAGTGCGGCGCGCCGCTGACCGATGGGCCCGCAGCGCTTTCTACGCGGCTGAGGTCTGTTTCAGAGCCGTCCCCGGCGCCCATCCATTACACGCCACACCACCTTGCCGAACGCATCCGCGCCGAGCAGGCGGCCATGGAAGCCCGGGGCGAGATCGCCGGCGAGCGCAAGACCGTCACGGCGTTGTTTGCCGACATGGCGGGGTCCACGGCGCTGGTTCACAACCTGGACCCGGAAGAGGCTCAGTGCCTGATCGAGCCTGTCGTCGCGCTGATGATGGAAGCTGTCCACTACTACGAAGGCTATGTCGCCAAATCGCTTGGCGACGGCATCCTGGCGCTGTTCGGCGCGCCCATCGCCCATGAGGACCATCCGCAGCGTGCGCTGTATGCGGCGCTGCGGATGCAGCATGCGATGCGCCGGCACGGCGACAGGATTCGTCTGGAAAAAGGCATCCCGCTGCAAATTCGCGTCGGCATCCATACCGGTGAGGTCGTCGTGCGTTCGATCCGCACGGACGACCTGCACACCGATTACGATCCGGTCGGACACACGATCCACATTGCGTCCCGGATGGAAGGGATCGCCGCTCCCTCGTCAATTCTGGTGAGCGAGTCCACGCACAAACTCGCCGTGGGCTATTTTGAATTCAAGGCGCTGGGGGCGGCGCAGGTCAAAGGGATCCCCGAGCCACTCGTCGTGTATGAGGTATTGGGTCCCGGGGCGTTGCGCACGCGCCTGCAATTGTCGGCACATCGCGGCCTTGCCAGGTTCGTGGGCCGTCAGACCGAACTGGACCATTTGCATGCGGCGCTGGAGCAGGCAAAAGAAGGACGCGGACAGGTCGTCGCTGTGGCAGGCGAGGCCGGAGTCGGGAAGTCGCGCCTCTTTCATGAGTTCAAGGAACGCTCCCGGCGCAGCTGTGTGTTACTGGAGACGTTCTCGGTTTCGCACGGCAAGGCCTTCGCCTATTTGCCGCTCATCGAGCTATTGAAGAACTATTTCCAGATCACCGCTCAGGACGACGAACGGCAGTGTCGGGAAAGAGTCATGGGCAAGGCGCTGACCCTCGAGCGAAGCTTCGAGGATCTGGTGCCCTACCTTCTCTATCTGCTTGGCATCGGTGAGCGCGGATCAGCGCTGGCGGAAATGGATCCGCAGATCCGGCGTGACCGGACCATTGACGCGATCATCCAGCTTCTGACGCGGGAGAGCCGCGACCAGCCGATCGAGTTGTTGTTCGAGGATCTGCAATGGCTGGACCGCGAGACCGAAGCATTCCTCTTGAGCCTCATCGACCGCGTGGCGAATTCACGGATACTGCTCCTTGTGAACTACCGGCCAGAGTATCAGCCTGTCTGGGAACGCGCGGGCCATTGCAGCCAACTGCGACTCGAACCGCTTGGCCCCGCGGAAGCCCAGGGATTGCTCTCGGCGCTGCTTGGGGACGATCCCACCCTCGCGCCGCTCAAACAGCTCATCCTGGAGAAGACGGAGGGCAACCCCTTTTTCATGGAGGAAGTTGTACAGACGCTGGTCGAAGAGAAATCGCTGCTCGGCGAACCCGGCCGTTTCCGGATCGAGCATACCCCGGCTGCGCTGCATATTCCGACCACCGTGCAAGGTGTGCTCGCCGCTCGCATCGACCGGCTCCCCGTCGCGGAGAAGGAGTTGCTGCAGGCACTTGCCGTCATCGGCAAGGAGTTTTCGTTCAGTCTGATCCAGCGCATCTACGACGGGCCGGGCGCCCCGACCGATGACGCGTTGCGGGATCGGTTGGCCCGGCTGGACGCCGCGGAATTCATTTACGAGCGTCCCGCGTTTCCGGAGGTCGAGTATTCGTTCAAGCACGCGCTGACCCAGGAAGTTGCCGGGCGCTCGCTGCTGACGGAGCGCCGTAGCGCCCTGCATGAGCGTGCGGCGCAGGCCATCGAAGCGCTGTTCTCCACCCGTATCGCAGATTACTGGAGCGAATTGGCGCATCACTACCGGCTGAGCGGCAATGTCCCAAAGGCCGTGGAATACCTGCACCGCACCGGGGAACAGGCGCTCCAGCATTCCGCCAATCTGGATGCGATGCGTCATCTCGGCGCGGCGTTGGAGTTGCTCGAGCATTTGCCTGACACGTCTGAACGCGCTCAGCAGGAACTGACGCTGCTGCTCTCGCTCGGGCCCGCCTTGATGGCCGTCCGCGGCTATGGCGCGCCGGAGGTCGTGGCGGCGTATACGCGCGCGCTGGCGTTGTGCGAACGGATTGGCGAGACATCGAAGATCTTCTCAGTGCAACTGGGACTGAAGACTTATTACCAGCTGCGCGCGGAATACCGTACCGTGAATGAGCTGGGAGAGCGGCTGCTGCGGATGGCGCGGCAGATCGGGAAACCGGCTTTATTCGTGGAGGCGCATCTTGCGCTCGCGGCAAGCCTGTTCTTCGAGGGCGATCTCGACGCTGCCCGTGTCCACCAGGAACAAGCTCTGGTTTTCTATCTCCAGGAAAGCCATGAGGAGGAGATCTACGACCACGTGATCGATCCAGGCGTGCGTGCCCTGAACTTTCTGGCCTGGACCTTGTGGCTTCAGGGATGCCCCGATCAATCGACCAAGCGGAGCCAGGAGGGGCTTGCACTGGCCCGGAAATATACCGGCGGCTCAAGCCTGGCACTGACCTTGACCTACACGGCGCAACTGCACCAGTTTCGGCGCGATGCGACGCTGACTCGCAAGTACGCCGAGGCCGTCATGTCGCTCGCGGCTGAGCAGGGTATGCCGTTCTGGCTCGCGTGGGGAGCGATTCTGCGCGGCTGGGCGTTGAATGAGCAGGGAAGCATCCAGGAGGGGATTGCGCAAATACGCGAGGGTCTGGCCGGCTACCGGGCGACCGGGTCCGAAATGGGGTGCTCGTACTTTTTGGTGCTCCTCGCCGACAGCTACCGGCATGCGGGAGAGATCGACGCGGGTCTGGGCGTGATCGACGAGGCGATGGCCATGGTGAGTCGTTCAGGCGAGCACTGCTACGAGGCGGAGTTATATCGGATCAAGGGGTTGCTGCTTGGCGCGTCGAGCGACCGCATTGGCGACGCCGCCCGTGCGGAAGAAGCCGAGGCCTGCTTTCATCAGGCGATCGCAGTGGCCCGCCGACAGGGCGCCAGGTCGTTCGAATTGCGGACCGTTTCGAGCCTCGCCCGTCTGTGGCAATGCCAGGGGAAAACGGCAGACGCACGGCAGGCGTTGTCCGAGGTGTACGGCAGCTTTGCGGAAGGCTTCGACACTGCCGACATGCGAGAGGCGAAAGCGTTGCTCGATGGGTTGGCATCACGCGAGGGGTGAACGATTGATGACACATGGTGCCGAACGGCGCATTGACGCATTGACGCACCGGCGTGTGACGGGCCGACGCGCTGCGCCGGGCGCGTGATGCCGATCCGCACTGACCGAGGAGACGGGAAATGACGACAAAGAATCCGAGACGTCGCGGCGATGACGAGCACAAGGCGATCGCGCTGGCTTTGCAGGGGGGCGGGATGCATGGCGCGTTCACGTGGGGCGTGCTCGACCGGTTGCTCGAGGACGGCAGGCTTGCGATTGAAGGAGTGAGCGCGACCAGCGCCGGCTCGATGAATGCCGCAGTGCTCGCATACGGGCTGCTGAAAGGGGGCGAGGACGGTGCGCGGCAGGCGCTACACGACTTCTGGTACGCCGTGGCGCAATCCGCCGAGCGTTACAACCCGTTGCGCTGGATGCCGTGGCTGAAAGGGACGCACAGCTTCGGGTTCGATCATTCGCCGTTATATGCATTTGCCGACATGGCGCTGCGCATCTTCTCGCCCTACCAGTTCAATCCGAACAATCTGAATCCGCTGCGCGAGGTGCTCGACAATCAGGTCGACTTCACCGCGTTGCGAAAACAATGTCCCATCCATCTGTATCTGTGCGCGACCAACGTCGAGACGGGAAAAATACGCCTCTTCACGGGCGAGGATATCTGCGCGGACGCCGTACTTGCATCTGCGTGCGTGCCGACGCTGTTCCAGGCGATCACCATCGACGGAGAACACTACTGGGACGGCGGCTACATGGGAAACCCGGCCATCTACCCGTTGATTTACCACTGCAATACGCGCGACGTCGTGATCGTCCACATCAACCCGCTGGTTCGCCGGGGCGTGCCGATTACGGCTGCCGACATCCTCAATCGCGTCAGCGAAATCAGCTTCAACTCGTCGCTGATGCGTGAGATGCGCGCGATCGCCTTCGTCACCGATCTGATTCAGCAAGGCAAAGTCGATGGTGGCCAGATGAAGGAAATGCTGATCCATTCCATTCGATCCGACGAGGCGATGTGCGCGCTCAGCGTGTCCAGCAAGTACAACGCCGATTGGGACTTCCTTTGCGGACTGCGCGATAACGGGCGGCGCGAGGCCGACGCGTGGCTCACGCATCACTACGGAGACATCGGGCAACGCTCGAGTATCGACATTCGCGAGGAGTTTCTTTGAGCATCGCGACTGGATCGGCGCAAAGCAACGAGGTCATGATGGGTACGGCGTCGAACGGTCATGCATTCGTGCAGGATGGAAAGGGGCGGGAATGAGCCAGACGCAGGCGCGCTTCATCGCATTGTGGTCACGCAGCGGCGGCTTGCGCGCCGAGGCCGTCTATGCCGACCTGGCGCAGCTTTATGCCGAACCGGCGCGTCATTACCACACGCTGCGTCATATCCGCCGCTGCTTGCACGATCTCGACCATGCGCGGAGCGCGATTCCTCATCCCGATGTTGTGGAACTTGCGCTGTGGTGCCACGACGTGGTCTACGTTCCCGGCGCACGGGACAACGAGCAACGCAGCGCGGACTGGTTCCGGCAATGGGCAGATGACCGTATCGCTGCGGGCGGACGCATCTGCGCAATGATCCTGGCGACGAGGCATACGCGTGTGCCGGCGGGATTGGACGATCGCTTTGCCTGCGATATCGACCTCGCGGTGCTGGGCGCTCGACGCAGCCGTTTTCGTGAGGATGGGGGGCGCCTGAGGGCGGAACGTCCCGACCTTGACGACCGCGCCTACGACATGCACGAACGGACGATTCTGGGCAATCTGCTGGCACATCCGCGTATCTATCACACCGATTTTTTCCATACCCGTTGCGAAACGCGCGCACGGGGCAATCTGACGTGGCGGCTCGGCCTGCCTGCGCCGCGATGACCATGAGAGAGTTCCGCGAGCATGTCGTTGCGTATCACGATGACTTTCACGGGCAAGTGGTTCTTGACCGCTGTCGAGAGCTCGGACATCAGCATCGCAAATCCGCCGTCACCGACGATCGCGACGACCTGACGCCCAGGATTGGCCAGCTGCGCCGCGATCGCGTACGGCAGCCCAGGTGCCATGGTGGCGAGCATGCAAGTGGCGACCAGTTGCTGTCCGCGACGCAGAGTCAGGAAGCGCGCCGCGAAATGCGTGTTGGCTCCGCAGTCCTGACAGGCCAGAACCCGACATTCGAACGATGACCTCAGATCGTTGACAATGCGCCGTTTGAACTGCTGTAATTCGTCCCGAGCGGTGCGGTCAGCCTTTCCTTCTGGGGAGTCGCTGTGCGAGAAACAACACTTAAATTCAAACGCGGGATATTCACTGCGATCTTTACTTTTTTCTCAGTGTTTTGCGCCCATCCTCTCACGGTCCGTTACCCGGCACTCAGCATCGCGGCTTTTATTGGCGGAGCTTCTGCATTCATCGGCATGCTGTTAGCCAACTTCGTTTTTCGAGAATGACAGCGCGTTTTCGCACAAAGTGTGTGACAGAAGCAACGCATGGCACATAGGCGCAATAGCCGCGGTGCAAACTTCCGGGTTCGCCCAGTTGCTGTCGTTCAGGTCAGAGCTGTACTGCAAAAAACAAAGGCAGCTAGATTAAACAGCAACACCGCGCGCTACAAAGGTATTCGTTGTCACGCTTCCGGAGGCCCGATGACAGCACGCTTCTATTTGTCGCCCAAGAACCTGCCGGAGCTATCTGAAATTCCTCAAGCGTTGCGATACGGCATATGGAGCATCGCAGCCCAGAGAGCTCACCGGCACTGGCAAGTCTGGGGGTCCTATATCGTGCTTATGGCCGGCCTTTGTCTTTTGCCGCGTTGGGATGTTCACTTGGGTCGACTTGTATTTAACGCTGCCTTTGCGATATACCTGTGTATTGGCGTTATCGCATGTCAAGTAGTTAAGATTCATTTTGCAAGGCGGTATATCAAATGAGGAAGAGCATGTCTCGCCACCAGGCGGGAAACACCGCGAGGCCTGTTAGCGGCACGTCCCTGAAAGGCCGGTTCGCGGCTACATGATTGTCGCAAATGGGTCGATTTATGCCTTTCGCATATTTGCAACGATCAGCAATCGATTAAGGTCTCCGTCGGGCCGGGTCCGGCGAGTTTCAGCCATTCGACACCGCTGCCTGAATCGTCGACGATGCGTCACCTATGTCATGTAGCTATAAGTGACGACATCAAGGGTGCGAAATGCAGGGCGGATTGAGGGCAACTGATATGGGTCGAGGAACCAGGGTTCTCCTTGTGGCGGCGGTAGTCGTGTTCCTTTTTTTGATCGGGCTTGGAGTACGCTTCTTCCGTTGGCAGGGCATGAACTACGCGTTCGCTCCAAAATCGGTCTCTACGATTATTCACTCGACATGGGTGCCTGGATTGGGGAGAAAAAAGACCATGACAGATTCGATACTATGCTCTGGACTTGAAACCCCGAAACAATCCGGTCCATATTTATGGATGTTATGGTTTAATGTGGTTCATTGATTTTTTTAAAATAACGGCTCATTTAAATTAATCTCAATAAGAGGCGTCAGAATAATGAAAAATATTCTCGGAATTAATTTAATCGAACTAAAAAATGCTCCTGTTTTTGCAAAAATTGCAATCTTGATTTACTGGGTTGCCTCCTTGCAGTATCTCTACGTTACGATAGGCGGAATTTTTCCAGATAAAATTATAAGAGAACCAATTTCCACGTCTACCATTCCAGTCGTCGTAATAATCTGGATTGAGGCAATCTTATTTGCGTTTGGTGCTCTAAAATTATTTTTGGCTTTTAAATTATCAACACGCAAAAATTGGGCAAGAATTGCGGTGTTGATTTTGTCGACTCTGCTGGCGGTATTTCTTGTGCAAGGGGTAATAAACACGGTAATTATTGGCCCACTCCATTTTTTCACTCTATTAAAAGGTACCTATGGGCTTTTTGCCGAAGTAGCGGCTGCTTTTCTGTTGTTGCTACCCAAAAGCAGGGGCTGGTTCGCACCAAAGAGAGCGAGTGCTTGATGGTATGTAAAAGTTATATTAATTATCAATTAATAGATTGCGCGGCCTGCAAGTTGGAGAACCAGTCGGTTTATCAAATGTTGCCTGAATAACATATGGAGTGCATATCAAAGATGCCGGCTACCCACCAGGAAAACCGGCCTGTCTGCGTTAGAACGGTTTGGTCGGCAGGTACTTTCCGTCCAGGGTGATGACGGCACGCGAGCCGCCTTCGGGGTCCTCGACCTTCTTGATGTCGAGCTTGAAGTTAATCGCACTGATGATGCCGTCGCCGAATTTCTCGTGCACCAGGGCCTTCAGCGTCGAGCCATAGATCTGCACCATTTCATAGAACCGGTAGATCGTCGGGTCGGTTGGCACGCCCCCCGGAATGCTGCCGCGCAGAGGAATGGTCTGCAGCAGGCGCACAGCGTCTTCGTCGAGATCGAGTTTCTCGGCCACGACCTTGGCAGCATCCACCGGCAAGGCGTGCTGGCCGAGCAGCGCGGCAGTGACGAACGCCAGACTCAGGCCCGTACCCTCAGTGAGTTGCTCGAATGTCAGGTCCTTACGAACCTTGGCGTCCATAACGGCGTCTGCAAGATTCATGCGGTTAGTTTGGCTGTATTGAGACTGAGTCATGATATGTCCTCGAGTTGATAAACGTTCAGGCAGCGGGTGCAAGCCGCGCCGGGGTTGCATAGACTTGCGGGTGCTTTGCAAGGGGTACGAATCGATTGGTCGTGCCGTCAAGCGTATCGATTGAGCCGGTTTCGATATCGTAGACCCAACCGTGCAGACTTAAGCGTCCCTGGTCCAGTGCGAGCCTGACGGATGGATGAGTTTTGATGTTCGCAAGCTGGGCGATCACGTTTTCGCGGACCATCGAGTCGACACGGTCGCGTTCGCTCTTGTGCTCGCGCGCCTCGTTGACGACTTTCGCGGAATCCGCGTAACGCAGCCAGCTCCCCACGGCGGGCATGTGGTCCATGCATTTGCAGGTGGCAATTGCAGTCATCGCGCCGCAGTCAGAGTGGCCACAGATCACGACGTCAGTGACGCCGAGTGCCGCGACCGCGTACTCGACCGTGGCCGATACACCGCCTGGCTCCGGGCCGTACGACGGCACGATGTTGCCGGCGTTGCGAATCACGAAAAGATCACCCGGCTCCCGCTGGGTGACGAGTTCGGGGACAAGCCGGCTGTCCGAACAGGAAATGAACAAGGTGCGGGGAGTTTGGCTCGTCGCCAGTTGCTTGAACAGCTTTGAGCGTTCCGGGAATGCATCCCGATGGAACTTCAGAAAACCATCAATGACTTCTTGCACGACTTCCTCCTGGCTGTTGATCGGGAACCGATGGAAGAAGAGTGCGCCGACGCAGCTATAGCGTCCAAGACTGATGTCCTATACTTTCTATAGTAAACGCCAATAGTTTGATGTCGTGCCGCCGTGACGAACGATTTGCCGGGGTCTGCGTGTTGCAGGTCGCGCGTTTACGGCAGCGCGGAGTGCGCAACCATGGATTCGATCAACCCGGTAAAAGCAAGTGAAGCGGCGCTTCGGTAGCCATCCTGACGGCGCAGCAGTGCCACAGTGCGATGCGGTAACGCGGGACGTAGTTCCAGCCGTTGCAGTGCGGCGTTTTCAAGTGTGATCGCTTCGGGAAGAATCGTGACAACGTTGCCGCGGCGTACGACTTCGACGATGGCGCTGATCGTGTTCGCTTCGATTGAAATGCGCGGAGCAATCCGCTGCTTCCTGAAGTACTCGCTGACATGAGCCCGTGTTGCAAAGTCGGTAGTCAATAGTGCTAGCGACTGCGCTTGTAGTTCCTTGGGTGTCAGGGGTTCCTGGCGCGACGCAAAAGGATGGCTATTGCCGATCACCACGCTCAGTTTCTCGACAAAGAGAGACTGGCACTCGACCTCGGCGGACCGCACGTTGCTAAAAGCGATAGCGAGGTCGATTGCGTCGTCGGCCAGTGCGGATTCGATCGCATCCTGGGTCATTTCGTGGATGCGTAGATCGATGCCGGGGTGCAGCGTATGGAAACGTTCGATCAGCGGGCCGGCGAGGTACATCGTGAAGGTCGGCGTCATCGCCAGTCGTAGCGACCCGCGCAACAGGTCCTGCACGTCGTGAGTCGCCCGCTGTCCTGCCTCAAGTTCTCTCAATGCTCTTCGGGCATACCGGATATACGCCTCGCCGGCGTCAGTCGGGCGCACTGATCGGCCCGACCGGTCGAGCAACGGCACCCCAAGCGACTCCTCAAACTGTCTGATCTGCTGCGACAGCGTGGGCTGCGAAACGTGGAGTGCCTCGGCCGCGCGCGTGAAGTTGCCATGGTCGGCGACCGCTAGCAGATAGCGGATGTGTCGTAGCAGCATAGGCGGTAACTATAGGCGGTCGTTATGGACTTGATTTTAGACCGGTATTACACGCTATAGAAAAACGGGCTCATCCTTCCGTCACCGCTGTTGTGCGTGGGGCCGTATTGCTGAGTAGTGTCCTTCCCATCGAACGACGCTAGGCAAGGAGTGTTTTAACCAACGCGTTTGTCGAGGGTACGCCGAACTTCTTCAACAGCTTTCCCCGAAAGACTTCAACAGTACGAGGACTGATACCCAACGCTATGCCGATTTCCTTGGCGGTCTGCTGGAAAACACAGCGCGTCTTTTAAAGGTCGCTCGCGCGCACAACGTACCTATCGCGACATGTTTCACCGCTTACAAAACCGAGCGTGACATGCCGCACTGGAAAGTTGCCGCGGTTCGGGATCAATTCAGACTGGATCATCCAAGCTCGACACTGGACCCCCGGATATACGATAAGGATTACGACGTAGTGGTGTGCAAATTCGGACCGTCGATATTCTTCCAGACACCGGTCGTTCCGTATTTCATCAAAGAGGGCGTGGAGACGGTCATCATCACGGGCTGCAATACGAGCGGATGTATTCGCGCATCGACGATTGACAGTTTCCAGTGGGGCTTCCGTACGATCGTTCCGGAAGACTGCGTAGGCGACATCGAGGAAGGCCCGCATCGCGACAATCTGCGCGACGTCGGTCGACGCTACGCAGACGTGTTGAGCGCAGACGATGTGATTGCCTATATCAAACAGTCGACGAAGTAACCTCCGGCAAAACAATGGCCGATATCGGCCTGTGTACGGAACTGTGTGCCGGAGGTTGCGGTTACCCGCAGCTTCCGGCGCGCGCGCTCAATTTCCCGTGGAGAATTCCATGAATCATGCCCACACCGTTGACGGTACCCTCGAACCGGATGAGATCGAGCACAGCATGAAGAGAATTGCCGTCGCGAGCGTCATTGGCACGACGGTCGAATGGTACGACCTGTTCGTGTTCGCGACCGCCTCGGCGCTCGTGTTCAATAAGGTGTTCTTTCCGGGCTTTGTGCCGTTGATCGGTACCTTGCTCGCATTCGGCACGTTTGCGTCCGCGTATCTGGCACGTATGGTCGGCGCGGTGCTGTTCGGTCATTTCGGCGACCGGCTGGGGCGCAAGTCGATGTTGCTGGTGTCACTGGTGATCATGGGTATTGCCACGTTTTGCATTGGGCTTTTGCCGGACTATGCGTCGATCGGTATCTGGGCGCCGCTATTGCTGCTCACGCTACGCATCGTGCAAGGTCTCGCGCTGGGAGGGGAATGGGGCGGGGCGGTGTTGATGGCAGTCGAGCACGCACCCGCGAACAAGCGTGGCCTTTACGGTTCCTGGGTGCAAATTGGGGTGCCGGCGGGCACGTTGATCGCCAACCTGGTTTTTCTGCTGAGCAACGCGGTGCTACCCAATGGCGCGCTGCTTGCTTGGGGCTGGCGCATCCCTTTCCTCGTCAGTGTGCTGCTGGTCGCCGTCGGTCTGTATGTTCGACTGAATACGTCGGAAACGCCGTCGTTCCGCAAGGTCCGGGACGCCAACGCCCAAGTCAAGGTGCCGTTGGCCGAACTGTTGGGCAAGCACTGGACACAGGTGCTGCTCGGGGGCATCGCGACGATGTCGACGGGTACGTCGTTCAACCTGATCGTTGCGTTTGGACTGACCTACGGAACGCAAACACTCGGTTTTTCGCGCAACGCGATGTTAACTATCGCGCTGATCTCCTGTGCGCTTTGCATCGTGATGCTGCCCGCCTTTGGGCGGCTATCCGATCTGGTCGGACGCAAGCCTGTGATCGTCGGCGGCATCATCGCCGAAGCGCTGCTGGCGTTCCCGCTCTTCTGGCTGCTCGACACCCGCGAGTTTGGTTTCGCGTTGCTGGGGTATCTGCTGATGATGACGGCATTCGCCGCCAACTATGGGCCGATCGCTACCTTTCTAGCGGAACTGTTCGGGACTCAGGTTCGGTACTCCGGCCTTTCGGTCAGCTACATGCTGTCCGGACTGCTGGGCAGCGCGGCGACGCCGATCGTCACGACGGCGCTGCTGTCGGCCACCGGCCAGGGCTCGTCGGTTGCCTGGTTTATGGCGGGGTCGGCGGCCATTTCGACTGCCGCGCTGTTGCTGCTGACGGAAACGCTCCGAAGGGATCGGGGGAAAACTGAGGATTCATGCACTCGTATTCTGCGTCGCGGGCGCATTACTGGGCAGCGGCGCGGCATCGGCGGATGAGGTCAAGGTGATGATTTCGGGCGGGTTTGCGTCGGCCTATCGCGAACTGGGCCCACAATTCGAGGAGGCGTCCGGCGATACGCTGGTCACTGTCTGGGGGCCCGCGGTGGGCACGGCCGCGAATGCCATCCCGGTGCGACTTGCGCGCGGCGAGTGGGCCGACGTGCTGATCGTGGTCGGCTATGCGCTCGACGATCAGATCAACGCTGGCAAGGTCGTGTCTGGCAGCAAGGTGGACTTCGCACGCTCGGCAATCGGCATGGCGGTTCGCGAGGGGGCGCCGAAGCCGGATATTGGCTCGGTCGACGCGTTGCGGCGCACGCTGCTCGCAGCGAAGTCGATCGTCTATCCGGACAGCGCGAGTGGAGTCTATATCGGCAGCGAACTGTTCCGGCGTCTCGGTATCGAGGGGCGGGTGCAGAGCAAAAGCCGCATGATCCCGGCCGAGCAGGTCGCCAATGTCGTCGCGAACGGCGAAGCGGAGATCGGATTTCAGCAGGTCGTCGAACTGTTGCCGGTGAAGGGGGTGACGGTGGTCGGCAGTTTGCCCGCGGAGGTACAAAGGTACACGGTGTTCTCCGGGGGCATCGCCACCAATGCGAAAAATCCAGCCGGCGCGGAGACGCTGATCCGGTTTCTCTCATCGCCGGACGCGGCCCCCGCGATTGCAAGGACCGGGCTCGAACCGCTAACGCCGAAAGCTGCGAACTGACGTACGGCACTACCCCTTGTTGAACAGGCCCACGACACGGGATATAGATTTCGCTGCCAGAACGAGTAGAGCGCCGGCCAGACTGTAGTCGACGTTGTGCAGCAAGTCGATCAAATAGAACATGGATAGCGCGATGAGCGGGTGGTACATCGCACGGCTTAGCAGGTGTTTCATCGGCATCTCACGCTGTTTCGTTTGCCCGAACCGGTAAGTCGCTGTGCGTGAACTGATCTGCGCGAGTTTTGAGGTGCGCCAGGCTTCCGGAATCTGCGGAAGGGTTGGCTGCAAAGTACAGATGACGCTGATCTGTCACGTCCCGTCCTGTGACGAACTTTGCATTTCGAAAGCAGTTGCCGTCCTGCCCGTGCGTCGACGTTTTGTGCCCGATCGTCCAAGGCTTGCCGATGATTCGCCTAGCCATTGCCGTGCGTCCAGAAAGATTGCCCGATCCTCCTGCAGAAGCGCGTTGTCACGCCGCGAGTCCAAATCGCGACCATCCACGCGCATCGCGCGGCGCCCCGCTGACCGTAGTGAGATGATCAGTAAGGTATTTGTCATCAACCGCCTCGGCGGGTATAACATCTACCTCTCGGCCATGCTGGAAAATGACTGGCATGCCGGTTCCTTGCCCGGGAAATCGTATTTCAGGCGAGCCATTCATGGATGCAGTCTCTGACGTGTTACGCACTGTGCGCCTGAGCGGCGCGGTCTATCTGAATGGGACCTTCACGGAACCGTGGTGCGTGATAGGCCGCACGGATGCTGCGCTATGTGGGGCCTATCTGCCGAGATCCGAGCGTGTAGTCTCCTATCATCTGATCATAGAAGGCAGTTGCTGGGCTCAACTGGCAGACGACCGCAATTCGGCTATTCATCTCAATGCAGGCGAACTGCTGGTGGTGCCACAAGGTGAAACTCACCTTATGGGCAGCGCGTTGCACCTTTCGCCATTGCCAACGGAGCAGCTATTAGCCGGGCCGATGACGGCAACACCTGGTGAGGTGATGACGCTGTCCTATGGAGGCGGTGGAGCTACGACACGCATCGTATGTGGCTTCCTCGCGTCTGACGATACGCTGAGCAACCCACTGCTCGCATCGCTGCCGCGACTCTTCAAGATTGATATGCGCCGCGATCCGCGTGCAGCATGGCTTGAGTCCTCTCTCAAATTAGCTGCCGCCGAAGCGGCGGATTCGCGTGCGGGCGGGACGATCGTGCTCGCCAGATTGTCCGAGCTCCTGTTTGTCGAAGCAGTTCGTAGCTGTATTGAAGCGCTACCTGCAGACCAGACAGGATGGCTGGCCGGGGTGCGCGATCGCTATGTAGGACGTGCGCTTTCGTTGCTCCATGCTCAATCAGTTCACCCTTGGACCGTTGATGAGCTTGCGCGCAAGGTGGGGTTATCGCGCTCCGCGTTGGCGCAGCGCTTCACCGATCTTCTTGGACAGCCGCCGATGCAGTACCTGGCGCGTTGGCGCATGCAGATCGCGGCGCAGCAACTTCTGCTCGGCAGTAAGTCGCTCGCCGTCGTAGCGGAGCAGATTGGTTATGAGTCGGAGGCGGCGTTCAGTCGGGCATTCAAGCGGGAATTCGGAATGCCGCCCGCAGGCTGGCGCAAGAGCAAAGAAAAAATGAACGGCACGACCGGATCTGCGGGGGCTGCGCTCGGCGCGAGTGGTATCACGCCACCTCGGATTAGTGACACCGACTGTTAAGCCCAACCGCGCCTCAATAACACCGGCAAGCACCCGATCCGTTCGGTCGCTGCTTGCGCCTACGAGCCATATCGCTAGCAGTGCCCACTGCGAGGCTCGATGCAACGTTCACTCACACGTGTCGATTTTGCCCCGGGGTTTCGGGCATATCTCCCGGCGGCCCGATCATAGAACGTCACCTCTCCCGATCGTACATTTGTGCGTACCAGAACGCGCGATCAGTCATCGGGTTCTGGCCGGCGGATGAACACTCACAGCTTGACCGCATGTCGGTCCATATTGGGAGAAATGCTATGAATGCAGTATCGCGACTCTCCGACCGCGATCGTTACGCCCGGTGCATTCGGGCCTCAAAGATGGTCAGTTGGGACATCGACCGTGACGTGATTGGAGGTCGCACCTTTGATACGTCCCAGAAATATCTACCCGACGGGCTCTCACTGGCTCCGAATTTCATCACGCTCTCCGAAAGCGAGAAGCGTTTCGTCAGCCAGATTCAGGGACGTACATATGCCAACGTGTTCGGACTGGTGGAGCGCTTCATCAACGCCAAGGTGCTGGAAGTCAGCCGTGACTACTGGCTCGGCGACCAGGTAGCGCTTGAGGCGTTGGTCCGATTCAGCGAGGAGGAACTCAAGCATCAGGCGCTGTTTCGTCGTATCGACGAGATGATCGGTGAAACCCTTCCCCCCGGCTATCACTTCGACGTCGATCCGGATGCCGTTGCCTCTGCAGTCCTCGGGAAAAGCACGTGGGCCGTATTGGCGCTGACGCTGCATATCGAACTGTTCAGCCAGCTCCACTACCGCCAGAGTATCGCGCCAGACGATCAGCTATCGGAGCTATTCAAGAACGTGTTCCTCTACCACTGGAAGGAGGAGAGCCAGCACGCCATCCTCGACGAGCTCGAATGGGTCCGTCACGACGCCACCATGACGGACGGTGGTCGCGACAAGGCTGTTGACGAGTTCATCGAGCTGGTTGCCTCGATCGACGGCATTCTGCAGGCGCAGGCCGCAGCCGACGCGCGTTACTTCGTGGCGAACTGCGGCCGCGCAGTCGACGAGGCGGAAACCCTGTTGATCGAAGCAAATTTCATCGAGGCTTACCGGTGGCAATACATCCACTCGGGTGTACGTCATCCCCACTTCGGAGAGGTGCTCCATAGCCTCATCTCCGAAGACCAGGGCGTGCGCATCGAGGCTGCGCTCGCCACGCTGCAATGAGATTTTCGGAAGCTGAACGATCTACGTATGTAAAGGAGATGGCATATGAATGCGAATGCACAGACCAACGAACCTAACATCGTTAACGGCATCAACGTCGACGACCTGTTCGGGATGATTGAAAGCGTCAAGGGCGATGCCTCGAACGCTACGACCAGCTGGCGCGTTGCTACGACCTGGCAAGGCCAGACCCGGACCCGTGCCGAGGTTGAAAGTTTCTCGATCGGTGGGCAGGAAGTGTCACGCCGGTTCATGATCGATATCGATGAGCCTCACGAACTCTGCGGCACGAATCAGTTTGCCAATCCTCAGGAACACCTGATCGCGGCGCTGAACGCCTGCATTGCAGTGGGTTACGTGGCGCAATGCGCTGTCCGCGGCATTACGCTCGAATCCCTTGAGATTGAGACTGAGGGCGATATCGACCTCAGGGGATTTCTTGGGCTCGACCCTCAGGTGGCAAACGGCTACGAGAGCCTGCGCTACACCGTTCACATCAAGGGCAATGGTTCTGAGCAACAATTCGCCGAAATTCACGACGCAGTAATGGCTACTTCTCCCAACGTCTACAACCTGGCGAACGCTGTCGCCTTGAAACCGACTCTCGTGATCGGGTGAACTTCGCGATATGGGCGCGGCGACCCGAATCGTTTCCGTCGCGCCGCCTTTTTGAAAACGGGAGGAAGTACCCGTAACACCGAGTCGATTGTTCACGTTCGCCGAAAACAGAAAGATTGCAGCGGATACGCGCCACTTTGGGCGACACGGCATCCGCTGCCTGCACGCGAAAAAGCGCGTAATGACGCGCGGCTTAGACCAGCGTCAGCTTGACGTCGATGTTGTTGCGCGTCGCGTTCGAATAAGGGCAGACGACGTGCGCCTTGTCGATCAGAGCTTGCGCCTCTGCGCGGTCCATGCCCGGCAACGAGATTTTCAGTTCGACTTCGATGCCGAAGCCATTGGGGATCTGTCCGATCCCGACGCTGCCGTCGATGGCGACGTCCTTCGGCAAGGCGATCTTGTCGCGCGCGCTAACGTGCTTCATCGCACCGATGAAGCACGCGCTATATCCCGCCGCGAAGAGTTGCTCGGGGTTCGTTCCGTCGCCGCCTGCGCCGCCGAGCTCCTTCGGCGTGGTCAGCTTGAGATCGAGGTTGCTCGCGGGGATCGTCGCGCGACCGTCGCGGCCGCCAGTGACGTGCGCTTGAGCACGATACAAGACTTTTTCAATCGACATTCGAGTCTCCTTTGCGTGTCAGGGTGGTCAACGACTTCCCGGCGCCGCAGCAAATTGAAGGCCGCACCGTGAAGCGTCCTGCACAAGCATACTCAAAGCGACGCGAACCCGCTCGGCGCAATTCGGATCGCTCGATCAGGCGACGCGCACCGGCATGGACGAGACGACTGTCCTGGTAGGCTAGCCGGCCGTGCGATTTCGAAAGCGCTAACGGGCGAGGCACGGCACTATTACCTCACGCGCGGAACGTCGGATCGAGCGCTACCGCGGATCGCATGCTGGCCGTAAGTTGTGCTCTCGAACGGTTCGCGTCAGGCGATACGCGGCGTTCCCAAGAACGCCAGGATTCCATGTACAGCGACTTCCGGTCGCCCCGGTCAAGGAGAAAAGAGATGCCTAAAGCGTTTGCGGTTCCTATTACTCCGCAAGGAAAGTCCGCACTGGCGACGCTGCCGCCATGGCACTATTCCAGCGACTGTCTCGCCATCGAATACTGGGCCGACCAGAAAGCGATCGCGGCGCTCCTGCCGCCAGGCCTTACGGCGGACGAGAAATCCGGCGGCCGGGCCTTCTTCTGGTTTCTGGATTGGCAGTTCACGGGTTCCAATGACGAATTGACGGACCCGGCCCGGTATCAATACCGCGAGGCTTTCGTTCTGGTCGAGGCGATCTTCGAAGGTGTTCCGGTCAACTACTGCCCGTACATCTTCGTCGACAACGACGCCGCCATCGCTCGCGGCTGGGCGCAGGGGTTTCCAAAGAAACTCGCCAGCGTCTACCAGACTCGCAGTTTCTCCGCGCCCAGTCTGGCCGCTGCGCCGCTTGCCAAAGGAAGTCGCTTCGGCGCCAGTGTGTCCGCGCACGGCGAACGGCTGGCGACCGCCCGTATCCAGCTCGAGGAACCTGTCGCCGACCCGGCGACAGTTTTCAACCGGCCTACCACGATGCGTCGTTACTTTCCTCAACTCGCAGCGGGACTTCAGGAGAAGCCACCGGTCGACGAACTCACCATGTCGCTCACGGACAATCTCGCCATCGTGGATGTCTGGACCGGGTCGGCGGAACTGAAGATTCCCGAGGTCGACGGCGAGGACATGCACCTGATTGCGCCCGTGCGCGTCGGGCGGGGTTATCGGCTCGGTATGGCGTACTCCGTGACCGACCTGCGCATTCTGAAGAACTACGCCGGATGATCGTCTCGACGGCCCCGTGAGTTAGCAAAGGCCCCGCTTATGTGGGCGGCCGTCAATGCGAATGCCCGCGAAACATCAGGATAGGAGTCGGTCTCATGCCGCTCTACACGTTGTTTACTCAGGGCGGCGCACTCAGCAGTGACGTTAAGGCCAAGCTCGCGATGGAACTGACGACCCTGCATTCCGGATATGCGGGTGTGCCGAAAAATTGGGTGCATGTCGTGTTTCAGGACTATGCGCCGGGCAGCGGGTTCACCGCCGGAGAACCCGCAGCAACTGCCGCGCTCACGCTTTTGATGCGGGCCGGCCGGCCACCTGAATATAAGCGCGCGAATTGATACAGCATCTTTGGAAACTGTTTCAGACCGCGACGGGAGCGCCCGATGACCAGATTGTCATCGGCATTCAGGACGTGCCGGCCAGTCAGGCGATGGAGATGGGGCAGGTCATGCCGGACATCGCGGACGAATAGGGGGAGGGCGAGGGCGCTAATGAACGTCTGCGCTAATTGATGAGCGGACATGTTGCTCGACGCTGAGAGAGGGCGGCGTTCATACCATCTATCCAGACTGGATGTGAACGCCTTTCCGCAAACGGACACTAGACTCGAACAACCCAGAAGCAGACTTTTACCTGTGCAAAACAGCCTTACGGTTGCTGGCACCCCTGCACAGCCAAACCCGCTCGTTAGACGAGTGCAATCTTGCCGGTGGCGAGGTCATACACGCCGCCAACAATGTCGATCTTCTTGCTCACGTAAAGTTTTTGGACGATCGGCGGTGAGCTCTTCAGTCGAGCCATCTGCCGTCGCACGTTCTCGGCGGCCGCGTTGTCCAGCAGGTTGCCGGTCTGCGTCTTCTCGGCGGCGATGACGGCCGGTTTGATCGCGTCGATGAGTCCCGGCAAATGGCCCGGAAGGACCGCCTTGGTCTTCAGCACTTTGATTGCGGCGTCGACCGCGCCGCATCCGGTGTGGCCTAGCACCATGATGAGCGGCACCCCCAGGAATTCGGCGCCGTATTCGAGAGAGGCAAGCAGATCCGGGTTTACGATGTTGCCCGCGACGCGTAAAACGAAGAGATCGCCCGGCCCCTGATCGAACGCGAACTCCGGCGCCACGCGCGAATCGGCGCAGCTCAGGATCGTGGCGATCGGATACTGCCCCTGCACACGGGCGGCGCGACCCGACGTAAAGTCGCGCTCGTTTGGCGTGTTGGCGGCGTAGCGCGCGTTGCCCTCCATTAGCCGCTTCAACGCGTCCGCAGGCGCGATCGAGTTCGGTGGTGGCGATGCGCCTGGCGCCGGCGGGTCGGCCGCGATGGCGACGCCCACGCTCCACGGCAGGAGCGCCGCGAGTGCGCCAGTCTTGAGGAAACCTCGGCGCGATACTTGAGGCTCGTGCTGCGCATCACCACACATGTCACACATTTGAATGCCTCCGTCATTGCTGGGCGCATCCGACCGCAAACAGGTGCCTTGCCGCATCACTACGCAACTGGCACACCGACCCCCTGCTATGTGCACCTCACGTGGTGGTCCAACACCACGCGGTAGATCAACTAACTTGCATAGGTTCGAGTCTATACCGTCGCCAGGCGCAGCGCCCGGCCCATCGCGCCGTGTATTGATGGGCGGGATGCCGTAGTGGCCTTGCGGTTTTAATGAAGGACTTTCAGCAGCCGCGCGGCGCCATGGCGTGGTTCGATGACCGTCACGCCGGTTTGAATCGATGCTTCTGCTCGGTTTTCGACCAGGGTACGATGGCCGACTCTTACGCCTTGCACGTCGGTGATGCTGTTGAATGGACCGGGCGTGCCGTGGCCAACTCGAACACCGATGTCCCTGATACCCATACCTTTCTCCTGTGTTGCTCACTGCGAGCAAGCCTGCCGGCACGCCTGCGCCGGGGTACTGAGATGGTAGGGTGGGGGCGACGACGGGTGAAAATCAGGCCGAACGGCTAGAACGATGGAGCGACCTACCCTTTTAGGGGTAGTGGGGGAAACTGACATGCAGCTTGATGTATCGGACGTTGCATTTCATCAGCGGCTTGGACGTCTGGTCGAAAAACTCGACGACAAACAGTTCTGGCATGCGCTGATTGACCTGTTGCGCAGAGTGGTCCACTTTGACAACTGGGTGGTGATAATCTTCTGGCCCAATGGGAAACCCCAGTTGATTGCGGAGATCCAGGCGCGCACGCCGAACGACGAATTGTTCAAAGGGTATTTGAACAGCGTCTATTTGCTAGACCCTTTCTATCAATTCAGCCTCGGCGCGATCAGCCCTGGCGTATATTGCCTGGACGAAGTGGCGCCCGATCACTTCCGGGAAACCGAATATTTTCGCCGTTATTTTTCGGTGAACGTGCTGGAAGACGAGGTGCAGCTTTTGGCCCCGCTGCCTTCGGGGGGAACGCTGTCTGTATCGTTGGGCAGTGAGCGCCGCTTTAGCTCGACTGAAATCGGGACCCTCTGTCTTTACGGCGCATGGTTACTTCCGTTGATGTGCCATGCTCTGTCGGCACAGACGGATGTGCTCCCGCCGCCGGTGAGTTCTGCTGCCGGAAGTGACCGGCGCCTTCACTTCGAACAGGCGTTGCGCAAGCGGTCGAATGCGCCGCTGACCAATCGCGAAATTGAAGTCGCGCTGATGATTCTTGCCGGTCATTCGACCAAAAATATGGCAAGGCTGCTTGGCGTGTCACCCGCCACGGCTAAGGTTCACCGCCGTAATCTTTACAAAAAGCTGGATATCTCATCCCAGTCGACGCTATTTCTGCTCATCATGGACGAAGAACCGGATGCTGGCTGATGCGATGACTGCCTTCGGCAGCGCCTCAAAAAATCCGGGCGTTCGGGGGAGGCAGGCGGGGCGTCGGATCGCCGTCGAGTCGATGACCCCACCGAACGCCGCGTCGGGATGATAATCGGTGAATCTTAGGTGTCGAGGGCGCGGTTGTTCCACCGCGCGATAAGAATCTCGTAGGACGAGACGGACCGCACACATGAAGCGATTTTTCGTTTGCTGCGACGGCACCTGGAACTCGGATAGCGACGAGTTTCAAGGGGTGCCTGTTCCAACCAATGTCGTTCGCTTTTTCAACGCATTGAGTGAGCGCGGCGACGATGGCGTCGAGCAACTCCGGTACTACCACGTCGGCATTGGCGCCAACGAAGGCCGGATTCGTCGCCTCGTAGACGGGGCGCTAGGCTTGGGCCTCTCCCGAGACATTCGAACCGCGTACAAGTGGCTGTCAGACCACTACGAAGAGGATTCTGAAATCTTTGTAATTGGCTTCTCTCGTGGCGCGTTCACCGCTCGAAGCCTGGTGGGCATGCTTCACCGTTGTGGTCTTCCTCGCAAGGCAACCTGGGCACTGGTAAAGCAGGCATGGAGCCTGTACCGGCTCGACCCAAAAATACCGGAAAACGTCAGCCGGCAGGAACAGTTCCGCCTCGCGCATGGCAAACCGCCTCCCATTCGCTTCCTGGGGGTGTGGGAGACGGTGGGCGCTCTCGGGATCCCCGAAATTGTGGACTTTTTCGGCTTGGGGAGAATGCGCTTCGAATTCCATGACACGACGCTTTCGCCAGAAGTTGAACGCGCGGTACATGGCCTTGCCATTGATGAGCAGCGGAACAATTTTCTTCCAACGTTGTGGACGGAAGCGGATGGCTGCGACCCGGTACGCGTGACGCAAGTGTGGTTCCCTGGTGTGCACGCTGACGTTGGCGGCGGCTACAAGGAGACCGGGCTTTCTGATGCCACACTCAAATGGATGATTTCCGAGGCTGCGCAGTGCGGTGCGGTGTTTGAATCAGACATGTTGAACCAGATAGCCGATGCGGACCCGTTGTCGCCATCTGCAGTACATGGCGTCCTCCACAACTCACTCACAGGCTTTTACAGGAGAATCGGCTTTCGGCCGCGGCCCTTTCCGTATCTGGTGAAGGCTTCACGACGATGCTCCGAATCGGTATCGGAGCTAGCCTTGGCACGCCAGGCCAGTCCGCCAATCTTTCAGGCTCCCTATCGACCGAACATAGACCCCGCGGCGGCGGTCCAGGTGCGGGTTTTCGCCAGCACGTTGTGGAACTGGACAGGTATTTTCATGAAGGAGGGGGTGCGCTACCGGTTCAAGGTGCCTGAAGGTCAAACGTGGCTGGATGGGGACAGTGCATCGGGCGCGGAGGGAGTGCCAGGTAACTGGAAGCAACGCCTGTTTGCATGGCCCAAGCGGGTCAGGGGCGCGAACTGGTTCGAACTCTGCGGTGCAATCTCCTATCCAGGGCAACCGGGCGAGGCAGGCGTGTCACCTCAGCCCTTCTACTTCAGAATTGGTCGAGAGGTGGAGATCAAGGCTCCTCAGTCGGGTTACCTGTATTGCTTTGCCAACGATGCCAGCTGGGCCTATTGGAATAATCACGGAAGTCTGCGGGTCGAAATTGTCGAATCAGACGGCATGCCGGCTGGCAAGGGGGCTGCATATGCGCCTTCAGGCGATGACCTGACTGCGCCTGCAACAGCACCCGGAGGTTCTGGAGCAGGTCAACCATCATGACGCCATGAGCAACCAATCTTCCAGCCCCGCATCCGGGCAACCCGACAGTGTCTCAGCGTGGAGCCTGATCAGACCGTACTGGGTCTCCGAGGAACGCAGAACCGCGTGGGGCTTGCTGATCACGATCATTGTCATGGACCTGTTTCTGGTCGGGATCAACGCCCGGTTGAACACGTGGAACCGCGATTTCTACAACGCCCTGGAAGGCAGGAACGTGCACGAATTCCCGCAGCTGATGCTGTTTTTCAGCGCGCTCGCGTTCGCGTTCGTCGCGATTTCCGTCCTTAATCGCTATCTGCGCCAGATGCTTGGCTTCCGATGGCGCCAGTGGCTGACCACGCGCTATCTGCAGGAATGGCTGGCCGACGGCACTTTCTACCGCATCGAGCGCGATCGCCTCACCGACAACCCTGATCAGCGGATCGCCGTCGACCTCGAGTCATTCGCCAACACCACGCTTTCACTCACACTCGATCTGCTCTCGACGCTCGAAACACTTGTCTGGTTCTCGACCGTCCTATGGGGCACGGCGGGCGCATTGGCAGTCGTGATTGGCGGCACGCCCGTGCAGATTCCTGGCTACATGCTCTGGGCCGCCATCGTCTATGCGATTGCCGGCTCACTCCTGACAAACAAGGTCGGTCACCCGCTTGTGTCGATCAACTACCAGTTGCAGCGCGTCGAGGCGGATTTCCGGTTCGGCCTGATCCGTCTGCGCGAAAACGCCGAGCAGATTGCGTTCTACGACGGTATGCGAGCCGAGGAATCGACCGCCCATGACCTGTTCGGCCGGATTCGCGAAAACTGGTGGCGCGTGATGAAGTACACGCGGCGCTACAGCTTCGTGCTCAATTTCTACGGTCAGATCGCCGCCATCTTTCCGATCGTCGTGGCCTCGCCCCGTTATTTCGCCGGTTTGCTCAGTTTCGGCACACTGATGCAAATTGCCGACGCATTCGGTTCGGTTAGCGACTCGCTGTCGTGGTTCATCAACAATTACGACACGCTTGTCCAATGGCGCGCAACGGTCAACCGTCTGCGCGAGTTCCGGCGCGTCATGCAGCTGCCTCATCTGAAGGAGTCCGTGTTGCCCGCCACCGAGCATGGCGGCATCAACCTGCACTACGTTGATGAGAGCCAACTCGCCACGCGCAACCTCACGCTTGCGCTGCCCAACGGCGAGACGCTCGCGAGCGTGCGCGACATCGTCGTCAAGCCCGGTTCGCGCTGGCTCGTGCGCGGGCCGTCCGGCTCGGGCAAGAGCACGCTGTTGCGCGCGCTGGCGGGTCTCTGGCCGTTCGGAAACGGCTCCATCGACGCACCTGTGAACGCGCGCATGATGTTCATCCCGCAGCAGAGCTACCTGCCGGTTGGCACCTTGAAGGCTGCGCTCACCTACCCCGCGGCGGCCGCCAACTTCAGCGACGAGGAATGTTGCGAGGTGCTGCGTCAGTGCCGGCTTGAGGGCTACGTTGACCGATTGCACGAATCCGACCATTGGTGGCGCATTCTTTCTCCCGGCGAGCAGCAGCGGCTAGCGGCCGCGCGCGTGCTGCTGCAAAAGCCTGACTACGTGTTCCTCGACGAAGCAACGAGTGCGCTCGACACTGAGAACGAAGCGCATCTGTATCGCCTGTTGACCGAACGACTGCCGAAAGGGGCGATTGTCAGTGTCACGCACCGCAATTCGCTTGCAGAGTTCCACCAGGAGACCCTCGATATCGCGCGTCCGCACGAGCACACAGTGGCATAAACATGGCCGCTGTCGACGTGACCGTTTGACCGTGGAGATGGCGCTGTGAACCAGCATGCAGCGCATGCGAGGGACCATCAAGCACAATCAGGGCAACTACCGTCATCCGTCATAATGTCGATCGTCGATAACCATGACTGTTATCGGCCTCCAGATCGAGCGCACAGAGCAAGCTTGCGATCCTTTCATCGGGCTTGTGGCCGGATGGAGTAACGTATTAGGGACTCAATTTTTCGCCAGGTCAAAATGAGCTTTGAGGCGCTTATGTCCACGGACGCAGACACAAATACGGACGAACTCGTCGCCGGAATCGCAGATCGCATGGTCGAGGAAGGCCGGAAAGTCTCCCCAGTGACCATTTGGCCGGAGATCCCTGGCGAGTCGATTGTTGCCATTGCGGCAGCTTTGCAACGCTGGCGCGAGGCGCGGCAGCCCGTCACGCCCCACGTGCAGGTCCAGGCCGGGTTACCGGAGCACATTGCGGAAACCATGATGAGCGCCGCGGATCGGCTCTGGATGGCCGCCCAAGGCGAAGCCGGCAGGGCGGTCAGTCAGCACCTGAGTGCCGTGAACCAGCACCTCGACACTGCCCGCACGGAACGGGACGAGGCGCTTGCCGAGTATCAGAAGACGGTGGCAGAAGTCGAAACCGGCCGTAGGCGGCATATTGCTCTGACGAGTGCGCTCAGCGCCTCCGAGGAGGCGTGCGCGCGTCTCACGGCGCAACTCGCCACAGCGACCGGCCGAGCCGAAGCTGCCGAGGTGCGCGTGGAGGAACTGGCGCAGCGCGTGTCGGTGGAAGAGGCTGCTCTGGAGCACACGAAGGCGGAGCTCGATGAGGAACGCAAGACGCGTGAAGCGTTGGCCGCCGTTGCCTCAGACCAAAACGACGAAATAGCACGGTTGAAGCAGGAGCTCGACGAGGCGCGGCAGGAGATCGGCTCGTTGGGCTACGACTGTCAGGCGAAGTCGGCGGAAGCGGATAGAGCGTTGCAGGAGGCTAGCGAGGCTTCATCGCGCGCAGAAGCCGCCACGGCGCAGGCGAACGAGAGCCTCGCGCGGGCCGCTGTGCTGGAGGCTGAGCGGGATGAGGCGCGCTTTGCGCTCGAAGCAGAGCGCCAGACGAGCGCAGCGCGGAGCGAGGAAGCGGCGATTCAGTTCGACGAATTGCAGCGCGTTAGTCGGGAACTTGAGGCGGCGCGGGAGCAGGTCGGCGCTGTGACTGAGGCGAAGGCGGCTATGAGCGCTGAGCTGGCTCAGGTGTCGCACGACGCGTCTGTCGCGAACGCTGAACTGGCCCGGCTCTCGCAAGACGCGTCTGCCGCGAGCGAGCGGGCAGAGGCGGCCGAACAGCGAGCGGCGACATTGGAGCAGCGTGTCGTAGAGGTCGAGCAGGCGAAGTTGGCCGAAGTGGAGCGATGGTCGCAGGAAGCCAGCGCGGCTTCATCGCGGGCAGAAGCCGCTGCGGCGCAGGCGAACGAGAGCCTCGCGCGGGTCGCTGCGCTCGAGGCTGAGTTGGATGAGGCGCGTACTGTGCTTGCAGCAGAGCGCCAGACAAGCGCGACGCGGAGCGAGGAGGCGTCGGTCCAGCTCAACGAACTGCAGCGCGTCGGTCGGGAGTTCGAGGAGACGCGCATCGCGCTCGAAGCAGAGCGCCAAACTAGCGCAACGCGGAGCGAGGAGGCGTTGGTCCAGCTCAACGAACTGCAGCGCGTCGGTCGGGAACTTGAGGAGACGCGCGTCGCGCTCGAAGCAGAGCGCCAGACAAGCGCAACACGGAGCGAGGAAGCGTTGGTCCAGCTCAATGAACTGCAGCGCGTCGGTCGGGAACTCGAGGAGACGAGGGAACAGGTCAGTGTCTTGACCGCGGCGAAAACGGCCGCGATCGCTGAACTGGCCCAGGTTTCGGAGAACGCGTCTGCCGTGAGCGCTGAACTCGCGCAGGTCTCGCAAGACGCGTCTGCCGCGAAGGAGCGGGCAGAGGCCGCCGAACAGCGTGCGGCGACGTTGGAGCAGCGCCTCGCAGAAGCCGAGCAGGCGAAGTCACTCGAAGCGGAACGATGGGCGCAGGAATCCAGTGCGGCTTCATCGCGCGCAGAAGCTGCCACGGCGCAGGCGAACGAAAGCCTCGCGCGGGTCGCTGCGATTGAGGCGGAACTCGATGAGGCTCGCACTGCGCTCGCTGTAGAGCGCCAGACAAGCGCAGTGCGGAGCGAGGAAGCATCGGCCCAGCTCAACAAACTGAAGCGCGTCGCCCGGGAACTTGAGGAGGCGCGGAACGCGCTCGAAGCAGAGCGCCGGACAAGCGCAGAGCGGATCGAGGAAGCGTCGATTCAGCGCAACGAACTGCAAGGCGTCACCCGAGAACTCGAGGCTGCGCGCGACCAGGTCAACGTCATGACTAAGGCGAAAGCCGCCGCGATCGCTGAACTGGCCAAGGTTACACAGGACGCGTCTGCCGCGAAGGAACGCGCAGAGGCCGCCGAACAGCATGCGGCGACATTGGCGCAGCGCGTCGCAGAAGTCGAGAGGGCTCGCGCGGAAGAAGCGCGACGCAACCATCAACTTGCGATTCAAGCGAGCGAATCTGCGACGGCGGAAGAAGTCGCCGAGTTACACCGCCAGATCTCGGCTCAGGCCAAAGCGCATGAGAAGGCCTTTACCGAACTTCGCACGATTGCTGAACAGTGGGTGGCGCACGCCAAGGACCTTAAAGAGCGACTTGGTTCGGCAAACGAGAAGCTATTGTTTATCGACTCACGCAGCACAGGAGAAGTGGCGCTCATCCGGAAGCTTTCGGCTGAACTTGAGCGCCTCAAGCCAGATAGTGAGTTGATATCCCGGGACACGCAGCAAAAGCTGATCGGGGCGACGATGGCCGAGCGACTTTCGCAGAAGGGTTATCGGTATGACCCGACGACGGCGGTTATGTCGAAAGTAGAGCGGTGATGTGCGTGTGTCTCGGTTCGAGGGATGGCGTTGCTATTGCGGGGAAGGGAGGCGGTGCAGTGGCCGCCTCCGGTAGCGGTTTTTTCGCGCTCTGTTCTGCTTGGCCACTTGTTGACGCGGCACGTTGGCCGCGTTGATCGGTTAGTGCTTCACGGGGACCGGTTGCTGCTGAGCGTCTGCTTCTGCGCTCGTCGCGGCTTTGGCTTAACGTTCGCTTGCGCGGGCTGGGCTTCGTGGTTGCCGGCGGTTCTGTCGTTTCCTTCGTTGCTATTTTTGATGCCTCTGCAAGAAGGCGCGCAGCACGGTTCGCGGTGATGCGGCTTTGAGGGACGCCCTTCGCATCGAGCGCGATCACCTGGTACAGCTCACGGTCACACTCCAGCTCCTGCTGATATTGCTCCGCCGTGTCGACAAGCAGTTCAAGCATGGTCTGCTGACGCCGTCTTTCGTCGCTCGTGATGGCAGGATTCCTACACATTGAGGATGCAAGTGTGATCAGTGTGTTGAGTTGGCTCAACTGCCGGTTGCAGAGATCGAAGGTGGAGAGCGCAAGCTTTTCGTACTGGAGCGCGTCGACAGGCGGGCGTGAAGCGGGTTGAGTTTGTTTTGTAGGTTTGCTGCTCATGGTGCGACCTCCCTGGTACATCTCGGATCGCCCGACACTCACTTGAGGAAGTGGGTGAGCGGGCACGTGGCGGGTTTGGAAGACCGGGTCAGAAACATGCCGGCGAGCCTCGCGGCTCCCCCACCACAGCCCGCCCATTGAAAACAACAGACGTGCAGAGGTAGACGCACGACCCGCGCGAGCGGGTGTGCGGTTTCTGACTTCAGGCTTCCACACCTGACCGCCGGGTGTTTCCCGATGGCTTGGTGATTATAAATCAAGGCAGCGGCGTAGCGTTCAACCAGGCGGGCTAAGTGTTTGCGTTTGGCCGATTGGATAAGACTTCGATGGGGATTGTTGTCGCGAATTCGGAGGCCGCAGAGGGCGCCCGCGGTTAGTCGTCTCTACGTCGACAGTCAGCACGCAGGCTATCTGGGTTTCGTCAGTGGCTGAACTTCGCAGCTGATGGTGGTTCATCGGCCTTTGCGGACGGTGGCCGATTAGGAACGTGCGACCGTTCGAGGTCGCTTTGCCGCCATTCTCGACTGGGTGTCGGCGAGTGTTAGCTTTCGTTATTGGCGAATGAGTCTTCTCGACCCTCAACAGCCCTTCAGCCTGATGCTCGTGAACGGGCCGTAGCTCAAACCTTTTTCGGACATTCCGCGGTGTCGGAGTTGCGGTTCGTCGATGATTTCCGGTTCTGAACCGGCGACGGCAAAAAAACAAATCACATCTCGATCGAAACTACCAAGGGCCTGCGAGCTCCAGCGGCTTGCATGAGAAGGTCTGCCCGACGCCAATTGCTTTCGGTTCGAGGAGGCCGATAGACAGGTGATTTGACTGAAATGACCGGCACCCCAGACTTTTTCCCGGCACGATGTTTCGCACAAGACCAAGGCTTTCCAATTCATTAGTCGCCCCCGAACTTAAGGTGTATCCCGCCGATGCCCATCCCCGCCATCCTCCAAGCAGGCTTGCAACTGCCGGTGATCGCCGCGCCGATGTTCCTCGTGTCGGGAACGAAGCTGGTGATTGAAACCTGCAAGCAAGGCATCATCGGCACGTTGCCGGCCCTCAATGCACGACCATCGAGTCAGCTCGACGATTGGCTTCATGAAATCGAGAACGCGCTTGAGGGCCAGCATGCCGCGAAATTCGGCGTCATGATCCCGGTACATAAATCGAACAAGCGTCTCGATCAAGACCTTGACATCGTGATTCGCCATAAAGTGCCGCTTGTCATCACAGCCGCAGGCCATCGCCCAGATGTAATCGCGGCCGTGCATGCCTACGGCGGGGTTGTATTCCATGACGCCATCCACATGAAGCACGCCATGAAGGCTGCCGAGGCGGGAGTGGACGGAATCATCCCGATCTGCGCGGGCGGCGGTGGCAACGCCGGGACTATCAATCCCTTTACTTTCATCAGCCAGTTACGCGCGAAATTTGATGGCACCATCGTCCTCGGCGGGGCACTGGGTCACGGCCGCCACGTTCGGGCTGCCAGATTGCTTGGAGCCGATCTCGCGTACATGGGGACGCGTTTCATTGCGACCGAAGAGGCAAATGCCGCCCCGCGTTTCAAGCAGATGATCCTCGATGCGGAATCAACTGATGTGATCTACACCAACAAGGTGACGGGCATTGGCGCCAGCTTTTTGCGCGAGAGCTTGGTCAAGGCTGGCTTGGACTGGAATGAGGGTGCGCACATCCCTTCTGCTACGGTTGAAAACGAAGAAGAAATGATTGCGTGGCGCGACATCTGGTCTTCCGGTCAGGGCGTTGGCCTGATACACGACGTCCCGACGGTAGCCGACCTCGCACATCGTCTGAAAACTGAATTCGCTGAAAGTCTCGAAGCTTGATGCGATGAGCCAGAAACTGAGCAACTGCCATGACCACCACCATTGAAGCAACCTTGACTCAAGGCGTATTGCATCTAGTCTTCACGACTGAGAGTGGTCTCAATACCATGGACGACCCTTGGTTCGTATCGCTTGAATCGCAGTTGCATCGCGCAGCCGTCGATAAGACGGTGCGTGCCGTGTTGCTCTCCGGTCGCGGCAAGTTGTTTTGTGCGGGTGCGAACTTGCCCGGGATGAGTACGAGCGCTCTGAATCAAGGATTTGACGGCTCACCGCTGGCGAACCTAACCGAGTGTTTGGTCGCTTTCCCTAAGCCGTTAATAGCAGCCGTGCATGGCAAGGCAATCGGTGGTGGCGCGACCCTGTTGCTGCATTGCGATTTGGTGGTGGCCGCTGTCGACACTCAATTCTGCTTCCCGTTCACAAGTAGCCTCGCCGCCGTCCCGGAATTTGGGTCGAGCTTTCTCCTGCCCCGCGCTGCAGGATCGCGATTAGCGAGCGAACTACTGCTTCTTGGCAACGTTTTCGATGCGCACAAGGCATTGCGGGCCGGGTTAGTGACTGAGGTGGTGCCGACGGGTGACGAATTAACCCTGGCACGGGAATGGGCCGAACATTTGGCATCGATGGCGCCGGCCTCGGTCCAAACGACCAAACGTCTGTTGCGCGAAGCGCAGCACGACGGCGTGTCAGCGGCCGTCTCGCGAGAGGGCGAAGCGTTGGTAAAAGTGCTCGGTAGCGGTGAAGCACGTGAGGCCCTAGCTGCCTTTGTCGAGAAGCGTCGCCCGGACTTCTCCTCATTTCACTAAACAAATACAGTCCCCTGCTTTTGGGAGGACCCACCCAACGGGCGGGCAGCGGTGATGCGCGTCTCGTACCAGCCAATCAGCCGGCGTGCCCCCGCGCTTTGGGCGGAGGCAACGGAGATTTCGTCTTTGCCAGAACTATGTCGAACTACTGCGGCTATGTATCTGGAACCGGTCGTTCCCAATGCGGGTTTTCTGCGGTGTGAGTGACGGAAGCTGGCCGAGTCCAGCCTGAAATCGACTAGGCCGAACGTAACGCCGCCGACCAGAAGCCGACGGTCGTTCGCCTTGGCTACCACCGCAGAAAAGCGGTCGCTTTACGCTGACGCTGAGCCGCAGACGGAGGTTCGCTTGCGGACGGCGGCTCGAGCGCCCGGCTGGACGGCAACTCGGCGGTTCCGTATGCGGCCTTCACTTCCGCGCTTGCCAAACCGACTCACTCCAGGTCGGTGCCGCTGCGCGGATAATGTCGAGGACATCTGGCGGGACATCGCCCGCGCCGGTGAGTTGGCGCACCTCCAGTACATCATCCGCGCCGAGACCGGATGGCGCGCGCAATGCCCAGGAAATCGCCTCCTCAAGCGATCCAACGTCGATGATGTAAAAGCCACCGACCAGTTCCTTGGACTCGGCAAACGGACCATCAACGATGTAGCGCTTCCCCTTGCTAACCGCAATTCGCGCTCCGGGCGCTGCTGGGTTCAAGCCTTCGGAAGCCACCAGGACACCGGCCTTGTGCATCTCTTCGTTGAACCGCATGTACGCTGTGAGGAGGGCCTCGTCCAAACCGCCGCCGGCATGCGGCTCGTCGTTGTCTGCGCTTGCTTGGGCTGTGATGATAAATCGCATCGTCGTTCTCCTGAGTTGAATGGTGCTTCAGGACCACGACGAACGAAGGGCTGTCGAATCGACACTTTGCGGCCGATTTCGATGATTCGTATCGCAGCCCGCGCGAGGCCGATGACGAGCGCCTCTGTAAGACTTGAAATCATCGGGATCCCAGCATATCCGAAAGAAGACTTTCACGACGGGCAGCGGGTTGCCAAACGCGGGCGAATGCCAAACCGGCGTTGCGGCGCGCCTGTCATCGATCTGCGTCCGGCGCCAGCCGACCCGTTGCGGCCGGTGATCGCTGTGAGGTTCCGATGGCCGCTTGCAAGGCACAACGGCCCGTCCTTCTTTGCGTTCTTAGGGTGGGTTTCAACCTTTGCCTACATTGCCATATCGGTCCCGCTCCGGTCGGCTAGTGGCTGCGTTGCTCCCGTTGAACCATGCCGGCACAAAGCCGCCGTTTGCGCATGGAGAACGTTTTCGATTGGGGGCTTACGGCGAAGGGCTTAGAGCGTACAGTTTAACGATTGGGAACCAAACCTTATCGGATTTGAGGATGGCAACTCTTCAGCCATTTGCACAGAATATCTGGACCGCATTGGCCCCGCATTCTTTCGTTGGTTTACATATCGGCACGCGCTTGACGGTCATCCGGCTGTCGTCGGGCAAGCTGTTGTTGCATTCGCCGATCCCGTTGAGCATCGAAGTACGCTCCGCAATAGATGCCTTGGGGCCCGTCGCGCATATCGTTTGTCCGAATCTCTTTCATCACATGTATGCTGCAGAAACTGCGGCAGCCTATCCGCGGGCGATGCTACACGGCCCGGCGGCCTTGCAACGCAAGCGAAAAGACCTTCGCTTCGACGCGGTGCTGACGGATCAGCCTCATCCGGACTGGCGCGGCGACCTGGAACTGCTAACGATCGAAGGCTGTATTCTGGGCGAGACGGTTTTCTATCATCCGGCCACGCGCACGCTGATCGCCTGCGATCTGGTGGAGAACTTTCATCAGTCGCCTCACTGGCTGACACGCAATTACCTGCGCCTGGGCGGAATCCTCGGTCGTGTCAGCTGGCATCCGCTACTGCGCATGGCGTATCGCGACCGCAAACGCGCACGCGCCTGCATCGACACCCTGCTCGCCTGGCCGTTCGAACGCGTCGTGCTCGCACATGGCGATCTCTTGACAGACGACGCCCACGCCTTGGTCCGTGAGGGCATGGCATGGCTCTAATCGTGCATCGCTCGGCACCGGTCAACCGGAATTCAGACGGACTCGAATGAGGAAAGGCTCACCCCTTACTCCAACATTCGCGGTTACTACCTGTACAGGCCGGCGACCTCACGACAAGATCCACGTGGCGAACGTTCGCAGCCTTGGGGGCGGAACCGACGCTCGCATATCCGTAACACCGCACCTGCGAGTGGCGCTTCGGCACTAGATCCACTTGGGCAACTAAGGCACAGTGCCTGAAATGCGGAAGCATTCTTACCTACAGCATGACCATGCGGCCCGGTGAACAGACCGGCAATCCACCGCGGCCGCAACGTCACATCGATGGCTAACAGCAAAAAGCCCGCTGGCGTTCGCTCAGCGGGCTTCATTGTTGGTTGCGGGGGCAGGATTTGTCACCCGGAGACAGGTCTGGCTGCATTCTATAGACGTGCCGACCGGACGCCCACGGCGCGCTAGGCCCGTTGGCGCGCCGGCGCTGCCGCGCTGACATTTGACCGGGGCTGCGCAGCCGGTCGTGCTGCGCAGCTTCTCTGCCTTGGTTGAAATTGTGCTTGCTCGCGTGCGCTGTATAGAAACACAGTAGCAGCCAGAGCCGCGTTCCGCCCCCATCTGTACGACGACCCTGACGACGCAGTCCGCACTATCACGCGCGCGACAATACGGCCGCGCCAGGGAAAACACCTACAATCCGTAAGATCGAAACTCAATTTACCGACCGCGGCCAAGCGCTCTGATCTTCGAGTCGCGCAGCCCCCACCCGACAGGGCTTTCACGCCGAATGCAATTAACGACGGAAATCAAGTACATATATAAAACATTGCGCTCGCCGTTGATGAAATCTAACTCTGAACGCCCGCACTTGCGGGCGTCGTCATTTGCGAGGGCGGCATTATGAGTTTCGGCGAGAACGTGCGGCATGTTCGTCTGCTCCTTGGATGGAAGCGTGGCGACCTCGTAGACCGACCTGGTCCAAAGGCCAAAGGGAGGGATCGGGCAAAACTTGGACAACAGGTTTATCAACTTGAGCGGCGCGCGTCGCGTCACTCGGAACTGCTGTTGCCACTCGCAGATGCATTCGGGATCGCGCCCGATCTTCTGCTTAACCGAGACCTGACCAGTCTCACGCTCGCCGAAATGCGGCTGCTCAGGGAGGATGCAGCCGCCCCGGTCCCGAACGACCTGTTAGTTCTGGCCGAACGGTTCGTGCTGGCGACAGACGGAACTCGCACAATGATTGAGAAAATCGTCGCCGCAGACCGTGACAACGCTGCCGTCGTCAGGCGACTGTCGATCATCGTCGATGTTTATCTGGACGATGTCCGGGCGCGCCGCAGGTGAATCGGACTATTCATGCGGGCGCGCGCCACGCGCGCCCGTGCGTTGGTGGCTGTATCAGAGCCATCCTTCTATAAAGACGGGCTGTGCTTTCCCGGACGGCAAGTCATGCGGATGTGGCACGCGTCCAGCGGGCTCTTTTTTTGCCCATGTTGGCGAAATCCTACGGATCGATGCGCGGCGCATCGCTTATTCATAGGACAAATCTGAAAGTATGGTTTCTTGACACTTCTTGACGGACTTTTTCAACCCAACCCCGAAAAATTGACGGATTGTTTACCGCGGGGTTGTGTCGATGAATCGTCGTTACCGGTTGGTCTATAGTCGCGCGCGCAACATGCTCGTCGCCGTTGAGGAAACGGCGATGGCTGCGGGCAAGGCTGGAGAAACGCGTGCTACGGGGCGCGCGCCGCTTTGCTCTGCCATTCGCGTGACGCTGTGCCGTTTTCTGCCTGCGGCGCTGCTGGCGCTCGCGCCAATGCTTACGTTCGCGCAGATCGTCTCGGGCGGCGCGCACGCGCCTGGCGTCATCCAGACACCCAACGGACTCGATCAGGTCAACATCAACCGGCCTTCCGGCGCGGGCGTTTCGGTCAACACATACAACCGCTTTGACGTGCAGTCGAAAGGCGCAATTCTCAACAACTCGCCGACCATCGTCCAGACGCAACAGGGCGGCACCATCAACGGCAACCCAAACTTTGCAGCGGGCCAGTCGGCGAAGATCATCGTCAACCAGATCAACAGCGCAAGCGCTTCGCAGTTGAACGGGTTTCTCGAAACTGCTGGCAATCGCGCGGAAGTTATCATCGCCAATCCGTCAGGTATATCTGTCAGCGGCGGCGGGTTTATCAATACGAGTCGGGCAATTCTGACGACAGGTACGCCGAACTATGCGGCCGATGGCTCGGTCTCGGGCTTCAACGTCACGGGTGGCAACATCACGGTCAGCGGCGCGGGTCTGAACGCATCGAACGTGGACCAGGTGGACTTTCTGGCCCGCGCGGTGCAGGCGAATGCAGCGATCTACGCGAAGAACCTGGATGTCGTCACGGGCGCGAACAGCGTCGATCACAACACGCTTTCGGCGACGCCGATTGCAGGCGACGGCCCCGTGCCGGGTGTCTCCATCGACGTGAGCAATCTCGGCGGAATGTATGCGAATCGCATCGTTCTCGTGGGCACAGAGGCAGGTGTGGGTGTTTCGCTCAAGGGCGTCGTAGGAGCGAATGCCGGCGACCTTGTTCTGACTACACAGGGCAAACTGGAACTGGCGAGTCAGGCGAGCGCAAGCGGCAACATAAGCGCGAGCGCGCGCGACGGCATCGACAACAGCGGTACGACCTACGCGCAACAGAACGTCAACCTGAACACGACCGGCGTGCTGACCAACAGCGGCATGATCGCCGCGCAGCAGAACACGACCGTCAGCGCGGGCGCGGTGAATGCGACGGGCACGTTCGCATCTGGCGTAAATGGCGACGGCTCGCTGGCGCAGTCCGGCGACCTAAACGTGAACGCTTCAGGCGGGGTCGCGGCGAACGGCCGCAATGTGGCGGGCGGCAATGCGCCATTTGCTGGTTCGAATCCGGGCGGATATCAGGCTGCGCCGGCCGACATCCGCAACTACTCGCTCCCGAGCTACGAATCCAGTTTCGTTGCGGGCGGCACGCTATCGGGCTCGGGCATCAGCATCGACAACACGGCGGGTAACGCAGGCATTCCTTCGCTGGGTCTCGCACCCGGTCAGGCAGTGTCCGGCGTGAGCGTGAGTGGCCTGAGCGGTAACGCGAGCGGCGCGAAGTCCGGCGCGGCGTCGGTGAGCGGTGGCGCGGGTATGGTGAATCCGACGATCGCGAGCGCGACCGCGCAGAACGTGCTGCAAAACCTGACTGTTCCTCAAGGCGGCCTGTTCAGTCCGGCAACCGCGCCGGGATCGTCCTGGCTGGTTGAAACGAATCCGGCCTTCACGAACCAGAAGACGTTCATTTCGAGCGATTACTATCTGCAACAGCTTGGCCTGAATCCGCAGACGACCGAAAAGCGTCTCGGCGATGGCTTCTACGAGCAGCAGCTTGTGCGCAACCAGATTACGTCGCTCACCGGCAAGGCCGTGCTCGGTCCGTACACCGATCTTCAGTCGATGTACCAGGCGATGCTTGCCGCGGGCGCCTCGCTGTCGCAATCGCTGAATCTCCCGCTCGGTATGAGCCTGTCGCCTGAGCAGGTGGCGGCGCTCACGAGCAACGTCGTCATCATGCAGACCGAGATTGTCGACGGCCAGTCCGTGCTCGTGCCGGTCGTCTATCTCGCGAAGGCGAGCCAGCAGAACATGAACGGTCCGTTGATCGCGGCGACCGACATCGACATACAGAACGCGCAGACCTTCACCAACAGCGGCACGGTGCAGGCGGGCAATACGCTGTCGATCCAGGGCAACCAGATCAGCAACGCCTTCGGCACGCTGCAAAGCGGCGGCCTGATGTCGCTGACGACGAAGGGCAGCGTCGACCTGACGTCTGCGACCGTGAACGCCGGCAGCCTGGCGCTGAACGCGGGCGGCGACCTGCTGCTGAATACGGCGGTGAAGACCGTTGACCAGGTGAGCGCGACGGGTGCAACGCGCACCACGACCACGCTCGGCCCCATCGTCAACCTGAACGTTGCCGGCAATGCGGCCATTGTGACCGGCGGCAACTTCGAGCAGAACGCGGGCAACCTGAACGTCGGCGGCAACCTCGGCATGGCGGTCGGCGGCAACTACGATATCGGCTCGGTGCAGACCGGCGAGCACAAGATCGTTTCGGGCGCGAACGGCGTATCGAACACCAGTATCAACCAGACAACCGGCAGTTCCGTGAGTGTTGGCGGCGTGTCACAGATCGGCGTCGGCGGCGACCTGACGGCGACTGGCGCAAACATCAACCTCGGCGGCGGCGGTGTTGTCGCGGCGAACGGCAATGTGATGCTCCAGGCGGCGAAGGCGACTTCGACCGTCGATAGCAACAGTTCGGGCAGCGACAGTCACGGCAGCTACTCGGAGTCGCTGCACAGGTCCGACGACACGCTGACCGCGACGACGCTCAATGCGGGCAACTCCCTGACCGTGGCAAGCCGGATATCGGCATCAAGGTCAGCATCGGTTCGAGCAAGAGCCAGAGCCAGTCGTCAGAGGATCAAACGACGCAGCGCGGCTCCAGCGTCCAGGCAGGCGGGACTGCGGGATTCGTTTCGACGAACGGCGATGTGACTATCGCCGGGTCGAACGTGAAAGCGAACGATGTCATTCTTGCGGCAAAAAACCAGGTGAACGTCATCAATACGACGGACACGGATTCAACACGTAGCTCGAACAGTTCGAGCAGCGCGAGCGTGGGCGTGCAGTACACGCTCGGCGGCGGCTTCGGTGTTTCGGCCGCGATGGCGAATGCACACGGCGATGCAAACAGCGACGCATCGATCCAGAACGCCTCACACGTCACGGGCGCGAACAGCGTCACGGTAATTTCTGGCGGCGATACGAACATCATCGGCTCGCAGATCAGCGGCAAGCACATCAATGCGGACGTGGGTGGCAACCTCAACATCGTGAGCGTGCAGGACATAACGGACAGCGCGGCGCACCAGAGCAGCACGGGTGGCGGCTTCACGATCAGCCAGGGTGGCGGCAGCGCGAGTTTCAGCGCACAGAACGGTCATGCGGATTCGAACTATGCGGGCGTGAACGAACAGGCCGGGATCAATGCGGGCGACGGTGGATTTAACGTCAACGTCAGGGGCAACACGGGCCTGACGGGCGGCGTGATTTCAAGCACGGCGGACGAGTCGAAGAACAGCCTGACAGCTGGTACGCTCACGTTCAACGATATCCAGAACCAGTCTCACTATGACGCCAACAGCAACGGTGTCAGCGCAGGCGTTGGCTTCGGCGGTAGCACCGGCAAGTCGGTCGGACCGGGTTCGGTAAGTGGCCATCCCGGCGTGTCGCCGATGATTTCGCAGAACGAGAGCGGCGATTCGAGCGCGACTACGCGCAGTGCAATCAGCGCCGGCACGATCAACGTGACGAACGGTGTGGGCCAGACTCAGGACATTGCGAACCTGTCACGAGACACGACCAACACGAACGGCACGGTGGCGAAAACGCCGGACGTGAACGGCATCCTGAACCAGCAGGCCGACACGATGGAGGCGGCACAGGCAGCGGGTCAGACCGTATCGCAAGGCATCGGCGCGTATGCGGACATGAAGCGCGAAGACGCGGCGGCGGCCTACAAAGCCGCTTCTGACCGCGGCGACAGCGCGGGCATGGCTGCGGCGGCTGCGGACTATAACAACTGGAAGGAAGGCGGCGATTCGCGCGCTGAACTGCACGTTGTGGGCGGCGGCCTCATTGGTGGGCTCGGTGGCGGAAGCGCGCTCGGGGCCATCGGCGGTGCGGCGGGCGCGGGTCTGGCATCGAAGATGGCCGGGACGCTGAACGATATCTCGAAGGGCGTTGCATCAGCGACGGGGTCCGATCTGATTGGCAACCTCGCGGCCACCATCGCAGCGGGCGTGGGCGGCGCTGTGGTCGGCGGTACGGCTGGTGCCGCGATGGCATCGAATGTCCACCTGTATAACCAGTCGATGGACGATGAACGCCAGTTGACGGGCGACTCCGGGAGGAAGTCTCCTACGCTGTTCTCCCTGGCGATGCAAGGCATTGCGAATGGGCTGAACGCGGTTATTGGTGTCGGCGGCGGCGTACCGCCCGCTGCAAGTCCGGGTGTCGCGCTCGCGGAATCCGGTGCGGCGAACGCTGTACCGAAGGCGCCGGGATACTTACCGGACAATGCTACCTTGGCAAGCGGCGGAAACAATAATCGACTGCCGATCCCTGAGACAGTAACGGCCGATAACGGCCTGCAAGTTGAGTCAAATCCGAAGCACACTCCGGGAATGCCCGGAAACCGCCCAAACGCGGGTACAGAGCCGAACGATTCGCTATCCCTGTTCAACTCTTCCATTCAGGGCGGCGAAAAGACAAGGTTCGCGATAGATTCCGACGGCAACATCAACAGGTTCTACTCCGACGGGAACGGCGCCTATCATTGGACTGGATCAACTGGCGACTCAAGGGCACCGATCGATGTTTCAACGATTCCAATTTCGGTTAAGCGGACTCTTGGATTTAAAGGAAAGTAAATGTTATCTGGAAATCCCGATACTTTCGCAATTTGGTGCGATGCGGTTGACGCTTGGTCGACTGATCGTTTTAAGAACGGTTGCTTCGCTTATTTTATAGGCGGTGAAATTCTATGGTCCTCAAATTCAACTCTTGGAGTTGACCTTAACTTGCTGTCCGCGATGGATTGCTTAAAACGCAATCTAGAGGACGCGGACCTTTTCGATTT
The DNA here is from genome assembly GCF_012927345.1 of Paraburkholderia polaris. Lineage (GTDB taxonomy): Bacteria > Pseudomonadota > Gammaproteobacteria > Burkholderiales > Burkholderiaceae > Paraburkholderia > Paraburkholderia polaris. The sequence goes on from NZ_JABBGJ010000001.1 coordinate 309,133, forward strand.
GCCCGCGAAGGATGCCTACGTGGTACTTGTCGCGCGCGCGTTTCCTTCGATGGACTCTGACGCGAAAGAAAGCGACTACAGACATTTGGTGTCGATCGGTAGCTTGTTGGACGACGGGCATCAGGTCTTTTTGGTCGAGTCGGGAGAGAATGCGAAGCTGATTTTCGGCCGACGCATTGAGCCCTCTGTCGTTCATGAACAAGTTCTGCCTCGGGGCGAGTTTCAATCAGTGGTACGAGACGCGCTCACAAAGAGCAAACCCGCACAAACATCATGACAGAAATGAAATCGCATTTTCAGGGCAAGCATGGACATCCCGATATCGTAGTTTCCTTACCTTCCGGCCCGGAGTTTGGAGGAAAACCGATACTATCGTACTTCGAAGATGCGGTTCGACAAGGAACGGTTTTCAGGGCCGGCGAAACCGTTCAGATGGGCTGGATGATGCTGATGCTCAAGGCCACCGCAAACGGCGAGTTGGACGTTTGGGAACCGCGGTTCGGCGAGGTTCCGATCGTTTGGGAACGCGGCGCAAGCAGGACGTACCGACAACTTATAGTTCAGAAGAGCGTAGCGGAACTGTTGGACATCGAGCCTTCGTTTCCTTCGTTGAGGCAGTCCGGGGTTGTATCCCCTGACTTCATGGCGTCAAGGAACCTTCAGATGTTCCGCGATCCTCCTGCGGGTAGCGATTCAGGATGGCTCTTTACCACGGAAGAAAACGTTTCAAGCGATGGCCGTTTGGCCTCACTGTTCGAAATTGCAAGCAAGCGGCCGGAAATAATTCCCTTCCTAGCTTTACCCGCCTCGTCATCGGTTGTGCTGAAGGATGGGGAAGTAAAGATCAGCTTCGGGAAGAAGGAAGTCGGATCAGATTCCAACGAACTTTTGCGTAGACTGCCGGCGAGTGACCTCATCGGTTAAAACGAGACCATAGGGGCCGCTTTCACAGACGATAGCGGCACGCCACACGAGTAGTAACCCAAATCATCATGAAAATTCGAAAGAGGCTGGCGGCTCTGCCGCTGACAGCCCTGGTCGCTCTCGCGCCAAATGCGCCGGCACAAAGCCTCGGCGGTATAGAAACCGAACAGAACCAGCAGCAGCGACGCGACGCGCAGCAGCGCGAAGCCGCAGTATCGGCGCCTGTCGTGCGTTCCGATCTGCCGAAGATCGAGGCGTATCCCGCACTTCCTCACGAGTCACCATGCTTTCGCATCGAGACATTTGCGCTCAACGTACTTGAATCCCTGTCGGCAGCGACGCAGAAGAAAGGCGCGTCGGCGTTGCCGCTCGACCCTTTCGCGTTCGCGCGCGAATGGCTCGACCACTACAAAGGCCAATGTGTCGGCAAGGAAGGCATCGACGTGCTCACCAAGGGATTGCAGCAGGCGATTCTGAGCCGCGGCTATGTCACCACGCGCGTACTCGTGCAGCCACAAGACCTGACGGGTGGCACGCTGACGCTCGCGCTTGTGCCCGGTATCGTGCGCAGTATCGCCTTCGCCGACCCGTCAATGTGGGGCACCTGGAAGACCGCCTATCCGACGCGCGGCGACGACGTGTTGAATCTGCGCGATCTTGAACAGGGTCTGGAGCAGATGAAGCGCGTCGGCAGCCAGGACGTGAGCATGGAAATCCGGCCGACTGACGTACCGGGCGAAAGCGATGTTGTGCTGACGGTCAAGCGCGCGAAGCCCTGGACTTTCGTTGCTTCGGTCGATAATTCAGGCACCGAGTCGACGGGTAAATGGCAAGGCAACGTCAGCCTTGGCATCGACAACCCGCTCGGCCTGAACGACATCTTCACAGTAGGCGCGAATCAGGATTTGTCGTTCGGCAACAAGGCGCTCGGCTCGCATGGCTTCAACGGCTCGTATTCAATTCCTTGGGGCTACTGGACCGCCACGCTTTCGGGCAACACGAACACGTACTACCAGAACATCGCGGGTGTGAATCAGACATTCGTGTCCAGCGGTAACTCACAAACGGCTGCGCTAAAGCTCGCGCGCGTTATCTCGCGCAGCCAGAACGACATGCTTGGCGGCTACGTGCAGCTATCGAAGCGCTTCGGCGACAGCTTTATCGACGACACGACCATTCCGACACAGGCGCGCAACAACACCTATCTGGAACTTGGCGCGACCGACCGCCATTATTTCGGTGGCGCGCAGCTCGACGGCACGCTTGCCTACCGACAGGGCATCGGCGGTTTCGGCGCAACCGCCGACCCGTATCCCGATGGTCCGACCTACCGCTATCACATGGCCGTGCTCGACGCGAACCTCTCAGTTCCGTTTGCGATTGCCGGTCAGGGCTTCCGGTACGTCGGAACCGTACACGGCCAGTTCACCAACGACACGCTGTTCTACATCGACGACCTGACCATCGGCAGCCGCTACACGGTGCGCGGCTTCGACGGAGAAACGATGCTTGCGGCCGAACGCGGTTTCTACTGGCGTAACGAACTGCAATGGCCGATCTTCCAGACGGGACAGACGCTGTATGCGGGGATCGACTACGGGCGCGTGTTCGGACCGAACACGGCGACACTGGAGGGGACGCAACTGGCGGGCGCGGTGATTGGCATTCGCGGCGGCGTGCCGGCGAAGTATGTCGGCGTGTCCTACGACCTGTTCGCAGGAACGCCGATCTACAAACCTTCAGGGTTCCCGACCGCGCGGTTCACGGTCGGGTTTCAGATGACAGCGCAGTTCTGACTAGTGCCGAAGTTCCACGACTTCGCCCGTGCCCATCAGTTGCTCTAACTCCTCAACGTCATCGGGTCCGAGCGTTAGGGCGTATTTCATGCACTTGCTGTCGAGTTCGGCCTCATCCACGCCTTTTTCCGCGAGTTCTTCAATCGCGCCGATGATGCCAGTCATGTTCGGCAACGTCGGATGATTGTTTCGGGCCATGTTTGCGAGCGCTTGAATCCGCCTCATTGTTTCCGCGAAGTCCTGGGCGTTTAGCATCGCCCTGTGATTGAAGCGTTCGAGCATCGCCAGACGGCGTCTCATTTGGTCAGGTGTAGATGTTTCGGCGGATACGGCTGCTGCTTGCTGCGTCATGGTGCGGACTCCGTTCATTAAGGACGGCCCGGCCTACCAGTTCAGGAAGGGTGAGCGGGCACGATAACAGGGTTAATGGAATGGACGCCCCCTCTCCTGCGGTGCGGATATGCCAAAGTAAGGGTCTCAAGCGTTAGCGCGAAGGAGAGCATCATGAAGATCGCGGCCATTGGCCTTGACCTTGCCAAGAACGTTTTTCAGGTCCACGGCGTCGACCCGCGCGGCGTCCCCGTATTAAGGAAGCAGCTAAAACGCATTCAGGTGCTGCCATTCTTCGCCACGCTGGAACCCTGTCTAGTGGGCATGGAAGCCTGTTGCGGTGCACACTTCTGGGCGAGAAAGCTGCAAGCTTATGGGCATACGGTCAAGCTCATTGCGCCACAGTTCGTCAAACCTTACGTGAAGAGCAACAAGAATGATGCCGCGGATGCAGAGGCAATCTGTGAAGCCGTCTCGCGACCGAACATGCGGTTCGTACCCGTCAAAAGCATCGAGCAGCAGGCGATCCTTGCACTGCACCGGGTCCGGCAGGGATTTGTTACCGCGCGTACCGCCCACGCAAACCAGATCCGCAGTCTGCTCGCAGAATACGGTCTGGTTGTGCCGCAGGGCATTCATCATTTGCATCAGGATGTCCCTGATCTTCTGGAAGACGTCAGTAACGAACTGCCGGGCGTATTCCGGCAACTGGTCATGCATCAGCTCGACTATCTGCGGGAGCTGGACCGGCAGGTGCAACTGCTCGAAGCGCAAATAAAGACCTGGCATCGGGAGAACGAAGCAAGCCGCAGACTTGCGCAGATTCCAGGCATCGGACCCATCACCGCTACTGCGCTCGTCGCATCAGTGGGCGACGCGCGATGCTTTGCAAGCGGCCGGCAACTAGCGGCATGGATCGGTCTGGTGCCGCGCCAGCACTCAAGTGGCGGCAAACAGGTGCTGCTCGGTATCGGCAAACGTGGGGACGCTTATCTGCGATGCCTGCTTGTCCACGGTGCACGGGCCGTGATTAGCGCCGTACGCCAAAAAGCCGACACCTCCACAAGCTGGCTAGGTCGTCTGCTTGCACGGCGACACACGAACATCGCAACCGTGGCACTTGCCAACCGCAATGCGCGCATCGCCTGGGCCTTACTTGCACATCACCGGGAGTTCTGCTCCGACTATGGGCGCGCAGCACCTGTCGTCTGACACATGGACACGGAGATTAACTGATACAGGATAACTAACTAATGGATAGGCGGTAGCTTCCAGCGATTGCGCGGGCAATCATGACGTGATGGCAAAACAGGTGAGACCGGGATCGGGAAAATTCTGTGGTCTGCCACGCGCTTCGAGCGCGAAGGGTTAACGAGAAACCGATCTGCGCATTCCATCAGGGACAGAGGCAAGTCCTCACAAGTCCGGATGTATGGCTGCAATCCTTTATCTGCTAACGATCACCGAATGACGGCTGTGCAAACTGTGGGCGTCCATGTATGGCAGACCGGCCACGTTGGACAACAACCGGCAGACCGGTGTCGGGACCGTACGCGGTGGCCGATCTGTATCTGAACTCGCCGTCGACGAGCCGCAACCAGAACCTTCTGGTTGCAGGGATTCGGCATCGCTTCTGACACCGTGGCGGAGTGTGCTTTGCTGGCGCGATAACAGGCAAGATGCGTTTATTCGCGGCTTTATGGCGCGCCTATTCAGCGTCGCATTGAGCTGCACCTCGATATCCCTGAGCAGCTGCACCTGCATCTGCTCAGTCAGCGTCGCCATCTCGTCCTGCAAGCACTTTGTGTTTGACCCTTCCCGAGTCGCCGCCAACCCGATACGGCGCGATCTGAAGGCTCGATTTTTCAGAGCGCCACATTCAACATGCGTTTTCATCTCGGCCACTTGCGGCCATTCACCAGTGGCCGCTTTCCGGCAGCGTGCTCGTTGCACTGGTCGGATCTTCGAACTGGCGCCATGCGTGCCGTTGAGCGGGAGGCGATTCCTGAAGATCCGTGGACGGGCCACGCGCCGCGACAACCCATGCGATACTTCGTTTTCGAAGACCGCGAAAAACGGCCGTCTGCATCGCGCCAGCTATCAGACAGCCGCGTACACGCCACCCAAGCATCTTTAGCGAGGTCGGCCAGCGTTTCCCCCGACATAGTCGGACCTTCTGCGAACTGTCGCGCACCGACGCGCATGTTCGTAGTCATCGGAACGCGCCATGAACAGTTACCTCGATTCCTTGTCTCCATCGACACGTCCCCGCATCGCCATCATCGGGGCCGGCCTTGGCGGATTGACGCTCGCACGTGTCCTGCACGTCAACGGCATCCCCGCGACGATTTACGAAGCCGAAGTCTCGTCCGATGCGCGAGCGCAGGGCGGCTTGCTGGACATCCACGAATACAACGGCCAACTCGGGCTGAAAGCCGCAGGCCTCCACGACCAGTTTCGCGCCCTCACGCTTCCGTGCGAGGATGCCAAGCGCGTCGTTGATAGGCACGGTAACGTCCTTCTCGATAAGCCCGGCTCGGGCAGCACGGCCAAGCCTGAAGTTGACCGAGGTGCGCTGCGTCGTCTCCTGATGGAGTCGCTGCCTGTCGACACCATCCGGTGGGCCCGCAAGCTTGCACAGGCGAACCGCCTCGTCGGCGGGCAGCACCAGCTGGTCTTTGCCGACGGCTCGACGACCACGACAGATCTGCTGGTCGGGGCCGACGGAGCCTGGTCAAAAGTTCGTCCGCTTCTGTCTGTCGCAGACCCCGCGTACATTGGCACGACCTTCGTCGAGACCCGTCTCTTTGACGGCGACACCCGACACCAAGCCGGCGCGAAGGCAATTGGCAGCGGCACGTTGATGGCGGTCGAACCGGGCAAAGGCATCCTGGCGCACCGTTACGCGAACGGCACCCTGCATACCTACGTCGCATTGAACAAATCGGAAGCGTGGATCGGCGCCATCGACTTCAGCCAGCCGACGGCCGCACTTCATCGCCTTGCAAACGAATTCGACGGTTGGGCCCCGCAGCTCCGGGCATTGATCACCGATAGCGATACTGCGCCGATCGTGAGACCCATCTATGCCCTGCCGGTCGACCACCGGTGGGAACGCGTTCCAGGAGTTACGCTCGTTGGCGATGCTGCACATCTGATGTCGCCGTTCGCGGGCGAGGGAGCCAACCTCGCTATTTTTGATGGCGCCGAACTCGGCCAGGCGCTGCGCGACCATCCTGGTGACATAGAGGCCGCGCTAGCAATCTATGAACAGGCGCTCTTTCCTCGTAGCGCCTCCTTCGCTGACCAGACGGCCCAGAATCATCGGCGCTTCTTCGGCGAGGATGCTCCTCGGAGCGTGGTGGAGTTGTTCTCTGCACACTAATTGCATGCGGGTAGCTGGACCAGCAAAACGAGTTGCGCAACGCATCGCTGGCGGGATTCGCTTCTGCGCTGTATTGGGCGAAGAGTTTCACTCTGGCGCAGGCCGCAATGGGGTGGCAGCGGAATCCGTTTACCGATGGGCATGAACGTCCGGTTTCCGGCGGCCGACCCCTGCCCCTCGGAAGACCGCTGTGGGTTGGTTCATGCCTTTGGCATACTCGCCGCGATCAGCGATCAGCGATCAGCGATCAGCGATCAGCGATCGTGCGAGGTCTGCGTCGGACCGCGTTCGGCCACTTTCGGACAGTCGACACCGCCGCACGGATCGTTGACAATCCGTCCGCATCGGCGCCGGCGCTACTCTGCGACGCTTACGATCCTTGGAGAAATAGGAAATGAAAATCCGGTCGGTAATCACGTACATCCTGTTCTTCGGCCTGATTTCGATTTTTCCCGTTGCGTTCGTCCTGTCCGGTGCTGTCTCTGATTCTTTCGCAAATGGTACGCTCCGTGGCCGATTCGATCCTGTATGGATCGGGTTTGGCGTCGCCACGCTCGTTGTTGCCGCGATCTGTATGCTGACTGGAATGTCGGCAAAACAGGTAGGTTCGAACAGGCGGATTAGCAGCCG
>NZ_JABBGJ010000010.1 GCF_012927345.1 Paraburkholderia polaris
CCAAGATGCGCTGGCGCATCGAGCGCGACTATCAGGATCTGAAGCAGGAATTCGGACTGGGTCACTACGAAGGTCGCGGCTGGCGGGGCTTTCACCACCACGCCACGCTGAGTATTGCCGCATATGGGTTTCTGATGGCCCAGCGACTCAGGATGGGATCAGGCAGCGGCGATAAAAAAAACTTCATCGAACGCGCGCTGCCTGCGCTTCCCGCGGATTACATCGCACGCGGCAGTCCAGCGCGCACAACGCCACGTTCCTGACTCCATCACGACGTTGCGTATCCTGCTCGGACTACGGCTCACGCAACGTCTGCACCATTCATCGCAGCGATGGCACGAAAACTATGTGACACAGTAAGACTAACAATTCAAGCAAAGGCCAAAACCCTCAGGCAAACAGACAAAACCGCCGTGCAGGCAAACAAATCAAACCAAGCCCCAACGCCCCAGGGCAAACAGACACCAAGCGCCGCGCAGGCAAAAAAAACCAAAATCTAAAGGCCCACCACCAATAGCGCCATCCCCCAATTTGTGCTTTACTTTTCGGCAGACCCAGAAAAACCAGCAAAACCGCAGCACCCTCATCGGACCCCACGAGCAGGCAGCTGAAGGCAGGAAAAAACAAAGGTCCGGTTTCACCCCATAAGGAGACAACTTCATGGCGATCAGCATCAGTCTGACGGTGAACGGCGCGCCCATCAGCGCCTCAATCGACCCTAGCACCCTGCTTGTCCAGTTCCTTCGCGATCAACTTCGCCTCACCGGAACGCACATCGGCTGCGACACCGCCCAATGCGGCGCATGTACGGTCCACCTGAACGGCCGCGCGATCAAATCCTGCAACATCCTCGCTGTCCAGGCCGAAGGCGCAAACATCACCACCATCGAAGGACTCGCCAAAGACGGCGCCCTGCACCCGATGCAAGCCGCCTTCAAACACTGTCACGGCCTGCAGTGCGGTTTCTGTACGCCCGGCATGGTAATGAGCGCGGTCTCCCTCGTCGAGCGTCAGCCCAATCTCACCGGCGACGACGTGCGCGCCCAGCTCGACGGCAATCTGTGCCGCTGTACGGGCTATCACAACATCGTCAAAGCTGTGCTCGAAGGCGCCGAAGGCATGAAGTCCGCCGGCACAGCCAGCGCCGCGGCCACTGCGCCAGCCACCGCCTGAGGAGCCGACGATGAACGCACCCGACACCCACCTCATCGGCGCTTCCGTCGAACGTAAGGAAGACTATCGGTTCCTCACCGGCAACGGTCAGTACACCGATGACATCGTCCTGCCGCAGCAAACCTATGCGGTGTTCCTACGCTCGCCGCACGCACACGCAAAAATCAACAGCATCGATACCACCGCTGCCAAACAGTCACCCGGTGTCGTCGCGATCTTCACCGGCGCGGACATGGCGGCGGACAATGTCGGCGGTCTGCCGTGCGGCTGGCTGATCCACAGTACCGACGGCAAGCCGATGAACGAGCCGCCGCATCCGATCATCGCGCACACGAAAGTGCGCCACGTCGGCGATCAGGTCGCGCTCGTCATCGCCGATTCGATCAAGGCCGCGAAAGACGCGGCCGAACTGATCGAGGTCGATTACGACGTGCTGCCGGCCGTGGTCGACACTGCGCACGCGGGCGATCCGGGCCAAGCCGCGGTTCACGACGAAGTGCCGGACAACGTCTGCTACAACTGGGGCCACGGCGACAAAGCCGCGACCGACGCCGCCTTCGCCAAAGCGGCGCACGTCACCACACTCGACATCGTCAACAACCGCCTGATCCCGAATGCGATCGAGCCGCGCGCGGTCAACGCGAGCTACTCGGTGCAGGACGAGAGCTACACACTCTACGTCTCGAACCAGAATCCGCACGTGGAACGCCTGTTGATGGCCGCGTTCGTGCTGTCGCTGCCGGAATCGAAACTGCGCGTCATCGCGCCGGATGTCGGCGGCGGTTTCGGGTCGAAGATTTTCCTGTACGCCGAAGACGTCGCGCTGACGTGGGCATCGAAGAAGATTCGCCGTCCGATCAAATGGACAGCGGAGCGCTCGGAAGCTTTCGTGTCCGACGCGCACGGCCGCGATCACGTGACCAAAGCCGAACTGGCGATGGACGCCGACGGCAAGTTCCTCGCGATGCGCATTCATACGATCGCCAACATGGGCGCGTATCTGTCGACCTTCGCGTCGAGCGTGCCGACCATCCTGTACGCGACGCTGCTCGCCGGCCAGTACACGACGCCCGCCATCTACGCCGAGGTGAAAGCGGTCTTCACCAACACCGTCCCGGTCGACGCCTACCGCGGCGCAGGTCGTCCAGAAGCGACGTATGTCGTCGAGCGTCTGGTCGAAACAGCAGCACGTGAAATGAAGCTCGATCCCGCGGAAATCCGCCGCCGCAACTTCATCCGCGAATTTCCGTACGCGACGCCGGTCGGCCTCACTTACGATACCGGCGACTACGACACCACGCTGAGCCGTGCGCTCGAACTCGCCGACGTGAAAGGGTTCGCCGCGCGCAAGCAGGAATCCGAAAAGAACGGCAAGCTGCGTGGCCTCGGCTACTCGTGCTACATCGAAGCCTGTGGTTTGGCGCCGTCGAACATTGCCGGCGCATTGGGCGCACGAGCCGGGCTCTTCGAAGTCGGCCAGATTCGCGTGCATCCGACGGGTTCGGTCACCGTGTTCACCGGCTCCCACAGTCACGGCCAGGGGCATGAGACGACCTTCGCGCAAGTGGTCGCGGACCGGCTCGGTATTTCGCTGGAAAGCGTGGAGATCGTTCACGGCGACACCGGCCGCATTCCGTTCGGCATGGGCACGTACGGCTCGCGCTCGATCGCGGTCGGCGGCTCGGCGATCATGAAGGCGCTCGACAAGATCGAAACCAAGGCGAAGAAGATTGCCGCGCATCTGCTGGAAGCCGCGGCGGAAGACATCGAGTTCAAGGACGGCGTGTTCCGCGTTGCGGGCACCGATCGGACCAAGGCATTCGCCGACATCTCGCTTGCCGCCTACGTGCCGCACAACTATCCGCTCGACGTGCTCGAACCGGGTCTCGATGAATGCGCGTTCTACGATCCGAGCAACTTCACGTATCCGGCGGGTTCGTACATCTGCGAGATCGAGGTCGATCCGGAGACGGGCGTCTGTCGCATCCAGCATTTCACGGCGGTCGACGATTTCGGCAACGTGATCAATCCGATGATCGTCGAAGGCCAGGTGCACGGCGGGCTCGCTCAGGGCATCGGCCAGGCCATGCTGGAGCGCTGCGTGTACGACAACGAGAGCGGCCAGTTGTTGTCCGGCTCCTACATGGACTACGCGATGCCGCATGCGTCCGATCTGCCGAACTTCACCGTCGAAACCGCGAAGGGCACGCCGTGCACGCACAATCCGCTCGGCGTGAAAGGCTGCGGCGAGGCGGGCGCGATCGGCTCGCCACCGGCGGTCATCAACGCGATCCTCGACGCGCTCGCGCCGCTCGGCGTGACCGACCTGCAAATGCCGGCGACGCCGCATCGCGTGTGGTCCGCGATCCACGCTGCCAAGCAACCCCACTGAGATCCTGAGCGGAGCATTCGACATGTATTCATTCGAGTATCAACGCGCGACGGATCCGAAAGCGGCCGCCGCAGCCATCACCGCCGACAGCAACGCGAAATTTCTCGCCGGTGGGCAAAGCCTGTTGCCGACCATGCGCCTGCGTCTCGCGCAGCCCTCGCAACTGATCGACGTGACGAGGATTCCGGCGCTTAAATCGATCACTGTCGATGCCGGCAAGGTGACAATCGGCGCCGCCGTCTGTCACGCGGACGTCGCCGATCACGCCGAGCTTCGGCGCGTGCTGCCGGCGCTCGCGGACCTCGCCGGACACATCGGCGATCGCCAGGTGCGCGCGCTCGGCACCATCGGCGGCTCGCTCGCGAACAACGATCCAGCCGCCTGCTATCCGGCTGCGGCGATGGCTTTGGACGCAACCATCGTCACCGATCGGCGACGGATTTCGTCGAGCGATTTCTTCGTCGGCATGTACGAGACCGCATTGGCGCCCGACGAGTTGATCGTGGCCGTCGAGTTTCCGGTGCCCGAGCGCGCCGGCTACGAGAAATTCCGCAATCCGGCGTCGCACTTTGCGCTGGTCGGCGTGTTCGTCGCGAAGTTCGCGAGCGGCGTGCGCGTTGCGGTGACAGGCGCGGCGTCTTCGGTATTTCGCGTGCCGGAACTGGAAAGCGCGCTATCGGCGAATTTCACGCCCGAGGCTGCACGAGCGGTGACTGTATCCGACGCCGACCTGAACACCGACATGCACGCGAGCGCCGAATATCGCGCGCACCTGATTCCGGTGCTGGCCGCGCGAGCGGTGACGAAGGCGAACGGTTAGCAGTACGCGCGGTTGGCGGCTGACGCGCCGCCCCGCGCCTCACCCGTTTCACCGTGCAGATTCAGGAACACCATGCAGCCTGCTTCAATCGACGACACCCTCGCACAACTCGCGGCCCAGGACTACTTCGCCAGCCGCGAGCTCGCGACCGCGTTGTACCTTGCACTGCGCATGGAGCGGCCGTTGTTTGTCGAAGGCGAGCCGGGCGTCGGCAAGACCGAACTCGCCAAAGCCGCGGCGGGGATGCTCGGCACCACGATGCTGCGCCTGCAATGCTACGAAGGACTCGACACCGCCAGCGCGCTCTACGAATGGGACTACCCGCGCCAGATCATGGCGCTGCGTCTGGCCGAGGCCGCCGGCGAGCGGCCCGGCAACGACACGCTATATCGCAGCGAATTCCTGCTGAAGCGTCCGTTGCTGCAAGCGCTGATGCCCGACGAAAATCATCCGGGCGCGCGGCGCGTGTTGTTGATCGACGAGATCGACCGCGCCGACGAGCCGTTCGAAGCCTTCCTGCTAGAGCTGCTTTCGGACTTCCAGGTATCGATTCCCGAGTACGGCACGGTGCGCGCGGAACAGCCGCCGCTTGTCGTGATGACGTCGAACCGGACGCGCGAAGTACACGACGCATTGAAGCGCCGTTGCCTGTATCAATGGATCGGCTATCCCGAGCGCGATCGCGAACTCGAAATCGTCGCCGCGCGTGCGCCGCAGACGTCGGCGGAATTGCAACGGCGTGCCGTCGATTTCGTGCATCGGCTGCGCGGTATGGATCTGTTCAAGGCGCCCGGCATCGCCGAAACGATCGACTGGTGCCGCGCGTTGGAAGCGCTGTCGGTGACGGAACTCGACCCGCAATCGGTGCAGAACACCATGGGTGTGCTGCTCAAATATCAGGACGATCTGGCGCGCGTCGATGCCGCGCAGATCGCGCAATGTCTCGCGGCGCCGGGATAACGGCGATGGAAAAGAAAGCGGACGACGGCAACGGCGCTTCGGCAAGCAGTGGCGCTCAGGCGGGCGAAGCCGGTGCGCGCGCGACGACCGCCTCCGCCGACACGTCGGCCGCGCCGATCGATACGCCCACATTGGCCCGCAACGTCGTGCACTTTGTGCGCGTGCTGCGCGGCGCGGGCTTGCCGATGTCGCCGGCGCAAGCCGTCGACGCACTCGCCGCGTTGCACTGGATCGACCTCGGCCGGCGCGACGATGTCCGCGCCGCGCTCGCCACACTATTGGTCGGTGCGCCGGACGAACGCGACCTCTTCAATACTGCCTTCGATCTGTTCTGGCGCGATCCGGATTGGGAAGGCAAGCTGCGCGCGCTGCTGCTGCCGAAAGTCCGCGATGGCCTGCCTCCTCCCAAACGCAACAACCGTCTCGCCGACGCGCTCGCCGTGCGCACACCGCACTCGCCGCACCGCAAAGCGCCACAGGAAACGGAACAGCACGACCTGCACGCGCACGTCACCTTCAGCGCTGAAGAGCGGCTGCGTCATCGCGATTTCGAAACGCTTTCCGCTGATGAATGGCGCACCTTGCGTCATCTGATCCGCGGCCAGCGTCTGCCGCTCGCCACCGAACCGACGCGCCGTCTGAAAGCCGCTTCGCACGGCACGCACGCGGACTTGCGCGCGAGTGCCCGGCACGCGGTGCGCGCGGGCGGTGACTGGACGGTGTGGAAGTATCGCGCGGTGGTGGAACGCAAACCGCCGCTGGTATTGCTGCTCGATATCTCCGGCTCGATGAGCAGCTATTCGCGCGCGGTGCTGTACTTCTGCCACGCGCTGCTGCAATCGCGTGAACGCCTGCAGGTGTTCCTTTTCGGCACGCGCCTGACCAACGCAACGCGCGCGCTGCGCGAACGTGATCCCGACGTGGCGATCGCGACGCTCACCGATCAGGTGGTCGACTGGTCCGGTGGCACACGGATCGGCGCTGCGCTCGCCGAATTCAACCGACGCTGGGCGCGCCGCGTGCTGACTGGCAGAGCCACCGTACTGCTCGTCACCGACGGCCTCGATCACGAAGCAATCGACGTGCTCGACACCGAAATGGCCCGCCTGCGCCGCTTCGCACATCGTATTGTGTGGCTCAATCCGCTGCTGCGTTTCAGCGGTTTTTCACCGAAGGCGCGCGGCGTGCAGGCGATCCTGCCGTATGTCGACGCGCATCGTCCGGTCCATAATCTAGACAGTCTGGCGGCGTTCGGCCGCGATCTCGCGCAACTCACGCGCGCGCCTCGTCTCGCCGTATCCGCCACGACAACCGCGGGAGCAACGCCATGGAATTGAGTGAAACCCATACGCTGCCGGTTTCTCAGCAGCGCGCCTGGGATGCCCTGAACAATACGGAAATCCTGCGCGCGTGCATTCCCGGCTGCGAGAGCATCGACCCGGACGGCGAAAATGCATACGCGGTGGTGCTGAGCGCATCGGTCGGTCCGGTGAAGGCTCGCTTCAAAGGGCGTATGCTGCTGACCGACATCGATGCGCCGAACACGTACACCATCGTTTTCGAAGGCCAGGGTGGCGCGGCAGGCTTCGGCAAGGGCAATACGCACGTCACGCTCGAACCGGAAGGCGACACCGCGACGAAGCTCACATACACCGCGACGGCGCAGGTCGGTGGCAAGCTCGCGCAGATCGGTTCCCGGCTGGTCGACGGTGCGGCGCGTAAAATCGCGGGCGAATTTTTCAAGCGCTTCGGCGCGCAGGTTGGCGGCAACGCTGACGGCGAAACGCCCCCGGATGGCAGCGAAACTGCAGCCGCCGAAGCGGCGGTGCAAAATACAGAATCGAATGAGGCCACGGACACTGAGTCCGGCGGCGACGGAACGAAGAGGAAGAAATCATGGACAGCGTGGATCTCGAAGTCCTGAAGTCCAGCGCACGTTGGCTGGAGGAGGGACATCGCGCGCTACTGGTGACGGTGGTGAAGACGTGGGGCTCGTCGCCGCGTCCCGAGGGCGCGATGCTCGCGGTGCGTGACGATGGACTCGTGGTGGGGTCGGTATCGGGCGGCTGTATCGAAGACGACCTGATCGACCGCGTGCGGCAAAAGGGTATTGAGCAGACACGCCCGGAGGCGGTGAAGTACGGCATCACGGCGGAGGAAGCGCATCGCTTCGGCCTGCCGTGCGGCGGCACGATCCAGCTGGTGCTGGAGCCTTTGACGACGCAAAGCGGCATTGCCGATCTGTGCAATGCGGTGGAGGACGGCCGTCTGGTGGCACGTGAAGTCGATATGGTGACGGGCGCGGTGCGGCTCGATACGGCGCAGGCGACGGACGGCGTGCATTTCGACGGCGAGCGTCTGCTGACGATTCACGGCCCGCGTTACCGGATGCTGGTGATCGGCGCGGGGCAGTTGTCGCGCTATCTGTGCAACATTGCGGTCGGGCTCGATTATCAGGTCACCGTGTGCGATCCGCGCGAGGAGTACACCGAGGAGTGGAATATTCCCGGCACTAAAATCGTGCGGACGATGCCGGACGATACGGTGATCGAGATGAAGCTCGATGAGCGGTGTGCGGTGATTGCTTTAACGCATGATCCCAAGCTGGATGATCTCGCTTTGATGGAGGCGTTGAAGACGCCGGCTTTTTATGTGGGTGCTTTGGGATCGCGAAGGAATAATCAGGCGCGGCGCGAGCGGTTGAAGGAGTTCGATCTGAACGATGCCGAGTTGGCCCGGTTGCATGGGCCGGTTGGGATTTATATTGGTAGCCGGACGCCGCCTGAGATTGCCGTTTCTATTCTCGCCGAGGTGACGGCAGCCAAGAATGGCGTTTCGTTGCCGACTTTGTTGCAGGTGGAAGGCGCTAAGGCAGCGCGGGAGATTGCGGCTTCTGGGGGGGCGGCTTGTAGCGTTTAACACGAATATGGGGAGCGTCGGGCGCGTCTGATTTTTGCTCGCGCGGCGCTTCATGGACCCCATGCCGCCGCGCAAGGCAAAAGCCGCTTACATTAACCCACAAACCACCGCGGCAACCACTGAGCATCCAACCAGCACGACACCCACAACTCGCCGTTTGTTAAGTTCGGTCCACAGCAGGACACCGGTCAGAGAAAGCAGAATCATCCCACCAGCGATTGTATCGATCAACAAAACCCACCCTACACTCAACCCCACACCGCGATGCAAATTATTCATCGTCGTGAGAAACGAGTTCTGCGTGCGTTTCACCGCAACAAACCCATTCCCAACCCAATACTCAGCCTGCACATTCTGATTAGGGCCAAAAATCCCGACTTGCCAGAACTCCGGTTGCATCGTGCTGCGATCGCCCCACGCCACTGGATGCGCCGGCTCGCGCTTCACCCTCCCCGGCTTGCCGTCGATCTTCAACTCTCCCTTCAGCCACTTCGCCATCTCCATTGGCGAACCCAACTTTTTCTGCGGCACAGGAATCTGCATCTCCTCGACCTGCGGCTCACCGGATGACACCTTCAACGGGCCGCCCCGATGGTTCAGCAAAAAGCCGGTCGCGCCAAACATCAGCCCCAACACCGCGCCCCACAGGCCGACCCAGCCGTGCACCTTGCGCAACCACTTGATGAAATTCGCCCGCCGCGAACGCTGGCGCCGGGCCGCCTGCTCGGCGTCGTCCATCAGATGATGACCACGCTCCAGCGTACGAGCGGTGTATTGCGTGCCGTCACCCGCAGCAGGTTTCATATCGATCGCATCAGGCGCGTTCACATCCAGGCTCCAGGCGCAGTAAGTTAAACCCTCGCCGACGAGCGACGGGCGACGACAAGGCGCTCGTTCACATCAGCGGTAAAGGAAAGTTCGAAAGGAAGGGCCAGACAAACCCGGCTTGCGGTCCAGGCCGTCCGGCTGAGAGGCTGGCTGGCAGTCACAGAAGAGGAGAAATGTGACAGAAAGCTAGCGATGCCTTTCAATTGAGAATAGCTATCATTACATAATTAGGGCATTTGCTCAATCGCAAAGCGCGGTATCCGCTTGACATCCGGGCGGCGCAAACCGACTCTAACTGGCGATCCCGTCAACGTTGCCGTTCCGGATACCTGCCTGCCATGCGCCTCGCCTCTTGGGTCTGTCTTGCTTCTCTCGGCTGGCTTGCGTGCACCCACGCCGCGAGCGCGAACATCGCAACCAAACTGGACGATCCTTATACCAACGAAGGTGAAACGCAGACCTTCACCGTCAATGCCGACGGCTCCTTTTCGAAGCTCGATTCGATGACGCTGCACGTGAACAACGAGGCAGGCGTCGCGCGGGTGGCGCAGCAATACGTCTGGTTCAACCGCAATATCGCGGACGTGCAGATCCTCGAGGCGTATACGACCACCGCCGATGGCGTGCGTCACGACGTGCAGCCCGAGCAGATCCGCGACGTGCAGGAGGCCCGCTCGTTCGACGCGCCGATGTTTCAGGACATCCAGGAAAAGGTGATCGTGTTCCCCGCCGTCGAGCCCGGCGCGCGCGTGCACCTCACCTATCGGAAGACGCAAAAGCAGCCGATCGTGCCGGGCGAGTTCAGCGACTTCACGCCGCCCGATCTCGCGCCGACCCACAACTTTCACCTCATCTACGACCTGCCCGCAGACAAGCCGCTCTATGCCGATGCACGCGGCTTCACCACACTGCAACCGGTCACGCGCGACGGCCGCACACGCTACGAATATCGTTACGACAAGGCGCATTTCAGCCGGCTCGAGCGCGGCTCGATTGCGTACGTGTCGTATGGCGACCGGCTGATGGTCTCGACCTTTCCGGACTACGCCGCTTTCGCCGCCAGCTACAAGGCGTCCGCCGCCGACCCGAGCACGCGCGACGGCGCCGTCACGCGTCTCGCGCAAAACCTCACCGCGCGTGACCACACCCCGCGCGACAAAGCCAAGACGCTGTACGACTGGGTGCGCCGCAACGTCCGCTATGTGGCGATCTATGTCGGGCGCGGCTCGGTGGTGCCGCACAGCGCAAGCGCGATCCTCGCGAACCGCTACGGCGACTGCAAGGATCACGTGGCGCTATATGGCGCGCTGCTCGACGCGGTCGGCATCCGCAATGAGCCGGCTTTGATCAGCAGCGGCTCGATCTATACGCTGCCCAGCGTGCCGGGCTACGGCGTCATCAATCACGCCATCACGTGGCTGCCCGATTTGCAGCAATACGCCGACTCGACGGCGTCGAATGTTGAATTCGGTTTTTTGCCGTCGTCCGATATGGACCGGCCCACCGTCCTCGTCAATCAGGGGGTGGTTGCGCAAACGCCGGCCACGGAGTTGACGACGCGCAGCACCGACCTGTCGATCAAGGTCGAACCGGATGGCTCGGCGAGCTTCACGTATCGGCTGGAAGCCTCGGGTGCGACAGCCGAACAGGCGCGCGCGATGTTGCGCACGCAGACGCCCGCGCAACGCGAGGACTCGATCCAGGCGGAACTGCGCAGCGCCAACCTGCGCGGCACCGCCACGCTAACCACCAGCGACCTCAGCGTTGCCGACGGCCCGCTGACGATCACGATGAAAGGCACGCTCGAAAGTCTGGTGGTGCCGGGCGCAGCGGCATCGATTCCGGCGCTGACAAGTCTGGCCGGCGGCTTCGAAGCGGACACCCGCTATTGGCTTGGCGAACGGCAGCGCACGCAGCCGTTCATTTGCCACAACCTGGCGTTGCATGAACGCGCGCGCATTGAATTACCCGCGAATTTCCACGTGCTCGAGATGCCGGAAGCGAAACGAACCGAGGACCGCTTCGTCGATTTTCAGTCGCAATACACGTTCGATCCGCTCAGCAACGTGGTGACGATGGCGCGCGACGGCGCCACCCATTTCGACAGCGAGGTCTGCACACCCGACGATTTCGTGCAGATGCGTCCCGCGATCGAAGCGATCGGACGAGACGTGCGCGCCGAAGTGATCGTCAAATCGACGCTGGTGGAATCGTCGAGCGTGGCGTCGCAGGCGCCTTGAAACACCGTAGAGGTGCCGCAGATCTGCGGCACCTCTACCTACCTTTTAGCGCAACCGCCAGACGAATTGCCGCCGCATGACCTGCTGCCCTGGAACGGCACACGCATGGAACCGCGCTCGCTCAAACCGGCCAGAGCGGTCCTTCCTGCATCGCGCCGAGCTGCTCGCGCAGTTCGAGGATGCGGTCTTCCCAATAGCGCTGCGTGTTGAACCACGGAAACGCCGCCGGAAACGCCGGGTCGTCCCAGCGGCGCGCAAGCCACGCCTGGTAGTGAATCAGCCGCAACGTGCGCAACGCTTCGACGAGATACAGTTCGCGCGGCTCGAAGTCGCAGAAGTCTTCGTAACCGGCGAGCAGATCCGCCAGCGCACGCGAAGCCTCGACGCGATCGCCCGGCAGCAGCAGCCACAAATCCTGCACCGCCGGACCCATGCGGCTATCGTCGAAGTCGACGAAATGCGGGCCCGCGTCGGTCCACAACACATTGCTCGGATGACAATCGCCGTGCATTCGCAACATGCGAATATCGCCGGCACGCTCGAAGGCGCGTTCGACGCCTTCAAGCGCGAGATTTACCACGGCTTGCCACGCGGGCCGCACGTCGTCGGGCACGAAGTGGTGTGACAGCAGGAAGTCGCGCGGCTCGTAGCCGAACGTGTTGATGTCGAGTGTGGGACGCTCGGTGTAGTTCTGTGTCTGCCCAACCGCATGGATGCGGCCGATAAAACGCCCCAGCCATTCGAGCGTATCGCGCCGGTCCAGATCAGGCGCGCGGCCGCCGCGGCGTTCGAAGATCGAGAAACGGAAACCGCCGAAGGTATGCAGCGTGCGGCCTTCAAAAACACGCGCGGGCACCACCGGAATTTCGCGCGCGGCGAGATCGGCGACAAAAGCGTGTTCTTCGAGAATGGCGGCGTCGGTCCAACGCTCGGGACGGTAGAACTTGGCGACCACCGGCGGACCGTCTTCCACGCCGACCTGGTACACGCGGTTCTCGTAGCTGTTGAGCGGCAGCATGCGGCCGTCGGTGTACACACCGACGCTGCTGAGCACGCTGTCGAGCGCGTCGAGCACGATTTCCGGCTTGAGCCGGGCGAAAGGCACGGCGCTATCGGCGCCGTCCTGTGGGTCGAAATTGTCGTCGTTCATGTCCGCATTGTGCGCCGCGCCGCCGTCAAAGACGAGGGCGTCGGCTCACCCTGCGGTTTACTGCCACCTGCAACCACATGAAGCGGACTCAAACCAGCGTCAATGCACCTGTGCGCTCGACGGGCGCACCTGCTCGCCCGTATCGATCAGATCTTCAAGGAAAAAGGGTTCAGTATTCAAATGCTCGGAAGTGCCGGGCTCGCCGGCATACCAAGCCACCATAGCCATATCGCCAAGAATGCGCATGACGATCCCGCGTGCGCCTTGCGGCACGGCGATATGCACCGATCGGACAATGGAACCGATTTGCATGAAGTTTCCCCGTTTCTCCCATAGCCGGCTTTATGGATTCCGCGCCGGTCAAGGTGATGATAAAAGCGCCGCTTCGCCAATAACGTTGCGTACGCACCCAATCTGCTGCGCGTAAGACGCGTGAGAGGTTCGAGTCATTGTTCCCGTTTCGCGGGGCCATGGAAAGCGCGAACTCAAGGCTGTTCACCCGTCGTTTCGCCCTATTCCCATTACAGCGCGCCGGGCCGATGATCTGGACGTAACGCGTCGTAACGAGACCATCATAAACCCAGCCGGGGCGATATATCAAAATCATGCACCGCCATAACGACCCTCTTAATCCGCCCGTTGGGGCCGCCGGCCTGCGTCGCGGCTTGCTCGACAGCTGCCGCGCGTGCAATGCCGCCGGCTACAGCTTTCATCGACCTCACTAGTCATGTGGATCGTTCGTCTGGCGCTGCGGCGCCCTTATACCTTCGTCGTGCTGGCCCTGCTTTTGCTGATCGTCGGTCCGATGACGATCCTGCGCACGCCGACCGACATCTTCCCAAATATCGACATTCCGGTGCTGTCGGTGATCTGGTCGTACAACGGCCTGCCCGCCGACGAAATGGAAAAGCGCATCGTGCTCAACTACGAGCGCGGGCTGTCGACCGCGGTCAACGATATCGAGCATACGGAGTCGACTTCGCTGAACGGCATCGCGGTGATCAAGATCTTTTTTCAGCCGCACGCGAATATCGATGAAGCGCTCGCCGAAGTCACCGCGCTGTCACAGACACAATTGCGCTCGTTGCCGCCGGGCATCACGCCGCCGAATATCCTGCGCTACAACGCTTCGACGGTGCCGATCCTGCGCCTCGCGCTGTCTTCCGCGTCGCTCACCGAGCAGGAGCTGTTCGACTTCGGCAACAACTTCCTGAAAACGCAGCTTGCCACCGTGCCCGGCGCCTCTGCGCCGTTGCCATACGGCGGCAAACAGCGGCAAATCATGGTGGATATCGATTCGCGCAAGCTGCAGGAGCGCAATCTGTCGCCGATGGACGTGGTCAACGCGGTCAGCGCACAAAATCTGATCTTGCCCTCGGGCACCGCGAAAATCGGTTCGACGGAATATTCGGTGGAGATGAACGGCAGTCCGGATTCGCTCGCGGGCCTCAATAACATTCCGATCAAATCCACCGCTAACGGCACCGTCTATATCCGCGACGTCGCTCATGTGCGCGACGGCTTCCAGCCGCAAACCAACATCGTGCGCGTGAACGGCCAGCGCGCCGCCTTGCTGACCATCAATAAAAGCGGCAACACGTCCACGCTCGAAATCGTCGACCGCATCAAGAAAATGATGCCGACGCTGCGCAATCTCGTGCCGGCTTCGCTGAATATCGATCCGGTCGCTGATCAGTCGCTGTTCGTGCGCGCCTCCGTGCAGGGCGTGCTGCGCGAGGCGCTGATCGCCGCATGCCTGACTGGCCTGATGATTCTGCTGTTCCTCGGCAACTGGCGCGCGACGCTGATCATCGCCGTGTCGATTCCGCTGTCGATGATCACCTCGATCATTGCGCTGTCCATGCTTGGCGAAACCATCAACATCATGACGTTGGGCGGGCTCGCACTCGCGGTCGGCATTCTGGTCGACGACGCGACCGTCGCAATTGAAAACATCAGCCACCAACTCGAACAAGGCAAGACGCTGGAGCAGGCGATTCTCGACGGCGCACACCAGATCGCGATTCCGACGCTGGTCTCGACTTTATCGATCTGCATCGTGTTCGTGCCGATGTTTCTGTTGACGGGCGTCGCGCACTATCTGTTCATTCCGCTCGCCGAAGCGGTGGTGTTCGCGATGCTGGCCTCGTATTTCTTCTCGCGCACGCTCGTGCCGACAATGGCGAAATACCTGCTGCGCCATCACCACAAGCCGGCGGACCTGCATCACGCGCCCGAGCAAACGCGCAATCCGTTCATGCGCGCGCACTATGCCTTCGAGCGCGGCTTCGCACGTTTTCGCGAGCGCTATCGCGTGTTTCTCGAAGCGCGGGTTGCGCGGCCGGGTCTGTTCGTGACGTTGTTTCTCGTCTGCTGTGGCGCGTCGATGCTGCTGATGCCGTTTCTCGGCCGTGACTTTTTCCCGCAGGTCGATGCCGGCACCATCGCGTTGCATCTGCGCGCGAAAACAGGCATGCGGGTCGAGGAAACCGCGGTAGTCACCGACCGGGTCGATACGCGGATTCGTCAGTTGATACCGCCGGGCGAGTTGCATTCGCTCATCGACAATATCGGCCTGCCGGTCTCGGGCATCAACCTCTCGTACAGCAACACCGGCACGATCGGCACCTCGGATTCGGACGTACTCATCACGCTGAATCCCGATCATCATCCGAGCGCGGACTACGTGCGCACCCTGCGCCGAACGCTCACCGATGAATTCCCCGGCGTGCAGTTCGCCTTCCTGCCCGCGGATATCGTCAGTCAGACGCTCAACTTCGGCATGCCGTCGCCGATCGACATTCAGATCGTCGGGCGCGACGTGGCTGGCAATCGCGCCTTCGCCGCGCAGTTGCTGAATCGCCTGCGCACGGTGCCGGGTCTTGCCGACGCACGCATCCAGCAGCCCGCGGATTTGCCGCGCATCTTTATCGACGTGGACCGCACGCGCGCGCAGCAAGCAGGCTTCTCGCAACGCGACATCGCGAGCGATCTGCTGATTACGCTGTCCGGCAGCCAGCAGACCACGCCGACGTTCTGGCTCAACCCGCGCAACGGCGTCAGCTATAACGTAATCACGGAAGCGCCCCAATACACGATCGATTCGTTGCAATCGCTCGCGAACATTCCGCTGAATGCTAACGGCCGCAGCAATATCCTCGGCTCGCTCGCCACGATGAAACGCGAAGCCGGCAACGCGGTGCTCACGCACTACAACGCACAAACCACTATCGACATTTTCGGCACCGCCGACGGCCGCGATCTCGGCGGCGTATCCGACGACATCAGCAAGATCATCGACGACGCCAAAGCCGATCTTCCCAAAAGCTCCGCTATCGAAGTGCGCGGTCAGGTGCAGACGATGAACGATTCGTTCTCGGGTCTCTTCGCCGGTCTCGTGTTCGCGATCCTGCTGGTGTATCTACTGATCGTGGTGAATTTCCAGTCGTGGCTCGATCCCTTCATCATCATCACGGCGCTGCCGGGCGCGCTCGCGGGCATCGTGTGGATGCTGTTTCTCACGCACACCACGCTGTCGATTCCGGCCCTGACCGGCGCGATCATGTGTATCGGCATCGCCACCGCGAACTCGATTCTCGTGATCAGCTTTGCACGCGAACAGTTGCTCGAACACGGCGACGCGACGCGCGCGGCGATCGAAGCGGGCTTCACGCGTTTCCGTCCGGTGCTGATGACGGCGCTCGCAATGGTGATCGGCATGGTGCCGATGGCGATCGGTCTCGGCGAAGGCGGCGAGCAGAATGCGCCGCTCGGGCGCGCGGTGATCGGCGGTTTGACGGTCGGCACGTTGGCTACGCTGATCTTCGTGCCCGTCGTGTTTTCGATGATCTACCGGCGGCTCGCGGCACGGCGTCAGCGGGCGGCCGAGCATGTGGTGCAAAAGCCATGACGATCAGCGCACAACACGCAGCACGAAACACGAAACACGAAACACGAGAGGCAGCGTTGACTGCCCAGGCATTCTGATAGGGGAAGGTTGATGGAAGGAAAACGTCCAGGCGAATCCAACGCCACGCTCAATCCAGCGAAGGGCAAGCGCGCGCGCTGGGTC
Organism: Paraburkholderia polaris; assembly: GCF_012927345.1. Lineage (GTDB taxonomy): Bacteria > Pseudomonadota > Gammaproteobacteria > Burkholderiales > Burkholderiaceae > Paraburkholderia > Paraburkholderia polaris. Next base: position 16,555 of record NZ_JABBGJ010000010.1, read on the forward strand.
ATCGTGGCGGTGGCCGTGGTGGTGGTCGTACTCGCGGCGCAAGGCATCTGGTCGCGTCATGATGCGCATGCGGCACTCGAGCGCGACGCCGAGCACGCCAGCCAGACGAGCGTCGAGGTCGTGCGCCCGCAGAAGTCGACGGCGGGACTCGACCTCGTGCTGCCCGGCAACGTGCAGGCGTTTCTCGACACGCCGATTTACGCACGCACCAACGGTTACCTGAAGAAGTGGTATGCGGACATCGGCGCGCACGTTAAGAACGGCCAGTTGCTCGCGGAAATCGACACGCCCGAAGTGGACGATCAACTGCGCGCCGCCCGCGCCGATCTCGCGAATGCGGACGCCAACTATGCGCTCGCGAAAAGCACCGCCGACCGCTGGACTGAAATGCTGAAAAGCAAATCAGTCTCGAAACAGGAAACCGACGAGAAGGTCGGCGACATGCTGGCGAAGAAAGGCACGCTGGATGCCGCGCGCTTCAACGTGGCACGCCTGGAGAAAACGCAATCGTTCCAGAAGGTCTACGCGCCGTTCGACGGCATCGTGACGGCTCGCAATGTCGACGTCGGCGCGCTGATCGATGCAGGGAGTTCAGGCGGACCGGCGAAGGAGTTGTTCCATGTCGCGCAGGCGGACAGATTGCGTGTGTATGTGAACGTGCCGCAGGCCAACGCGCAGCAGGTTCGTGCGCAGCAGACGGCGTTTCTGACGCTGACCGAGACGCCGTCGAAACACTATCCGGGCATCGTCGCGCGCACTGCGGGCGCCGTCGATCCGCAACAACGGACCATGCTCGTCGAAGTCGATGTCGACAATCGCAACGGCGATCTGCTGCCGGGCGCGTATGCGCAAGTGCATTTCGCTTTGGGTGCGGGCGCGGCGCCTTTTACGGTGCCCGGCAACGCGCTGCTGTTCCGGCCGGACGGCGTGAAAGTGGCCACCGTGGATCCGCAGCACAAGGTGAAACTGCTGCCGGTTTCGCTCGGAACTGACTTCGGCACGCGCGTGGCGATCGCATCCGGCTTGCAGGGCAATGAGCAGGTGATTCTGAACCCGCAGGATTCGGTCATCGATGGGGCGCCGGTGCGGATCGTGCCGGCAAAAGCGGGGGATGCGGCTGGGGCTTCTGGCGCGGCGGCAGGTGGTGAGGGTGCGGCGGGCGCTTCTGGAGCCGCGGCGGGAGGTGAGGGTGCGGCGGGCGCTTCTGGAGCAGCCGCGGGTGGTGAGGGTGCGGCGGGCGCTTCTGGAGCCGCGGCAGGTAGTGAGGGTGCGGCGGGCGCTTCTGGAGCAGCCGCGTCTGGCGCGCCTGCTGCGCGCGGCGCCAGTCTGCAAGCGGTGAGGGGTGAACCGTGAACGCGCCGGCACCGCGTCACCGTTTCGCGCCGCCGGCCACACGTGTCTCGCTGCTTGCCGCAGCACTGGCGTGCGCGCTCACCGCCTGCACCGTAGGCCCCGACTACGTCAAGCCGCCCGCGGTCACCGCCGCGACCTACAAGGAACTGGAAGGCAGCGGATGGAAACCCGCGCAACCCGCCGACACCCTCACGCGTGGCGCGTGGTGGAGCGTCTACGCGGACCCATCGCTCGACGCGCTCGAGCAGCAGGTCGCGAGCGCAAACCAGAACGTGCAGGCCGCCGAGGCGCGTTTTCGCGCAGCCCGCGCGACAGTCGCACAATACCGCTCGAATTTCTTCCCCGTAGTCAGCGCTAACGGCGATTATTCACGCGCGCGGACCTCGGAGAATGTGCTGCACAAATCGACCGCGGGTCTCACGCTGAACGATTACCTCGTGCAAGGCGACGCCTCGTGGGAACCCGACTTGTGGGGCCGCGTGTCGCGCAGCGTCGAAGGCGCGAAAGCCGAGGCGCAGGCGAGCGCCGCCGATGTGCAAGCCGCGCTCCTCTCCATGCAGGCCGAACTGGCGACCGACTACTTCGAACTCCGCGGCTTCGATCAGGAGCGCCAACTTCTCGACGACACGATCAAGGCCTACAAGGAAGCACTCGATCTGACGCAACACCGCTACGCCGGCGGCATCGCCACCGACGCCGATGTCGCGCAGGCGCAGACGCAGTTGCAAACCACCCAGGCGCAAGCGCTGGACCTCGGCGTGCAGCGCGCCCAACTCGAACACGCGATCGCGATCCTGATCGGCCAGACGCCTTCAGGCTTTTCGCTGCCGGTTGCGCCGCTCACCGCGGTGCCGGTGGTCGCGGCGGCCGGCGTGCCATCCGCGTTGCTCGAACGACGGCCCGACATCGCGTCTGCGGAGCGGCACGTCGCCGATATGAACGCGCAGATCGGCGTGGCGACGGCCGCATTCTTTCCGAGCCTGATTTTGTCGGTGACGGGCGGGCTCGAAGCGACCAACTACAGCCAATGGCTACTGGCGCCGAGCCGTCTGTGGTCGCTCGGGCCGGCACTGGCCGGCACGCTGCTGGACTTCGGCGGCCGTGCATCGGTGAAAGAGCAGGCCCGCGCACACTACGACGAAAGCGTCGCGCAGTACCGCCAAACCGTGCTGACCGCATTCGGTGAGGTCGAAGACAACCTCGCCGCATTGCGCGTGCTCGAGCAGGAAGCCGCCGCGCAGGACGACGCAGTGGCCGCCGCGCAGCGTGCGCTGGCTGTCGTGTCGAACCGCTATAAAAACGGCGCAATCACGTATCTCGACGTCGTGGTCGCGCAAACCACCGCGCTCACCAACGAACGGGATGCAGTGTCGATCGCGCGCCGTCGTATGGCGGCGAGCGTCGCGTTGATCAAGGCCTTGGGCGGCGGTTGGGACACATCCGCATTGCCGACCGACGAACAGATCGTGCATCCCGCTGCGCCTGCGAGTGATGCAGCGGCGCATGGGTAGCGGTTAGCGATCATTTCCCCAAGGGATGCCAAAACCGCAGCGAGCAAGCCGTCCGCGCCCTTCGTGACAACGCCGCGCTGCGCGTCGCGCCCGCCCGCTTAGCCTTTTCAGCGTATCCTTAACTTCTTTGAGCACTTCGCGCTCCCCAAGGAGATTTTTTCGTGACCGCATCGCCGGAACTCGACCGGACTGCTACTTCGGCTGTTCCCGCTTCGTCTGCTTCTTTCACCTCCGCTGCCGTGCCTGACGTCACCGACATCCCCTATCTCGAGCGCGGCACGCGTGCCTATTGGCGCGCCAGCATCGCGCTGCTGTTCGCCGGCTACGCCACCTTCTCGCTGTTGTATTGCGTACAGCCACTGCTGCCTGCGCTCTCTACGGCATTCAGCGTGACGCCTGCACAGAGCAGCTTGTCACTCTCGCTGACTACAGCCGCGCTCGCGCTCGCCGTGTTCGTGGCCGGCTTCGTCTCGGAAGGCTGGAGCCGTCACAAGCTGATGACCGCATCGCTCACGCTGTCGGCGCTATTGACGATCGGCGTCTCGATCGCGCCGCACTGGCATCAATTGCTCGTGTTGCGCACGCTCGAAGGCCTCGCGCTCGGTGGCGTGCCCGCTGTTGCGATGGCGTACCTCGCGGAAGAAGTGCACCCCGATGGACTCGGTCTTGCGATGGGCCTGTACGTCGGCGGCACGGCGATCGGCGGGATGGCTGGGCGCGTGATTACCGGCGTCGTCGCGGATCTGTTTTCGTGGCGCGTGGCAGTCGGCACGATCGGCGTGCTCGGCATTCTCTCGATGCTCGCGTTTCGCGCGCTGCTGCCGCCATCCCGCCATTTCGTACCGCGTCGCGGGCTCGGCTTTGGCCATCACCGCACTGCCTTGCTGAAGCAATTCACGCGGCCCGGCTTGCCGCTGCTGTTTTTGCTCGGTTTCGTGCTGATGGGCAGCTTCGTTACGCTGTACAACTACATCGGTTACCGGCTGCTCGCGCCGCCCTATCTGTTGAGTCAGACGGAGATCGGCGCGATTTTCGTCGTCTATCTGACGGGCGTAGTCGCCTCGCCGTGGTCGGGCCGCATGGCCGACACCTTCGGCCGGGCGCGTGTGCTGACTGGCAGCCTGCTAATGATGGCGCTCGGACTCGCCCTCACGATGCTCCATCCGATCGCGGCAATTGCAACCGGGATCGCATGCGTGACGTTCGGTTTCTTCGCCGGACACTCGGTGGCGAGCGGCTGGGTCGGACGCCTTGCCAAAGAAGCCAAGGGGCAGGCGGCCGCCCTGTATCTGCTCGCGTATTACATCGGCTCAAGCGTGGTCGGCTCTTATGGCGGCCATGTATGGGCCGGTTATGGCTGGAACGGTGTCGCTGGACTGGTGGGCGCGCTGCTTGTCATCGGCATCGCTGCGGCCATGCGCTTGCGTCGACGCGAACGGACCGCGGTATGAGGGAACGCTGCTGATCAGCTTCGGGAAAACCGAGCCCGGACGCACCATGGCACCGGGCTCAAATCGGGTGAACCCAGTTAGGCGCAAACAATCCGCTGCGCATCGAACCACCCTGAAAAGTAAGGACCGTGTAAGCAAACACTTCATTTTTGACGGCGTTTTTGCTGCGGCGCGCCAATCGCTGTGGCCCTTGTAGCACAAGGTTCAGCAGCCTGCGAAGACACGCTGCAGCGCCGCAAAGCGTTGTTATGTTGATCTAACCGTCGCCTATACTCGAATCGAGCGTTGGCAGTGCATGACTCCAGAAATAGAGCCGCTGCCCTCGCCGTACTAGATAAGGAGACGGGTATGACGACCTACTTCACGATCGCCGATTTCATCCTGGTCATTCCGATGGCGCTGGCCGGCGCTTTGTTTGTCGGCGCACTTCCCTGCAAGACGGAGTTGCGTCACAACGCGCTACGCGTGCTAGGCGCGCTGATCGGCGTGGTGTTCGCGGTCGTGCTGGTCGAGGGCTTGCCTGCGCTGGTTTAGCGGGGTCTGGCGAAGACGGCCTGGACGCTTCGCCGATGGTTCGGTCGACTGAACGCAGTCGCTTCGGCCACTGCGATGTCTGTGTGCGCCATTGATCTGACCAGCGCTCACGATTGGACCCCTGCTATCGCCACCTTGTTTGCATGCGCGCGCAGCTAAGCTACCTGCCGCCGAAAACCGCGCGCGCCACCTGGACACGCCTAACAAAAAGCCGCCTTACCGGCGGCTTTTCTACGTCTACGTCTACGGCAAAAAACCGCCGGATCAGATCGCCTGATCCGTCGACGGCTTTTCCCAAAGGTTAATGCCACCTTCAGTTGCGTAGTGGTCGATCTCCGCCAGCTCTTCCTTCGAGAACGCGAGATTCTTCAGCGCACCGACGTTCTCGCGCACCTGTTCCGCGCGGCTTGCGCCGATCAGCACGGACGTGACGCGCGGATCGCGCAGCGCCCAGGCGAGCGCCATCTGCGCGAGGCTTTGTCCGCGACGCTGCGCGATATCGTTGAGCTTGCGGACGTGCTCGATGTTTTGCGGGCTCAGATGCTCCTGCTTCAACGAACCGCCGCCCGGCTTGTTGACGCGCGCGTCTTCGGGCACACCGTTCAGATACTTGCCGGTGAGCAAGCCCTGCGCGAGCGGCGTGAACGCGATGGCGCCCGCGCCGACTTTCTCCAGCGTGTCCAGCAGCTCATGTTCGATCCAGCGGTTGAGCATGTTGTACGCGGGTTGATGGATCAGCAGCGGCACCTTGTACTCGGCGAGCAGCCTGGCCATTTCGAGCGTCTTAGTTGCCGAGTATGACGAAATACCGATGTACAGCGCCTTGCCCTGCTGCACCGCGCTCGCCAACGCGCCGGCGGTTTCTTCGAGCGGCGTATCGGCATCGAAACGATGCGAATAGAAGATATCGACGTAGTCGAGGCCCATGCGCTGCAGGCTCTGATCGAGGCTCGCGAGCACGTACTTACGCGAGCCGCCGCCCTGGCCGTACGGACCTGGCCACATATCCCAACCTGCCTTCGACGAGATCAGGAGTTCGTCGCGATACGGCTTGAAGTCGTCTTTGAAAAGCCGGCCGAAATTGGTTTCGGCGCTGCCGTACGGGGGGCCGTAGTTGTTGGCGAGGTCGAAGTGAGTGATGCCCAGATCGAAGGCCGTGCGCAGGATATCGCGCTGCGTGGAGATCGGCGTGGTATCGCCGAAGTTGTGCCACAGGCCCAGTGACAGCGCTGGCAGTTTGAGACCCGACTTGCCGCAGACGCGGTATTGCATGTCCGAATAGCGTTCTGAAGCTGCTTCGTAAGCCATTGCTAGTGTCCTTGATGTTGAAGTCGCCCGGCGATCACGGGCGTGAGGAAATCATCACGTACTGCGGGAGGCGTGCAGGTTTTATGTTCAGGTATGAGTGAGACCAGACCGCTATGGTAGCCAATCGCCGTGCTGCCTGCAGAGGCCCACTATGCGGGATGGACGATCGCTTGCGGCTCCCCTACACTTTGGCCGACCAAAGCTTATCGAAAGGGGTGGATTCATGACGAAGGCGATCTCAATCGCGCTAATTGTCGGCGGTATTGCGCTGTTGTATTTCGGCGGGCAGGCGTTCAACTCGGTCAGCAGCGAGGTGTCTCGCGTGTTTACCGGGTCTCCGACCAATAAGGCGATCATGCTGATTGTGGGCGGCGTTATCGCCACCATCGCCGGCCTCACCGGGGTGGCCCTTTCCGGTCGCAAGCGGTAGAGCGTTGATTGCCTACGCGGCGCGAGACCAGCGATCATCCGCGCCGCGCAGGGCAAAAAACCTAAAAGGCAATTTCAGGCTTGGCCGCCGAGCGAGATCCCGGCAGGGGCACATTGCTCGCCCCATGGTAGGTAAATACCAATGAAAATTTCACCTGATCGCTGAGGTTCTTGCCCGCCGAATGCAGCGTGTTGCAATGAAAGAACACCACGTCCCCGGCCTTGAGCTCGGGCGAAACCGCGGTGCGAATCAACGCCTGATTCTCTTCCAGATCTGAGCGGAAAAACTTGGCATCGTCGAACCGGTCGGAAGTGAAAGCCGTGTTATGCGACTTCGGCACAAACCACAACGCGCCGTTATCGACAGTCTCCGACCCAACCGCGAGCCACACCGACACCAGGTCGTCGCGCTCGAACGACCAATACCTCACATCACGATGCCAGCCGGTCAAGCTGCCATAAGCAGGATGCTTGGTCATCATGCAATTGTGATGCGCCCGCGATAAGCGCGGCTCCTCACCGAAGTACAACTCCATCCAGCCGCGAATTTCCGGCGCGGTCGCCCATTGCGAAAAACTCGGATGACGCCCGTACGCATCCAGCAGCCGGCGAACCGTATGCCCGCCCGGCGCATATTTCGACTCCGGCGCGCCCGGATAGCGAAGATCCGCTTCGAACTCAATCGGCGCCGCCGCTTCCTGTAATTGCCGCTCCGCAATCTGCTTCAGCTCGCCGCAACGCTCAGGCGACACCAATCCAGGCACAACGACAAATCCTTGCTCCCGCAACGTTTGAATCTGTTCTTTCTTCGAGTGAAGTGACATGGTGTTCCGTTACTTTCGACTGGCTGATGTTCGATTGTAAAACGGGCGCGATCGGACTGTGCGCTGTTTCGCCTTTCGAGAAGCCAAGGCCTTAGCACAACTTTCACGCGAAATCGCAGTTTGCGCGGCACCTTGCCAGGGCGCGCGCGCACGAAAATCGACCGCAAAGGGCGCGACCCCGCAAACCCGCAGATCGTTCCTACTCCGTAAAAACCCGTATTCGCAGGGTAAAAACGGACTTTCTGACGTCATGAATCGCGTGTAGCCTTCACGCATGTTGATCGCTACTCCCGCACTTTTGCGGCGCGCGCAGGCCGCTATCGCCGACTCCGCCGTCCTCCGTGCCCTTTCCAGTCGAATTCCAGGCTTTCGCGCCGTCCATCGCGATACCGCCATTGGCACATTTGGTGCTCCTTCTGGCGTACATTCCGTCGCGCGACACGTTGCCTACTTGTGAAGCCATGCATACTCTCCTGAGCACCCGTCTTACCCGCGCTGCATTGAAAGCGGCGCGTCCGGCGCGCCGTCATGTCGTGCGTGCGCTGCGTCACCATGCCACCCGCACTCGCGCATTAGGTGAGCAATGGCGCGAAGCCAAAGCAGTCGACGGCATTCGCACCTGGTTCCACACGTTCTTCTCTGCGCTTCGCTTGCAAGGCAATTCGCGTCGTTTCTCGCTGCGTACGCTGCTGCGCAAACCGACGCCGCTGCGCCTCACCGCTACGCGCCAGGCACCGGTCGCAGCGCCGCAGAATACGAGCCGCCGCCCGCGCCGTATGTCGACGAGCGGCAGCACCGGCTGGTTTGCGTTCGCATTCGCGTTCGCGAGCCACTGAATGAACCGCTGAATCAGCCGCTGAATCAGCCGGCAAACGCCGCAACAGTAATAGAAAAACCCCGCACGGCTCGCGCCGGCGGGGTTTTTTGCTGAAGCGGACTGCGCGCTTGCTTATCAGGCGAGCGCGGCGACCGGTTCCGTGCCTGCGGCTTCGGCGAGCGCCAGAGCCTTGTCCGTGGATTCCCACGTGAATTCCGGCTCTTCGCGGCCGAAGTGACCGTAGGCCGCGCTCTTCTCGTAGATCGGGCGCAGCAGGTCGAGCATCTGGATGATGCCCTTCGGACGCAGGTCGAAATGCTCCTGCACCAGCTTCGTGATCGTCGCATCCGACACGCGGCCCGTGCCGAACGTATTGACCATGACCGAAGTCGGCTGCGCAACGCCAATCGCGTACGACACCTGAATCAGGCAGCGCGAGGCCAAACCAGCCGCCACGATGTTCTTCGCGACATAACGGCCAGCATAAGCTGCCGAACGGTCGACCTTCGACGGATCCTTGCCCGAGAACGCACCGCCGCCGTGCGGCGCAGCGCCGCCGTACGTATCGACGATGATCTTGCGGCCCGTCAGACCGCAATCGCCTTGCGGGCCGCCGATCACGAACCGGCCGGTCGGGTTCACCAGGAACTTGATGTCGCCCTTGATCAGCTCAGCCGGCAGCGTCGGCTTGATGACTTCTTCGATCACGGCTTCGCGCAGCGTGGACAGTTCGATGTCCGGCGAATGCTGCGTGGACAGCACCACAGTGTCGATTGCATGCGGCTTGCCGTCGACATAACGCACGGTGACCTGCGACTTCGCATCCGGACGCAGCCAGGGCAGACGGCCGTCGCGGCGCAGATTCGCCTGACGCTCCACCAGACGGTGCGACAGGTGGATCGGCAGCGGCATCAATTCCGGCGTTTCTTCACAGGCGTAACCGAACATCAGGCCCTGGTCGCCAGCGCCTTGATCGAGGTTGTTGTCGTGCGCACGATCCACACCCTGGGCGATGTCCGGCGATTGCTTGTCGTACGCCACCAGCACCGCGCAGCCGCGGTAATCGATACCGTAATCGGTGTTGTCATACCCGATACGCTTGATCGTGTTGCGCGCGACCTGGATGTAATCGACGTTCGCGGTGGTGGTGATTTCCCCGGCCAGCACGACGAGACCCGTGTTGCACAGCGTTTCGGCTGCGACACGCGAGTACTTGTCCTGGGTCAGGATGGCGTCGAGGATCGCATCCGAGATCTGATCCGCGACTTTGTCGGGATGGCCTTCGGAAACGGATTCGGAGGTGAAGAGATAGTCGTTTGCCACGTTGCAGACTCCTGTTGTGTGGTTACGGTTGAGTTTCACGTAGCCAGCTTCGGGGAGCCTTGAAGCGGCGACGCTTTAGCGGATTACCTTACCGACAGGGGCGTATCCAATGGATCGCACCCGCCAGCTTCGCCCCGCAAGTTGTCTATTAACTCGGCGAAGCCCTTATTATAGCGACTTCCTACATTTGTCACAGAGTACCCACACGTGTTGTATTTCGACTCGTTTGCCGTTTTCTTAAGCACAGTGTCGGCTGGTGCAGATTGCGGAGCCACCGCATGCTGAGCCGCCTCGGCGCCCAACTCGCCATTGGACTGCTGAAATTTTTGGCATTGCTGCCGTACGGTTTCGTTGCGCGACTCGGCGACGGGCTGGGCTGGCTGCTCTATCAGATCCCCAGCAACCGTAAGCGCATCGTCCACATCAATCTGAGCTTGTGTTTCCCGGAGTGGAGCGCCGAGCGCCGCGAGGAGATCGCGCAGAAACACTTCCGCCACGCGATCCGCAGTTATGTTGAGCGCAGCGTCCAGTGGTTCGGCTCTGCCGAGAAGCTGGAGAAGCTCGTGCAGGTGGATAGCGAGATCGACCTGAGCGATCCGGATATGCCCCCCACCCTGCTGCTTGGCGCGCATTTCGTCGGCATCGAGGCGGGCTCGGTGTTCATCAATTACGCGCTGCACCGGCAGTGCGGCGCGCTCTATCAGCCGATGTCCAACAAGGTGCTCGACGACGTGGCGAAGGCCGCGCGCGGCCGCTTCGGCGCGGACATGGCAAGCCGGGCCGACAGCGCGCGCATCGTGCTGCGCTGGTTGCGCGACCGCAAGCCCGTCATGCTCGGCGCCGACATGGACTACGGCGCGCGCAACTCGACTTTCGTGCCGTTCTTCGGCGTACAGGCGTGCACGCTGACGGCGGTCGGACGGCTCGCCGGGGTCGGCCATGCGCAAGTGGTGCCGTTCATCGGCGAGGTGCTGCCGAATTACAAAGGTTATCGCCTGAAGGTATTCAAGCCGTGGGACAACTACCCCACCGGCGACGACGAAGCCGACGCGCGCCGCATGAACGCCTTCCTTGAAGAGCAGATTCCGCTGATCCCCGAGCAGTACTACTGGGTGCACAAGCGCTTCAAGACCCGGCCGCCGGGCGAGCCGAGCGTCTACTGACCGGTCTTCAAAAAAGCGCCTGAACGCGGAAATGAAGCGGCAAATAAAGCGGCGTTCGGCCCACCTGCAGGCGCGTCACTTACAATAGCGTGATGAAACTGAAATTCACCAAAATGCACGGCGCGGGTAACGACTTCGTCGTGCTCGACGGCTACACCCAACCGGTCAACCTGACGCCGGCGCAGGTGCGCGCGCTCGCGGACCGGCATTTCGGTGTCGGCGCCGACCAGTTGCTGCTGGTCGAAAAGCCCACCATGGACGGCGTCGATTTCAGATATCGCATCTTCAATTGCGACGGCGGCGAGGTCGAGCACTGCGGCAACGGCGCCCGCTGCTTCGTCAAGTTCGTGCGCGACAGCGGCCTGACCGACAAGCGCAGCGTGCGCGTACAAGTGCAGAACGGCACCATCCTGCTGACCATGCAGGAAAACGGCGAAGTGCTGGTCGATATGGGCGCACCCGTGTTCGAACCGGAGCGCGTACCGTTCGCCACCAAAGGCCTCGAAGGCCGCCGCGAGGGCGCTGACACGCTTTGGCCGCTCGACGTGAACGGCGTGACACGCTGGATTTCGGTGGTGTCCATGGGTAATCCGCACGCCGTGCAAGTGGTCGACGACGTCGAAGATTTCCCGGTGCTCGTCGAAGGCCCGGTGATCGAGCGGCATGCCCGCTTTCCGCAACGGGTGAATGCGGGCTTCATGCAGATTGTCGGCCGCAGCGAAATCAAGCTGCGGGTCTACGAACGCGGCGCCGGCGAAACGCTGGCCTGCGGCACGGGCGCGTGCGCGGCGGTCGCCGCCGGCATTCGCCGCGGGCTGCTGGATGCGCCGGTGCTGGTGCACACGCACGGCGGCAAGCTGACTATCACGTGGGACCACACGCAAGAAGGCGCGCCGCTGTTCATGGCCGGCCCGGCGGCAACGGTCTTCGAAGGCGAGATCGAACTGGCCGACTGACCCGCGCCAGCGCAATACCCGATTCAGAGGTCGAGCGATCGGCCCAGGAAGTACCCGACACGTGGCCTCGAATAGGCCGATGAATAAGCCAATGAAGGCCAACGAAGGCCGATGAAGAGCCGGACCTCGCGGCCTCTTTCACCGGCCGACCGAACTCATGACCGATGCGCCGCCCGAAGGCGTCGTCCCGTAGTCCTTTAGCCGAAACCATGAACGATCGCGAAGTCGCCGAATATCTGCTCGCCAACCCCGAATTCTTCGCCGAACACGCGGAAATGCTCGCGACGATCCGGCTTGCGAACCCGCACGGCAAAGCCGCGGTGTCGCTGCAGGAACGGCAGATGGAAATGCTGCGCGACAAGAACAAGCATCTCGAACGGCGTCTGGCCGAGCTGCTGCGCTACGGTCACGAAAACGACAGCATTGCCTCGAAATTCAATCGCTGGACCATCCGCGTGATGGCCGAGCGCGATCCGTACGCGCTGCCGCGCACGATCGCCACAGGGTTGCGGGAAATTTTCGACGTGCCGCAAGCCGCGCTGCGCGTATGGGACGTCTCCGAACCGTATGCACAGGCCGAGTTCGCGCGCCATGTCGGTGAGGAAGTGCGAATCTTCGCGAATAGCCTTACCACGCCGTACTGTGGTGCAAACACCGGTTTCGAAGCGGCGCAGTGGCTGACGCCGGCGGTGTCGGCGGTGAGCGACGGCGCGTCCGCAGGCGGTACAAGCGAGTCCGCGCACGCTACCGAGTCAATTGCGCTGCTCGCGCTGCGCGACCCCGAAGGCAAGGAAGAAGCGCCCACCTTCGGCCTGCTGGTCATGGGTTCGGCCGACGCCCGCCGCTTCCACGACGGCATGGCCACCGATTTCCTGACGCAGATCGGCGCGTTGGCGAGCGCGGCGCTAAGCCGTCTGCTGCCGCGCTGAGCCGCCGATCCCACAAAAAGCCATCGTGACCGACGCCGACCCGATCGCCGCCTACCTGTCGAATCTCGAACATGAGCGGCGACTGTCGGCACATACGCTGCGCGGCTACACCCACGAACTCGAGGAACTCAAGCTGCTGGCCAAAGGCCGGCCGCTCGAAAGCCTCACCGCTGTCGATATTCGCGGCGCGGTTTCGCGGGCACACGCCGGTGGCCTGACGGCGCGCTCGATCAGCCATCGGTTGTCGTCGTGGCGGGCGTTCTACCGCTGGTTCGCGGGGCGCGTCGATCTGCCGGCCAACCCGGTCGCCACCGTGCGGGCGCCGAAGCAGGCTAAAGCACTACCGAAAGCGCTTTCCGTCGACGACGCCACGCGCCTGATGGAGAGTCCGGCCGCCGCAACGACCGAAGGTTTGCGCGACCACGCGATGCTCGAACTGTTCTACTCGTCAGGCCTGCGTCTATCCGAACTGGTCGGCCTCGATGCCCGTTTTGCCGATGCCGACGGCTACCGCTCCGCGGGCTGGCTCAAGCTCGATTCCGCCGAAGTCGAAGTGCTCGGCAAAGGCAACCGGCGTCGTATCGTGCCGGTCGGCAGCAAAGCGATTGACGCCTTGAACGCGTGGCTCGCGGTGCGCGACCAGATGGTCCGGCACGATCCGCATCCGCTGTTTCTCTCGGCGCGCGGCAATCGGCTGTCGCCGAATGTCGTGCGTGATCGTGTGAAGCGCGCGGCGCTGGTCGCCGGCATTCCCGCCAACGTGCATCCACACGTACTGCGGCATTCGTTCGCCACACACGTGCTGCAGTCGAGCGGCGATCTGCGGGCTGTGCAGGAACTGCTCGGGCATGCCAGCATCACCGCCACGCAGGTCTACACCGCGCTCGATTTCCAGCATCTCGCGCACGTCTACGATCAGGCGCATCCGCGCGCCAAAAAACGCGACTGATTCCGCTCTTTGCTTTTTGCGGCTTGCGGTCTCCACCTTCGCTTCACCTGCCGTGTGCCTCTTTGTCCACGCGGCCAACTGCTCCTGCTGACACCCTGATGAATACCGTTACGCTCAAACCGTCGAAAGAAAAATCGCTGCTGCGCCGCCACCCGTGGGTCTATGCCAACGCGATCGATCGGGTCGACGGCAATCCCGCTCCCGGCGCGACCGTGCTGGTGCGTGCGCACGACGGCCGTTTCCTCGCGCGTGCGGCCTACAGCCCGCTTTCGCAGATTCGCGCGCGCGTGTGGAGCTTCGACGAAGCCGAGCCGATCGATCACGCATTTTTCAAGCGCCGTGTGCAACGCGCCCTCGCGCATCGTCAAACGATGGTGCACAACACCGGTGCCGTCCGGCTGATTTTCGGCGAAGCGGATGGCCTGCCGGGTCTGATCGTCGATCATTACGTGGCCGAGGACGAAGGCCAGCGCAGCCAGCTGGTGTGCCAGTTCATGGCGACGGGCGTCGAAGCCTGGAAGGAGGCGATCGTCGCCGCGCTGGTCGGCGCGACCGGCTGCCCGAACGTCTACGAGCGCTCGGACGTGTCGATCCGTCAGAAGGAAGGGCTCGAACAGATCACCGGCGTGCTGGCGGGCGACGTGCCGTCGGAAACGCTGATCGCGAGCGAAAACGGTGTGCGTTACCACGTCGACGTGCGCAACGGCCACAAAACCGGCTTCTACGTCGACCAGCGCGACAACCGCCTGCTGGTGCAGGAGCTGGCGAAAGATCGCGACGTGCTGAACTGCTTCTGCTACACCGGCGGCTTTTCGCTGGCGGCATTGAAAGGCGGGGCGAAGCGCGTGGTGTCGATCGATTCGTCGGGCGACGCGCTTGCGATCGCGCAACAGAACGTGGCCGCCAACGGTTTCGACGCCGAACGCGCCACCTGGCTCGACGCTGACGCGTTCAAAACCCTGCGCCGCCTCTACGACGAAGGCGAACGCTTCGACCTGATCGTGCTGGATCCGCCGAAATTCGCACCCTCGCGTGAACACGTGGACCGCGCCTCGCGCGCTTACAAGGACATCAACCTGACCGGCCTGAAGCTGCTGCGCCCGGGCGGCCTGCTGTTCACCTATTCATGCTCCGGCGCGATCGACTCGGAGTTGTTCCAGAAGATCGTGTCCGGCGCGGCGGCCGATGCGCGCGTCGATGCGCGGATTCTCAAGCGCCTCGGCGCCGGGGTCGACCACCCGTTGCTCACCGCATTCCCTGAGGGCGAATACCTGAAAGGCCTGCTGTTGCAAATTGCCTGATCGCCCATAGATTCGGGCTTATTTCCCGCGCGCCGCGGTGGGGTTCGGCCCGCCGCCAGCGCCGGCTTGACAGATATGTTTCAATATCCGGCTAGATCGGGTCGCGCGCCGTCAGGCTGCCTCGCCCGGCAAACCGGATTCGCAGACGGATTCGCTGCAGCTTGCGCGCCGCACATTTCGCGCTGCAGATCCCGCGCTGCACATTTTGATTACGCACAGACTCACGTACTTACAGGCGACCAACATGATCCCAGTCACCATCCTGACCGGCTTTCTCGGCAGCGGCAAAACCACCCTGCTCAAGCGCATCCTGAACGAAAAGCACGGCATGAAGATCGCCGTGATCGAGAACGAGTTCGGCGAAGAGAACATCGACAACGAAATCCTGGTGCAGGATACGAGCGAGCAGATCATCCAGATGAGCAACGGCTGCATCTGCTGCACGATCCGCGGCGACCTTTCGCGCGTGCTGGGTGATCTGGCGGCGAAGAAACAGTCTGGCGAACTGGATTTCGACCGTGTCGTGATCGAAACCACCGGTCTCGCCAATCCGGGCCCGGTCGCGCAGACGTTCTTCATGGACGACCAGATCGCCAACGAATTCCTGCTCGACGCAATCATCACGCTGGTCGACGCGAAGCACGCGAACCACCAGCTGGACGAACACGAAGTGGTGCAGCGTCAGGTCGGCTTCGCCGATCGCCTGTTCATCACCAAGTCCGATACGGTCGACGAAAAGCACGTGGACGATCTGCGCCATCGCCTGGTGCACATGAATCCGCGGGCGGCGATCAAGATCGTCAATTTCGGCGAAGCGGACATCAAGGAAATCTTCGACCTGCGCGGCTTCAACCTGAATTCGAAGCTCGAAATCGACCCGGACTTCCTCGCTGAAGACGAACATGCGCACAACCACGCTCACGCGCATGACGAGCACGGTCATACCCATGACGATCACGAAAACTGCGATCACGACCACGGCAAGTGCGACCACGAAGGCCACGACCACGCGCATCACCATCACGCGCACCACGACGACAAGATCAAATCGTTCGTCTACCGCAGCGACCGTCCGTTCGATCCGAACAAGCTCGAGGACTTCCTCGGCGGCATTCTGCAGATCTACGGCGAGCGCCTGTTGCGCTATAAGGGCGTGCTGTATATGAAGGGCGTCGACCGTAAGGTTGTGTTCCAGGGCGTACACCAGATGATGGGCAGCGATCTGGCCGCGAAATGGCAGCCAATCGAGAAGAAGACCAACAAGATGGTGTTCATCGGCATCGAACTGCCGCAGGACCTGATCACCGACGGCCTGGACGCCTGTCTGGCGTAAGCGTCACGGGGGGCCGGGCCGGGCAAATGGCGCGGCACGCGGCATGCTGGAGCGCGCTAAGGGTGTGTTCGTCGGGCACCGAGGCAATCGTCTGCAGAATACGCAAAAGATTGCCCGAAAGCCCGCTGAAATGTCGATCGTGTGAAAAACACGTGAAAACCCTGCTGTATTAATGCGTGCACGACCATCGCTTTTTGACCGTGCGCGCGTTATATTTTCGGGATATCAGTGCGCCGCCGGGGGATTTTCACGAGTTGCGGTGCTGGATTGTGATTCAGTTACAATACGTGCCCACTGGAGAATGACAACGAATTGCCCGGTCAGTGCGTATCTCGCGCCGGGCCTGAAACGGCGCCGGAAAATCTTGTCCGGAAATCACGCCGACAATGCCGGCTGGCACAGCTCGAAAAGCGCGCTGCCGGCAAGCAATGCCTCAGGAACAATTGAGAATCGGTTTCCAGAGGAGTTCGGCCCCGCATTGGCGTAGCGACGCCCGGCGCGTGGGCGCAAGGCGCTTCGGCGTCACCGACAGTCCATCGTCCGTGCCTGCCCAGCGCTCAGCGTCCTCGTGGCGCCTTTGTGGGCAATACGAAAGTGCGGGCACTATGTAAGAGTTTTGCCTCACATTGAAGAAGCAAGCCAGATGACGACGAAACGACTCTTGACTGAAGCCGAAATCCTGAAGATGAGCGACAAGGATTACATGAATGAGGATCAGCTCGCTTTCTTCAAGAACAAGCTCGAACAGCTGCAGGCGGACATTCTCCGCAATGCCGGCCAGACGACCGAGAACCTGCGCGAAACAGTAATCGTGCCGGACCCGGCCGACCGTGCAACGATCGAGGAAGAGCATGCGCTCGAACTGCGCACGCGCGACCGCGAGCGCAAGCTGCTGAAGAAGGTGCAGCAATCGATCGCGCGCATCGATTCCGGCGACTATGGCTGGTGCGAAGAAACCGGCGAGCCGATCGGCATTCCGCGTCTGCTCGCACGGCCCACGGCTACCCTGTCGCTCGAAGCGCAGGAACGCCGCGAACTGCGCCAGAAGCTGTTCGGCGACTGAACACCTGCGGCGCGGCTTCGGCTCCGCGCCCTTTTAAGCTGCTTCGTCGAGAGGCGCACGGTGATCTGTGCGCCTTTTTTCTTTTGTGTGCGCCTTCGCACCATCCCTCGATCTGAATCCCGAGTTTTTGTCTTATGCCGTTTGCCGGCTCTTGATATGACCGCGCACGCCCTAAAATAAGTCCGACATGCGTTGTACGCGCGCGCGCCGACCGGTTGATCGTTTCAGCGTTGCGCGCCGTCCGCTTCCAGGATTCATGCGGTGGTGTTGCGCCACCGTGTCCTACCCGTTTTGCAAAGAGGAACGCATATGGAGCAATTTCACGGCACGACGATCGTTTCCGTGCGCCGCGGCGACAAAGTCGCGCTTGGCGGCGACGGCCAGGTAACGCTGGGCAACATCGTCATGAAAGGCGGTGCGAAGAAAGTCCGGCGCATCTATAACGGCAAGGTGCTGGTCGGCTTCGCCGGCGGCACGGCCGACGCCTTCTCGCTGCTCGACCGCTTTGAAGCGAAGTTGGAAAAACATCAGGGCAATCTGACGCGCGCCGCCGTCGAACTCGCCAAAGACTGGCGCACCGACCGCATGCTGCGCCGTCTGGAAGCAATGCTGATCGCCGCGGACGCCACCACCACCCTCGTCATCACCGGTAACGGCGACGTGCTCGACCCGGAAGGCGGTATCTGCGCAATCGGTTCGGGCGGCGCTTACGCGCAAGCCGCCGCGAAGGCGCTCGCCGACAACACCGAGATGTCGCCGCGCGAGATCGTCGAGAAGTCGCTGGAGATTGCCGGCGACATGTGCATCTATACGAACCATAACCGCGTCATCGAGACGATCGAGTAAGGACCCACGATGAGCACCATGACCCCTGCCGAGATCGTCTCGGAACTCGACAAACACATCATCGGCCAAGGCCGCGCGAAGAAAGCAGTTGCCGTGGCGCTGCGCAACCGCTGGCGCCGTCAGCAGGTTGAAGACCCGCTGCGTCAGGAAATCACGCCGAAGAACATTTTGATGATCGGACCGACCGGCGTCGGCAAAACCGAAATCGCGCGGCGTCTGGCGAAACTCGCCGACGCACCGTTCATCAAGATCGAAGCCACCAAATTCACCGAAGTCGGTTATGTCGGCCGCGACGTCGACAGCATCGTGCGCGATCTGATCGAAATCTCGGTCAAGCAGACGCGTGAAACGGAAATGCGCAAAGTGCGGACCAAGGCAGAAGATCAGGCCGAAGACCGCATCCTCGACATCCTCCTGCCGAGCGCCCGGCCGGTTGGTTTCGGCGCGAGCTCGAGCGCCGTCGACACGGCGGACGAAGGCAGCACCACGCGTCAGACTTTCCGCAAGCGCCTGCGCGAGGGTCTGCTCGACGATAAGGAAATCGAACTCGACGTCGAACAGCCGCAAGTCGGCATGGACATCATGGGGCCGCCGGGCATGGAAGACATGACCGAGCAGATCCGTTCGATGTTCGCGAACATCGGCGGCGGCAAGAAAACGCGCCGCAAGCTGAAAGTGAAGGAAGCGCTCAAGGTCCTCACCGACGAAGAAGCCGGCAAGATGCTCAACGACGAAGAGGTGAAAGCCAAGGCGGTACAGAACGTTGAGCAGAACGGTATCGTGTTTCTCGACGAAATCGACAAGATCGCGTCGCGTAATGAAGCCGGCGGTGGTGAAGTGTCGCGTCAGGGCGTGCAGCGCGATCTGCTGCCGCTCGTCGAAGGCACCACGATCAACACCAAGTACGGCATGGTGAAGACTGACCACATTCTGTTCATCGCGAGCGGAGCGTTCCATCTTGCCAAGCCGAGCGATCTGATTCCGGAACTGCAAGGCCGCTTCCCGATTCGGGTCGAGCTGGATTCGCTGTCGGTGGGCGATTTCGAATCGATCCTGGTGTCGACCGACGCGAGCCTCGTCAAGCAATATCAGGCACTACTGGCTACGGAAGACGTGCACCTGGAATTCGCCGACGACGGCATTCGTCGCATGGCCGAAATCGCGTACTCGGTCAACGAGAAAACCGAAAACATCGGCGCACGCCGCCTGTACACGGTGATCGAAAAACTGCTGGAAGATGTCTCGTTCGCAGCAGGCAATCACTCGGGCAAGACGGTGCAGATCGACGCGGCGTATGTCGATCGCGCGCTGAACGAAGTGGCGGAAGACGAGGATCTGTCGCGCTACGTGCTGTGATGTCGATGTCGATGTCGATGTCGCGTCGATGCTGATGCTGATGCTGATGCAGACTCAGAGGCCGAGTCGATACCGACGCTGATGTCGCGTTAAAGCATGCGTGCCTCGCATGCGGCTGATCATATGTGAGGCGTAAAAAACGGGCTGTCTTGTGCAAGACAGCCCGTTTTGCTTTCCGGCCCCCTAGCGCAAGGAGGGGCCAAGCAGGCCTCAATTCTTACTGCTTGACCGGCCGCTTCGCCAACTTCCGCTGCAGCGTTCGACGATGCATGTTCAACGCGCGCGCAGTAGCCGAAATATTGCCGCCGTGCTCCGCGAGCACGCGTTGAATATGCTCCCACTCCAGGCGCGCAACCGACAACGGCGTGGGATGCTCAATCGCCTCTTCAGCTTGCAGCGCGCTCGCCTCGCTTTGCAGCGCCGACAAAATCGTCTCGACATTGGCGGGCTTCGCGAGGTAGTTATCGGCGCCGTCCTTCACCGCCTGCACCGCCGTGGCGATACTGGCATAACCGGTCAACACAAGCATGCGCGCGTCAGGCTGCAAATCACGCAAGGGGGCGACGAGCGTCAGACCGGAATCGTTGCCGAGATGCAGGTCCACCGTGATCTGGCTGAACTTTTGCTGGTTCGCCAACTTGATCGCCTCATCCGCGTTGTGCGCTTCGGCCACCGTATAACCGCGCCGCGTCAAACCGCGGGCGAGGATACCGGAGAACACCTCATCGTCGTCGATCACCAGAAAATTCATATCGCTCATGCCTGTTTCTCCGTGTTGGATGGCGTAGTGCCTTGACGGCCCGCACCTGATAATTTGCGCGCTGCAAGCGGCAGTCTCAACACTGCACGCGTGCCACGCGGCTTGATCTCGCTGACATCGTCCAGCTCGATCGATCCCTTCAAACGTGCCGCCGCCGAAAATGCCAGATACAGGCCCACGCCGTGTCCACCCTGTGTGCTGTCGACCGGCATCGCGCCGAGCGACCCACGCAACGCGGCCGGAATACCAGGGCCCGCGTCGCATACCTCGAATACGATCTGGTCGCCGCGAGCTGTAAGCGTGCACGACAGCGTTACGTGATCGCGGCTCGCACGCGCGGCGTTGTCGAGCAGAATCGTAAGAATCTGACTAACGGCAACCGTATCGTCAAGACTGACGCCCGCAGGCGGCACACCGATCCGCTCGAACTTCACATGCGGATGACGCAAGCGCCATTGCTCGCCAAACGACTCGAGCCATTCGCTGACCGTCTGCCGGTTGGTCGTTGTCGATGCACGGCTGCGCAGTCGCGCAAGCGCCGAAGTACACAGCGTCATTTGCTGTTCGAGCAGCTCCAGATCGGCGCTGTACGGCGCGAGTCCCTTATCGGTTCGCGCGGCGTCGCGCAATTCTTCGGACAACATCGCAATTGTAGACAGCGGCGTGCCGATTTCGTGCGCGACAGTGGCGGCCTGCACACCGAGCGCGACGGCGCGTTCGTCATGAAGCAAGCGCTGCTGCGCGTCTCCGAGCGCTGCGTCACGTAGCCGCAGAGCGCGTGACATGCGCGCGACGAACCACGCAATCAGCCCGACGCTGACCATGAAGTTCACCCACATGCCGGCACGAAAGTAGTCGAACAGGTTCGCGGGGTTGTCGAGATTGAGCGGTACGGAATCGAAGCCGAGCACGGCGTAGCAGGCTACGGCGAACGCGGCGAGCCACGCCATCAGATGCCATGGCAACACGGCCGCGGCAATCGCGAGCGATGGAAGGTACAGCGAAACAAATGGATTGGTGGTGCCACCGGAGAGGAACAGCAGCGCCGACAACGCGCCGAGATCGACCCAGATCTGGCCGAACAGTTCGAGATTGGACTCGGGCCGCTGCTGCGAGACACGCCACCACGTGAGCCCGTTGAAGATCACTTCGAGGGCGATCACGAGCAACATAGCGGGCAACGGCAGATGCACGCCAAAGAAAGTCTGCACGACCGCGATCGTCACCAACTGGCCGATGATGGCGAGGCTGCGTAGCCAGAACAGATGACCGAGATTGACCCGGCCGGTGTTGGTTATACGATGCATGACTTTAGTTTAACTGTTCGGACTAGTCCGACTTACCTTGAGGCCGTGTGCCGGTACCATGGTATTTTTGCGACAGCGTCGCACGGACCAATCGCTCATTATCGGTTCTTACGACGCCCAAACCCGTCCATGCTGCCTACCTCTGACAACGAGACGCACCCCTCGTCAGTTTTCCTGACTTTCCTGCGACATGCCGCCGCAGCCCGGCAAAACGGCACCGCAAAAGCGGAGGCGAGCTGGCTCGATGCCGCTGCACAACACCACCCACTCGACGACGAGTCGATCGAATCGCTCATTGCTACGCTGCTCGAGCAACATCGTCATAACGACGCGATCGAACTCGCCGCCATTATTGCCCAACTCGATCCCCATCGCGCTCTTGCACACTTCCGTTTCGGCTACGCGCTGCAGATGGCAAACCGGCATGGCGAGGCAATCGCATCCTATCGTCGCGCACTCGCCATCGACCCGACATTGCCGCAGTTGCGCAACAATCTCGCTGGCGCCCTCACACTCACTGGCGGCGACCTCAACGAGCAGATCGCACTACTGGAAAGTGCGGTTCATGACGAACCTGGCCATGGCGACGCATGGACCAATCTCACTCAGGCAAGCCGCGTCAATTTGAATCTGCCGCGCGCGCTCGAAGCGGGCGCAAGAGCCGTGCAATGCGCGCCGCATAGCCCGCTGGCGCATAACAACTATGCGCTGGCGCTGCGTGAAGCGCAACGCTGGGACGAAGCGGAGCACGCCGAAAGAACTGCCTGTGCATTAGCGCCCAACAACGCGACCATGCGCTCCAATCTCAGCATGCTGCAGCTCATGCGCGGCGATTACGCGCACGGCTGGCAAACCCACGAAGCGCGCTGGGACGGCTCGTTTGAATTGGGCGGCAATCGCCCCGCCATGCCCGCGCCGACCTGGCAAGGCGAATCGCTCGCTGGCAAAACACTGCTGGTGTGGGGTGAGCAGGGTATGGGCGATGTCTTGCAGTTCAGCCGCTATGTCCCTCTGCTGGCCGAGCGTGTTCATCGCGAGGGCGGCCGTCTCCTCTGGAATTCATTTCCGCAAATGGGCGCGTTGCTCGCTCGCAGCCTCGGCGATCATCTGGACGACTATTCGGCCGGCGGCGGCGTCGAATCTTTGCCGCCGTTTGACTACGAAATTCCGTTACTCAGCCTGCCTTTGATATTCGACACGCGCGCAGAGACCATCCCCGCTGCGATTCCGTACCTGCATGCGGAGTCCGCAGCCAGCAAGTCGTGGCGAAAGAGGCTTGCCGGAGAAACGAGGCTCAAGGTCGGACTGACATGGACCGGCAGCCTTGGCCATCAGCGCAATCCATTCCGGAGGGTGGGTTGGGAGCGCTACGCGGAACATTTCGGCGGCATGCACGACGTGGCGTTCTATTCGCTGCAACCGGGTGCCGAGGCGGACATCGCGGCCGCCCGGGCGGCGGGTCTGCCCATGTCGGACTACACCGCTGAATTCGCCAACTTCGACGATACGGCGGCGTTTGTCAGTGCGCTCGACCTCGTCATCACGGTTTGCACCTCCGTGGCGCATCTGAGCGGCGCGCTCGGCCAGCGCACATGGGTGCTGCTCGACGTCAATCCGCATTGGGTCTGGCTGCTCGACCGACCCGACAGCCCGTGGTATCCGAGCGCGACGCTCTACCGGCAGCCACGGTTTAGGGAATGGAACCCCGCGCTGGAAGCAGTCGCATGTGATTTGAGCGCGCTCGCGGCCCGACAACGCGTGGCATAGATCGCCACCGCATTGTTGAAGCCGTACGGCGTTCACGGCGCCCGGGTTTCCGCGGTTCTACACTTCAAGGCGAACCGACTCCCGGCGCCGGCTGCACGGCTCGCGCGATCTCCGCCGCGAGACATTCAGGACACAGGCAACGGCCGGACGGATCGAGCCGGTCTGCCGGCATTGCTGGCATCTCACGGCACCAACAGTCAAACGGCACCCCATGCATGGCGCAATCGAATGCATGACCGCAGCGCGGACAAAACGCGCTACTTTGAGATCGGGAAGCTGACGATTTCATAACGGGCCAAGTGGTCTCGCTTCAGCCTGAACCCAGAAATAATGCCACGACTGGCGCGCCGCCGTGAGTCGGTCATTCGGCCAATCTACCGGCCTATCCGATCGGCGGTACGCTTGATTGTCAGCCGGCGCTTGCGCCCGTCCATTGCGCAGTGCGCAAAGGCCGCGCCGCCCGTCACCGGCGCCGGTATCGAAAACCCTGTTGCAGCGCGCCAGTCCTGTACAATTCGCCCTGTTTTAACTGTCCCGTGCCTGAGCCTGCCGCCATGTCCGAGCTTCCTGACCTTTCGCAGATCGCGCCCACCCTGAAGGCTGAAATCCTGGCCGAGGCGCTGCCTTACATTCGCCAGTATCACGGTAAGACCGTAGTCATCAAATACGGCGGCAACGCCATGACCGAAGAGCGGCTGAAGCAAGGCTTCGCGCGCGACGTGATCCTGCTGAAGCTGGTTGGTATCAATCCGGTCATCGTGCACGGCGGCGGTCCGCAAATCGACCAGGCGCTGAAGAAAATCGGCAAACAGGGCACGTTCATTCAGGGCATGCGCGTCACCGACGAAGAGACGATGGAAGTCGTCGAATGGGTGCTCGGCGGCGAAGTGCAGCAGGACATCGTCACGCTGATCAACCATTTCGGCGGCCACGCGGTCGGTCTGACCGGCAAGGACGGCGGCCTGATCCACGCACGCAAGATGCAGATGCCGGATCGCGACAATCCGGGCCAGTACGTCGATATCGGCCAGGTGGGCGAAGTCGAGGCGATCAATCCCGCGGTCGTGAAAGCGCTGCAGGACGACGCGTTCATTCCGGTGATCTCGCCGATCGGCTTCGGCGAAGACGGCCTGTCGTACAACATCAACGCGGATCTGGTCGCGGGCAAACTGGCGGTCGTGCTGAACGCCGAAAAGCTCGTGATCATGACGAACATCCCGGGCGTGATGGATAAGGAAGGCAATCTGCTGACCGATCTGTCGGCGCGCGAAATCGACGGCCTGTTCGCAGACGGCACGATCTCCGGCGGCATGCTGCCGAAAATCTCGTCGGCGCTGGATGCGGCGAAGAGCGGTGTGCGTTCGGTACACATCATCGACGGGCGCATCGAGCACTCGGTGCTGCTGGAAATTCTCACCGAACAGCCGTTCGGCACGATGATCCGCTCGCATTGATTCCTGCCTCAAATACGGCCCATACGGCGCGCTTGCCCGGCGTGTCATATGTGCCGTGCAGTACCGTTGCTGTCTCCGCGGATTCCTGCATGCCCGGCGCGGGCTCACGCCACGGCGGACCACAACGCGGCAGCCCACAGCGCGCCGCCCTCTCGCGCCAGCAAGCTCTCCCCTCTTTCACCGTCATCCGCACCGCGAACCCTCCGCGTCCGCTGCGTGATGCGACTGCTCGCGCCTGAACGGCGTCTTTCATCATGCGCACCCCCACTTCCCGACGCCGTCGTCCGCACATCGCAGGCGGCAGTCCGGTCTGGCTGTTCGATCTCGACAACACGCTGCATCACGCCTCGCACGCGATCTTTCCGGCGATCAATCACGGAATGACGCAGTACATCATCGACGCATTGCAGGTCGATATCGACGAAGCCAACCGTCTGCGCACCGGCTACACGCAACGTTACGGCGCGGCGCTGCTCGGTCTGGCCCGCCATCATCCGCTCGACCCGAACGACTTCCTGAAAGTCGTCCACACGTTCCCCGATCTCGGTTCGATGATCCGTCACGAACGCGGTGTCGCGCGGCTCGTCGCGTCGCTGCCCGGTCGCAAGATCGTGCTGACCAATGCGCCCGAGGCCTATGCGCGCGCGGTGCTCGCAGAGTTGCGCATCGAGCGTCTGTTCGAGCAGGTGATTGCCATCGAACATATGCGCGATCGCCGCAGCTGGCGCGCCAAACCTGACCATTCGATGCTGCGCAAGGCAATGCGCGACGCGCACGTCTCGCTCAAAGACGTGATCCTCGTGGAAGACACGCGCTCGCATCTGAAGAACTACCGGCGGCTCGGCATCCGCACCGTGTGGATCACCGGCCATCTGCCGCGCAAACCGCACGCGGACGGCGTGCCGACGCGTCTGCCGGGCACCGGCCGGCCGCACTATGTCGATCGCAGCATTCGTTCGTTAAAATCGCTACGACTGGGCACCCGCTCGGTTCGATTGAAGGGACAGCAGACGGGACGACAGCCATGCAGCCGATCGACAAGCCTGACGAAGCCGTAGCCGAAGACGAACCCACCCCGTCGGCCGCCCCGCGTGCGGCGCGCCTGAAGCCGGGTGAGCGCCGCGTGCACATCCTGCAGACGCTTGCCGCGATGCTGGAGGCGCCGAAGAGCGAGAAGATCACCACAGCGGCACTCGCCGCCCGGCTCGGCGTCTCGGAAGCCGCGCTGTACCGCCATTTCGCCAGCAAGGCGCAAATGTTCGAAGGGCTCATCGAGTTCATCGAGCAGACCATCTTCGGTCTGATCAACCAGATCGCCGACAAAGAAAGCAACGGCGTGCTGCAAGCCCGTGCGATCGCGCTGATGCTGCTCAACTTTCCTGCGAAGAATCCCGGCATGACGCGCGTGCTGACCTGCGAGGCGCTGGTCGGCGAGCATGAACGGCTGACCGAACGCGTCAATCAGATGCTTGAGCGGGTCGAAGCGTCGTTGAAGCAGTGTTTGCGGATGGCTCAAATGGAGGCCAACGCAAGCGCGGCTGAAAACGCAAGCCAGAGCGCAAATGCGCATGCCCTACTGCCCGCCGGCTACGATCCCGCGATCCGCGCGAGCTTGCTGCTGAGCTACATCATTGGTCGCTGGCACCGGTATGTGCGCAGCGGCTTTGCGCGGCCGCCCGCTGAACACGCCGATGCACAACTGCTCCTGATTCTTCAGTAGCCCGCGCGGCACGCGAGGTCGCACAGCGGCGCCCGCGACGCTGTCGCATGAAATTTTCCGCTATACTTTGCGCCTGACTGCGGCTCGTCGAATCACCTGAGACCGCTGTCCAGAGCACCTTGAACACCTATCACGCGCCGATTTGCTGACTCGATTGCGGGCGCGCGAACTGCCGGGAATGTTTCCCGCGGTTCACTATAAATGCGGCTAAAGAGGTCGTCAGCCGCGCACACCGTGTCTCCTCCGTGCCTCGCCGACGCCAATCTAGCCGCCCTGTATTTGTTAAATGGCGGAATGAATGGAATCGATCGGTATCGTCGCTCCCCAAAAAATGCATTTCACCGAGCCGCTGCTCATGCAGAACGGCAGCTCGCTGGCCGGTTACGACCTGATGGTCGAGACCTACGGCACGCTCAATGCCGCGCGCAGCAATGCCGTGCTGGTGTGCCACGCGCTCAACGCGTCGCACCACGTGGCGGGCGTGTACGCGGACAATCCGAAGGACATCGGCTGGTGGGACAACATGGTTGGCCCAGGCAAGCCGCTCGACACCAACAAGTTCTTCGTGATCGGCGTGAACAACCTGGGTTCGTGCTTCGGCTCGACCGGGCCGATGAGCATCGACCCGGCTACGGGCAATCCGTATGGCGCGACCTTTCCTGTCGTCACCGTTGAAGACTGGGTGAACGCGCAGGTGCGCGTCGCCGATGAGTTCGGCATCACGCGCTTCGCGGCGGTGATGGGCGGCAGCCTCGGCGGCATGCAGGCGCTCGCGTGGAGCATGATGTATCCGGAGCGCGTGGGCCATTGCATCGTTGTTGCGTCCACACCGAAGCTGTCCGCGCAGAACATCGCGTTCAACGAGGTGGCGCGCTCTGCGATCCTGTCGGACCCCGACTTCCACGGCGGCAATTACTATGCACACAACGTGAAGCCGAAACGCGGCTTGCGCGTCGCGCGCATGATCGGCCACATCACGTATCTGTCGGACGACGACATGGCCGAGAAATTCGGCCGCTCCTTGCGCCGTGCAGAAGGGGCGGTGGACGCGTACAACTTCAACTTCGACGTCGAATTCGAAGTGGAGTCGTATCTGCGCTACCAGGGTGACAAATTCGCCGACTACTTCGACGCGAACACCTACCTGCTGATCACACGCGCGCTCGACTATTTCGATCCGGCCAAAGCCTTCGACGGCGATCTGACCGCTGCCGTCGCGCACACCACGGCGAAATACCTGATCGCCAGCTTCTCGACCGACTGGCGCTTCGCGCCGGCCCGCTCGCGCGAACTGGTGAAGGCGCTGCTCGACCACAAGCGCACGGTGACCTACGCGGAAATCGACGCGCCGCACGGCCACGACGCCTTCCTGCTCGACGACGCGCGCTATCACAACCTGATGCGCGCCTATTACGAACGTATTGCGAACGAGGTGAACGCATGAACCAGCGAGCACTCGATTACCTGGCGCTGCGCCCGGACTTCCGCGCGATCGCCCGCTGGGTCGAACCGCGCGCCACCGTGCTCGATCTGGGTTGCGGCGACGGCTCGTTGCTGTCGCTGCTGAGCGAAGAACTGGACGTGCAGGGCTACGGCATCGAAATCAACGACGCCGGCGTGCTGGCGTCGACCCAGAACGGCGTCAACGTGATCCAGCAGAACCTGGAAGACGGCCTGCGTCTGTTCGAAGACAGCAGTTTCGATTTCGCGGTTCTGTCGCAGACGCTGCAAACCATCCATCAAACCGCTGCGATCCTGCGCGAGACGGTGCGGGTGGGCAAGGAATGCATCGTTTCGTTCCCGAATTTTGGCTACTGGGCGCATCGGCTGTCCGTGCTGCAAGGCCGCATGCCGGTGTCGAAGTCGCTGCCTTTCCAGTGGCACAACACACCGAACGTGCGGGTGCTGACGATCAAGGATTTCGAGGCGCTGGCGCCGGAAGTCGGTATCGAGATTCTCGACCGCGTGGTGCTGCACGAAGGCCAGGTGGTGCGATGGGGGGTGAACTGGCGTGGTAGTCTTGCGGTCTATCGCGTCAAGAAAAGCTAACACCACTTATCCACATGTCGAACCCGCCGCACGAGGCGCCTGCACTTACCGCTCACGAAGAACATCCCGGCTGGCGCGCGTTTCTGAATACGCGCATGCTGATCTGCGTCTTTCTCGGCTTTACGTCGGGACTGCCGCTGTTCACGCTCGTCTATCTGGTGCAGGCGTGGCTACGCTCCGAAGGCGTCAATCTGAAGGAAATCGGCCTGTTCGCGCTGATTCAGTTCCCGTACACCTGGAAATTCGTCTGGGCGCCGCTGATGGACCGCTACGTGCCGCGTTTGCCGGGCTGGCGTCCGGGCAGACGGCGCGGCTGGATGCTGGTCACGCAGATTCTGGTGGCGGGCGCGATTGCGGCTTTAGGTTTCGTGTCGCCGCGCGACTCGATCTGGACGGTGGCCGCGTTGACAGCGCTGGTCGCGTTCTTCGGCGCGAGTCAGGACATCTCTATCGATGCATACCGGCGCGAGCTGCTGAGCGACACGCAGCAGGGTCTGGGCAATGCGGTGCATGTGAACGCGTACAAGATCGCCGCGCTGGTGCCCGGTTCGCTGGCGCTGATTCTGTCCGACCATTTGCCGTGGACCACCGTTTTCATCGTCACCGCTGCATTCATGCTGCCTGGCATGATCATGACGCTGGTGGTGCGCGAGCCCGAAGTGCACGGCACGCCGCCGAAGAATCTGCGCGAAGCGATCATGCAACCGTTCAGCGAATTTATCCAACGCGACGGCTGGCGTGGTGCGCTCTTCGTGCTCGGCTTCATCTTCCTTTACAAGCTCGGCGACACGATGGCGACCACGCTGTCCACGTCGTTCTTTCTCGACATCGGCTTTTCGCGCACACAGATCGGTGTGATCGCCAAGACCACCGCATTCGGCGCGAGTCTGGCGGGCGGGATCGTCGGCGGGATCTGGCTGATGAGAGTCGGCATCGGCCGCGGGCTCTGGATCTTCGGCGTCCTGCAGATGGTGTCGACGCTCGGCTTCGCATGGCTTGCGCATCTTGGCCCGGCATCGCCTGGTCTTGCCGTAATTTATGACATCGCCGTCTGGCTGAGCCAGGGCACCTCAAAGCTGCTCGCGCTGGTCGGCATCGACTGGACCGTGCAGCTCGATCCGCGCTCAGTCGCGCTGGCATTGGTCTACGGCCTGGAAACCTTCGCGACCGGTCTGACGATGGCGGCCTTCACCGCTTACATCGCCAGCACCACCGATCCGCGTTACACCGCTACGCAGTTCGCACTTTTCACGAGCCTGGCTTCCGTGCCGCGCACCTTGGCATCGGCGGCAAGCGGCTATGTGGTCGCGCAGATCGGCTGGTTCGACTACTTCATTGTGTGTACCGCGCTGGGGCTGCCCGGCATGCTGCTTCTGCTGCGCATCGCGCCCTGGAGAACCCAGTCCTGGAGAACGCGGTCGTGACGGCGCTTCGGTCAAAGCGCCCAATGCACCCGGAATCGGATGCCGCCAGGATTTCTTCGCCCAAGGCCGGCCGCGCGGCGCTGCGTGCGGCGGTGGCGCTCGGTTGCGCGAGCCTGACGTTGGCGGCGCCGTTGAGCGCGTACGCGACCGCTATGCCCGCGGTCGGCACCAGTGCAGCAGCAGCGGCCACCGCAACGCCGGCTCCGACGCCTGCGCCTGCGGCAAAATCGGCGCCGAACACGGCGAGTTCTGAAAACGCGACATCGGCGGCGGCTGGCGCGACCAGTGCCACGAGCGCCGGCAGCGCGCCTGCGGTCGCCACGCCGCCCGCTTCAACGCAGCCGCCACCGGCACCGGTAACGGCCAAAACGCCGGCAGCTACCTCAGCCCCTACCTCGGCGCCGGCAGCGGCCGCAAAAGCGCCTGCCGCAACTTCAACGCCCGCCGCAGCCGCGAGCGCCCCCACGCCGCCCTCTTACAGCGCTCCGAACACACAGTTGCGCTACGGCGGCTATCTCGTGTTTCGCAACCTGATCCCGTCGCCGATGCTCGAGGCGCAAGCCGCCGAAGAGTTCAGCCAGATCACGTACGGCGCAGAGCACGCGAACCGTCTGTATGGCGACACCGACGCCCACGTCACGCGGGTTCGTTCGATCGTCGACAAGCTGATTCCCTACTCGCTGAAGTGGAACGAGCGGGCCAGGAACTGGAAGTGGGATGTGGCGGTGGTGCGCTCGCCCGATATTCGCATGTACTGCCTGCCGGGCGGCAAGATCGTCGTGTATAGCGGCCTGCTCGATCGCGCGCGTCTGAACGACAACGAACTCGGCATGCTGATCGGTCACGAGATCGCACACGCATTGCGCGAGCATGCGCGCGAGCGGCTCGGCGAACTGCAGGCCAGCCAACTCGACTCGTCCGGCACGATCCCGCAGCTATTCGGACTCGCCGATCTGGGCGCGGCGCCGCTCGGCATCGGTTCGCGATTGCTGGAGATGAAGTACGAGAGCACCGACGAAACCGAGGCCGACGTGATCGGCAGCGATATCGCCTCTCGCGCCGGCTTCGATCCGCGCGCGGCAGTCACGCTATGGGACAAGCTGGCCACGGCGACGCGCAGCAATCGCGACCAGGGCTATATTTACGTGCACCCGTACACGCCGGCGCGGCGCCAGGACATCATCAAGCGTTTGCCGGATATGCTGCCGCTCTATGCGAAGGCAATCGGCAAGAGCGTTGATGCGCTACCGGACTATGCCGGCATGGGCCGCCCGCGCCGCAAACCGATCAGCGAGTGAGTTGCGTGGGCCGCGGCGCTTGCGGCTTGCGGCTTGCGGCTTGCGGCTTGCGGCCTCGGGCTCGCCTGTGGCTCGCGCGGTTCCGCTGCAGTTCGGGCCGTGCTTACTTCTTGAGCTTGTGGTCGTAATCGACCGTCAGCGGCGCATGGTCGCTGAACTTGATATCGCGGAACACGTCGGTGCGTTTCGCCTTGCCGGCGATGCCCTGCGTCGCGATCTGATAATCGATCCGCCACCCCACGTTCTTCGCATACGCCTGGCCGCGATTGCTCCACCACGTGTATTGTTCCGGCCGCTGATCGAGCGTGCGGAAAACGTCGACGTAACCGACTTCGTCAAACAGCTTGGTGAGCCACTCGCGCTCTTCCGGCAGGCAGCCTGAATTCTTCTGGTTGCTCTTCCAGTTCTTGATGTCGATCTCTTTGTGGACGATGTTCACGTCGCCGCACACGATCACTTCGCGCTCCTGGGCCAGTTCCGCGAGATGCGGCATGAACTCGTCCATGAACCGGAACTTGGCCTGCTGGCGCTCTTCGCCGCTCGATCCCGACGGCACGTACACCGAAATTACCGACAGCTTGCCGAAGCGCAATTCGACATAGCGCCCTTCCGGATCGAATTCCTCGCTGCCGAACCCGATCACCACTTCATCCGGCTCATGTCGCGTGTACACGCCCGCGCCGCTATAGCCCTTCTTCACCGCATGCTGGAAATAGCCGGTGTAATCGTGCGGCGCCATGAATTCGGGCGTCATATCGTCTTGCGAGCATTTGATTTCCTGCACGCACAGCACGTCGGCTTTCTGTTCGCCGAACCAGTCGAAAAAACCCTTCTTCGCCGCTGAGCGGATGCCGTTCAGGTTGGCGGTAATCACACGCAACATGTTGTTCCTTTTATGTTCAATTCGTTTCTGGAGCAAAAGGGCCGAAAGCACAGCGTCATTCGACCTTGATGCCCTTCAGCGATTCTTTCGCAGGCGGATATTCAAGCTTTAACGCTTCGAACGTGCGCAGCAACAACTCGGCGACCATCACATTGCGATGGGTCTTCGAATCGGCCGGAATCACGTACCACGGCGCGTAGTCGGTCGAAGTCGCGGCCAGCGCGTCGCGGTACGCCACCTGATATTTGTCCCATTGCTTGCGGGCTTCGAGATCGGCGACGTCGAATTTCCAGTGCTTGCTCGGATCGTCGATGCGCGCTTGCAGACGCTCACGCTGCTCATCTTTTGAAATGTGCAGCATGCATTTGATGATGGTGGTGCCGCTGTATGCCAGCAGTTCTTCGAACTGGCGAATCTGGCAACAGCGTCGCTCGAATGCTTCGGCGTGCAGATTGCCGAGCACGGCCGGCACCAGCAGATCTTCGTAATGGCTGCGGTTGAAGATAGTCAGTTCACCGGCAGCGGGCGCCTGTGCATGCACGCGCCAGAGAAAATCGTGCGCCAGTTCGACAGGCGTCGGCGCCTTGAACGGCACGATGCGCAAACCGAGCGGATCGACTTCATGAAACACCGCGCGGATCGTGCCGTCCTTGCCACTCGTATCCATGCCCTGCAGCACCAGCAACACCCGGCGCTTCTGCTGCGCGTGCAGGCACTCCTGCAGTGTGTCGAGCTTCGCGCCGATCTCCGACAATCGCGCCCGGTCGGAGTCTTTCGAACCGGTCGAAAAAGGCTTCGTGGCCGGGTCGAAAGTGTCGAGCGAGAATTTGCTGTTCTTCTTGCCGTCGTCAAAATACGGCACGCGGAAATCGTCGAGTTCGGGTTGCTTCGCCATTCACACACTCCGTGATCTGCGTTCAGCGGTACATAAAGCGGGCCCGCAAAATGAAACGGGCCGTTGCCCCACTTTCGTTTCCGGCAACAGCCCGTGATGGCCGGCACACTCGCGCCGGCCACATTGCTTCAACTCAGGACAGCTTCTTCTTCAGCAGTTCGTTCACCTGCGCCGGATTGGCCTTGCCTTTGGTGGCCTTCATCGCCTGCCCGATCAGTGCGTTGAACGCCTTTTCCTTGCCGGCGCGGAATTCCTCAACCGACTTCTGGTTCGCGGCAAGCACTTCGTCGATGATCGCTTCCAGCGCGCCGGTGTCCGAAATCTGCTTCAAACCCTTCGCTTCGATGATGCGATCGGCGGCGGCTTCGTCGGCGGCTTTCTCTTCCCAGATCGCGAGGAAAATTTCCTTGGCGATCTTGTTCGAGATCGTGCCGTCGGCGATACGTTGCAGCAGCAGCGCGAGTTGCGCTGACGACACCGGGCTCTCTGCGATGTCCAGGCCTTCGCGATTCAGTTGCGACGACACTTCGCCCATCAACCAGTTAGCGGCGACCTTCGCGTTCGCCGGGCCGACCTTGAGAACGACCGCTTCGTAGTACGCAGCCATGGCCTTGCTCGACGTCATCACGTTCGCGTCGTACGGCGTGAGGCCGTATTGCGTGACGAAGCGCTGTTGAATCGCCACCGGCAGTTCCGGCATTTCGCTCTTCACGCGCTCGACCCACGCCGCGTCGATCACGAGCGGCATCAGATCGGGATCGGGGAAATAGCGGTAGTCGTGCGCGTCTTCCTTGCTGCGCATCGAACGCGTTTCGCGCTTGTCCGGATCGTACAGACGCGTTTCCTGCACCACCGTGCCGCCGTCTTCGATCAATTCGATCTGACGGCGCACTTCGTACTGGATCGCTTCTTCGAGGAAGCGGAACGAGTTCAGGTTCTTGATCTCGGCACGCGTGCCGAATTCTGCCTGACCGACCGGGCGCACCGATACGTTCGCGTCGCAACGGAACGAGCCTTCCTGCATATTGCCGTCGCAAATGCCGAGCCATGTGACCAGCGTGTGCAGCGTCTTGGCGTACGCGACCGCTTCCGCCGCGCTGCGCATTTCCGGCTCGGTGACGATTTCGAGCAGCGGCGTACCGGCGCGATTCAGGTCGATGCCGGTCATGCCCGCGAAATCTTCGTGCAGCGATTTGCCCGCGTCTTCTTCGAGGTGAGCGCGCGTCAGGTTGACGACCTTCTCGTACGCTTCCTTGCCCGCCTTTTCGTTAGCCGGGACTTGAATCGTGACCTGGCCGCCCTGCACGACGGGGATTTCGTACTGGCTGATCTGATAGCCCTTCGGCAGATCAGGGTAGAAATAATTCTTACGCGCGAAGATGCTGCGCGGCGCGATTGTCGAGCCGATTGCGAGGCCAAGCTGAATCGCGCGCTCAACGGCGCCGCGGTTCATCACCGGCAGCGTGCCGGGCAAGGCCAGATCGACGGGGCAGGCCTGCGTGTTCGGTGCAGCGCCGAATTGCGTGGCGGCGCCCGAGAAAATCTTCGATTGGGTCGACAGTTGCGCGTGGGTCTCCAGACCGATCACGACTTCCCATTGCTTGGTCATGGTGCTCACACTCCTGCCGGCGCTTTACGGTGCCAGTCGGTCGCGCGCTGGAACGCGTCGGCCACTTGCAGCATCCGGGCTTCATTGAAATAGTTGCCGATGATCTGCAGACCCACCGGACGCTGCGCATTCGCGCCCGCGCCGAAGCCGCACGGCACGCTCATGCCCGGCAAACCGGCGAGGCTCACCGACAACGTGTAGATGTCGGCCAGATACATCTGCACCGGATCGTCGCCCTTCGCACCCAGGTCCCACGCCACCGACGGCGCGACCGGCCCCATGATCACGTCGCACTGCTTGAACGCTTCCTGGAAGTCCTGCGCGATGATGCGGCGGATTTTTTGCGCCTGCAGGTAGTACGCGTCGTAGTAGCCATGCGACAGCACATAGGCGCCCACCAGAATGCGGCGCTTCACTTCCGGACCGAAGCCTTCGGCACGCGACTTCTTGTACATGTCGAGCAGATCGCGGTATTCCGCCGCGCGATGGCCGAAGCGCACGCCGTCAAAGCGCGACAGGTTCGACGACGCTTCCGCCGGTGCGATCACGTAGTACACCGGGATCGACAGCTCGGTTTTCGGCAGCGAGACTTCCACCAGCGTCGCGCCCAACGCTTCGTATTGCTTCAAGGCGGCGTCGATCGAGGCGCGCACGTCCTCGGCCAGGCCTGCGCCGAAATACTCTTTCGGCAGGCCGATGCGCAGGCCGGCGAGCGGTTTGTCCACGCTGTCGTCTTTCCACGTCTTGCCGATGTAGCGCGTGAAGTCTTCGTGCTCGCGCGTGAGGCTGGTCGAATCGCGCTCGTCGAAACCGGCCATGGCGTTGAGCAAGGTTGCGCAATCCGCGGCTGTTTGGGCCATCGGACCGCCCTGATCCAGCGACGACGCGAACGCGATCATGCCGTAACGCGAGACGCGGCCGTACGTCGGCTTGATGCCGGTGATGCCGGAGAACGACGCCGGCTGACGAATCGAGCCGCCTGTATCCGTGCCGGTGGCAGCAGGCGCGAGGCGCGCCGCGACCGCAGCCGCCGAGCCGCCCGATGAACCGCCCGGCACAGCCTTACGATCCCACGGATTCTGCACGGGGCCAAAGTACGAATTCTCGTTGGACGAGCCCATCGCGAACTCGTCCATATTGGTCTTGCCCACGCACACCATGCCGGCGTTCTGCAGACGCGCGACCACCGTCGCGTCGAACGGACTTTCGTAGTTCGACAGCATCTTCGAGCCGGCCGTGGAGCGCCAGCCCTTGGTGACGAACACGTCCTTATGCGCGATCGGCAGGCCGACCAGCGGGCCGGCATGGCCGGTGTGAAGCAGCGCGTCGGCCGCTTTCGCCTGCGCGAGCGTCAGGTCGGCGTCGACCTGAATGAAGGCGTTCAGGCTATTGGCCGCGTCGATCCGCTTCAGATACAGCTGCGCCAGTTCGACTGCGGAGCATTCCTTGGCCGCCAGTGCGGCGCGCAGTTCGGTCAAGCTTTTTTCATGCATTGCGTTTTATCCTGGGCTTTATTCGCGGGTCTTACTCGATCACTTTCGGCACGAGGTACAGGCCGTCCTGGACGGCCGGCGCCGGGCGCTGGAAAGCTTCACGGTCGACCGTTTCGGTCACCGCGTCGTCACGCAGACGCAGCGCGACGTCTTCGATCTGCTCGATCGGATGGGCAAGCGGAGCGATGCCGGTGGTATCGACCGCCTGCATTTGCTCGACAAGGCCGAAGAAATCGTTGAGCTGGGCAAGCGTGTGCTCAGCGTCGGCGTCAGCCAGTTCGAGCCGCGCAAGGTGCGCGATGCGTTTAACATCGGTCAGGGTCAGAGCCATGCAGTCACCGGAAAATGTGGTGGACCGCCGCAGCGGGGGAAAAACGATGCTGCGACAGCGGGTTACGACACTGGAGGAAGACCTCGAAAAAGGGGCCAGCGGCGGCGAAAAGTGCCGTCCGTTTCCTTCAAAACATCCAAAATTATAAGGTATCATTACGCGTTCGACCCAAACCCGGACCGACTTACCAAGGCCTTTCTGAACAATTCCCAAAGATAGTTCGGATTTTTCTGACTTGGCCTTGCACCGGCCTCCGGTAGACTCCCTCGCAGCTTCAAGTTCCTGTGGCGCCGCGTCCGCCCGGTTGAAGCTGTTATTTTTTCCGCTGCCGCCCTGCGCATATGTTGCGAGGGCCGGCCCTAAGCGAGACAGGATTTTGAATGTTCGGTTTTCTGCGCAGCTACTTCTCCAACGATCTGGCGATTGACCTTGGCACTGCCAACACGCTCATTTACATGCGTGGCAAGGGTATCGTTCTTGATGAGCCGTCGGTGGTCTCGATCCGCCAGGAAGGC
Organism: Paraburkholderia polaris; assembly: GCF_012927345.1. Lineage (GTDB taxonomy): Bacteria > Pseudomonadota > Gammaproteobacteria > Burkholderiales > Burkholderiaceae > Paraburkholderia > Paraburkholderia polaris. The sequence continues at coordinate 53,506 of NZ_JABBGJ010000010.1, forward strand.
GGTCCCAACGGCAAAAAAACCATTCAGGCAGTCGGTAAAGAAGCCAAACAGATGCTTGGTAAGGTGCCGGGCAACATCGAGGCGATCCGCCCGATGAAAGACGGCGTGATCGCCGACTTCACCGTCACCGAACAGATGATCAAGCAGTTCATCAAAACTGCTCACGAATCGCGTATGTTCTCGCCGTCGCCGCGCATCATCATCTGCGTGCCGTGCGGTTCGACCCAGGTCGAGCGTCGCGCCATTAAAGAAGCCGCACACGGTGCAGGCGCTTCGCAGGTTTACCTCATTGAAGAACCCATGGCAGCGGCAATTGGCGCAGGCCTGCCGGTGTCGGAAGCAACCGGCTCGATGGTCGTCGACATCGGCGGCGGCACGACCGAAGTCGGCGTGATCTCGCTCGGCGGCATCGTGTACAAGGGGTCGGTGCGCGTCGGCGGCGACAAGTTCGACGAAGCCATCGTCAACTACATCCGCCGCAATTACGGCATGCTGATCGGCGAGCAAACCGCAGAAGCCATCAAGAAAGAAATCGGCTCCGCGTTCCCGGGTTCCGAAGTCAAGGAAATGGAAGTGAAGGGCCGCAATCTGTCGGAAGGCATTCCGCGCAGCTTCACGATCTCCAGCAACGAAATTCTCGAAGCCCTCACCGATCCGCTGAACCAGATCGTGTCGTCGGTGAAGATCGCGCTCGAACAAACGCCGCCGGAACTGGGCGCCGACATCGCCGAGCGCGGCATGATGCTCACGGGCGGTGGCGCATTGCTGCGCGATCTGGACCGCCTGCTCGCCGAAGAAACCGGCCTGCCGGTGCTCGTCGCCGAAGACCCGCTCACCTGCGTCGTGCGCGGCTCGGGCATGGCGCTCGAACGCATGGACAAGCTGGGCAGCATCTTCTCGTACGAGTAAGCGAGCCCGTCTCCATGTCAGTAGCGCGGATCAGGCAAACGGCCCCTTGCGGGCCGGTTTGCCGTTGGCTGGGCCTGCCAGCCTCCGCGCGCTGAACGCGCGTTCCTCGCGCGCCGCCGTCTCACCCAACCGCTCACGCCCCCGGCGCCGACCATGGAATACAGTCCGCCGCCCCTGTTCAAGCAAGGCCCGTCCGCCCTCGCACGACTGGTGTTTTTCGTCGTGCTGGCGCTCGCCCTGTTGATCTCCGACGCACGCTTCAAAACGCTCGAAATCGTTCGCGGCGTGCTCGGCGCGGGTCTTTATCCGTTGCAACGCGCAGCCCTCGTGCCGCGCGACGTCTTCATGGGCGCCGCCGACCTGGCGGTGACCAGCGCCACATTGCGCAGCGAAAACGACAAGCTGCGCACCAAAGATCTTCAGCTCTCGCAGCAAGCCAATACGGCTGCCGAACTGGCCGCCGAAAACACCCATTTGCGCGCGCTGCTGCAACTCTCGCAGCGCTCGGCCACGCAATCGCTGCCTGCTGAAGTCCAGTACGACACACGCGATCCGTTCACGCAGAAGGTCGTGATCGGCCGCGGCGCCCAGCAAGGCGTCCAGGACGGTTCGCCGGTCGTCAACGAAGACGGCGTGATCGGTCAGGTGACGCGCGTGTTCCCGCTGCAAGCGGAAGTGACGCTGCTCACCGACAAGGATCAGGCGGTGCCCGTGCAGATCGTGCGCACCGGCTTGCGCAGCGTGATTTACGGCACGCCGAAGGGCGATACGCTCGATCTGCGCTTCGTGCCGATCAGCGCCGACGTACAAACGGGCGACGAACTCGTCACCAGTGGGCTCGACGGCGTTTATCCGCCCGGGCTGCCGGTCGCCAAGGTCGTGCGGGTCGACAAGCAGGCCGATACGGCGTTCGCGCGCGTGATCTGCTTGCCGGTTGCTCCCGTGCGCGGCGCGCGTCAGTTGCTGGTGCTGCACTATCTGAACAACGTGCCGCCGCGTCCGGCGGAAGAGCCCGATGCGGCCACGGCCGCCAAGGACGCGAAGGCGAAGAAGGGCGGCAAGCCTGCGGACAGCAAGGCCGCGACGGATAAAGCCGCTGCGAAGCCTGCCGAAAAGCCGGCCGCTGCTGCCAAGCCCGCCGAAAAACCGTCGACCAAGCCCACCGAGAAAGCGCCTGCCAAGACCGCCGCCACGGAGAAGAAAGCCGTCGCCGAGAAGAAAGCGGCCGCTGATCGGAGCGCGAAGCCACAAGCCACGCCGGGGGCCCAGCCATGAACCGTCCCCAATACATCCTGCAGCCGGTCAATCCGTACTTCATCGCGTTCAGCCTCGCTGCGGCCTTTTTGCTAAACCTGATGCCGTGGGGACGCCTCGCCGGCGTGCCGGACTTCGTGGCGCTCGTGCTGCTGTTCTGGAACGTGCACCAGCCGCGCAAAGTCGGCATGGGCATCGCGTTCTTTCTCGGCTTGCTAATGGACGTGCACAACGCCAGCCTGCTCGGCGAGCACGCGCTGGCGTATACGTTGTTGTCGTATGGCGCGATTACGATCCATCGCCGGGTGCTGTGGATGTCGCTCGGCGTGCAGACTTTCGCGGTGATGCCGCTGCTGGTCGTCGCGCAACTGGTGCCGTTCGTGATCCGTCTGCTGACGGGCGCGGCGTTTCCGGGCTGGGGTTACCTGATCGACGGCTTCGTCGAAGCCGCGCTGTGGCCGGTCGCCAGCGTGCTGCTGCTGATGCCGCAGCGCCGCCCGGCCGATCCGGACGATACGCGGCCGATTTAAACACGTATCGAGCACGCCGGCCGTTCCCCTGGACCCCAGGTACCCGACCCGCTCGACGCGCATCGCTGTTCATGCCTCCCGGTTCCGGCCGGTTTGGGCGCACACTCATGATGGCCGTCACGCGGCCTTTTGCAGAATCGCATGACCGAATTCAAGGACACTCAGCAACAGCTCTCGAAATTCCGCCTGCGCGTCGCGGCGGCGGGCGTGTTCGTGTTCGTCTGCTTCGGGCTGATCGGCTTCCGTTTCCTGGTCCTGCAGGTCTGGCATTACAGTAAGTACTCGCTGCAAGCCGACGAAAACCGCATTTCGGTCGCCCCGATCGTGCCGAACCGAGGCATCATCACCGACCGCAACGGCGTGGTGCTGGCCAAGAACTATTCGGCGTACACGCTCGAAATCACACCGTCGAAGCTGAACGACACGCTCGAAAACGTGATCGACAACCTGGCCACTGTGGTCTCGATCGACGCACGCGACCGGCGCCGCTTCAAGAAGCTGCAGGAAGACTCGAAGAACTTCGAAAGCCTGCCGATCCGCACCCGCCTCACCGACGACGAAGTCGCGCGCTTCACCGCGCAACGCTTCCGCTTTCCGGGCGTGGAAGTGCGCGCACGCCTGTTCCGCCAATATCCGCTCGGACCGACCGCTGCACACGTGATCGGCTACATCGGCCGGATTTCGCAGCGCGATCAGGACCGCATCGACGACGCCAGCGATCAGAACGACAGCGATCCGGACCACTACGATCCGCGCCTCGACGCGAACAACTACAAGGGCACCGACTACATCGGCAAGATCGGCGTCGAGCAGAGCTATGAGACGGAACTGCACGGCCAGACCGGTTTTGAGGAAGTCGAAGTAACCGCCGGTGGCCGGCCCGTGCGCACGCTGTCGCGCACCCAGGCCACGCCGGGCAATAACCTCGAACTGTCGATCGACATCGGCCTGCAGCAGGTCGCCGAGCAGGCCTTCGCCGGCCGCCGCGGGGCACTGGTCGCGATCGAACCGGCAACCGGCGACGTACTGGCGTTCGTGTCGGCGCCGAGCTTCGATCCGAATTCGTTTGTTGACGGCATCGATCAGCAGACCTGGGACGACCTCAATAACTCACCCGACCATCCGCTCCTGAACCGCCCGCTGCACGGCACCTATCCGCCGGGCTCGACCTACAAGCCGTTCATGGCGCTCGCCGCGCTCACGCTGCACAAGCGCACGCCGGGTTGGGGCTTCCAGGATCCGGGCTCGTACACGTTCGGCGGCCATACGTTCCGCAACGACGTGCGCTCGGGTCAAGGCTGGGTCGACATGAACCGTGCGATCGTGGTGTCGAACGACACGTATTTCTACATGCTCGCGCACGACCTCGGCGTCAACAACATCGCCAATTTCATGAAGCCGTGGGGCTTCGGCCAGATCACCGGCATCGACATTTCGGGCGAAGCGCGCGGCATCCTGCCGTCGACGGAATGGAAGCGCAAGGCATACCGCAAGCCCGAACAGCAGCGCTGGTATGAAGGCGAAACGATCAGTCTGGGCATCGGCCAGGGCTACAACTCGTTCACCATTCTGCAACTCGCCCACGCCACGGCCACGCTCGCGAACAACGGCGTCGTGATGAAGCCGCACCTCGTGCGCGACATCGAAAATCCGATTACGAAAGATACGCGCCCGGTCGTGCGCGATCCGAGCGACAAGATCGCCGTGAAGCAATCGGACATCGACATCATCAAGCGCGCGATGGAAGGCGTCGTGACCAACGGTACGGCGTCGAAGCTGTTCATCGGCGCACCGTATCAGGCGGCCGGAAAGACGGGTACGGCGCAGGTCTACTCGCTGCAAGGCGCAAACTACAAAGGCCACGCGATCGCCGAACATCTGCGCGACCACGCGCTGTTCATCGCGTTCGCGCCTGCCGAACAGCCAAAGATCGCGATTGCATTGATCGTCGAAAACGGGGGTTGGGGCGCGGAAGCGGCGGGCCCGATCGCGCGCCGTGTGCTCGATTACTACTTGGTCGGCAAAAACAAGCCCGGCGCTGAAGCGGCGGCTGTCGCGGCAGCGGCCTCGGCGACGCAGGATGCGTCCGCGCCTGAAGTGGGTGGCGCGCCGGCGCCACAGGACACGGCGCAGCCGGTCAAGGTCGCCGCGGGCTTCACGGCACTGCCGATGCCCGGCGCCGCTTCGGCCGCGGCGGCAGCTTCCGCTGCTGCGGCTGCATCGGCGCCGGCCGCTGCATCAGCGGCTGCGGCTACGGCTCCGGCTCCGGCATCAGCGGCTACGACGGCTGCTCCCGCATCTGGGGCGTCGGCGGCCGTCTCCGCGGCGGCATCCGCATCTGCCGCGGCAAAGAAATCAGCGCCGCATAAATCCGGCGTCCCGCACAAACCCCGCCCGAGCAGCGAGCCGGTGCCGACCGCCGCCGCTCCGTCGCGGGATGACAGCATTCAGTCTACTTCGCCACGCCAGCCGGTCTCCGGCGGCATCGACGAGTAAGGAGAAAGGCATGCAATTCGACAAGCGCGCCTGGCTCGACCGCATCAAGCGGATGTTCCTGGGCTTCGACCGGCCGCTCGCCCTGATCGTGTTTCTGCTGCTGTGCGTCGGCATCGTCACGCTGTACAGCGCGACGCTGGACATGCCCGGCCGGGTGGAAGACCAACTGCGCAACATCATGTTGACGTTCGTGCTGATGTGGGCGCTGGCCAATGTGCCACCCACCACGCTGATGCGCTTCGCGGTCCCGCTCTATACGTTCGGGATCGCGTTACTGGTTGCGGTAGCGCTGTTCGGCCTCACGCGTAAGGGCGCCAAGCGCTGGATCAACGTCGGCGTGGTAATCCAGCCGTCGGAGATTCTGAAGATCGCCACCCCGCTGATGCTCGCCTGGTACTACCAGCGCCGCGAAGGCGTCATGCGCTGGTACGACTTTCTGGTCGGCTTCCTGATCCTGATTGTCCCGGTCGGTTTGATCGCCAAGCAGCCCGACCTTGGCACCGCCGTGCTGGTGTTCGCGGCCGGCTTCTTCGTGATTTACTTCGCGGGACTGAGTTTCAAGCTGATCGTGCCGGTGCTGATTGCCGGCGTGATCGCGGTCGCTTCGATCGCGGCGTTCCAGGACAAGATCTGTCAGCCGGACGTGCAGTGGCCGCTGATGCACGATTATCAGAAGCATCGTATCTGTACGCTGCTCGACCCGACGTCCGATCCGCTCGGCAAGGGTTTCCATACGATTCAAGCGGTGATTGCAATCGGCTCGGGCGGCCCGCTCGGCAAGGGCTGGCTCAAGGGTACCCAGGCGCATCTGGAATTTATCCCCGAGAAGCACACCGACTTCATCTTCGCCGTGTTCTCTGAGGAGTTCGGGCTGGCAGGCGGGATCGTGTTGCTCACGCTTTATATGCTGCTGATCGCGCGCGGGCTGTTTATCGCGGCCAATGGTGCGACGCTGTTTGGGCGGCTGCTGGCTGGATCGCTAACGATGGCGTTCTTCACCTACGCGTTCGTCAACATCGGCATGGTGAGCGGGATCTTGCCAGTGGTGGGCGTGCCGTTGCCATTCATGAGCTACGGCGGCACCGCGCTGACTACGCTGGGGGTCGCGATCGGCCTCATCATGAATGTCGCGCGGCAAAAGCGGTTGATGCAGAGTTAGCGCGGGGCAGCGCTTAGGGCGTAGGGCTCAAGGCGCAGACCGCGGAGCAGAGGGCAGCAGAAGCGAAGGATGCAGGGCCAATGAGGCAAAGGTAAAGTCAAAGCAGGCCACAGAAGGCCCAATGAACAAAAGGGGCGCACCGTCGGGAGCGCCCCTTTTTCATTTACTGCGGTCTGATTTACTGCGGCTTCACTTCCTTCTGATCCCGCAGCTGCGCGCTCAGTTGCTGATACTTGAGCTTCGCCGCCGGATCGCCCTGTGCCGCTGCCGCCGCGTAATAGGCGCGCGCCACGTTCAGGTTCTTGTCCACGCCGTCGCCACCGCGCTCATAGAACGAGCCGGTCACGTACTGCGCGGTCATGTCGCCGCCTTGCGCGGCCTTCTTGTACCAGACGAAGGCCTGCTTGTTATCGCGCTCGGTGCCACGGCCATCGAGGAACTGATTGGCGAGCGCGAGTTCCGCCTGCACATGCCCCTGCTGCGCAGCCTTCAGGAACCACCGATGCGCCTCGACCGGATCACGCCCGACGAACTCACCGTCGTCGTACATCTTGCCGTACACGTACTGCGCGTGCGACATGTTGGCGTCGGCGGCTTTGCGCAGCCACTTCTTGCCTTCGTCGACATTGGCTGTGGTGCCTTCGCCGTTGAGCAGCATCATCGCGTAGTTAAACTCGGCAAGCCGGCTGCCGCGCTCCGCCGCTTTACGGAACTCGGCAAGCGCCGCGCCCAGATTGCCGGCGTTGTAATCGGCGACCGCGGTTTGCGTCTCCGGATCGTTCGACTTCGCGACGCGGTTGTCCTGCGCATACGCCGTCACATTCGCCACCAACGCCGCTGTGACCGCCAGACGCATCGCGACGCACTGCACCATCCCCTTCATGTCCTCACCTCCTGCAACGCCTGGCGGGTCGCGCGCAACATCCACATGACGTCGGCGGCCAGGGCGATAAAACGAAAACCGGCATCGCGATGCTGCTTTGCACTCGCGACGTCCATAGCAAAAATTCCCACGGCGATACCGGCCTTGTCGGCGGCGCTGACAATGCGCGCCATCGCTGCCTGCACGTCGGCATGCTTCGAATCGCCGAGGTGACCGAGGCTCGCGGCGAGATCGGCCGGTCCGACGAACAGGCAATCGACGCCCGGCGTCGCCGCAATCTTCTCCACCTCCTGCAAGCCGCGCGCCGACTCGATCTGCACAATGGTCGCGATCTGCGCGTTGGCGGTCTGCACGTAATCGCGCCGCATGCCGTACGCAGCCGCCCGCACCGCGCCGGCGACGCCGCGCTGACCGTCGAGCGCATCCGCGGTCGGATACTGCGTCAAACGCACGGCGTGTGCCGCCTCTTCCGCGGTTTCGATATTCGGGAACATGAGTGTGCGCGCGCCCGCGTCCAGTACGCGCTTGACGAGCCACGGCTCGCTGGCAGGCACGCGCACGACCGGCTCGCTCGGCAGATGCGCGGCGGCGATCGCGCGCAATTGCGACGTGACGTCGCCGCTATCGTTCGGTGCATGCTCCATGTCGATCAGGAGCCAGTCGAAACCGGCGTGCGCGAGCGCCTCGGCTGCCGCATCGCTGCCGAGCGAAAGCCACAGGCCGAACAGCGGATCGGCTTCTCTCAGACGTTGCTTGAGGGGATTCGTGAAGGTGCTCATTGCCGCGCTCCCTGGCGATGGGACATATCGCCTGAAGCACGGGTGAGGATGCTGGCGTGGCGGAATAGACCAACGCGTGGGCCGTGACGGCCTGAATGCCTGCTGCGACGCAATGCGGTGACCGGCATGTCTCGCTCCGTGTGGTTATCGGAGCGATCATACCGTGACAATAACGCGGGGGTTGAGACGCGCAAGGGCGTCGCGCAGACGGTGCAGCGACGGCGCCGCGCAGTACGGCGCGTCGCGCCGTCCACGCGCCAGGCGGCTGTTAGTCGCGAACGACGTCGGCCCAGCAGTTCGGCGTCTCGAACAGACGCACCTTATGCAGTCGCAGATTCACGCCGTAATGCGCGTCATAGACGTTCGCGAGAATATCGAACGCGACGGCAGCGAGATTTTCAACGGTCGGAATGCGATCGAGCACGACGGTCTTGTGCCCCGCCATGGTTTCCAGAAAACCGCGCACCTGCGTATCGCCTTCGTAGACGAGGAACGCATGGTCCCACTTGTCGACCAGATGCTCGACCGCGAGCGACTTCACGTCGGCGAAGTCCATCACCATGCCGCGATCCGGCGCGCCTTCGGTGTCGACCAGGTCGCCTTGCAGCGTAATTTCGAGCACATAGCGATGGCCGTGCAGATTACGGCACTGGCTGCGGTGATCGGGGATGCGGTGGCCCGCGTCGAATTCGAGTTTTCGTGTAATCGTCAGCACGGCAAATCAGGGAATGTTCAGATACTTGTGGGTCTGCATCGACAGGCGCCATTGCGGATGGCGTTTGCACCAGTCGATCGCGAGCTTGGTGTTGAGATCGCGCGACGGGCCGTCCATCGGCTGGACGAGGAAATACTCGAAGTCGAGCTCCGCATACTCGGACAAACGCTGGTTGTCCTGCGGAATCACGACCTTCAGTTCGTTGCCCTTAGTGACGACGAGCGGCGCGTCGGCCTTCGGGCTCACGCAGATCCAGTCGATCGTCTCGAGCACCGGCAGCGAGCCGTTGGTTTCGATAGCGATTTCGAAACCGGCAGCATGCAGCGCGTCAACGAACGGCTGGTCGATCTGCAGCATCGGTTCGCCGCCGGTGCAGACCACGAAACGCTCGCCCTCACCTTCGGGCCATTGCGACGCGATCATCTGCACCAGCTCATCGGCGGTGCGGTACTTACCGCCGTTCTCGCCGTCAGTCCCGACGAAGTCAGTATCGCAGAAGCGGCACACAGCCTCCGCACGATCTTCTTCGCGGCCCGACCACAAATTGCAGCCGGCGAACCGGCAGAACACGGCCGGACGCCCGGCATTCGCGCCCTCGCCCTGCAATGTGTAGAAGATTTCCTTGACCGCGTAAGTCATGCTGCTTTCTGCCTTGTGTTCCTGAAAATAATTGCCCGCGCTGCGCACCGTTCGCACGGTGCGCTAGCCTAAAAACGCCGTGAGACCGTCAGACCGGCTCGGTCACCTTCTCGCCAGCCAGGTACGCTTCATAACCCCGCTTGCGCAAGCGGCACGCCGGGCATTCGCCACAGCCGAAGCCCCATGCGTGTAACTCGGCGCGCTCCCCAACATAGCAGGTATGCGTTTCGATACGCACCAGTTCGACCAGTTCGTCGCCGCCCAGCTCATGCGCGAGACGCCACGTATCGGCCTTGTCGAGCCACATTAGCGGCGTTTCGAGCAGGAAGCGCGTGTCCATGCCGAGGTTCAGCGCAACCTGCAATGCCTTCATCGTGTCGTCTCGGCAATCGGGGTAGCCCGAGAAGTCCGTCTCGCACATGCCGCCGACCAGCACCTGCAAACCACGCCGATACGCGATGGCCGCAGCGATCGTCATGAACATCAGATTGCGCCCCGGTACGAACGTATTCGGTAACCCGTTCGCCGTGGCGTGGATCTCGATCTCGCGCGTCATCGCGGTATCGCTGATCGAGCCGAGCACCGACAGGTCGATCATGTGATCTTCGCCGAGGCGGTCGGCCCACGCCGGAAAAGCGCGCACCACAGCGTTACGAAACCCTTCGCGGCATTCGAGTTCGACTCGGTGCCGCTGGCCATAATCGAAGCCCAGCGTCTCGACCGTTTCATAACGTTCGAGCGCCCAGGCGAGGCACGTGGCGGAATCCTGGCCGCCGGAAAACAGCACCAGAGCGCTACGTTTAGCGTCTTTGCGGATCACCGTGAAACTCCGTGAATGATGAGTGCCACGTCGCGCTGCGCGAGGTGCGCCATGCAAGCAACGCGGCGCGACGCGTGCCGGCACTGCTGCCGGCCCAAAGCAGTATAGGCCGCGCCTCCCGCATGCAGAGTCGCTGGGCGCTTATACCGTTAATCGTCGGGCGAAGGGTTCGGCGCCTGTTGCGGCCTTGCCGTGTTGCGGCAGAGTGCGCAAAAGGCCCAGCTTCAGGATACGAAAAGACGTGTTTGGTGCGGTGGCGCGCCAGTGACGCGCTCGCATGCAAGTCCTTGAACTGGCGCGATTTTATCACGCGACGCCCAATGCCGCCGAGCACGCCCGCCGTAGAGGCAAGCAAGCCATGCCGCCACGAATGCCCGTCAATAAAGGGGCAAAAAAGGAAAAGCCCCAGGAATCTTGCGATTTCCTGGGGCTGAATCCTGGTGGCCTGGGACGGAATCGAACCATCGACACGCGGATTTTCAATCCGCTGCTCTACCAACTGAGCTACCGGGCCAACGAAGAACGAAATCATATCAAAGGGTCAGCAGCACGGCAAGCCCCTTCTCGAAAAAATCTGCCGCGCCCAACCTGCGCGTAGGGCGCGGCCGTTCACTCCCCTTTGTTCTTACCGAGATCGACACCAAGCTGTTTGAGCTTGCGATACAAGTGCGTGCGCTCCAGGCCGGTCTTCTCCGCGACGCGCGTCATGCTGCCGTTCTCACGCGCGAGGTGATATTCGAAGTAAGCGCGCTCGAACGCATCGCGCGCGTCGCGCAACGGGATGTCGAACGAGATCGACGCCGTTTGCGCGGCCAACGCGCCGCTGCCCATGCCATCCGACGACAGCATCGGCAACGCAGCCGCCGATGCCACGGCTGAAGCGCTGACCGGCAACGCTGGCTTGGCAACCGCGCCGCCCGGCGCACCTGCCGCATTGCCGCGGGCGAGGCCTTGCTCGACCGCCTTCAGCAGCTTCTGCAACGCAATCGGTTTCTCGAGGAAATTAAGTGCGCCGATCTTGGTCGCTTCAACCGCAGTATCGATGGTTGCGTGCCCGGACATCATGATCACCGGCATGGTCAGCTGCCCTTGCGCGGCCCATTCCTTGAGCAAGGTCACGCCGTCGGTGTCGGGCATCCAGATGTCGAGCAGCACCAGATCAGGCGCCTGACGCAAACGGAACTCGCGCGCTTCCTGCGCGTTTTCCGCCGCCTCCACGACATGCCCCTCGTCGCTCAGGATCTCCGAGAGCAATTCCCGGATGCCCATTTCATCATCTACCACCAGGATGGTTGCCATTTACGCTGCCCTTGTCTGCACTGTTGCTTTTGTCATTCCCTGCGACGCATTGCCATGCGCCGGCCGCGACCCTGCGCCAGGTGCCGCGGCATCGTCTGCCAGTTGAAGGAAGAGGATCGAAATCTGCGCGCCTTCGATCACATCGCCCGCTTTCAAGCGGTTCCGAATGTCGATGCGCGCGCCGTGTTCGTCGACGATCTTCTTGACCATCGCAAGACCGAGACCCGTACCTTTGGCCTTGGTCGTCACGTAAGGTTCGAATGCACGTGTGAGGATACGCGCGGGGAAGCCCGGTCCGTTATCCGACACCGTCAGACGCACCGCGACACGTACTTTGCCTTCCGCGTCGGGGTCTCCGTATTCTACTGTCCTCGTCTCGAGCAACACACGCGGTTGTTCGAGGTCGGCCACGGCATCCTGCGCATTCTGCAGCAGGTTGTGAATCACCTGACGCAATTGCGTGGCGTCGCCGCGAATCGCCGGCAAGTCTGCGAGCTCCACCTGAATCGCGCCCATGCCTTCCTCGATACCGTACAGCGTCAGCACCTCGCTGACCAGTTCGTTCAGTTGCAGATGCGCGAGCACCGCCGGGGGCGTGCGTGCATAGTCGCGGAAATTGTCGACCATCTGCTTCATCGCCGCGACCTGGTTGACGATCGTGGTCGCGCCGCGCTTCAGCACATCCGCATCCGATGGCGAGAGCTTGTCGGCAAGCTTCATCTGCAAACGCTCGGCGGAGAGCTGAATCGGCGTGAGCGGGTTCTTGATCTCGTGCGCAAGACGCCGCGCCACTTCGCCCCAGGCGATCGAACGCTGCGCGGAGATCACATCCGAAATGTCGTCGAACACGACCACGTAGCCGGAGGTCTGCATGTCTTCCGCATCGCGGTCAGTCGCGGACACAAGGCGCGCGCCCCGCACAAGCAAAGTGAGTGGCTCAGTTTCGCCCGGCACCTGCACCGAGAACTGCTGCTGCCAGTGGCCGCGATCGTCGTGACCATCGCCGCTCGCTGCTTCGCGATCGGCAAACGCCTTGCGCACCATCCCGCCGAATTCGCTCAGCACGCCGATCTGCTCAAGCGCCGAACCCAGCACCTCCTGGAACTGCTGACGGAAAATCCGCTCGGCGCCACGGTTCGCGGTGGTGAGACGGAACTGCCTGTCGAACACGAACACGCCCGCGGTCAGGTTCGCGAGAATGCTTTCCAGATAAGCCTTGGAATGCTCGAGCGCGATGCGGTTGTTCTCCACCGCCGCGCGCGCTTCGGACAGCTGCCGCGTCATCGCGTTGAACGACTGCGTGAGAAAGCCCAGTTCGTCGCGCGATTTGATTTCGCGCTTCGGCGTGTAGTCGCCCTCGGTCACTTCCTTGGTGCCCTGCGCTAGCAGGAACAACGGTCGCGCGAGTTGATTGCCGAGCGCGAGCGCCAGCATCATCGCGATGAAGGTGGCGAGGAACAGCGCGAGCGTCAGTGTGCCGATGTACATCTTGCGCAAGCCGGTGCGGCCCAGCGCCTTCTCCTGATACTCGCGGTAGGCCCGCTGCACCGCATCGGCATTGCGGGCGAGCGACGGCGAGACCGGCTGCGTGAGTTGCAGGAAGCGTTCAGTGGGCTGCAGCAGCGACGCGTTCGAATCGGGAATGCGTTGCACGATGCGCAAACGCAGCGCGCCCTTGCTGCCATGCGCGTGCGGATCGCCGTCGAGTTCACCCTCGATCGCCGCGTAACCGCGGCCGCGCGCCTGATCGATCATCAGCGGCGTGGGCAAGTCGTTCGGCACGAGGGTCGCGTAATTGCCAGACGCCTGCGCGACCACGTGCATATCCGGCGTCGCCCCCGACATGCTGCGCGTGGGTTCGACGATCGTTGCGTCCTGCACACCGAACTGATCGCGCAAGCGCAGGAGCGTGAGCGTGGTGCCGGCGGCATCCGCGCTCGCCAACTGCTCCGACATCAAGCGGCCCTTGGTCTGCAGATCGGACAGCGAGGCGTCGAGCATGCCGCGACCGAGATTCAGGCCCGAGGTCAACGCGGTTTCGACGTTCACGTCGAACCACGACTCGATACTGCGCGAAACGAACTGGTACGAGACGACGTAAATGATGCCGCCCGGCACCACGCCGACCAGCGCCATGAAGAACGCGAGTTTCGCTAACAGCCGTGTGCCGAACTTACCTTTTTTAAGCCGCGCAATGATGATGATGATGAGCGTCGCCACCACCAGCAAAAAGATCATCGCGACCACGAGGTTGGCCGCATACAGCCACTGGTAATAGCGGTCGAAGAATTCGGTATTCGCGCTCGCTGCTGCAAGCAGCACGAGCAGCAGCACGGCCGTCACGGCGACCGTGGACACCAGCACGCGCACGACGATGCTGCTGACGCTGGTGTCTCTGCGCACTCTATTTAGCACGTTCGGTCACCGTGAAGGTAAAGCGCTTCCACTCCGACGAGAGGCTCCAGTCGCGGTTGTTCACCGCGTCGATCTGGAACGGCTTGGGCATCAGCGCGATGTCGAGTTGCATGCGCACTGACGCGTTGTACGTCTCTCCGACATGCACCTGATTGCGATCGATCACGTGCCACGACGTGATGTGCTTGATCACGGCGAGCGCATCCTTCAGCGTCGTGAAACCGAGCTGCAACCCACCCGACGACACGCTCGACACACGGTACTCACGCGTGAGCGGCTGGAACGACAGGCGAACGCTCTGCGACACGCTTACCGGCTGCTCGTCGAACCAGTACCAGCGTGGCCGGCTCAGTTCGAAGTCGGTCGTGAAATACAGTGGAATGCCCTTGTTGACGGCGTCCTCGAGATTGCTGTTCAGGTCGAAGTCGAAACGCGCGTCGATGTTCCAGCCGGTGTTGTCCGATTGCAGCGAGGCGCGCTGCACCGCGATCGAATCGGCATACGCCGCGCCCGGTACGGCGAGCCAGACGGCCAGCACGATCCAGAGCACGGCAGCGAGCCGAAGCGGGAAAAAGCGTTTGATGGTCACCGTTTCTGAAAGCGCGCGTAGAAAAATCCGTCGTGGTCTGAGTTCGAGCCGGCGCTATCTTCAGCGGCGTGTCCAGCATGGGAACCGGCCGATGTATCGGCGGGCGCGCGGGCAACTGAGGGCAAAAGTTGGCCCGGCGCGTCCAATCGTACCGCATCCTGATACTTGTTTCCAAACCACTGCGCCTGCAACTCGCCTTCTTCGGGGAAGATCGAACACGTAACGTAGAGCAACTCGCCATCTGGCTTCACGAGCGGCCATAGTGCGTCGAGAATGCGGCGCTGCTCGGCGACCAGCGCGGGGATATCCGACGCACGACGCAGCCAGCGAATATCCGGATGACGCCGCACGATGCCCGAGGCCGAACACGGCACGTCGGCCAGAATGCGGTCAAACGGCTGGTCGATGTCGTCGTGCCATTTTGCCGGCGTGCCCGCGTCACCGATACGCACTTCCGCTTCGAGCTTGAGCCGCTGCAAGTTTTCACCGATGCGGCGCGCGCGCGACGCGTCGCTTTCGAGCGCTACGAGCTGAAGGTTGGCGAGTTCAAGCAGATGGCCTGTTTTGCCGCCCGGCGCCGCGCACGCGTCGAGCACACGCATACCGTCACGCACGCCGAGCAGTTGCGCGGCGAGTTGCGCGCCGGCGTCCTGAACGGACACAATGCCGTCGTTAAAGCCAGGGATACGGTCGACCGGCATCGGCGTGGCAAGCTTGACGGCGTATTCGCCGGCTCTGCTCGCAGGGATGTGATGGTCGTGCAGCACTTGCAAATAGGCATCGACGGTCGAGCGGCGTGCGTTCACTCGCAACGTCAACGGACCTTGTGTATTGCCGGAAGCAAGCACCGCTTGCCACGCGTCGGGCCACGCGGCTTTGACCGCATCGATCCACCACGCCGGGTAGTTCCAGCGCGCGACTTCGTCGGCCTGCGCTGCGCTCAGCAGCGCTTCACGCTCGCGCAGGAAACTGCGCAGCACGGCGTTGACGAGCCCCTTTGCGAACGCAAACTCACGACGCGCAGCGATTGCACTCACCGCCTGATCGACAACCGTGAACGGTGCATAGGCGGCGTTCGCTTCGTCGTCAATGAGCAAGGCGAGCGCGCAGGCGAGCACATGACCGACGTGCGGCGGCGGCGCCTTCTTCACCAGCTTTGCGATCAGCCATTCGGCGGTCGCCAGACGCCGCATGGTGCGGTACGCGATGTCCTGCACGGCACCGCGCGCAGCGGCAGCACTGCCTTCAGGCGCGGAGACGAATACGGATTGCAACGCGGCCGGCAAAGCCGCGCCGAGGCGCACGGCGCCGACGGCCTGGCCCGCGCAGTCGAGCGCGAAGCCGAGCGATTCGGGCGCGAGATGCAGCATCGACAGACGGGATTCGCGCGGACGCGCCGATGGGGAAGCAGAACGCGAAGAAGGCTTTGGAGTCATGAAAGAGGCAAAGGCAGGCCGCGCGGTGCGCGCGACGCAAACAGCACCCATTGTAGCGTGGCGCAGGACGGGGCCGCGGAGGGCGGATGACAGCCAACGCCCGTAGTCCCTTGCAGCCAGAGCACGAGCAATAGGCAA
Organism: Paraburkholderia polaris; assembly: GCF_012927345.1. Classification (GTDB taxonomy): domain Bacteria; phylum Pseudomonadota; class Gammaproteobacteria; order Burkholderiales; family Burkholderiaceae; genus Paraburkholderia; species Paraburkholderia polaris. Next base: position 69,567 of record NZ_JABBGJ010000010.1, read on the forward strand.
GGACCCGCAGCGCGCGGCAAACGACGCGGCGCGTGAACAAAAAAGGCGAGTCCGCAGACTCGCCTTTTGTCACGCCGGATCAGCGCACCGTTACTCGAAGCGCCCCGTACGCGCCATCTCCATCAAACGCGCGATGCGCTCCTCGGTGGCCGGGTGTGTCGAGAACAGATTCGCGATGCCGCCGCCCGACAACGGATTCATGATCATCATCTGCGCGGTGGCCGGATGCTGCTCGGCGGTAGGGAACGGAATGCCGCTCGCGTAGCGATGGATCTTGTCGAGCGCCGAGGCAAGCGCCTGCGGATCGCCGGAAATCTGCGCGCCGCCGCGGTCCGCTTCGAATTCGCGTGCACGCGAAATCGCCATCTGAATCAGCGCACCGGCGATCGGCGCGAGCAACGCAACAGCGATGCCCGCGATCGGGTTCGTCGGACGGCCGTTTTCGTCGCGGCTGCCGAAGAACATCGCGAAGTTCGCCAGTGCGGAAATAGCACCGGCCATCGTCGCCGAAACCGTTGAGATCAGGATGTCGCGGTGCTTCACGTGCGCCAGTTCATGCGCCATCACACCGCGCATTTCGCGCTCGGACAGCACGCGCAAGATGCCGGTGGTGGCGGCGACGGCCGCATGCTCCGGATTGCGGCCCGTAGCAAACGCGTTCGGCGCGTCTTCGTTGATCAGGTAGACGCGCGGCATCGGCAAGCCCGCGCGCGTGGAGAGTTCGCGCACCATGCGATAGAACTGCGGCGCACTGTTTTCGTCGACTTCCTGCGCGTTGTACATGCGCAGGACCATCTTGTCCGAGAACCAGTACGAGAAGAAATTCATCCCAAGGGCGATCACGAGCGCGATCGTCATGCCGCGCGACCCGCCGATCATCCCGCCGATCACGATGAAAAGGGCCGTGATCGCGGCCATCAACATCGCGGTTTTGACCCAATTGAACATGTCTGCAACTCCTTGCCCTAACGCGGGTTCATATCTGCGCCGCATGATCGCGGCGGCTGATTGTAAGCGAAATGTTAGATATGGGCGCGTGAGGAAAATTCAATCATCTTGATGCGGTAGCGAGCTTGACGCCCAAGCCGACGAATGCGCTGCCGACGCCGCGGTCCAGCCACTTTTTCACCGACGGCTTGCCGGAGAAACGGCGGGTCACACTGCCGGCAATCCACGCGACAAAACTGTTCCAGACCATGCTCATCATGACGAAGACCACGCCGAGCGTGAGGAACGCCAGCGCCTTATGGTCGCTGCCCGTTGTGACGAATTGCGGAAAAAACGACACGAAGAACAGCACGACCTTGGGGTTCAGCACATTGGTCCAGAAGCCTTGCAGGAACAACTGACGCAACGATTTCGGCGCGCCGGCAGCGCGCGCTTCGCCCACCGCCTGGTCTGCCGCCGGTTGGGCAAAAATGAGGCGCACACCGAGATAGATCAGATAAATAGCGCCGACGAACTTGATGACCGTGAACGCGGCGGCCGAAGCGGCCAGCAGCGCCGTCAAGCCGAACGCACAGGCAAGCGAATGAACGCAGCAACCGGCGGAGATGCCTAGCGCGGACATCAAACCCGCGCCACGGCCCTGAGCGACGCTGCGCCCAACAATGTAAGCCGTATCGGGACCGGGCGTCACGTTCAGCAGAAAGACCGCGACGACGAAAAACTCGAAATGGGTGATGCCAAACATGGGGATCCTCTAAATGCGGGCCGTTGCATAGAGGATTCTAACGCGCTGCAGACTCGCGGCGGGGCTCTTGAACACCGGCCGAATGGACGATGTTCAAGGTATGCGCAAGGCGGCTATTTTGCTTCGGGAAGCTGAAAACGCTGCCCCGCTGCCAGCGTTGCGCCGGCCAGGAATTCGCGCACCGGCAAGCGCTTGCCACCGGGCTTTTGCAGTTGCGTGAGACGCAGTGCGCCTTCGCCACAGGCAACCACGACGCCTTCGGGAGAGACTTCGGCGACCGTGCCGGGCGCGCTGTTGCCATGTGCCTCGACCGCGATCGCCGCCCAGATTTTGATCGCCGTGCCGTCTTCCAGCGTGCCCACGCCACCGGGAAACGGGTCGAACGCGCGCACCTGGCGCGCGAGGACTGCGGCGGGCTTACGCCAGTCGAGCGCAGCCTCGTGCTTGCCGATCTTTTCCGCGTAAGTCACGCCATCCGCCGGTTGCGGCGTTGCCGCCAGCTTGCCGCTGCGCTCGAGTTCGATCAGCGCTTCGACGATCAGCCGCGCGCCGTCTTGTGCGAGACGGTCGTGGAGGGTGGCCGTGGTGTCGTCGACGGAAATCGGCGTGCGTGCTTCGGAGATCATTGCACCGGTGTCGAGGCCGACGTCCATCTGCATCAGCGTGATGCCGGTTTCAGCGTCGCCCGCCTCGATCGCGCGGTGGATCGGCGCGGCGCCGCGCCAACGCGGCAACAACGATGCGTGAATGTTGATGCAGCCCAGCGGCGGAATATCCAGCACTTCCTGCGGCAGGATCAGACCATAGGCAGCCACCACCATCACGTCGTGGGGCGTGGCGCGCAACTGCTCGATAGCAGCGGCGGCTTCAGCCGGATATTTGCCAGTGCGGCGCAGTGAAGGTGGCTGCGCCACGCTAAGCCCATGCTCCTGCGCGTAGCGCTTCACCGGACTCGCCTGCAACTTCATCCCGCGTCCCGCGGGCCGGTCGGGCTGGGTCAGCACGAGCGGCACCGGAAAACCGGCGCTGTGGATCGCGGCCAGCGCGGCCGCGGCGAACTCCGGCGTACCGGCAAAGATGACGCGCAACGAATGACTCATGAACGGGGGTGGTAGGCGAGGTGGACGCGCATTACATCGCGTGGGCGAGCTTCTTCATCTTGCTCTTGATGCGCGTCTGTTTCAGCGACGACAGGTACTCGACGAACACGCGGCCCATCAGGTGATCCATTTCATGCTGGACGCACACGGCCAGCAACCCTTCGCAATCGAGCTCGAAGGTTTCGCCCTTCTCGTTCAGGGCCCGCACGCGCACTTTCTCGGCGCGCTCGACATTGTCGTAAATGCCCGGCACCGAGAGGCAGCCCTCTTCCGACACCTCCTTCTCGTCGCTCGACCAGATGATTTCCGGGTTGATAAGCGCGAGCAGTTCGTCGTGCGTTTCCGACACGTCAATCACGATCACGCGTTCATGCACGTCCACCTGGGTCGCTGCGAGGCCGACGCCGGGCGCGGCGTACATCGTTTCAGCCATGTCGGCGACAAGCCGGCGGATGCGGTCGTTGACCGCTTCGACCGGCTTCGCAATCTTGTGCAGCCGCTTGTCCGGGTAATTGAGAATGTTCAGTAAAGCCATGATCTTGAGTGTGTTTTATAGGCGCCGCAGACCGGTGGAAGGCTAGCGTTGGCCATTCGGCCAGGTTGTGGGCGCATCGCGTTACGCGGAGGATAGATGGTGTTGAACCGGTTCGATTCAACGCGCCACGTGCGCTAAGCGACGAGCCCGCGCGGGTGGGCGCGGCGCTGCAGTTATTTCGGATGATGAAAATTTTAGCATGGCGCCCGCCTGCCCGCTGGCCCTGTAAGAGGATCGACTTTCAATGCACACCTTGCCCGCAACCGATATTGAACTCGCCGCCTGGCTGCGGCTTTCACTTGCGCCAGGGTTGAAACCCGCTGCCCTGCGTTTACTGCTGAGCGCTTTTGGACTACCGGAAGCCATTTTTAATCAATCGCACGAGGCCCTTGCCGAGATCGCAGGCGAGACTGCGGCGCGCGCTGTGCTGGCACCGCCTAATTCAGACTTCGACGCGCAACTCGACGCGGTAATCGCATGGTGCGAGTTGCCCGGTAACCACGTGGCGACACTCGACGATCCTGCCTACCCGCCCGCGCTGCTCACCATGCCCGATCCGCCGCCGCTACTATATATAAAGGGCCGGCTGGATCTGTTGCATACGCGGGCGGTCGCCCTGGTGGGTAGCCGCAGCGCGACACCGCAAGGCGCTGAAGACGCTGAGCGCTTCGCGCGTGAGCTTTCTCAAGCCGGCGTCACTGTCGTGTCGGGGCTGGCGCTCGGTATCGACGGTGCCGCGCATCGAGGCGGGCTGGAAGGTGTCGGCGGTACGGTGGCCGTGATCGGCACCGGCGCGGACCTCGTGTATCCGGCTGCGCATCACGCGCTGGCGCGGCAGATTGCGGCACAAGGCGCGATCCTTTCGGAATGGCCGCTCGGCACGCCAGCGCGCGCCGCCAATTTTCCGCAACGTAACCGTTTGATCGCCGGCCTCGTCAGCGGGGTTGTGATCGTCGAGGCCGCCATGCGCTCGGGCTCGTTGATCACGGCCCGGCTCGCCAATGAAATGGGGCGCGATATCTTCGCGCTGCCCGGCTCGATCCACGCGCCGTTGTCGCGCGGCTGTCATCGAATCATCAAGCAGGGTGCCAAGCTGGTGGAAACGCCCGATGAGGTCCTGGAGGAACTGGGCTTCGCCAAGCCCATTGCTGCGAAGGCCGCCAGCAAGCAGACGGTTCTTTGGGACGGCGCGGGCACGCGGGATTCCTCAACGCGGCTGGCGTCGGTGGCAGATCAACCGGATTCGGTAGCCGCGCCGGCATCAGCAGCGACTCAGCCCGAATTAGCAGCGGCGCCCACATTGCCCACTGCCCCGCCGGCCATGGGCACCGAAGCGCTGCAACTCCTCGACGCACTCGGTCATGCCCCCGCCACGCTTGAAATTCTTGCCACCCGCACCGAGATGGAGGACGCGGCGTTGCAAAACACGCTGCTGCAGCTCGAACTCGCCGGCCAGGTGACCGCGCTGCCCGGCGGCCGCTTCACGCGAGCGACCCACGGCTGACCCCGCATTGACCAGGGTTGACCACGATTCGGGATCGGCCATGCTACATTCGCGCCAAAGCACCTGACAAAAGTACGCAAGGAACCACCATGCCCGCGCTGAATCTCGACACCGACCAAGACCGGATTGCCGAGCGCGTCAACGAACCCGATACGCTGTTCGTTGCCTGCCTGTGCGCGGAATGGTGCGGGACCTGTCGTGAGTATCGGGATGCCTTCGACCGGCTGGCGGATAAGCATCCGGAGATCTGTTTCGCATGGATCGACATCGAAACCCATGCGGACCGCTTCGACGATCTGGATGTCGAGAATTTCCCGACCATCCTGATTGAAGACTCGGTAACGACACGTTTTTTTGGCACGGTTTTGCCGCAGGCGGCGATTGTGGAGCGGATGTTGTCGGACCTGACGGCCGTGCCCGGCGTCAGCGGCGCGCCCAAGCTGCGGCCCGCGCTGACTGCCGCGTGAGTGCGGCCGCCAGCCGCTGAACCTTGCGGAGCGGGCGTTGCGGGCGGTACACGGCACGTTTTCCGCAGCTTGCTCAATTACTGAGCGCGCAATTATCATGGCGCGCTTTTTATGGCACTTGACACGCCGCTTTCGCGCCGTGTGCTATAAAGCGGTCGTTATTGGGTCGCAAAGGTCGCAAACGAGGGTCGCGCTAATTGAGCGCACTCAAGGCCATCAACCCGGATCTACCAACCTCACATCGAGTCATGTCCAAAGCACTGATCATCGCCGAAAAGCCTTCCGTCGCGAACGACATCGCGAAGGCTTTGGGCGGCTTTACCAAGCATGACGAATACTACGAAAGCGACGACTACGTCCTTTCCTCGGCAGTTGGCCACCTGCTGGAAATCGCCGCGCCCGAAGACTATGAAGTCAAGCGCGGCAAGTGGAGTTTCGCCAATCTGCCCGTCATCCCCCCACATTTCGACCTTAATCCGATTGCCAAGAGCGAGTCGCGCCTGAAGGTGCTGACCAAGCTGCTCAAGCGTAAAGACATCGACCGTCTGATCAACGCATGTGACGCGGGGCGCGAGGGCGAGCTGATTTTCCGCCTGATCGCGCAGCACGCGAAAGCCAAACAACCGGTGCAGCGCCTGTGGCTTCAGTCGATGACAGCCGGCTCGATCCGCGACGGTTTTGCCCGTTTGCGTAGCGACGAAGAAATGCAGCCGCTCGCCGACGCGGCGCGCTGCCGTTCGGAAGCGGACTGGCTGGTCGGCATCAACGGCACGCGGGCCATGACCGCGTTCAACAGCAAGGGCGGCGGCTTCTTCCTGACCACGGTCGGGCGGGTGCAAACACCGACGCTGTCGATCGTCGTCGAACGCGAAGAAAAGATTCGCCGCTTCGTGCCGCGCGATTACTGGGAAGTGAAGGCGGACTTCGTCTGCGCCGGTGGCTTCTACGAAGGCCGCTGGTTCGATCCGAAATTCAAGCGCGACGAGTTCGATCCTGAAAAGCGCGATTCGCGTCTGTGGGCACTGCCTGCAGCTGAGACGATCGTCGCGGCCTGCCGTGGCCAGATCGGCACGGTGACCGAAGAATCGAAGCCGTCCACGCAACTGTCGCCGGCGCTCTTCGACCTGACCAGCTTGCAGCGTGAGGCCAACGGCCGCTTCGGCTTTTCGGCGAAGAACACGCTGGGCCTCGCTCAGGCGCTGTACGAAAAGCACAAGGTGCTGACCTATCCCCGGACCGACGCGCGCGCGTTGCCGGAAGACTATATGGATACGGTCAAGGAAACGCTGGGCATGCTCAAGGAGAGCAACAACTATCTCCCGTATGCCAAACAGGTCTTGGACAAGGGCTGGGTAAAGCCGAACAAGCGCATCTTCGATAACTCGAAGATCAGCGACCACTTCGCAATCATCCCGACGGCGCAGGCGCCGAAGAATCTGTCCGAGCCGGAACAGAAGCTTTACGACCTGGTCGTGAAGCGCTTCCTGTCGGTGTTCTTCCCGGCCGCCGAATACCGGGTGACGACGCGGATCACGGAAGTGGTCGGTCATCACTTCAAGACTGAGGGCAAGGTGCTGGTCGAACCGGGCTGGTTGCAGGTCTACGGCCGCGAAATCAGCGGCGAAGACGCGAACCTCGTGCCGGTGCAGAAGGACGAGAAGGTCAAGACGGACAAGATCGCCGCCCAGCAACTGGTGACGAAACCGCCCGCACGCTACAACGAAGCGACCTTGCTGTCGGCCATGGAAGGCGCGGGCAAACTGGTCGAAGACGACGAATTGCGCGAAGCCATGGCGGCCAAGGGGCTCGGCACGCCGGCCACGCGCGCCGCCATCATCGAAGGGCTGCTCGGCGAAAAGTATCTGATCCGCGAAGGCCGCGATCTGATTCCGACCGCCAAGGCATTCCAGCTGATGACGCTGTTGCGCGGCCTCGGCGTGAAGGAGTTGACCGCGCCGGAATTGACCGGCGAGTGGGAGTACAAACTCTCGCAAATGGAGCGTGGCAACCTGCCGCGCGACGCGTTCATGCAGGAAATCGCTCGCATGACGCAAACCATCGTCAAGCGGGCGAAAGAGTACGATTCCGACACGATCCCGGGCGATTACGCGACGTTGCAAACGCCGTGTCCGAATTGCGGCGGTCAGGTGAAGGAGAACTACCGGCGCTTTGCGTGCTCGAAGTGCGAGTTCTCGATCTCAAAGATTCCGGGCGGACGTCAGTTCGAAATTCCGGAAGTTGAAGAGCTGTTGCAGAACAAGACGATCGGACCGCTCTCGGGTTTTCGCAGCAAGATGGGCCGTCCGTTCTCCGCGATCCTGAAGCTCTCGCTCGACGACGAGATCAAGAACTACAAGCTCGAATTCGACTTCGGTCAGGATTCGGGCGGTGAAGACGGTGAACCGCCCGACTTCTCCGATCAACAACCGGTCGGCGCGTGCCCGAAGTGCAAGGGTCGCGTGTTCGAACACGGCATGAGCTATGTCTGCGAGAACTCGGTTGCAAACCCGAAGACTTGCGACTTCCGCTCGGGCAAGGTGATTCTGCAGCAGGAAATCGCGCGTGAGCAGATGGCGAAATTGCTCGAGGAAGGACGCACCGACCTGCTGACGAACTTCAAGTCGTCGCGCACCGGCCGCAACTTCAAGGCATTCCTCGTCAAGCAGAACGACGGCAAGATCGGCTTCGAATTCGAGAAGAAAGAGCCGTCGGCCAAGACAGCAGCGAAGACCGCGGCGGCCAAGGCAGCAGCCAAAGCAGCGCCGGAAGCGGATGACGACGACGCAGCGGTCGCAGTGAAAGCAGTGCCAGCAGCCAAGAAGGCGGCAGCGAAGAAAGCGCCCGCTACCAAGACTGCGGCGGCCAAGACCACCGCGGCCAAGAAAGCACCGGCCAAGAAAACGGCAGCGCGCAAGACCGGTTCGTAATTCGGGCGGGTGGCCGGAAGAGCATTCAGCTTCCAGCCCGCTCCGACATTGCCAGAAAAAAGGCGCAGTCACTGACGTGACTGCGCCTTTTTATTTGTCGACCAGACTACGCTTACCTCAGCATAACCGGCACCATCGCCCGAATCGTTACAACGGCGACACCGCGGTGGGCCGCGGACGGTTCGTCGTCTTCGCCAAAGTCTTCGGCAGCGGCGATAACTCGCTATCCAGCAGCCGTGACAGCGGCTCAGCGCCGTCGAACGCTTCCGGCGGCATGTGATCCGCGGAATCGAGCGCGGCGGACGTGGCGGACCTGCCAAGGCCGTCCTTGATCCACTGCTCGCCGAGCAGACTGTTCGGCGTCTGGCTGAAATGCTCGACCAGATGATCGATGAACGTCCGCACCTTGGCAGGCAAGTGACGGCGGCTCGGATACGCGATGTTGATCTCGACCTGCGGCAAACGGAAATCGCCGAGCAAACGCACAAGCCTGCCGCGCGTCATGTCACGGCCGATCAGATAGCTCGGCAGAATCGCGATGCCCATGCCGAGCAGCGCGAATTGCCGCAGCATTTCCGTGTTGTTCGCCACGATGACGTTGACCGGCCGCACCCGCACTTCGCCTTCCGAACCCGTGAACACCCGCTCGTCGCCCCAATACTCGGACGGCAAGCTCAGGCACGGGTGCTCAAGCAGATGTTCGGGACGCGTGGGTGTGCCGTGTTTTTCCAGATACGCGGGCGTCGCGCACACCGTCATACAACCGGTGGTCAACCGCCGCGTGACAATGCTTGCGCTGCGCATCTGCCGTGTGACCACCACGCCCACGTCGAAACCTTCTTCGACCAGATCGACCTGACGGTCGACCAGCGTGACATCGGGAATGACTTTCGGATAGCGCTCCGCGTACGTCTGCAGCACGGGTGCAAGGTTATGCAACCCGAACACGACCGGCGCGACTATTCGCAACGTGCCGACGGGTTCGTGATTGCGCGCGACCACCATCTGCTCGACGTCTTCCAGTTCGTCGAGAATCTGGCGCGCGCGCTCGAGATAAACCTGGCCGGATTCGGTCAGAGACAAGCTGCGGGTTGTGCGATTGAGCAGCCGCGTACCAAGACGGCCTTCGAGATCGGCAACGTGACGGGTGGCAACTGCGTTGGAAATATCCATCGCGCTAGCAGCGCGGGCAAAACTGCCGAGATCCGCCACTTTGACGAAAACTCGCATCGACTGCAAATGATCCATAGGACAACTCCTGCCGTGTTACAGCTTCCTGACAATTAGTGAAAACCAGTGAAGCGAACTTGGAATTCTCCTACGACTCGCGAAATCGTGCAGAAGTTGCCCGCCAAAGCGGAAATATTGTCGATATTTGTGCGACTGTGTTCCCCAGTGTGGGGCATGAACCTCGATTGTTCCGACAAAAGCAACAATCTGCTGCACTGCAGCTTGCACTGTCTTTTTTGTTCGAACAGATGCAAAGGTCGTCCCGGCATTGCGAAATGTGGAAAAGTCGCGAGGCGGGGTCAGACCGACAAAGAAAAACCGCCCGAAGGCGGCTTCCGTGCGAAGTGAATACTCACGTGATCAGGCAGCGAGTTTTCCCTCAAGGGCGCGTTTTGCCTCGGTCAAAGCCGGCGGTAAACCTTGCTGCAATGTGTCAAACAGCTCCGCATGCAGCGAGAGTTCGTCGCGCCAAGCCGCGTCGTCGACCGAGATCACCTGTTGGAATTGCTCGCGGCTGAAATCGAGCCCGCTCCAGTCAATGTCGTCATAGTGCGGTGACACGCCGAACGCGTGTTCTTCACCTTGCGCGTTGCCCTCAATGCGCCCGACCATCCAGCTCAGCACGCGCATGTTCTCGCCGAAGCCCGGCCAGACGAACTTGCCGTCCGCGCCCTTGCGGAACCAGTTGACGCAAAAGATTTTCGGCAGCTTCGCGCCCAGGTTCTCGAGACGCTCGCCGGTTTTCAGCCAGTGCCCGAAGTAGTCGCTCATGTTGTAACCGCAGAACGGCAGCATCGCGAACGGGTCGCGGCGCACCACGCCTTGCTGCCCCGCCGCCGCCGCGGTTGTTTCCGAGCCCATGGTCGCCGCCATGTAGACGCCTTCGACCCAGTTGCGCGCTTCGGTGACGAGCGGCACGGTGGTGGAACGGCGGCCGCCGAAAATGAACGCGTCGATCGCGACGCCCGCTGGGTTCTCCCAGTCGGCGTCGATCGACGGACATTGCGAGGCCGGCGCCGTGAAGCGCGCGTTCGGATGCGCGGCCTTGCGTCCGCTTTCCTTTGCGCTCGCCGGCGTCCAGTCCTTGCCCTGCCAGTCGATCAGATGCGCGGGAGGCTCGTCCGTCATGCCTTCCCACCAGATGTCGCCGTCGTCGGTCAGCGCGACGTTCGTGAAGATCACGTTTTCCTTCAGCGTGGCCATCGCGTTGAAGTTGGTCTTTTCGCTCGTGCCCGGGGCGACGCCGAAATAGCCCGCCTCCGGGTTGATCGCGTACAGACGGCCGTCCTGACCCGGCTTGATCCACGCAATATCGTCGCCGATGGTGGAGATTTTCCAGCCGTTGAGGCCTTCCGGTGGAATCAGCATCGCGAAGTTGGTCTTGCCGCAAGCCGACGGAAACGCCGCCGCGACGTGATGCTTGTACCCTTCCGGCGACGTCACGCCGAGGACCAGCATGTGTTCGGCGAGCCAGCCTTCGTCGCGGCCCATCGTGGACGCGATGCGCAGCGCGAAGCACTTCTTGCCGAGCAGCGCGTTACCGCCGTAGCCCGAGCCGTAGCTCCAGATTTCGCGCGACTCGGGGAAATGGACGATGTATTTGGTGTCGTTGCACGGCCATGGCACGTCTTTCGCGTCCGCCGCGAGCGGCGCGCCGACCGAATGCACGCACGGCACGAACTCGCCGTCTTCGCCCAGCACCTCGTACACCTTGCGGCCCATGCGCGTCATGATGCGCATGTTGGTCACCACGTACGGGCTGTCGCTCAACTCGACGCCGATGTGCGCGATCGGCGAACCGAGTGGCCCCATCGAGAACGGCACCACGTACATCGTGCGGCCACGCATGGCGCCGTCGAACAGGCCGTCGAGCGTCGAACGCATCTCAGCCGGTTCGATCCAGTTGTTGGTTGGCCCGGCATCTTCCCGGCGCTTTGAACAGATGAACGTGCGGTCTTCGACACGCGCCACGTCAGACGGATCGGACCATGCGAGATAGGAATTGGGACGTTTGGCGGGATTGAGCTTCCTGAGGGTACCGGCTTCGACCATCTGAGCACATAAGCGGTCGTACTCCTCTTGCGAGCCATCGCACCAGACGATTCGGTCGGGCTTGGTCATGGCGGCAACGCGCTGGACCCAGTCGATCAGTTTCCGCTGTTTGACCCACTCGGGCGCCCCTGCGGACGCCTCGATAGTGGGCTGTCCTTCGAATGAGGGATGATTCATCGACTTGTCTCCGTTTTGAAAGCAATAGAAAAACGGTACAAGCCCAGCGACGCTGCATGCGAGAGGCGTTCAATTCATCGCGCCGGTATTCCTACAAGCCGACGCGCGATTGTGCAGGTCATCCTGGGCCACACAGCATGTTGCGCGGAGCTGTCCGCCGACGGCCTTCTGCAACCGTCTGTAAAGCGACTTGCCTCAACACGCAACAAACTGTTAAAAACGATGTCAATCGGCCTTGCCGTGGCGCTGCCGTTCTTCGCGGCAGCTTCTACGGTAAGGCATCCAGCCAAACCTGCATGTGACCTAGGTCACATGGTGGGACAGTCAGCATAACACTCCGTTCCGCACCGCTATGGTGCGCCGCAAGACACATACCATGAAGATCGCAATCCTCGACGATTACCAGGACGCCGTCCGCAAGCTCGACTGCTTTCAACTGCTGGCCGACCATGAGGTCAAGGTCTTCAACAACACCGTCCGCGGTCTCGGCCAACTGGCAAGCCGTCTTTCGGAAGTCGACGCCTTGGTCCTGATTCGCGAACGCACCCGCATCAACTCGCAACTACTCGACAAGTTGCCGCGTTTGCGCATGATCAGCCAAACCGGCAAGGTCTCGAGCCACATCGATCTGGTAGCCTGTACCGAGCGCGGCATCGCCGTGCTGGAAGGCAGCGGCTCGCCGGTCGCACCGGCCGAACTGACGTGGGCCCTCATCATGGCGGCTCAGCGGCGAATTCCGCAATACGTAGCAAACCTTAAGCAAGGAGCCTGGCAGCAGTCCGGTTTGAAGACGTCGGCGCTGCCGCCGAACTTCGGATTGGGCCAGGTGTTGCGCGGTCAGACGCTGGGAATTTGGGGTTACGGCAAGATCGGCCGGCTGCTTGCCGGGTACGGCAAGGCGTTCGGCATGAACGTGCTGATCTGGGGTCGCGAGCATTCGCGCGAAGCGGCGCGCTCGGACGGATATGGCGTGGCCGAGAGCCGTGAGGCGCTGTTCGAGCAGAGCGATGTGCTGTCGTTGCACCTGCGTCTGCACGACGACACGCGCGGCATCGTCAAGCAGGAAGATCTGATGCGGATGAAGCCGACCGCGTTGCTCGTGAACACGAGCCGGGCAGAACTGCTCGACGAAAACGCGCTGGTGAACGCGCTGTCGCACAACCGTCCAGGCATGGTCGCGATCGACGTCTACGAAAGCGAGCCGATTCTGCAGGGCTACAGCCTGTTGCGCATGGAGAATGTGATCTGCACGCCGCACATTGGCTACGTGGAGCGCGAGAGCTACGAGTTGTATTTCACCGCGGCATTCCAGAACATTCTGGCTTTCGACGCCGGCGATACGTCCAGCGTGGCGAATCCGGAAGCGCTGCAGGGTGGGCGTCGGCGTTAAGCGTCTGCGCTAGTCTCGGGCGGCATTTTTCGGTTAAGCGCCCGCGTTAATCGCTCGCGATCGCCTCCGGTTTCAATCTACCCATCGATTCCGCCGGCGCGAAGCCGCGAGCCACGCAACGCTTTTGCAAACCGCGCCACCGCCGCTCACCTCAGCGCGCTTCGTGCGCGCCGGCTTCCAGCAGATCGGGCATGCGTTCCAGAAAGGTCTCGCCGTCGGTGCGGCCGAGGTTGTACGCGTGCACCATCTGCGACGGGCTCGTGTAATCCCAACTCGAAATCGGCACCTTGCGCGACGGCTGCACATAGAGCCGTTGCTGCACGCCGTGCGGCACGACAAACATCTGCGGCCGCGGATAAAGGCGCGTGACCATGACCAGCACGTTGCCGGGCGCATCGGCGTCGAGCGCGCCGACCGGCACGTTGTCGACCATCCCGCCATCCAGCACTGGCCGGCCGTTGCGCCGTAAAACCGGCGTGAAAGGCGGCGTACTCGACGATTGCAGAATCAGATCGGCGAGATCTTCGACCGTCGCGCAGTCCTGCGCGCACACGAATTCCGGATGAAAACCGAGCGTCTGACCGAGTGTCGGATGCAGCGTTTTGCGCACGTATTTCTCGATGTTGTACGCAATCAGGCCCGCGGCGACCGCGCTTCGCGCGCCAAGCCAGCGCGGCAGGTGCGACACGCCGATACGGATTTCGGGCGCGTCAGCGAGTGTGGAGAATTTGTCGCTGTAGATGTCGAGCAGCGCCTGGCGGTAAATCCGGTAGTGCGGAAAAACCGATTCGCCGCGCAGCAGATTGCCCCAGTACGCGTTGCGGGTATTGTGGCGCAGCGCGTCTTCGTAATAGCGCATGACCCAGTCGGAATCGCGCGTGTAGAGCATGCACGCGGTGGCGGCGCCGGCCGAAATGGCAGCGATGACGCGCGGACGGATGTCCAGCTCCGGCTGCACCACGTCCCAGAATCCCGCCTGCCACCAGCAGCGATTGCCGCCGCCGGCGAATACGACCTGATCGAACATCTTCGCTTTTTCCTCTAATGCAGCTTGCGGGCCCGTTTCAGGTTTCAGTCGAGCAGCGCGTAGGTGGTGGTGGCGTGGACGGCCATGTTGCCGGCTTCGTCGAATAATTCGACCTCGCCGAACACGAGATTGCGGCCCATGCGCAACACGCGCGCGGTGATCAGCACGTCGCCGTTGCGGACCGCGCGCATGAAACTGATGTTGAGCGAGACGGTGCTCATCGGCTTGAAGCCGCCGAGCGCGGCCGAGATGGCGACGATCATGGCCGTGTCGGCGGCCGCCATGAAGACCTGGCCGCAGATCACACCGCCCGAATGGCGAAACCCGCCGGAAAACGGCAGGCGCAAGGTTGCACTTTCTTCGTCGACCTTGACCGGGGTCAGCGTCAGCGCGCGAACCCAAGGTGCGAGGATGCGGTCGAGCAGCTCGATAATCTCTTTGTCATCCATGGCGGTCCCCGGTCGAATGCCGCGCGACGCTTCGTGCGGCAGGTGTCCGCGACATGATACCGGACGGTGAGCCGTGCGCCTTTCCGGTGCCTGACGGCAGGCAGCACAGGCACCGGGTCGCCGCCCTTCCGAGATTTTTTAAGAAATCTGCTAAAGGGGGTTGGCAATCTCGGAAAGTTTCGGCATAATTTCGCTTCTGTTTGGGGCGTTAGCTCAGCTGGTAGAGCAGCGGACTCTTAATCCGTAGGTCGACAGTTCGAATCTGTCACGCCCCACCAAAGTTTCAACAAAAAGCCCGGTCCATGCGACTGGGCTTTTTGCTTTGCGGCGCCGGTGCCGTGTGAGCAAGCCGACTCCGCATTTCCCCCGGTAGGCCATCGGGACTCAAGATTCGAAGCATCGGAGCCGCACCATGTCCAAATCAAAACTCAACCCCGCCGATCTGGCTACGCCGCTCTCCGAAAAAGAGTTCGACGAACTCGATGAGTTTCTGATTTCCGAGGTAACGTCGGAAGAGACGCTGACGATCGAAGGACTCGACGGTTATCTGACCGCGATGGCCATCGGGCCGACTACCGTGCCGCCGAGTTACTGGCTGCCGGGCGTGTGGGGCCCCAGCGAGGATGACGCTCCTGCATTCGAAACAATGGATCAGGCGCAGCACATTCTCGGGCTGATCTTGCGGAACATGAACGGCATCATCACCACACTGGAAGATGACCCGGATGAGTTCGAGCCGGTGTTTGGCTTCAGCCGTGTTGACGACAGCGAACGCGAATACATCGACGGCGAAGCGTGGGCTTTCGGCTTCATGCAGGGCCTCGCCCTGGTTCGGGCAGATTGGCAAGCGCTGTTCGATAGCGAGCAGGGCCAGGCATGGCTGAGTCCGCTACATCTGATGGGCTCAGAGGATCTCACGCCGGAAGAGCTGGCGTTGATCGACACGCCGGAACAGCGCGAAGCCCTCACCAAACAGATTCCCGCCAGCATCGCCGCGATCTATCGTTTCTGGCTTCCTCACCGTCAGGCCGTCCACGAACGGAAGCTCGCGTCTGCGATGCAACGCACAGAACCGAAGGTCGGCCGCAACGATCCCTGTCCTTGCGGCAGCGGCAAGAAATTCAAAAAGTGCTGCGGCGCTGCCGACACGCTTCACTGAAAGCAATTTCCTTCAATACACCCCTCCCTGCTGCCCGATACCGTTGAGCGTCGCAAATCCTGCGCACTCACGTATCGAGGCATCCGATGACCGTCTTACTCTCCATGGCCGCCTTTGCGTTGGCCTCGTCGATTTCTCCCGGGCCAGTCAATGTCGTCGCGCTCAGCGCCGGCGCGCAACATGGATTCACCGCAAGCATGCGGCATGTGACCGGCGCGACCGTCGGGTTCACGCTGTTGCTGTTGCTGATCGGTCTGGGGCTGCATGAGTTGCTCGCGCACTTCCCCAATCTGATCGACATCGTCAAATGGGCCGGCGTCGGCTTTCTGCTTTACATGGCCTTCAAACTCGCCGTCGATGACGGCAAGCTCGGCGCGGACAAGCCCACCCGCGGGCCGTCCTTCGCATACGGCGCAGCGATGCAATGGCTTAATCCGAAAGCATGGCTCGCTTCGCTGGCCGGCATGGGCGCCTACGCAGCCGACGGCGACGGCCGGCTCGTCTGGCAATTCACCGTGGTGTACTTCGTGGTTTGTTATTTGTCGATTGCAAGCTGGGCATATGCCGGCACGTTCCTGCGTCGATACTTGCAGGAGCCGAAGCACGTGAGGTTATTCAATCGTGTGATGGCGGCGTTGCTCGCGGCCAGCGCGTTGTATCTGCTGATAGCGTGAGGAGCGCAGCAGGATGCACTTACCAGGCGCAACCGCTTCTTCAACTGCCACGTTGCCACGACACCATCGCCACCGGTCGCCTGAAGGTCTATTGCCCAGGCGCCCGAACGGCCAGCGAGCGTCAACTGCGATACTGCCCCGGCGTCGCCGCAACCAGCCGCTTGAAGGTCCGCTGCAAATGCGCCTGATCGGCAAAGCCCGCATCGAGCGCGACGTCCGCTATCGGGTAGCCGCGCCGGAGTTGCGCGCGGCTGTACTGGATGCGTCGATTGATCAGATAGGCGTGCGGCGTCATGCCATAACGCTGTTTGAAGGCGCGGATCAAGTGCGAGGCGGACAGCTCAGCCGCCTTGCAGACATCCTCCAGCTTCAGCGGACGGGTGCAGTTTTCGGCAATGAACTCCGCGGCGCGCGCGAGTTGGCCGCTCGCGTCGCAATCCGGCAAGGGCGCCGGATTCAACTTCTGTTGCACTTCCGAGAAGAACGTGAGCGCAGCGCTTTCCTTGCGCATCGACTCGCTATCGTCGTCGACGAGGATCGCGTATAGACGGTTCAAACCGTCGAACAACGTCGGGTCCGTCGTCATGGTCTGCGAGAAAGCGCGAAACGCGTGGTTGTCGCTGAAACCCAAGTCGTGTTGCAAACCCGTGAGCCAGTCAACATCAACGTGCAGCATCCGATACGACCAGCGCTCGTCGGCAACCGGGTTACACGCGTGCACGTCGTCCGGATTCATCAGCACCACCGCACCGGCGCCGATCCATTCACTCGCGTGGCGATTCACATACGCGCTATGCCCGCCGGTGACGGCGCCGATCGAGAACGTCTCGTGCGAGTGTTTGGCATAGCAGACCTCGCGGCCATCATCGATAGAACGCGCCTCGATGAACGGCAACGCTTCATCGCGCCAGAACTTCGGTGCCGCAGCCGTCGCCGCTGAATCACTCCTATCGTTCGTCCCGCTCATCACGTGCTCCTCGGTCATGCGCTTTGTCCCGTCGCAGCTTCGTCACCTGTAGATCAGGTCGTCGGCGCGCACCACATCGTAACGGTGCAATCTGCCGTGCGCCAGCGATGGAAACAGTGCGCCCGCAGATCACCCCGAAATTCCGTGCTTGCCACGCTCAAAAATTTATAGTTATATTATGACTAGATAAACAAAGACTAGCTCGCAGCCACCCCAACCATGGTCCGCCACTCTCCGCTCGCCCTCGCTGTCCTCGCCATGCTGACTGAGGCGCCGATGCATCCGTACCGAATGCAGCAGCTCATCAAGGCACGCGGCAAAGACGAGGTCATCAACGTCGGTCAGCGCAACAGCCTGTACCAAACAATCGATCGCCTGTTGCGCGGCGACCTGATCGCCGTCCGCGAAACGGAACGCGACGGTGCATTCCCGGAACGCACGGTCTATGAAATTACCGAAGCCGGGCGCGACACCGGCCGTCTGTGGTTGCGCGAACAGCTCGCGCAACCCGCCCGCGATTTCCCTGCCTTTCCGGCCGCGCTCTCCTTCCTGCCGCTGCTCTCACCTGACGACGTATGCCGTCAGCTCGAGACCCGCATCGGCGCACTCGAGCGGGAATTGATCCGGCTCGACGACGCCACTGAACAAGCCACCCAGATGCAGGTGCCGCGGCTGTTCCTGCTCGAAGGCGAACTGGTGCGTGCGCAGCTGCTTGTCGAGCTGGAGTGGGTTCGCAGCGTGGTGTCCGATCTGAAGTCCGGCACGCTGACCTGGAGCCCGGAATGGCTCGAAGACATTGCTCAACGCTTCACGCTGCCCGCCGGCGAATACAAATACCGGCCGGCCCAACCTGCCGCAAAGAAGGAGGCTAAGTCATGAATCGTGAACCCATGGAGGTGATCGTGATCGGGGCCGGCACCGGCGGCCTCTGTCTTGCGCACGGGTTGAAGCGCGCCGGCATCAACGTAAATGTCTATGAACGCGACCGCACGCGCGCGGACGGTTTGCAGGGCTATCGCGTCGGTATCAATCCACACGGGCTGGCGTCGCTGAAAGCCTGCCTTTCGCCAGAACTTTATGCGACGTTTCTGGCGACTTGCGCACGCACGCCCGGCCACTTCAACATCCTCACCGAACGAATGACCGAATTGCTCACGGTGCCGCTCGAAGACGAATCGATGAGCGGCGGCAAATCGGTCAGCCGGATGACGCTTAGGCAAGTGCTGCTCACGGGCCTCGAAGCGCACGTGCACTTCGACAAGACGTTCACGTCGTACGAACAGCATGCCGACGGCAGCGTCACCGCGCATTTCGAGGACGGCACCCACGCCACCGCGGATCTGCTGATCGGCGCAGACGGGGCGCGGTCGAAGGTGCGCCGCCAATTGCTGCCGCACGCGCGGCTGGAAAACACCGGCATCGTTAGCGTCGGTGCAAAAGTGCCCATGGACGAAGCGTCACGCGCGCTGCTGCCGCCCAAGGTGCTCGACGGCATTACGCTGATCAACGCGCCAAAGGGTTATGGCGGCATCGTGCATGTGATGGAATTTCCGTGGCGCGCGGACGGCAGCGGCATGAAGGAAGGCATCGGCAGTAACGATGCCGAGCTGCTCTCGGGCTGGCCTGGATTGCTCTACGACAACACACGCGACTATCTGATGTGGGGTGTCTGGGGCGCACTGCACAACTTGCCGGCCGATCCCAAACCGCTCGGACAGGCCGCGTTACTCGCGCTCGCGACGCAGATCACCGATGGCTGGCATCCCAATCTACGCGCCCTGATTCGCGCCTCGGATCCGTCCACCGCCTTCAGCGTCGATGTGCGCACGTCGGTTCCCGTCGACGCATGGCCGACCACCAATGTCACAGTGCTGGGTGATGCGGTGCATCTGATGACGCCGGGCCGCGGCGTCGGTGCGAACACCGCGCTGCGCGATGCCGCGCTGCTCGCCGCGCGTCTGGCCGATGCACAACAGGGCAAGCTGTCGGGTCACGACGCCGTCGCGGGTTACGAAGAGGAGATGCGCCGCTACGGCTTTCACGCAGTCGCGGAATCGCGCAAGCAGTTCGATGCGCGCGGCGCGCTGCATCGGCCGGTGGTCGGACGGATGGCGTTAAGTGCCATGCGCACCAGCTTGCGCGTGGTGAACAACGTGCCGATGCTCAAGCGCCGCATGATCGACGCCGAGAACGAGTTTCGCGGTGCCGATCGCCACGCGGCACCCACCGAGCACGGCCAGTAAGTTACTTCGACGAGACGTCGATATTGCCGAGATACTTCGCCGCCAGCGTCTTTACCGTGCCGTCGGCCTGGACCTTCGCAATCGCCGCGTTCAGCTGATCACGCAGCGCGGTGTCGCCCTTGCGAATCCCGTACGCGATGCCGCTGCCGAGGATCTTGTCATCGCGCACCGGCTGACCGACAAACGCATAGTCCTTGCCGCTAGGCTTCGACAGAAAACCCGTCTCTCCAGCCGGCGCCAGAACGAGCGTCGCATCGAGTCGACCCGCCACGAGATCCGTATAAACCTGGTTCTGGTCCTGATACGGCACGACGGTGACGCCAGCCGGTTCCCAATGCGTCTTCGCGAAGGTTTCCTGAATCGACGCCTGCAACACGCCGACGCGTTTGCCCTTCAACGATGCCGGCGTCGGCAGCAAACCGCTGTCGCGCTTTGCGATCAGTTGCGTCGGCACGCGATACACGACGGTCGTGAAATCGATCGCCTGACGGCGCTGCTCGGTGGCGTTCATCGCCGAATTGATCGCGTCGAACTTGCGGCCTTGCAGCGCTGGAATCAAGCCGTCGAACGAGGTTTCGACCCACTTGCACGTCACATGCGCGGCGACGCAGACGGCATTGCCGACGTCGATGTCGAGACCCTGCAACTCACCGTTCGGCCCTTTCGATTCGAACGGCGGATACTGCGCCTCGAGTCCGAAACGCAGCGTCGATGTGTCGGCGGCGATCGCGGCAGACGAGGCAGCAATCGACGCGAATGCGCAGGCCAGCGCCAATAGAGGCTTGAGCAATTTCATAACGGATCCCTTTTCCTTCGATATTGTTGTCACACCAGCATGCAGTGCGCTGATGCATAACGACGCAATGGCGCGACGATCATACTGCGGTCAAAAAATGCTGCCGGTTCGCGCTACTGTCGAGCTGATCGCGTCCCTTTGCGATCAGATCAGATCAGGTCTTCATGCGCTCACCGCGAATACCTCGCACAACCGGCGAATCAGATTTCGCACAAACGCCGCGCGCCTTCGATCAAGGTGGCGTCGTCCTTCGAGAAGCTCAGGCGAATCAAACCAGAATCCGTGCCATCGGTATAGAACGCCGACAGCGGAATCGTCGCAACACGCGCATCGCGAATCAGGCGCAGCACGAAATCGCTATCGCTTTCCTCGGAGAAACCGCGAAAACGCGCGAGCATGAAGAAGCTGCCTTCGCTCGGCAACAACTCGAAGCGCGAATCGCGCAGCGCATGGGCGAGCAGATCGCGCTTCTTCTGATAAAACGCGGACAGACCGAGATAGCTCTCGCGATTGGCCAGCGCATCGACAAACGCGTATTGCATCGGGGTATCGGCAGAAAACACCATGAACTGATGGACTTTACGAATCTCATCCATGAGCGCGGCGGGCGCGAGGCAGTAGCCGATGCGCCAACCGGTCACGTGATACGACTTGCCGAACGACGACACGATCACGCTACGCTCCGCGAGCTCAGAGTCGCAGGCCATGCTCTGATGTTTGGCGCCGTCGAACACCACGTGTTCGTAGACTTCGTCGGCAAGAATCACGAT
This sequence comes from Paraburkholderia polaris, assembly GCF_012927345.1. Taxonomy (GTDB): domain Bacteria; phylum Pseudomonadota; class Gammaproteobacteria; order Burkholderiales; family Burkholderiaceae; genus Paraburkholderia; species Paraburkholderia polaris. The sequence continues at coordinate 90,727 of NZ_JABBGJ010000010.1, forward strand.
GTCGGTGTTGCGCGTCACGGCCTTCAGACGCGCGATGTCGGCCTCGCTGAACACGGTCGCGGTCGGGTTGTGCGGCGTGTTGATGATGATCATGCGCGTCTTCGGCGTGATCGCGGCGGCGACCTCGTCCCAGTCCACGCGGAAATCGCTCAACGACAGTTTGATCGGGATCGGCGTCGCGCCTTGCAGGCGAACGATCGGGCCGTAGCTATCGAACGACGGCTCGAAGTAAATCACTTCATCGCCGGGGTGCACCAACGCGCTGATCGTGGAATACAGGCCTTCGCTGGCGCTGGCGATCACGGTAACTTCGCTCGACGGGTCGTAGCGCACGCCGTACAGCGTCTCGACTTTCTCGGCGAGCGCTTCGCGCAGGGTGGCGATGCCGGCCATCGGCGCGTACTGATTATGACCGGCGCGCATGGCTTGCGCGACACCGTCGACCAGTTTCGCGTCGGGCGCGAAATTCGGCGCACCTTGCGACAGGTTCAGCGCATCGTGTTGTGCGGCCAGTTGGCCGATCACGGTAAAAATCGTTGTGCCTACGTCAGGCAGTTTCGAGCGGGCTTGCATGGCGCTCTGCATAAGGCTTTCTCCCTTTCTTCATCCGGCAGCGGATTCGCGGACTGCCAACTGCGCGGCAGTCCCATCCAGTTCGATGATTAGGCATCAGCCAAAGAACGGTCACAATCGAAACTTTGTCATGCGCGGCATGCGTTTACGTCATGGCTCGCGCAATGCCGTGCTGGGACGGGCTAAGGCAATGAAATCGGGGGGTTTGGGGGAGAAATGCAGCCGCGCGGGAAGCGCGGAAACCGGCGGAGGTATGACGTAATGTGATGCGCGGCGGTGATGGGGCGTTGCGATTTGCTGCGATGACGCGCAGCGATGGTGCGGACCAACTCGGCTGCGACCAGGCGGTCGCAGCCGTCAAAAGCAAACTAGTCAGCGATCAAGTCTCGTCCATCATGCGGACTTTGACCTTCTTGCCCTTCACCTTGCCGGCGCTGAGCTTGCGCAATGCGTCGCGCGCGACGCTGCGCTCCACGGCCACATAGGTCGACATTTCGGTCACGTTGATCTTGCCGATCTGCGAACCGGCGAAACCTGCTTCGCCGGTCAGCGCGCCGAGCACATCGCCCGGACGGATCTTTTCCTTGCGACCGCCGAGAATCTGCAGTGTTTCCATCGGCGGCAGCAGCCGCTCGTTGCTCGCGGGCTTGAGATCGGCCAGCTTGTGCCACTCGACTTCACGCTTTTGCGCCTGTTCGAGACTGCCCACGCGGCCCATCTCGTTCATGCTGGCTAGACTGAGCGCCCAGCCTTCCTGATCGGCGCGACCCGTGCGGCCAATGCGGTGCACGTGCACTTCCGGGTCCGGCGTCACGTCGACGTTGATCACGGCTTCGAGCTCCGCGATGTCCAGACCGCGCGAGGCAACGTCCGTGGCAACCAGCACCGAGCAACTGCGGTTTGCGAACTGGATCAGTACCTGATCGCGTTCACGCTGATCAAGTTCGCCGTGCAGCGCGAGCGCATGAAAACCCTGCGCGCGCAGCACGTCGAGCAGATCGCGGCATTGCTGCTTGGTGTTGCAGAACGCGAGCGTGCTCACCGGACGATAGTGATTCAGCAGCAAACCAACAGCATGCAGACGCTGGTCTTCGGTGACTTCATAAAAGCGCTGACGAATCTTGGTGTTGTCGTGCCGCTCGGCGAGCTTCACTTCCTTCGGATTGCGCAGGAATTGCTGGCTGAGTTTGACGATGCCTTCCGGGTACGTCGCTGAGAACAGCAGCGTTTGCCGCTCTTTCGGACATTGCTTCACGACAGTCGCGATGTCGTCGAAGAACCCCATGTCGAGCATGCGGTCGGCTTCGTCGAGCACCAGTGTGTTGAGCGACTGCAACGGCAGGCTGCCGCGCTCGAGGTGATCCATGATCCGGCCCGGCGTGCCGACCACGATGTGCGCACCGTGTTCGAGGCTGGCCGTTTGCGGGCGCATCGGCGTGCCGCCGCACAGCGTCAGCACCTTGATGTTTTCTTCGGCGCGCGCCAGACGGCGGATTTCCTGCGTGACCTGATCGGCGAGTTCGCGCGTCGGGCACAGCACCATCGCCTGCACGGCGAAGTTGCGCACGTCGAGGCGGTTAAGCAGCGCCAGAGAAAATGCCGCGGTCTTGCCGCTGCCGGTTTTCGCCTGGGCGATCAGATCGTTGCCGGCCAATGCGATCGGCAAGCTCGCTGCCTGAATCGGCGTCATCTCGACATAGCCGAGCTGCGTCAGATTGGCGAGTGTCGCGGGCGGCAGCGGTAGCTGGCTAAACGGCGCGCCGGCTTGAGTGGGACTGTTCATAGGGTAATGGCTCGCTATCGACTGAAGAGGCTGAAGAGACTGAAGGCTCAGGACTATTCGGCCATGGGGCCGGTGGCGGGACGGCCTTCGATCTGCTCGTACAGCACCGAGCCATCTTCCCCGTCGAAACGTTCGACGTAATTGCGCGCGCCGCACATCGGGCAACGGAACAGGAGTCCCTGCCCTTCATTCTTGATGACGACGTCCGACATCTCCCACTGCTCGCCGCAGGGCTGGTTTCTACAGGTAAACACGTTGATTCTCCAACTGGATTCGATTGTTTATTCGGTGGGCCGGATAAAAGGCCCAGCCGTGAATGCTGTCACTGCCATGGTCGGCGCCGCCGTCAGTACGGGCGGAGCGCTTCAACCCAGATGCGTATGCCGCGCACGCGTCGCGCTCACGTCCATTTCGGTGAGGCCCTGGACGATGCCGCAGTCTTCAACGGCCTGTTCGCCATGGCATTGCTCGCGCAGCGTGGTCAGTTGCACCTTCAATTGCTTCAATTCGTCGATACGCGTGTCGACGTGCGCGATGTGCTCGTCGATCAGGGCATTGATACCGCCGCAGCCGTCCGCCGGTGCGTCTGTCAGACGCAGCAACGCACGGATTTCGTCGTGAGTCATATCGAGCGCGCGGCAATTGCGGATGAAGCGCAGGCGTTCGACGTGCCTCGCCGAGTAGCTGCGGTAATTGGCCTCGGTGCGCTCCGCTTCGGGCAACAGGCCCTCTTTTTCGTAGAAACGGATGGTTTCGGTCGTGCAATGGGCGATTTTCGCCAGTTCGCCAATTTTCATGGACCCTCCGGATTGCGGCCTTGACCTTGTAGTGGCTTCAAGGTGTTTACTAGACCACAAATCGAACCAGGAAGCCACCCATGCCTCACGCCAACCTCGCCGAAGCGGACCGCCCGGAGCAGCCCAAAGCCTGTGCCCACGGGCATGAAGGGCATATCCACGAGCATGCCGATGAAAATCCGGACGGTCGCGGTCATCGGGCATCCTGTGGTCACGGACGCGAAGCAGGTACTCGTGAAGACGCTCACGAGCACGGCGACGGCTGCAGCCATGGCGCCAAAGCACACGCCCATGAAACCGAACATCAACACACCCATGCCCACGGCGAAAGCTGCGGCCATGACCACAAAGCACACGGTCACCAACCCGAGCATCAACACGCTCACGCCCACGGCGAAAGCTCCCGCCATGACCACAAAGCACACGGTCATACCCACTCACACGCCCACAGCCACGCCGAAGCAAGCTGCTGCGGCACCGCGCACACTCCAGCCGCACCGGTCAAGCTCCCGCAATCGGAAGCCGTCGGCAGCGACGTGCGCACCGCGATCCGCATCATGCAGATGGACTGTCCGACCGAAGAAGCGCTGATCCGCAAGAAATTCAGCCGCATGCCGTACGTGCGCAGCATGGACTTCAACCTGATGCAGCGCGTGTTGACCGTCGTCCACGCACCGGACGCCCTCGACTCGATCCTCGCCGCGATCCGTTCGCTCGACTTCACGCCTGAGCTGGCAGACGCGAACCCGGACAAGGCAGCGGCCGCCCCTCAAGCGCCGCCCAAGCCGTGGTGGCCGCTGGCGCTCGCCGGCATTGCTGCCGTGGGCTCAGAGGCCGCCAGCTGGCTTGGCGCCCCGGTCTGGGTGGCTGCGGGTCTGGCGCTCCTCGCGATCGCCTCCTGCGGGCTCACGACGTACAGAAAGGGTTGGCTCGCGATCCGCAACGGCAACCTGAACATCAACGCGCTGATGAGCATTGCGGTGACCGGCGCGTTGATCCTGCAGCAGTGGCCGGAAGCCGCGATGGTGATGGTGCTCTTCACGATTGCCGAACTGATCGAAGCGAAGTCGCTCGACCGCGCCCGCAATGCCATCCAGGGGTTGATGCAACTCACGCCCGAACAGGCCAGCGTGCAGCAAGCCGACGGCAGCTGGCGGCCCACAGACCTCAAAGCGATCGCACTCGGCGCGGTGGTGCGCGTGAAGCCGGGTGAGCGGATTGCGCTCGACGGCGAAATCGTCGCGGGCCGCTCGAGCGTCGATCAGGCGCCGATCACCGGCGAAAGTCTGCCGGTCGACAAGACCGTGGGCGACGCGGTGTTCGCCGGCACCATCAACCAGGCCGGTTCGTTCGACTATCGCGTCACGGCTGCGGCCAGCAACACGACGCTCGCGCGCATCATTCACGCGGTCGAGGAAGCGCAAGGCACCAAAGCGCCGACCCAGCGTTTCGTCGATCAGTTCGCGCGCGTCTATACGCCGATCGTGTTCGCTGCCGCACTCGCCGCGGCGGTGTTGCCGCCGCTGGTGTTCGGCGGTCAGTGGCACGAATGGGTCTACAAGGCGCTGGTGATGCTGGTGATCGCCTGTCCGTGCGCGCTGGTGATCTCCACGCCGGTCACGATCGTCAGCGGCCTCGCTGCTGCCGCCCGCAAGGGCATCCTGATCAAAGGCGGCGCCTACCTTGAACAGGGCCGCAAGCTGAGCCGGCTCGCGCTCGACAAAACCGGCACGATCACGCACGGCAAACCCGTGCAAACCGAGTTTGAAATACGGGCCGACGTCGACGTCGTTCATTGCAGGACACTCGCGGCGAGCCTTGCGGGTCGCTCGGATCATCCGGTGTCGATGGCGATCGCGGCGGCGGCGAAAAGCGAAAGCATCGCCAGCGTCACGGTCGATGCCTTCGAGGCGCTGGCAGGCCGCGGCGTGCGCGGCGAAATCGACGGCTTGCCGTATTGGCTCGGCAATCATCGGCTGGTCGAAGAGCTCGGACGCTGCTCAGCGTCGCTTGAAGCGCGGCTGGACGCGCTCGAAGGGCAAGGCAAAACGGTCGTGATGCTGGTGGATGCCGAACGCGTGCTCGCGCTGTTTGCCGTGGCGGATACGGTGAAGGACACGAGCCGCGCCGCCATCGTCGATTTGCAACGCCTCGGCGTACGGGCCGCCATGCTCACCGGCGACAACCCGCACACGGCCGCCGCGATCGCGCAGCAAGTCGGCATCGGCGAAGCACGCGGCAATCAGTTGCCCGAAGACAAGCTGAACGTGGTGGCGCAGTGGTCGCAGGAAGGCGCGACGGTGGGCATGGTCGGCGACGGCATCAACGACGCCCCCGCATTGGCGCGCGCCGACATCGGCTTTGCGATGGGCGCCATGGGCACCGACACCGCGATCGAAACCGCCGACGTCGCCTTGATGGACGACGATCTGCGCAAGATTCCGCAGTTCATCCGTCTGTCGAAGGCGACGCATTCGGTGCTGGTGCAGAACATCTCTTTGGCACTGGGCATCAAGAGCGTCTTTCTCGTGCTGACGGTGATGGGTCTGGGCACGATGTGGATGGCCGTGTTCGCGGATGTGGGCGCGAGCCTGCTGGTGGTGGCGAACGGCCTGCGGCTGCTCCGCAAATAAGGGTGCGCGGGGCGGTGGGAACTCCGCGGCGCATCCGGCTGCATCCGTGGCGGCCGTAGCGGCCGCCGCCTCCACACAGCGTCACATCGTGCCGCCAGCCGGCGTACGTTTTGCCAGCAATGCGCAACGCGCAACGCGCCGCGTGATCCTAGTGAGCGAACGAACGATTCCCCGTCACCTGATGAGCGCCGATCGCGGCCTTCAACGTATCGGAAGGCCGCATGCCGAACAGCTTCCGGTAGTCGGTAGCGAACTGGCTGAGATGCCAGAAGCCCCACGCCGCCGCCACATCCTGCACCGAACGCGATTCAAGCGACGCATTGCACAGATCGCGTCGCGCGCCGTTCAGGCGAATCGTGCGCAGGTACGTGGCGGGCGCCATGCCGAGCACATCCTGAAAGCAGTATTGCAACGTGCGACGGCTCACATGCAAACGCTCGCACAACTCCGGCACGTTGATCGCGCGGTCGCGATTGGCCAGCACATACTCGCGCGCTTCCGACACGATCGACTGACGCCGCCCACGCGTGGGCATGTCAATCTGCCCATCAGCCGGTAACGCGCCGACGTCGAACAACGAGGCCAGCACCGCCGCCTGCAGATTGTTGCGCGCGAACGAGGACAGCGGCGTGCCGCTCGCTGCGCCGTCGTCGAGAAGCTGCCGCAGCGACGCGCACAGCCGCTCCTTACGCGCCATGCCGATCGACACGACTTCCGTGTTCGGCAAATGGTCGGCCAGACCGACGCGCTCTACTTCGGCCGCGTACCGGCGCAGCACTTCACCCTTCACCACCACGCCAAAAATCTCGTAGCCCGCCGAGGTCAGCAATTCGAATTCGATTCCGCCCGGACGAAATGCGAGCGCATCGCCCGCGATGACCTGTGCGTCGATCCGGCCGGAACCTTCGGGGCAAATCGGAATGCCGAACCAGTAGGCGTCCTCCTGCACCTCGCAGGTTTGCCGCAGCGTATGGCTAGTGGTTTCGACGAACACCTGCATGTGATCGAGACACAACTCCGTCAAACCGCCGACGAAGCGGCCCGCAGTCAGTTGGTCGTAGGTCTGGTTCCAGCCGTGGAGATTACGCGCTTGCTCGTCGGCGTCGTAGGCGACGCAGGTCTGCACGCAAAAGCTCGGCTGCTGCGCGTGCGTGGGTACTGTCAGGCTGTCGTTTCGGAATTCAGTCGTCATACCGGATCTGCGAAAACGGAGTATTGAGGGGAAAAGGAAGGCAATTCCCATGCCGAACGGATTCGCCGCTTACTTTGCTTTGATCTTACCGGTAGGTGCTCACGTCCTGTTCAATTCCTGAACAGCGCTGCGCACAGTGGTCAGAAACGAAACGTTCATTCCCCGGCAAGGTGAGCAATGCCACGCGCCATGCTTCGCATGGCGTGCCTGCTGCACGTGCACGGCTCACCAGCGCGGTGCATTGGCACGGTTCTGGCTCTAGTCAGTCGCGGCCAAGCGAAATATCGCGCCGAATATAGCCCATTCCAACATGTGAGGAGCACACAGATGAATCATGCAGAGATGCAGTTTCTGACTACCGAATTCCCGTACAAAAAGCAGTATGCGAATTTTATCGGCGGCGAATGGGTCAAGCCCGTGGGCGGTGAGTACTTCGACAACGTGTCGCCGATCACCGGTGAGCCGTTCACGTCGATCCCGCGCTCGCGCGAAGCCGATATCGAACTCGCCCTCGACGCCGCGCATCGTGCGAAGGCAGCGTGGGGCAAAACATCGACCACCGATCGCGCGAACATCCTGAACCGTATCGCCGACCGGATGGAAGCGAATCTGCAACGCATCGCCGTGGCTGAAACGATCGACAACGGCAAGCCGCTGCGCGAAACAATGGCGGCGGATATCCCGCTAGCCATCGATCATTTCCGCTATTTCGCCGGCGCCGTGCGTGCGCAGGAAGGTGGGATCTCTGAAATCGACCACGACACCGTCGCGTATCACTTTCACGAACCGCTCGGCGTGGTCGGCCAGATCATTCCGTGGAATTTCCCGATCCTGATGGCGGTCTGGAAGCTTGCGCCTGCATTGGCGGCCGGCAATTGCGTCGTGCTGAAACCGGCCGAGCAAACGCCTGCGTCGATTCTCGTGCTGCTCGAACTGATCCAGGATTTGCTGCCGCCGGGCGTGCTGAACGTGGTGAACGGTTTCGGCCTCGAAGCCGGCAAACCGCTCGCGTCGAGCAAGCGCATTGCGAAGATCGCGTTCACGGGCGAGACAACGACCGGCCGACTGATCATGCAGTACGCGAGCCAGAACATCATTCCGGTGACACTCGAACTCGGCGGCAAGAGCCCGAACATTTTCTTCGCCGACGTGCTGAACGAGGACGATAGCTACTTCGACAAGGCGCTCGAAGGCTTCACGATGTTCGCGCTGAATCAGGGCGAAGTGTGCACGTGTCCGTCGCGTGTGCTGATCGACGAAAAGATTTACGACCGCTTCATGGAGCGCGCGTTGAAGCGCGTGGCTGCGATCACGCAGGGTCATCCGCTCGATACGAAAACGATGATCGGCGCACAGGCCTCGCAGGAACAACTGGAAAAAATCCTCTCGTACGTCGACCTCGGCAAGCAGGAAGGCGCTGAGTGTCTCATCGGCGGTGAGCGCAATTCGCTGGGCGGCGAACTGAGCAAGGGCTACTACGTGAAGCCGACCGTCTTCCGCGGCCACAACAAGATGCGCATCTTCCAGGAAGAAATCTTCGGGCCGGTCGTCTCCGTGACGACCTTCAAGACCGAAGACGAAGCGCTCGAGATCGCCAACGATACGCTCTACGGTCTGGGCGCCGGTGTATGGACGCGCGACGGTACGCGCGCCTATCGCTTCGGCCGGGAAATCCAGGCGGGCCGCGTATGGACCAACTGCTACCACGCGTATCCGGCACATGCCGCGTTCGGTGGCTACAAGCAATCGGGCATCGGCCGCGAAAATCATAAGATGATGCTCGACCACTATCAGCAGACGAAGAACATGCTCGTCAGCTATAGCGATAAGCCGCTCGGTTTCTTCTAAGCTTTCCGAGACGTTAGCAATTCTGTTCGAGCGGGCCGCATTGCGCGGCTCGCTCTTTTTCAGCGAGGGCTTGTGATGGCTGATGAGAAGCAAGTAGCGCGTGTGATAGCCACGCCTGCCGCGGTCGATCTGATCGATAAGCTATGCGCCGAACACGGGGCCGTGTTGTTTCATCAATCCGGTGGATGCTGCGACGGCAGCGCGCCGATGATGTTCTCTCAGAGTGAATTCATGGTCGGCTCGTCCGATGTGAAACTCGGCACGATTGCCGGCGTGCCGTTCTATATGAGCGAATCGCAGTTTGAATACTGGCAGCACACGCAGTTGATTATCGACGTGGTGCCGGGCAATGGCGGGATGTTTTCACTGGAGCGGCCGAGCGGGTTGCGTTTTCTCACGCGCTCGCGACTGTTCGAGGACGACGAAAACGCGTGGCTCGAAACGCATCCGGTGGAACGGGTGGATGCTTAAGTCGTGTTTCTACGTCGCGCCTGTGTTCGGATTGTTGCTGACTGCGGGTGTTGTCGGTGTACTCGGTAGCAGCGCGTCGCTATCGTCTTTCAAACCAACGCCCGTGAGACCCAAGCGCCTTGCATGCGTCAGCAAGTAATGCAACTTGTGCGCGGCTGATTCGTAGTTAAGACCTTCAGGACGCACGTTCGAAATGCAGTTGCGTTGCGCATCGCTGCAGCCCAGTTTCGGCGCGTACGTCAGGTAGATACCAAGGCTATCGGGCGAACTCAGACCTGGACGCTCGCCAATCAACATCACAACCAGTTTGGCATTGAGCAGTTCACCGATCTCGTCACCGAGCGCGACGCGGGCCTGACGCGCGACTACGACGGGGCCGATCTTCCAGTCTGTGAGTTTTGCGCAAACAGCTTGCAGCAGCGGGATCGATTGTTTCGACGCAGCGAATGCAGAGAGGCCATCGGCGATCACGAAGACCACATCGGGTGAATCGACCTTGAGCTGCCCAAGCGCTGCCCGGCTCTCGTCGCTTAAACGCCTGCCGAGATCAGGCCGCCGCAAATAATGCTCGCGATCGGGCGCGGCACTATGCACATCCAGTGTGCTGAAACTTTGCGCGCGCAGCTGTTCGTGCAGCACCTCCGTATCGAGCGGATGATGCACGGCGTCGCGCGCCTGCGCATGCGACAGGTTGAACGCCAGCAACGGCGCCGTCGGCAAACTGTTGCCCGCGCGGCCCAACGCGATGCGCGCGTTGGTGAACTGCCGCAGCGCGTTCCATGGATTCTTTTCGAGGAAGTCGCTCATACGATGCCCATCCAGTCATTCGCGCCTTCCAGCAGCGGTTGCTGTGACGAGGCACTCAGCAACGCGCCGCGAGAGTCAGTGATCTGCATCGACTCCAGCCATTCTTCGAATTCCGGCGCACGGCGCAGGCCAAGCGCGTCGCGCACGTAAAGGGCGTCGTGGAAAGACGTGCTTTGATAGTTGAGCATCACATCGTCCGCGCCCGGAATGCCCATGATGAAGTTGATGCCCGCCACGCCAAGTAGCGTGAGCAGGTTGTCCATGTCGTCCTGATCGGCTTCGGCGTGATTCGTATAGCAGATGTCGCAACCCATCGGCACGCCGAGCAGCTTGCCGCAGAAGTGATCTTCAAGACCTGCGCGAGTGATCTGCTTGCCGTCGTACAAATATTCCGGTCCGATGAAGCCCACCACTGTGTTCACTAGAAACGGATTGAACTTGCGCGCGACTGCGTAGGCGCGCACTTCGCACGTCTGTTGATCGACGCCGAAATGCGCATCGGCCGACAACGCACTGCCCTGGCCGGTTTCGAAATACATCAGGTTATTGCCGACGGTGCCGCGTTTCAACGACAACCCTGCCTCATACGCTTCCTGCAACAGCGCAAGCGAAATACCGAAACCCGCGTTCGCTTTCTCCGTTCCGGCAATCGACTGAAACACCAGATCGACCGGCGCGCCTTTCTCGATCGCCGCGATCGTGTTCGTGACGTGGGTCAGCACACACGATTGCGTCGGCACTTGATAGCGTTGGCGGAAGTCGTCGATCATTAGCAACAGCTTGGTGATCGCGGCGAGATTGTCGCTGGCCGGGTTGATGCCGATCATCGCGTCGCCGCAGCCGTACATCAGGCCATCGAGCATCGACGCAGCGATGCCTTTGACATCGTCGGTCGGATGATTCGGTTGCAGACGCACCGACATATGACCCGGCAAGCCGATCGTATTGCGAAAGCGCGTGATCACCGGACGTTTACGCGCCGCCGCGATCAGATCCTGATTGCGCATCAGCTTCGAGACCGCCGCCACCATCTCCGGCGTGAGGCCGGCGGTGATACGCGTAAGCGCGTCCGCATCGGTCGTGGTGCTCAACAGCCAGTTGCGAAAATCGCCGACCGTCAGATGCGAGATCTCAGCGAACGCTTGCGGCGAGTGATCGTCGATCACAAGCCGCGTGACCTCGTCGCTTTCGTACGGGATCAGCGCTTCGTTGAGAAACGTGCGCAGCGGCACCTGCGCGAGCGCCATCTTGGCGGCGACGCGCTCTTCTTCGCTCGCCGCCGCGACGCCCGCGAGTTGGTCGCCGGAACGCTGCGGGCTGGCTTTCGCCATCAACGTTTTCAGGTCGGCGAAACGATACGTGCGGCTGCCGATTGTCTCGGTGTAGCTCATCGTTGCAACTCCATCGCCGCTGCTTGCGCAGCGGCTCGATCCGTCATTCTTCGAGCAAAGCGTCCGATGGCGCTGCTTCCCGTTGATGGCGCGTCAACAGGAAGTAGACGTAGCCCAGCGCGAGGAAGATCGCGAACACGATCGCCACCAGAAAATTGAAGTAAACCATCGTGCCCAGACAAATCACCGCGGCCACCAGCGCGAACGCCGGAAAGAACGGAAACAGCGGTGCGCGGAACGGGCGCTCCATGTTCGGTTCCGAGCGGCGCAGCTTGAACAGCGACAACATGCTGATGATGTACATCACGATAGCGCCAAATACGGACATCGTCACGATGTTCGCCGTCAGCGTCTGACCGCCGAACTGGATCAGCTCGTCGCTATAGATCGCGGCGATGCCGACCACGCCACCCGCGATGATCGCGCGATGCGGCGTCTTGAAGCGCGGATGCACCTTCGAGAGCCACTCCGGCAGATAACCCGCGCGAGCCAGCGCGAAGATCTGACGTGAGTAGCCGAGGATGATGCCGTGAAATGACGCGACGAGCCCGAACAGGCCGAGCCACACCAGCATATGCATCCAGCCGCTATGTTCGCCGACGATGAATTTCATGGCTTGCGGCAGCGGATCGTTGATGTTCGCCAGCTTGGTCCAGTCGCCGGCGGCGCCTGCAAACACCATTACGCCGACGGCGAGCACGACCAGCGTGAGAATGCCGGTGATGTAAGCGATCGGAATCGAACGCTTCGGATTCTTGGCTTCTTCGGCCGCCATCGCGACGCCTTCAATCGCGAGGAAAAACCAGATAGCGAACGGAATCGCGGCGAACATGCCGTGGAACGAGCCCATGCTGAAGGTGTCCGCGCCCGACCAGCCGCCCTTCATGAAGTTAGACCACTGGAATCCCGGTGAAACGACGCCCATGAACACCAGCAATTCGAAAATCGCGAGCAGCGTCACACACAACTCGAAGGCTGCGGCAATCTGCACGCCGACGATATTCAGCGCCATGAAGACGAGATATGCGCCCATCGCCGCATGTTTAGGCTCGAGCCCCGGAAACTGCACGTGCAGATAGGCGCCGATCGCAAGTGCAATCGCAGGCGGCGCAAAGACGAATTCGACTAATGTTGCCGCGCCCGCCAGATAACCGCCGGTCGGGCCGAAGGCGTGACGCGCGTAGGCGAACGGGCCGCCCGCATGCGGAATCGACGTGGTGAGCTCGGTGAAACTAAAAATGAATGTGGTGTACATCGCCGCGATAAAAACCGCCGTGATGACAAAGCCAAGCGTGCCGGCGCTCGCCCAGCCGTAGCTCCAGCCAAAATACTCGCCGGAAATGACCAGACCGACCGCGATCCCCCACAGTTGCCACGTGCCGAGTGTTTGCTTCAACTCGTGATGCGTGACTTTACCGACGTGCTGACTTTTGGACTCTGATTTCATCGGGCACTCCTGATGTTGCCGCTTGCTCGACGCCGCAAGGCTTGGCGGTGCATGGGCGGACAGGCTTCAGCCGATGGTAGTGAGCCATTATTCGAGGTGTTATCGAAATTCGGCAAAGTTCGGAGGTGTTTGTGTCAGTGGGCGCTTAACTCCGTTTACGTGCAGTGTGTGAAGTTCGCAGGATTTGGTAAATGGGGACGTGGTACTTTGGTTCGCATCCCTTCGGCAATCTTCCCTCGGTTAGCTCAACACTCATGAACCATTCGGACAATCGGGCTCGCTACGAAACTCGGCTGGGCCGCGTGCTGGACCATATTTACGATCATCTCGACGAACCGCTGGATATCGATCGTTTAGCGGAAATTGCCTGTATGTCGCCGTATCACTGGCACCGCATCTATCAGGCGATGTATGGCGAGACGGTCGCGACGACCGTGCGTCGCTTGCGACTGCATCGCGCAGCGGGATATCTGGCGAATGGCTCGATGCCAATCGCGGAAATTGCCGAGCGTTCGGGCTATAGCAGTTTGCAGTCTTTCTCTCGCACCTTTCGCGCGGCGTTCGGCGTTCCGCCGGCGCAGTACCGCAAGCAGGGCACACATAGCCGGTTTCGTCCGGCGCTTTCAGGAGACGATCAAATGGCGATGCGCGAAGTGGTGATTCGACACGTTGAGCCGATTGAGGTTTTGTCGGTAGATCACGTAGGACCGTATATGCAGATCGGTAAGGCGTTCGATGGGTTGTTCGGCTGGTTGGCGAAACACAATTTGCTGGCGGGGCAGATGCGCATGATCGGGATTTACTACGACGATCCGGGGGTGGTGGATGAGAACGCGTTGCGGTCGAAGGCTGGGGTGTTGTTGCCGCATCCGGTGCAGGCTTCGGTGACGGTGAGTCCGCCGGTTTCGGTGGCGCATGTGAAAGGCGGTGAGTACGCGGTGTTGCGCCACAAGGGGCCGTACAGCGATATGCGTGCGGCTTATGAGTGGTTGTATGGGACGTGGCTCGTGCAGTCGGGGCGGGAAGCGGCGGATGCGCCGGTGTTCGAGGAGTATTTGAATAGCCCTAAGGAGACTGCGCCTGCTGAGCTGTTAACGGAGATTTGTTTGCCGTTGGTTTGATGGCTTTGGCTTGGTTCTGTTTGTTTTGCCCGCTTTGTGCATGTTTACGTAGCGGGCTTCATGGATGCCTCTCTGGTTTTTATAGTCTTTGTATATGTATACGTAGTAATAGTTAACAAGCACCGCACCTGGCTGTGGATAACTTGAATCTTCGTTTACGGATCAAGGGACTGCGGAATCGATAACCCTGCGGAGCGTGGGCGAACAGGGAGGAGGAGCCAGGGAAAACTTTTGGGCGGTCTGGCGAGATCGCGGATTTATCAAGGTTTCGCCCACAAGGTGCCAGGGGGCTTGTACAAAAGTTGTCCAGAGGGGGCTGTGGATAAGTGGAGTGACTTATCCGGTGGTCAATCCGCTAGCTCGTACGAGGTGCTGCGGCCCCCTGCTGCTGATTTTTTTAACACCCCGAATGGCGACGCTGATCCGGGCTATTTTCCCTACGGACACAGATTATTCTCCGCAGAAAATGCGGAGATTACGGGTGCTATTCACCGCTTGGGACCGTGGGCGCCTCGCGAGCGACTGATTTCTCGATCGGATTGGGTCGGGCGAGGTAAAAGAGGTGGAGACCGCGCAGCAAAGCACGTAGTCGCTGCGGCAAAGTCAAATCAGAATTCGTTGTCGTACTTATCGGATACCGTCTGCGCGATGGTAGGCCGTATCCTTGCCTGTTGCTGATTTTGCTACTGCACATTGTCGACGGCCGGTCACCGTGCCTTCTGCATCAATCAGGCGCCCCGACAACACTTTATTGCAGAATTGATTCGTAGTGCAGATACATTGACAACACTTAGGCGCGTCGCTTATCTTCGGCACGCGGGACGGCTGGTCAAGCTTGCCAAGGTACGGGCAGTATTCGTTCCGGGCACTACGGGGCTACCCCGTGGATCAGAATGACCTCCGCAGTTCGTCGCATGAGCGTTATCTGCGCCTTGCGCAGCGGCGCTCACGCAGCACAAGACGCGTTGACTGGCCGGCCCGCCCTTACCTTTGCTCTATGCCGTTATCTTCTCTGCAATTTGTCACCTACGCGATCGCCGACGCCATGCTGGCCGGGCCGCCCGAAGCCTCGGCGATGGTCGAGCGGATGACGCGTGTGTTGGGGGAACACGCGGATTGGATGAATGGATTGGCGCGCAGGGTCGCGAAGCGATTTGGCTCGCGGTGGGACAGCGTCGAAAGTAAAGAATTGTCGAAGGTTGTTGCTGAGAACACCGGCTTTGTCTCGGCGTGGAGGGGTGAGAACCGTCCGAGGGTCGTTCGTGTGTTGACTCGCCCTCCTTTTCAGCGGCCTCCTCCGCCATGGTTGCCTGACGCGGCGCTACCGCAGTTGCCGACGCTCGGCAATCTGGCCGCGTGGCTGGAAATCGAGCCGGACGAACTGGACTGGTTTGCTGATCGCTGGCGTGTGCCTGCGCAGAGTGCGGCGACACCGCTTCATCACTATTCGTACAAGGTGGTCGAGAAACGCGACGGGCGGTGTCGGATTGTCGAAGTGCCCAAATTGCGCTTGCGGGCTTTGCAGAGGAAAGTGCTTCACGGTTTGCTCGATCGGGTTCCTGCTCACGATGCAGCGCATGGTTTTCGACGTGGGCGGAATACGGTTACATTCGCGGCGCCACATGCCGGGAAGGCGGTTGTGATTCGTTTCGATCTAACGGATTTCTTTGCGTCTGTCCACGAGGGGCGCGTTTACTCCACGATACGTGCTTTCTGTTATCCGTTGGAGGTTGCGCGGGCGTTGACTGCGCTGTGTACCAACCGGGTTCCAAGTGGTCGTCTGCTGGCGCGGGATGTGCGGGACAGGATCGATTGGCAGGAACGGCAGCGGTATCGGAACCGGCATTTGCCGCAGGGTGCGCCGACTTCGCCTGCGTTGGCGAATTTGTGTGCTTTTCGGCTCGACATAAGGCTTGCCGGACTGGCGCGATCTCTCGGCGCGACCTATACACGCTATGCCGATGACCTAGCGTTTTCCGGTGGTGACGATCTCGCGCGGATGGCTCAGCGGCTTGAGATTCGCGTGGCGGCGATTGCTATTGAGGAAGGGTTTGCGGTCAATCTAAGGAAGACTCGCGTGATGCGTCGGGGTGCGAGACAGCATCTCGCTGGGGTTGTGGTGAACAGTCATCCGAATCTTGTGCGGGCGGAGTTCGATGCGCTGAAGGCGGTGCTCACGAATTGTGTGAGGCACAGGCCAAGTTCGCAGAATCGCGAGGGACATTCGGAGTTTCGCGCGCATCTGGCCGGCCGCGTCGCACATGCTGCGATGCTGAATGCGACAAGGGGCGCGAAGCTGAAGCGGATCTTCGAGCAGATCGAGTGGGGCGGAGTTTAAGTATGGCGGTCCATTCGCCAAGACTACGAACCCTAACCGCCCGCCGAGCCCCGTGCGCCCTCGTCGCCTGCTACGTTCGTAACCGCGCAGTAGTTAACGTCTATTGAAGCCAGCCCTTAGCGACATAGGCTTCATTTTTCTGAAACCCAAGGTCGGCTGGCAGTTCAGTTAGGCGGAGCACTTTTACTTCGCCGTCAGGCAAGCTAACGAGTTGCTCTTCGCCTGCATGAACTGAGGCCGGCTGTAGTACTTTGCATTTCTTATCGTTGACGTAATTATCCGCCAACGCCTGATAAGTGCCGTAGATGGTCGATTGATAATCGATCCAGGCACCCGCTGCATCTTGCGCCGAAGGACACGCGATCGTATCTTTCAGCGTCTCTTTCTTTGAGCACGCGGCGGTCGCTGCTGAGAGTATGAGCAGTGCCATGCATAGGCGGAACGTCGATTTAGATCTCATTTTTAGACAGTAATCAATCTTATGACCGTTGACACGATGATCGCGACAACAAGTGAGCCGAACATCAGGATGTAGCGCCGTCTTGCGGAAAGCGGCGGATGCTCCGCCTGAATCCGGGCTGCGGATAAATATGAAACAGGAAAAAACGTGGCACTTCCGATCAGAAATAACAGCACTAGATCAGACATGCGCCAGTTCAACGAGCCGGCGGACATGTAGTTGTTCCCGCTGACAATCCAGTTGATTGCGCTTACAAGCAGGGCAGCGAGACAGAGTCGCGCTGGCAATGCATAGGGAGCCTTCTTTAACGCCTCCGTCCATTTCATCATTGCAACCGCCTGATAGTTTTAATTTCCGCCGTGACCGCCTGTCAGGACATGTCGACTGCATTGATGCTGTATCAATACCCGTTAATAGCGGAAATACAGCACACCCAACGGCCCCGGGTCGCCGGGCTTCTTCCCCTTCTTCGTGATCGATGGGAGATCAATGCTCTTGACGTTTTTCCAGCCGAATCCATCAAAAATGCCTTCGCGAGACGTACAAAACCCATCATCTTGCTCGATATCCTTAGCGCGATGAATCCAAACACCAGTAGCCCGGACAAGCCCCCCATCAGCATGTAAGTGACGAACGAGTAATAATCTATGTCGCGTCTCAGGGCCATCATGACAATACCCAGGACCCACATGAAAACATACAATGCTCCGAATATCTTGATGAGCCAAGCAAACGTCGCCTTGTAGTGAGCATATCGGCCGCGACTACAGTGCGGGTACAACGCAACGATCTTGTCGTCAATGCGTCGCACTCCATAACCTTGCCACCCGTCGTCCGCCTCCTCCGCGACAACCTCTACTTCGTCACCGTCCTTAAATACGGAAGTCCATACCCAGGCTCGGATACGCTTTTGATCTAAGTTGAATTCAAGTAGGTCCGCCTCTTCAGTGGTGTCTATTGCCATACCGCTCAATCCGACGGCAATTCCCCCTAAGCCAACAACCCCTGCGGTGATCGCCGCGGCTCCCATCTTCGTGCGATCCGCCGCCGTAAATAAAAAGTCCTGACTTCGGCGCGTTTGCCGCAAATTGCTGATCCGCCCGCGTAATAGCTGGGCAGTCGATCCGGATGTCGTTTCAGCTTTCATTCAGCCCCCTCGGAAGAGGGGAACCCATTCATGAGTTTTGGCGATGTTTTTATGGTCTTCCTCGCACCTCTGGCTGCCCTGGTAAGCATGAATTTCACGACACGCGCAGTTTTCTATGTCGATCGATGCAAGGTGGGTCGCACCACGATTCTTTACGAGAACATCGCTTTTGTAAACCGGGGGCGCTTTCTGCTGGCGATCCGGTATAACCGCCCGAATGAAGCGCGTACCAGTCCGCGTCGAGCCGCACTGTCATTCTATGAAATGCGTCGACACGAACAGGAAAAGTGTCTGGAGATTTTGCATTCGCGTCTGACTGAAAAGGCTGTTTTAAACTCCCGCTTCTGAATCCGGAAGGGTACCGAGCGCTGCTGCGAAGCCTCCCGTCGATCGCTTATGCTTTTGCGGCGATTAAATGTCTTGCCTCATCAGGTTAGCTCGATCGATCGGCGGGTGGCGAGATACTTAAGCGCCGGAACGGCTTAATGGGCACAAGCGCCATGCGGATGTTGAAAACTCGAAAAGAAAGTGTAGCGTCTTTCCCCGGCCGAACTATCTGACCTTCTTTCGCTAAAGGAACTGGAACCAGTGGAGCGACGAGCCGAGGGAGACTGGGCGCGGCCACTTTCGGTCATTCGTGGTCGCTTCCAAAATGGACGATAAGTCCTGCCGAAGTTATTTCAACAAATGCCTCACCACTGCCGCCATACTTTGCTTTTCTTTGACCCGCCGTATCGCTTTTAGCTTGAATTCGAGCGCGTACTTTGTCCGCTTTGCCTTGCCGGTCATCGCCAGCTCCTTGCTTGAGTTTATCTGTTCAGCAAGGGATTTGTTTTACGAGGGCAAACTCATTGTCACGAATCTCATCTTGCTAATTGGGAGACGTTTACAGTAACGCGCACGTTCTCAAGAAAATATTTCCGATTTCAAGAATTTAACAATTTGATCGGAATGTATTTCCGGTCGCCGCCGCCTTTAACAGGAACGGATAGCTACATTCAAAGGGAATGTTTACCACGCGCTATCATCAGACTTAGAATCTGCGGGCTAGAACCAATACGTGACAAGACGGGGTGCAAAAAATGGGCGCAGCTGACCTAATCGAACAAATTCGTTCGGGAATATTCCAGAATGAGCGTTTGCTCAAACTGGATACGCCTATCGGTGCGAATGCATTGCTCGTCCAGCGAGTGGTTGGAAACAGCCGCATAGGCCGCGATTACGCATTCACCGTCGACGTCGCGTCTACAGACGAAAACATCGAACTTAAACGGCTTATCGCGCAGCCCGTTACGCTATGGATGCAGCAAACCGACAAATCGTATCGGCCAGTGCACGGCTTCGTTCACACCGCTCGCCGGCTCGGCTCGGATGGCGGGCTGACCAGCTATCAAGTCGCATTTGCATGCTGGTTGCATTTTCTGCGGTTCAGACGTGATGCGCGCATCTGGCAGGACGTCACGGTTGATGAAATCATTACTGACGTATTCAATCAGCATCCTCAAGCCCAAGGCGCATTTCGCTTTGCGCTGAATAAGCCGCTTCAGCCGCGGTCATTCTGCATTCAGTACGAAGACGACTGGAATTTCGTCAGTCGTTTGATGGAAGCTGAAGGCTGGTACAGCTATTTTGAACAGGCCGACGACGGACAATCGCACAAGTTGGTGGTGACGGACAATCTGGATTCGTTCAAATCTGCGTCACCGCAAAGCGTGGCGTTCTATCGGGCGGGCACTAACAGCGAAACCGACGCGCTCGTTCAATGGTCCGGTACCCGGACGCTGCAAAGCACCTCGCTTGTCACGAGTACATTCGACTATAAATCGCCGCAATATGCGAAAGGCACCAATATCCCGACGGTCGGCAATCAGGGTTCATTGCCTTCGCAAGCGGAAGTCTACGAATATTCCGGTGCGTACACGTATCGCGAGCAGGACCGTGGCGACGCGCTTTCGAAGATCCGCATGGAGGAGTGGGAGTCGCGCGCAAAGCGTTTCTATGGCGTAGGCGCAGTGAGGCGGATCGATGCAGGGCAGTGGTTTGAACTTGTCGATCATCCGGATCATTCAGGCGGCAACGAGCAAGAGCGGCAATTCGCCGTGCTAGCAGTGGATTGGGTTATCGAGAACAATCTGCCGGTATCACGTAGCGGTGCCGATTTTCCGCATAGCCTCCAGACTAAGGTCAACACGACACGCGCCAATTTCGGCCCAGTGCAGCCGTCCGCGCTGATTCCGAGCGGCGACGGCAGCACCGGCTTTTTCATGGCGACCATTGAGGCTCAGCGGCGCAGCATTCCGTTTCGCAGTCCGTTGGACCATCACAAACCCGTCATGCCGACGCAGACCGCAACGGTCGTCGGTCCCTCGGGTGAAGAAGTCTTTACGGACTCGTTGAATCGCGTGAAGGTCCGCATGCACTGGGACCGGATCAATAGCGGTGACGAAAAGGCATCCTGCTGGGTGCGCGTGTCATACCCGAATGCCGGCAGCAACTGGGGCGGCGTCTTCGTGCCGCGCATCGGTCAGGAAGTCATCATCACGTACATTGACGGCGATCCTGACCGGCCGCTCATTACAGGCCGCGTCTATAACTCCGCAAGCTCGCCGCAGTGGCACACGCAGGGCCAGCTGTCCGGCTATAAGTCAAAGGAACATAAAGGCTCGGGGTATAACCAGCTAGTGCTCGACGATTCCACCGGTCAGAATCGCGCGCAGCTTTACAGCACGCAAACCGCAGCACAGTTGAATCTCGGCTATCTGGTCTCGCAAACCGACAACACGCGTGGCGCATTCCGCGGCACGGGCTTCGAACTTGCCACCGACGCCTACGGCGCGATCCGCTCCCAGAAAGGGCTCTACATCAGCACGTTTGGCCGTCCGGCTGCGAGCGGTGAGCAACTCGACGCCACCGAGGCGCGCGGTCAGTTGACCGCAGGTCAGCAGTTGTTGAGCGCAACGGCGGACACTGCGCAACAACACGGTGCAGCCGATA
This sequence comes from Paraburkholderia polaris, assembly GCF_012927345.1. GTDB lineage: Bacteria > Pseudomonadota > Gammaproteobacteria > Burkholderiales > Burkholderiaceae > Paraburkholderia > Paraburkholderia polaris. The sequence continues at coordinate 111,729 of NZ_JABBGJ010000010.1, forward strand.
TGCAAGCGATCGACTCGCTGAAGACGTTCACAAATGCCACCCAATCCAGCTACGGCGGAAGCGCTTCGCCTGCCTTGTCGGCTTCCCCCGCGTTAGACGAAATGCGTTGTGTTATGTCGAGTGTCACATTATGTGAAAAACCCTATGTTGAAAATTAAGGGTTATTTCAAAAAACCTGACATGACTCAGACCCCTCTCTGCCAAAGAAAATGAAAAAAAACGGCGGCTGTGCCGCAATTATTGAAAATTTCCGACACGTCGTCGAAAAGCCTTGCCAGCGTCGCATTCGGCATTCCCCAGTGTATTTTTTGCACCCGCCTATAGCTGCTCAAGTTCATCGCTGTGAAGACTCGCGGTTTAGGGACAGATTGAGCCGCCAAGCGTCGCTGCGACCTGATGGTCCGCGAGACCCATCGGAAGAACCCTGCTGCAGGTCGCAACGCAATTTAGGTAAACTGGACCGGCCCCATATCGCGACGCCGTGGCTCCATTTCCGGCCTGCATTGACGTACGCGCACGATCGGGGAGATGGACGCCGGCTGCCAACGTGCTCCGAATCGCTACCCCATTAATGGAGTGCGTGATGAATAGCGTTCGCCGTTGTCTCGCCTGCGGTAACCTTTTTCCTCCCTTGCCACATGTGCCGAATCAGCACTTCTGTTCCGCTGCTGAATGCCAGCGCGAACGGCGGCGGCGCTGGCAACGAAAGCAATTGCGCATCGATCCGGACTATCGCGATAACCAGGCGCGGGCGCAAGCAAACTGGCGCGCCCGCCACCCCGACTATTGGCGCCATTACCGCGCAACTCACCCGAGCTATCGAGCACGTAATTGCGCCCTGCAGCGGGGCCGGAATAGGCATTTGCCTAACAAGTTTGCAAACATGGACGGGTCGCAACTCAAAGCCGCGGTGTCTTCGGGCTTTTATATCCTGCGAAGCGCGCTTGAGACCGACCTTGCAAAGATGAACGCGTTCGTCGTCCACATCTCCGTGCTGTCAACGCTAAGCAGGTCGTCAGACGACAATTGCAAAGAGATGACGTGATCGATTTTATTGTCGAGACTGCTATCTTTGACTTGTACCCGCGCCGACCTCACAGCGTTCTATGCGAAGTACGACCGCAACTGGCAAATAGACGTCCAGTGCTTAGCGACGCACTGAGACGGAGCATGAACGAGACGCTGGCTGGAGCGAAACCGTGTCACTCGATCACACAAGCGATGCAATCGTCTTGCAGGCTCCCGCGGTGCGAGCAGCGCAATATGTTCGAATGTCAACCGAGCATCAGCAATACTCAACCCAGAACCAGAGAGACAGGATTAGCGACTACGCAGCACGTCGCGGTTTCACAATCGTTCGCACGTATGCGGACGAGGGGAAGAGTGGTTTGCGTATTGATGGACGCCAAGCACTCCAGCAGCTGATTAACGATGTCGAAAGTGGAAACGCTGATTTTCGCGTAATCCTCGTCTATGACGTCAGTCGATGGGGAAGATTCCAGGACGCGGATGAAAGTGCGTACTACGAGTATGTTTGCCGGCGCGTCGGAATCCAGGTTGCGTATTGTGCTGAGCAGTTCGAAAACGACGGCTCGCCTGTTTCCACTATCGTAAAAGGAGTGAAGCGCGCGATGGCTGGTGAGTACAGCCGTGAACTTTCAGCCAAGGTATTCGCCGGGCAGTGCCGCCTGATTGAACTTGGGTTCCGGCAAGGAGGGCCCGCCGGATACGGACTTCGCCGCGTGCTAATCGACCAGCACGGGATTATGAAAAGCGAATTGCAACGAGGCGAACATAAAAGCCTGCAAACCGATCGTGTCGTATTGGTGCCGGGGCCCGAAAGCGAAACTCGGATCGTAAACCTCATCTACAACTGGTTCATTGAAGAGTCTCTCAACGAATACGAGATCGCAGCCCGTCTGAATAACATGTCGGTCCGGACGGATCTTGATCGCAACTGGACGAGGTCAACTGTTCGCGAGGTACTGACCAACGAGAAATACATCGGCAACAACGTGTATAACCGTGTCTCGTTCAAGCTCAAAAAGATGCGTGTAGTGAACCCACCTGACATGTGGATTCGCAAGGAGGGCGCGTTTCAGTCAATCATACCCAGCGAAGCGTTCTACACGGCGCAGGGCATCATGCGCGCAAGGGCTCGACGCTATTCGAATGAGGAGCTCATTGAGCGCCTGCGCAACCTCTATCGCAATAGGGGCTTCCTGTCTGGCTTGGTCATCGACGAGACGGACGGCATGCCATCCAGCTCCGTCTACATGTATCGATTTGGTAGTCTGATTCGCGCATACCAGACCGTAGGGTTCACACCCGGGCGCGATTATCGCTATATCGAGACAAACCGTTTCCTCCGCAAGCTTCATCCAGAGATCGTAGCTCAGACTGAAACGAAAATTGTGGACCTTGGTGGCTGCGTTCTACGTGATCCAGCGACGGATTTGCTGAGCATCAACAGAGAGTTTACGGCCTGCATAGTTCTGGCCCGATGCCAGGCGCACGACAACGGGAGAAACCACTGGAAAATAAGATTCGATACAAGCCTGTTGCCCGACATTACGGTGGCGGTAAGACTATCGCACGCGAACACCGACACACTAGATTACTACCTGCTGCCGCGACTGGACTTTGACCAACGACGAATCAACCTCGCTGACCAGAATCCGACGGAGTTCGAATGCTATCGCTTTGATACGCTTGACTATCTATACGGAATGGCCGAAAGAGCGCGCTTGCGGAGAGTAGCATGAACCAGATTCAGCAAGTCGGCCAAGTGCAGATGGTTCCAGTCAACAAGATCGAGGTCATCAATTCTCGAGAACGCAACAGTCGGGTGTTCAACGACATCGTGGTCAACATCAAGACGATTGGTTTAAAGAAGCCTATCAAGGTCACAAAACGTTTAGCGAGCGACGGCACCGAAAAGTACCTGCTCGTCTGCGGCGAGGGCCGCCTGAAGGCTTTTAAGTCGCTGGGCGAAGCGAACATACCCGCGCTAGTCGTGGATGTCAGCGACGAGGACGCGTTCATCATGAGCCTCGCCGAGAACATTGCGCGGCGCACATGCCGACCGCTTGAACTCCTCACCGGAATACGGCAATTGCAGGAGCGAGGATATACGCCGAAATCGATTGCCGAGAAAACAGGTCTTAACCCTCACTACTTGACCGGTATCCTTTCCCTGCTCCACCAAGGCGAGGAACGACTGGTCGTCGCTGTCGAGAAAGGTTTGATTCCGCTAAATGCGGCGCTCACAATTGTGGGCGCAGGTGATGATGACGCCGCCGTACAGGCCGCGCTTCAAGATGCATACGAATCAGGAAAATTGCGAGGCAGGGCATTAATGGATGCGCGCCGCGTTATCGATCGACGCAAGACACTTGGACGCTCCGCCAGTCGCGTCATGTCTCGTAAGACCTCAGACGTAACACCGTCAAGTCTTGTTCGAACCTACCAGAACGAAGTAGCGCGTCAGAAGGCTATGGTGAGAAAAGCTGAATTCGCGCACCAAAGGCTCATGTTTGTCGTTGGCGCGCTTAAACAGTTGCTCGCTGATGAGAACTTTGTCAACTTGCTCCGCGCAGAGGGTCTCGCAACGCTCCCAAAATATCTGGCTGAGCGAGTCTGGTCAGGAGGGAATTCGGTATGACTGGCGTCACCCTTGCTTTCATACCTGAGCCATTGTCGATAGCGCTCGATCATATTCTGCCGTCGCGTCGACTACCCTCGACGATCTTCGATTCGCGGAAATTCCGACAGGTGCGGTCTTCCATCGAGGAAATCGGACTCATTGAGCCACTTTCCGTCAGTGCAATGGATCAGACTACCGGAAACTATATTCTGCTGGACGGGCATGTGCGACTTCTCGCGATACAGGATCTGAGACAAGTGGAAGCAGTGTGCCTTGTCGCCACTGACGACGAAAGTTACACGTACAACAACAGGGTGAACAGACTTTCGACGATACAGGAACACATAATGATCCGTCGTGCAGTCGATCGCGGCATTTCGCCGGAACGACTGGCGAAAGCGCTTGCCATCGATGTAACCTCGATTTTGAAAAGACTGTCTCTTCTCAACGGAATATGCACCGAGGCCGCCGAACTACTTGGAGACAGGCAGTTCTCGTCGGACCTTTCTCGAGTGCTTCGCAAAATGAAGCCAACGCGGCAGGTTGAGTGCGTCGAGCTAATGGTTGCAGCCAACAACGTCACCGTGGCGTACGCGGAGGCACTTTTGGTAGCGACGCCTATTGCGCTACTTGTTGAAGGGAAAAAGCCTACCAGACTTGCTGGAATCAACCCTGAGCAGATGGCAAAAATGGAGAGGGAGATGGGTAATCTGCAGGGGCAATACAAGCTAGTTGAGCAGACGTACGGTCAGGATGTACTGAATCTCGTGCTTGCAAAGGGATATCTTGCGAAGCTGTTGAAGAACGATTCTGTTACCCAACATTTGCGACAGCACTATCCGGATTTGTTTTCGGAATTTGGGGTCATTGTTGAAACTGTGTCTCTCGATCGGCAGCAGTTCAGTGCAGTTGCCTAGCTGATTCGATCAAACATGCGGCGGGAACACGTGAACCTGTAGACGGCTCTTTCGACTCGATTCCACCCCTGTCCCTTCTCGCGAGAGTGGCCGAGCGAATTGCGGACGGCCGGATTCTGGAACTCATCCAGCACTTTCTCAAGCAGGACATCATGGAAGGGGTTCTGGTGCAAATAGATGATTTCGGCGAGCTAATGCCACCAGATCAGGACACCTTATTGAGCAGCGAGGACCGCATTCCAGACGGCAGGCATGGTGGTATCTTTGAGGTACAGGCCGTTCAGGCGAAATTGCCCCTTGCGAATACGGTGCATCAACTCAATGCCCGCAACGGTGGTGGCCGCGTTCCTGAAGCGTTTGAAGCCGAGCATCGCGTTTGTTCTGGACTTTACGTTGCGATGGTCCTGCTCGATCAGGTTATTGAGATATTTTGAGGATCGAACCTTCGTGTCCTCAGGCAGCAGGCCCTCGGCCTTCATCTCGCGCACGGCGCGATGCGAGGCCGCGTAGCCATCGAGCGTGATCGTCTTCGGAGACTGGCCCTGATGCTTGATGGCCTTACGGAAAAACGCTTTGGCTGCCTTCACGTCACGCTTTGCGCGAAGCACGAAATCTACCGTCTGGCCGACCCGATCAGCCGCCCGGTAAAGATAGACCCATCTGCCACGGATCTTCAGGTACGTCTCGTCAACCCGCCACGACTGTTCCGCAGGTATTGCGAAACGATTCCAACGCTTGACGAACTCGGGCGTATAGCGCCGCACCCAACGCAGGATCGTCGTGTGAGCAAGCGCCAGCCCTCGCTCAGCCATCATCTCGACGAGATCGCGCAGGCTGAGCTTGTAGCGCAGATACCAGCGCACACAAAGAATGATCACGTCACGGTCAAAGTGACGGCCGGCGAACAGTCCGTCCAGACTCTTCAGCTTGCTCATCGCGGGCCCTCAAATCGGTCAGGCCGACACTCTAACCGATTCGTTGATCGCTATTTGCACCACAACCAAGAACAGCAGGTTGGTCTTGATCGTGGTGTAGGGCGCGAACACGCCCTTGGGTAGGCGAATTATCGTGTGCAGCTTGCAGTCGCGCAACAGCAGCTTCTTCAACGTGGCCTTGATGCCGTCGCCAAACAGGAAGCCATCGGGCAACACCACTGCGGCGCGGCCGTTTTCCTTCAGCAGCTTCTTGACGATGAGCGCCATGAACATGTCAGCGGTTTCGCGGGTCCGCAACTCGGTCGGGTAGTCACTGCCAACGCCATCGTCTTCATAGCCACCAAAGGGGGGGTTGGTAATTACGCAATCGACCTTGTCGTTGGCGCTCCACTCGTTCCACCCTATGCCGAGCGTGTTGCGGTGCTCGATCTGGCTAGGCACGTCGATGCCGTGCAGCAACATGTTGGTGGTGCAGAGTAGATGGGGCAGCTGCTTTTTTTCGATGCCATGAATCAGCCCTTCAATGGCACGCTTGTCCTTTGCGCTCGCCTTGGTACTGAGCTGGTGACGCAGGTGGTCGATCGCCGCAGTCAAAAAGCCACCGGTGCCGCAGGCTGGGTCGAGCACGGTCTCGCGCCTCTTCAGGCTGGGATTGACGCGATCGGCCATGAAGGCGGTGATGGCGCGCGGGGTATAGAACTCACCTGCGTTGCCAGCGCCGCGCAGGTCGTTGAGCATCTGTTCGTAGACGTCGCCCAAGTTGGCGCGGATCTTGAAATCGTGGAAGTTGATGGCCTCTTCCAGTTTCTCGATCACGGCCAGCATCTGTGGGCCGGATTTCATGTAATTGTTAGCGTCTTCAAAGACGCTCTTGATCACCTTGTGCTGTGGACTCTGGTTGGCGTCGATCTTCTCCTTCAACGCGGGGAATAATTCGTTGTTGACGAAGGAGATCAGTTCGCTACCAGCGATCTGAGGCTTCTTCTTCCCATCGCTGTCCGCCACATATGCGGCCCAATTGCGCCAGCGAAAGCGTTCGGGCAGAGGCGACTTATATTTCTGGTTGTCATCTTCCCATTCTTCCTCGCGCTGGTCGAAGACTTTGAGGAAGAGCATCCACGTGAGCTGGCCTAGGCGTTGAGCGTCGCCGTCGACGCCATCATCCTTGCGCATGATGTCCTGGATTGATTTGATGGTACTGCTGAGATTCATCTGGTTATTCTCTTGTAGTGCAGCTTCTGGCTATTGCTCAGGCCTGCTTTTGTTCGGGGGTTTCGTACAGCGCTTGTTCGAGCTCGTGCACGGCTTGGGTGTACTGCGCGATGCTGCCGAAGATGCCGCGCCGAATTTGCGTCTTGCTGCCGAACTGGTCGAACGGCGGCAATTCGAGCACTTTGGCGTCCTCGATGTCTTGCACGCCGTGATTGGCAAACTTATCGAGCAGGGCTTCGAGCACGGCGCGGGCTTGCTGGCCGTATTTGCCGAATGCGTCGCGCTTCTTGACGTTGTGAGCCCGCTCTCGCCGGGTGAGCGGCTTTTGATCGAAGGCGACATGGGCGACCAGATCGAAGGCATCCAATTCGCTGCCATTGGCTACAGCTTGTTGTAGGATATCCAGCGACACACCGTGCTGGGCCAATTCTTCCAGCACTATCTGCTTGCGCTCGGCGGCGTTCCAACGGCGCAGGAAGTCGGTGAGGCTACCGAATTCGCTTTGCAAGGTTTTCTTGATGGCGTCCTTGAGCAGGATTCGGTAGTCCTCGGTGATGAGTCTTCCGTCGGCGTCCAGGTACTGCGAGCGTTCAACGGCCACGCTCACGGTTATGTCGTCGATGACGTATTTGATGCGACCCTCGCCCATGCTTGCGCCGCCCCTAGTATCGCCGCGGTGCTCTGTGCTATCGCCGCCAAAGTCGTGCTGCGACGGATCAGACTCCGTAGTGCCAGGTGGGTCGATGGTGTCGGGCGGTGCCACAGGCTCGCCGGGCTTGGGTTCGTAGATCACCACAGGCTCGCCGTCGAAATCAGGGTCTGCAAACAGCCGCGTAGCGCCCTTGAAGTCCATGATGGTGAAGTAAAGCTTCTGGTAGTCGTCGCGCAGGCGGGTGCCACGACCGATGATCTGCTTGAACTCAGTCATTGAGTTGATGTTCTGGTCCAGCACGATCAACTTGCAGGTCTTGGCGTCTACGCCCGTGGTCAACAGTTTTGAGGTGGTGGCAATGACGGGGTAAGGCTCGTCGTTGTCGATGAAGTACGACAGCTGAGCCTTGCCTTCGTTGTCATCGCCAGTGATACGCATCACGTAACGACGGTTGCTGGCGGCGGCCGGGATCAGCTTGGCCAACTCTTGTCGCATCCGTTCCGCATGGTCTTGATCGTCGCAGAACACGATGGTCTTGGCCATTGGGTCGGTGGCCTTGAGGTATTCCCAGACCTTGCTGGCGACCAGTTGGGTGCGCTTCCCCAGCACCAGATTTTTATCGAAATCTTTGGTGTTGTACTGTCTGTGCTCAACGACTTGGCCGAGCTTGTCGACCTTGCCTTTCGCGGGGGTGTAGCCGACTGCGTCAACATCGGTGGCAATGCGGATAACTTTGTAGGGCGCGAGGAAGCCGTCTTCAATGCCTTGTTTGAGCGAGTAGGTATAAATTGGCTCGCCGAAATACGTGATGTTGCTGGCTTCCTTGGTTTCCTTGGGCGTGGCGGTCAAGCCTAAGTGGGTAGCCCCGCTAAAGTAATCGAGCACATCTCGCCAAGCAGAATCATCTGCGGCGCTGCCCCGGTGACATTCGTCTACGACAACGAGGTCGAAGAAATCGGCAGGGAATTGGCGATAGATTTGTTTCCACTCTTCCTTACCGGTGACGGCCTGGTAAAGTGCGAGATAGATTTCGTAGTTTTTCTTGATCTCGCGATTGGTAATCTTGTGCATCACTTCACCGAATGGGGCAAAGTCCTGCTGCATGGTCTGGTCAACCAAAATGTTCCGATCTGCCAAGAATAGAATGCGCTTCTTGGCTTTGGCCTTCCACAGTCGCCAGATGATCTGAAAAGCTGTGTAGGTCTTGCCGGTGCCAGTGGCCATGACAAGCAGTACACGTTGCTGCGCCTTGGCAATGGCCTCGATGGCACGATTGATGGCGACCCGTTGGTAATAACGAGGCTCTCGGCCGGTGCCATCAGAATGGAAGGGCTGTTCGATGAGTTTCACCGACTGGGGCTCGGTCAAGCCTTTCCATTGCTGGTACAGCGGCCAGAGTTGGGCAATAGACGGAAAATCGCAGATTCTAAGCTCGCGCTCCACGGGCTGAGTTAGGCCCGTGCGGTCATGAATGAGAAAAGCGTTCCCGTTGCTGCTGATAGCAAACGGCGCATCCAGCATCTCAGCGTAGGCTAGTGCCTGTTGCATGCCGTGGCCCACCGAGAACTTGGCCTGTTTGGCTTCGATGACAGCGACAGGGACATCCGGTCGGGCGTAAAGCACAAAATCGGCGCGCTTTGGGCCGCCTTTAGCGTCGGGATTTTGAATGCGCGTGGCCAGTTTGCCGCGGACCATCACGCGCCCCGCTGTGAGAGGAACTTCCTCGCGAAACTCGTGCTGCTGCCAGCCCGCCTGCCGAATGGCTGGAGTGATGTATTTGGTGCAAATGTCGCGTTCGCTGAGCTGGTACTTATCCAATTCCATGAATTCCCCCGGTGCCGTTTCAGGTGTGCCACCTCAAACCATGGTCTTGCTTTTATCGCTCAATTGGCTTATCTCGTCGCGCTGATATTCCAATATGTCGGCAATAGCGCAGTCGTAGTGCTTGCATATCGTGTTAAGCGTGTCTAGATCGACGCGAGCCGTGGTTTCTCGATACAGCCCCGTAACCGTGTTTCGCGAAAGCCCCGTAGCACGAATAAGGTCGGCGATCTTTTCTTTGTTTTCTCCCAGCAGCCGAGAGAGATGGATGCGGATCATTTTTCTGGCCTGTGCATGTTCACAATGAAGCGTGGGCGGAGACTAAATCAGCTGTCTTAGAATGATACACTACCTGATGATTTTGTTCATGAAGATGATCGAAAATTGCATGCCCATCATCCGTCTCCTAATGGGCGAGCTCGATTCCGGCGTCCTTAAGAAGGGCTCACGTGAATGATCCCATAGGCCACGGCCATTCTCCTGAAAACGGAAATGGACAACAGCACCCGTCGTGGTCCAATGCGATGGTGCGTTTGCTCGGAGGGTTGATGCTCATCGTGACTGCCCTAACCTCACTTCTCACTGCCATTGGCAAGCTTGATAACGAGCTAAGTGATAAAGGTAGGCAAGATCTGAATCATGTCTTATATAGCACCAGGCTAATAGAATTTACCCGGTGCCGGTCATTAGAAGGTGTTCCAGCCTCGTTGGATGCAGGGAGTGGCGGGGTCAAAAATGATGCTGTGCTTGATATCCCGGATGAAGACTTCTACCACTCGGTGCATGCGAAGGAAATTTCGGGCGGGCGTAACTGTAATTTCGGGAATTCCTATTGCACGGAAGACCTCGATTAACATACGACGCGCTGCACGGTTACGGCGACGGTTTAAGCTGTACACCGAGCAACTCACACACAACGTGGGTTGTCTCCGCGGACGTAGTTAATAGGTACAACGCAGTTAAACCCACTCTTCTCGGGAAAATCGTGTTCTGGATGCTGCTGTTAACGGGAGTGTGTTTGATAATAACGCCGACTTTCGTTCGCATGTTTCGTCGTTAGCCGGGAGCGACTCGCAGCCGATGTCGACATAAAGCCCGGAGCCTCCCGGCTCCGAGCTTTATGTCCGTTTCTTCAGTTTTAGTCTTTAAGTGGGCGAGAGACAAATCTGCATCCACAAATCCAATGGGTCGAGCCATTCCGGGGGGCATCATCCCCTAGTCTATTAGGCTGCAATCGCGCAATCGTGCATAACATTAGAACTTGCTGCCTTCCCGTGCGAGCTCTTTGCCCGAGCGCGAACATAAACAATTCGCTAGAGGGGCGTTCATGCGTGGCAACCGTAACCTGAATTCAATCGATCGTGAGCATCTCTTCTAAGAGGCGTGGGCGGTTCCAATGGCGCATGTTGGCAAGAGATACGGTATTTCCGAAACCGAGGTTCGGCGCGTATGTGGCGCCATTCAGGTAGTAGCCTAAACGAGTTGCACACCCAAGGCTGTGCAGTCATCTGACGGAACGCGCTCACGTGCCAAGTTGCTAAGCTCGCAAAGAAACTGCTTGATGTTCGCGCACGATAGTGATATTCCGACGATCTCTCTCTTCAAAACGGTTGAATAAAAACCATCAGAGCATAAAATCAGTCGATCACCAGGCTTCAAAATAAAGTCAGAGCGGAACAAGTCGTAGTCGCGCTTCGGACTGATCGCAGACTCTAAGACGTTCTTTCGCCGATATTTTGCGACTTGGTTTGGTCTTAGGATGCCTTCTTCTACCAGGCGTTGCGCCTCTGTCTGATCTTTCGTCCGGGTAAGGATTCCCGCGCCTGATAAATGATAGGCGCGGCAGTCACCCACATGTCCGAGTGATACATTACTAGTCTCGTCATCGTAGATGCATACCGTCAGAGTTGTGCTCAAGCTTCCCAACTCTTCCTCGGCCGAGTGTATAGCGTCGATCCTTCGCTTCGCCGCTTGAAACAGTGTCTCAACAACGGCGGCAGACGGATCACCGATGAACGTCTGCTCAACCGCTTGGAGCGCTGACCTAGACGCAACTTCACCCCGATCAGAGCCTCCGACGCCGTCAGCTATTCCAAAAACGGTATATTTGCCGCGCACGAGCGGCGACAGCACGGCGTCTTGATTGACGTCGTGCCGCCCTATCAGGGAAAAATGTTCACTCGCAAATATCACAGAGCTGCCTGAATTATCGGCGAGAGCGACTGCCTTGTTGCCCCGATCGAGTGTTCGACATGCGCAACCCTCTGCTTCACATCGACATTCTGGACCACTGCTTCGACCACAAAGCGCTGTGCCACTTGCGGGTCGAGTTCCTTGGAAGCCAACTGCATAAATTTACGCTCAACAAACCAGCGGTTGTGTCCGGCGCCAAGCTCCAGAAGTGCGACTAGCGACAGGGCTTTCGACTCCACCGGGCCTGCGTTGAAAACTGCCTCCAGTTTGCTAGCAAGAATGTCGCAGTAGTCGAAGTCAAATGCCATTTGAATGACGTGCTCACAAAAATCGGCAGCAATGGCGACGAAGATATCGACGGAGGCGGCGGCGAGAGAGGTGAAGTGAGCCGCATTCATTGCTTTGAAAAGATTGTAGGGCGCCACCCTCTTATCTTGGTACGTATCAAGCAGAGCTAGCACCCTATCCCATTGATCCTCCGTCATATCACTGACGGCGTTCAGCATTGCGACGACGTGCCCTTCCTCGTTGGACGAAAAAGTGGGTACGTAGCCGTCCAACGCCTTGAACAAGTCCTCTCGCAACTCTACCACGTCGCGATATCTCAACCTCGGCGAGCGTCGAGTGCACTTCTCAATAACGGCACCAATCGCACCTGGGCCTTGAAGCTGACTGTAGGGTGTGCGCTTCGCTCTCACGAAGATATCGTGCAAGATCGCGCCGAACGAGTAGATGTCCGCCGCAGCCGTGGCGCGCCTCAAATTTACCGCCAGCTCCGGTGCCGCATAATAAGGCGTCCCTCCGCCTACATCAGATGGCGTTAGGGTCGTGGAATTGCTGTTCGGAGACGACATAAGACCAAAATCCGAAACTGCGTATCTGATGAAACCTTGCTCACTAAAGCGAAGAACATTAGAGGGCTTCAGATCTCTGTGCACATAGCCCGCGGCATGCAGTGCTTCGAGTCCCGCGAGTATGCCGAACAGAATCGGCAATGGAGCGCCACCCAAAGTCGGGTCTCGCTCCAATTCCTGCTCAAGCGTGCAATCCGCCAGAGGCATGAAGAACGCCGGAGGATTTGCCGACAAATCGGAGCCTAGAATCTCCACGACGTTCGGGTGCTTCACCGCAGATTGATACCTGACCTCACGGGCGAATCGAGCCGTAAGCTCCACGATACCCACGTCGTTCACGATCCCTGCTGCTGGCTCCAGCGTTTTCATTGCAGCGCGGTTCGGATTCGCGGCGGCGTTATATACCTCGTAGACGCGCCCGAAGCCGCCATGACCTAATTCTTTTACGATCTCATACATTCTTGGCCCTCGTCTTCTTCTCTCGTTTTTGAGTCGAGCGGCATGCCCGCTCTCTTGGTTACCGAAGATCATTATTTGCGGGTGGCCCGACTTTCCTGGAATTCTGGACGTACAAAAAGACCGCACCTAGTAAGCTGTGCGGTCTCGTACGGTCGGGTCATAGATTTGCGGGAGACTGCCCCCATCACCTACCCGTCAGAACCGATTGAATATCGAGCTGCCTGAAAGCAGTGAAATTGCGGAAATATCTGACGCTTCAAAAATCGCTGGAACCCTTGGTGGGTTGGGCGGGAGTCGACCTCACGGTATCCTTTCGGAGGCAGATTGTGAGTCCGCCGCTCCTGCTTGACCTTTCGCCCCGTCAGCCTGTCGCAATAACTGACGCCCGCACGTGCGGCCACTTAGCTAGATCAAAGTCTTGAGCGGCGAGTACCAAGGCTCACGAAAGCTTGCCCGATTTTTTCACTATTTGTGGCAGCAGTTTTTCATTTTCTTGGCACAGTTTTCACTTTCTGTGGCACCCGACATGTTACACGTCAATATTTCCGGCTCTGAGTGCGTTAGATTCGATAAACGCTCTACGTGGCTCCACTTCATCGCCCATCAACGTCGTGAAAATTCCATCCGCTGCAATTGCGTCCTCAATCTGAACCCGCAACAATCGCCGAACCGCCGGATCCATCGTCGTTTCCCAAAGCTGCTCGGGATTCATCTCGCCCAAGCCTTTGTATCGCTGCTTCGAAATATTCCGCTCAGCATCTGCGATCAGCCACTTCATAGCGCTCTTGAAGTCAATAACAGCCATGCTCCGCTCGCCGCGCTTGATGACCGCCCCCGGTCCGATCAAGCCCTTGAACGTATCTGACGTGTTGATGAGCTGTCGATAGTCTGCGGTCAGCTGAAATTCCTGGTCAAACACTGACACCTTCTGGTTACCATGATGCGTGCGCGAAATATGCAGTGAGCGGAGCTCGCGCACTTCGTCATACCGAGTCGTCACACGAACGTCCGGTTTCAACGGATCGTCACGCAGCTTTGCCTCCAGTGACTTCGCAGAAGCTTCAGCTGCTTCTTCGCTCGACAGATCGATCACTATTCCGTCCATGACCGCTTCAAGCGCCCCAGCGTCGTACAGTCGGCTCAACCGATCAACGACCGCCTGCGACAACAGGTACGACCTTGCCAAACTGCCCAACGCATCGCCCGTGATCGGCGTAGCGTTTTCGCCCGGCACGAGCTCTGACCCATTGAGCGCCAACTTCAGCATATGAGCGTTCAGCTCAGTAGCATCCTTCAAATACCGCTCGTCTTTGCCCGCTTTGATCTTGTAAAGAGGCGGTTGAGCGATATAGATGAAGCCACGCTCAATCATCTCAGGCATTTGCCGGTAGAAGAATGTCAGCAGCAGAGTTCGAATGTGCGCACCATCAACGTCCGCATCGGTCATGATGATGATCCGGTGGTAGCGCAGCTTGTCGACGTTATAGTCTTCCTTGCCAAAGCCGCAACCCAGCGCCGTAATCAGCGTCACAATCTGCTCCGAAGAAAGCAGCTTGTCATAGCGCGCCTTCTCCACGTTGAGCACCTTGCCGCGCAGCGGCAAGATCGCCTGAAACTTCCGGTCACGCCCCTGCTTCGCCGAGCCGCCTGCCGAGTCACCCTCGACGATATAAATCTCAGACTTCGCCGGGTCCTTCTCCTGGCAATCCGCCAGCTTCCCAGGCAAACCCACGCCATCCAGCACGCCCTTACGACGCGTCATTTCACGCGCCTTCCGAGCCGCATCCCGCGCCCGCGCCGCATCAACAATCTTGCCGCAAATGATCTTCGCGTCGTTCGGCGTTTCCAGCAGGAATTCTTCGAGCGCCTTCGCGACCACATCCTCCACCGGCGCGCGCACTTCCGACGACACCAGCTTGTCCTTGGTCTGCGCGCTGAACTTCGGCTCCGGCACCTTCACCGACAGCACGCACGAGAGCCCTTCGCGCATGTCGTCGCCGGCCGTCTCAACCTTCGCTTTCTTCGCGACTTCGTGATCGGTGATGTACTTGTTCAACACGCGCGTCATCGCCGCACGCAAACCGGTCAAGTGCGAGCCGCCGTCGCGCTGCGGAATGTTGTTCGTGAAGCACAGCACGTTTTCGTTGTAGCTGTCGTTCCACTGCATCGCGACTTCGACGGCAATGCCGTCCTTCTCACCGCTCACGTGGAAAATGTTCGGGTGCAGGACGGCCTTGTTCTTGTTGATGTACTCAACAAAACCCTTCACACCGCCCACAAACGCGAAATCTTCTTCCTTGCCGCTGCGCAAGTCGTGCAGGCGAATCCGCACGCCGTTATTCAGGAACGACAGTTCGCGAATCCGCTTGGCCAGAATGTCGTAGTGATATTCGACATTGCCGAAGATCGTCTCGTCGGCCATGAAGTGCACTTCGGTGCCGCGGTTTTCGGTGTCGCCAATCACCGGAATCGGCGACACAGCCACGCCGTCGATCTCTTCGATCACGCGGTTCTGCGGCACGCCACGGTGGAATTCCATGAAGTGCTTCTTGCCGTCACGGCGCACCACAAGGCGCAGCCACGACGACAGCGCGTTCACGCACGACACACCCACGCCGTGCAGGCCGCCGGACACCTTGTAGCTGTTCTGGTCGAACTTGCCGCCGGCGTGCAGCTCGGTCATCACGATTTCAGCGGCGCTGCGCTTCGGATCGTGCTTGTCGTCCATCTTGAGACCGGTCGGCACACCGCGGCCGTTGTCGGTGATCGAAATCGAGTTGTCCGCGTGGATAGTGACCTGGATGTCGTTACACCACCCGGCCAACGCTTCGTCGATCGAGTTGTCGAGCACTTCGAACACGAGGTGATGCAGGCCGGTGCCGTCCGATGTATCGCCGATATACATCCCGGGACGCTTGCGCACCGCCTCCAGACCTTCAAGGATCTGAATGGACGAGGCGCCGTAGCCGCTATTGTCGGGTTGCGAATTGTTCGTTTCAGTCATGGATTTTTTCCGGTTCTGCGTTGCTGCTGGGTTGCTGCTCGGGACTTTTCAAAACACCATAAAAACGCCAAAGGGGCGCTGCGCCCCTTGGTGTGTTCTTGGTTTTTGGACGCGTTAGATGCGCATCGGCATCACGACGTATTTGAATTCGTCGTTCTCGGGAATCGTGATCAACGCACTGGAGCTGGCGTCGCCAAGGCTCACTTGCAACATGTCGACCTTCAGGTTCGCGAGCACGTCGAGCAGATACGTGACGTTGAACCCGATATCGACGCTGTCGCCGTCGTACGCGATTTCCAGTTCTTCCTGCGCCTCTTCCTGATCGGCGTTGGTCGACATGATCTTCAACTGGCCCGGCTCGACGATGCAGCGCACGCCCTTGAATTTGTCCGACGTCAGAATCGCGGCGCGTTGCAGCGAACGCTGCAGTTCTTCACGGCCGATCAAGAACTGATTCTTGTGCGACTTCGGAATCACGCGCTGGAAGTCGGGGAATTTGCCTTCCACCAGCTTCGACACCAGTTCGACCTGGCCGAACGTGAACTTCACCTGCGTCGGCGCGATGTCGATCTTCAGCGTGTCGTCGATGTCTTCCAAGAGACGCTGCAATTCGAGAATCGTCTTGCGCGGAATGATCACTTCCTGACGCGCGAACGAGCCTTCGATCTTCATCGACGAGAACGCGAGGCGGTGGCCGTCGGTTGCGACTGCCATCAGCTGGTCGCCGTCCACCACCAGCAGCATGCCGTTCAGGTAGTAGCGGATGTCCTGCTGGGCCATCGAAAAATGGACCATGCCGAGCAACTGGCGGAACGTCTTTTGGGGAACCACCAGGTTCGCGCCGTAGTCTTTAGCTTGAGCGACGGTCGGGAACTCGTCGGCCGCCAGCGTTTGCAGCGCAAAGCGGCTCTTGCCGGATTGCACGGTCAAACGCTTGTCGTTCAAGGTCAGCGTAACTTGCCCGTCGGGCATCGCGCGCAGAATGTCGAGGAGCTTTCTTGCTGCCACCGTGGTCGCGACCGAATCGCCGCCCACGCCAAAATCGGCACGCGTGGTGATCTGCAACTCGAGGTCGGTCGACAGGAACGACACTTCAGGGCCGTTCTTGGTAATCAGCAAATTGGCGAGGATCGGCAACGTATGGCGGCGTTCGACGATGCCGCTCACAGTTTGCAGCGGCCTGAGGAGGTTATCGCGTTCGGTCTTGACCAGTTGCATAGAGTTCCTTCGTTGATATGACGGCCTGCGCGCCTAGCTTGCCAGCCTTACAGTGCGCAGCCGCGGCTCCCCGCCGGCGCCACGCAGCGCCTGTCACGGCGTGAATTCCGCCCGCGGCCGCCGGGCGGTTAAACCTGTATTGTGCCTGAAAACAGAACCGCTCCCCTAAAATGGGGGCGAGTTCCGAAATAAACAGGTCGATTTTCCCATCCGGCCTGCTTAACCTTTCAGCGTTTGCTCCAGCACGTGCAGTTCGTGGTTCAACTGGGCATCCGTTGTGCGCTCGCCGGCAATCTTGCGCACCGCGTGCAGCACGGTGGTGTGATCGCGCCCCCCGAACAGTTCGCCGATTTCCGGCAAACTTTTCTGCGTCAGCTCCTTCGCCAGATACATCGCGATCTGCCGTGGCCGTGCAATGTTCGCCGGACGCTTCTTCGAATACATGTCCGCGACCTTGATGCTGTAGAAGTCAGCCGTGGTCTTCTGGATGTTTTCCACCGAAATCTGCCGGTTTTGTACCGTTAGCAGGTCTTTCAGCGCTTCTTTCGTTACTTCAATCGTGATTTCACGGCCGTGGAACTTCGAATACGCGAGGATCTTGCGCAGCGCGCCTTCGAGTTCACGAACGTTCGAGCGCAGATGCTTGGCGACGAAGAACGCCACATCTTCATTCAGGCTCACGAACTCCGATTGCGCCTTGCGCATCAGAATCGCGACGCGCATTTCCAGTTCGGGCGGCTCGATCGCCACCGTCAGGCCCGAGTCGAAGCGCGAGATCAAGCGGTCGTCGATACCGGAGATTTCCTTCGGATACGTGTCGCTGGTGATGATCACCTGCGCCTTGTTCGCGACCAGCGCCTCGAACGCGTAGAAGAATTCCTCTTGTGTGCGCGACTTGCCTGAGAAAAATTGAATATCGTCGATCAGCAGCAGGTCGAGCGAGTGGTAGTAACGCTTGAAATCGTCGAACGCTTTGCGCTGGTAGGCCTTCACCACGTCAGACACGTACTGCTCCGCGTGGATGTAGCGAATCCGCGCGCCGGCCTTGTCCATCAGAAGCTGGTTGCCGATTGCGTGGATCAGGTGGGTCTTGCCCAGACCGACGCCGCCGTACAGAAACAGCGGGTTGTACGAGATGCCCGGGTTGTCCGCGACCTGAATCGCCGCGGCGCGCGCCAACTGGTTGGCCTTACCGGTCACGAAGTTGTCGAAGGTCAGCACGGGGTTGAGCTTCGAACGCTCATACATCGAGTCGTTCTCGCCGTTGCCGTTCGAACTGGCGCTTTGGCCCGGACGCCACGTGCGGCGGGCAGCGGCGGCTTCGTTCGCGTCGAGGCTGGGCAGATCGAGGTCGGCGCCATCTTCGGCGGCCGCGCGTGCGTTTGCGTTTTGTTCAGCTGCCGCGCGTGCATTCGCGTTGAGGTTCGCCATCGCGCTGTTCGCGCCATTGGCGCGCGCAGCTTGTGCCGATTGCACCGCGCCGACGGCCGCGTCCACCGCGGCACCGCCGCCGTTTGAGCCAGACGAATAGCCACCGCCCGCTGCGCCCATTGCGCCGGGCGCGGAAGACGGACGCGGCGGAGCCGGCGACGCTGCCGCGGGGGCGCGCATGCCGGCTTTCGGATCCAACACAAATTGCACATCGACCGGCGTCTGCCAGAAATCGCGTGCCATATCGGAAATGCGGCCGGAAAACTGGCTCTTGACCCAGTCGAGCTTGAAGCGGTTCGGCGCGGCGATGCTAAGCGTGTTCGCAGCGGCGTCGAAGGCGACCGGGGCCAACGGTTTGATCCACGTCACGTACTGCTGGGGCGTAAGCTCACGCTCCAGCAATGCGGAACAGTGTTGCCAGAAATCGTTCATCGAGTTGCTGTCGTTATGGTGTGCACGGCGGTTCGCCGCTGCCCCTGTCGCGCATACGCAACAAGGCCCTGAGCAGTCATACCGAACCAGGCGTAATGGCTCCAGGCGCTTGTGCCACAAGGGTTTGCGGGGCAAGCGAGCCGGAGCGGCGTGCAGGATTTTTGGGAAGTAAGGCGAGATTCTAACGCCAAAACGTCAGCGAAAGGGAGTTATCCACAGGGACGGATCATCCGACGAAGTCCTCTCGGGGTCAGGCCGAACCAGGCTAAACTATTGACGGTCAACGAAAAACCGGTTTAAATAGCGGGTTCCGCGAAAACCAATTCAGTAAACCTCCGGCCATTGCGCTTTCAGCGATGATCGCGCGGTTATTTTTCGATCAAGTGAGAGCAACATGAAACGTACTTACCAACCTTCCGTTACCCGTCGCAAGCGCACCCACGGCTTCCGCGTTCGCATGAAGACCGCAGGTGGCCGCAAGGTCATCAACGCACGTCGCGCGAAGGGCCGCAAGCGCCTCGCCATCTAAGGCAGGCGAGCGGATTGCGCGCTCTGTCTGTGCCGACAGGTGACGCCCGCGGTGAAGCGGGAACGGCAGGGGCGCCGCAACTGAGCTCGGTTCCGTTGCGAGCGCAAGCCGCCTTCCCCAAAGCCGCAAGGCTACTGAAAACGGATGAATTTTCATCCGTTTTTCGTTTGCGCCCGTGGCGCCGCACCGCGCACTTCGTGGTGTACGGCCGGCCCACCGGCAATGACGCTCGCTTAGGCCTCGTGATCGGCAAGAAGTATGCGCCGCGCGCGGCCACGCGTAATCTGGTACGTCGACTCGCGCGTGAAGCCTTCCGGCTGCGTCGCGCGGAATTCGGCGGTTGGGATGTGCTGCTGCGTTTGCACACGCGCTTCGACAAGAAGGCTTTGCCGAGCGCCTCGTCGCCGCCGTTGAGGGCGCTGTGCCGCAGCGAGATAGAGGCGCTGCTCGACAAGGCAGCGCGCGAAATTCTCCGTCGCGAGGCGCCGCCCGCGGAAGCGCCCAAGACGGAATGACGCTCAAGTGAGCGCCCGGTGGGTCGTTCGGGCAGCCCGGTTCGCCGAAGCTGCCTCAATTGCCCCAGCAGCCCTGCTGCGCGGGCCTCACCCGGTACTCCACGTTGCGCGGCGCCGTCCGGCCGCACCAGCCATGCAAACGGTACTCATCGCTTTACTGCGTTTCTACAAGGTTGCCGTGAGCCCAATGCTCGGCAACCGGTGCCGTTTTTACCCTTCCTGCTCTGATTACGCGCGCGAAGCAATCCAGTATCATGGCGCCGCGCGCGGGACTTATCTCGCCGCCAGGCGTATTTGCCGCTGCCACCCGTTTTCCGCGGGCGGCATCGATCTCGTCCCGCCTCCCACTTCTGAAAAGCGCTGACGCGCCGTTCCATCGACACTGAGACAACGCATGGATATCAAACGCACCGTCCTATGGGTCATCTTTTTCATGTCAGCGGTCATGCTGTTCGACAACTGGCAACGCGACCACGGACGCCCGTCGATGTTCTTCCCAGGCGCCAACCCGACCAAGACCGTCGGTAGCGCCGCACCGGGAACCACGACGCCGGGAACCCAGTCCGCCGATCTGCCGGCCACCAACGCTGCAGCAGCGCCTGGCAATGCGCCGGCAGCGGCGGCCCAAGGCCAGCTGATCAGCTTCAGCACTGACGTCTATAACGGCGAGATCGACACCCGCGGCGGCACGCTGTCGAAGCTGTCGCTCGTCAAGCAAGGCGACGGCAAGCAGCCCGATCTGGTCATCACGCTGTTCGACCGCACCGCCAACCATACGTATCTGGCGCGCACCGGTCTGCTCGGCGGCGATTTCCCGAACCACACCGACGTCTTCACGCCGGTGCCGAACCAGCCGCACGATCTGACGGGCGACGCCAAGTCGTTCCAGCTCAGCCTCGAGTCGCCGGTCAAGGGTGGCGTGAAGGTCATCAAGACCTACACGTTCACGCGCGGCAGCTATGTGATCGGGGTCGACACAAAGATCGAGAACGTCGGTACCGCGCCGGTCACGCCGTCGGTCTATATGGAACTGGTGCGCGACGACACGCCGGTGGAAACGCCGCGCTTCTCGCACACGTTCATCGGACCGGCTGTCTACACCGACCAGCACCACTTCCAGAAGATGACGTTCAGCGACATCGACAAGAACAAGGAAGACTTCGTCAACTCGGCCGACAACGGCTGGATCGCGATGGTGCAGCATTACTTCGCGTCGGCGTGGATTCCGCAGCAAGGTGCGAAGCGCGACATCTATGTCGAGAAGATCGATCCGACGCTGTATCGCGTCGGCGTGAAGCAACCGGTGGCGACTATCGCCCCGGGCCAATCGGTTGATGTGTCCGCGCGCCTGTTCGCCGGTCCGGAAGAAGAGCGCATGCTCGAAGGCATCGCCCCGGGTCTGGAACTGGTGAAGGACTATGGCTGGGTCACGATCATCGCGAAGCCGTTGTTCTGGCTGCTCGAAAAGATCCACAGCTATGTCGGCAACTGGGGCTGGTCGATCGTGCTGCTCACGCTGCTGATCAAGGCCGTGTTCTTCCCGCTGTCGGCCGCAAGCTACAAGTCGATGGCGCGCATGAAGGCGATCACGCCGCGTATGCAAGCCCTGCGCGAACGCTTCAAGGGCGATCCGCAGAAGATGAACTCGGCGCTGATGGAGCTGTACAAGACCGAGAAGGTCAATCCGTTCGGCGGGTGTCTGCCGGTCGTGATTCAGATTCCGGTGTTCATCTCGCTGTACTGGGTGCTGCTGTCGTCGGTTGAAATGCGCGGCGCGCCTTGGATTCTCTGGATTCACGATCTGTCGCAACAGGATCCGTTCTTCATCCTGCCGGTCCTGATGGCGGTCTCGATGTTCCTGCAGACCAAGCTGAACCCGACGCCGCCGGACCCGGTTCAAGCCAAGATGATGATGTTCATGCCGATCGCGTTCTCGGTCATGTTCTTCTTCTTCCCGGCCGGTCTGGTGCTGTACTACGTCGTGAACAACGTGCTGTCGATCGCACAGCAGTACTACATCACGCGGATGATGGGTAAGCCGAAGACGAAAGCGGCCTGATTGATGTCTTGCCTGCAGCGGGCGGTGGTAGTGTCCGCTGACTGACAGGCAGAAGCAGAAGCTAGCCGTATAAAAAGCCGCCCGGTTTGCGCCGGGCGGCTTTTTTTATGACTCGGCCGATGGGCCCTTCTCTTTCGATGTCGATGCGTCTTCAGGCGCGGCGCCGGTTTCCTGTTGCGTGCCGCCGTCAAATTCAGTGATCAGTTCTTCCACCAGATTGCGCTGCTTGGGCGACAAACCCGCGAACCGGTTAGCCATCTGCGTAACCATCTCGATCGTTTCCGGCGCCAGCGGATATTTCTCGCCACGGCCGAGCGGTTTAGCCTTGCCGGATGGAGTCGGCCCGTAATGCAGCCAATGAACGTCCTTTTGCAGCCACGTAGCTAGAACCTGCAACTTATCGCGCTTGGGGATCGTCGTACCCGCGAGCCATTTGTGCGCGGTTTGCGGTGAGACGGCAGGGCCACTGCTATAAAGCAGATTGAATTCCCTGGCTAAATCGGTCCCACCCTTAATGTCTTTGGGGAGTGAGTCTTTCAGCCGTTTGGCGAAAGCTGCTTTTTCTTTGGAGGTCGGCATGGGCCCGATTGTGCAATTCGGCGCATAATCAGTGGACAACCAACTGCGCTACTTTATTGCTCAAATAAGCTATTCTTAGCCTGAAATCGGCACTGAATGCCGTGTTTCACGATTTCATCGAATATCGTCTTTTCCTTGCGCAGCGTGCGTTTTAGGCATTCTGGCGCGTCCATCTGTCGCAAGGGTGTCTTAAGCTATCTTAGCTTGTGTGAGATAAATCCTTATTTGTCTTATGAAAAGCAAGCCATGCTAGGAGTCTGGCCCGGTTCAAGAGCCAGCGGATGCCCGCGTTACAATGCCCGGCGCCCGCTCGTGCGCATTCAATCCCTTCTGATAGCCTCGTCCCCATGCTCGCCACCGATTCCGATCCGATCGTCGCCATTGCCACCGCACCCGGCCGAGGCGGAATCGGGGTCGTGCGGATTTCGTGCGGTCGTGCCGGAGAAGCCGCCGCGCAGCCGCTGATGCAAGCACTCACCGGCCAGGCACTTGCGCCGCGGCATGCGAGTTATGTGCCCTTCCTCGACGGCACCGGCAACGCGCTCGACCGCGGCATCGCGCTGTACTTTCCCGCGCCGCACTCCTACACCGGCGAGCATGTGCTCGAGTTGCAAGGCCACGGCGGTCCGGTCGTGCTGCAACTGGTGCTGCAGCGATGCATCGACGCCGGCCGTGCGTTCGGTTTGCGTCTAGCCGAACCGGGCGAATTCACGCGACGCGCGTTTCTCAACGACAAGTTGGATCTGGCGCAAGCGGAAGCCGTCGCCGATCTGATCGAGGCCAGCACCGAGGCCGCCGCACGCTCGGCGGGCCGCTCGCTCGACGGTGCGTTTTCGCGCGACATCCATGCTCTGGTCGAGGAGGTCATCACGCTGCGGATGCTGGTCGAGGCGACGCTTGATTTCCCGGAAGAAGAAATCGACTTTCTGGAAGCCGCCGACGCCCGCGGCAAGCTCGCGCGGATCCGCGAGCGCCTCACGCACGTACTGAGCGAAGCGCGCCAGGGCGCGTTGCTGCGCGAGGGTTTGTCGGTGGTGCTGGCGGGACAGCCGAACGTCGGCAAGTCGTCGCTGCTGAACGCGCTGGCCGGCGCGGAGCTGGCCATCGTCACGCCAATCGCCGGCACCACACGCGACAAGGTCGCGCAGACGATCCAGATCGAAGGCATTCCGCTGCATGTAATCGATACGGCCGGCCTGCGCGATACCGAAGACGAGGTGGAGAAGATCGGCATTGCGCGCACGTGGAGCGAGATCGAACGCGCGGACGTCGTGCTGCACCTGCTCGATGCGCGAACTGGCATGAACGTCGAAGACGAAACGATCGCGGGTCGCTTCCCGAGCGGCGTGCCGGTGGTGCGCGTGCTGAACAAGACGGATCTGACCGGGCTCGCACCGACCGTGACACCGCTGGACGCGGACCTCGAGCTCAGCGAAGTAAGGCTGTCGGCGAAACAGGGCGATGGCGTTGCGTTGCTGCGTGAGGAATTGCTGCGCATCGCCGGCTGGCAGGCCGGCGCGGAGAGCGTCTACCTCGCGCGCGAGCGGCATCTGATTGCGCTGCGCGCGGCCCAGGAGCATCTGGCGACGGCTGCGGCGCACGCGGATCAGAACGCTCAAGCACTCGATCTGTTCGCCGAGGAGTTGCGGCTCGCGCAGGACCAACTGAACTCGATTACCGGGGAATTCAGTTCGGACGATCTGCTCGGGGTGATTTTCAGCCGGTTTTGTATCGGGAAATAACGTGCTGCCGAGCGACGACCAACGTTCGCAAGCACGTCGCTAGAGGTTGTCGCCCACCGAGAAGGCGAAGATTGCCTGCAGACGGTCGGACCACCCGGTCCAAGACCATTTCGGTGAAGCCACCAGAATGGTGACCCTTGGATACGGAGCAACGCGCGGGATCACCGACCTCCCCCGCGTCACGTCTGCCTGCCGTGTATTGAACACCCTCTGTTGACCTAAATCTGCCCATTTTTTTGGTACACAAAAGACAAACCGCTCTAAAATCCCCGCTGTCCGTGTATCAAACGATCCGCCATGCCCAAACTAGCCGCCCCCCTCACCGAAACGCAGATCCGCGCGCTTGAACCCCGCGCCACCCGCTATTGCGTCGCAGACGGCAACGGCCTCGTCATCGAAATCATGACGACGGGCACCAAGGTCTGGCGCTTCCGCTATTCACTGAACGGCAAGCGCCAGCCGCTGGCCACGATCGGCGACTACCGGATGATTTCGCTGCGGGTCGCGCGCGCCAAGGCGCAGAAGTACGCGGAGATGGTCGCGAGCGGCGTCTCGCCGGTGGCGACGGCGCGCCGCGACCGCGGCGCGGAGAGCAAGGCTGAGGTGCTGCGCGAGGGCGCGGAGCTCTATCTCGCGACGGAGATGGCCGGCAAGTCCGCGGAATATCAGCGCACCACGCGGCGCGCGCTCGAAAAAGATGTTCTCCCCGCCATTGGCGCCAAGCCGATCAAAGCCGTGACGGACGACGACATCCGCGCGATATGCGACCAGATCAAAAGCCGTGGCTCGCCCAAGATGGCGCTGCACACGCGCAACGCGGTCAAGCGGCTCTATGAGTACCTGATCGCCCGGCAACTCGCCACGACCAATCCGGCGGCGCTCATCCCGGCACGCTTCATCGCGACGCCGGACAGCCGCACCCGCGTGCTCGCCCCAGACGAAATGCGCGCCATGCTCCGCGCGATCTACGCATCGAACATTCGACGTCCATTGAAATTGGCTTTGCACCTGCTCGTGCTGACGATGGTGCGGAAATCGGACATCGTCGAGGCGGCCTGGTCCGAATTCAACCTCAACGCAGCGCGATGGACGATCCCCGCCGCGCGGATGAACAAGGGCCGCGAGCATGTGGTGTATCTCTCGCATCAGGCGGTTGCCCTGCTTCGCGAGCTTCAGGACACGAAGACCAGTCGGAATTTCGTATTCCCGAGCGTGAGGGGCGACGATCGGCCGATCGCCAAGAGCACGCTCAATCAAGCCGTCAAATCGCTCGGACTCGACGTCGAGCATTTCGTCCTACATGACTTTCGACGCACCGCCGCGACTCACTTGCGCGAGATGGGGCAGCCTTCGGACGCGATTAACAATGCGCTGGCGCATACCGTCAAAGACGCCCCGGGCAGAGATGGCCACGCTGAGAATGCAGCAGAACGGCGTCGAACCTTGCAATTGTGGGCGGATTTCGTCGACGCCCAGATCGGGAGCGGCCGACAAGGCGTGATCGGCTGAGTGCGGCAGATGTGGCAGGTGCAAACCCGGTTGTCGCAGTGCATCTCACCATCGTGCCAGCAGCGCCGGCAACGCCGGCAACGCCGGCAACGCCGGCAACGCATTTTATGGTACACACGGAAATATTCATTGACCGCAAGTGACTGCCAATAAAAAGAAAAACACCATCTTCACTAGGTTCTATTTCACTATCTTCTGCACCGTTGCCGGTGCATTCACGTCAATCTCGCCGCGCTGCCAGCCAACCCATCACTGCGTCCTTTTTTCCCGCCATTCATCGTCTAAACTGAAGCATGGATGCACGCCGGGACGGAGGCTCCCATGTCTGAATCGTTAATGGCTTATTTGTTGGGACCTTTGGTGATGCTGGTGGTCGGCCTGGCGATCTGGGCCGCGTCCCTCTATCACGACAAGACGAAGCCGGAGCGCCTCGAGCGCTGGCTCGACACGCACTATGCGGAGTGGCTGCATCACAAGCATTGAGCGGAGACACCCAACAAGAAAAGGCCGTCGCACCCTGCGACGGCCTTTTTCTCTGTAGCGCGCGAGCATCGAGTCCGCGCGCGCCAGCGCTCGTCAGTTACCAGCCCGGTTGAGGCTGCTGCGGATACCCATATTGTGCCGGCGGCGGCGCACCGCACGCGACGTACGCACGCTGGTACTGGTCATAGCAGTATCCCGGCGGCGGCCCCGCATAGACGGGTGCCGGCTGATACACCGGCTGCGCATAGACCGGCTGCTGGTAAGCGACCACAGGCGCCGGATTCAACGCGGACGTCACCACCGCGCCCAGCACGGCCCCGCCGATCAGCGCACCGACGACATCGCCGCCATCGCCATGAGCCGACGCTTGCCCCGCCACGCTCAGACTCCCCACCATCAACAACGCCACCGCAATCTTTTTCATGTTTCGCTCCCGCCGTTCAGGCATGGAACAGATTGTGTAGGGCGCGCGCGGAAATAGATGCTGCAGTTGGTAACTGGCCATTACCGATGTAACGTCGCGCAGGTATTCCTGCTCACCGTTTTCCGCGAGCGGGAAAACGGCGCGCCTCTGACCGGCAACCCGCTAAGTCCTGAAAATGGCAGCTCGCCTACCGCCATCCATTCCCACGATCAATGTAAAATTCGCCGCATGACCCGTCGGACAAATCTGACGACCGCAAAGCTTTCCGATCCTTCGGCGTCCGGACCCACAAGTCGACGTCGGCGTCGAGACCAAGCCAAAAAGTTAAGGGGCGTGCGCGTGAAACAATGGACCATCCGGCAACGGATTCTGTGCAGCTTCGGGATCGTGCTGATCGTGATGCTGGCAATGGCAATCGTCACTTTCGAGCAACTCGGCGGTATCGACCGCGACGCGAAGAGCCAGCAGGAAGACTCGATGCCCGGCCTCTACTACGCAACCGCGATGCGCGCGGCCTGGTTCGAGAACTACACCGTCACGCAGCGTCTCATCTATGTGGACACGGACCCCGACTCCGTCAAGCGCGACACCGCACGTTTGCAAGACACCGAGCAAACGCTGACGAAGCTCCTCGGCGACTATGGCGCGACCATCTTCCGCGACAACGATCGTGAGTTCTTCAACGCCTTCCGCCAGCAACACGCACAGTACCTGCCGATCCAGGCCTCCCTGTTGAATGCCTTGCCGGGTTCGAAAGAGAACGCCGAGCGCATCTTCAACACGCAACTCACGTCGATCTGGGAAGCGGGTCGTGTCTCGGCGCGCAACCTTGTCGAGAATAACAAGACCGACGCCGACAAGGCCGCCGAAAGCATCCGCAAATCGGTCGAGGCCACCCGTATCGTGCTGCTCGTGATGTTGCTGGTCGCCGCCGTCGTCGCCATGCTGGCCGGATACTGGTTGCTGCGCGCAGTCACCACGCCGATGGCAAAGGTGCTGCAAGTCGTCGACATCATGCGCACGGGTGACCTCACGCAACGTCTGCAGCTGAACCGCGCGGATGAAATCGGCGCGCTCGAAGCAGGCTTTAACCGCATGACCGACGAACTCACCGCGCTGGTTGGCCAGGCGCAGAAGTCGGCGGTCCAGGTCACCACATCGGTGACGGAAATCGCCGCGACCTCGCGTGAACAGCAAGCCACCGCGAACGAAACCGCGGCGACCACCACCGAGATCGGCGCCACGTCGCGCGAAATCTTCGCGACCTCGCGCGATCTGCTGCGCACCATGAACGAAGTCTCCGAAGTGGCCGGCCAATCGGCGGCACTCGCCGGCACCGGCCACGCCGGTCTCGCGCGCATGGAAGAGACCATGCGCCTCGTGATGGAAGCGGCCGGTTCGGTCAACGCGAAGCTCGCGATCCTCAACGAGAAGGCCAGCAACATCAACCAGGTCGTCGCCACCATCACCAAGGTCGCGGACCAGACCAACCTGCTCTCGCTGAACGCGGCGATCGAAGCAGAAAAGGCCGGCGAATACGGCCGCGGCTTCGCGGTCGTGGCGACCGAGATTCGCCGCCTCGCGGATCAAACGGCCGTGGCGACCTACGACATCGAACAGATGGTCAAAGAGATCCAGTCGGCGGTCGCGGCGGGCGTGATGGGCATGGATAAGTTCTCCGAAGAAGTGCGGCGCGGCATGCTCGACGTGCAGAACGTGGGCGGCCATCTCACGCAGATCATTCAGCAGGTGCAGGCGCTCGCGCCGCGCTTCTCGATGGTCAACGAGGGCATGCAGACGCAAGCCACGGGCGCCGAGCAGATTACCCAGGCGCTGACCCAGCTCTCGGAGGCCGCGCAGCAGACGGCCGAATCGCTGCGCCAGTCGACTCAGGCGATCGACGATCTGACCCACGTCGCCAATAGTCTGCGCACCGGCGTATCGCGCTTCAAGGTGGTGGCCTGACGCGCGGCGTCGGGTTCACTGAAGCACGCTGACACCGACCCACCCATACGCCTCTCCACAGCCAAAGCCCACGCCGATGCTCTTCATCCTCTTCACGCTCGATAGCGAACGCTACGTAATCGACGCGACGCAGGTGGAGCGTCTGATTCCGCTCACGCCGCAGTCGCCGCCAAAGACGATCCCCGGCGCGCCGTCGTGGGTCGCGGGCGTGCTCGAACACGAAGGCGCACCGCTGCCGGTGATCGATCTGCCGGCGCTTGCGCTCGGCCGCCCCGCCGCGCAGTTGATGTCGACGCGCGTCGTGCTGGTGCGCTATCCCCATGCGGGCACGGTGCGCCTGCTCGCGCTCCTGCTCGAAGGCGCCACGCGCACCATCCGCCTCGCCGCCGACGCGTTTCATGATGCCGGCATCGACCTGCCGCACGCGCGCTATCTGGGCCCGGTCGCGAGCGAAGCAGGCGGTCTGGTGCAATGGATTCGCGTCGAGCATCTGCTGCCCGACGATGTCAAAGCCCTGCTGTTTCCCGAGGCGCACGCATGAACGCGCATCACGACAACGCGCCGCTCTATCGACGCTTCACCGATCTGCTGCATCGAACCATCGGGCTCGATGCAGCGTCGCTCGGTC
Organism: Paraburkholderia polaris; assembly: GCF_012927345.1. GTDB lineage: Bacteria > Pseudomonadota > Gammaproteobacteria > Burkholderiales > Burkholderiaceae > Paraburkholderia > Paraburkholderia polaris. The sequence continues at coordinate 140,936 of NZ_JABBGJ010000010.1, forward strand.
ATAGCGCGATCGAACGCGCGGTCGACCAGCGCGCCGCCGCCTGGTGCGCGGACGGCCACGCCGACGCCACGCTCGCCGACTACTGGGACGCCGCGCACACATCGCCGGCCATGGTGCAGGCGCTGGTCGAAACGGTGGTGGTGCCGGAGACCTGGTTTTACCGCGACGCCGATGCGTTCAGAGCGCTTGCGCGTCTCGCGCACAAACGTCTTGACGAGCGCGGCACCGCGCTGCCACTGCGAATTCTGAGCCTGCCCTGCTCGACCGGCGAAGAACCGTACACGATCGCGATGACGCTGCTCGACGCGGGCATCGGCGCCGCGCACATGCGCATCGACGCGATGGATATCAGCGAGCGCTCGCTGGCCGTCGCGCAGCGCGCCGTGTACAGCCGCAACTCGTTTCGCGGCAACGCGTTCCCGTTTCGCGACGCCCACTTCACGCGCACCGAAGACGGCTGGCGTCTCGCGCCGCGCATCGTCGACGCGGTCCGGTTTTCGCGCGCCAACCTGATGCAACTCGATGCCGCGGCGCTCGGCGTCTACGACTTCGTGTTCTGCCGCAACGTGCTGATTTACTTCGACCGCGACGCACAACAGACGGCCTTGCATGCGCTCAACAGCGTGTTGGCGGAAAACGGCACGCTGTTCGTCGGTCCTGCGGAAACCGGGCTGTTGATGCGTCATGGCATGCAGTCGGCGAAGATTCCTTTGGCGTTTGCTTTCCACCGCGCCTCGCCCGCTGAAGCGCAGTTCAGCGGCTGGCACACCGCGCCGCTTGCCACCGCTGCGGCACTCGCGATGACACATTCGCCAGTGCCCGCGCTCGCGCCGCTGCAAGTGTTCTCGGCAGAGCCTTTCGCGTGGCCCGATCCGGTTGCGCGCACGCCGTTCAGCGGTGGTTCGGCGCAGACGCCGTCCAAAGGCATTTCGCCCCACCTGCCGTTGGAGGGTATTGGGCAACGCTTACCGTTTGATGGCATTTCGCAGCGCACGTCATTGAGTGGTATTCCGCAACGCACATCGCCGAAAGACATTTCACAGCACACGCCTTGGGACAGTATTTCGCAGCACTCGCCCAAGCCGTTCAGAGCCGCGTCGCGGTCGCATGAGTTCCTGTCGCCGGAAGTCACCTCGCCGACCAACGCCGCACGCGACACGCTGCAAGCCGCGCACGCGCTGGCCGACGCGGGCCGTCTGACCGAAGCCGCGAACGCGATCAACGTCTATCTGGAACAGCACGCGCCGCACGCCGATGCGTTCTACCTGCTCGGTGTGCTGGCCGACGCTAGCGGCGATACGAACCTCGCACGCGGCCAGTATCGCAAGGCGCTCTATCTCGACCCGCGGCACACCGAAGCACTCGCGCATCTGGCGACGCTGCTCGAACTCGAAGGCGACCGCAACGGCGCGCGTCTGTTGATGGAACGCGCATCACGCGCGCAGGGAGCGCAACGTGGTTGAGGACCGCTCGGTAACGTTCGACGATTGCTGGAACCGCATCGGCGTGCGCGGCGATTCGTCGTGCGAGCGGCTGGTCGAATACGTGCGCTGTCTGAATTGCCCCGTGTTCGAAGCGGCCGCGGCCAAATTGCTGGAGCGACCGATTCCGCTCGTGGATCTGTCGCTGCGTGACGCCGACAACCCAGCGCTACGGCAACGACGTGATCCACAAGGTGCGAGTGAGTCGTTCCTCATCTTCCGTATCGGCGGCGAATGGCTCGCGCTTCCTACGACGGTCTTCAAGCGCATCGTGCAGACGCGGCCGATTCATACGTTGCCGCACCGGCAGCATCGCGCGGTGCTCGGCGTGGTGAATGTGCAGGGCGACTTGCTGGTGTGCCTGTCGCTCGCGCATCTGCTGGGTTTCGAGGCCGACACCATCGCGGGCGATGATAAAGCGCGTCACGATCTGCCGCGTTTGCTGGTGGTTTCGCGCGCCGAAGAGCACGCGGTGTTCCCCGTCGATCAGGTCGACGGCGTGCATCGGATCGCGGTCTCTACCTTTTGCCCGCCGCCCGCGACGCTCTCGCAAGCCGCCGCTGCGCATACGCGCGCCGTGGCTCCGTGGCGCGGCATGACGGTCGGCCTGCTCGACGCCGATGCATTGTTCGATACCTTGAACAGGAGTCTCGGATGACGGACGACCCGCGCCGCCCGTCGCTGATCGATCTCTTCCGCGAGGAAGCGCGAACCCAGGCACGCGTGCTCAACGACGGCCTGCTCGCCCTTGACCGCGCGCCGCGCGATGCCGTCGCGCTCGAGGCCTGCATGCGCGCGGCGCATTCGCTGAAGGGCGCGGCGCGTATCGTCGGTGTGCAGGTGGGTGTCGAACTCGCGCACGCGATGGAAGATTGTTTCGTTGCGGCGCAGGAAGGGCGCGCGTTGCTCGATGCCGCCTGGATTGATGAGTTGCTGCGCGGTGTCGACATCGTTGCGCGCATTGGTAATGACGAAGACGAGTCGGCGCGTGACGCGGTCAGTGCGTGCGTGGCGTCGTTGCAAGCGCGTATGGTGGGTGTCGTGCCGCATGGCGCGGCCTTTCGGCGGGAGGCTGTACCGCCGGATGTCGCTACGCCTGTGGCAAGTCCTACGCGCGTCCCCGGATCTGCATCTGCATCTGCATCTGCACCCAGCGTAGCCACCGAACCGTACGCCGCCTCCGCCGACGCTGACCATGACGCCGATGCCGCATTCAATCTGCTAGCCAACGCCCTGCGCGCCGAAGCGACGCCCGCCTCAGCCGCACCAGCCAGCACGACTGCAAATGCAGCCGCGCCCGCCCCTGGAACCCCGTTTGCTCCTGCAAGCGCGTCAGCGTCTGCCTCTGCGACCCCGTTCGCTTCTTCAAGCGCGTCAGCGTCCGCCGCCGCAACCGCGGCCGCTCCCGCAAGCGCCTCTGCGTCGTCGACCGCGACCGCATCCACCCAGAGCGAAGCAAGCCCCACAGCAACAGACCCGGGCCGCATGCTGCGCGTACGCGCCGACAACCTCGACCGGCTCCTCTCCTTATCCGGCGAATCATTGGTTGAATCGCGCTGGCTCAAACCCTTCGCGCAATCGATGCTGCGCGTCAAGCGCGTCCAACGTGACGGCTCGCGCGCGCTGGATCAGTTGCACGAAACGCTCGCCGACCTGAAGCTCGACCCGCGCGCACAGGCCGCGCTCGAAGAATTGCGCCGTCTCACCGCAGAGTCGCAGCATCTGCTCGCCGAGCGCCTCGCCGATCTGGAGAGCTTCGACCGCCGCTCGACGCATCTGTCGCAGCAGCTTTACGACGCCGCATTGCAATGCCGGATGCGCCCCTTCGGCGACGGCACCAGCGGTCTCGCGCGGATGGTGCGCGACGTCGCGCGTTCGCTCGGCAAGAAGGTGCGCTGGCAAGTGGTCGGCGAATCGACTCAGGTGGACCGCGACATCCTCGATCTGCTCGAAGCGCCGCTCGGCCACATGCTGCGCAACGCGATCGACCACGGCATCGAAGCGCCTGCGGTACGTCTCGCGCAGGGCAAGTCCGAAGAAGGCACGCTCACGCTCGACGCGCGCCACACCGCCGGCGCCCTGCTCATCACCGTCACCGACGACGGCGCGGGCATCGACCTCGACGCATTGCGCACGTCGATCGTTCGCAAAAAACTGGCGAGTGCTGAAACGGCCGCGCGCCTGTCCGAGACCGAACTGCTCGAATTCCTCTTGCTGCCCGGCTTCTCGCTGCGCGATCAGGTCACCGAGATCTCGGGCCGTGGCGTCGGACTCGACGCGGTGTACGACGTCGTCAAGCGCGTGCGTGGCACGGTGCGCATCACGCACGAACCCGGCGTCGGCACGCGCGTGCAGTTGCAACTGCCGCTCACGCTTTCGGTGATCCGCAGCCTGCTCGTCGAAGTCGCGGGCGAGCCGTACGCCGTGCCGCTCGCGCATGTGAACCGCACGCTGCACGTGAGCCGTGCGGAGATCGAATTACTCGAAGGCCATCAGCACATTGCCTTCGACGGCCGCCGCATCGGCGTCGTCACCGCGCATCAGATTCTCGACACCGCACCGGCCGCCCACGAAACCGATACCGTCAGCATGATCGTGATCGGCGACGGCGAAGAGACCTACGGCGTCGTGGTCGATCGCTTTCTCGGCGAGCGGATGCTGGTCGTGCAGCCGCTCGACCCACGCCTCGGCAAGATCAGGAACATCACCGCGGGCGCCTTGATGGAGAACGGCGACCCGTTGCTGATCGCGGATGTCGACGACTGGCTGCGCTCGGTCGAAAGGCTCGTGGCGGGCGGTGACCTGAAACACACGCAGCACGGCGTTGCCCTCGCCACCCGGCGCGTCACGCGGCGCGTGCTGGTGGTCGACGATTCGCTCACCGTGCGCGAGCTCGAACGCAAGCTACTGGCGACGCGCGGCTACGACGTGACGATCGCCGTCGACGGCATGGACGGCTGGAACGCGGTGCGCGCCGAGCGCTTCGATCTGGTGATTACCGACATCGACATGCCGCGCATGGACGGCATCGAACTCGTCACGCTCATCAAGCGCGATCCGCAACTGCAGGCGCTGCCGGTGATGATCGTCTCGTACAAGGATCGTGAAGAGGACCGCCGCGCCGGCCTGAACGCGGGCGCGGATTACTATCTGGCAAAAGGCAGTTTCCACGACGAAGCATTGCTCGATGCAGTGCGTGATCTGATCGGCGAAGCTTACGGTTAAACCTACGGGTAAAACGGATGAAAATCGGAATCGTCAATGACTTGCCCCTCGCCGTCGAGGCGCTACGTCGCGCGCTTGCGGCGCGCCACGACTACGAGGTGCTGTGGGTCGCGCAGGACGGCCAGCAGGCGGTCGATTTCTGCACCGCGCAGCGGCCCGACATCGTGCTGATGGACCTGGTGATGCCGAACGTCGACGGCATCGAAGCCACGCGCCGCATCATGGCGAAAGCGCCGTGCGCGATCCTGATCGTGACCGTCGACGTTGGCGCGAACGCGTGGCGCGTCTACGAAGCAATGGGTGCGGGCGCGCTCGATGCGGTGGATACGCCCTCGCTGAGCGGTCCGGACGCGCACAAGAGCATCACCACCCTGATCGCGAAGATCGACCGCATCGCCGCGCTGGTCGCGGAGCGCAATGTGCCCGGTGCCGCAGCTGCGGCGGGACCGACAAGCGTAACGAATCGCGACACGCCGCTGGTTGCGATCGGCGCTTCGGCTGGCGGCCCGGCCGCACTTGCCACGCTGCTCGCCGGTTTGCCGAAGGATTTCCCGGCGGCCATCGTCATCGTCCAGCACGTCGACGCGGCATTCGCCGCCGGCATGGCCGACTGGCTGAACCAGCAGTCGGCGCTGCCGGTGCGGATCGCCAACGAACGCGACCGACCGCAAGCAGGCGTCGTCCTGCTCGCCGCCACCGACGATCATCTGCACCTGAAATTGCCTAACGTGCTTGGCTATACGAACGTGCCGGCCGAAACGCCCTACCGACCTTCCGTCGATGTGTTTTTTCATAGTGTCGTGGCACGCTGGCAGGCCGGGGCGATCGGTGTGCTGCTGACCGGCATGGGCCGCGACGGCGCGATCGGGCTCAAGGCGATGCGTACCAAGGGCTACCACACGATTGCACAGGATGAGGCGACCTGTGCCGTGTACGGCATGCCGAAGGCAGCCGCAGCGCTCGACGCCGCCGCCGCGATTCTGCCGCTGCCCCGGATTGCCGCTGCGCTCGCCACCGCCGTCGGCGCACGTTAGCGTTGGGTAGGCGCACACTACCCGCACATTAGCCCGCTACGATTCATTGACATTCATTCTGGCTGACCAATATGGACACTTCCAAACCGCATCAGAACGCCACCGCGCCGGACCTCGCAGAACACGACGCGAACGCGCAGGCGTACGCGGAGGACGCGCCCAATAGCGCCATCGACGACGCGTTGGCGCGCATCCTCGGCAATCCACCCGCGGCCGAGTGCCCGATCATGGTGCTGCTGGTCGACGATCAGGCGATCATCGCCGAGGCGGTGCGTCAGGCGCTGGCCGATGAAGGGAGCGTCGACTTTCACTACTGCGCGTCGCCTGAAGAGGCGGTGCGCTGCGCGGAGGAAACCCGCGCGACGGTGATCCTGCAAGACCTCGTGATGCCCGGCACCGACGGCCTCACCCTCGTGCGGCAATACCGCCAGAACCCGGCGACGCGCGATATTCCGATCATCGTGCTGTCGACCAAGGAAGAGCCGCTGGTGAAAAGCGCGGCCTTCGCTGCGGGCGCCAATGACTACCTCGTGAAGCTGCCGGATCGCATCGAATTGATCGCGCGGATTCGCTATCACTCGCGCTCGTATCTGAACCTGCTGCAGCGCGACGAGGCCTATCAGGCGCTGCGCCAGTCGCAACAGCAGTTGCTCGCGACCAATCTGGAACTGCAGCGGCTCACGCATTCGGACGGTTTGACGGGTTTGTCGAATCGCCGTTACCTCGATCAGTACCTGGCCGCCGAATGGCGTCGCGGCACGCGTGACAAGACCGGCCTCGGTTTTCTGATGATCGATGTGGATAACTTCAAGGCCTACAACGACACCTATGGGCACGTCGCCGGCGACGAAGTGCTTAAACGCGTCGCGCATACCATCGAGTCGTGCCTGGGACGCTCGCCCGATCTCGCGGCACGGTTCGGCGGTGAAGAGTTTGCGGTGGTGTTGCCTGGCGCGTCTGCAGGTGGCTTGCGGTTGCTCGCCGAAAAGATCCGCATTGCAATCGAAGGGCTCGCCATTCCGCATGCAGGTTCGACGAGCGGTGTCGTGACGATCAGCATCGGCGCGGCGATGATCGTGCCGTCCGCAGCCGAACCGGTGACGACGTTGATCGAAGCCGCCGATGTCGGACTGTATCGGGCGAAACGGGATGGCAAGAATCAGGTGGCGGTGAGCAGCTGATCAGCGCGTATAACGTGCGGCCGGCAGCTTGTGCGACAGGTTCGGCTGCAGTTGCTGGCGAGCGTTATTGAAGCGGTCCCAATCGGCTGCATCCGGCAGCGACGGGATGGTCACCAGTTCACCTTGATCGAGACCGGCGAGCGCCGCGTCCACCATATCCTCGGCGGTCATCACGATCTGCGCGGGCAGATGTTCGACGGCGAGACCGGCGCGGTCCCAGAACGCGGTACTGGTGGCGCCCGGCAGCACGGCCTGCAACTGCACGCCCTTGCCGCCCACTTCATGGTGCAGCGACTGCGTCAGGTTCAGCACATAGGCCTTGGTGCCGCTGTAGGTGCCGTTCAACGTCTCCGGCGAGAGCGCAACGATCGACGAGATATTGATCACGATCCCGTTGCCCCGCTCCACAAAACCCGGCACGGCCGCCGCCGTCAGGCGCGTTAGCGCCGTCACATTCAGGTCGATCATGCTTTCGAGTTGATCCACGTCCGAGTCGATCAGCGAAGCCGTCGCGCCGACGCCCGCGTTGTTGACCAGTATCGTGATGCTGCGGTCGGTCCGCAGACGCTCCTCGATGCGGCGCGTGTCGGCTTTGTCGGTGAGATCGGCGGCGACGATATCGACATGCCGACCGGTTTCGCTGGCGAGGCGCTCGGCCACGCCGCTCAGGCGTTTGACGTCGCGCGCCACCAGAATCAGGTCGTACCCGCGGCGCGCGAGGCGGTCCGCATAAACCGCGCCGATGCCCGACGATGCGCCCGTGATCAATGCCGTGCCCTTGTTTGCTTGCGTTGCCATTTGAAGCTCTCCTTGCGGGCTTTGCGCGTCGCGCCTGAGCCCTGAACGATGAATGGGAAAACCTAGAACCTCCGCCGCTGTGCCTTTTTTGTGGGCATCGCGGTGTTGACGAGGGAAGTCTAGGCGCGTAGCCTCTTGTCTCAAATGTCGTATTTACCTCGTTTTAGGACATCGCAATGAAACGCGTCGGCGTGGTGGTTTTCCCCGGCTTCCAGATCCTCGATATGGTGGCGATCTCCGTGTTCGAACTGGCGAACCTCGAGGCCGGGCAGCCGGAATACGAGGTGGAGGTCATCTCGGAACAGGGTGGGATGGTGCGCAGTTCGTCCGGCGTCGAGATCGCAACGCAACCGTTCGGCGATCCGGCGTATGACACGGTGGTCGTGACGGGCGCGATGCAGATCGAGCCGTCATCGGCGGGATTGCGGGCGTTTTTGAACGACGCCCTCGCCGCCTCGCGCCGCACCACCAGCATCTGTACCGGCGCGTTCGTGCTGGCCGAAGCGGGCATCCTTGACGGCCGGCATGCCACGACCCACTGGTACCACGCCCGCGAATTGCAGCGGCGCTTCCCCGATACACGTATCGACGAAGACCGCATCTTTATCGTCGACGGCACCGTGTGGACCTCTGCCGGCATGACGGCGTGCATCGATCTGTGTCTGGCGCTGATCGAAAGCGATCTCGGCGTCGAGGTCTCGCGCGCGATCGCCAAGAAGCTCGTGGTCTATCACCGGCGCACCGGCGGTCAGTCGCAGTTCTCGGCCATGCTCGATCTCGAACCGAAGTCCGACCGCATTCAGGACGCGCTGTCATACGCGAAGAACCATCTGCGCGAACCGTTGACGGTCGAACAGCTCGCCGATGTCGCGCATCTGAGCCCCCGCCAATTCAGCCGCGCTTTTCGCGACGAAACGCGCCAATCGCCGGCCAAGGCCATCGAGGCGTTGCGCGTGGAAGCCGCGCGCGGCATGCTCGAAGCGGGGCGCCACTCGATGGAAGCCGTCGCGGCCGAAACCGGTTTCGTCGATACCGAACGGATGCGGCGCGCCTTTCTGCGCGCGTTCGGCCAGCCACCGCAAGCGATTAAACGCGCGGCGCGCGCGTTGTAACAAAGGTGGTGGACAATATCGCCGACAGCATCTCCACCTGATACGTACGGCAACCCAAAAGGACGCGTGATGAACTACGACGACAGCAATCCCTTCGCGAAGATTCTGCGCGGCGAACTACCTTGCATCAAAGTGGCGGAGAGCGATGCCGCGCTGGCCTTCATGGATCTGATGCCGCAAGCCGACGGTCACGTGCTGGTCGTGCCGAAGGAAAAGGCGGTTGAGATTTTCGAGTTGTCGGATGCGTCGACGGTGGCCTGCATGCGCATGGCGCAGAAGCTCGCCATCGCCGTTCGCGCGGCCTTACGCCCCGACGGTGTGTTCATCGGACAGTTCAACGGCGCCGCAGCGGGACAAACGGTGCCACACGTGCATTTTCACGTGATCCCGCGCTGGGAAGGACAGCCGCTGCGCATGCATGCGCGTGATGTCGCCGACGCGGCCACGCTCGAAGCGCTGGCCACGCGCATTCGCGACCACTGGCGCGCCCACTGACACCGGGCGCGGCGCAGCCGGTCACGCCCCGTAATATGTGTAAAGGCTGGTGAAACCAGCCGTAGACGCTGTACGGCTAGACTGGCGCCTGCCTTGTACCCGCAAGGCATTGAGTGTGGATCTCTTTTTAGCCTGCCCGAAACGGCAGGCTTTTTTATTTGCGGGTCTTTCGCGGATCTTTTGCGGATCCAATTCGCCAGCCGCCCTCGCCTCGCAGCGATGCTTGCGGCACGATGATTCATGCGGCCAGCCAAGCGACTCAAACCCGATGCCGCGAGCGGCGCAGCGGATGCCGCCAGTCGATACGGCGAGGTTTCCCCGGCTCAAGATGCAAATCGTGCAGATGCCTATGTTCCTGCCACAATTCGTCGGAGAAAAGAAACGCGACGATGAGTAGCGGAATGACCAGAAAGGCGCCTAATATCAAGTGCTCGATCACGGTAGCCTCCGTCGCAAGAGCATGATTTCATTGTAGAGCACCGCATGTGCCCACACGGTGCTGAGCCCCTCACAAATTTGCGATAAGCGGCCTGCGACAACGCGACGCCCCACTCTCGCCGAACCCGCACGGCGCCTCGCGCTTTGCAAGCACGACCCGCGTCGGCGCCACGCATTGCAAGAACTCCCCGCGCTGAGCCCTGACTAACGGAAACGCAAGGCCGACGGCTCACCCGGTGCTTGCGCACTCAAACCAATAATTCTCAAGGGGAATCCAATGACTATCGAACGCAGCAGTGAACTGACCCTGCGCCCGCTCGAGCGCACCGATCTGCGCTTCGTCCACGAGGTGAACAACAACGCAAAGATCATGCGTTACTGGTTCGAAGAGCCCTATGAAACGTTCTCTGAATTGACCCAGCTGTATGACCAGCACGTGCACGATCTGCGCGAGCGCCGTTTCGTGGCGATCGACAATGACGGTCAGACCATCGGCGTCGTCGAGTTGATCGAGCTGGACTATATCCACCGGCGCGGCGAGTTCCAAATCATCATCGCGCCGCATGCGCAGGGCCGCGGCTACGCCACCGTCGCCACGCAGCTCGCGATCGATTACGCGTTTTCGGTGCTGAACCTGCGCAAGGTCTACCTGATCGTCGACAAGTCGAATACCGCTGCCATCCACGTCTATGAAAAGTGCGGTTTCAGGCACGAGGCCGAGCTAATCGAGGAGTTTTTCGGCAACGGCCGCTATCACAATGCGTTGCGCATGTGCATGTTCCAGTCCGAGTTCTTCAAGGGCAATCAGCACGCCGAGTAACCTCAACCAACGTCGCCCAGGGACGTCATGCTGCGTCGCCTGACGCACCTGGCATCGTTTATCTTCTGTACACACACCGTTATTTCGTGATTTTTGATTAGTCGGGTGAATGACTTTGTGTGCAATGCACCAAACACATTCGCTGATTGTATTAATTCACTTAATTGGTGCCTCTCGTTTACGCCAATACGCACCGCAAAGCTTTACTGGTTAAAGCGGCGCACCCCACCCCTCTTTTAGTTATCCGTTTCAATCCGCCCTGTTTAGGCTGCTGCCCAAGGTTTAAGCAGGTGCGGCAGGTGGTGCGACAATTCGCCGCTGTTGCGACCGCACACAAGATGTGCTTGTTGTTCTCTCACGTTCTCCTAAAGTGAACGGTGCGGGTTCGACGTTAAAGTTAAATACATAGCTAACCTGAGTATTCAACCCGCACCGGAGGAAAAATATGAAAGCGCGAATCGCCCTTGTTTTCGCCATTGCGGGTTTGGCTGCCGCTTCTGTTCAGGCGCAAGACGCCATGGTCAAGCCGCAGCAAACCATCCAGTTCAAGGCCAACGCGTATGGCTGTCTGTCGAAGGATAAACTCGACGCCGCCGATGTCCATGCGCAAGCCGGTGAACAGCAACAGATGCAGGAATTGTTCTCCGGATATCAGTGCGTTTCCACGCCGGAAAATTCAAGTTTCCGGGTTGTGCGCGTGGTCGGCCATGATGTCGAATTCGTGAATGCCGGCAATAGCGATACGCAAGGCCTCTGGGTAAACGATCGATTCATCAAACAATAAGCCGAATGCCAACGCTCCGGCGAAACGCCGGGGTTTGACTCGGCTTTAATTTACGCCATAAACCCTCTGACTTTAAAAGCCAGGGGCTGTGAACCTGCGAGTTATAAAACGGCTGGGCATTACGCGCCCGGCCGTTTTTATTTCTGCTCGCTTTTTCCAGGATGTGAAGCCGATAAAAAAGCCGATGCGGGCTTTCGATCCGCATCGGCAATACGCCTTCTCGCAAAGCGCAGGGAGAAACGGCCAGCCGTTCAAACGGCGATCAATGCGAGTCGCGCGGCACCGGCGCGCCGCTCGATCCGACCAGGAAGTCGAGATCCGCGCCCTGATCCGCCTGCAGCACGTGTTCGACGTAGAGCTTGTAGTAACCGCGCGTGGGCGACGCAGGCGGTTGCCAGGCCGCGCGGCGGCGTTCCAGCTCGGCGTCGGTGACGTCCAGATGAAGACGGCGCGCGTCGACGTCGAGTTCGATCATGTCGCCGGTTTGCACGAACGCAAGCGGACCGCCTGCGGCCGCTTCCGGCGATACATGCAGCACCACCGAGCCATACGCCGTGCCGCTCATGCGGCCATCGGAAATGCGCACCATGTCCGTGATGCCCTTTTGCAGCACCTTCTTCGGCAGCGGCATGTTGCCGACTTCCGCAAAGCCCGGATAACCCTTCGGCCCCGCACCCTTGAGCACCATGACGCAGTGTTCGTCGATGTCGAGCGATTCGTCGTCGATCTTCGCGTGCAGCTCCTCGATGTTCTCGAACACCACCGCACGGCCACGATGCTTCAGCAGATGCGGCGTCGCGGCCGACGGCTTGATCACCGCGCCGTTCGGCGCCAGGTTGCCCTTGAGCACCGCAATGCCGGCCTTCGGCTTGAACGGCTCGGCGAACGTCGTGATGACCTTCTCATCATGATTCGGCGCGTTGCGCACGTTGTCCCAGATCGTCTTGCCGTTCACCGTCAGCGCTTCGCGATGCAAGAGGCCTTGCTCACCGAGTTGCTTGAGCACCGCGGGCAAGCCGCCCGCGTAGTAAAAGTCTTCCATCAGGTATTCGCCCGACGGTTGCAGATTCACCAGGCACGGCACGTTCGAGCCGAGCTCCCAGTCTTCCAGCGAAAGCTCCACGCCGATGCGCTTGGCCAGCGCGATCAGATGCACGACCGCATTGGTCGAGCCGCCGATCGCCGCATTGGTGCGGATCGCGTTTTCGAACGCCTGGCGCGTGAGAATCTTGTCCATCGTCAGATCCTCGCGGACCATATCGACGATGCGCCGGCCGGCCAGATGCGCGAGCACTTGCCGGCGTGCATCGACCGCGGGAATCGCCGCGTTGTGCGGCAAGCCCATGCCGAGCGACTCGACCATCGAGGCCATCGTCGACGCGGTGCCCATCGTCATGCAGTGGCCACGCGAGCGGTTCATGCACGACTCGGCTTCGGTGAATTCTTCCTGCGTCATCGTACCGGCGCGCACTTCCTCGGACATCTGCCAGACCCCCGTGCCAGAGCCGATGTTCTTGCCACGGAACCGTCCGTTGAGCATCGGGCCGCCCGACACAGCCAGTGCCGGCAGATTGCACGACGCCGCGCCCATCAGCAGCGCGGGCGTCGTCTTATCGCAGCCGACCAGCAGGATCACGCCGTCCATCGGGTTGCCGCGAATCGACTCCTCGACGTCCATCGACGCGAGGTTGCGAAACAGCATCGCGGTAGGCCGCAAATTGGTCTCGCCGAGCGACATCACCGGAAATTCGAGCGGCAAACCGCCCGCTTCATGCACGCCTTTTTTCACGTACTCGGCGAGCTCGCGAAAATGCGCATTGCAAGGTGTCAGTTCGGACCACGTATTGCAGATGCCGATCACCGGGCGCCCGTCGAATTCGTCGTGTGGGATGCCCTGGTTTTTCATCCACGAGCGATGCAGAAAACCGTCGCGGTCCTTGAGGCCAAACCACGCCTGGCTGCGCAGCGGCTTTTTAGTCTGGTTGGAATCAGCCATGAAATCTCCTGTTGGCAAGCATGTAGGGGGGTGCCTAGCCCGGGGCACCTATCCCCGGGCGGGCATCAGCGTCAGTGCACGCGCTTGCTGCGGCGGAACTGATCGAACAGCACCGCGAGCAGCAGAATTCCGCCGCGAATCAGGTATTGGTAGAAGGTCGGCACGTTCATCAGGCTCATTGCGTCCTGCACGGAGCCCATGATCAACACGCCGACCAGCACACCGGAAATCGTCGCGACGCCGCCCGTCAGCGAGACGCCGCCGAGCACGCATGCGGAGATCACGCCGAGTTCGAGACCGACCGACGTTTTCGGGTCGCCCAGACTCATGCGCGACGCCAGCATCACGCCTGCAAAACCCGTTACGAGGCCCTGCAATACGAACACTGTGATCTTGATCCGCGTGACGGGCAAGCCCGCGAGCAAAGCGGCCTCGCTGTTGCCGCCGACGGCGAGCACGTTCTTGCCGAACACGGTTTTCTTCAGCAGAAAACCGAACAGCACGAAGCCGATGATGTTGCTCCAGATCGGATACGAAATACCAAGGAACGCGCCACCGCCGAGGTCGAAGAAGCGTTCTTCGGAGATCATCACCGCGTCGCCGTTCGATGTGATGAAGGCGAGGCCGCGCACGACTTCCATCATCGCCAGCGTGACGATCAGCGAGTTGATCTTGTAGCGCGCGACCAGCACACCGTTGACCAGTCCGACCGCGCCACCCGCGAGCACGCCGGCGGCGATACCGAGCATCACGCTATGCGTCGCGGTGATCAGGGTGGACGCAACCACGCCCGCGAACGCAACGATCGACGCCACCGACAAATCCACTTCACCCAGCGCAAGCACGAACATCATCGTCACGGAGATCGAGCCGATCAGCGTGACGGAGAGCAGCAGGCCCTGGATGTTTCGCGAGCTTAAAAAATCGGGCACGGTGAACGACAAAGCCGCGAACAGGATGATGAACACCATCACGATTCCGGACTTGTTGATCAGGTCCCAGGTACGTGCGGCGCGCGCGCTCAAGCCCGAAGACGCGATGGCTGGGGTAGAGGAGTCGGTTGAGGGTGTGTGCATAATGTCTATTCCGTTTTCAATGGCGCGATGCAGTGGCCGCCGGTTGCCTTCACGTCGCTGATGAGACGCGGCGCTCCTAGCGAGGCAGTGCGAGCTTGATCAGCGCATCCGGTGTGGCTTGCGCCTTCGGCAGATCGCCGACGATGCGGCCTTCCTTCATCACGATCACCCGATCCGCCACGCCGATCACTTCGGCGAGATCGCTCGATACGACGATGACCGTGCGGCCCGCTTCGGCGAGCCCATAAAGCAGGCCGTAAATCTCGCTGCGCGCGCCGACGTCGATGCCACGCGTGGGTTCGTCCATCAGGAACACATCGATGTCTTCCGCGAGCCAGCGCGACAGAATCACCTTCTGCTGATTGCCACCGGAGAGCGTGCCGATCGGCGTGTCGCCGTTACGCGTTTTGATCGAGAGCTTGCCGATGAACTCTTTGGCGGTCTGCGCTTCCTTGCGGCCGTTGAGCACGTTGAAGCGGCTGAAGTGGCGGCGGCAACTGATGTTGAGGTTGTCCGACACCGAAGCAATCGAGACGATGCCTTCCTGCTTGCGATCTTCAGGACACAGTGCGACGCCCGCACGCACGGCATCGCGCGGCGTAGCGAAGCGCACGCGCTTGCCTTTGAGCGTGATCTCGCCGGCAGCCGGTTTGACCGCGCCGTAGATAAGCTTCATCAACTCGGAACGTCCCGCGCCGACCAGGCCGAAGAACCCGAGGATTTCGCCTTTACGTGCGCTAAACGAAGCCGGTTCGCGCAAGCCACGTCCCATCAATTCCTTGACGTCGAGCTGCACGTCGCCGAGTTCGCGTGAACGGTAGCCGTACACGTCGGCGATCGAACGGCCGACCATGCAGCTGATCAGACGATCGCGATCGAGTCCTTCACCGGCCTCGAACGTATCGATGTGGCGGCCATCGCGAAACACCGTCACGCGGTCGCACAGTTCGTAGACCTCATCCATCCGGTGCGTGACGTAGATGATTGCGCGGCCCTCGGCCTTCAACGCGCGAATGATCCGGAACAGCTGCGTGGTTTCGCGCGACGACAACGAACTGGTCGGTTCGTCGAACGCAATCACGCGCGCATCGCGCAGCAGCGCCTTGCCGATTTCAATCATCTGCCGCTGACCGATCGAGAGATTTTTCACCTGCTGCGCGGGGTCGATTTTTTCGCCGAGTCTTTCCAACTCGCGCACCGCACGTGCAACCAGCGCCTTTTCATCGAGCACACCGAAGCGGTTGGGCAGGGCGCCGAGCATCAGGTTTTCTGCAACCGTCAACTCGGGTACCAGATGCAGCTCCTGATAGATGATCGCGACGCCCGCCGCGATGGCCGCCTTGGTGGTGACGAACTGTTGTTCGACGCCATCGAGCGACAAGGTGCCCGCCGCCGGCTGATTCACGCCCGACAGCACTTTGAGCAGCGTCGATTTGCCGGCGCCGTTTTCGCCCATCAAACCGTGTACCTCGCCGCGCCGCACGTCGAGCGACACCTGGTCGAGCGCGAGCACGCCGGGAAAGCGCACGGTGATACCGTCGAGTTGCAGATACGGATCAGCCGACGCAAGCGTAGGCGAGGGCGCATGCGCGGGCTGCGCCGCTTGGCCCATTTCGCCTGTGTGAGAAACCGTCATCGAAAGCCTCTAGCGGGTGGACAAGCTGTGCGGGCCGATCTCGCGTTGGCGTGAACATGAACGTGAGCATGAGCGTGAAAAAGGCCCGCAGCTTGCAGACTCGAATACCGCTTAAATGCCGAGCTCTTTACGCACGTCCTGCCAGTTGCTGCGCACCATCAGCTTGCCCGTGGTTTGCGTGTCGGCCGGCGGTTGCTTGCCGTCCTTGATCCAGTCCACGAGGTTCTCTGTGCTCTCCTTGCCGTGCATCGTCGAGCTCACGGCAATCGTGCCGTAGAAGCCCGTCGGTTCCTTCTTCTGGAACTCGGCGAACGCTTCGCCCGCACCGTTGATGCCGACGCCGATCACGTCCGTCGCCGGAATGTGCAGCTGCTCAGTCGCGCGAACGCCGCCCAGCACGCTTTCCTCGTTGAGCGCGAAGATCACCCACTTCTTGATGTTCGGATGCTGCGCAAGCACCGGCGACGATGCGTTGAAACCGCCTTCGTCATCGGTGGTCTTTTGCGGAGCGTCGAAGATGTTTTCCTTCTTGAAGCCGCCGGCCAACAGCGATTCCGTCGCACCGTCGGTACGCAGTTTGGCGGTCGGCAGTTCATAGTTCGTGATGCGCAGCGCGCCGACTTCTTCCGGCTTCCAGCCGCGGCGTTTCATCTCTTCAGAGATCGCGGTGCCGACCTGATTGCCGATCTTGAACGCAGACATGCCCAGATGCGGCACATTCGGCAGCGGCTTGCCAGTGGAGTCGACCAGCTGATCGTCGACGGTGACAAACTTCATGTTGTAGCGCTTCGCACGCGCCTGGATCGCCGGGCCGAGCCGCACGTCGGGTGCGCAGATCACGAAGCCTTTGGCGCCTTGCGCGCCGAGGTTATCGATTGCAGCCAGCACTTTTTCGCCGTCGGGCGTACCGATGTTGACCACCGAGAAGCCGTCCTTCTGACCGAGCGCAGTGGCGGCCTTCTGTTCGTTGATGAACCACGCCTGTTCCGGCATCTTCACGAGGAAGCCGACTTTGAGCGGCTGATCCGCATGCGCGGAGAATTGTGCGGCAAAGGGCGCGGCGAGGGCGGCGGCAGCGATCGCGGATAGCGTCAAACGGCGAAGCTTGCTGGTCATACTTGTCTCCTGTCGATCGGAGTTAGCGCTTTAGCGCTTACTCCGGTCCCATGCAACATAGTTGCTGAGGTTGGAAAGCTGCATTGGTTTCGTTTAATTGCAGCGGGGGATGCACGGCGGCGTCAGCCGGGGGGCGGACGAGCGTTCGGTGAAGCGACAGCGTGCGCCACGCAATGCGCGCTATGCAGGGCGGCGAGGTTCACGGCGGAGTGAATTGCGAGGGACAGGACAGCTTGGGCGCAGCAATGCGTAGCGCACTGAGGCGCGCGAGAAGTGGCGAAGTGAGCACGTGCCACGGCCATCAACTCGCAACGTAGGCCGTTTTCACGGCCGTCCAGAAGGCTGCATCGGTCGCGCCGTAGGCCGATGCCTTGCGACCGCCACCAGGCGTGTGATGCTCGACGGCCGTCGTCGGCAGATTGATCGTGACGAGGCCGCTCTGCACGTGACGGCGGAAATGCCGCGCGCGGCTCAGCGAGCGCGTGCAGATGCCAGCGCATAAACCGTAGACGGTGTCGTTCGCGAGATGCAGGGCGTGGTCGTAGTCGTCGGCTCTCAGCACTACGGCGAGCGGACCGAAAATCTCTTCTCGCGCGATGCGGTGCTCCGGTTCGGCGATAAAGAGCGCCGGTTCGAAAAAGTAGCCTCGTGTCGCGCGTTCAAGCTGACGGCCGCCGTGAAGCCATTGCGCGCCTTCCTGCTGACCGACGCGCATGTAGTCGAGATTGCGCTCCAACTGCGCGGCGTTGGCGAGCGGGCCGATATCCGTGCCGTGCTTGAGTGCGTGATCGACGCTGAGCTTCGCGAGCTTCGTCTGCAACGCGTCGACGAACGGCTCGAACACCGCACGTTCGACAATCAACCTTGATGCGGCCGTGCAGCGTTGGCCGGCGCAGCCATAGGCGCTGCTCAGGGCTGCCTCGACAGCGCCGTCGAGATCGGCATCAGCGAGCACCACGAACGGATTCTTGCCGCCCATTTCCAGTTGCACGCGCGCTTGCCGGGCCGCAGCGGCCTGCAAAACACGCGTGCCGGTTTCTGCCGAGCCGGTGAAGCTGATCGCCGCCACCAACGGATGCGCGGCGATCCGCGCGCCGACCTGCCGGCCGCTGCCCATCACGAGGTTGAATACGCCGGCCGGCAAACCGGCGCGACTCACGATTGACGCCAGCGCCGCCGCGCAACCCGGCGCCGATTCGGCCGGTTTGAAGACAACGCAATTGCCGTGGGCGAGGGCGGCGCCGATCTTCGCGGCGGCAATCGCCAGCGGCGCGCTCCACGGCGCGATGATGCCGATCACGCCGAGCGGTTCGCGCGTCACATCGATCTCGACACCGGCGCGCGCCGACGCCCCGGACTCGGCAAATGCGCGGAGTGCCTCGGTGGCGAAAAACTTGAAAAGTTGGCCGGCTCGCGTTGCTTCGGCCAAGGCTTCCGGCAGTGTCTTGCCGACCTCGCGGGCAAGCAGCCGGCCCACTTCGTCACGCCGCGCCAGCATCTCGCTGCCGATCGCATCGAGCGCGTCCGCGCGGCGCTGTGCCGAACCCAAGGACCATTCGCGGAAGGCCGCGCTGGCCGCTTCGATCGCAGTGTCGGTCTGCCTCGCATCGGCCCGCACGTAGTCGCCGACCGGTTCGTCCAGATCCGACGGATTGAGCGATACGCCCGTGGTCGCGCCCGTCTCCCAGCCGCCATTGATGTAATGGCGGAACGGACTGGCAACGAGCGGAACAAGCGGATCGCGATTCATCGAAGGGAGGCGCCAGCTAAGGAAACTCATGAGGAAGCTCAGAAAGTCCACGAATGGTATGAGCCGGCCCAATAACTTTCCAATCCCTTTTTAGGCCATCCCGATATCAATTTCGATATGGCATCATGGGGACTTCACGACGGCAAATCGTCCGACAGACGGCTTCATGCAGCATAAGGAGACAGTCCATGACGCGTAGCTACTCGAACTGGTTCGTGCGGGCGCGGCTTAAGACGCGACAGTTGCTGCTGCTCGCCGCAATGGAGGAGGAGGGCAACGTCCGGCGTGCCGCCGACGTGCTCGGTATGACCCAGCCCGCTGCGTCGCGGCTCCTGAAAGAGCTGGAGGACATGCTGGAGGTGAGCCTGTTCGACCGCACGCCGCATGGCATGCACGCCACCCTGTACGGCGAAGTGATGATCCGTCACGCGCGCATGGTGCTGTCGAATCTCAGCCACGCACATGACGAAATCTCGGCACTGCGCGCCGGCCTGGCCGGCCAGGTACGCATCGGTGTGATCGCAGCGGCCGCTGCGACGATGGTGCCGCGTGCCATCGCCAGCGTGAAAGAACGTTATCCCCAGTTGCAAATCTGGGCGGAAGTGGAGACGTCAGACGTCATGCTGCCGAAGCTCGCCGAGGGCGAGCTGGACATCATGATCGGCCGGGTATTGGAACGGCAAAACCAGTTCAAGGCCGAAGTCCGCTACGAACCGCTTGCCGACGAGCCGTTGTGCGTGGTGGCGCGTCCCGGCCATCCTCTCGAAATTGAAACAGGTTTGACACTGCGGGGAATCGTCAACGCCAGTTGGGTTTTGCACCCGCCGGGCAGCGTTTTGCGCCATCGCTTTGATCTGATGTTTTCGCAGATTGGACTGAATCCACCCCAAAACGTGGTCAATACCAACAATTTTCTGGCGATTTCGAGCTTATTGCTCCAAAGCGACATGTTGGCGGTTTTACCTGATGAAGTGGCGCGTCAGTACCAACAGTACGGTGTTCTCAAGCAGGTACCGATCGATTTACCGTGCAGAATGGATACATTCGGTATCATCACGCGCCAGTCGCACCTGCTTTCGCCGGCGGCCTCCGTCGTGCTGGAAGCCTTGCGGGAAGCCGCCGCCGAGGTCTATGGCACCGCTTTCGAGCCGGCAGTGGCGCGATAAATGCTTCTCCCATTGCGATAGCTGCAATTGCAGCCGACGTTCGGCTCGGGAGGAACACGCGATGTACACCAAACACGGAAAACGGCAACGAGCCGTCGACGATTCTTTTTCTGTTCGCTCCGGTGGAGCGAGCGCCTGGTTTAGTAACGGCATGGCTCTCAAATCGACGATTTACAAGGCAGAACTCCAGATCGCCAACATGGACCGGCACTACTACGCCGACCATTCCCTGACGATCGCCCGCCATCCCTCGGAAACCGACGAACGGATGATGGTCCGCGTCGCCGCCTTCGCGTTGTTCGCGCAGGAACGCCTCGAATTCTGTAAAGGCTTGTCGGACGTCGACGAACCGGATCTCTGGCAGAAGGACCTAACCGGCGCGATCGAAACCTGGATCGAAGTCGGCCAGCCGGACGAACGGCGCATTGCCAAGGCAAGCGGCCGCTCGAACGAAGTGATCGTGATCGCCTATGGCGGCCGCACGTCGGACATCTGGTGGCAAGGGGTGCGCAGCAAGGTTGAACGCATGCGCAATGTGACGGTCTGGACGCTCGGCGAAGACATCGCCGCCGCGCTCGGCTCGCTCGCAGAACGGACCATGCGTTTGCAATGCACCGTGCAGGACGGCGAAGCATGGCTCGGCAGCGCCGAGGCCGATGCGGTGAAGATCGAATGGACGGTATTGAAAACACCCGCCAAAGCTTGGTAGCGCTGGCAGTGGATACTGCCTGAGTTCGTCTACGCTTGTCTGAGCCCATCCACGCATGCATGGCTTTGGCACCCGCGAGCTGGAATGAATCTGCGTGGAAGACCGGCTATACGGCCTTCGCCAGTGCCGCGATGGTGAGCCACTTGCGCCGTCACCACGACGTCACAGCGACGTCACACGCGCGGCTTCGGGCGGCCCTTTGAGTTCGACCATGTTGCCTTCCGGGTCGAATAGATACAGCGACTGCCCAAACCCATCCGCGCCATAGCGCAACGCTGCCTCGCCCGGCCGAGCGCCGTGTTCGGCCAGATGCGCCTTGAGCGCGTCGGCGTCGAACGGGTCGACGCGCAAACACAAGTGGTCCATATTCCGCCCCGCGCCCGGCACGCCGTTTTCGGGGTGATCGAGCTTCGCGCCGACCTTCAACAGGTCGATCAGCGAGCGCCCCGCGCGCAATTGCGTCAGGCCCAGATCAAGCTGCTCCTTCTCGACGCTGCAACCGAGCACTTCGCAATAAAAACGCCGCATCTCCGGAACGTTCGCCGCCCGAATGACGATGTGATCGATCTCGCGAATGTGGATTTTCATGTCGAACGCCCCTAACTGGTTCGCAGAACGGATGACCAGCCACCAGTGTAGAAGAAAGGAAGCAGTAGCGAGAGCGGGCGATGACCCGGCCGTGAGGGACAGATCTAAAATGATCAGACGAAAAAAAGCCCGCTCTATGTGGAGCGGGCTGAATCCATATCAGGAGGAGACATGGAGGAGACAGGTACTAATATACACATGGGGTTGATGCGACGCAATAACTTTTTAAGGGAAAACCCGATATCGGGCCAAATTGTCGCAGTTTGAGGCGAAACGAGCGCCTGGCGGGGCTTGAGGCCTGCGAGGAAGCGCAATGACAGAGCAAGAACCGGGGCGTAGTGTGTCCTCATGCGGCCTACATTGGTGAGCATCGACACCGCTTTTTCGGGACCATCATGAACCGCACCGACCGTACCGATACCGGCAGCGACACCGCCGCCGGCACCACCCGCTGGAGCACCGACGCCGAGCGTTGGGAAGCCGTCACCCGCCGCGAGCCGCAGGCCGACGGCGCGTTCTTCTACGCCGTCAAAACGACGGGCGTGTTCTGCCGCCCGTCATGCGCATCGCGCCAGCCGCGCCGCGAAAATGTCGCTTTCTTCACCGACGCAAACGCCGCACGCACCGCGGGCTATCGTGATTGCAAGCGTTGCCAGCCCGGCGGCCTGCCGCGCGAGCTGGAGATCGTTAATCGCGCTTGCGCCGCGCTGGATGCCGATCCGCAGCAACGCCTCACGCTCGCGCAATTGAGCGACGCGGTGCACGTCAGCCCGTTCCACTTGCAGCGTCTGTTCAAGCGCGTGGTCGGCGTGTCGCCGCGTCAGTATCAGGCCGCGCAGCGCGGCGCCGCGTTGCGCGATGCGCTGCAGAGCGGGTCGGACGTGACGCGCGCCACGCTCGACGCCGGCTTCGGCTCGCCGTCGCGGATGTACGACAGCGCTTCGGCGGAATTGGGTATGGCGCCGTCCGCATTCCGCCGCAAAGGCGCGGGGCTTACCGTGCGTTACGCCAGCGCGCCGAGCTCCCTCGGCTTCGTGCTGGTCGCAGCAACCGATAAAGGCATCTGCAAAATCGGTTTCGGCGACGATGCCGCGATACTCGCCGACGATCTGCGCGGCGAGTTCGCCAACGCCGAGCTGGTCGAAGACACAACGCGACTCGCACCGTTCATCGCCCAGATCGACGCCTATCTGCGCGGCACGCGTCAGGACTTCGATCTGCCTTTGGATATCGCCGCCACCGCGTTCCGGCAACGTGTATGGGACGCGCTGCGGCGCATTCCCTACGGTGAGACGCGCAGCTATTCCCAGATCGCGGAAGCGGTCGGCTCACCCCGTGCCGTGCGTGCGGTGGCGAGCGCGTGCGCGACGAATCCGGTCGCGTTGGCGATTCCATGTCACCGCGTCGTGCAGAAGGGCGGAGCGCTGGCGGGGTATCGCTGGGGCCTGCCGCGCAAGGCCGCACTGCTCGACAACGAAGCCCAGCACGCAGGCGGCGTTTCGCGCGATGAGCGTGATCGCCGCGAGCATGCGGCCATTGCAGTAACCACCCCCAACCTGGACCACGCCGCGTGAGCACGCTTGACAACGTCGCAACCCTCGAACTGCCATTCAAACCACCCTTCGACTGGCCGCGCCTGCTGCGCTTTTTCGGCGGACGCGCGACGCCCGGCGTCGAAGCGGTCGAAGACGGCGCCTATCGCCGTGCGATCGATTGGGCCGGCGACAGCGGCACGCTGACCGTGCGCCTGCATCCGCGCAAGCGCTGCATCGTCGCGAACATCGACGGCCCAGCGAGCCGTCACGCCGACGCGCTCGCCGCGCCGATTGCGAGGATGTTCGACCTGCACGCCGATCCGAAGAAGATCGGCAACGAACTGGCCGCGGACCCATGGCTCGCGCCGTTGGTCGAAGCCGTGCCGGGCTTGCGCGTGCCGGGCGCGTGGTCGGGCTTCGAACTGGTGGTGCGCGCCATCGTCGGGCAGCAGGTCAGCGTGAAGGCGGCGACCACGATCATCGGGCGACTGGTGCAGCGTGCCGGCGAGCGCATCGAAGGTCATCCGCATGAGAACACCGCGTGGCGATTTCCCACGCCCGCTGCACTCGCGACTGTGGATCTGGAAAAGATCGGCATGCCGGGTAAACGCGTAGCTGCGTTGCAAGGCTTCGCGCAAGCGGTCGCTTCAGGCGACGTACCGCTCGACAGCAGCGTCGCCGATGCCGACAGCCTGCGCGCAGCGTTGCTGGCACTGCCTGGCATCGGTCCATGGACAGTCGAGTATGTGGCGATGCGTGCATGGCGTGACGCCGACGCCTGGCCCGCATGGGACCTCGTGCTGATGCAGTCGATCTGCGCGCGCGATCCGTCGCTCGTGCGGCCCACACAGCAACGCACTCGCACCGACGCGTGGCGGCCGTGGCGCGCGTATGCGGCGATGCATCTGTGGAACGAGGTGGCGGATCGGGCAGGCGCCGCGCGCGGCGGCTGAGGGCGTACGGCACTCAGGGAGCAACGCCGCAAGGACTTGCGGACCAGGGGCTGACACCCCTGCGCCGCGGCTGAGGTCATACGCTGGTCGGGAACAAGCACGGATCGCCCATCGGGCGTAATGGGTAGCATAACGAGGCGCAGGGCAGGCCGTTTTTTCGTCCTGCAATTAGGCCAGGTTGTGTCGCCCGAGGGCCAGCCGAAGCGGCCTCAAGCAGCCGCCGTGGCGAGATGTTAAAGTGCCCGCTACCCGAAAATTCCGCCGAACGTTGTCAACCGCGCAGTGCTGCATCTATGCAGTGAAGCGGTACATGGCGGCCGACAACGCCCGACTCGCATCAATGCCAAACACGACACCTTCCCGCACGAACGACGCGTTCTCGCACCGCCTGTCCGTGCTGACCTCAGGCCCGCAGCGCGACGCGCTGATACGCGGCCTGCGCGGCATCGAAAAGGAAAGCCTGCGCGTGACGCACGACGGCAAGCTTGCCTTGACGCCGCATCCGCGCGCGCTCGGTTCAGCGCTCACGCATCCGTCGCTCACCACCGACTATTCTGAAGCGTTGCTCGAACTGATTACGCCGGCCGAGAACGACGTCGCGATCACGCTGGAGAAGCTCGATATCCTGCATCGTTTCGTCTACGCCGAACTCGGCGACGAGATCTTGTGGAACAACTCGATGCCGGGCCTGCTGCCCGAAACAGACGACGGCATTCCGATCGCGGATTACGGCACGTCGAATATCGGCAAACTGAAGTACGTGTACCGCATTGGCCTGGCGCTCCGTTACGGCCGTACGATGCAGTGCATTGCGGGCATCCACTACAACTATTCGCTGAACGAAGAAGTGTGGCGGGTGTTGCATGCCGACCAGCAATCCACGGCAAACGCCGTCGATTTCCAGTCCGACCGTTACCTCGCGCTGATCCGCAATTTCCGCCGCACCAACTGGCTGCTGATGTACCTGTTCGGCGCGTCGCCGGCGCTGGATCGCCGATTCCTGCGTGATCGTAAACATACGCTCGAAACCTTCGACGCCGACACGCTGTATCGCCCGTATGCAACCAGCTTGCGCATGAGTGACCTCGGCTACTCGAACACTACTGCGCAAGCCGCGCTGCACGCCGACTACGACACGTTGCCGGGCTACCTTGACGCGCTCGCGAAGGCCGTGAGCCAGCCGTATCCCGCGTATGAGGCGATCGGCACACAGCGCAACGGCGAGTGGGTGCAGATCAACACGAACGTGCTGCAGATTGAAAACGAGTTCTATTCGACGATCCGTCCGAAGCGCGTCACGTATCCGGGCGAGCGTCCGCTGCATGCGTTGGCTGCGCGTGGCGTGCAGTATGTCGAGGTGCGTTGCATGGACATCGATCCGTTTGAGCCGACCGGCATTTCGCTGGAGACGTCGCGCTTCCTCGATGCCTACCTGCTGGTCTGCGCGCTCGACGACAGCGCGCCGCTGCCGCCGGACGCCTATGCCGAGGCGAATCAGAACTTCGGCCGCGTGACGATGGAAGGCCGCAAGCCGGGCCTCGAACTGACGCGCGACGGCAGTCCGATCGCGATGACGGATTGGTCGAACGAATTGCTCGTCAAGATCGACGCAGCCGCGGCCACACTCGACGCATTACACGGCGGCGACGCACACGCGCGCGCCGTAGCGGTTCAGCGCGCGAAACTGGCGGACGCATCGCTGACGCCGTCAGCACGTGTGCTGCAGATGATGCGCGACAAGCAGCAAAGCTTCCTTGCATTTGGCCTCGAACAAAGCGAAGCGCACGCCGCGGATTTCCGTGCGCGTCCGCTGGATGCTGCGCAGACCAGGGAATTCGCCGACCTTGCTGCGCGATCGCTTGCGGAGCAGGCCAAACTTGAACGGGAAGAGGTGGGTTCATTCGACGCATTTGTCGCGGCATATCGGGCATACACACTGAACCGGTTTAGCGTCTAAACGACGAACGTAGACCGCGTCGAAAAAAACGGCCCCGAGAGCAAATGCCGTTCAGTTAACGCTGAACGGCATTTTCATTTGTGAAGCAGGAAGCGGCCTTCAGGGCCGCTTTTTTATTGCGCACAGGTAACGTCTACGCAAAGCGATGCTAGCCGCCCAACTGTATCGGCAAAATCTCCACTCGGTTTAGCCAATCGCAAATGCGTATGAAACACCGTGCGGGGGATGCGGTCCAACATGGATGACACGCTCCAGAGAGGGAGGCTTCAACGTGATGAAAAAAGGTCTGTTGGCCGTACTGTGCCTGATGTCGGCGGCGGGGTGTTCGACGCAGGGGCAGGTCAATCCGGACGTCATGCAGATCGCGACCACGCCGTTGACGTGTTCGACCAAAGCCGAGTGTGATGTCTGGTGGCAGCGAGCGCAGACGTGGGTAGCGGGCCATTCGAAGTACAAGATCGAATCCTCGAGTGACACGCTAATTCAGACAGCGGGCCCGGACGGCGGCAAGCGTGCGCTGGCGTACCAGATCACGCGCACACCGAACCCGGACGGCACTGCAACGATTGGTTTCGCGGCGCATTGTGACGGTTCGACGGGTTGCAACCCGAACCCATGGGAGGCGGGCGCCGACTTCAAGGAATACGTACGAGGCACCGCAGCGGGCTCGCCACAGAGCGGCGAGAAACCATCGCAACCTGCGCCAACGGCGATGCACCCGGACGCGTCGGGACAATCGATCCCGGGAACGAGTGGGGAAGCGGTAACGCAGTGAGGGAGGGAAAAGCGGGGGGCATGAACAGCAAGCGGAGCGCCGACCAACCCCGCCGCGCGAAAGCGCAGCGAGAGGTTTTAAGAACGACTCTTCGGCGCGCGCAGCGCCGCCGGAAGAATGATGCCCTTGTCGCTAGCGCCGAATGTGCGAGGACACAGATTCCAGATGCACCACTACCCCCTCCAAGCTAGGGGACCCGCTTAGCAGGAGTGGTTTGAGCCGCTTTCTTTGCTTACTTTCTTTGCGGCGGCAAAGAAAGTAAGTGCCCGCCTCGCACAGGGGCGACGCTAATAGACCACTAACAAAACAAGAAAAGGCACCACCCCAAGCACACAAACACAAAACACAAAACAGCGCCCACGCAAACAATTCAACCAAAGGCCAACACCGAACGCACACCACCCAACGCCGCCGCCAAAGGCAAAAAAACCTCAATGCCCCATAGAAGCCCCCATCCCCTTCCTCGGCTTAGTAACCCAAACAAGCACAGCCAACACAAGAAACGCCGCACAAGAAATGCGGAAAAAGTCATTAGTGGCCATCATATAAGCCTGAGCCGTAACGACCTGATTGAGCTGAGCGGTGAGGCTATCACCAGAAAGCCCGAGCCCAGCCAACGCATTGGTATAAGCATTGGTATTAGCCGCATAGACATTGACCGAATCGGTCAACATCGCATGATGATAAATCGTGTCATTCTCCCAGTAAGTCGTACTAATAGCCGTCCCAATAGCCCCGGACAGCGTCCGAAAAAAGTTCGACAACCCGGAAGCACTAGCAAGCCGATCATCCGACACGCTGGACAGCGTAATCGTAGTCATCGGTACAAAGAAGCAAGCCACACCAATCCCTTGCACCAACCTCGGCCAGATCACATGATTGAACGGCACATCGAGCGTAAAAGTCGAGTTCCAGAACGACACGAACGCAAACACGATGAACGCAAAACTCGCCACCACGCGCAGGTTCAGCCGATGCATATTCTTGCCGATCATCGGCGACAAAAATAGCGCAAGAATGCCGACCGGCGCTGTCGCCAAACCGGCAAGCCCAGCGGTATACCCCATCACCGTCTGCAGCCAGAGCGGGAAAATCACCACCGACCCGAAGAACGCCATAAACCCGAACGAAATAATCACGACGCCGAGCGCGAAGTTACGATCCTTGAATAGCGAAAGATCGACGACGGGTTCCTTATCCGTCATCTCCCACACTAGCAGGAACGCAATCGACACCACCGCAATAATCGCCAGCGTGATAATGAACGTCGAGTTGAACCAGTCGCGATCCTTGCCCAGGTCGAGCACCATCTGCAGGCACGACACACCGATCACGAGCAACGCCAGGCCGACCGCATCGATACGCTGTTTGGTGACCTTGGTTTCCCGGCCGCGCAGCAGCAGGAACGCGCACACCGCCGAGAACAACCCGATCGGCACGTTGATGTAGAAGATCCACGGCCACGTGTAGTTGTCGGTGATATAGCCACCCATCACGGGCCCGAAAATCGGCGCGCAGATCACGGTCATCGCCCAGAGGCCGAGCGCGAGCCCGCGCTTTTCCGGTGGGTATGAGCGCATCAGAATCGTCTGCGAGAGCGGGACCATCGGCCCGGAGACGAGCCCTTGCAGAAGCCGGAACGCAATCAGCGACTCGAAGTTCTGCGCGAAGCCGCACAGCGCCGAGGCGATCGTGAACAGCAGAACGGACAGCGTGAACAGCCGCACCTCGCCGACGCGCCGCGCCAACCAGCCGGTCAACGGCACCGCGATCGCCGAGGCCACGGAATACGATGAGATGACCCAGGTGCCCTGACTGGTCGCCACACCAAGGCTGCCAGAAATGGTCGGCACAGCGACGTTCGCGATCGATGTGTCGAGCACTTCCATGAACGTGCCGAGCGCGAGACCGACGGTGAGCAACGCCAGCGCCCCGCCTTTGAGCGGGGCGAGTTCGGCGGCGGGTAGGGCTTCGGCGGGAGCCGTGGCAGCCATGTGTGTTTCTCCTCAGCTGGGAAAGCTTGTCGCGGCAGCTTTATTACGCCCACCGAATGGCGCGCTTACATGCCGGATCACCCTCTGCCCAGACAGACATTTTCAAACGATGGCGCTTTCAAAAGCGCCTCTTGGTTACTGCCCGCCGTGATCTGACGACGGCTCTTCGGGTGAGTCTTCCAGCGATTCCTGCGACGGTCCGAGTCCACAGCCGGCGCTTGCTCCCTCGCCGATGCCGTTCGCGATGAAACGGCCGAGCAGGTCGAGCAGGGTGGCGTGGTCGGCGGCGGAAAATCCACGCAACTGCTCGTTCAGCACGGCGGCGCCCAACCCGGGCAATTGCCGCGCGGCTTCGTGGCCCTGCGGCGTCAGCTCCAGCTTGACCATCCGGCGGTCGGCGTCGCTGCGCGTGCGCACGATAAAGCCTTTCTTTTCAAGGCGATCGAGCAGACGCGTCATCGATCCGCTGTCGTATGACATGACGCGCGACAACTCGAACGGCGTGCTCGCGCGTTGCGCGGACAACACGAGAATCACACCGATCTGCTGCGCAGTCAGTCCTAACGGTTTGACCGCACGGTCCATCCGCTCGACGAGCACATTTCGCGCTTTCGTCAGGTAATAGCCAAGACTCGATTCGAGGTGAATCTCGTCCGCTTTGTAGGGGCCGTCAGTCATCGTGTATCCGGGAACATCGCCAAGCAGAACGAATTCTAGCTGCCTAAGCAGACAAGTCAAACGGGATTTCGCGTAGCGTGAACCGCGCAAAAAACAACACCACCATCGCGCGCGAAGCAAAGTATCTTGAAATTTGATTGCATAGTCAATATTATTATAGGCAACGAGTTACGCGCGATCCGCGCCACCCGAGACCATGTTCTGACCGATTGTCTGCACGCCGCAACGGCGCCGTGCGAAAAGGATTTCCCGCGATGCTGTACCTCAAAAACACCCTTGGCGGCTTGAGCCGCTCCCTGACCGATTCCGCGCTGAGCAGCTTTCAAGGGCCGCATCGCTGGTGGAGACTGGCGTTGTTCGCTGTGCTGTTCGTGCTGCCCGGCGGATCGGTGGGAGTCGCGGTGTTTGCGTGGGTTGAACATCGGCGGGTGCAGAAGGGGGCTAAGGCCGTTCCAGCGGAATCGGCGGGGTCCTCCATTGCGGCGGCGAGTGTTGCCGCGGCTTCGAGCGCGGCGCCAAGCGCCACGGGCGCTTGCCAGGCACGCTTAGGTGCGCCGTGTCGGGCTGCAGCTGGAAAGCTGGCCCGGCAAACTACGTCATCGGATTCGCGGGTTTAATTCTTCTCTGGCAGAGCCGGCCTTCGTTGCCTGAGTGGCGTTTTTGCCGCCGCCAAAGGCCACGAAGCCGGTAACAGCACGTAACCATCCCGAC
Organism: Paraburkholderia polaris; assembly: GCF_012927345.1. GTDB lineage: Bacteria > Pseudomonadota > Gammaproteobacteria > Burkholderiales > Burkholderiaceae > Paraburkholderia > Paraburkholderia polaris. The sequence goes on from NZ_JABBGJ010000010.1 coordinate 170,944, forward strand.
ACCCTAAGTAACACACCTCCGCCTTCCCCCGCATTACCCTTTCAGTTTCCCGCGCCCAAGCGGTCCCATACGCTAACATCCCGGCAGAGCCATGATCTCGCCCGGCCGGCAGTGCCGCCATCGGCCGCACTGCGGCGTCCTGAAGGAATCCATTGCATGCAGTTTGATCGAATCTCGCGCGCGCGGACGCTTGCGCCCCGCGCCCTGACTATTGCAGTAGCCGCTGCCCTCGCCACCCTGCTGGCCGGGTGTGCGGTCGGCCCTGACTACAAGCGGCCCGCGGCCGAAATCCCCGCGTCCTATAAGGAAGCCGCACCCGGCTGGAAAGTCGCCCAGCCGGCCGATCAGCAAGACCGCGGCGACTGGTGGACCATCTACGAAGACCCGCAACTCAACGCGCTCGAAGACAAGCTGAACGCGTCGAATCAGACCATCGCCCAATTTGCCGCCGCCTATCGCCAGGCACGTGCGCTGGTCGGCGAAGCGCGCGCGGCGTATTTCCCGACCGTCGGGGCATCGGCAGGCGGTACGCGTTCCGGCTTTGGTTCGTCGTCCAGTGGCAACGCGACCACCACCTCAAGCCGCTCCGGCGTCAACAACAGCTACAACGTGCAACTCGACGCAAGCTGGGAGCCGGACTTGTGGGGTTCGGTCACCCGCTCGGTGAATTCGCAGAAAGCCGGCCAACAGGGCGCGGCCGCCGATCTGGCGAATGCGCGGCTGTCCGCCCAGGCCACGCTCGCGCAAACCTATTTCTCGCTGCGTGCGCTCGACTCCACCCAGAAGCTGCTCGACGACACCGTCGTCGCCTATCAGCGCTCGCTGCAGCTCACGCAGAATCAGTACGCGGCGGGCGTCGCCGCACGCTCGGACGTCATTCAGGCACAAACGCAGTTGCAATCGGCGCAAGCGGCCGCAATCGACAACGGTGTGCAGCGCGCGCAGGACGAGCACGCGATCGCCGTGCTCGTCGGCGAGCCGGCCTCGACCTTCTCGATTCCGCCGATGCCGCTGACCGCCACGCCGCCCGCCGTGCCCGCGCAGATGCCGTCGGCGCTGCTCGAGCGGCGTCCGGATATTGCGTCGGCCGAGCGCAAGGCGGCGGCGGCGAACGAACAGATCGGCGTCGCCATCGCGGCGTTCTTCCCGTCGCTCACGCTGTCGGCTACCGGCGGCTTCGAAAGTTCGGTGTTCTCGCAGCTGCTGACCTTGCCGTCGCGCTTCTGGACGCTCGGCCCGCAACTCGCCGGCACGATCTTCGACGCCGGCTTGCGACAGGCAAAGACCGAAGCCGCTCGCGCTGTCTACGATCAGGACGTCGCGACGTACCGTCAAACGATTCTGGCGGCGTTCCAGGACGTCGAAGACAATCTCGCCTCGCAGCGCATCCTTGAACAGGAAATCGTCGTGCAGCGGCAAGCGGTGGATTCGGCGCGTCAGGCGGTCACCATCGTCACGAACGAGTACAAAGCGGGTACGGTCGGCTACGTCAACGTGCTGACCGCGCAGACCACGGCCTTCCTGACTGAGCAGAAGCTCGAGAGCCTCGCAGGGCAGCGGATGGTGTCGTCGGTGGGTCTGGTAAAGGCGCTCGGCGGTGGTTGGGATGCGTCGCAAATGAATCGCGAAACGGGCGATATGGCGGCGCCCGCGCCGCTGCCGGCAGCGTCGGCCACGCCGGTGGCGCAAAGCGGCGCCGCGCCGCAACCGGCGCAGAGCAACTAGGCGCGCGGGGCAAACCGGCCCCCGCTTCGCACTGCCCGAACTGCGGCGGTGAGAACGGCGAGCCTATCCCCGCACCGCAATCGCGCACGCGCGCGAGGCATCCGCCTCAGCGCACGAACGTCAACGCAACCGTATCGGGTCCGCTTGGCCGGCCCAAGAGATTCAACAGCCCCGCGAGGTTGTCGCGCGCTTCCGGGGCGGCACTGGCCGTCCCATGAAACGATGTCGAGACTGCCGACACCGCACCGTTGCCGGTTAGCATCAGCGGCCCCTTGAGGGTCGTCAGATCAAGCGTGGACGACGTACCCTGCGCCTGGAACAGCAGCCGATAAGAGCCCAGCGGCTTGACCAGCGAAACGCGCGAACTGACATCGTTGAGCGTCACGGTCAGCTGGCCGAACGCCTCCTGATTGAAGCTGCGCCAATCCGACCATGCCAGGCGCACGTCGCCTTGCAGATCGAGCGTATTGAACGGTGCGCCGAGGCCGCTCAGCAGCGACGCCGGCACCGCCATCGCGCCCGGCGAAACGGTGGCGCTGCGCGGGGTGATATCGACGGTGATCGGGTCGGGCATCGCTTCGCTGTGCCGCATGATCATCCGTACACGGCCGGTGAAGAGCGGCCAGAACGCCGTGCGCCATTCGATCCGCCCCGGCAGCAGGGTCGCCGCGCTCATGTCGGAACCGGCGGCGAGCATCAGCGTGGCCGAGCCGTGCCACAGCGAGCCGGCCGGATCGACGAGATTGACGTGGCCCCGGGTCTGTTTGGCGAACTGCGGCGTAATCCAGGCGGCCGGCAACAGCGTGAGCATCACGGCGGCGCTCGCCAGCACCGCGACCGCCAGCCAGGGTAGCGCGACGCGCAGGCGCCGCATCCAGTAAGTCATGCGAGATCCTGTAACAGCGCGGTCATTTCGCGGTAGACGGCTGCAGCGACGCCGTCAGGTCCACCTGGCCGTCTTCCTTGAGGGCGGTGACGTGCGCCTCGGCGACCTGCACCTTGAACTGCTTGCGCGCGTCGTCGACCCAGCTCGTCCACGCGGGGAACGACGCATTCTTCATCTGAATCTGCACCGCGTTACCGATCACCTGTACCTGGGTCGCGGCAAGGCCGTGATCGCTGAGCGAGGCGGTAAGCGCGTCCTTCAGCGCAGCGCCAGTCGGCGCGACACCTTGAGCCGCTGCGGAGAGCTGGCGTGCCTCATTCGACTCCGCGGTCATCTGTGCCAACTGACGCTGCAAGCTGGGCAGCGATTCACGCAGATGCGCGCGGCCATCCTGTGCCGGCGCCCACAGCACCGACCACGCGATCACCACGGCCAGCGCCCCGCCGCCCCATACCAGCAGCGTTTTTTCGCGCTCGGTGCGCTGGTCCCAGAATCCAGCCCAGCTTTGGGCGAGTTCAGCTTTCATTGTCCGTTCCTGATGGTCCACTTGCCGGTGTTGCTGTCGATCGCGCCGGTCAGGCCGTTGCGCGCAAGGCGCTTGGCGAAATCAGCGTCGAGTTTCACCTCGGGCTTGAAGGTCACATCCAGCCGCCGGTCGTGATAGTCGAGCGCCGCGATGCCGTTGACCGGCACCGGCGCCAACGAACGCGCGAGGCCGTCGGCGAGCGACAAAAAATCGTCCGGCGACAGTTCACCCGCCGCCACCCGCAACTGCTGCAACTGGCGCGACATCTGATCGGGCGCATCGAGCACGACCGTCGTCTTCGGGAAAGTGTTGAGGAGCAGCTCGGTCATCTGCGTGTTGATTGCGTCGCGCTCACGCGAGAGCATCAGCCACTGCACGTTCGCGCCGACAAGCGCGATCACCAGCGCGCCGACCGCCAGCATGACCGGCAGGCGCAGACGCCGCAACGTCGCGCGGTCGAGCCGCCACGGTTGCGAGGCAAATTCGAACTGACACAGGTCGAAGCGGCACGCCAGCGCGCGGCGCGCAAGTTGCTCGAACGGCAACGGGCTGGCCCCGTGCACGTAGGCGGCGAGCTTCGCCGGACTGGTTGCTGCGAGACTCGGCTCGTTGCCGGGCACCTCGGTCAGCATGTACAGCGAGACCGGCGCTGCGCCGGCGAGCGCGCTGAGCGTCGCGTTCACGGCGCTAGCCGGCACCGCCAGTCCTTCGCCTTGCACGCCGCGCGCGATAGCCAGCTCGACGCGTGGCGCGCCGTTGGCCACCATGTTTTCGACTGCGCCTTCAAGTAGCAACGCGGGCGCGGTCTGGACAACGGCGCCGAGCACGGCCGCCACCATCGGCAACACCGACGCGACGCCTGGCGCCACCACCGGCGCGACACCCGGCAGCGACGTCGCCACGCTAGCGGAGCCCGCCATGACCGGCTCGCCCGCATTGACCATTTCCGCGACTTCGGCGGGTGTATCGAGCGGGACGCCTTGCGGCAGACAGCGCGTGACCGGCACGGCGCGCACGCTGCGGTGGCCGGCTGCGGCAAAGCCTTCGCAGATGAAGCGGAACCAGCCGCGGTCGATGATCGCGAGCAACTGCCGGCCGCCCGCGACCGGCTGCGGATCGACGGCGATGTGACAGGTTTGCGGGTCCTGGATCAGCTGATCCTCGACGATATTGGGCAATGCCTGACGCAGCCGCGGGCCGCGCAATGGCGGCAGCTTGGCGGGCATCATCAGCAGGTCGCGGGCGGCGACCATCAGCACCGTCGACGAGGCGCGCGGCAGCAGCGCGAGCGCCGAGCGGCCCGCGCGTTGGGTGCGGCCCGACTTGTCGAGCAACACGAACGGCAACTCCGGCAGTTGCCATTCCTGCGATGGCACCGCCGGATCACGCGGCGGCAATAGAACGATCAGCGTGCTCAAAGGCCACTCTCTCTGGGAAAGGCGTTATTCATAGTTGATCTTGTACCCGCACGATACGCGTAGTGTGAGTCAATGCATCGCGATAGACGAGGGTCGTGCGGTCCACTTCCGCACGTTCGTGCTGCACACGGCCGTGAATCAGAAAGTAGTTCGTGTTGACGTCCATTTCATTCGGATCGATTGTGGCCGACGGTACGCCGGCGCCGCTCAAGGCGAGTTGCACGTCGCTGACGTTATGGAAAAACACTGTCTGCCGACGCGCGACGAAGGCTTGCGCGGCGGACAGGCTCATTCCCGGCACGATCGCCGCGATGACTTCGGCGGAAGCCGTATTCATGTTGACCGGCGACACGGTCGGCAGCACGGTGACGAACGGCCGCAAGCGCGCGACCATTTCCGGCGTATAGCCGGGGATATCGAGCAGCGAATCGACGCTGGTCATTTGCAGCGGCGCGACCGCCGCGTTGTCGTCGCCGTCTTCGATACCGGGTTTGTCGGTGAAGCTGCCGCCGGTGGCGCCGCCGCCCGCGGTGATCGGGGTCGCCGTTGTCCCGCTGGGGGACGTGACCTGCTGAAAACGTGTCGCCGATTGAGCGAGACTCGTGCGAACCTGGACGGCGGTGGCTTTCGCCAGCTGGCTGTTTACGCCGAGCGACACGAGCAGACGCTGATAGGCGCCGATCTGTTCCGTGTTCAGTTGCATGATGCCGGGAGCTGGGCTCGAGACCAGATTACGGAGGTTGAATTTCGCCTGGGCGTCTTCGATTGAACCTGAGAGGAAGGTCTCCTGGCCTTGCTCGGCTCTGACTTCACCTATTTGTCCGAGGAAATCCGACAGGCGGGTTTTGGCGATGGGGACGCCCCATAGGCCGCCTAAATAGGTGATGCCTGCTGAGGTGTCGCCCTCTGAGCGGAGGATCAGGCGCGTCCAGTCAAGCGCGCCTCGTGCGATCCATTGCGCCTGGGATAGGAGGCGCTGGTTTTCTATCCTTCGGATTTGGACTTGCTGGCGCCAGAGCATGCCCGATACCAGGATCGCTGATAGCGCGACTACTAGTAGGGCGCTGATGATGGCAACTCCGTGTTGGGTTGCCTGCGCTGAGGTCGGTTGTTTGCCTGCGGCGCTGGTCTTTTCTTGGCTTTTTTGCCTGCTTGGCGTTTTTGTCTGTGCGCTTGCGGTGTTGGCCTTTTCTTGGCTTCTCTGCCGACTGCTCGGCGCTTTTGTCTGTGCGCTTACGGCGTTGGCCTTTCCTTGTTTTGCTTTTGGTTTATTAGCGTTCCCCCTGTGCGGGGGGGCACCTACTTTTCTTTGCCGGCTGCAAAGAAAAGTAGGCAAAAGAAAGCAGCTCAAACCGCTCATGCTAAGCGGGAACCGTAGCTCAGAACCGCCAGTGGCTCCGTGGAATCCGTGTTCTCTCACATTCGGCGTCAGTGACAAAGGCGTCATTCTTCCGGCGGCGCTGCGCGCGCCGAAGCGTACTTCAGAAAACCAGTGCTCAGATTTTTTTGCAGCAGGTGCCGTCGACTTCGCCTCGGCGAGGTGCCTGATTAGTCGGTGGCGAATTGCACAGGCGCTCGAAGTGAAAGGCAGTAATTGCGAATGGGGCGGGACCGAGCGAACCACTGGTTTTTTGAAGTGCTCTTCCGGCGAGCACGTAGTGCGAGACGGGAGGTATGACGCCCTTGTCACAGACGCCTGAAGGGGCAGGGGCACTGACTCCACGGAGCCACTACGCCTTCCAGGCAAAGGTGCCCACTTAGCATTAGCGGTTTGAGCCGCTTTCTTTTGCCTACTTTTCTTTGCGGCGGCAAAGAAAAGTAGGTGCCTGCCCCGCACAGGGGCGACGCTAATAGACGAAAAGCAATTCAAGGAAAGGCCAACGCCATAAGAGCGCAGACAAAACCGCCAGGCAGCAGGCAAAGGAGCCAAGGAAAAGCACCGCCGCAGGCGCCCAGACACAGAGCGTCGCGGAGACAACAACAACGAAAACGAAAATCCAGACCGTCGCGGAGACAAAAAAGAAAACCTCATTTCATTCTCCGACGAGAAAAACCCGCGTAATAGGCCGCGCCAACGACTTACCCCCGACACTCACTTCCAGCCCAGTCACCGACCGCGGCAGCGGCGCATTCCCCAACTGGGGCACCTTCAAATTATTATCGTTCTCCGTAATCGCACTCTGCACATCCTTCATCTGCGTGGACCAGCCAACCTTCGGCACATACAAACGAGCCGAAATAGCACCGACGCCGCCCATCAAAGGCACCGCCGTCCAGTCATCTCCCTCGCCACCGCGCAGCGCACTCCGCAACTCGCCCACATTCTCCAACGGCGGCGACGCATACCGAACCACACGCCCCTCGGACACGCGATACCTCACCACCTGCAAACGTGGCGCGGTCCCCGGCAACAACGTCTCCCGCACGATCTGCAGCACGCTGCCGCTGACCGACACGGCCGCCTGGCCAGCCTCATCATCCGACGCGGCCTGCCGCGCGTCGATCCGCATCTGGTCGAATAGCTGCGCAAAGACGCGCTCGTCTTCCATCGCGTTCGTAATCGTCTGCCGGCCACGAATGATCTGGTCCAACCCGCGCCACGACAACACGGCAATCACCGCCATGATCGCAATCGCAACCAGCAACTCGATCAGCGTGAAACCACGCGCGCCCATTCGGCCGCGGCGCTTAGAGCGAACGGTTGTTTTCATTCGCGACCACCGTCACCATCTGGGCAAGATTGCCGGAACGCCCAGGCGTCGTCACCATCACTTCCACGCGGCGAAACACCGGGTTCGGCGTCGCCGTCACTTGCTCGGTACAGATCAACTCCAAATTGCCCTGCGAGCAGTCAAAACTCGTCGAGCCGACGTTCGGCCAGCCATGCGTCAAATGCAATTGCGCCAGCGCATTGTCCGCGCTCCATCCCGCCAGTAGCCGTTGATGCAAATCGGCTTCGCCGTTCGCCAGACTCCCCACCGCACGCAAGGACGCCGCCAACGCAATCGCAATGATCGCCAGCGCCACCAGCACTTCGATCATCGTAAAACCGCGCTGCGAATCACACTGCGATACGCGCGCGCCCATGTCCCTGCAACGACGCATCTCAGTGCACCTCATAGCGGCCGTTGCCGGTGCCGACGATCGTCGCGCTCCCCACAGCCGAAAACAGCGTGATCTGCACGGGCACGTCGATCGCTTCGGTACCGAACACGACACGGCTCGGGTGCGAATCCGACCCAGGGTAATTGATCGTTACGCCGGTCACGCCGCCTTCCCAGTTGCGCGGCCCGAGCAGATCGTCACGCAGCGGACGCCAGCCGTCCTCGGTACGCAGATCGAAACGAAAGCCGCCGTCGAGCGGCTGCCAGGCGATCGGCCGTGCGCGCACCTGCGCTTCGTCGCCGGCCGATTCGAACAGCAGCGCGAGACGCTGCGCTTCTTCGTTCAGATCGGTGCGCGGGTTGCGGGTCATCGTCAGCGCTGTCAGCGATACCAGAATGCCCGCGATCACCAGCACCACCATCATTTCCAGCAGCGTAAAACCCGCCGCACGCTTCGGGCCGCCTGCGCGTGGATCCCGCGGGTCGCGCACACGCGCGCCGGCGCACACCGTGCCCGGCAGTGGTGCCGTACACGGAGCGTCCACACAGGACTTGCAAGCGGACAGTCGCATAGTGCCGGCCACGAACGATCAACTAAAGATCAGAAAAACAATGAGTCGATAAGACGCGCGGTGGATCGCCAAAGAGCAGGGCGACCCGGCGCGCCTGATAAATCAACGGCGCTTAATGAACTACTCAACTACCGGACTACTGCCACGAACCGATGTCGGCGTCGTTGCCTTCGCCGCCCGGTTTACCGTCTGCCCCATAGCTGAACACGTCGATTTCGCCATGCACGCCCGGGTTCAGATACTGGTAGGTATTGCCCCACGGATCGTTCGGCAGACGTTCGAGGTAACCGCCGTCCTTCCAGTTGCTCGGCACCGGGTCCGTGGTCGGCTTTTCGATCAGCGCGCGCAGGCCTTGCTCTTGAGTCGGGTAACGCCCATTGTCGAGACGGTAGAGTTTCAGCGCCTGCATCACCGTGCCGATGTCCTGCTTGGCAGCCACGCGGCGCGCTTCGTCCGGACGGCTCATGATTTTCGGCACGATCAACGCAGCCAGAATGCCCAGAATCGCGATCACGACCATGATTTCAATCAGCGTAAAACCGCGTTGACGACGGCTGCGCGGACCCGCGATTTCGATACGGCGAGTGGTCGACAGTTGCATAGCTTGCTACCTCTTTTCAGGTGAAATTTTTGATCGGGCGGGATTCGCGTGTCAGGTAATCAGGGTGCCATTGAACACGCCCGGCCGGTCATTCTAATGTCATGTTCTTGAAGGGTTGCGACAAAACGCCGGGCCGCCCCAAGTTTCCGCTCCGCAGGGAGCCCGTTGAGGGATCGCCCCCCTTCGGGGGCCTGGCACGAAGCGCCAGGTTAGGGGTGCTTTCCACCAACGCAATTTTCACAATAGTCCGTACAATATGCGCATGAACGCCATTCAAATCCGCCTTCTGTCGCTCGCCCTGTTCGCCGTGTTTTGCGCGACGTTGACCTACTGGGTCATCACGCTCTCCACGATGTCCGGCGCGCCGTTGCCCGCTGCCGCCGCGCATGCGCAGGTCTCGACCGAACAGGCCGCCACGCTGTTCGGCGGCCAGCTCACCCGCGGCGCCAACCAGGACGTGCATCTGTTCGGCATCCTCGCTTTGCGCGAAGGCGCTGCGGCCATCGTCAGCGTCGGCGGCGAACCGCCGCATGCGGTGTCGCTCGGCAGCACGCTCATGCAAGGCGCCAAACTCTCCGAGGTCCGCGCTCGCTCGATCATCATCGACCGCAATGGCGCGCATTCCGAAGTGTTCCTGCCGGCCAATCCCGCAGGTCCTACCATCTACGTGCGCTGACTCAAGCGTTCTGCCTAAGCCGTTCTGCAAGCTTCAGCTGATTGCGCCATCCGACGCAATTGCCACATGCGGTGGCGCTGCGATTTGCTACATGCGGTCGCCACGCTTGCCACAGCAGGTTCCCCATGCGGCTGCCACCGTGTGGTTGCCACTGCGGTGGCAACATCAACCGCCGCAGCCCTGCCATCGAAGCCCCTCACCGCCTTACTGCACCAGGTTGTTCAACTCGATGATCGGCAGCATCACCGCCAGCACGATCACCAGCACCACACCTCCCATCGCCAGAATCAGCAACGGCTCGAGCAGGCTCGTCAGGAACATCGTGCGACGCTCCAACTCACGTGCTTCGCCGTCTGCTGCACGGTCGAGCATGGTCGTCACGTCGCCGGTTGCTTCACCCGAACGGATCAGGTGCACCAGCACCGGCGGAAACGTCTTCGTATTGCCCAGCGCGCGCGACAGGGACGTGCCTTCGCGCACACGCACGATCGCATCGTCGATGTTTTCACGCATCGCGTTGTTGCTGAGCGTTTCGGCGGCGGCTTGCAGCGCACGCAGAATCGGCACGCCCGCTGCCGTCAGAATGCCTAGCGTGCTGGCAAAGCGCACCGTGTTATAGCCGCGCACGAGTTTGCCGAGCAGCGGGGCGGTCAACAGCCACCGGTCGAAAGCGAGGCGCGGGCCGGGCTGCTTCAGGATCGAGCGCACCAGATACACCAGCGCGACCACACCGATCAGCATCGCCCACCACCAGTGCCGCACGAAACCGGACAGCGCCATCATCATGATGGTGAGAATCGGCAGTTGCTGTTTGGTGCTGGCGAACACGTTCACCACTTGCGGCACCACGTAGCTCAACAGAAACGTGACGATGCCGAAGGCGATGAGGGTTACGATCGCCGGATACGTGAACGCGAGCACGATCTTTTGCTTGAGCGCGTTGCGTTGCTCGATGTAGTCGGCGAGCCGCGAGAGCACGAGACCGAGCTTCCCGGTATGTTCACCGGCCGCGACCAGCGCGCGATAGATCTCGGGGAAATCTTTAGGATGCTGCGTCAGCGCATTCGCGAGCGAATGGCCGCCGAGCACTTCAGCGCGAATCGACGCCATCAGTTCGCGGATGTAATCACGCTCTGATTGTTCGGTCAGCACTGAAAGCGCTTCGTCGAGCGGCAAGCCGGCAATCAGCAGGCTGGCCAGTTGACGCGTGAGAATCGCCTGCTCGCGCTGCGACAAGCGCCGTCCCAGCGACAAGCGCTGATTACGCTCGCCACGGGTGCGTGTCGCAGCCGGCTCGACGACGAGCGGCGTCAGTCCTTGCGAACGCAGATTGGTCCGCGCGCCGCGTGCGCTGTCCGCGTCGAGCACGCCTTTTTGCGCCTTGCCCGCCGCATCGATCGCTTCGAAACGAAATGCCGGCATGACCTTATGCTCCGCCCGTCACGCGGATCACTTCTTCGAGCGACGTCAGCCCGGAGGCGAGCCAGCGGTCCGCGTCTTCGCGCAGCGTGCGCATGCCTTGCGCGCGGCCCGACGCAAGAATTTCCGCATCGGATGCGTTGCGGTGAACCAGTGAGCGGATTTCGTCGTCGATCAGCAGCAGTTCGTACACGCCGCGTCGGCCTGCGTAGCCGGACTGCCCGCACTTCTCGCAACCGACCGGGTGCCAGCGCACGCTGCCATCTTCTTCGACGCGTTCTTCGCGGCACACCGGGCACAAGCGCCGCACCAGCCGCTGCGCCAGCACGCCAAGCAGCGACGACGCCAGCAAATACGGCTCGACGCCCATGTCGGTCAAACGCGTCACCGCGGATGCCGCATCGTTCGTGTGCAGCGTCGCCAGCACAAGGTGGCCCGTCAGCGATGCCTGCACCGCGATCTGCGCGGTTTCCAGGTCGCGGATTTCACCGATCATGATGACGTCCGGGTCCTGCCGCAGAATCGAGCGCAGTGCCCGCGCGAAGGTCATGCCGATCCGCTCGTTGACCTGCGTCTGGCCGATGCCGGACAGGTCGTATTCGATCGGGTCTTCGACCGTCATGATGTTGGTCGTCGCGGTTTCGAGGCGCGACATCGACGCGTACAGCGTGGTCGTCTTACCCGAGCCGGTCGGGCCGGTCACCAGCACGATGCCGTGCGGCTTGCCAATCAGCTTGTCGAATTTGACGAGCGTGTCGGGCGCCATACCGAGGGCTTCGAGATTCAGGCGCGATGCGTCCTTTTCCAGCAGACGCAGCACCGCGCGTTCGCCGTGACCTGTGGGCAGTGTCGAGACACGCACGTCGACCGGGCGTCCGCCGACGCGCAGCGTGATACGGCCGTCCTGCGGCAGACGCTTCTCGGCAATATCGAGTTGCGCCATGATCTTGATCCGCGAGATCAGCGCGCCGTGCAGCGCTTTTTTCGGCCGCACGACATCGCGCAACGTGCCGTCGACGCGAAAGCGCACCACCGATGAAGTCTCGAAAGGCTCGATGTGAATATCCGAGGCCTGTTCGCGCGCCGCTTGCGTGAGCAGCGCGTTGATCATGCGGATGATCGGCGCGTCGTCTTCCGATTCGAGCAGATCCTCGACCTCGGGAATGTCCTGCATCAGGCGCGACAGATCGACTTCGCCTTCCACTTCGCCAACCACCTGCGCCGCGCTGCCATCCTGGCGCGCATAGGCCTGGTTGATCGCCTGGGCAAGTTCGTCAGCCGACACACGCACGACGGACAATGCGCCGAAGTTGCGCGCGACTTCGGCAAGCGCCGCGTCATTGGTGCGTTCGCTGATCCACACTTCGAGGCTGTCAGCGTGCTGATGCGCGACCAGAATCTGGCCGCTGCGGGCGAAGCCGTAGGGCACGAGGCGCGCGGCGACCGCCGACGGCGCGATGCGTTCGGCATGCTCCGCCACGACTGCGGGCGGAATCGCCGAGGCTTGCGTCGCTGTCCGCAACCCGGAAGCTGACGGCGGCGTGGACGGCGTGCTCACGGCTGCACTCCAGGCGACGCGGTGGACGGTACCGGGTTCGTCTGCACAGCGCCGCCATTCGTGACAGGGTTCGTCTGCACAACGCCACCGTTCGTGACAGGGTTCGTCTGCACAGTGCCGCCGTTCGTGATGACAGGGTTCGTCTGTACAGCGCCGCCGTTTGTGACCGGCGCCGGAGCAGAAACTGGCGGTGCCATCATCTGCTGACGGCGCATATTGTTCAGATCGAACAAGTTCATCGCGGGCGAGCCACCCTGGCTGGGGCCGATCGGCATCGGCGGCACAACCGGATCGTCCTTATCCTTGATCAGGTTGTTGTCCGACTTGTACGCACCCTGCACGCCCTGGATGTAGTCGTAACGGTTCGCCGTCACGGCCTGCGCGGTATCGCGATCGTTGATGATCACGGGGCGCAGGAACACCATCAGGTTGGTCTTGTTGCGGGTCTTCTGTTCCGAGCGGAACAACTGCCCGATCCACGGGATATCGCCCAGCAGCGGCACCTTGCTGTTGCTGACCTGGTAGTTGTCCTGCATCAGGCCGCCCAGCACGATGATCTCGCCGTTATCGGCAAGTACCGTCGACTGGATCGAACGCTTGGTGAACTCCGGGCCGGCGGGGTTGGTCGTCGCGTTGGTCGTGCCGTTCACGATCGCCGAGTCTTCCGTGTAGAGCTGCAGCTTGAGAATCCCGCCTTCGGTGATCTGCGGTTTCACGTGCAGCGTCAGACCGACGTCGACGCGGTCGTAGGTATTGAACGCCGAGGTCGCGGTGGAGCTCGAGAGGTTCGAATACGAACCGGTCTGGATCGGCACGTTCGTGCCGACGACGATCTTGGCTTCCTCGTTGTCAAGCGTGATGAGGTTAGGCGTCGACAGCACGTTCGCGTCAGCGGTCTGCGACAGCGCCTGCAGCAGCGCGCCGAGCCCCTGTACGCCGAAAATGTTGTGCACCCAGCCGACGTTGAGGCCCTGCTGGAGCTGCTGGGTTGCGAGCGCAGCACCGAGACCGCCAGTCGCCGCGGCCGCCGTGAGATTAATGATGCTGTTGCCGTTGCCGGTCGCCAGGTTGGTGCCGGCAAAGGTCGAACCGTTCGCGACCTGCCACTGAATGCCGAGATTGGCGTTCGTATTCGAGTTCAGTTCGACGATCAGCGCCTCGAGATAGACCTGCGCACGCCGCGCGTCGAGCTGGTCGATCACCGCCCGCAGGTTGCGGTACACCGGCTCGGACGCCGTGATGATCAGCGAGTTGGTCGCGGCGTCCGCCTGGATCATGCCGCCTGGCTGATTGTCGTCGCTCTTGCTCTTGTCGCTCCCGATCAGGTCGCCGGAACCGGAACCGCTCGAGCCGTATCCTCCCCCGCTGCCGCCCATCGGCGACGCCGTCGAGCTGCTTCCAAGTCCGCCCGACGGCAGCGGCGGCGTACCCGACGTGCCCGTCGAATTACCGCCCAATCCACCACCGCCGCCGTTCTGGTTGAACGAATTCGCTTCGTTCGAGCCGCCCGACGAGCCGGTGTCGCCCCCTTTCCCGAGCATCCCGCGCAGGGTCTTCGCGAGTCTCGTCGCGTCCGCATTGCGCAGTTGCACGACGTGCATATTGCCGGGCAGGGTGGTCGGCGCGTCGAGTTCCTTCGCCAACTGCTTCGCCGCCGCGAGCCGGCCGCCGTTCGACGCACGGATCAGCAGCGAGTTGGTGCGCGGGTCCGCGGTGATCGACACCTTCAGCGTCGCGTCGGTGCTACCGATCGCGCCGGGATCGAGCATCTTGGTCAGTTGCGCGGCGATATCGATCGCGTTCGCGTTCTTCACCGGCACCACCGACACCGACTGGCCCGCAGCCGTATCGATCCCCGCAATGATCTGAGCAATGCGCCGCACGTTGTCGGCGTAATCGGTCACGACAATGGTGTTGTTGGCCGGGTAGGCTGCGACCGTATTGTTCGGCGAGATCAGCGGACGCAAAACCGGCAGCAGGTTGTTGGCCGATTCGTTCTTCAGCACGAACACCTGCGTGACCACCTGATCGCCGCGCGCCACAGGCGCATTGCCGATGTAGGTCGGCACGCCTTGCAGCTTGGCATCGGCCTCGGGCACGACCTTCAGCACGCCGTGGTCTTGCACCAGCGCAAAGCCCTGCATCCGCAAAGCGGATTGCAAGGTCTTCAGTGCCTGGTCTTCAGGCACCGCATTTTCCGACACGAGGTTCAGCTGACCCTTCACGCGTGGGTCGACGATGATCGTTTTGCCGGTTGCCGCGCCAATCGCCTTGGCCACCTGGTCGATATCGGCGTTCACGAAGTTGAGTGTCACCTGTGCCTGTGCTGCCTGCGCGGTGATCAATCCAGCCACCAGCAGCGCCGTTGCGACGCGACGCAATGCCATACGATTTCTTCTCATGGAATGTGGGATCGATGCCGACGGCCACAGCCGTCGACGGTCATGCGCTGCGAACATTTGAGCAGGCCGCCGCCCTGTCGGTCTGCCAGCCAGCCTCATAGGCGATCAACGCCCCGGATGCCGACCATCCAATGTCCGAAAAAAATGAACAGTAACAGTTTTTCATGTCGGATTTGTCACAAAACAAACGGCTCCGTGCGATTACTCTAGAGACCGTTACGAACTGTCAATCAATTGAAAGCAATGAGCTTCTGTGCGCCGAGCCGCAGAAGCGCTTCGTTTTACGCGTGATTATGTCGGTTAGCCAACTTGACGCGTGTAGGTCTGCCGGTATGATACGAGCCGTTCGAGGTGCTGGTTGCGACTTGCTGACACGGGTTTTCCCCGATGCCCGACAAAGGCCCGGCCAGCGAGCCTTACCGGCTTCCAGCGACTGAACTATGGCCGATGTGATGCCTTACCAAACCTTACCCTTGCGAGTTGTTTAGTCGTCTTGACCGATCTTCTGGACTGATGAAAAGAGCCTTCGTCACCGTCGCCGCAGGACTTGCCGTGCTGGTTGCAGCAGGGTCCGCACGCGCCGACTGCTTTGACGCGGCGGCAGGATACCAGAAGGTCAACCCCCTGATTCTGCGCGCAATTGCGTGGCAAGAGTCACACAATCGACCGGATGCGTTGCATAAGAACGCCAACGGCTCGACCGACTACGGCCTGATGCAGATCAACTCCGTTCATCTGCCCACGCTCGCCCAGTACGGCATCTCGCAAGGCACGCTGATGGAGCCTTGCAAGAACGTCTATATAGCAGCATGGCATCTGCGCCGCCAGATGAACAAGTACGGCAATACCTGGCAGGCGGTCGGTGCGTATCACTCCGAGACGCCGGCGCTGCGTGATAAATACGCGCAGCAAATTGCCGCAATCCTGCGCCAGTGGAATCTGATGCCGGCTGCACGCTGAGCAGTCCCCGCCACGCACCCGTTTCCCGTTTGATGCACAATGCGGCTTCGTGCTGCCGCCGGTGTTCGGCCATCTTCTGGCCCCGGAGTCATGCGACCCCAAGCCCGGCACGCCCTCCAATCCTCTTGTCTTTCCGTACTTGCGATGAACCAGCCGCTATTGCCCGTCACCGTGCTCTCCGGTTTTCTGGGCGCCGGCAAGACCACGCTCCTGAACCACATCCTCGCGAATCGTGCCGGTTTGCGCGTCGCCGTGATCGTCAACGATCTGGCCGCCGTCAATATCGACGCAACGCTCGTGCGCGACGCCGCCGCGCTCTCGCATCTCGAGGAGCAGCTCGTCGAACTGTCGAACGGCTGCATCTGCTGCACGTTGCGCGACGACTTGCTGGTCGAGATCAAGCGGCTTGCCGGCGAAAAGCGCTTCGATGCGATCCTGATCGAGTCTACCGGCGTGGCTGAGCCGATGCCGATCGCCGAAACCTTCACCTTTGTCGACGACGACGGCGCGTCGCTGTCCGATGTCGCGCAGCTCGATACGATGGTGACGGTGGTCGACGCGTTCAACTTCCTGCGCGACTACGGTTCAGCCGACGCGCTCTCCGAACGGGGCATCGCCGCGACCGAAGAGGACGATCGCACGCTGGTCGAATTGCTGATCGAGCAGATTGAATTCTGCGACGTGCTGGTGGTGAACAAGGTGGATCTGGTGAGCGCCGATGAACTCACGCGTTTGCAGCGCATCCTCGCCCGTATCAATCCGCGCGCCGTGCAGGTGGTGAGCCGTTTCGGCGAGGTACCGCTTGCCGAAGTGCTGAACACCGGGCGTTTCGATTTTGACGAGGCATCGAGCGCACCGGGCTGGCTGGCGTCGCTTAATCATGAAAATGAGCACGAACATGGCCATCAGCACGGCCATGCCCATCACGGTGAAGCGGACGAATTCGGCATCGGCGATTTCATTTACCGCGCGCGGCGGCCGTTTCATCCGGAGCGCCTGTGGGCGCTGCTGCATCAGGAGTGGAAGGGCGTCTTGCGCAGCAAGGGCTTCTTCTGGCTCGCCACGCGTAACGACATTGCCGGTTCGCTGTCGCAGGCGGGTGGCGCTTGCCGGCATGGTCCGGCAGGAATGTGGTGGGCCGCTCAGGATCGCAGCGAATGGCCCGACGGCGATGATGAGCTGGCCGCCGAAATTGCCGCCGACTGGCACGGCGATCCGGACGATCTGAGCATCGGCGATCGTCGCCAGGAACTGGTGATGATCGGCGTCGGCATTGAGCCGGCTGTCTGGAAAGCAAAGTTCGACGCGTGCCTCGTAACCGACGAGGAATGCGCGGCGGGACCGCAAGCGTGGCAACAATTCGTCGATCCGTTCCCGGCGTGGGACTTCGACGAAGACGACCATGACCATGACCATGACCATGACCATGACCACGATCATCATGACCACGACGGCCATGGCCACGGCGAAATCGTGCATCGCCACGATTGAGCTTGAGCGGCCTTTCCGCCTGGCGCTGAGTGTTTAGCCGCGTCGCCCGTCGCGGCTAAAACAAAAATCGCAGACGAAAAAAAACCCGCCGTTGGCGGGTGTCAACTGCCGGGCAGTAATCTGCTTAGCGCTTGTTGACTGCGTCCTTGAACGCCTTACCAGCCGTGAACTTGACGGTCTTGGCGGCCGGGATCTTGATAGTTTCGCCGGTCTTGGGGTTACGACCCGTACGTGCTGCGCGCTTGCCCGAACCGAAGCTGCCGAAGCCGATCAACTGGACCGCGTCACCCTTCGACACAGACTTCTTGATCACTTCAAGCAACGTGTCCAGCGTCTCACCGGTTTGAGCCTTGCTGGCGCCGGTCTGTCCTGCGACGGCGTCGATCAGTTCCTGTTTGTTCATTAAGGTTCCTTTCTGAGTTTAGGTTGACACGAACAGCGCGAACGCGCCGATTATACGTGCGCGGGCCGCGCCGTCGAGCAGCGGCGGCTCCGGATCCCCTCCGGATATAGCGCCGGGCGATTGACTGCCCGTCGGCCGTGCTGCCGCTCCCTTCGCGGCGCTTGCTATGATAGCGCAGCGCAAACCCAATCAGGATAAGGGTTTCAAAGAATTAAGCGGTTCCGGGAGCAATATCGAGGGGAAACCCTTCTTTTTTCTCTTCGCGAGCCCCAATCGAAGGCTGAAACCCAGTACGGACGGGGCTTAGCGTTGGATTTTGCCAACGTTGCAGCACGTCTTTTTCGCCGCCCGGCGAGCTGCGCGCGCTGGCGGTAACGTCTGACTCGCTCTTTCGAGCATCATTTTCCACCGCGCATGACCGATCCGCTGATCCCAGCCGTCCTCGCGTTCCGCGACAACGGCACGCCTTTTTCGCCGCTCTACAACGACATCTATCACAGCGCCGTCGGTGGTCTCGAACAGGCTGAATACGTGTTCCTCCGCGGCAATGGACTGCCGCAGCGGTGGCAGGAACGCCGCCTCTTCACCGTGCTCGAAACCGGCTTCGGCATGGGCATCAACTTCCTCACGACCTGGGCTGCCTGGCGCGCCGACCCGACGCGTTGCGAGCGACTGCACTTCGTCTCGACTGAGAAGCATCCGTTTACTCAGGTCGATTTGCGCAGCGTCTACGCGGCGACGATTTCAGATCCGGAGATTGCCGCGCTGGCGGAAACGCTGGCCGCTGAATGGCCGATGCTCGTCCCCGGCACGCACCGGCTCGATTTCGAGGGCGGACGGATCACGCTGACGCTCGTGTTCGCCGACGCGGCGGACAGCTTGCCAGCGTTGAGGCTGCGCGCCGATGCGTTCTATCTCGACGGCTTCTCGCCGGCCAGAAACCCTGCAATGTGGGCGCCCGCGATCTTCAAAGCGCTCGCTCGGCTGGCTGGCGAGGGTGCCACGTTCGCGACCTATAGCAGTGCCGGCGACATCAAACGTGCTTTGACGCAAAACGGCTTTGTGTACCAAAAAGTCGACGGCTTCGGCTGGAAACGCGCGATGCTGGTCGGCCATTTCGCGCCACGCTGGCGCGTGCGCCGCTATGAGCCGCCCGCGCCACTGGAAGTCGATGAACGGCATGCGATCGTGATCGGCACTGGGCTCGCCGGCTGCGCGGCGATCGAACGTCTGGCCTCGCGCGGCTGGCGCGTCACGTCGCTGGAGCGACACGGGTCGGTGGCCCAGGACGCCTCGGGCAATCCGGCCGGCGTGTTCCATCCAATGATCTCACGCGACGACAGCGTCGCTTCGCGCGTCACGCGTGCCGGCTTTCTCTACACGCTGCGCCGCTGGGCGGCGCTCGAACGGCTTGGACACGATCCATTGCGCGGCGCTCCTGGCCTGCTGCAGATCGCCGCGGACGACGAAGAAGCACGCTCGATGAGCGAGGCAATCGCGGCGTTCGGTTACCCGTCTGAATATGTCACGCCCGTATCACTGAGCGAAGCACAAAGGCTTGCGGGCATGCCGCTCGCGCGCAGCGGCTGGCTCTTTCCGCATGGCGGCTGGATCGACCCAACGTCGCTTTGCGCCGCGCAGTGCGCAGCGGCCGGCGGGTTGCTCGAACGCCGATTCGGCGTGGACGTGGCGCGCCTCGAACGGTCCGGCAATCAATGGACCGTCTTCGACGCAGCAGGGCAGGCCGTCGCGCGCGCGCCGGTGGTCATTGTCGCGAGCGCACACGACGCCGCACGCATCGCCGGTTTGCGGCACGCGCCGACCCGCAGCATCCGCGGCCAGTTGACTTTGCTGCCGCCGGGCACCGTCCCTCCGCTCGGAATGCCGGTAATCGGTGAAGGCTACGCAGTCCCACTCGCTGACGGCGTCACGCTGACCGGCGCTACCTATGAGCTAGACGACCCTGACACCTCGCTACGACCGGACGGCCATCTGGAAAACCTCGAGCGTGTCGCGCAGATGCTGCCGGCCTTTGACGGCATCGTCGATCCGGCACGCGCAGCGGCACTCGCCGGGCGCGTTGCGTTTCGCTGCGTGACGAGCGACCGGATGCCAATGATCGGCAATTTCGCCGACGAAGCCGCATCGACGCGCGACGCCCAGCGCCTGCGTGGCGCATGGCCACTCGATTTGCCGCGGGTCGACGGCTTGTATAGCGCATTCGCTTACGGGTCACGCGGTCTGGTATGGGCAGCGCTCGGTGCCGAGCTGATCGCCTCGCAGATCGAAGGTGAGCCGTGGCCGATCGAACGGGAGTTGGCCGAAGACATCGATCCCGCTCGCTTCCTTTTACGCGCGTTGCGCCATGGCACGGCGAGTTAACACTGCGCGCTGAATGTCCGCAACAAGAAAAGTTATCCACTGAAGCTTGTGGATAACCGCATCGTTTACCGGCCTAACTCATGTGGAACCGTTGTGGACGTAAACGGGGTAACTTTGCTGCGGTCGAAAATCGCCAAAAGTTACTCATGTATACCCGCCGCTGCCGCACACGCTGTGCGTCCTGTTATGCGAGCGGCAAGCCGATGAATTGATTCGGTAAACGGAGGTTATCCACAGAAAACGAGGCACCTTGTTAACTGTTACTACGTATACATACGGTAAACCTGTAAACAGAAAGGCCGTCCCCAGATCGAGCGCAATCGTTGGGCTCGAATCGTCGAAAGTTGGAGGAAAACGCCTCCGGCGGTGTCCCAGGAAACACATCTGCAAGGTCGAATCTGTACGCTATGAGAGCCCGACCCGGTTTTTAAACGGTCGCTTTTTCCTCATCTTGCGAAGATAACGTACGTTTTTACCGTTTTGCCTGCATGTTCCTGTGTTTTCGGTCAAGTCTGAAAAAGCTATGGCACAATCGCCGTTCTTTTCCGCGTCGTGCCTCGCCTCTGGCGGCACACGCTGCAACGGAACGGTGCCGCTCAATCAGAATCTGATTCAAAGTCGACGGCATTCTTTCACCGTGCCGGGCCGGTTGCTACGGCCGCACCCCAGAACGCGCCGCGCTCCCTGCGGCTGCGGCGCGTTCAGATCATCCGATCGTTGAAAACTCGCAACGCGGGTCACGCGAAGCGATCGCGACAGTGAGCGCTTCGTGCGTTCAGCCGCTCGCCGGTGTTTGCGCCGGTTCGTGTCGCCTGCCGTTGCTGCCAAGGAGAACCCATCACAATGAATTCGGCGTTTTCATTTTTTCCAGCCTGGCCACTCACACCCGACGCCATTTTTTGGGCTGGTCTTGCATTGCTCGCCGCGGGTCTGTGCGGCGAACTTTGTTATCGCGCATGGCGTTTGCCGCGCATTTCCGGGTATGCGGTCATCGGTCTGGTAGCTGGCGCAGCCGGTTTCGGCGTGATCGACGCGGATTCTGCGAGCGCCGCGCGGCCGCTGCTCGATGTGGCGCTCGGTTTGTTGCTATTCGAACTTGGCAGCCGGCTTGATCTGCGCTGGATACGCCGCAATCCCTGGCTGATTCTGTCGAGCGTCGCCGAAGCCACGCTCACGTTCGCGCTGGTTTTGCCGGTTTTGTTGTTTCTGAACGTGCCGCTGATGGTGGCAACGGTGCTCGCCGCGATTGCCATGGCGACTTCACCGGCGATGGTGATCCAGCTCAAAACCGAACTGCGCGCGGAAGGTCAGGTCACCCAACGTTTGTTGACCCTTACCGCGCTGAACAGCATGTATGCCGTGGTGATCGAAAAGCTCGTATCGAGCTGGTTGCATCAGGAGGTTTACGGCAACGTCTACGCCACGATTCTGCAGCCCCTGTATCTGCTGGTCGGTTCGCTCGTGCTGGCCTATCTGCTGGCGCGCACGTGCACGTTTTTTTATCGCCGTCTGAACATGCAGGACGAGCATTCGTTCGTCGCGCTATTCGGCCTCGTGCTGTTGGCGATCGCGGTGGCGCATGTGTTCAAGCTTTCCACCATTCTTGCGTTGCTAGCCGCAGGCATCATCGTGAAGAATCTTGAAGCGCGTCCGCAGTTGTGGCCGGAACATTTCGGTACGGCCGGCTGGTTATTGACCGTGATTCTGTTCGTGTTGACGCTGACTTCATTCGAATGGAAAGACATCGCGCTTGGCGGTGTCGCCGCGCTGGGTCTGATTGTTGCGCGTCTGGTTGCGAAACTGGTGGGCGTGATGGCCTTCGCCAAACCGAGCGGCTTGAACTGGAAGCAGGGGATGGCGCTCGGTTTGTCGCTATCGCCCATGTCGGCGCTGGCGTACCTGCTTGTCGACGATACCTACAACCTTTATCCGAATTTCGATCCGCAACTGCGTGCGATCGTGATGTGCTCGATTTTCGTGCTGCAGATTCTCGGGCCGTGGCTCGTGTATCGCAGCCTGGCGCTGGTGGCTGAACGGCGCGAAGACTAGGCGCAGCAACGCTGCTCGATGCTTCGGGCGCTCGATTTGCGCGCTTTATCCAACTTATTCGATTCAAAAACGGCCGGGTATGTGACACAGACAGGTGCCACGTACCGGCCGACCTGACTCAAGGGACGCCATGTCACTCGAACCCTTCATCGATTCGAAACCGTTCACTTTCGGTGTCGAACTCGAGATGCAGATCGTGAATACGCACGACTATGATCTGACCAAAGCCGGCTCGGATCTGATGCGCCTCATCAAGGACGAGAAAATTCCCGGCAACATCACGCCGGAAATCACCGAAAGCATGATCGAGTTGTCGACCGGTATCTGCACGACCCATGAACAGGCCGTCACCGATTTGCGCAAGATCCGCGACACGCTGGTGTCCGCGGCTGACCATCTGAACGTCGGCTTGTGCGGCGGCGGCACGCACGCGTTCCAGCAATGGAGTGAAAGGCAGATCGTCGATACGCCGCGCTTTCAGTATCTTTCAGAGTTGTACGGCTACCTTGCCAAGCAATTTACGGTGTTCGGCCAGCACGTGCACATCGGCTGTCCGGACCCGAACAGCGCGCTGTATCTGCTGCATTCCATGTCGCGATTCATTCCGCATTTCATCGCGTTGTCCGCTTCGTCGCCGTTCGTACAAGGTGTTGACACCGGTTTTCATTCGGCACGACTGAATTCCGTGTTCGCGTTTCCGCTGTCGGGCCGCGCGCCGTTCGTGTTGACGTGGGACAGCTTCGAGGAATACTTCTCGAAGATGGTCCACACGGGCGTGGTCAACAGCATGAAGGATTTTTACTGGGACATCCGGCCGAAGCCCGGTTTCGGCACGATCGAAGTGCGCGTGATGGATACGCCGTTTTCAGTGGATCGCGCCGCGGCGATTGCCTGCTACATCCAGACGCTTGCACGGCATCTGTTGCTCGACAAGCCGATCACGCCGAAGGAAGACGATTACCTTGTCTACACGTTCAACCGTTTCGAAGCATGCCGCTTCGGTCTGGCCGGCAACTGCATCAATCCGCAGACGAGCGAACGCAAGACGATTTCCGAAGACATCCTCGAAACGCTGGATCTGATTGCGCCGCACGCCGAAGCATTGGGTTCGGGCAACGCGCTCGCCGAAATCGGCGCGATTGCACGCGGTCAGATCAATGATGCGACATGGCTGCGCGGTGTCTTCGAGCAGGAAAAGTCCTTGCACGAAGCTGTCAGGCAGCAGTGTCTGCAGTGGCGAGCCTAGCCGGACACAGGATTGTTTACGTTAAACCGTAAGGAAGACCCGCTTCGAGCGGGTTTTTTTTCGTAAATAAATTTCTAGCTCGCAGGGCTTTAGGTTTTTCCAAAGTTTACGTATACAAACGTAGTAGTAGTTAACAAGCATTGCATCTGCCTGTGGACAACTGAATAATTCCCTGAAAAGTCAAAGCGCTAGGTAAACCATAACTGGGCTGATCCGGGGCGCATCGGCGCCGGTAAACGAGGACAACTTCGGTAGGGGCGGAGGCGGCTAGTTGCTTATCAAGAATCGACACACATGCCATCCCCTATGTTTTCCCATGGTTATCCACAGCTTACGTTGAATAACTTAGCTGTACGATTGGCCGGTCTCGCATAGAATGTCGTTTTCGCTGCCTTTGGCTTGCAAGGCGGTAAATTTTTGAGATAGTAGAAACCGTCTCGTCTGCTTTTGGGCGAGGCTACCCCACACAGGCTACGGGCGTGTTCGGCAGCGGTTCGCCGGCATCGCACGCAAGCTTTAATAAACCACACGAAGATTATGAGCGAAGGCGTATACGGAGAACAGGCAACCGGGCGAGTGACCCACAGCCTATTGCGATTGAGCACGGCCATGCGGAGCCAGGCTTGGGAATGGGCGGAAGGCGCAGGCCTTACGCCGACCCAGGGCGAAATCCTGGTCTTGCTCATGCAGCGTAAAGGCCCGATGCGTCTTGGCGAAATTGCCCGGGAAACGGCGCTGACCGCCGCGACCACCAGCGATGCCGTGAGCACGCTCGAGACCAAAGGCCTGGTCGAAAAACGCCGTGCTCTCGACGACGGCCGCGCCCTCGCGGTCCGTCTGACGGCGCGTGGCCGCACCGCCGCGAAGCGCGCCGCGCAATGGCCGGACTTCCTGGCCAAAGCGGTCGGCACGCTGCGTGACGAAGAGCAGACGTTGTTCTATCGCACGCTGCTCAAGACCATCCACCAGCTGGAAGCGCAAGGCACCATTCCGCCGCACCGCATGTGCCTGAGCTGCACGCACTTCGAGCCGAGCAAGAATCCGAAGAAGACGCCGCATCATTGCGCGCTGCTCGACATGAACATGTCGGACACGGATTTGCGTCTCGATTGCTCGGTGTACGAAGTGGCCGACGTCGCTACCCAAAAGAAGACCTGGAAGATCTTCGCCCAATAAGGCGGCTTCTCCCGGGACAATCCGCTACACTGCCACGCCGTGTTCCGGCGGGCGGCGATTGCCGTCCGCCGGACGGTTCGCGCCGCGTAGCGGCAAGTCTTTAGTCAACCTGAAGGTGGGGCAGGCCGATGAATCACGAAGTTCTGGCCATTCGCCATGTGCACTTCGAGGATCTGGGCAGTCTTGAACTGGTGCTCGGCGAGCGTAGTCGGCCGGTGCGTTATCTCGATGTCGGTTTTGCCCGTATCGAAGCGCCGAACCCGGTTGCCGCATCGCTCATGGTCGTACTCGGCGGCCCGATCAGCGCAACCGACGACGCGCTTTACCCGACGCTCGTCCCGTTGCTGTCCATGATCGAAAAGCGCATTGCCGCCGGTTTGCCGACGCTCGGCATCTGCCTCGGCGCGCAATTGATCGCGCGTGCGCTCGGTGCGCGCGTCTATCCCGCAGGCCATACCGAACTCGGCTGGACACCGCTTACGCTCACCGATGCCGGCCGTGCTTCGCCGGTGCGTCATCTGGATGGCGCGCACACGTCGATGCTGCATTGGCATGGCGACACCTTCGATCTGCCCGACAAAGCCACACGTCTCGCCTCGACGCCTGCCTGCGAAAATCAGGCGTTCGCCTGGGGCGGTCACGTGCTGGGTCTGCAATGTCACCCGGAGATTCGCGCTGACCGGTTCGAGCCCTGGCTGATCGGCAACGCCGGCGAGATTGCCGGCCGCGGTATCGATGCACGTCAGTTGCGGGCCGAGACGGCGCAGTTCGGTCCGGCGCTGGAAGCCGCCGCGCGCCGGATGTTCGGCGAGTGGCTCGATCAGGTCGAACCGAAACCCTGATCTGCGCGCGCCTGCAGACAATCAACCGCGGTGCTATGCTCGTTCGCTCTCGGGTTTTTACTGGGCGTATTCCATGAGCGCGCTTTTTTCCCCGCTCACGCTGCGTAGCGTGACGCTTCCCAATCGTATTGTCGTTTCCCCGATGTGCCAGTATTCCGCCGAACGTGGCGAGGCTACGGCGTGGCACATGATCCATCTTGGCAGTCTCGGGTTATCCGGCGCCGGCATGTTGTGCATCGAGGCGACCTCCGTTGAACCGGATGGCCGTATCACGCCAGGCGATCTCGGACTGTGGGACGACGCCACCGAAGCCGCACTGGAGCCGGTCCTGGCCGCGATCCGCAAGCATTCGCATATTCGTGTCGCGATGCAGTTGTCGCATGCAGGGCGTAAGGCGTCGAGTCAGGCGCCTTGGGAAGGCGGTCAGCTGATTCCGGTTTCGCAAGGCGGCTGGCTGCCGCATGCGCCGTCGGCGTTGCCGCACAAACCGGGTGAAGAGCCGCCGCTGGCGCTCGATACACCGGCACTGAACCGGATTCGCGAAGCGTTTGCGGCCTCCGCGCGGCGTGCCGCGCGCCTCGGCGTCGATGCACTGGAACTGCACGCGGCGCACGGCTATCTGCTGCATCAGTTCCTGTCGCCGATCGCCAATCAACGCAGCGACGACTACGGCGGTTCGCTAGAAAACCGTATGCGCTTTCCGCTCGAAATCTTCGACATCGTGCGCGCCGCGTTTCCCGCCGACAAACCGGTCGGCGTGCGTGTCTCGGCCACCGATTGGGTCGACGGCGGCTGGACGCTCGAAGACACGATCGCGTTCGCGCAGGAGTTGAAAAAGCGCGGCTGCGACTGGATCGACGTGTCGTCCGGGGGTGTCTCGCCGTTGCAGAAGATTCCGCTTGAGCCGGGCTATCAGATTCCCTTCGCGAGGGCCGTCAAACAGGCAACTGGCCTTGTTACGATCGGCGTGGGCCTGATTACCGATCCGTTTCATGCCGAACAAATCATCGAAGAGGGTGATGCCGATCTGATCGCGATGGCTCGCGCGTTGCTGTACAACCCGCGTTGGCCGTGGCATGCCGCGGCGCAACTCGGCGCGACGGTCGAAGCGCCGCCGCAGTACTGGCGTTCGCAACCGCGCGATCAAAAGGCACTGTTTGGCGAGATTTCGTTCGGACAACGGTGAACCTGCCAGAGCGCCCCGTGCGCCCACGTCTTTTTGACGGTTGAAGGAAGCCGTCTTGAACGTGTAGGATGCCGGATGTGGCGCACGAGCGTCGCAGGTCGACGCGGCGCTCGCAAGGCGCCGCGTTTGCTATCCGCGTCAGAAAAAGCAGCGCGTTAGACGCGGGCGTTTCTGGCGGCTGCCGGATCTTCACCCCCAGTTCTTCACAAGGATTCATTCAATGAGTTCACGCAGGATCGCCGTGCGCCGTTCGGGTGTGCACGGCAAAGGCGTGTTTGCCATCGAGCCGATTGCGGCCGGCGAACGGCTGATCGAATACAAGGGTGAGCGGATCTCCTGGAAAGAAGCGTTGCGCCGTCATCCGCATAATCCGGACGAACCGAATCACACGTTCTATTTCGCGCTCGACAGTGGCAAGGTGATCGACGGCAAGGTGGACGGCAACAGCGCGCGCTGGATCAACCATTCATGCGCGCCGAACTGCGAAGCCGAAGAGATCGACGGTCACGTGTACGTGCACGCGCTGCGCGACATCGCCGAGGGTGAGGAAGTCTTTTACGACTACGGCCTCGTCATCGATGCGCGCCAGACCAAGAAGCTCAAAAAGGAATACGAATGCCGTTGCGGCGCGCGCAAGTGCCGCGGCACGATGCTGGCGCCGCCGGCGAAAGAGAAGGGCGCTTCCAGGTCCGACAAGTCGGCTAAGAAGGTGAAGCCGCCGGGAAAAAAAGCGAAGAAGAAATAAGACGCGGGCTGCCTGAGTTGAACGTAAGTAAACTCAAGCCGGCCCGTGGCAGCGCATTGACCCACTGCAGAGTCACATATCGATCGGCGCCGAGTGCGCCGATTTTTTTGCCGGACGCCGTGTCTCGGGAACGACGTCGTGCTGAACGCTGGTCGCGATAAGCGGAATACGCACGATGAAGCGCGCACCGCCTTCCGGCGCATCTTCGTAATGCACGCTGCCGCGATGCAGCACCATGATGTCGTGAACGATCGCGAGACCGAGACCGGCGCCGCTATCCACACCGGCGTCGCTCTGGCCGTCGCCGCGGAAGAATCGTTTGAACAGATCGGCTTGCTGCGTGAGCGGCACGCCCGGCCCGTTATCTTCGACGATGATTTCGGCCATGCGCACATCGTCGATCACGGTTTGCGACACCGTCACTGTGATGCGGCCGCCATCGAAGCGTGAAGGCGGCACGTACTTGAGCGCGTTATCCAGCAGATTGGCGAGCACTTCGTGCAGCAGCACCGGATTGCCGCGCGCCATCAGCGGGTGATCGTTGGCCGGATCGTCGAGCCGCTGGAAGCCGAGGTCGACGTGGAAGGTCAACGCGCGCGGCACCCATTCCGCACCCGTATCGAATGCGAGTGCGGCCATATCCACGTTGACGAAACGTGCCGCCTGTTCGCCCGGCTCGGCGCGAGCAAGCGAAAGCAGCTGGTTCGACAGCCGCACGGCGCGGTCGGCCGCTGCGCGCAATTCACGGACCGCAGCGAGCGTCTGCTGCGGGTCACGCGCGACCGCGGCCTGTTCTGCATGCAGCTTGACGGCGGTGAGCGGCGTGCGCAGCTGATGCGCGGCGTCAGCGATAAATTTGCGCTGGCCGTCGAGGGCGGTTTTCAGACGATCGAGCAGCGCGTTCAGGGCGCCAGTGAGCGGCCGGATTTCAACCGGCACATAGGTTTCGTCCACCGGTTCGAGCGACGTGTGGGTCTGCCGGTTCAGCGAGTCTGCGAGATCAGTGAGCGGATTGAGCTGTTGATTGACGACACGCCATACGATCACCCAGCCCGCCAGCAGCAGCAACAGCAGGGGCATCATGATCGCGACCAGAAACTCGGCGGCGATGCGAAAACGGTGATGCACCGGCTGACCCACTTCGACGACGATCGGATTGCCGGTCGGCTGATCGACGCG
Source organism: Paraburkholderia polaris (assembly GCF_012927345.1). GTDB lineage: Bacteria > Pseudomonadota > Gammaproteobacteria > Burkholderiales > Burkholderiaceae > Paraburkholderia > Paraburkholderia polaris. The sequence goes on from NZ_JABBGJ010000010.1 coordinate 199,490, forward strand.
TACCTGTGCCACGCGTACTGTCACGCCTTCGTGTTGGGTCTCGAAGACGTACGCGTAATGCATACGGCGCACGCTCGTCCCCTGTAGCGGCAGATTGTGGTCGCCGGCGATTTCGGTTTCGCCGTTGCTGATTCGATAGACGAGATGTTCGACCGGATCGGAGAACATGGCCTGCGCGAGCGGCGGCACCGTCACCTTGGCGTTAGGGCCGGCTATCTGGATCTGTTTGGAGATCGCGGTGGCGAGATCGGCGAGCGACCGGTCAACCACGTGCTGCGTGTACTGCCATGCCAGCCAGTAAGCGATCAGGCCGCTCATCAGTGCGAGCAGCGAAAGGGGAGCAGCGAGGCGCCGCAGCAGCGTGCGGCGCAGACTATTGGCGGCCGGCTGGGGCATGATCGAACGCGCGGGAAAGAGGCAACGGCGTAAATCACCGTGGCGCCGTGAAAATTCGCCGGAAGCCGGCGAATGGCGCACCGAGTGCGCGGCGCCGGCCCGGCGCTGTCAGGCCGCAACACAAGTTGCGGCCCTTGCGACGATTATGCGGCCTGGCGGATTTCCTGCAACAGATAACCGAAGCCACGCACCGTGACGATTTCGACACGGCAGTTTTCGAGCTTTTTACGTACCCGGTGCACATAGACTTCGATCGCGGTATCGCCGAGATCGCCGCCGAAGTGCGTCAGATGGTCTTGCAGCTGAGCCTTGCTGACCACGCGGCCGTGGCGCAGCAGCAGCATTTCCAGCACCGCGAATTCGCGCGGCGACAGTTCGAGCGGCTTGTCGTCGTTGAAAATGCGGCGATCGACGCCCGACAGACGCACACCGCCCAGCGACACTTCCGGACGCGGCATATCGCCGTGCGGGCCGCTGCGGCGCATCACGGCGCGAATGCGCGCTTCGAGTTCGGTGGGTTCGAACGGCTTGAGCATGTAGTCGTCCGCGCCGGAATTCAGGCCTTGCACGCGGTCGTTCAGCTCGTCGCGCGCGGTGAGGATGATCACCGGCGTGTGGCGATTGCTCTGACGGAAGCGCGCGAGCAGCGTCATGCCGTCGATACCGGGCAGGCCCAGATCGAGGATCACCAGTTCGTGGCGGTTTTGGGTGAGGGCCTGTTCGGCGAAAATGCCGTCATGGACCATGTCGACGGTGAAGCCGGCTTGTTCGAGACTACTTTGGATGCCGCGTGCGATGGGGCGGTCATCTTCGATCAGAAGGAGTCGCATGGATTTCGCTCAAGTACAATGGGTTTAGGCGTTTGGGCAAGCGGTTCGCCGGAGCGCCTGCTGCACAGGCAGCGTGCTGCACGGCCGTGCCGAATGGGCACCAGGTGGCCATGAAGCCGCTATCGAGCAGCCGTGATGTAGCCATCAAGCAGCCATCAAGCAGCCACCGAGCGATCACGACGTCATGTCCGAGATAACGATTCACGAACTGGAAGCCGCGATCAACTTCTGGCGCGCCCGCTCACCTTCGAGCGGCGACGAACTCGTTCTGTGCAAGGAGGCAAGCGCGCTCTCCAAGCCGTATGCGCTGATGATTGTACAGCGTCAGCAGACGCTATCGCCGGATCGTTTGGACGGGATTGCGAGGCTTGCGTGGGATTCTTACGTGCGCCTTAATAATAGCCTGTAGAACTGAAGGTTTGGGCGTCAGATTGCCTGCAATGCCCTTTCATTTCCATCAAATTGTTCGATGCAGGGTGCATCAAGGCCTCTGATCGCGTGTATTACGCGGTAATAGTGTCGATAAATCGAGCCAATTTGATGTCCCGCTCGGTCAAGCCGTTGGCCTCGTGCGTCGACAGTGTGATCTCCACCTTGTTGTACACGTTGAACCATTCCGGGTGGTGATCCATCTCCTGCGCCTTGATCGCCACGCGCGTCATAAAGCCGAATGCTTCGTTGAAGTCGGCGAACTTGAAGTGGCGCTGGATCGCGTCGCGGCCCGCCACGGTTTGCCAGCCGTGCAGTTCCGCAACTTGCGTGGCGCGTTCTTCGGAAGTCAGTTTGTTAATCATGGTGCTACCTCGTTGATCTGAACAGGCGCGCCGGTGGGCGTGCGCATCCGCTATTTTTTCACGGATGCCGTCAGCTTGCTGTCGATCTGATCAGGCTGCATTGTCAGATATCACCGTCGGCTTGCCAGCCTTCCTGCGAGCCGCGCGTGATGACGCGATCGCGCGCGAGCACGTCGCCTGCCGCGAACGCCGGTTCCGCGGCCAGCTTTGCCAGCAGGGGCGCGAAGTCGGTTTGCGCGACACTGAACAATTGCGCGAAGTCGTCGATCACGAAGTAGGTTTTCTGGAACGTGTCGATGCGGTAACGCGTGCGCATCACGCGTTCGAGGTCGAAACCGAGCTGATTCGGCGCCGCGCTTTGTTGGCTGTAGAGCGTTTCGCCTTTGCTCGACACGATGCCCGCGCCGTAGATCTTCACGCCGTTCGGACTCGCCGCGTCGCGGATCAGACCGAACTCGACGGTGTACCAATAGAGCCGCGCGAGCAGCGGCAGGGCGCCGGCATCATTAGCGGCGAGCGAGGCGCGGCCGTACGCATGCATATAGTCCGCAAACACCGGATTGATCAGCAGCGGCACATGGCCGAACAGATCGTGAAAACAGTCCGGTTCCTGCAGATAATCGAGTTGGTCGGGGCGGCGCATCCACCATGTCACGGGAAAGCGACGGTTCGCCAGATGCTCGAAGAACACCTGGTCGGGCGCGAGTCCGGGCACGGCAACGATTTGCCAGCCGGTCGCGGGCGTCAGCTTTGCGTTGATTTCGTCGAAGGCGGGCACGCGGTCGGATGGCATGCCGATACAGTCGACGCCTGCCAGAAACTCATCGCACACACGGCCCTTGAGCAACGCGGTCTGGCGTGCATAAAGCTGTTGCCATACTGCGTGGTCGACTGCGCCGTATCGTGCGGTCGGTTGGTCGATGGTGAAATCCGCGCGGGTTTCGAGGCCGGCGTCGAATTGCTCTTTGAGTTTGGCGGTGTTGGCTGTGGACATGATGCTGCGCGCTCTACGGTGACTGCGGGTTGAAACGGTAATGCAAGTGTCAAGCGGCGAGCGTACGGAAAGGGCGCAACGATGGCGTTATGGCATGCTGATATGCAATAATCGTGCATAGACTACATGTTTAATGCGGATATTCATCATGTTAGAACTCGATCACTTCGATCTCGCGCTGCTGGACGTTCTTCAGCGCTTCGGCCGGGCCACGCATCAGCAATTGGCTGAGCAGGTGCCGCTATCACCGTCGCAGATCGGGCGGCGCTTGCAGCGCCTGGAGCAGGTGGGCGTGGTGGACGGCTATCGCGTCGTGTTGCGCCCGGAAAAACTCGGGCTCGGCGTGACGGCTTTCACGAGTCTGAAGTTGAAGCATCACGGCGACTCGATCATCGAGCAATTCCAGCAACAGATCGAGGTGCTGCCGGAAGTACTGGAATGTCACGCGGTGGTCGGCGACGCCGACTATCTGCTGCGCATCGTCGCGCCCGATCTGAATTATCTGTCGACGTTCGTGATGAAAAAGTTGATGCGTGTACCGGGCGTCGACAGTGTGCGCTCCAACATCGTGTTGACCACGTTCAAGCGCAACGGGCCGTTGCCGCTTGGCCATCTGTCGCCGGGGGCGGCCGCCGCCTGATGCGGCGGCTTCCCGGCTTTCGGGATGTTTGGGATTTTTGGGGAGGGCGGCTCAAGGATTGAGGCCGCCGCGACCCCTGATGCTCAAGTTTTAAGCAGCTTGCTTCGGTTCACTGTCCGGACTCAGCAAATCGACGTAGGCCACCGCCACCAGGTCCGATTCCGGCACGCCGAGGGTCTGGAACATCGCGTGCGCTTCGGCATGGCCGCCTTCTTCGTCGTCGTCCTGAGCCAGCAGGACTTCGAGCTCGACGAAGTCACCAAGACCATCGACGCGGTCCAGATGGATGCGCGTACGGCCCGTCAGATAAACGTGACGTTCCTTCGTGACGATGCCACGCGTGGTCAGCGCGGTGGCGAGCAGCGCGTGCATCGCTTCAGGGTTGGTGACCGGGCTGCGCGTGTAATACGACGCCTTCGGGCCGTCGCGGTCGTCGCGTTGATAGAAGATCAGTTCGGCTGGCGTGCCGTCGTCGAACTGGCGCAGCTTCAGGCGGCCACGCGGCACATCGTAGAAAAAGTCCTGCTGGCGAAAGATCAGCGGCGCGTCCGGTGCAAGCTTTGCAGCTCGCTCGCGCAGTTGCTCGAAATGCTGGGCGCGGGCTTTGATTTCAATGTTGCGTGCCATGTCAGGCTCCTGTCGAAGGATGGCGTGGTCGGCGGCTTCCGGTGTTGCCGGGGCGAAGCTGCCGGGAAGGACAAAGTCAGACGGAACAAAAAACGAAGCGGGCCGGCGCATGAGCGCAAACCCTCAATCTAACAAAAAGCGCGTGACGGTGTGGTTTCGGATCAGGGGCGACGAGCGCGGGCCATCAACGTCACTTGGGAAAGCGATCAGCGCCGACCACCCGCGTGCGGCGGCGAGCAGCGACGGCGGCCGGTACGGGACAACAAAGGACGCCGCCCTAATGGCGCAGCCAATGACGGTGACCATCGGCCGAATGGAGCGCGGCTGTCATGAGAGTGGCTCATATCGCTCCCGTTTTGCCCTCAGGTTGCCTCCATGTCCGCCTTCATGTCGCCCACTGCTGCTCGATCAGCTTTAACGCGGCGGCAATAGCCGGTTCGTCCTTGCGCTCCGCCAGCGTGATAAAGCTGAGCTGGGTCGGCACGGTGACGCCTTCGACGATGGTCAACGCATGCGCATGAGCTTCGGCGATCGCGGTGGCGTCGCGCGCGAGCGTTAGACCGACGCCTGACTTGACCAGATCGAGCATCGACGGCTCCTGATCCACTTCCGCCACCTTAACCGGTTTTACGCCGGCCTCGCCAAAGCAGCGCGACAACAATCTATTGTGCGCGGACGCCGGCGGCGTCCAGATCCACGGTAGTGCGGCGAGCGAACGCCAGTCGCGCGCACCCTTCACGCGATCTTTCCAGCCGGCCGGCGCCAGCACGCGGTACTGGAAGTGCGTCAGTGTGACGGCGTGAAACGCGGCGCCGTCACGGGCATCGTCATCGGACGGAAGGCCGATGTAATAGCCCACATCCAGTTCCCCCGCGCGAACCTGATCCAGCACCCAGCCCGACATGCCGTGTCGCAAGGCCGTTTCGATGCGCGGCCAGGTTTCCACCAGTTGCTTGAGAAAGCCGCCGAGGCGCAGAAACGCCGGATCGAGGATTGTGCCGATCCGCAATCGGCCGCGCACTTCGTGGCGCAGCGACGCCGCTGCACGCTGCACGTCGCTCGCGGCGCCCAGCGCACGTTCGGCATGGGGCAGCAGGGCCTGGCCATCGCGTGTCAGCGAAAGCCCGTGCGAGGTTCGCGTGAACAGCGTCACGCCGAGCGTCTCCTGCAAATGCTTGATTTGCAGGCTGACGGCAGGTTGGGTCAGGTGAAGCTGCACCGCGGCACGCGTGAGGTTGCCCTCGCGTGCGACGGTGACGAATGCCCGTAGCAGAGTCAGATCCATATCCTGATATTAGCTCGGCTTATAGCGCAGTTGAGCATTACTCATTGGATTTGTGGCCCCGAAGCGCCGTACGCTTGCGTTCATCACGCCGTTCGCGTTGGGCGGAAGACATTCATAGGAAGAGGACAAGAAGATGAGCGAGACATATCAGGACGCGACCGTCCGGAGCGAGACGAGCGCACGCGCGCTGACCCATTTCATCAACGGCAAGACCATCGAAGGCACGAGCGGCCGTTTCGGCGACGTCTTCAATCCTGCGCTTGGCAGCGTGAGCGCACGCGTGCCGCTGGCGAGCGTCGCAGAAGTAGACGCGGCGGTCGCTGCCGCCAACGCTGCGTTTCCTGCATGGAGCGAAACCGCGCCGATCAAGCGGGCGCGCGTGCTGTTCAAGTTCAAGGAATTGCTCGACCGTCACCATGACGAACTGGCGGAGTTGATCACGCGTGAGCACGGCAAGGTGTTTTCCGATGCGAAGGGCGAGGTGATGCGCGGTATCGAGATCGTCGAGTTCGCGTGCGGCATTCCGAATCTGCTGAAGACCGACTTCACCGACCAGATCGGCGGCGGCATCGACAACTGGAATCTGCGCCAACCGCTGGGCGTGGTCGCCGGCATTACGCCATTCAATTTCCCGATGATGGTGCCGTGCTGGATGTTTCCGGTGGCGATCGCATGCGGCAACACGTTCGTGCTGAAGCCGTCAGAGCGTGATCCGTCCGTTTCGAATCGACTGGCCGAACTGCTGAAAGAAGCGGGATTGCCGGACGGCGTGTTCAACGTCGTGCATGGCGACAAGGTGGCGGTGGATGCGTTGCTCGTGCATCCCGAGGTGAGTGCGTTGTCGTTTGTCGGTTCGACGCCGATTGCCGAATACATCTATACGGAAGGCGCGAAGCATGGCAAGCGCGTGCAGGCGTTGGGCGGTGCGAAGAATCACCTCGTGGTGATGCCGGACGCGGATCTCGATCAGGCTGTCGATGCGCTGATCGGCGCGGCCTATGGTTCCGCTGGCGAGCGATGCATGGCGATTTCGGTGGCAGTCGCGGTGGGGCATATTGCCGATGAACTGATCGAGCGACTGACGCCGCGGGTGAAGAGCCTGAAGATTTTGAATGGGATGGAATTGGAAGCTGAGATGGGGCCGTTGGTGACGGCGGCGCATCGCGAGAAAGTGGCGGGTTATATCGATGCCGGCGTTGCGGCTGGTGCGAAGCTGGTCGTTGACGGGCGCGGCCATCAGGTGGCCGGGCATGAGAAGGGATTCTTTCTCGGCGGCACGTTGTTCGATGATGTCTCGACCGATATGAAGATTTACCGTGAAGAGATTTTTGGTCCGGTGCTGTGTGTGGTGCGGGTGCCGGATTTTGCTTCTGCTGTTGAGCTTATCAACTCTAACGAGTTTGCTAATGGGGTGTCGTTGTTTACCTCCGATGGTGGGGTTGCTCGGGCTTTTGCGCGGCGGATTGAGATTGGGATGGTGGGGATTAATGTGCCGATTCCGGTGCCGATGGCTTGGCACTCTTTTGGTGGGTGGAAGAGGTCTCTCTTTGGTGATCACCATGCCTATGGGGAAGAGGGGGTGCGGTTTTATACGCGCTACAAGAGCATCATGCAGAGGTGGCCCGATAGCATCGGGAAGGGGGCTGAGTTCACTATGCCGGTGGCGAAATAGGTTTGGGTTTTTGCCTGTGCGGCGGTTTGGTTGATTTGTTTGCCTGCTCGGCGCTTGTTCGGCTGTGTGCCTGTGGGGTAGGCCTTTTCTTGATTTGGTTTGCCTGCGTCGCGCTTTTTTGTCTGTGCGCTTGCGGTGTTGGCCTTTCCTTGATTTGTTAGTGGTTTATTAGCGTTCGCCCCTGTGCGGGGCAGGCACTTACTTTCTTTGCCGCCGCAAAGAAAGTAAGCAAAGAAAGCGGCTCAAACCGCTAATGCTAAGTGGGCACCCTTGCTTAGAGGAGGTAGTGGCTCCGTGGAATCCGGGCCCTCACAAGCTCCACCCGGAGTGACTAAGGGCTCATCAGCTCCCACTCCGCACTGCGTGCGTCGCGGACGGGTTTGCCAGGGAAACCAAGGGCTTCGTTCAATTGAGGTGGGGGCCATCGGCTTCGCCTCGGCGAGGCGACTGCGTACTTCATAAGGGAACCCGCACTTCGAATGAAATGTCGGTGTGTCGCAGTCGCAGTCGCAGTCGCAGTCGCAGTCGCAGTGACAGTGACAGTGACAGTGACGGCGACAGTGGCGATGCGACGACGAATCACGGTGCGGGGCAAAACGCGAGGTCCCCAATGCAAGAGCCGAAACGCAGTGGTTGGTTTTATGAAGTGCTCTTCGGCGCGCGCAGCGTCGCTGGAAGTATGACGCCTTTGTCACTAAGAGGTGAATGGGCACGGGCACAGATTCTACGGAGCCACTACCTCTTCCGATCAAGGGCGCCCACTTAGCATTAGCGGTTTGAGCCGCTTTCTTTGCTTACTTTCTTTGCGGCGGCGTAACTATTCAGCGCTTGTAAACTGCAGCCAGGCTGTGCATAGTGAAGGACATGACGAAGATGCCTGATTTCAAAGACCTCACACACGAACAGAAGGACGCGCTCATCGTTGATCTCGTGAAGCGTCTGAACGCGCTCGAAGCGAAACTCGAGAAGAACAGTCGTAACTCCAGCAAGCCGCCCTCAAGCGATGGGCCCGGGCGCAAGCCGAAGTCGTTGCGCGGCACGAGCGGGG
>NZ_JABBGJ010000100.1 GCF_012927345.1 Paraburkholderia polaris
TCGGTTCGACCAATTGTGGACTACTGCCAGGCTTGACCGCGCATGCCCGATGCAGGGCGGTGTGCCCCTGCGGGTCGCTCGCCGCAACAAGTTCAGGGGCTGCAACCAATAATGCCGCGACTGTTGGCCAGTCCCACATGCGGGATGCAGAGAATAGCGCTGTTCTCGAAGGTTTACCCATTTTCGCCTCCGCACTTGATCACGACCGCTCCGATTCAAGCAGTGCCAATTGTCGCAAAGTTTAGACTGTTAGATTGTCGTCAATTTCGGGCAGGCAGTGCAATGACCGTTTTTGGCCGGAAGTACGCGTTCGCACAAACCGCCGGAAAGCTGCCATTGAAAATTCCAACATCATCACGGCGGCACCTTCATCGAACTGGTGCTATAGGCCATGAGAGGTCCTTCACCTGACACGTAGGTATGACGTTCGTGTGTCGGCTTCGCATCAGTTCCCGGTCGCTCGCGTACCGATGATGCATGCCGCCTCTTCCGCCAGAGCGGTCGGTCAGCAGCCGCGGCTGCGAAGGTGATCACGAACGTCCGCTATGCCCGTCAGGCAAGATCAACTATTGGCTTGTCTTCTTCCAGGACCGGAAGAGGTCTAACAGCACTCTCGCGGGCGTCGGCAGGATGCCCTTTCGGTGCCAGACGGCGCCGACGTCCATGGTCGGGATCGGAATGCTCAGATCACGCCTCATAATCCGGTTCCCTTCGAGCGACCACGGACGATAGACGAGGTCCGAAAGAATCGTGACGCCCAACCCGAGCGCGACCATGCTTCGCACGGCTTCGATCGACTTGCTCTGAATACGCACGTGCGGTTCGAGGCCATACTTTCCCCAATACTTGCGAACAGTGCGGACGTGCTCGTCCATGTCGAGTAAAAGGTAGTCCTCCTGCGCGATGTCCTGTAGCGTGACCTGTTGTGCATCTTGCAACGGGTGGTCCGGATGGGTCCAAAGCCGGCGCATGGAGCGCAGAATCGTTTCATATTTCAGCTCGTCCACGTTGGCCGTATTGGACACAAGCATCAGACCGATATCAAGCTGATTGTCGACGAGACGTTGCTCGATATCCTCGCGCGCGTCTTCGATGACCTCGACAGTCAGGTGCTCGAAGCGCTGCGCGACGGTAGCAAGCATTGACGGCATCAGGTAAGCCGAGACGGTTTCCGTGACGCCGACCCGAACGTGGCCCGAAATCTGTTCAGGTTCCTCCTGGGCCGCGACCACGGCGCGCCCGATGGACACATTCGCGTTCTGCACATGCCGAAGAAATCGCTCGCCGGCTCGGGTCAGTCGGACGCCCCTCGCGTGGCGCTGCAGCAGCGGCACCCCCACGGTGTCTTCGAGATTCTTCAGCGCGATCGTCATCGACGACTGCGAAACGGCGCAGAGATTGGCAGATCTGGAGATCTGCCCGGTATCAGCCACCGAGATGAAGTATTCGATCTGGCGAAGCGTAATGTGTGTGGCCACGTTGACGTACTCCGCTGGGTTGTGGCGCCGTGCAAACCGACGGCGCGAACCGACGACCAATCTGAGGTATTGAAAAATTATATATCGTGAGGCATGAAATATGAATTAGGCAGGGCAATTTCGGCTGCATAGCATCCCGTCATGAAAGGAAACAGTGGAACGATGATGGAGACGCAGGAGAAGAAGGGGTACTGCACGTTATGCCGGTCAAGATGCGGCACGATCAACACGGTCCGCGGCGACGTGTTGCTGAAGGTGCGTCCCGACAATACGCACCCGACCGGCAACGCGATGTGCATGAAAGGCAAGGCCGCGCCGGAACTCGTACACAGCCCCGACCGGGTGTTGTATCCCATGCGCCGCACTGCCCCAAAAGGGGCGGCCGATCCGCACTGGAAACGGATCAGCTGGGACGAGGCGCTTGACGAGATCGCGACCATGCTCGCGCACGTCAAGCGGGAAAACGGCGCCGAATCGGTGGTGTTCGGCGTGACCACCCCGAGCGGTACGCCGATGAGCGACAGTATCGACTGGGTGGAGCGATTCGTCTGGTCTTTCGGAAGTCCGAATATCTGCTACGCGACCGAGATCTGCAACTGGCACAAGGATTTCGCGCACGTGTTTACGTTCGGCTGCGGCATGCCAACGGCCGATTACCGGAATTCCGACGTCATCGTGCTTTGGGGTACGAATCCAGCCAACACGTGGCTGGCCCAGGCGGACAGTATTGCAGCGGGTCGGCGCAACGGCGCAAAGCTGATTGTCGTGGACCCGAGACCCACGGCGCTTGCGCGCGATGCAGATGTATGGCTGCGCGTGCAGCCAGGCACGGACGGCGCGCTTGCTATGGGAATTGCCCGGCAAATGATCGCGACGGGAAATATCGACGATACATTTATCCGCGAGTGGACGAATGGCGCGTTCCTGGTTCGTCGTGATAGCGGACATTTTTTGCGTGAGCGCGACATCGATCCGGAGTCGTCGAACAATCGATATGTGGTCTGGAATGGCGCGCTCAATCGACTCGAACTCGTCGGAGAAGAGGCGCGCACGTCGCCGTCCGATCTTTCGATTTCAGGCTCGCACCAGATTTCCGTATTCGACCTGACGGGCCGGGTGATAGAGGTCACGTGTACGCCCGCTTTCGAGTTGTACTGCGGTGCGCTGTCTGATTACACGCCCGAACACGTGAGCAAAATCACCGGTGTCGACGCCTCGGCGGTCGAAATCGTGGCGGCGATGCTCAGCCCACGCCAGCGCATCGCCTATCACGCGTGGTCTGGCGTGGGACAACACACGAACGCGACGCAAACAGAGCGGGCGATCGCTACGCTGTATGCACTGACAGGTGCATTCGATAGGCGGGGTTCAAACCGCGAGTTACTGAAGCAACCAGCAAATCCCCTCAGTAACTACGCCATGCTGAATCCTCAGCAGCGAACAAAGGCACTCGGACTTGACGAGCGACCGCTCGGTCCGCCGTCCCAAGGATGGGTGACCGCGCGCGATGTTTATCGTGCGATTCTCGAGTCCAAGCCTTATCGGGTGCGCGCGCTTGTCGCGTTCGGCACCAACATGGTGATGTCGCAAGCCGACAGCGCATTGGCGCGGGACGCGCTGTGCGCACTGGATTTTCATGTTCATTGCGACCTGTTCGAAACGCCATCCGCCCGCTATGCGGATATCCTCCTTCCGGTCAACACGCCTTGGGAACGGGAAGGACTGCGTCTCGGCTTCGAGATCAATGAGCGGGCCGTCGAATTGGTCCAGTTGCGGCAGCGGATGGTGACGCCCCGCGGGGAGAGCCGGGCAGACTACAACATCGTTCTGGATCTGGCGGTCAGGCTCGGGATGGGGGATCAATTCTTCGGTGGCGATGTCGAAAAAGGATGGAACCATGTTCTCGAACCGTTGGGCCTGGACGTCGCGACGCTGCGTTCACATCCCGAGGGCATTTACCGGCCGCTCAAGCAGCAGGAAAAGCAATACGCTTGCACGACGCCGAATGGCCCGCGAGGCTTTGCGACCGAAACGCGGTGCGTCGAGTTCTATTCGGAGAAGCTGCATCGGTACGGCTATCCGGCCGTACCTCAGTATGTACCGCCAAGCCGCGGAGAAGGAGCACGCGCAGCTGATCGTCGATGCTTTCCGTATACGCTCACTTCCGTCAAGAACGGCTACTACTGCCACAGCCAGCATCGTGGCCTGCCAAGCCTTCGTCGCCGTGCCCCTTATCCCGTCGCGGAACTGAGCGCCGATCTGGCGGCCATCAAGGGCATCGTCGACGGCGACTGGATACGCGTCGCCAGTACAAACGGCACCGCGCGATTTCGTGCGCGAGTGGTCCCCGAACTCGCGCCGGATGTCGTAGTCGCGGAGTACGGCTGGTGGCAGGCGTGCGACGAGATCGGCATGGGATCGTCGACGGCCCTGGGAAGCGCAAACAGTAACTACAACAGCATCGTGTCCGGCGCCATCGTCGATCCGCTGAGCGGTTCGTCGCCGCTTCGTGCCGTGCCATGCGACGTCACGCTCGACCCGTCGGTCGATCCCGCGCGACGGGCATGGCAAGGATTCCGGGACTTTGTCGTGTCGGCCGTACATGGAGAAGCCGAAGGCGTTCGCACGGTTACGTTCAGCGCAGCCGACGGTGGACCGCTCCCCGACTATCTGCCCGGACAGCATGTGACGATCCATATTCCGGAATTGTGCGAAGGAGGAACGACGCGTGCCTATTCGCTCACTGGCCATGCGATTGAAAGCGATCGCCGGACATACTCGATATCCGTGCGCCATCAGCGAGGCCGAAGTGTCGACGGTGAGCAGTTCGAGGGCGTCATGTCCTCGTATATTCATCGCGAGTTGGCAGTTGGACACAGGGTCTTGCTTCAGGCTCCCAGCGGCACCTTCATCGTACCCCCGGCTTCGAAGCGACCGGTCGTCATATTCGCGGGTGGGATTGGAATAACGCCCTTCGTTTCGTGGCTAGAAACGATCGGAAAGCTGGGCACACAAGCGCCCGAATCTCAGCTGTTTTACGCGAATCTCAATAGCTCGACTCATGCGTTCCGGAATCGAATTGCGCAATTGCAGCGTGCGTTGCCAACGCTCAAGATCGTAAATTGCTATAACCAGCCGCGCGACGAAGTACTCGGACGCGACTTCGAGATGCAGGGCTACCTCACTGCGGACGTCGTGGACGACGCATTGATACAGCACCGCGCGCGATTCTATTTATGCGGCCCAGAGCCGATGATGAACGCAATCACGGCGGGCCTTGTCGAGCGTGGCGTACCGCCGTTCTATATTTTCAGCGAGGCCTTTCGGTCTCCGTCGAAGCCGGCCCTCGATCCATCACAACGCTTTGCCGTCGAATTCCGGCGGTCGCAGATCAAGGCTGAATGGGCACCCGAGCGGGGAAGCCTGCTCAGCTTCGGCGAGAGCCTTGGCATCAGCATGCCCAGCGGCTGCCGGGTCGGGCAATGCGAGAGCTGTGCCGTCAAGGTCCTGGCGGGCAAGGTGTCGCATATGACAGGGCATGGGCCGGATGAAGCCGATATGTGCCTCGCCTGCCAGGCGATCCCGGCCACTGATATTTCCATTGAAGCGTGAACGACTCACGAGGAGCAAATCGAGCATGAAATTTTTCGACACGCCAGCGACACGCGAAGCGCTGGACTTCGCCACGCTGATTCCGTCACTGAAGAAGGCGTTCATCAAGGGGTGTGAGGTTCCGCTCCGACACTCGCACACGATCAATAGCGGCGACGGCAACACCGGCACCGTATTGATCATGCCGGCGTGGGAGGCGGACCGATATCTCGGCATCAAGACCGTGAACATTTTCCCGGGTAACCAGGGCCGCGGAATGCCCGGCTTGCACTCGACTTACGTGCTGTACGACGCCAGCACGGGTGAACCACTCGCGAAGATGGACGGCAATGAAATCACCTCACGCCGGACCGCCGCCGCCTCGGCACTCGCTGCCACCCTTCTGGCGCGCGGCGACTCCTCGCACATGGTGCTGTTGGGCGCCGGACGCGTGGGAAGCCTGGTGCCCGCAGCGTATCGAAGTCAGCTGCCAATCACGCATGTCGAGGTCTGGGACATCTATCCAGAGTCGGCCGCGCGACTCGTGCAGCAACTGCGAGGCGAAGGTTTCAATGCGGCAGTTGTCTCCAGTCTGCCGGACAGCGTGGCGCGCGCGGATGTCGTGAGCTGCGCGACGCTCGCCACCGAGTCGATCGTCCGCGGCTCGTGGTTGAAACCGGGAACGCATCTCGATCTTATTGGAAGCTTCACGCCGCAGATGCGCGAGGCTGACGACGATTGTTTCCGCCACGCACGCGTGTTTGTCGATACGGACGAGGCACCGCAGAAGTCCGGCGACCTGATTGGGCCGTTGTCGCGCAACGTGATTTCGCCGGCGGACCTGAACGGTACGCTCACCGCCCTGTGCCGGGGCGAGGTCCGTGGGCGATTCGACGGCAGCGAGCGCACGGTATTCAAAGCGGTAGGGACCGCACTCGAAGACCTGGCTGCGGCAGCGCTGGTTTATGAAAAGCATGTTTAATCACTCGAAGCGTCGGAGACCATGATGAAGGAATTGAACCGTCAGCAAGACCTGGCAGCCTCGACAGCCGACGATGCTGTCGGGCTTGAGCGTATGGCCGCAGCAGTGACCCGTTGGTCGGAAAAGTGGTTTCCCGACGCATACATATTCGCGGCGATCGCGGTTGTCGTCGTCGCTGTCGGCGCCCTGGCGACGGGCGCACCAGCACAACGCGTGGGCATTGCCTTCGGCGACGGATTCTGGAGCCTGATTCCCTTTACGATGCAGATGGCGATCGTGGCCATTTCAGGCTACGTGGTCGCGGTATCTCCGCCTGCCGCGAAATTGATCGCATGGCTTGCCCGCTTGCCGTCGAACGGCAAGTCTGCGGTGGCATTCGTCGCGCTGGTCAGCATTTCGGCGTCCCTTTTCAACTGGGCGATCAGCCTGATCTTCAGCGGCCTGCTGGTTCGTGCGCTCGCTCGCCGCACCGGGCTCCGTATGGACTACCGAGCGGCAGGTGCCGCCGCCTATCTCGGCATGGGCGCGACCTGGGCGCTGGGATTGAGTTCGTCGGCATCGCAATTGCAGGCGAATCCGGACAGTTTGCCGAAAGCGCTGCTGGCGATCACCGGTGTCATTCCGTTCTCCGAGACGATTTTCCTTCCCCAGTCGTTACTGTTAGTCGCCGTTCTGACTGTCGTATCGCTTTTGATCGCGTATCTCTCTGCGCCCGGCGCGGAACGCGCCAAAACCGCGCAATCCCTGGGCATCTCGCTGAACGAGGCGGAACTCGAAGTAGCAGCGCCTTCACGTCCCGGTGACTGGCTCGAGCACAGCCCGCTGATCACAATCCTGATCGTCGCACTCGGCTCTGTTTGGGCCTGGCACGAATTCAGCACGAAGAATCCGGTGCTGGCCATCTCGAATCTCAACACCTACAACTTCGTGTTCCTGTTGGCCGGGATGTTGTTGAACTGGCGCCCCCGCCGCTTCCTGAACGCGGTTGCGAAATCGGTGCCGTCTGTGGCTGGCGTGTTGATTCAGTTTCCTCTCTATGGGGGCATTGCGTACATGCTAACGAAGGCCTCCGCGCCGTCGGGACTACCGTTGGCCGACCATCTTTCTCATTTCTTCGTCACAGTGTCGTCGCATGCGTCGTTTCCGGCGCTGATGGGCATCTACTCTGCCGTCCTTGGATTCTTCGTGCCGTCGGGTGGCGGGAAATGGATCATTGAAGCACCGTACGTGATCGCGGCAGCCAAGGAACTGCAGGTTCATCTGGGCTGGGCGGTAACCGTCTACAACGCGGCGGAGGCGTTGCCGAATCTGATCAACCCTTTCTGGATGCTGCCGTTGCTCGGCGTGCTGGGATTGCGGGCTCGTGACGTGGTGGGCTTCACGTTTACCCAGTTCATCGTGCATCTTCCGCTCGTGATCTTCATGCTGTGGATTCTTGCGGGGACGCTGACCTTCCATCCCCCCGTCATGCCTTGATCCGTCTGCGGCGCCAGCCCGGTGCAGCAGGTTGCCAGTTTGGTCTGCTCGTCGTCCGGACAGATAACGAGCAGACAGACGTTGATCTGGCGATGTCGCTTGATGGTGTACATGAATGCAACGGCTGCAATACCTCAAAAGCGGCCGCCGCGTTTCCCCTAATCGACTGGCCGCAACGGGTCGGCAGCGTCCAAAGGTATAGCGGTCATTCACCCCTGCGGGTCGCTCGGAAGGTCATCGGCCATTGCGGACGTTGGAGTGTCGGCCTCCGTGAGGCAGCTGATAGGCGCTTTCCTGCCGTTCGCCAACGGGAGGCCCTAAACGTCGTGCCTCACTGACAGCGAATGCGTGCTCCCGACCCTGAAGGGACGATGTGCATTCTCCACATCGGACACTCAAAAATGGCCACGCCGGCAACCTTGGACGGCTCGGGGAACTTCAAATGATCAGCGACGATCCTTCATCGCTTCTAAGTCTTGCTGGCCGAAAAGCGAATCAATGGCATGAATCGAAAGAACACGGACACCATACGGACCGGTCAGCACATGAACGATCGACGCTCTGCGCGCATTCCAGTCTGGGGGGGAGTTAAAGAGCGCAAATGTCGAGCAGGTAAATACCATGCCGTCGACTTGACGGTCATACCACGTCACGGGGTTTTGGCATTTCCTTGACATTGGCTGCGCGGATGTCAGGTAATAGCGGCTTTCGTGGGACGTGGTTCGAACGAGTAGTCGTTCACCGGCGTCCGTCAGCATCCACCCAGCAAAGACGAGATACGCGAAGACAAGGAGCAGGAAGCCGATCAATTGGCGGCTGCTAATCCGCCTGTTCGAACCTACCTGTTTTGCCGACATTCCAGTCAGCATACAGATCGCGGCAACAACGAGCGTGGCGACGCCAAACCCGATCCATACAGGATCGAA
>NZ_JABBGJ010000101.1 GCF_012927345.1 Paraburkholderia polaris
CCATCGCCGGGTCCGAGAGACTGAACCACTGCTGAAGGAAGTGAATACGCAGCATCGTCGCGATCGGAAACGGCGGCCGGCCAGTCTTGCCCTTAGGATAGTGCGGCTCGATGAGCGCAATCAGTTTCTGCCACGGCACTACGCGTGTCATCTCATCGAGAAACTCGCGCTTGCGCGTGCGCTTCGTTGACAGATTCAAGCCGAGATCCATTTGCGTCATCACGTCGCTCCTTGAATTCTCCTGCTCCCAGGATAGTCCAAGCTCACGTCAATGCCAGGACTTTTGCAGACCTTCCTTATCTCCTTCGGGCGAGAGAAAACCGTCCGCTGAACTGGAGCAGTCTTCCGTCGTCCGCAAAAAATAAATTTACACCATGTTGGCGACCGCTTGGGCGGTCGCCGCCGATAACGTCCATCCTAGGTGACCATGCCCGGTGTTATAAAGGACCCCGGGCCGTTTTCCGCGGCCTACCTTGGGCAGCATGCTCGGCAACATTGGTCGCAAGCCGGCCCACGGAATCACACGGGATGTAGACATCTCGGGAAAGTAGCGTCGCGTCCAGTCCACCAGCGGTGCTACGCGGTCAGAGCGGATGTCGCGGTTGAAGCCGTTTATCTCCGCCGTGCCGGCCACGCGAAAACGATCCACGCCGAGCCGGCTGGTGACAATCTTCGCGCTGTCGTCTAGTAGGCTCACCCACGGTGCGCATTGCCGGCTGTTTTCGTCGTCGAGACAGACGGTGATCGAATAGCCCTTCACCGGATAAATGTTCACGTGATCGCCCAGCATCGCCGCAAAATCGCGGCTCCTCACGCCGGCGCACACCACGATCTGCTCGAACGTGAGCGGCTGCGGGTCGCCAGCGAGATTCACCATCAGCGAAAAACGTCCTTCAGCAGGTTGCTCGATCGACGTGATCTTCGCGTCGTAATGAATCACAACACCGTGCCGTTCGCAGGCCTGAGCCAGCCCGCGCGTGAACTTGTGGATGTCGCCGGTTGAGTCGGACGGCGTAAAGAAGCCGCCATAAAAATCGCCATGCAGCGTGGGCTCGATGCCATGCAACTCGCTCGCCCTCACCGGATTGCGGTCAAGTCCGCCTTCGCGCAGTAGTTCGTTTACTTTGCATGCTGCGTTGAATTCCTTTTCTGTCTTGTAGATGTGCAAAATTCCGCGCCGTTCGAGATCGAAGTCGATGCCTTCTTTCTCCGCAATTGAAAACAGATGCTCGCGCGCGGCTAACGCGAGCCGCACTGTTTCAACCGTGTTCGCACGGTAGTTCGGTATCTGCCGCAGAAACTCGGCCATCCACGAATACTTGTGCCATGTCGGCGTCGGGTTGAGGAGAAGCGGAGCGTCGCGCGTGAGCATCCAGCGCAAACCCTTCAGCACGGTAGCCGTGCTGTTCCACACCTCGGCATTGCTGGCCGATAACTGACCGCCGTTGGCGAAGGACGTCTCCATTGCCGCATAGCGATGCCGCTCGAAGACGGTAACGTGGTGGCCACGCTGGGCGAGGGCGTAAGCAGTCGTGACGCCGGTAATCCCGGCGCCGATGATGGCGATTCGTGACATGACATGATCCAGAGTAGTTGAGCATCACCGGTGTCGATTCAGTGTCGAAGCCGGCGTCGATGCCCCATCTGTCCATGTACCTGAGAGTTTCTTCCCGTGTGCCGACCAGCCCGATGCAGGCTGTGGACAGAGAATCCCCTTCGGTGGACGCGCAAGGCGCCGCTCTCCAGATGTCCCTGCCGCGCGGTCCTTTTGCCTGAGAGTTTCCGGGGCGGTTGCTCCGTCGGCGTCGTCACAAACGTCTAACGATCTCTCCCGCGCTGCATTGCAGAACGACCGGACGATACCTTTGATAAAAATTTACTGCAAGCGATTCGAGCGATGCGTTGCGCGAAACTTGGCAATACCGGTCTCTTGGGCGCGCAGAGGCTCACGGGGGCCGCTTACATAACCGAACCTTATACCCCCAAGAACAATTCATTTGCGTTGTTACTTATGTCTGGTGATGCTCCACGTCTTGCTGCGAAAGGCGTTACGTGTTCCAGCCAACCATAGGAAGCAACCAACCATGCGCACGACCCGGATCGCCTCCTGCGCGCCGGCCGCCGTCAACCCGAAGACCGCACCCGGGCTTTGCAAGGTGATATTAGCGACCTCGCTCGGCAACGGCCTCGAAATCTTCGATTTCACCGTGTTCAGTTTCTTCGCAGGCGTGATCGGTGCCCAGTTCTTTCCGGTGACCGATTCGCTCACTTCCCTACTCATGGCGGTGGGCACCTTTGGTGTGGGCTTTTTCACGTGGCCGCTCGGTGCGATGGTGATGGGGGTATATGCGGACCGTGTCGGCCGCCGGGCGGCGATGACTATGTCCGTCTGGCTGATGGCGCTGGGCACCGCTGTGATCGGACTTTGTCCATCCTTTGCAACGCTTGGCATCGGGGCACCCTTGATTGTCATTTCAGGCCGCCTCCTCCAAGGCTTCGCTGCCGGTGGCGAGGTCGGCGCTTCCACCACTTACTTGATGGAAGCTGGTCCGGCCTCTCGCCGCGGCTTTCTGGTCAGCTGGCAGCCGGCCAGCCAGGGCGCGGCGGCCCTGCTAGGCGCATCGCTGGGCGTAGTGCTGACACGGACCCTGACGCCAGTCGATCTCGCGGCTTGGGGCTGGCGCGTCCCCTTCCTTGTTGGCCTGCTGGTGGCCCCGGTCGGTCTGTACGTGCGCCAGCAGCTTGACGAAATACAGGTGCCCACCGCAACGGCCGGATTCGCTCGTACACCGCTAGGCGAGCTCTGCCGTGAGCACGGCCGAAAGATCGTGCTGGCGACACTGATGTTAATGGGTAGCACGGTGCTGACATACGTGATCGTTTACTACATGCCGAGCTATCTGACCCGCGTCATGCACATGCCGCCGACCACCGGCTATCTGTCAGCGGCTCTCTCAGCATTGATTCTGCTCGTCGTCTCGCCCTTATCCGGGCTCCTTGCCGACCGCCTGAGGCGTCGTAAGCCACTGGTGCTATTTGTCTTCGGTTGCAATGCGATGCTGGTCCTGCCGGTGTTCCGAATGATCACTCACGCACCCTCAACCCTCGCCGTGCTCTTGGGTGTTGGCGTGATAAGCACGGTAATGGCTCTCGGCTCAGGGGTCGGCCTGCTTCTTCTGCTCGAAGCATTTCCAGCGCGCGTGCGAGCCAGTGGTCTCGCAATTCCCTATGCGTTCGGCGTGACGTTCTTCGGCGGAACGGCTCAGTTCGTCGTGACATGGCTCATCAAAACGACAGGCGACCCAATGTCCGCGGCGTGGTACGTCGGGGTATCGTGCTTCGTCAGTTTCTGTGCGATTCTGCTTTTCTCAGAGCGGCGCGCCGAGCCTTGAGATAGCGTCACGATGAAATTTTCCTCATCAGTCATTTAGGGAATCGACCGAAGGAGGACAACCACTCCGGAAACCCATACACTTATCCACAACCGGTCCTTCTTCAGGGCGGTCTCCACCCCGGCTCAAAGCTCGATCGGCGCGGTGGCTCAAAATTCATTCGGCGCGGACAGGGCGGATTCAACCGGTCGATGCAACACCTCTGTTCCAATACGGAATCTGAGAGTGGAGCAATATGGAACGCCAGAGAAAGCATTGGCTGAGTGCGGAGCAGAAGCGCGAGATATGGAGGATGTGGCGCGAGGGCGAGTCGTTGAGCGTAATTGCGCGCATGCTCGAACGGCAGCCCAGTGGGGTCTATCGGGTCGTGCACAAGACCGGGGGCATCTCTCCGGTCGCCCGTAAGCGATCTGCCCGGTCACTGACGCTTGCCGAACGTGAGGAGATATCGCGAGCCCTGGGTGCTGGCAGAACGATGGGTGAGATTGCACGGCAACTGGGGGGCGAAATCGACCATCAGCCGGGAGATTTCGCGCAATGGCGGTAGCCCCAGGTATCGGGCACACGAGGCTGATGCGCACACCTGGGAGCGCGAGCGCCGGCCCAAGGCGTGTGCGTTGGCGGGCAACGCGCGCCTGCGCCGGCTGGTTGCAGCCAAGCTCAAATTACGATGGGCCCCTGTACAGATAGCGGGATGGCTCAGGCGCGAGTTCCGGGTCAACAAGAACATGCAGATATCTCACGAGACGATCACCGCAGCCAGTTCGTCCTGGCACGCGGGTCCTTAAAAAGGAACTCGTCGCGCATCGTACGAACCGTACGATGCGCCAGGCGAAGAGCGCCTCGGCAAACGGCCAGAACAGGGGCAGGATAATCGGGGGCGTGTCGATCAGCGAACGGCCGGCCGAAGTGGAGGACCGCGTGCTGCCCGGTCACTGGGACGGCGATCTGCTCGCGGGCTCGAACAACACCTACATTGCCACCCTGGTGGAGCGGCACTCGCGTTATGTGATGCTGGTCAAGGTTGCAGGCAAGGACACGGCCAGTGTGGTGTCCTCGCTGATAAAGCAGGTGAACAGACTGCCGAAAGAATTGCGTGGATCGCTGACATGGGATCGAGGCACAGAGATGGCGAGCCACCGGAACTTCACGATTGCCACGGACGTGCAGGTGTATTTCTGCGATCCGCGGAGCCCATGGCAACGAGGCAGTAACGAAAACACGAATGGACTGCTGCGTCAGTACTTCCCCAAAGGGGAGCCGGTGGACGGTTATTCGCAGGCACAATTGAACAAGGTTGCCGCGCGTCTGAACGGTCGCCCCCGTCAGACCTTGCAATTTATGAACCCTGCCGAAAAACAGGCAGAAACGATGGGTGTTGCAATGACCGGTTGAATCCGCCACCCGAACTCTCCTTCCAACTGTTCCAAACGATCCGACGACGCGCAGCCGGCTCGTTTCGCCTATAATAGAACGACCGTTCGTAAATATTCGGGCGAACATGGGTCGGGCTGACCGGCCTGGCCGAACGCGCGCCGCGATCGGCACGCAGCGCGAGCGTCAGCCAGCCTCCGCGCTGCTTGCCGTGTATGTCGTTCCATGTGCCGCTAAACTCATCAAACGCCGCGCACCACACACGCCGGTCCGTCCAAATCAGGAGACTCGCACTATGGCATTGCCCGCCGTTCTGCAAAACCTTGCATTGCCCGTCGTTGCTTCGCCGATGTTCATCGTCAGCTATCCCGAACTCGTGTTGGCCCAATGTAAGGCTGGGATCGTCGGGTCGTTCCCGTCGCTGAACGCGCGCCCCGCGGAATTGCTCGACGAATGGCTCACCCAGATCCAGGCGCAGCTCGCCGAACACAGCGCGGCTAACCCCGACGCGGTGATTGGCCCGATTGCCGTCAACCAGATCGTCCATCAGTCGAATTCGCGACTCGAGCACGACGTGCGCGTGTGCGTCGAACACAAGGTGCCGATTTTCATCACGAGCTTGCGCGCGCCCGAGCGTGAAATCGTCGACGCCGTGCACAGCTATGGCGGCATCGTGCTGCACGACGTAATCAATCTGCGGCATGCGCAGAAGGCGCTGGAAGCGGACGTCGACGGTCTGATCCTGGTGGCGTCGGGCGCGGGCGGCCATGCGGGTACGACCTCGCCGTTCGCGCTGGTCGGCGAGGTGCGGCGCATATTTGACGGCCCGATCGTGCTGTCGGGCTCGATTGCCAGCGGCGACTCGATTCTCGCCGCGCAGGCGATGGGCGCGGACCTCGCGTACATGGGCACGCGCTTTATCGCGACCCAGGAAGCACACGCGGTCGACAGCTACAAGCAGGCGATCGTCACGTCTACCGCGTCCGACATCATCTACACGAACCTGTTCACCGGCGTGCACGGCAACTACGTTCGCGAAAGCATCGTGAACGCGGGGCTCGATCCGGACGCGCTGCCGCAATCGGACAAGAGCGCGATGAACTTCGGCAGTGACAAGGCGAAGGCCTGGAAGGACATCTGGGGCGCAGGCCAGGGCGTCGGTCTGATGGACGATGTGCCGAGCGTGGGCGAATTGGTGCAGCGCCTGAAGAAGGAATATGACGACGCGAAGGCGCGACTGGGCATTGCGCGTTGAGGCAAGGCAGACGAATGGCCGGTTGACTCGGACGCGCGATGCTCGAGGCGCTGCGGTTCGCGGCAGTTCCCGTACAAGTCGAACTGCAGCGCTTGGGCAGCCCTCAAACACCTTCTCATCGTCGGGCACCGCGCGCTTGCGGTATTCAGGCGCTGGCACGCCGTGGCCCCGCCAACGCCCTGATCTGGTCGAGCGACGGCCACTGCGACTCGTTCGTGAAGCGCTCGGCGAGAAAGTCGACAAACGAGCGCACCTTGGCCGACAAATGCCGCCGGCTCGCGTAGACCACATGAATCGGCAACTCCCGCGGCGGCACTTCGTCCACAGCAGGGGCATGAGACGACCCTCGGCCAGATCGACGCCGATCACCTCGGTGCCGAGCATCGCGATGCCTACGCCTTGCAGAACGAGCACGCGCTGCGCCTCCTGATGGTTGACGATGAGATTGCCCGATAGACGCAAACGCGACGAGTTTTCGCCCGTCGCGATTTCAGGCACCGACACGGCCGCGTACTGCAAATAATTGTGGCGCACGAGATCGGCGACGCTCTTCGGCGTGCCATGCCGCCGCAGATATCCATCTCAATCGCTCGCTTCACGAATTAGTGCGCGTCATTTTGCCGGGTTTATCAAAAAATGACCGGCAAACCTTGCGCTGTACCTGGTCCAGAAGCGACAAAGCCCGCCTTCGGTAGAAGGCGGGCTTTGCAATGACGCGAACCGGCTGGTCCGCCAGGCGGCGCTTGCAGGCAAACGCGCCCAGCGGGACGCACGCGCCTAGAACTTCGCGCGCAGCCCGACGCCGTGCGTATTGCCACTAGACTGACCGGTGATGTGGTCGTACAGATAAGCGCGTAGACGTCCGTGCGTTTGGACCGCGGGTAGTCGTAACCCGCAGCAGCCGTCTGACGGGTCTGGTTCGAACCGCCGCCGTTGCGCGGGTAGGCGTACGACGCCTTGATCGAACCCGGGCCGAACGGCGCCGTTACGCCGCCTTGTCCCGTGTTCACGTGCCAGCTCGTGACCTGCTGGTCGTCGTACGTGTACATGTACTGGCCGTAGAGCTTCACGAACTTGAAGTCGTACGTCATACCCACCTGGCCGACGCTCTGGCTCTTCAGCCCCGGAACGCCGGGCCTGTCGAAGCTGCCCAGGTTGTTCTTTTCTTTGCACTTCATTGACCAAGTACGCTAAAGCGACGGCATGGACCGCGCAGTACGACCGTCCCCTGAACAGGCCCACAAAATTCGTATTTCTATTTTGTTTGAAGCCAAAACTAAATGTTATACGTATGAAAACCTTCGATTTGACCCGGGAGGGCGGGAGGTAGACGCTATGGGCTTCCTGCTCACGCGGGCCTCGTGCGACATCGGCGTAGCCCGCACTAAATCGGAGTGTTTCATGCAGAAGAATTCCCTGGTCGGCGATATCGTTGCGAACGCCGAGCGGTTCAGTGCGTTGCGCCGGGATATCCACGCCCATCCTGAACTTGGTTTCGAAGTCTCCCGCACCGCCGAGCTAGTCGCAAATCGCTTGCGCGACTGGGGCTATCAAGTTGAGACTGGGGTTGGCCGCATCGGCGTTGTGGCGCAGCTTAAAAACGGCAGCGGCACGCGCATCATTGGTCTTCGTGCAGACATGGATGCGTTGCCCATATTTGAAACTACAGGGCTTCCGTGGGAGAGCAAGAACCATGGTCACATGCATGCCTGCGGACATGACGGCCATACGACGATGCTGCTCGCTGCTGCGGAGTATCTCGCAAGAACGAAGAATTTCGACGGCACGCTGAACCTGATTTTCCAGCCGGACGAGGAAAACCTCTGCGGCGCACGGGCCATGATGGAAGATGGCCTGTTCGAACGCTTTCCTTGCGACGCGGTCTACGCCATGCACAATATGCCCGGCCTGCCGCTCG
>NZ_JABBGJ010000102.1 GCF_012927345.1 Paraburkholderia polaris
GTCACTGGCTGGGTTACCTCGCGGTGCGCACGCACTGAGCAGGCATGTTTCGATGCAGCGGCGCGGCGGGTTCGCGCCGTCACGTAGATTGATCCGTATTTTCAAAGGGAGAGCATCTTGCTCCACACGACTCAAACCGAAGCTTGCAAGCTCGCCGTTCAGGACATCCACAAGCGCTACGGCGACAACGAAGTGCTCAAGGGCGTGTCGCTGAACGCGAACAAGGGTGACGTGATCAGCATCATCGGCGCGAGCGGATCGGGCAAGAGCACCTTCCTGCGCTGCATTAATTTTCTGGAGCGGCCGAACGCGGGGCAGATCGTCGTCGACGGCGAAATGGTCAAAACCAAAGCCGACCGCGCCGGCAATCTGGAAGTGGCCGATCACAAGCAGCTGCAACGCATCCGCACGAAACTGGCGATGGTGTTCCAGCATTTCAACTTGTGGGCGCACATGAATGTGATCGAGAACATCGTCGAAGCGCCGATTCATGTGCTCGGCATGTCGCGTCGCGAAGCCGAAGAGCGTGCGCGCGAATATCTCGAGAAGGTGGGCCTCGCGCCGCGTCTGGAAAAACAGTATCCGTCGCATCTGTCGGGCGGTCAGCAACAGCGCGTGGCCATTGCACGTGCGCTGGCAATGAACCCCGACGTGATGCTGTTTGATGAGCCTACGTCCGCGCTCGACCCCGAACTGGTCGGCGAAGTGCTGAAGGTGATGCAGAAGCTCGCCGAAGAAGGCCGCACGATGATCGTCGTCACGCACGAAATGGGTTTCGCGCGCAACGTGTCGAATCATGTGATGTTCCTGCATCAGGGCCGCACCGAAGAAGAGGGCTTGCCCGCTGAAGTGCTGACCACGCCGCGCAGCGAACGACTCAAGCAGTTCCTGTCCGGCAGCCTTAAATGACGAGGACGCTCAAAGTGATCGGCTAGCTTGGCTCAGCTTGCCGTGCCAATGCAAACCCCTGGCGGAGCGCCAATTGTCCTCAAGGCCGATCGGCGTCACGACATTGCACGGCCCCATTACTCCCGCACGAGACTAGAGGTGGGTTGCAATTCGCCGAAGCCGGCAACGCATAATTCAAGGTAGGCTGCGACATGAGCGCTGCGAACAACACGCCCCTATGTTCTTGTCGCAATCCCTGTGTCTCGGGCGCGATTTAGGCTGCTAAAAGTTTAACGCCACGGTTGCCCCGAATCGGCTGCTCAGTCAGACAACGGCGATCGGAGCGGATACGCTTACGGCGACAGATGGCAGCTCCCCGCAGAGACTGGCTGTCGCCGGGAACCTGACTGCTATCGTTTCCAACACGCTCGATACGTTTCAATTGTTTCCAACGATTGGGCGCTGAAAAGTCTATCGGACGTCCGGCGCGTCGTCGACTTGAGTCTGGATTAGCGAGGCACGACATCACGCGACGATTCCGACGTCGCGTGATGCTGCGTGGTTTTTAGAACTTATGACGGATGGCTGCGCGGAACACAAACTGATTCGACGTCGACGAAGCATGCGCTGCTCCAGGCACGTACGCTTGATCGAGCGCGGTACCCGTCTTGTCGCCCGCGACCTTCTGGTAGGCGCCCTGAACGTAGAAGTCTGTGCGCTTCGAGAGGTTGTAGTCCGCCATCAGGCCGACCGAGTGGATCTTCGGCTTCGCGCTACCAGAGGACGCGTCGAAGGTCTCCATCGTGTACACATATTGCGCTCCAACGTAGAAGGATGGCGTGAACTGGTACTTGCCGTTGATTTCGAAGTTCTGAAACTTGAGCGCGTTCAGGGCGCCGGCTGCCGGAAGGATTGACCCCGAGATGTAGGTCGTCGAGAGCGGGGAGGTGATATCCGTGTTCGTGTACGCGAAACCGGCAGTTGCCGAACCGAACGTGTAATTGATGCCGCCGCCGAAAACGCGTAGCCGCTTGGCTAGGAAGTTCTCATCGCCGCCGTTATTTATTGCACCGCTCGCGCTCGACGACGGATTGTTCGCTTGCAAGTACGCGGCCGCCACGAGGAGGCCGCCGTTCGCGTATTGGCCGCCGATGCTGTATTGACGGTTATTCGCAAAGTTCGTGTCGTTACTGAAGCTGTACGTGCCACCGACCTGAAGGCCTGCGAAATCCGGGCTCGCGTATTTGATCGTATTGTTCACACGGAACGAGTTATCCGTGTTGTCGTTGTCATACGGATGCGAAAACAGGTAGCCGGCCCAGTTTCCGTTTGCAGTTGTCTGTGCAAGATAGTCGACCAACGAGTCGTACTGGCGGCCGAACGTGATCGTACCGTACTTGTCATCCGTCAAACCGACGTAAGCCTGACGACCGAACATGAGGCCACCCTGACCCAGTTTGCCATTATTCACATCAAAACCGTTCTCCAATGTGAAGATTGTCTTCAAGCCGCCGCCGAGGTCTTCCGTTCCCTTCAGGCCCCAACGGCTACCTTGCGCATAGCCGCATTGTAGTTCGGAGAGGGACTTGCCGTGGACATTGTTCGTATAGTCGAACCCCTCGTCGATCAATCCATACAGCGTGACGGTGTTCTGCGCAAACACGGGCGCGACGAATGCGGTAGCCACAGCCAGTGCGATGGTTTGTCTTTTCATAAAGATCTCCGTAATTAGTTAGTAGTTCTGATCGCATGTGCGCAAGGTTGCATTCACACAAACGCAACGGATGAGATGCTTGCACGTCGATGATGTCCTGTCCATTGGCACAGACGCCACATCGATGCGACGTTGCAAAAATGCTTAAAGGCTGAAGAAGACGCTCAGATGATTCTGCCGATCGACGTGATCCGTGAAGATGGATCGGGTGATAGCACATGCATCACCTAGTCATCATGGGCAGCGGCCGCAGGTCAGTTTGGTCGAAATATCGTTGTTGGAGGCGGTGTGGGCGCAGGGAATGTTCACGAGCAATCCCTGTCGATAGCGATACTTCTGAATTTCATAAATTGAAATTCTCAGGATCCTGATTTAACTGTATGGCCCGAGGCTCTATGATTGATAAACACTTGGACCAGCTCCGGGTGCATTCTGCGCGAGCTCGCAAACGCAAGTGGGCGCGTTTGGCGAGCACGCCACTGAACGGCGTGATAACTGGAGACCACAATGATCAGATTGCGACACAGGGTTGCGGCTGCGCTGCTTCTGACCTGCTCATTTCTCGGCACCGTAGCGTATGCGGAGGACGTATTGCGTTACGGCATAGAGGCGAGTTACCCGCCGTTCGAATCCAAATCGGCGAATGGGGAGCTGCAGGGATTTGATATCGACCTGGGAAAGGCAGTGTGTGCTGCCGCGAAGATGTCCTGTAGTTGGATTGAAACATCCTTCGACGGGCTGATTCCCGCTCTTCAGGGGCGTAAGTTCGATGCCATCAACTCGGCAATGAACGTCACTGAGAAGCGCGAGCAAACGATCGACTTCACGACAGTGATCTATCGCGTGCCATCTCAGCTGATCGCCCGGGTGGGTAGCGGTCTCCAGCCGACTGCTGCGTCGCTGAAGGGCAAGAGCGTTGGCGTCTTGCAAGGGTCCATCCATGAGAACTTCGCCAGGGCGCACTGGGCCACAGCGGGCGTGAACGTAGTCACGTATCAGGACCAGAACCAGGTTTTTAACGATCTTACTTCCGGTCGGCTTGACGCGACCCTGGTTCTCTCGCCGTCGGGGCAGAGCGCGTTCCTTTCGACACCAGAGGGGAAGGGTTTTACGTTCGCTGGGGTTCCTGTGCAAGATGAAAAAATTCTGGGTCGCGGCGTAGCATTCGGATTAAGACAGGGCGACGGTGCTCTCAAAGAGAAGCTAAATGCGGCAATCAAGCAAGTGAAGGCTGAGGGAACAATTGAGAAACTTTCGAAGAAGTACTTCGGGGATATCGATGTGACAGCGAAGTGATAGCCGGGCTGACGGCTGCTAAAGGGGGCGATGTGAACATCGGAGCCCGGATGTCCCCGGTAATCGGTTAAGAGACGCTTTCTGTCAGGTACTGGATGGCATGTGAACCGGGCCTATCCGGCTCACCCGCCAGCAGCCCGACGACAATGTTATGGGATCCTACGCAGGGTAGGCAAAAGGGAGTGTGACAAAGGGATAAGTTTCACGGGCAATTCCTGTGTAATGGACATCAAAAACGCTGAGTTCGGGTGTTTTTGAAAATTGAGTAATTCCCGACGTCCTACCCGGCAATATCGTGGTTTAGATGACCGTTCCGCGCGCTCATGCGGAGTCAAGCGTCTTTCTGAAAATAGAAGTTAGGAGTATGTATGTCGCTCAGCAATGAAAAGCTCCATGAGCTACGCGCACGCTTTGGCGGTGAAAACGAGAGTAAGTTTTATGACGAGCACTTTCGTGCCGTCGCCGATTTGTTGATTGATGAGTTCGGTACTCGACAAGCACCCTACGCTGGCTTGTCAACCTTGCTTGATGCTCCGTGGCGGCAGATTGACTGGAGTAAGCCCGATCTGAAGGGTTTGCAGGTCGCGATGCTGGGTATTCCGATGGACTTGGGAGTTACGAACCGGAGCGGTGCGCGCTTTGGACCGCGCGCGCTGCGTAACATTGAGCGGATTGGCCCATACAACCACGTTTTAAAATTACTACCCACTCGAGATATCTCCGTTTCGGATGTCGGTGATGTGCCATTCGGGAGTCGGTTTCGCCTGGAAGAATGTCATCAAGACATCGAAAATGTCGTCAAGAAGATCCATGAGGCAGGAGTAGCCCCTCTTTCTGTCGGGGGCGATCACTCAGTCACGCTTCCCATACTTCGGGTGCTAGGCAAGGATAGGCCGGTTGGCCTTATTCACATCGATGCCCATTGCGACACAGGGGGCCCCTTCGATAGTTGCAGGTTTCATCACGGCGGCCCGTTTCGTCGTGCGGTGTTGGAAGGATGTCTGGATCCCACGCGAACCATTCAGATTGGCATACGCGGAGCAGCCGAATACCTCTGGGAGTTCTCCTATGAGTCGGGGATGACTGTAGTCCACGCGGAAGATATTCCGGTGATCGGCATCGAAGCCGTGATTGCAAAGGCGAGAGACGTGGTCGGCGATGGACCGGTCTACGTTTCATTTGACGTCGACGGTTTGGATCCGGCGTTTGCTCCCGGGACTGGAACTCCAGAGGTTGGGGGACTCACCGTGCGAGAAGCGCAGGCCATTCTTCGGGGGGTAGCGGGGATAAACATTGTCGGTGGCGATGTGGTGGAAGTCGCTCCTGAATATGACGCTACCACCAACACGGCCCACGCAGGCGCGCAGATACTCTTTGAGATACTAAGTTTGCTGTGCATACGCCTCAAGGCATGAACGGCACACAACGTAGGGTCCGAGCGTATCGGTCTTATTTTCTCGGACAGATCGATCGAAGCACAAACCCGAATCGACGCAAGAAAGAGATAGATTACAAGAAGGCGTCGACAAATTGACGACAGCTTTAGGCTGGATATAGTGCGGATAGTTCGAGACCATGGCTTGCGGGCTCGTAAAGTCTGAACCACATACAGCTAACGCACACCACGTGCACCTCAGCACGCGAGTATCTGGGAGACTTTCTAACATGCAACCGACACAAGCGTCCGGTTCCCTGAGCGATAAACAGACGCCGCCCGGCGCCGAACAACGGATACGAGAGCAACTGGCGGCGCTTTACCGCGTGGCCGCGCACTTTCGTATGACCGACATGATCGATACTCACATCACGGCACGTCTGACAGGATTGCCCGGTGAGGCGCCGACGTTTCTGATTAACCGCTATGGCGTCCTGTTTCATGAGATGCGCGCGTCGGATCTCGTGAAGATTGATCATCTCGGCAACGTCATTGACCAGCGAGCACACACAGAACCAACACTGTTTCGCGTGAATGCCGCGGGGTTTACGATTCATTCGGCTATTCATGCCGCACGCGACGATCTACATTTCGTGATTCATACACATACGGCCGCCGGGACGGCGGTTTCCGCTCAGGAGCATGGACTGTTGCCGATCAGCCAGCATGCGCTGAAGTTCTACGGCAAGCTCGGCTATCACGACTACGAGGGCATCGCGCTGGAACTCGGCGAACGCGAGCGTCTGGTGCGCGACCTCGGTTCCTGTAAGGCGATGATCCTGCGCAATCACGGACTGCTCGCGGGCGGCGCAACGGTAGCGCAAGCGTTTCACGAAATCTATTTCCTCGAACGGGCCTGCCAGGCGCAAATCCAGGCGCTGGCAGGTGGCAGCGCGTTGCGCATCCCGCCACGCGAAGTGTGCGAGTTGACCGCGAGCCAGTTTGATGGGGAGGACTCGGCGGAAATTGCCGAAATGGCTTGGCGCGCGGCGCTACGGCTGATTGATGATCCGCAATGCGATTACCGCAACTAGGCGAGTTTTAGGATTTCTTGCGATGACCAAAGTAGTTCTGATGAGCGGCGACGAGGACATTTCAGACCTTGTACAGCCGATTCTTCGCGCAGCACCTGAGCTCGATGTCGTGATGCACGGTGAGCAATCCGCCTCCGATGCCGAAATTGCGGTGTGCTGGAACCCGCCGGTCGGCGCGCTTGCGTCGCTGCCGAAACTTCGGCTCGTACATAGCATTGCCGCGGGCGTCGACGGCATTCTGTCCGACTGCGCCTTTCCCTCCGTGCCGCTGTGCCGGGTCGTCGATCCGCAACTCGCACGGGGAATGAGCGAATTCGTCACGTGGGGGGTGCTGCACTATCATCGTCAGCTAGATCGCGTGCTCGCCAATCAGCCTATCGAACGCTGGTTCCGCCATGAGCAGGGTGATTCTTCTGAATGCGCAGTCGGCATCATGGGTCTTGGGGAAATCGGTAGCCGAGTCGCGATGGATCTGCAGCGCTTCGGCTTCGCGGTGCGCGGATGGGCGCGCAAGCCGCGTGAACTGTCGGGCGTGACGACCTTCGCCGGTCCGCAGGAATTCAGGCACTTCATCCAAGGGACGGACATCCTCGTGTGTCTCTTGCCGCTCACTCACGAAACCCGCTGGATTCTCAACGCGACCACCTTCGAATACTTGCGGCCGGGCGCGAAACTGATCCACGTTGGCCGCGGCGAGCATCTGGTGCCCGCGGACCTGATCGCGGCGCTCACGAGTGGAAAGATCGGCGGTGCGATTGTCGACGTGTTTCCGAACGAACCGTTACCCCCGAAGGATCATATGTGGCGAGCCCCCAATCTGATCGTTACGCCGCACATGGCGTCCGTCGCGAGTTGGGACACGATCGGCACGCAGGTGGCAGCTAACGCGCGCAGGCTGATACGCGGCGAGCCGTTGCAGAACGTAGTCGACGTCACGCTCTGCTATTGAGAACCGGCATGGAGGCCGGCGCATTCCTCATGGCCATTGATGAACTCGTTCAGCGAATCGGTCACGTAGGCCGTTCGTAGAAGTAACGCCGACACCGGGAGCCGGTGGTCGTTTCTAGCAAGGCTCGTGACGGTCACCGTCACTCTGCAAGTTTTAGGAGTTAACGATGTCGATTCAGGAGCAAACAAACCAGGCGCTGATCTATTGATACGTGGCTTTCGACGCTTCTGCGACTCAGGAAGCCGCAGCCGGTGTATCCTTCTAGAGGTTCTGTTGCAAATAGGCACGGGGAATCGGTTAAAGTTGTCAGCCTGACGAACTGGTGACCGGTGATGAGCAAGCGGAAAGGTCTGGAGGGGTTGTTCGATGGACGGCATTTTGATCGGGAGATCATTGTTCTCTGCGTGCGCTGGTACCTTCGCTACAAGCTCAGCCTGCGCGATCTGGTCGAAATGATGGCCGAGCGGGGACTGTCGCTGGCGCACACCACGATCATGCGTTGGGTGAAGCGTTTCACACCGGAGTTCGTGAAGCGCTGGAATCGTTTTGCCGTACCGTCAGGGCGGTCATGGC
>NZ_JABBGJ010000103.1 GCF_012927345.1 Paraburkholderia polaris
ATGCGCACCAGAACCTGTCGATATTCGAACACTTCAAATCTCCTGTTACTCAATCGGCTCTCCGGGCAAAAAGCCTGAAGGTACCGGGTTGCGGAAATTCGAAATGCGTTTCGGGCTGGCGCCCGACAGAACACTGAGCCCGCTACGTGGCTCGATTACGCCGATCCTGCGGTGGCTCCAATACGCCGATCATCGAGTGGCCCGATTGCGCCGATCATGCACTGGCTCGACTACGCCGATCATCTGGTGGCTCCATTACGCCGATCCCGGAATGGCTCCAATACGCCGATCCGTGACACTTGGAGTTTCGGTGGATTTTCAGCCGCGCGGATCGGCAATTAGTCTAGACGGAGAGCCATATAGAACTAGGACCTTTTGACCGACAGAGAGAGTTGAGTCCGCGCCTTGGACGATGGTCATCAGGTTATCGTTTTCGGTTTGCACGACGTACTCCACACCGGTCTGCTGGGTCGCGGAACTCTCGATAATCGCGCCAGCAATCCCTCCCACCACGGCCCCCCCAATAGCTCCGAGAGCATTTGCTCGAGCGCCGCCGCCAATCGCAGAGCCGGCCGCTGCACCGGCCCCCATCCCCGCCAGGCCGCCAGCGCCGGACTGACCAGCGATATTGACTGGCCGCACGCTGATAATTCTGCCGGCGATGGATCGATTGACTTGGCCGACCGACCCGACTGAATAACTACTTGGCGAGACGTTCGGCGCGCAACCCGAAAGAATGGCGACTGATACGGCAACAATCCATCCGGGGCGGATCATTTCGCCGCAGCCTGTGTCGGGAACATCGGCTTCTTCAGGTCCACGGTTTCTAGAGCTTGGAGAAACAGGGAGACGTTGTTTTGCACGGCTCGGTTCACGGACTCGCGCATGCGAACGATTCCCGCGAATGCATAGTCCGCCGGCACGGTCCCTGATGAAGCGATGTTTTGGGAATAAATAATGTCGCCATTTGCCCGATTCTGCAGTTCATAACGGGCTTCGACATTGGTGGTCATGGAGAAGCCCGCGCCGGGTGGGTCCAGCTTCAACACCTTCACCGACAGGTTGACCTTCTCGGGAGCGTCATCTTTGAAAATCGCCATTTTGTTGAGTGATTCTTGGAGGGACGTCTGCCAAAGTGCAGGAACGATGCCTTCCATGCCGGCAGGGACCTTGCCGGTCGCTTCATCCGGTCTGGCCAGCGTGACGGTCATAGACTTCATTTCCGCGTCTAGCTTGTGCGTGGAATATCCGACGTTGGGAACGGAAAAGTTCAGCGGCGGCATAGGAGTGCACGCGCTAAGGAGGGCCGCGGCGGCGACGGTAAAGGCGAGTTTTTTCATGGTCTCTTGCGTGGTTGTTGATTCTTTTTCATACCGGGGGCCGCGGACCTTCCGATCAGACGAGGCCACCGTCCCGGTTATTGGTTTGTCGGCGATTCTACAACCAAATGTTTCAAATGTAAGGGATGGTAAATGTGATGCCGGTTCACGATCCACGGCGGACGCTTGCTTTGCCGGTGTCTCGTAGGAAAGCAGGCCTCGGTATTGAGAAAATCGGATGGCTAGCCTAAAGAGTGGTATTTAAGCCAAGTGATTGAATGAAAAGGAAAGGCAGCCAGTTGCGAGCGAAATTTGACGGCGCCATTGTCCTTGGCGGGGCGCTGGGTCACGGCCGCCACGTTCGAGCTGCCAGATTGCTCGGGGCCGATTTCGCGTACATGGGGACCCGCTTCATCGCGACAGAAGAGGCAAATGCCGCCCCGCGTTTCAAGCAGATGATCCTCGATGCGGAATCAACCGATGTGATCTACACCAACAAGGTGACGGGCATTGGCGCCAGCTTTCTGCGCGAGAGCCTCATCAAAGCTGGCTTGGACTGGAGTGAAGGCGCACTCGTCCCATCGGCCACGGTAGAAAACGAAGAGGAAATGATTGCGTGGCGCGACATCTGGTCCGCTGGCCAAGGTGTTGGCCTGATACACGACGTTCCGACGGTCGCTGTGCTAGCAGGACGTCTGAACGCTGAATACGTCGCCGCCCTCGAATTTGACGTGTGTCTCTCTACGGCAGCTATGCATCTGGAACCGGCCGTACGCGACGCGGCTGTTCTGCGATGAGTGACCGAAGATGGCCGACGAGACCGTCAGCGTGCCCTCCCTGCCGGCCGCTGATCGTTTGCTGAGATGGGAACGACGTCATCCTCGGCGCAGATGCTCCATGCAAACGTCGAGGATGCCCCGTACCGTTGGTGAACGATAGTCCAGCCTCCAGCCATCCACAAACAGCTTGACGATCTCTTTGGCGTCCCTGAAGTACGGGAATACAAGAAATTGCGGCGCGATGGCGACCGACATCCGTGCAAGTTTTGCTCGATCAAGCCAGTCGCACTCTGCGGAATTCGACGCCGCCCACATCCGCGTGGCCTCCACCGCGTGGTCGGTTCGTAGCCAATCGCCAGTGCGTGCGTGGCCGATGAGCTGGGCCATTACGAGGAAGCAGAGTAGGTCGACGCGTTCCGCGGCATCGAGCTTGTGTGCATTGTCTCCCGTCATATTCATCTCGGTCTTGGCTGTCCCCTGCGACCATGATAATCGCATTTGGTCTAAACTCTGTGCCAAAGAAACTTTGGATCCGACCTATGCTAGTGCCCGTGATCGCTCCAACCGCCATATCGTCTGCGACCCATTCTCCCGTGATGCAGCAGTACCTGCGCCCCTTCCATTAAGGCTTTGAGCGATGGCCTACGCCATTAGCTACGCCGACTAATTCCCTGTCCGCCCGCTGTCGACCCTCAACAGCCGCTCAAGTACGCAAGACATCCGTCCGATTTCGTCCAGCAAACGGCCGTTCACTTTCCAGCAGCTCGTGCCGTTTGCAGCGTTGATGCATCTCGGGTGCCAGTCCGGCTGCACGCCTATCACAAGCAGGCGCATTGCCTGGACGCGAAGCACAAGAGTTATCGCTAGCCCTTCCGTTCGCCTTCTTGCCGGACAGGCGATACTGATTGCGTCAACGTCCTCCATCTTGGCACGTTTGAAAAATGCTTTCGCACGAAGGCTTGCAGTTTTGCCATTCGCTTGTACAACGTCCAAGTTCGATATTTTCTGTCGATTGCACGGGAGGAAAAGTCAAAACTGTTGGGAAAGGGAGCAAGTCATGATCGCTATTCAAACCCCGCGTCGTTGTCCCAGATGCGGCCGGACCAAAATCGCGGAACTGGATTTCCATCGGAAGGGGTCTGGCTACGCTTCTTACTGCAGGCCCTGTGTAACTCTATGTCAGGCGGAATGGCGAGCGAAGAACCGCGAGCGTACCAATATGACCGCGCGGCGTAGTTATGAGAAAAACCCGGATGCGAAACGGCGCTACGCCCAGGAGAACAAGGAGAAGTTCAACGCGGCAAAAAGGGAGCGTATCCGCCGCAGATACGAAGAAAAAAGACTTATCAATCCCGATCTGCCCATTCGATTTCGCAACGGCACAGCCAAATTGAACGAAGCTAGGGTGTTATTGATACGCCAGCGATTGGCGGCGGGAGAGTCAGTTGCTTCGCTGGCGCAGGCATTCGGAGTACATGTCGTGACCATCTATGCAATCAAAAAAGGTGAAACGTGGAAAGACCTTGTCTGACGAGTGCGGCGGCGCAAGGGGCACTACCGGGGAACGGACAATGCCAAACAGCCCAAGCGCCCAATGAAGGTGCCTTACACACGCGACAGATCTGACCCATAGCCCAGGTGGTGTGCGCTAGTGGAAATCCAGGTAACTGGTAAATACTCGCCGGCTGCGGCGATCTGGACGGCCGGCGGCAACTATGCGGCTGTCCAATGGACCGTGCTGCTAGTGTCGCTGGCTTCCGCTGGTGCGTTCATCCTCGCCACAGGGAAAAGATTCGGCGATCCACGACGGAACGCCACGCGGCACGGTCACTGCGATTCGGAAGCAGCTTGGATGCTCTGTTTGCGAAGACCGCAGCCCTTCGCAAACACCTTGCGCAACACACGCAGTGCAGTCAGGCGCGGGCTGAAGCGATAATTCAATCGTGAGAGCGGCGAGATGAGCGATACGCGGTGAAAAGCATTCAAGCCGCTCCGGCAAAGCAAAAAAATCCGGCCGCGCGCATCATACTGCATCGCTCGGCCGGCCCTGAAATCGCCCCGAATCCCGCGTAGGCGGGGAAGGGGATTCTATTTTGAAGCTGCTGGGACCACCCTCGGCCCGCACGCCTGATCGGGGGCCGCATTGGCGCGCACCGTTGCCGGATCGCGCCCAGCCCGCTGTAGGCCAGGAAAACGCGCCACGGGCATATTTCGCACTTTACTTATCGTTATCATCAAACTTAACGATTCTCTGGCCTTGCATGCCAAGACCTGCCATCAGGCCCGTTTGGCCAAAAATGAACGAGTAGACATCGGATTTCAACGTAGTAGTGGTCATAGACTTAGCCATCCCTGCATCCACTACTACGACACTCGGCCCCATACCAACCGATAATCCGGCGCCGCTGGTGAGCGTAGTCATAGCCGAGTCGGTCATGAGAAACAAGGCCTCCGAGAACGATTGGGCGCCAGCCTGCAGGCCATACGAGACTGCGCGTGCTCTGTAGTACCCAAGGACTTTCCCGTCTGGACCAAACATCACCCCTTTCCCGCCTTGCGCACCGACGATAAGCCCGGCCTTGACAATGTCGGGAAACACGACGACGGCCTTCGCCTGGTATTGGAGTTCCTTCGCCTTTGGAGTGCTATCGAATAGTTGTTGAAGTGCCGCTTGCGATTTGTCGACTAACTCAGGGTCTCCGCCATTAGCAACGGTCGGGTTCGTCGAGCAGGCCACGACAAACAGAAAGGCGGGAATCGCGAGAACAGACCGAAGGTATCTGATCATGATGCAGGCTCCATTAAACATATCGTAGTCGCGGTATCGAGCGCCTAGCGCCGCGAAAGCGAGACTCACATGAATAGTGGTTGTTGCGTTCCGATCAAACAATTGGACCTTGGTCCAATAGCGTTGCCCTGAGTCAGCCGACTAAGAACTCAGTCGACGACGGACGATGGGTGAGACGGATGGCCGTGACACAGCCTTGATAGGAATTCATCATTGGAGGGCTTGGACAAATAGGTGCCGGCGCCGGCTGCGAGCGGCTCATAATGGAGCTGAAGCGTCAAGTTAAACCGTTGCCACTCATGCGAAGGAGACTGACCTATGGACAATAACCCAGGCAAAATCTCCGGCTGAGCGTTATGACGCTTGTCGGGTTAACGATGAAGAATGTTCTCGTGCCATGGCCGCATGCTTCGACATGATCGATGCTGTTTCGGCCATCGGCGTAAGAAACGAGCTGCACGCTGCTCGCGACGCATTGCAGCGGCTCCACGCTGCCGCGACAGCCACACACGAGGCGGCCAAGGCCAGAATGAATTGATCAGCTACGGCGCTTTGTGAGCAGGTCAGCCACCCCGGCTCGGGTGGCAATTTCCCAGATATATCCCCGCGAATAATCGACTCCCACGCGCCGATGAAGCACGGCGCGCAAACGACCGTTCGTCCAGTGATCAGCATCTATGCCGTGTACTCGAGGTGACTCCTTGAGCGTCGCCGCGACCCATGCCAGCGTTCCATCATTGATCGTCAGGCGCTTCTTCTCCGTGCGTTGCTTCGGTGGTCGCATCCTGTGCTCCAGTCCGAGCTTCCCGACGAGGGTCCTGACATGTCCGCTTGAGTGGTAGACCCCAAATCGCTCCTTGATCAGCCTTTGAACATCTCCGTTTTTCCAGAGTTCGGACTCGTATCCGTGGGCCATGGGGCTGCGCTCCAATGCCGCTCGCAACCATTCAAGAGCCTCGGGGCCAAGTGTCGCGTCCCGCGATGACCTGAGCCGTTCAACCGCATCAACTCCGTCGGCAACTACCATTGATCTGTATCTCGCAATCGTCCGCTCGCTGATGTTGAGCGCTTTTGCGACCCGGTCGGCACTCTCGCCATCCATAAGCATCTTTGCCGCAATCTTTCGGCGCTCGGCGTAGACGTCGTTATGCGACTTCTGAGCGGTCGCACGCGGCGGATTTTCTGAAGTTGGATAAGTGAGACGGTAGGCGAGGCCATAACCCCGAACGAGGTAGCCAACATGCGAAGCTGAAAACTGGACTCCGAAGCGCCGAAAGATCAGTTCGCGCAGTTGGCCTATGGTCCAGGTCGGCCCTGGATAGCCGTGAAGGCCTGGTGAGTGCTTGATCGCGCTAACGAGCCAGCTTTGCGAAGCATCATCCAGTCGCGGGATATTCCCGTGGATACGAAGGCGCGCGAGGCCCTCAGGTCCGCCTCTTTCGATCAGGTCCTTGTATTTGCTCACGGTCGGAAGACTCAGTCGGGCCTTCCTGGATACCTCGCTAATACTTTCACCCTTCAGCAGAAGCTCAGTGGCGATCACCCTGCGCCGCGCGAGCGGAATATCGTCGATCTGTTTGCTCATCGTGCTATGCAGAAGTGAATTGGACTTGGTATTTACGTCACCTTGGCGGCCTCCGTATTTATACACGATCTTCGACAAATTTCCTGATGGGACGGCGAGGCCCCGTCCCGACCAAATAGCCGCTCGTAGCCGGCGGAACTCCAACATCGGACTAGGCTGCGGACCAACCGCCACGTCGCCGGACTTTTGAGTGGCCGTTAATCGAAAGTCTCAGGCCGTTTGATTGCGTTAGCCGGACGTCCCTTGATGGCCGACTGCTGCCTGACGCGGTCGGCTCAGTACGACCCTGAAGGGACGATGTGCATTCTCCACATCGGACACTCAAAAATGGCCACGCCGGCAACCTTGGACGGCTCGGGGAACTTCAAATGATCAGCGACGATCCTTCATCGCTTCTAAGTCTTGCTGGCCGAAAAGCGAATCAATGGCATGAATCGAAAGAACACGGACACCATACGGACCGGTCAGCACATGAACGATCGACGCTCTGCGCGCATTCCAGTCTGGGGGGGAGTTAAAGAGCGCAAATGTCGAGCAGGTAAATACCATGCCCTCGACTTGACGGTCATACCACGTCACGGGGTTTTGGCATTTCCTTGACATTGGCTGCGCGGATGTCAGGTAATAGCGGCTTTCGTGGGACGTGGTTCGAACGAGTAGTCGTTCACCGGCGTCCGTCAGCATCCACCCAGCAAAGACGAGATACGCGAAGACAAGGAGCAGGAAGCCGATCAATTGGCGGCTGCTAATCCGCCTGTTCGAACCTACCTGTTTTGCCGACATTCCAGTCAGCATACAGATCGCGGCAACAACGAGCGTGGCGACGCCAAACCCGATCCATACAGGATCGAA
>NZ_JABBGJ010000104.1 GCF_012927345.1 Paraburkholderia polaris
GAGACGGACAACGCGCCGGTGGGCGGTTTCGGTTGGGACGGGCGCTTCAACCGTCTGCACGATCAGGCGAGTTTCCCACTGCTCAATCCGAACGAGATGGCTAACAAGGATCCGGCGGCAGTACTCGCGAAACTGGAGCACGCACCTTACGCGGCGCGTTTCAAGGAAGTGTTCGGCCAGAACATCTTCACCGATCCCAACAAGGCGTTCACGCAGGCGATGTACGCCATCGAGCGCTTCGAACTCGAAGACCCGAGTTTTCATCCGTACACCAGCAAGTTCGACTACTACCTCGACGGCAAGGTCCAACTGACGGCACGCGAATTGCGCGGCAAAAAGCTGTTCGACGATCCGGCCGCGGGCAATTGCGCGTCGTGCCACATCGATCAGGTAGGTGTCGACGGCTCTCATCCGCTTTTCACCGACTTCAACTTCCAGGCGCTCGGCGTGCCGCGCAATCCGGAGTTGCGTGCGAACACGGATCCGAAGTACTTCGATATGGGCTTATGTGGTCCGCTGCGCACCGATCAGTCGAGCGACAGGAGCAACTGTGGGCTCTTCAAGTCGGTATCGCTGCGTAACACGGCGACGCGGCAGGTGTTCTTCCACAACGGCCGCTTCCATACGCTGAAGGATGCGTTGCGCTTCTACGTGCAGCGCGACACGAATCCGGCGAAGTGGTATCCGAAAGACGCGCACGGCAAGGTCGATAAATTCGACGACCTGCCAGTCGCACTACGCGTGAACGTCGACACGACCGACGAGCCGCTTACGCGCAAAGCGGGCGAGCGCCCCGTGTGGTCGGAGCAGGATATCGACGACGTCGCCGCGTTTCTTGCGACGCTGAACGACGGGTACCGGCGACCGGGTGTGAGGGACTGTGAGACTACGAAGGCGGGGCGAGATCGCTGCCCAGAATAGTCATCAGAGAACGCGCGTTGCGCTGCCCCTGGTCTTCGAAACAGTTGTTGAAGATCACGTGGGTACGGCCCGCCCGGGTCGCGATTGCGCGGATCGAAGGGGCTAGTTCGGTCAGTTCGCCGACGCTGTAGTCGTAATCGAAGCGATCGGCCGCGCTCGCCGCGCCCGTCGCGCTCCACGTCTGCGTATTGCGGCCGTGCAGACGCACCATCGCAAGTTGAGGATGGGTTGCTTCCCATACGGTGTGCACGCGGTTCGTCACATCCGGCGGCGCATCGACGATCACGTGGACGAGGCTGCGCTCGCGCAGGAAGTCGAGCGTCCATTGCGCATGCTGATCGTCGAACCAGGATTGATTGCGAAACTCGGCGGCCATCATGTAGCCCGCCATGCGCGCCCGGCATTCTTCGACGAGCGCGAGACCGTCCGGCGCGCGGGTGATCCACGGTGCGAACTGGAATAGCACCGCGCCGAGCCGTCCGCTCGCGCGCAGCGGTTCCAGCGCTTCCAGATAGCGCAGCCACAGTTCGTCGAGTATCTCGGCGGGCATGTCGCGGTAGTAGACGTTTTTCTTGCGCGGACCCGTGATGCCTTCCGGCAGCGCCATTGCAATGTCTTTGGGCAGGACTTCGGGCGAAGTCTGATGCCCGGTAAAGAGCCGAAACGCCTTGAAATTGAACGTGAAGCCATCGGGCGTGCGCTCGGTCCACAACTGCGAATTGGTTGCCGAGGGCATCGCGTAGTAGGCCGAATCGACTTCGACCAGCGGAAACTGCGACGCGTAAAAGCGCAGCCGGGCTTCAGCGCTGCTGCTGCCGCGCGGGTAGAAGCGCTTGCATGCAATCAGCGTCTTGTCGGTCCAGCCAGCGGTGCCGCAGCGGATGTCCATCGGCGGATTCGTGGGGTTGCTCAGCGTAGGCGCGCCTAGGACGCTGCCTCGGTATGATCGAGCCACTCCGCGAGTTCGTGACGCAACTGCGAGATATCGAGCGGCTTGCCGAGCAGCCGTGCGCCCGGGATGGCGTCGCCGATCTCGGCGCTCTTGCCATAGCCCGACACCAGTAACACGCGGATGTCCGGCTGCTGACTGAGCACCACGCGCGCCAGGTTGTCGCCGGACATGCCGGGCAACGTCAGGTCCGTAAACAGGACGTCGAAACGTTGCGCGGGCACGAGCAGCAGCGCTTCTTCGGCGCTCGCGACCGCGGT
This sequence comes from Paraburkholderia polaris, assembly GCF_012927345.1. Taxonomy (GTDB): domain Bacteria; phylum Pseudomonadota; class Gammaproteobacteria; order Burkholderiales; family Burkholderiaceae; genus Paraburkholderia; species Paraburkholderia polaris. The sequence goes on from NZ_JABBGJ010000104.1 coordinate 2,131, forward strand.
GCAGTCGAGACCCAGCGCGCCGAGCAGGTCGCTGAGTGCTTCGCGCGAGTCGGCGTCGTCTTCGACCAGCAGCACGCGAGCCGGCGTGCCGGGCTGGCGTGACGGTGGACTTGTCAGGGAATCCGCCAGCGAAATTGTCACGGCATTTGCCAGCGAATCCACCCTTGAAGGGACCGGCTCGTGCAGGCTTTCGTGCGGATCGGACGCTTCGGATGCACTGGCCGGATCGTAGACCGTACGCGGCACGCAAGGGGCGATCTGCCCATCGGGCATGCCGGCGATTCCGACGCGCAGTACGCTGCGCACTTTGCGCGCGAGATCGTCGCGCCGGTACGGCTTGGAGAGCAGCGTGATGCCGGCGTCGAGCTTGCCGTGATGGACGATCTCGTCGCGCGTATAGCCCGAGGTGAAGAGTGTCGGCACCGTGGGCGAGCGAGCCGCCGCGCGTTGCGCCAGTTCCACGCTTTTCACCTGGCCGGGCATCACCACGTCGGTGAACAGCAGATCGATCGGCACGTCGCTATCGATGAATTCGAGCGCCGCGTCGCCGCTCGATGCGGTCAGCACTTTATAGCCGAGCTGCGCGAGCATTTCGACGGCGGTCAGGCGTACATCCGCGTCGTCTTCGACCACCAGAATCGTTTCGCCGCCGCCTACCGGCGCGGAGGTCTGATCGACCGTTTCGGCTGTTTCCGGCTCGCAGCAGCGCGGGAAAAACAGCGAGACGGTGGTGCCGCGTCCCACTTCGCTGTCGATCAAGGTATGGCCGCCGCTTTGCCTGACAAAGCCGAACACCATGCTGAGGCCCAGGCCGGTGCCGTGGCCGTCGGGTTTGGTCGTGAAGAACGGTTCAAACACGCGCTCCAGGATTTCGGGCTTCATGCCGGTGCCAGTGTCGGTCACCGAGAACACCACGTATTCGCCCGGCGAGAGTTCCGGCTTGCCAAGGCAAAACAGTCGGTCCAGCACGCGGTTCGTCGCGCAGACGGTGAGCGTGCCGTCCGCTTGCATCGCGTCGCGCGCGTTGATCGCGAGATTGAGCAGTGCGTTTTCGAGTTGATTGCGATCGGCCTGCACATTCCACAGATCGTCGCTCAACACCGTTTCGATCTTGACGGTCTCGCCGAGCGCGCGGTGCAGCATCTCGCTCATGCCGGCGAGCAGGCGGCGCGGGTTGAGCACGGTAGGCGAGAGCGGCTGGCGCCTCGCGAAGGCGAGCAGATGCGCGGCCAGTTTCGCGCCGCGTTTGACGGCATCGGTCGCGGCGGACAAGCGCCGCAGCGTGGCCGGACTGTCATCGGCATCGGCGGCGAGCATTTGCAGATTGCCGTTGATCACTTGCAGCACATTGTTGAAGTCGTGCGCGACGCCGCCTGTGAGGCTGCCGATCGCTTCCATCTTCTGCGCCTGGCGCAACTGCTCTTCAGCGAGCGCCCGGGCGGCGACCTCATCAGCGACGCGTTGTTCGAGCGTTTCAGTCAGCTGGCGCAGCGATTGTTCGGCAATCTTGCGTTCGTGGATGTCGATCAGCACGCCGGGAAAACGCGTGGGCTCGCCATGTTCGTCGAACTCGCACTGGCCGTTTGCCTGCACCCACATATAGTCGCCATCGGGCCGGCGAATCCGGTACTCGGCGCGAAACGGCTGACCAGTACGCATCGCTTCGATGGTCAGACGGTCGTTGAGCGGCTGGTCGTCGGGATGGATCACTTGCGCCGCGGCATTGCGCTCGACCCCTTTCGCGGCCTTTTCTAGTGGAAACGAAAAGGTGCGCGCGAAACGCTCGTCGCCGGTGACGGTGCCCGTGCGCAGGTCGAGCACCCAGGTGCCGAGCACCGCTCCGGTATTGAGCGCGAGTTGCAGCCGTTCGTTGGTTTCGTGCAATTCGGCTTCGGCGCGCTGGCGCCAGCGTTCGGTCAGCACGCGCGTGGTGGTTTCGACGACCATCGCAAGCACGCCCGCGGGTGCGCCGCTGTCGTCGGCGACCGGGCTGTAGTAGAGATCCATCCAGACATTTTCAGGTTTGCCGTCGCGCAGCAGAACCAGTTCCTTGTCGCGATACGACAGGGTGCCGCCGGCAAGACATGTCGTCATCACATGCCGGTTGAATTCGGCGACCTCCGGCCAGCCGTGTTCGACCGGACAGCCGAGCAGATACGGATGCCGTCCACCCGCGAATATCGCGTAGGCGTCGTTGTAGATCATGTAGCCCGGTTTGCCCCATAGGAGCACGAGGGGCACGGGCGAGGCGAGCAGCATTTGAACGGTGGCGGTCAGACTGCGTGGCCAGTTTTCGATGGCGCCGAGGATGGTCGCGGTCCAGTCGAATTCGCTGATGCGCTGCGCCATTTCCCCGTTCCAGCCGGGGCAGCCATGGTCTTGTGCCGGGAATGGCATTGCTGCGCTCCACAAAGGTCACGTCGATGAATATGTCCCCACTCTGCCGGCGCGCATGGCGCGCGTAGAGGTTCAGCAGGAGGCGGGATGAATCTTCTGCCGTGCACCGCAAGCCGGCGCGAAGCGGCCGGGCGGCAGCGACAATTGTAGGTCACAACGATTGCCTCGTGACGTAACAGAAGGGGCCTTGCGGGTTTAGCCGAACCTTCGGCGCGAACGGCCTCGCAACTTTTACCTGCGTTGCTCAGGTTAGCGCGCGGGATCCGGAAAGAAGCGCACGTGTCGCCGGCTTGGTCGCATGTCTACTGCCTTGGTGCGACCCGAACGGTACGCTAGGGCGGCAGGAAAAAGGCAGGCGCGTTTCGTGCTGCCCGCACTTATTCGCTTGCGCCAGCGGGTGCAAGATGGAGGGTGGGCGCCACCCACACCGAATTCGAACTTCAATAAAACGCAGACCACAGGATGCCGAAGAAAAACATCACACGAAACAAGCTGCCTAAACGTGCTGCACGTCAGGCGCTGTTGACCACGCGCCGCAACGCCAGAATGGCGCGCTCGGCGCATGCGTATGTGCGGGGCAACACCAGCAAATTCTACGAATGGCTTGAAGGGATGGAAAGCCATGCCTTGCCCGAAGGTCCGGCGATCTGGATCTGCGGCGATTGCCACACCGGCAATCTGGGGCCGGTCGCCGATGCGCAGGGACGCGTCGAAATCCAGATTCGCGACCTCGACCAGACGGTGATCGGCAATCCCGCGCACGACCTGATCCGCCTCGGGCTTTCACTGGCGACTGCCGCGCGCGGTTCGGACCTGCCGGGTGTGACGACCGTTCACATGATGGAAGCGTTGGCGGACGGCTATGAGCGCGCCTTCGACGAAGCGGCCGGCGACGCCGACATCCATGCTGAGAAGCCTGAGGCGGTGAGGGTGGTGATGAAGGAAGCGGTGCGCCGTTCGTGGCGTCATCTGGCGGAGGAGCGGATCGAGGATATCGAGCCGAGCATTCCGCTTGGCCCGCGGTTCTGGCCGTTGGCGAAGAGCGAACGGCGCGAGATCGAGGCACTGTTCGAGAAGGGTTCGCTGGCGCGGCTCGCGACGGTGCTGCGCGGCAATGGCGACGACACTGACGTCGAGGTGCTCGACGCTGCGTACTGGGTGAAGGGATGCAGCTCGCTGGGGCGCTTGCGTTACGCGGTGCTGCTGGACATCGACGGTGCCGCGGTGGATGGCGACGACCTGTGCCTGATCGACATCAAGGAAGCCGCGCAGGCGGCGGCGCCGCGCTATCCTGGCGTGCGCATGCCGCGGGATAACGCCGAGCGGGTGGTGGAGGGGGCGCGGCATTTGTCGCCTTCGCTGGGCGAGCGGATGCGGGCGGCGCGGTTATCGGATCGCGCTGTGGTTATACGCGAGTTGCTGCCGCAGGATATGAAGCTGACGATCGAGCAGTTGACTCAGGATGAGGCGGTGAAGGCTGCGCGCTTTCTAGCGTTGGTGGTGGGGAAGGCACATGCGCGGCAGATGGATAGTGGGGAGCGCACTGCCTGGCTTGCTGAGCTGCGGAGGAATCGGTCGAAGACCCTCGATGCACCGGGATGGCTTTGGAAAAGTATTGTAGAGTTGGTTAGTAGCCATGCGGCTGGGTATTTGGAGCATTGTCGGCGGTATGCTATTGGGAGGAAGGATTACTAAGTGGTTTTTTTGTCTTTGCGACGGCATTGTCGGAGTGCCTGCGGCGGTGGGCTTTTCTTGATTTGTTTGCCTGCTTGCGCTTATTTGTCTGTGCGCTTATGGCGTTGGCCTTTCCTTGAATTGTTATTGGTCTATTAGCGTCGCCCCTGTGCGGGGCAGGCACCTACTTTTCTTTGCCTGCCCTCCATGTCAGGCTAGTTGTCGCCTCACCCGAACCGATTGATGTAAAGATGGGGGGCGGACAGCGAATGGGAAATGAAACGCTATTCAGCGGAAACCCGGGAATGGGCAATCCAGCAGATGATGCCGCCGTTCAATCGTGCGGTCATCGAGTTGTCAGGAGCGACGGGCATCACGACGGTGACGCTACGGACCTGGCGGCAAAGTGCAAGACAGACAGGGAAATTCATGCCGGGCAATGGCAAAACCAGCGATCGATGGTCAAGCGCCGACAAGTTCAGGGTGGTGCTGGAGACGG
>NZ_JABBGJ010000105.1 GCF_012927345.1 Paraburkholderia polaris
CGAGCGGCAGGCCGGGCATATTGTGCATGGCGTAGACCGCGTCGCAAGGAAAGCGTTCGAACAGGCCATCTTCCATCATGGCCCGTGCGCCGCAGAGGTTTTCCTCGTCCGGCTGGAAAATCAGGTTCAGCGTGCCGTCGAAATTCTTCGTTCTTGCGAGATACTCCGCAGCAGCGAGCAGCATCGTCGTATGGCCGTCATGTCCGCAGGCATGCATGTGACCATGGTTCTTGCTCTCCCACGGAAGCCCTGTAGTTTCAAATATGGGCAACGCATCCATGTCTGCACGAAGACCAATGCTGCGCGTGCTGCTGCCGTTTTTAAGCTGCGCCACAACGCCGATGCGGCCAATCCCAGTCTCAACGTGATAACCCCATTCGCGCAAGCGATTTGTGACCAGGTCGGCGGTGCGGGAGACTTCGAAACCAAGTTCAGGATGGGCGTGGATATCGCGGCGCAATGCACTGAACCGCTCGGCGTTCGCAACGATATCGCCGACCAGGGAATTCTTCTGCATGAAACACTCCGATCTAGTGCGGGCCTATGTCGACGGCATGTCAGGCCCGCGGGCAGGGAACTCATAGCCTCCACCTAATGGCGTTCCGGGTCAAATCGAAGGTTTTCATATGTATAACTTTTAGTTTTACTATCTGGGCTGACGAAAAGAAAACAGCTTCTTGGGACCGTGTGCCGCGAGAAACAGCGGCATCTATCCAGACATGTTTGTCCTCGGCCAATCCCGATATATCGGCCTTTCCACTGCATAGCAGTGTGACCGGTCGAACGTCCGGTCAAGCGGGAGCAGCGGAGATGATGCTCGACGGCCCGAATGACGGTTGCATACGTGCGCCGCAACGAAGTGGCGCTTTCTTGCGGTGCAAGCCCCGCCCGGCATCGCTCCAACCGGAAACCGCCGGAGCGGCAAAAGCATTGAGCAGAATTCGTCGGCTGCCTGTTCGGTGAAAGGCTTGTCAACATGCGTATGCCGGATGTCTGATTACGCATGTGCGGAGCGCCAGAACCGCGCGGACCCCTCGGCTACCAGTCTGCCGACTTGAAAGGCGGACAATTCGACGTTCTTGCCAAAGATAGTCGGTACACGAATAGGGCTCAAACCATATTGGCCGGCGATTAGGTGCTGTGCTTCTTTGGGAAGATTCAGTCGCGCGGTAATCGCACTGTCCGCCTGTGCGAACGCCACCGAATGCACGGTGCGGCAGGAGCCGTTACGCGGAAATTTGCGCTTTGCGTCGGCGGCAATATCGCAATTGAACGCTAGATACTGTCCACGTTTCCGCTCGAACCGTTCTGCGATCAATCGCAACGTAGACGTCTTCCCGGGACCGGCGTACGTCTTTACCTTCACCGTGTCGCCGACATCGACAGTATCGAGACCGTCATCTGCCCGGCTGTGGCTTTGATTGTCTGTGTCATAGCTGTGGAATACAGATGGGGCGAGACCCACCCTATCGGTCGCGGCGCGAGGTCAAGCTGCTCCGTGACATCGGCAGTTCAGCGAAGTGACGAGGCGCCTAAAGACGCGCAAAGCCACCCAGCTGTTGAGGATGGCGACGGCGGCTGCAAGGAACCGCCGTCGCCTCTCTTACTTCAATGCATCCGTGATATCGGTTCATGCCGCGTCGGACGCGGCGTGAGGCGGGCTGACGCGTACGCTGCCCGCGATGATTGTCCGACTGGCATCGAATGCCCCCCGCAGCATGCCGCCGGCGAGGTCACATGCGAAGAGGTGAAAGGATTGCGCGCGCAATGTAGTCGTCGATATCGACTTCGATAGCAAACAGTCTGTCTGCATCGCTCTCGACAACCAGTCAGACATAATAGACAGGGACTCCCTTGAGGTAATTGTCGAGTATCCGGTTTAAGGATCTGGTCGCGGACGATTGACGGGGCTAGGGGACTCTGGTCGGGCAGGTTGGCGTGCCGGATATGGATAACGGCAGGCCGATCCTGCGTCTCGGCAAACGCGACCCGATACTGAAGGGACCGTGGTCGACCCGACTCGTCCGGATAGACGAGGTCGGAAAACGGTGTTTGATAAAGCAGGCGAAACTCCACGAAAGTGATTATGCCAGTGCGGTTGAACCGGCATAATCACCCCACGGATTGCGTCGCGAAGTCAAGTCGCTACCGTACTACCTCAATGGTCGCTCGCAGACGTGTGACCGTATGTTGACCGGCCAGTCAAACCGGCTTACTTCCTTGTTGATGCGCCCCGCAAGGCGGAGGCGACGTGCGAAGGTGTTGCGCAAAACGCGTAGACTCATGTCAGGCGCGATGAAACCGATCGCATTGAGTCCATTGCGCACGATTGCCCCGAGAAGTACATCGTTGATCGGCTTGCCGGCGGTGTGCGGCGCCGGGAACAGCAGCGCTTCGTCCGATGAGGGCTGATACCGCCGCCACGCGAGTAGCGACGGCGAGCAGAAGAGGGGAGGGCGACTATACGCTCGAGTCGGGGGCCTCGTTTTGGAATTTTCAGATACTATCGCATCTTCTCTAGGATCGCCTGTCGATGGTTCAAACATCGCCGAGTGCAGGACGATCGAGCGAGGGGAGATGGGACGTCGGTCCGCCCCCGCAGCCTCTAGCCTGCCGGTCGGGATACGCGCTGTGCGGCTCAGGCTCAGATGCCGTGCGACTCTGGCTTGCGATCGGCATTGACGTCGCTGCTTCTGCAAACGATGCAGCAAAAGCATCGTCGGCGGATATCGAACGATCCGTACATGACGCTAATTGAACCGAGCGAAGCGGACTGGCGCCTATGTGAGCGACTCCCGGGTTGCGCTGCGCAGCCAGATGACTCTTGCCGGGGGCGGCGGTGCGCCGGGCAGCGTGATGACGATGCAGAGTGTTGCGTTGATAAGTCCGCTTGGAATGGGAAAAAGCCGGCAGGGAGACGCTCCTGCCTTCGGTGGCGCTGGTAATGGGCGCGGCTTTGCTGTCGCCCGCTTCGGTATAGCGGACATCGGTCGCCGCCTGTTCGATGTTGCTACTAAGCAATGCAGTGATGCTCCGCTGAGCGGTTCGTGCCGTTGATCCGGCACTTGTGCTTTGGGCCCTTCTATGGTGCCATTCCCTTGCACCTCCGATAGTCCGTCGGCGTTGTCGCCAGATATTTCCTGAAAAGCTTCGACAACTGGCCGCCGCCGCCGATACCGCAGCGCCGCGCGATTTTGTCGACCGGCAAACGCGACTCAACGAGCATCCGGCAACTCATGTTCAAACGCGCGCGTAGCAGATAGTCGGAAGGCGTCATGCCGATCTCGGTCTTGAAGCGGCGCAGGAAGTTGCGCTCGCTCATCGCTGCGACCTGCGCCGCATCTTCGATTGAGATGGGACGATCAACGTTCGCTTCCAGCCAGCGCGCCGACGCCAGGATCTTTTCGCTGATCTGCGGCGTCGCGCCAAGCGTAACCGACGAGCTGAAAGGCGTCGTGGGTTGCGGAGCGATCGACTCGGCAACCTGCTGTGCGAGATCGGCCCCGAGATCCTCTTCGACGACGCGCAGCGCGGTGGATATAGCACCAAGCGCTTCTTTTTGGGACCGCGCCGGATGCAGATCGTGCGCTTCATTACCGCCATAGTGAAGCGGGCAGTAGCGACCGGGCAGCCCGGCTGCCCGCAGCAGCAGTTGGCCTTCCGCGATCGGATGTACGATCGCGCTGAACGGATGCCTGCGGCGCACCCAGTTGCTCAATCTCTCGTCGCGGCATGCCTGCTGTGCGCCCGCACCGCCGGCAAGGAACAAAAGGTGCGTGTCGTTCGTGCCTCGGTGGGACTGGACGTCGTCGGTCCAGACAAATACCAATGACGAACTGGCAATTCGCCCACCTGCGGCGGAAAGCAGCGAGACGTCGTAGCGGACACGGCCCGGTCGCTGCGCGGCGACGAGCGAGTTTGCCTTCTGGAAGATTTCGATGATTTCTGCGACCATAAGCAGTGCGAATCCATTGAACAGCGCGATATCGACGCGAGTCAGAGCGTTCGATGGCATCGGCACGGAACTTTGCCGCGAGGCTCGCGGCAAAGTATGTACTACGTCCATTTATTTTCCCCCGGAATGTGTGGTCTGCAAAGTCTTCTTCCCAAGACTTTGTCTTTTCTTATTGGAGCACGCTATATATGATTCTCTTGTCAGTATTCACGGCGCGTAACTGGCTCACTGCCCTGCCAATCGAAGACGCTTCGCCTGGTGCGACGTTGGCGTAAAACTCAAAGCCATGCGATCCCAAATCGCTATATCGCCAAGGAATTTTTGACTATGCGACCGTCCTTCATGATGAGCCGAAGGTTCTGAGCAGGGTCAGTCAGCAGTCAAATATTCGAAATGGGATCGCCATTGAGAATTAATACGTCGGCAAATGCCCCGGGCTCTATTACACCCACTTTACCCGGATAAGGGTTGCGCGGGCCCGACATGGCAAGCAACTCTGCATTAATGCTGGTCGCTGTCGTCAGGACTTCGGCAGACGTGTACCACCGCGTCATCTTTGCCAATTGCGCGCCTTGCCGTGTCGCAAGTTTCGCGTCGAATAACGTGTCAGTTGCCCATGCGGTTTTCAGGCCATATTTCTTCGCGAGACCGTAGGCCATGTCTGTGCCGGCCGGCATCTGTATTTGTTCGAGACGGCTTGATGAGCCCTCCGGGAAGGGGATTGCGTCTTCGTCATCGAGAAATGGTTGAGAACTTAGCCCGATGCCCTTGTCTGATAACATTTTCGCGCTCTGTTCGTCCATCAGTCGCCCGTGCTCAATGCATTTCACTCCGCCTAGAATCGCTGTCTGGATTGCCCGCGGCATATACGCCTGGACCGCCACATATGTATCCCAGTTTTCCGCCGCATCGACGGCGGCACGAAACTCCGCCTGGGTGTATTGAGAAACGTCTAGCGGATCGTAGCTCGACGCTACGCCGCCGCCTGCAGCGAGCTGAAGCTGACTGGCGCCGAGCATCAGTTGCTCGCGTGCGCGTTTCAGCACTTCGGCTGTTCCGTCCGCAATAGACCGGGCTCCCAGCGCATCACCGCGGGAAAGAGGTTGCCCCACAAAGGAAGGAATGTTGTACGGTGTCCGAAAGTATCCGTGCCCGGACGTCTGAGAAATCATGGCTCCCGAAGGCCAGATGCGAGGCACGAGAATCATCCCACTGTCAATCGCTCTCTTCAGTGAGAATGAAGGGCCAGCCATGTCGCGAACGCTAGTGAAACCACGCGTCAATGTTCTTTCGGCCTCGCGTCCTGCCGCGAGATTGATATATCCCACATCGGCAGTCGTCAATTGTTCCGGGGGCATTGCCGCCATCATCGTATGCCGGTGCGCATCGATGAGAGCGGGCATCAAGGTGCCACCGCCTCCATCCATCACTTTCACACCTTCCTGATTCGCGCCGTTATCGGGCTCGACTGAGCTGATTCTTTCCGGTGACGACGACTTTGTATCCCGGACGCAGGCTCTTTGTTTTGCCGTCAAACAGATGAATGTTTGTAAACGCCAGCGAGGTTGGAGACATGTCTGGAACACATAGCTAATGTTGCCTTCGGCGATAAGGCTAGGCCTCCCGCCAAGGACGCAGTTCCCATTAAAAAGTCGCGTCGGGATGGGTCAGGCGCGCATTGAGTCGAAGAAACATGGGGTTGTGACATATGCATCCCCATGCAGGTCGCATTGGGTCGTGCGTACTGGCGTATCCATCTAGGCTCCTTAGTGTAAAAGGGGCGCGACTATATTGTGATTCAGCGCAAACAGACGCGGAATGATTTCTCTCATTCCGCGAGGACGGTATCACCGCGTATATGTGTCTCGGACGCATGTATTGCACAAACAGAGACGCAGAATGAACGCGATACCGTATCCGCACAGCTTGGTCGGGAATTGGTTGAGTCCGGCATATTGGCGATTTCCCGGCGAGCTCTTGCGTACCAAAGGTTCGGGCAATGACCATACTTGGTCGTGTATCGGTTCGTTAGGCACTGCTTCCTGTCAGGCAAAATAAGACACGAAGTAAACCCCGGATAGAAAAAGCAAAAAGCCGATTTGATTAATTCTTCAGCAGCGTTTTGGCACTTCAAAAGTGGCAACGGTGGCTTAGATGGGGCCAGGCTCGATCAGTTTCGGGATCGCTCATGAGCAGACGACCATTGGAAAAAATCGGCCAACGCGAATAACTAGTGGGGTCGGAAATGAGTGTCCGTCGAGCCGTTCGGAACACCGATTAAGATATTGGCCCCAATTTTTGCGAAGATCACTATGACGATGCTCAAGCTCGACCGGCTCGGAAAAATCGGGGCGGTCGTCGACCGCATGCATGACGCATGCAGAAAGCGTCCAAGCATCTTGCCCATCAGCCGGCGCCGACTCGAACTGCTCACGCCTATCCCGAAGCCGAGATCAACGACCGTTGAAGCTTCTCGGATCGATCCGCACACTTAAACGGTTTGTCACCGAGCTGACGCCGTCGACGCTCCCCGCTACCTGGGCCGCCTGCCCAACGAGTGCCGCAGACGGCACGCTCCCGACCAGCGTAACGGCGCCGTCTCTCGCGCGTACGCTTATATTGGTCAGCACCATTCCCGATGTCTTCGCCAGTGCCCGCCGGACGCGTTTCGCGAGTGCCCTGTCCATTGCCTTCGATGCCTTCGATGCCGAGGCGGCCGCACCAGTA
>NZ_JABBGJ010000106.1 GCF_012927345.1 Paraburkholderia polaris
GAACCGGGCTCGGCAATGCACATGCACCAGAGCCTCGTGGACGAAGAAACCGGGCACAACCTGTTCACGGGTCCCGACGGCAAACCGACATCGATGTTCACCGGCTATATCGCGGGTCTGCAGAAATACACGCCTGCACTGATGCCGATCTTCGCGCCGTACATCAACTCGTATCGCCGCCTGTCGCGCTTCATGGCTGCACCGATCAACGTGGCATGGGGTTACGACAACCGCACGGTGGGTTTCCGGATTCCGCATTCGGGGCCGGCTGCGCGCCGCATCGAAAACCGCATTCCGGGTGTGGACTGCAATCCGTATCTAGCGATTGCCGCGACCCTGGCTGCAGGCTATCTCGGCATGACACAAAACCTCGAAGCCACTGAGCCGCTGCTCAGCGACGGTTACGAATTGCCGTACGAGTTGCCGCGCAATCTGGAAGAGGGTTTGACGTTGATGGGCGCTTGCGAACCGATCGCCGAAGTACTCGGTGAGAAATTCGTCAAAGCCTACCTCGCTCTGAAAGAAACCGAATACGAAGCGTTTTTCCGCGTGATCAGTTCGTGGGAACGCCGGCATTTGCTGCTGCACGTTTAAGGCCATTCCATAACCCGGCTTTTCTCAACGCCAATTTCGTCCGGCGAGAGCACCGACAGACGCTCGCACCGGATTCTTTACTTACCAGGGAAAACATCATGAGCGCTTGTCATTCTGGACGTCATCTTCGCCATGCAGCCGCGGGAGCCGCGCTACTCGCCTTCACCAGCCTCTGTGCGTTGTCGGTCACGCCGGCGCTGGCGGCCGACACGGAACTGAATGTGTACAACTGGTCGGACTATATCGCCAAGGACACGATTCCGAACTTCGAGAAACAGAGCGGTGTCCACGTGAAGTATGACAACTACGACAGCGACGACACGCTGCAGGCCAAGCTGTTGGCCGGCAGTTCCGGCTATGACATCGTTGTACCGACATCGAACTATATGGCCAAGCAGATTCAGGCCGGCGTGTATCAGAAGCTCGACAAGACGAAACTCCCCAATCTCGCCAATCTGGATCCCACGCTGATGAAGATCATCAGTGAGGCTGATCCAGGCAACCAGTACGGTGCGCCCTACGCTTACGGCACCGACGGCATCGGCTACAACGTGCAGGCCGTTCAGAAAGCCTTGGGTGCGGATGCCCCCGTTGACAGTTGGGCACTGGTGCTTGATCCGGCGTACGTCTCCAAGTTGAAGAGTTGCGGCGTGTCATTCCTCGATCAGCCCGTCGACGTGTTTGCCGCCACGCTGCAATACATGCACAAGGACCCGAACAGCACGAGTCCGGCAGACTATCAGGCTGCCTTCGAAGTGCTGAAGAAGGTTCGTCCGTACATCACCCAGTTCAACTCGTCGGGCTACATCAACGACCTCGCGAACAACGACATTTGCGTCACGCTCGGCTGGTCGGGCGACGTCGGCATAGCGCATCGCCGTGCGGAGGAGGCCAAGCGTTCATACGAGATCAAGTTCAACAACGTGAAGGAAGGTGGCCTGGTGTGGTTCGACGTGATGGTGATCCCGAAGGATGCACCGCACGCCGAAGCGGCGCTCGCGTGGATCAATTACATCGAAGACCCGAAAGTTAACGCGGCCATTACCAACGAGGTTTTCTATCCGACCGCTAACGTCCCCGCACGCCAGTTCGTCACACCGGCTGTTTTGCATGACCAGGGTGTGTACCCGGCGGTGGATGTGCTGAAGAAAATGACCCTGTTGAAGCCGTTGCCCACTGACATCCTTCGGCTTGAGAACCGCCTCTGGGCCCAGCTTAAAACAGGCCACTAAATAGATAACCGCGCCAAACAAACTCATATAACCCTTCATAGCAGGGGTCGCTTGATCCCTGCCCGCATGAAATAAGCAGCACAGTAGTCAGCCTGCGCGCTTTTAGCGTCCCAGCCACGCGCAGTCCCATGTTTCCCGATCGCAGCGCATCTTGCGAGCCGCTCTCAGCGCCTCGTATGGAGACACTTGCGCTCGCGATCCGCAAGGAATGGTTACATCATGAACTCGACGACATCAAATCGCGTAGCCGGCGCCACCCAGATGGCCCGCCCCGCCCCGACGACAAAATCGAAATCGGACGAATTCGTCCGCATCGAAAACGTTGTGAAAAAATTCGGCGATAGTACCGCTGTCAATAACGTCAACCTGAACATCGCGAAGAACGAACTGTTCGCATTGCTTGGCAGTTCCGGCTGCGGAAAATCCACGCTCCTGCGCATGCTCGCCGGACTGGAAACGGTCACCTCCGGGCGCATCTTCGTCGACGGCGAAGATCTCGCTGCGATGCCGCCGTACAAACGCCCGGTCAACATGATGTTCCAGTCGTATGCGTTGTTCCCGCACATGACGGTCGAAGCGAACATCGCCTTTGGGCTCAAACAGGAAGGCACGCCAAAGAACGAGATCAGGGAGCGCGTCGCCGACGCGCTCAATCTCGTGCAGATGAGCAAATATGCGCAGCGCAAACCGCATCAGCTCTCTGGCGGCCAGCAGCAGCGTGTGGCACTGGCCCGTTCGCTCGTCAAACGGCCCAAGCTGCTGCTGCTCGACGAGCCCATGTCCGCGCTCGACAAACAGATCCGCCAGAAAACGCAGCTCGAACTGGTCAACATCATCGAGAAAGTCGACGTGACCTGCGTGATGGTCACCCACGATCAGGAAGAAGCGATGACGATGGCAGGCCGTATCGCGGTGATGAGCGAAGGCCACATTGTGCAGATCGGCTCTCCGAGCCAGGTGTACGAGTTTCCGAATAGCCGTTTCTCGGCTGAATTCATCGGCTCGACCAATCTGTTCGAAGGCACGGTCGTCGCGGATGAACCGGATCACATCTTCGTCGAAAGCCAGGACCTCGAATCGCGCATCTACGTGAGCCATGGCATTACTGGCCCGCTCGGCATGCCGGTGGGTATCTCGGTGCGCCCGGAACGCGTGAAGGTCTCGCTCGACAAGCCCGCGACGCCGCACAACTGGGCGCGCGGCGTAGTCTCGGATGTCGCATACATGGGCAGCTATTCGCTGTATCACGTGCGCCTGCCGAGCGGCAAAACCGTCGTGTCGAATCTCTCCAGCTCGCATCTGATGAGCGAAGGTGCGCCGTCCTATAACGACGACGTGTTCATCTACTGGTCGCCGGCTAGCGGCGTGGTGCTGACGCAATGAGCAATCCCACTACCTCCCCCGCGGCGCTCGGCGCGCCGTCCGGCAGCCGGTTGTTCGGCTCGCTAAAAAGACGCCTCTCCATGCTGCTGCCGTCGGGCCGCACGACCGTAATCGGCGTGCCGTTCCTGTGGCTGACGCTGTTCTTCGCCGTTCCGTTCGTACTGGTGCTGAAGATTAGTTTCACCGACTCGCGGCTTGGCATTCCGCCGTACACCGATCTCCTCAGTGCGAAGGATGGCGTGCTCCACGTGGTCATGCAACTGGGGCACTACGCGTTCCTGTTGCAGGACGACCTGTATGTCGCCACCTATATCAGCTCGCTGAAGATGGCTGCGGTCTCGACTTTCTGCTGCCTGTTGATCGGCTATCCGGTTGCGTACTACATCGCACGCTCCGAGCCCGCGAAACGCAATCTGCTGATGATGGGCGTGATGCTGCCGTTCTGGACGTCGTTCCTGATTCGCGTGTACGCATGGATCGGCATTCTGAAAGACGACGGCCTGCTTAACCACACGCTGATGGCCATCGGCATGATCCATTCGCCGCTGCGGCTTTATCACACGGATATCGGCGTCTATATCGGCATGGTCTATTCGTACCTGCCGTTCATGGTGATGCCGCTTTACGCCCACCTGGTGAAGTTGGACCTCACGCTGCTCGAAGCCGCTTACGACCTCGGCTGCAAACCGTGGACCGCATTCACGCGTATCACGTTGCCACTGTCGAAGAACGGCATCATCGCCGGCAGCCTGCTGGTGTTCATTCCGGCCGTTGGCGAGTACGTGATTCCCGAACTGCTGGGTGGCGCCGACACGCTGATGATCGGCCGCGTGATGTGGAATGAGTTCTTCAACGACATGGACTGGCCAATGGCGTCCGCCGTGACGGTCGCGATGGTTCTGCTTCTGCTCGTGCCGATGGCCGTGTTCCAGTACTACCAGGTCAAGGAACTGGAGGGCGCGAAATGATCAAGCCAAATAAAACCCTTTCCACCGGCGTGCTGACGTTCGGGTTCCTGTTTCTGTACATCCCGATCATCAGTCTCGTCGTGTTCTCGTTCAACGAGTCGAAGCTCGTCACGATCTGGTCCGGCTTCTCGCTGAAATGGTATGCCGCGCTGCTGCAGGACGACGAGTTGCTTACCGCTGCCTGGCTGTCGCTAAAGATCGGTCTGATGACGGCGTGTGCGTCGGTAGTGATCGGCACATGGGCCGGCTTCGTGCTGGCCCGGTTCGGGCGCTTTCGCGGCTTCACGCTGTTCGCCGGCATGATCAACGCGCCGCTCGTGATTCCTGAAGTGATTCAGGGCATTTCGCTGCTGCTGCTGTTCGTGGCGATGGAACAGATGCTCGGCTGGCCGAAGGGCCGCGGCGTCGTCACGATGTGGATCGGTCACGTGATGCTGTGCGTGTCCTATGTGGCGATCATCGTGCAGTCACGCGTGAAGGAGTTGAACAGATCGCTCGAAGAAGCCGCACTTAACCTGGGCGCCACACCGCTCAAGGTGTTTTTCGTTATCACGTTGCCGCTGATCTCGCAGGCGTTGATGTCCGGCTGGCTGCTGTCGTTCACGTTGTCGATCGACGACCTCGTGCTGTCCGCGTTTCTGTCGGGTCCGGGCTCAACCACGCTGCCGCTCGTTGTGTTCTCACGTGTGCGCCTCGGCCTGAATCCGGAAATGAACGCGCTGGCGACGATCTTCATCAGTCTGGTGACGATTGGGGTGGTCAGCGTGAACACCCTGCTGGTTGCCAAAGAACGTAAGCGTCTGCGCGATATGCAAGCGGCGTTGGCCGTGGCCGAAGCCGCCGATGCAGCTCCCGCTGCGCCGCAACCCGCAACGGCGCGGAAGTCGCTCGACACGGCCAGCGCATAGGAAATTCGCAGCAATACGACCAATCAGGAGAATCTGCATGAGAAAGAAACTCATCTGTCTGTTAGTGGCGGGGAGTCTGCCTGGCTTTGCCATGGCAGACGCCACCAGCGACCAGATCAAGGCGCTGCAAGCTCAACTCAATGCACTGCAAAAAGAAGTGAAGCAGTTGCGCACTGAAGTCGCCAGCAAGCCTAAAGCGGTGGCTACGGAGACAGCGGCTCTTGCCCCGGCAGTGGCCGCTGCGCCGGTGGACATCTCTTCGCCGGACTACGGCAAGGCACGCGCAACGCTGACCAACGATCAGGTCGATTCGATGAAGCAGCAGCTCGCCAATCAGCAGCTGAAGGTCGATTCGTTGGTGGACGCGCAGAACACAGGTCCGATCGCCGGTCTGTCGGTGACGGGCTATATCGATCCGACCTACATCTATAACCGCGCGGCAAGCAGCTCGTCGTTCCTGTTCGCGAACCACGAAAGTAGCTACAACTATTTCAACAGTACGTTCGGCGATCTGTACCTCGATATCAAGAAGACCTTCGGTGTCGGCCCGATGGCGCCGTCGGCCGAGATCACGTTGATGCCGAACCGCGGCAACGGTATTACGTTGCTGCAGAACGAGCACGGCGAAATCGGCAACAACATTCTGAATACGGCTGTCATTACCGTCCCTGTGACGGCGACGACAACCTTCGTAGCCGGTTTGATGCCGAGCTTCGGCGGCTATGAAGTGCAGCAGTCGAACCAGATGCTGACGCTCACGCACAACCTGCTGTATGACTTCTCCGATCCGGGCAGCTATGTCGGCGTCGGCGTGAACTACACGGGCGACGGCAGCAACTGGGCATGGAAGTTCATGCTCGGCAACGAACAGTACCGCACCTATGGCTCGGTGGTACAGACGGGCACCAACGCGCTGGGCGATCCGATCACCAGCAGCAACAAGATCCCGACCTTCACCGCCCGCCTCGACTACACCTGGTCGAGCGCGCTGGATATCGGCGGCTCGTTCAATATCGGTCGTCAGACGCTCTCGGCCGCCACGCAGAACGTGAACGGCAATACGATCCCGGTGTATGGCGTGGGCGGTGGCGCATCGAGCGCCTTCGGCACGTTCTTCTTCGGCGAAGCGGACCTGGCCTACACCCAGGCGGACG
>NZ_JABBGJ010000107.1 GCF_012927345.1 Paraburkholderia polaris
TCCCGAGAAGCTTTCGGATTCCACTGTCGTAATAGTGGTAGGAATGTTGAACACTCGCGCGGCCTTCGCGAGGCCTACTACGTTGTTCTTAAGTACCTGACGGTCGATGGACTGGACCCCAAAAGCCATTTGCGGCTGTTGGTCGATGAAGATGATCTGCGAGTTTGCAGGCGTCAGGACTTCAAGTTTTGGATTTGCCATGGCTTTGTAGATCCTAAAGGTTTGGTGAACATGGGAAGACACGCCGAGCTCGCCTGCCTGGCGAGAAAAACTCAGATTCAGTCTAGCGAAGGCTTTTCGCGGAGTCCTTGGCAAAGCCCTTAATATTTCTTAAATAAAACTTGCGGAAAGAGACCTGCGACTGATCGCGACGCGGTCCATCTTTATGGCGGCTCAGAACAATTCATGTTTTCTGAAGGACTTAATGTGTGCCGCGTTCTACAATGCAAGCTGCCGGATTCAGGAACTCACGTCGTATCTGTCGGCACGTCAACGGACTCGCAATGAAACAAGCACTTAACGCAGCAGCCCATCGCGCGGCCCCGCTCAAAACACCGACCCGCCTGACTGAAGAGGCGACCCGCGATATTGCCGCGCTTTGACGACCTTGCTAGCCGACGTGTCCCGGTGTATCTGAAGACGAAGAACTTCCACTTGCATATGTCGGGGCCGTACTTAGTCGAATAAGGCGCGTGACGGGCCCACGTGCTTCAAGTTAACAAGATTTAAGCATTCTGAAGTTCAATACAGCCATCGAAGCCGTACGATTGAAACTTGTGGTGTTCCGTCGCGCATCGTCATGACGACACATCCACCAACATCACAAGACTGGAGAAAAAGAATGGCTAACCAATCGGGAATTCCATCGACGAATCGTCGGCAGCTGCTTGTAGCGGGCGCGGGCGCAGCCGGCGCGGCGATAGCCGCAATGGCCGCACCAGCCGTCGCGCTGGCCGCTACGTCCGCCAGCGGAAATGCACACGCGAGCAATTCATCCAACCCACAGCATGGAGAGCGTCATACGATGAACACGGTAACGACTAAAGACGGTACGCGCATTTTCTTCAAGGATTGGGGCAGCGGCAAGCCGGTCGTCTTCTCGCACGGCTGGCCGCTCGATGCCGACGCGTGGGACCCACAGATGCTGTTCCTGGTGCAGAAAGGCTACCGGGTCATCGCCCACGACCGCCGCGGCCATGGCCGTTCCGACCAGCCGTCTCACGGCAACGACATGGACACCTACGCGGACGATCTGGCTGCGGTGATCAACGCGTTGGACCTGAAGGGCGCCATGCTCGTTGGCCATTCGACGGGCGGCGGCGAGATCGCACACTACATCGGCCGCCACGGCACCTCGCGTGTTGCCAAGGTCGTGTTGATCGGCGCCGTTCCGCCGATCATGGTCAAGACCGAAAGCAATCCGAACGGGCTGCCGATGTCCGTGTTCGACGGCATTCGTGCGGGTGTCGCGAGCAACCGTTCGCAGTTCTATAAGGACCTAGCTGTGCCGTTCTTCGGCTTCAACCGGCCCAACGCGAAGGTCTCTCAAGGCACGATCGACGAGTTCTGGCGCGAAGGCATGCTCGGCTCGGTTCTAGGCCAGTACGAATGTATCAAGCAGTTCTCAGAGGTCGACTACACCGCTGATCTGAAGAAGATCGATGTGCCGACGCTGGTCCTTCACGGCGACGACGACCAGATCGTGCCGATCGACCAGGCGGGTCGCCTGTCAGCAAAAATTGTGAAGAACGCCACGTTGAAGGTCTATCCGGGTGCGCCTCACGGCATGTGCACGACCGAAGCGGATAAGGTCAATGCCGATCTGCTCGAGTTCCTGCAGAGCTAAGGCGCATTCGCGTGCTGCGCTTGCATCATTAAGCGCGGCACTCCCTGCAGATGCGCGGGGCCTTGATCGACTCCTATATCTCTTAATTTCCGGTTAAATTACGGTGGAGCAGGACTGCAGCGCGACGAACCGAGGTTACGAATCATCTTCAACGAACCACACACTTCCACCGCCACAGCCGCACGACCGAAGGACTCGCTAGGATGCCTGTCGAGTCAGCTACACAAAGACCTCGAACTCGACACGGGTGAGTTCAAGTTTTTTCGCAAGTGCACGCGCGACGACAAGATGAGTGCGGTCGACATGCCCGCCTCGGATCGCGGCTTTCTTATCGGTGTGTCACTGAAGGCCGGCCATCGCCGGTCGCGTGCGCATAGGTGACCGAACCGTTCGCCGTCTCGACGTGCAGTGAGCTGACTGCGATTTGCATCGGCGGATAGTTCGGCGTACCCCCAAGAGGACAGCAAAGCAAAGACTCGCTGCAAGGTGCGCTCCCATGCGGATGCTCATACCTGCGCTCCGTCGGCACCTCACTTCATTTCCCTATCCCGCTCATTGTTCCTGCACCTGAAACTGACATGATCGAACTCGGCCGCTTTCAAATCGATCTGGAAATGCGCACTTTATGGCAAGGCGGTAAAGTCGTGCGCCTCGGGTCCCGCGCTTTCGACATCCTCGCCGTGGTCACATCAGCCGCTGGCCGTCTCGTCACGAAAGACGAGTTGATGGATGCAGTTTGGCCCGAAACCGTAGTCGAAGAAAACAACCTGCACAATGCGCCGAGGTCTTTTCCTTACCAAATATAACCGTCCAATGAACCGCCAGCTACCTTGTGCCCATGAAACAACATGTGACGAAGAAGGACGGGCACTACTCGAAATTCACAAGCACCTTCATCGCTCGCGAACGGTCGGCCGCAAATTCAAAAGCCTTCACGGAATCCTGATAAGGAAATATCGCGGAAATCAACGGCTTGACGTCGATTAGTCCCTTGTTCAGCAGTTCGACGGCGACAGCGAACTCCTCATGGAAGCGAAATGCGCCGCGCAAATCGAATTCCTTCGCTACCAGCACGTTGACCGGCAAATTCATGTCGCCGCCGAGCCCGACCTGTACAAGTACGCCTCTGGGCCGCACCACGTCGAGTGCGCCTCGCAACGCCCGCTCGTTGCCGCTGGCCTCGAACAGCACGTCGAAAGTACCCTTGCTGGTTGCAAATCGAGCCAATGCGTCCGGATTTTCCGCGACGTTGAAGACCTCGTCGGCGCCCATCTTCAGCGCACTGGCGAGCGGCAGTGCGCTCACGTCAGTGACCACAATCTCAGCAGCCCCGGCACGCCGCGCCGCTGCAACGATCAAGGCGCCGATCGGTCCACACCCCGTCACCAGGACACGCTTGCCTAACAACGGTCCCGCGCGTCGCGCCGCATGCAGCGCCACGGACAATGGCTCAGCCATCGCCGCTTCACCGTCGCTCAGCTGGTCCGACACCGAGTGTGCCTGCGAGCGGTCAATCACGATCTGCTGACGGAACGCGCCTTGCACATGAGGTTTTCGCATCGCGCTACCGTAATAGCGCATGTCGAGACAGTGGTTCTGCAAGCCTTGCTGACAGTATTGGCAGAGTCCACACGGACGACTCGGGCTGATGGCAATCCGGGTTCCGGGCAGCATATCGTCGTTCCCGGGACCCGCTTCCTGCACAACGCCCGATACCTCGTGACCGAGGATCATCGGTTCGCTGATGCGGACCGTACCAAATCCGCCATGCTGGAAGTAGTGCAAGTCCGAGCCGCAGATACCGCCTGCGCGAATGCGAACCAGCAACTGGTGCGGTCCGATTTCGGGTGTTGGCGTTTCCTCGACTCGCAGATCTCGAGGAGCATGAATCACCAATGCGTGCATAGCCAAGCCTTGTGAAGTGTTCAGGGTGTAATGGTGCACCTGCGGGACGGCAGCATTGCATACTGACGATCAGCGTTACCGGTTGCGGGACGGCAGCATTGCATACTGAAGATCAGCGTTACCGGTTGCGTCACGCATGGTCCAAGTCTTACGTTAAACCGGCGCCGAACTCCGCGCAAAGACGAGTTAAGTCTGGCCGAATAAGGTTTGCTTATAGCCTGCCGGTCCGCCGCAGATCTACTCGACCGCCTTCACCATATCCTCGATTACTTTCTTGGCGTCGCCGAACACCATCATCGTCTTGTCCATGTAGAACAGGTCGTTGTCGAGGCCTGCGTATCCTGCCGCCATCGACCGCTTGTTCACGATGACGGTACGCGCCTTGTACGCCTCAATGATCGGCATGCCCGCGATCGGCGACTTCGGATCGTTCTTCGCCGCCGGGTTCACCACGTCGTTCGCGCCGAGCACCAGCACCACGTCGACCTGACCGAACTCGCCGTTGATGTCGTCCATCTCGTAGACCATGTCGTAGGGCACTTCGGCTTCGGCGAGCAGCACGTTCATGTGTCCCGGCATCCGCCCCGCTACCGGGTGAATTGCGTACTTCACCTCGATACCCTTCTCGACCAGCTTGTCGGTCAGTTCCTTCAACGCATGCTGCGCGCGTGCGACCGCCAGACCATAACCCGGCACGATCACCACGGTTTCCGCATTGCCGAGCATGAACGACGCATCATCCGCCGAACCGGATTTCACCGGGCGTTGCTCCGCCGACCCACCCGCTACAGCCGCACCTGCCTCATTACCGAAGCCGCCGAGAATCACATTAAAGAACGAGCGGTTCATCGCGCGGCACATGATGTACGACAGGATCGCACCGGACGAGCCGACCAGCGAACCCGCGATGATCAGCATCGGATTGTTCAGCGAGAAGCCGATGCCCGCCGCCGCCCAGCCCGAGTACGAGTTGAGCATCGACACGACCACCGGCATATCCGCGCCGCCGATCGGAATGATGATCAGCACGCCCAGCACGAAGGCGATCAGCGTCATGATGATGAACGGCAGCCACGACTGCGTGAGGAAGAAGATCACACCGAAGCCGAGCATCGCGAGCGCGAGCAGCAGGTTGATCAGATGCTGCCCTGCATAGACGACCGGTGCGCCCTGGAAGAGCCGGAACTTGTACTTGCCCGACAGCTTGCCGAACGCGATCACCGAACCGGAGAACGTAATCGCGCCGACGAACGTGCCGATGAACAGTTCGACGCGATTGCCGTACGGCAGGAAGCCCGGTGCTGTGTTGTCAGGGTCGACGAGGCCGAACGCGGACGGCTCCGACACAACCGCATACGCAATACACACGGCCGCGAGACCGATCAGCGAGTGCATCGCGGCGACCAGTTCCGGCATCTTGGTCATCTCGACGCGCGCCGCGACGAACGCGCCGATCGCGCCGCCGATCACCAGCGCGACCAGCAGCAGGCCGAGCCCCAGACCGAGGTTCGAGCCGAGCCCG
>NZ_JABBGJ010000108.1 GCF_012927345.1 Paraburkholderia polaris
GCGAAGGTGGAACATCCGTTTCGGGTGCTGAAGTGTCAGTTTGGCTATCTGAAGGCGCGGTATCGAGGATTGGCGAAGAACACGGCTCAGATCGAAACGCAGTTCGCGCTGGCTAATCTGTGGATGGCGCGCAAGATGCTGTGAAGCGCAACGAAGGCCGAAGGCGTGCGGTAAAGGCGAGGCTCGGACCGCCAGGATGCGACCGGTAGCGCTCCACCGCAGTCGCAGGTGACGATGTGATCTTCGCTCCATTGTGCGAGCTGGAAATCCAAAGCAGAAACGGGTTGTTCAGACCTTCCATAACAAAAGGGCGCCGACAGGAACACCGGTTCTAAAGCCATTTCCCTTTGGAGACTTACATAGCTCTGCAGTAGAGCGGCGCAAAAGTGTCACCGATCGGGCGATTGGGCTCGCCCAGTTTCGGCCGGGTTTTCCGTTTAGCGGCCCTACACGAGGTCCCGCACCTCAGGCTGCTTGCCGCACATTTGTTCCCCGCGCGTGTCGCCCGTGATATCGAAGATGTAGCAATCAAAACCACCCTGCGCGACGCCGGACGCCCCCGTCGGCAGACAGACTGGGATGCGAAAAAATGCTTCGAAGCACCGGCTGGGAAAAGAGCCCGTCGTAACGCGTCGCTCACATGTTCAGTCATCGCGCTGAAATTTCACTTCAAGCGTGCAGCTCGCGATCCACGCATCGTATCAGCGCACGGAAATGTTGCTCAACTTTCCCGGCATCCATAGGCATACTGGCGAAAGCATCAGACGCCGCGTACCGTCATATTTGGTGCCGTTTGCCTTGATTGTCGCGTCGACCGGAAGTTGACTGGCGGTCAGCAAGGTTTCCGCCCGGCCTGCGTCGGACCCATGGAGTCGCGTCCGCTCGACGGTCTCATTCTTCGGATCGCCGTACTGGCTAATCCCGTTATCGGCCGTACCGCTGAGCAGGCCGTCCATAAAAACCTCAGCGGGCCTCGTGATCGCTTTCAACTTTCAGCTTGTCTGCGGGAGCCCTGAGTTCAATTAGCGCGGCGCGCAGCGCGTGCGGCGATGACGAGGACGTGGTCGCGTGGGTCAGTTGCCCCGAAAATCCCCGCGCGGCCTGCGCGTCTTCCGAGACGCTTCCAACCTTCCTCTTCGCGACCACCGTACATTTCAGCACCTGATCCGAACTGTAAAGTCGAGAAAACTCTAAGTGGAAACGCCTTCATGAGGCCGCGAGCCGTCTGTACCTGACGCAGACGGCCATACCATTTCCATCAGCACGTTGGAGGTCGAGTTCGGCCTCCAGCTCCTGACGCGGTCGGCCTGCGGCGCCTCCTCCTCTCCTCCCTCCTCTCCTCCCTCCTCCTCCTTCCTTCCTTCCTCTCCTGTGATATTGACGCCATTCGAACAAGAATGTGCTAGGACGCCAGCACACGAGTTAACCCACGGCCTTGGGCACCGGCGGCTGCACACCCTCCGGAATCGGACACACATACGGCTCTGTCGCGAGCTGCTCGGCCAATTCCGTGCGCGCTGCTGCGAGCAGCAATGGATTCGTATACAGCTCAAGCGCGGTGGCTGCCATCGTCTTCGCAGCGAGAACCATGCCCTTGTGCGCGATGGCGCTCTTGCCCTGCGAAACCCACTGCCACGAATGCGGCGACGTGCCGAAGGCGAAGCACGCGGTCATGCACTGCGCTGTCGGTGTGACCCAACTGACGTCGCCGACGTCCGTCGAGCCGTGCATATGCCATGGGCGGTGCACGTCGAGCGCATCGATACCGTCGAACAGCGCCTTCGGTTGGCGCCACGCCGCCTGCAGTACCCGTCCCGCCATTTCGATCTCGGCAGCACTCGTCGTGCGATGCATCGACTCCGCGAACTGCAGTTCTGCGCTGTCATAGCTCGGTGCGCCGAATTGCTTCATCTTTGCATGCATCAGTTCATTCAGCGTGTTGTTGCGCAGCAGGTTCGAGCAAGCCGAATGCACCTCGATCTTCAGTTCGCAATCAGTCATCAGCGCCGCCCCCCGCGCGATATTGCAGACCCGCTCGTACAGTTCATGCGCGTCGCGATTGCGCGGTGCGCGGATCATGTATAGCGCCGCAGCGTTCGGCTGCACGACGTTCGGCGCGACGCCGCCAGCATCGGTGATCGCGTAGTGCACGCGCGCATCCGGGATCATGTGTTCGCGCAGGAAGTTCGTACCAATGTTCATGAGTTCGAGTGCGTCGAGCGCGCTGCGGCCGAGATGTGGCGACACGCCCGCGTGCGCCGCGACACCCTTGAACCGGAAATATGCCTGCTTGACCGCCAAACTCTCCATGTTCACTATGCCGTTCGTGACGCCGGGGTGCCAGGTGATCGCAGCGGACACGTCGTCGAACAGGCCCGCGCGCGCCATGTAGGTCTTGCCCCAGCCGCCTTCTTCGGCCGGGCAGCCATAGAACCGCACCCTGCCCTCGACACCACTACGCTCAAGCGCGTTTTTGACCGCGACTGCCGCCAAGTGCGCGCTCGTACCGAGCAAATGGTGCCCGCAGCCGTGCCCGTTGCCATTGTCGATCTCGCTTGACGGGCAGGATCTGAGCGCGAGACTCTCTTGGCTCAGCCCCGACAATGCATCGAACTCGCCGAGAATGGCAATCACCGGGCCACCCGAGCCCGCTTCCGCGACGAACGCCGTCGGAATTCCGGCGACACCCTCACGGACGGTAAAGCCGGCTGATTTCAGAAACGCGATATGTGCAGCGGCGGATTTCTGCTCGGTATAGCCGAGTTCCGCGTATTGCCAGATTTCGTCGGATAGCCGGATGTATTTGTCCTTGCTGCTTTCGATGAAGTCTTGTACCAGTTCGATTGACACGATTTTTCCCGTTATTCAAGATGACAAAATGGATACGCGATGCGTTCGCGTATCAGAGTTGATGGTTGCCGCTCAACGCGAAGCTGAAGCGCGGGCCATCGTGCATCACGCCGGCGCAGCGATACAGTGGCGTGTTCGCCGGCATATGAGAGACGTCCGCGATGCACCGACAGGGCCGCCGTCGCCCAGCGCAGCCCACTTGTTCATTCCACATCTTCGCTTGCGCGGGTCGAGTCGTGACTCTGGGTTCGGCGCTGTCCGCCCTCGTCTATTGCGACGACGCCATCGCGATTCACGTCAGTTCGTTGAAAAGATAGCGACGGTGTGACTCAGGGAATGTCGCCATCGAGCTTGCACACAGCACGCTTACCGCGTTCGTGCAGCGGCCCATCGCGCAGACGGTGACGACTTAGCATGCGAGCATGTAGATCGCAAGCGACAGCGGATTGCCCGTCTTGGAGAGCAACCAGGAGCCGATGAGCTGCGCGGAGCCGCCGGACAGCGCGACGTCGATGCTTTAAATCACGGACAGCCCGCTGGCGTACACGCCAGCGGGAGACATTTCCATCAGCAACAGGAGCAACGGTACGCCACACAAGCTGCTGGCTGCGGTAAGGATGGCCGTTATCGCAAGCGCGAGCGGAAAATCCGGATGCGCTTTCATTAGCCAAAAGGCGGTATATATGAGCACGGTAGAGATGCGCCATGTTTGTGAGCGCAATCGGTTTGCACGACACGATGCGACGAACCAACCGGCCGGACACGAGACGCATCACAGACATCGTTGTGTCGGATACGAAGCCGGTCACTAGCGACAGGGAGGTCGGCAGATGCCGCACGCGCACGAGATATGTCGGCATGAAGAACACAACGAGTACCATGCCGACCGTGTGCGCCACAATCGATAGCACGCCGCGGACGAACTTGCTGCCGTGTCCGGAGACTAGCGTCGACAGCCGAGTCGGATCGGCAACCCGGTAACCGAGCGTCTCGTCGAGATTATCTGCGGGAAAAAACAGCCGGCCAATCGACGTCGCAAAGAACATGTAGACGGCGGAGCCGTACATTTCGAGTGCGTTGCCGATCGAACAGGCGACGAGCGTGCGCCATTGCCGCTTGGCCTGACCAATAGGACTCGCAGCGGAATCAGCAGCGTTGACGGATGGCAGGGTGAGGTCGCTCATGGAATTCCAGACGATAGCAGTTGCCTTGAGGTAAGCACTCGGTCCGACCGTGAGGCGCACCCCGCTTGGGCTTGAGCTGACTCGAGTATTCGGTCACCGAAAACTTCTGCCTATTGACATTTTTTTGGGGCTATAACTTTTTCTCAGCAGAGCGCAGTTACGGCTTGCTCCGCTTGCCGGCCCGCGAACAGTGGCTCGCGGAGGAGTGCTTGAGCACTCGCGGCAAATCGTCCACACAGGCAAGGTTACTGGCATGACGATGACAGGAATTCACACTCATGCGCTTCTTTGCCTCGCGCGATCGTACAGATTTGCGACCGACTCAGGCTGAGTCGGAGGTTGCCAGCGGGCACTCTGCTTTGATGATGGGGCACTCAGCGGAGTCCAGCTCAAGTACCCAGCCTGCGACCGCCGGCACGCATGGGCTTCCGCGCCAATTGGAAACAATTATCTAAAAACGCACTTGACGGCTTATGCAATCTCCAATAACTTCCTTATACATAACGTACGTTATGTATAATTTTTCGCAGTATGGTTCGTAATAGGAGATACCGATGAGCGAGGCGGCTGAGCAAGCGAAGTGGCACCAAACGGCCTGCATTTTGTGCAGCTTGAACTGCGGCCTCGAAGTTCAGCTTGGCGGCGAAAGCGGACGCGAACTGGTGAGAATTAAGGGAGACAAGGCGCATCCTGCTTCGCAGGGCTACACCTGCGAGAAGCCGCAACGCCTGAACTTCTATCAGAACAGTCCAGACCGCCTTACCTCGCCATTGCGGCGCAAGGATGACGGTACCTTCGAACAGATTGACTGGGACACAGCGATATCTGGATAACGTCAAGCAGGATGGCCGGTTTACCGACAATCATTTTGGCCGGTCGACCGGGTTGATTGTCGGTGGTTATTCGGCCATGTTTGTCGCTCCTTCCTTGTGATTGTCGCTGGATGATTGTCGGCGCCGGCTGTTCTGTTTGTCGCTGGCGGTGCGACGACGGTAGCTTTCGACATTCATCTCGAAGATCGTCGAATGATGGACGAGCCGGTCAATTGCAGCGACGGTCATGCCGGGATCGGGGAACACGTCGTTCCAGCCCGAGAACGGCTGGTTGGCCGTGATCAGAAGGC
>NZ_JABBGJ010000109.1 GCF_012927345.1 Paraburkholderia polaris
GTCGTGACGCTCTACGGGGCGTGGGCGATGACAAGTGACGTCAGTACCCCTACAGGCAGCCATACCTACCAGGCGGGTTTGTCGATCCCCTTCTCACCTGCCGACTTCCTGCTTGCAGAGTGGGCGCGTACGCAACGGTCCGGGCCTACCACTGCGGCCAACAGCCTTCGCAACACTGCCTCTCTCGGCTACGACCATCTTCTGTCCAAGCGGACGGACATTTACGCGATTTACTCTTTCGACAAGCTGAGCGCCCACCCCACCGGCAACACATTTGCCGTTGGCATCCGGCACACATTTTAAGTCGCGGCGCGCGCAGAGGTCGGTTCCTTCGCGCCGGTAGCGCTTAATGCAGAACCAGCGCATGGCACTCGTCATGTCGCGCTGACAATCGAATCAGTTATTGGGAGCGACGATGATCATCGACATTCATGGCCATTACACAACCGCGCCGAAGGCGCTGGAGACCTGGCGTAACCGCCAGATTGCGGGCATCACGGGTCCGTCCGAGATGCCGAAGGCGTCCGAATTGCACATCGGCGACGACGAGTTGCGCGAGTCGATCGAAAGCAATCAGCTGCGGCTGATGCGCGAACGCGGTCTCGACCTCACGATCTTCAGCCCGCGAGCAAGCTTCATGGCGCATCACATCGGGGACTTTCAGGTCTCCAGCATCTGGGCGGCAATCTGCAATGAGCTGTGTTTCCGCGTGAGCCAGATTTTCCCCGAGCATTTCATTCCGGCCGCGATGTTGCCGCAAAGCCCCGGCGTGGATGTCGCCACGTGCATCCCCGAGCTCGTCAAGTGCGTGGAGGAGTACGGCAACGTCGCGATCAATCTCAATCCGGATCCGTCGGGCGGGCACTGGACCAGCCCGCCGCTCTCGGACCGCTACTGGTATCCGATTTACGAGAAGATGGTCGAGTACGACATCCCGGCGATGATCCACGTGAGCACGAGCTGCAACGCGTGCTTCCACACGACCGGCGCTCACTACCTGAATGCCGACACCACCGCTTTCATGCAGTGCCTCACGTCGAACCTGTTCCGCGATTTTCCGACCTTGCGCTTTGTGATCCCGCATGGCGGAGGCGCGGTTCCCTATCACTGGGGCCGCTTCCGCGGGCTCGCGCAGGAACTCAAGAAGCCGTTACTGAAGGACCATCTGCTCAACAACGTCTTCTTCGACACCTGCGTCTACCACCAGCCGGGCATCGATCTGCTTACGCGCGTGATTCCGGTGGACAACATTCTGTTTGCGAGCGAGATGATCGGCGCCGTGCGCGGCATCGATCCGGAGACGGGCAATTATTTCGACGACACAAAGCGCTACATTGAGACCGCGCATATCGACGCAGACGAGCGGTACAAGATCTACGAGGGTAACGCGCGGCGTGTCTACCCGCGCCTCGATGCGGCGCTCAAAACGAAAGGAGATTGATCATGGTTGAACTAGGGGTCGTATATCGAAACATTCAGCGCGCGGATGGCGATACGGCCGCCAAACTCGGCGCGCTCGGGTCCGCGACTGTCCACGAGGCGATGGGGCGCGTGGGCCTGATGAAGCCCTATATGCGGCCGATCTATAACGGTGCGCAGACGGGCGGCACGGTCGTAACGGTCCTGCTCCCGCCAGGCGACAACTGGATGCTGCACGTCGCGGCGGAGCAGATCCAGCCTGGCGACGTCGTTGTTGCGGCTGTCACGGCCGATTCCACCGACGGCTTTTTCGGTGACCTGCTGGCAACAAGCTTCAAGGCACGCGGCGCACGAGGGCTCATTATCGACGGAGGCGTGCGCGATGTGCGCGTGCTGGCGGAGATGAACTTCCCGGTATGGAGCAAGGCAATCTCGTCCAAAGGGACAGTCAAAGCAACGCTCGGGTCGGTGAACATTCCAGTGGTATGCGCCGGCGCGCTGGTGATGCCCGGCGATGTCGTCGTCGCGGACGACGATGGTGTGGTCGTGGTGCCGGCGGCATCGGCGCAGAATGTTCTCGAAAAGGCGGCCGCACGCGAAGCCAACGAGGGCGAGAAGCGCGCGAAGCTGGCCGCCGGCGTGCTCGGCCTGGATATGTACCACATGCGCGGACCGCTGCAACAAGCCGGGCTGCGCTATATCGATTGAAAAGGGGCGACAACCATGGTCACTGGTCAAACCATCCATGAACGGATCACCGGTATCTCGTCGATGGCCATGCGCAACGTGCTTTCCGAGTTGGTCGAAGAATACGAGCGGCTATCGGGACGACCGGTGGTCATCGAATCGGTCGGTGGGGTCGCTGCTGCCCGTCGCGTCCAGGAAGGCGAGCCATTCGATATCGTCGTGCTTGCGGCCGACGCGATCGACCGGCTGGCCGCGGCCGGCAGGACCGATCCGGCCAGTCGAGTCGACCTGGCCCGTTCGGGCGTGGCAATTGCGGTGGCGGCCGGGGCGCCTCGACCGGAGACCGGTACTGAAGCCGCCGTTCGCGACGCCATTCTGGCCGCGCGCAGCATCGGCTATTCGACGGGTCCCAGCGGTTCGCACCTCAGCCGCTTGTTCGAGCGCTGGGGCATCGCTGAAGCCATCGCGCCGCGCATCGTGCAGGCGCCGCCCGGCGTTCCAGTAGGCACGCTCGTCGCGCAGGGGGAAGTCGAGCTGGGTTTCCAGCAATTGAGCGAATTAATGCCTCTGGCAGGCATTGATGTCATCGGCTCTCTGCCGCCCGAGATTCAGGTCATCACCGTATTCTCGGCAGCCATATGCACAGCGTCTAAGCGGCATGAAGCCGCGGAGGAACTGATCTCCTTTCTGGCCTCGCCCCAGGCTGATTCCGTCAAGCTTCGTCATGGCATGGAACCATCATGAGGGGGTCCCCAATAGCGGGGTTAAGGTCGCGGTTCGCGCTCCCGCCCTGCTACAGCTTCAATATCGAATGCGCAGACCACGTCCCCTCGCTTTTATCTCGAACCTTCACTCGTAGAGAATCAGCATGGATCAGAACAGCAATCAGCATATAGGCCGCGTCGCGATCATCGGCTTCGGAGAAGTCGGGCCTATCTTCGCGCGAGCATTGACCGCCGCCGGCCATGAAGTGTCGGTCTTCGACATCAAGCTGCAAGATGCTGCAACGCGGTCGACGATCGTGCAGCAGGCCCGCGACTGCGGGGCCCAGATCGCCAACGACCTCGCAACGTCACTTCGCGATGCGCAACTCGTTTTCTCCGTGGTCACGGCAAGCCAGGCGGAAGTGGTTGCCACGGCTTCGGCCGAATATCTGACGAGCGGTCAGACCTATCTCGACCTCAATTCTGTATCGCCCGCTGTCAAGCGGCGCAACTGCCAGCAGATCGAGCGCAACGGCGCGGATTACGTGGAAGCCGCGGTGATGGCTCCGGTCCCGCCGCAAGGCGTACGAGTGCCGATGCTGTTGGGCGGCCGGCTGGCCTCGCAAACGGCGGATATTCTTAACGGTCTGGGCATGCGCACGGAGGCCGTAGCGCAGGAAGTCGGCCTCGCTTCAGCCATCAAGTTGTGCCGCAGCATCATGATCAAAGGCATGGAGGCGCTTTGCGTTCAATCGATGTTGGCGGCCAAACAGTTCGACGTCGACGACCGCGTGCTTGCGTCGCTCGCGGCAAGCTTTCCGGGCATGGGCTGGGAAAAGGGTTATGAAGCGTATCTGATCGGCCGGGTTGTCGAGCACGGACAACGACGTTCCGAAGAAATGCGCGAAGCCGCGCTGATGCTCGAAGGTCTGGGCATGTCGGGCGCCCTCGCCAGCGCGATTGCCGATGTGCAACAGGAACTTGCGGCGCGCGCCGCGCCGCTGGTCGAAGCCCTCGATCCCAAAGGCAGCTTGTCCGAGTGGCGAAGGCTGCTGAAATCCGTCTGATGGCGTAGCAATATTCTTTCCCCTTTATGCGCAGGTATTGCGCAAAGCTATTGACTCGCGATCGCACGCCGAGCGTCGTGCCGCGCCAAGGATCACTGCCTGGACTGTTTGCCCGTAGCGCACAGCAACGAGATCGCCGGGCAGCCCCCCGTTCGAATGCCACCGAGCACTCCGCCCGACTACGTTCGCTTGACGCCCGATAAGCACCACGGCACGGCTGTTTGTTTCGCTGCATTGTTGTCATCAACGCTATGAACCGACGTTAACCTTCGCAAGCCCAATGGCCGTTTTCGGCACTGTCAGGTTGATGTGGAGGCGGCGGTAGAATGAAGTGATGAAGAAAACTAAATCGCTTTATCACGGTCACCGCTTCCCTGCTGTCGTCATCAGCTGCGCGGTTCGGTGGCCTTCCGGTTCAGCCTGAGCTTGCGCGACGTCGAGGAGTTGTTGCTCGAGCGCGGCGTCGTGGTCACGTACGAAACGATCCGTTGCTGGTGCGACAAATTCGGCGCTGAATTCGCCCGGTGCGCCAAAGCGGCGCGGCCCAGGCCGGGCAGCATATGGCATCTGGACGAGATGTTCGTCACGCTGCGCGGTAAGCCGTATCTGTTGTGGCGAGCGGTCGACGAGCATGGAGCTGAGCTCGACGTGCTGGTGCAAAAGCGACGCGATAAGGCCGCGGCAAAGCGCTTCTTCCTGAAGGTGCTGCGTTCAAACCCGGTGCCGCGCAAGATCGTGACCGACCAGTTGCGCAGCTATCCTGCGGCGAAGGCTGAGATTCCTGCGCTCGCTCATGTGAAGCACGCTTTCGTCAAGGCGGCTGCACGTGTGAACAACCGTGCCGAGAACAGCCACCAGCCGACCCGCAGGCGCGAACGCCAGATGTGCGGCTTTCGCGATGCGCGTCGCACGCAGGCATTCCTCTCATGCTTCGGCCCAATCCGGCAGCACTTCGCGTTGCCCAGACATCAAATGAACGCGGCAT
>NZ_JABBGJ010000011.1 GCF_012927345.1 Paraburkholderia polaris
GGATCGCGTGCAAAGCCGGCCGGTGGATGGTTCCGCGAAGCAGTCCGTGGCGATCATTCAGCACCCGGACGTGCGCCGCATGCTGTCGACGATGCGCGGCCTCACGGAAGCATCACGCGCGTTGGCGTATGTCGCCGCGGCTCACTGCGACATCGCGCATCGTCATCCCGACGAAGCCAAACGCGCCGAACACCAGGCGATCTACGAATACCTCGTGCCGATCGTGAAGGGCTGGAGCACGGAGCTGTCGATCGACGTGACGAGCCTTGGCGTGCAGGTGCACGGCGGCATGGGCTTCATCGAAGAAACCGGCGCCGCGCAGTACTATCGCGACGCGCGCATTCTGCCGATCTACGAGGGCACGACCGCGATCCAGGCGAATGACCTGATCGGCCGCAAGACCGTGCGCGACGGCGGCAAGGTCGCGAAGTCGCTGCTGGCCGGCGTGGCTGAAACGATCGAAGCTCTGGGCGCGCAGCAAGGCGCGGCGTTCGATTCGATGAAGAAGTATCTGGCGCAAGGCCATCAGTCGCTGAGCGCTGCTGTTGATTTCGTTGTCGCTAACACGAGGTCCGATCCGAACGCGGTGTTCGCCGGCAGCGTGCCGTATCTGAAGCTGGCGGGCATCGTGTTGGGCGGCTGGCAGATGGCGCGTGCGTTGCTTGTGGCGGCTGAAAAGCGCGCCGAAGATCCGTCGTTCTACGGCGCCAAGATCGCGACGGCTCAGTTCTATGCCGAGCACGTGCTGCCGCTGGCGTCGGCGCTGGAAGCGTCGATCGTCAGCGCGAAGGGCGGTGAGGGTGTGCTGGCTTTGTCGGAAGATCAGTTCTGATGCTTCACTTGGCTCGAGCCATGTAGCGAAAGCTCGTGCATAAAAAACGAACGGCGCCTTATGAGGCGCCGTTCGTTTTTGTCAGGCCGGACCGCTGTAACAGACCGGCGCAACCGCTCGCGAAGCGTTAAGCCAAAACGTTATGCATAAGCCGGACGATGCGCTTCGCCGGTCTCGCCGAGATAGCGATGCACCGACAGATCGTTCGACTGAATCGCCGGCTGCTTGCCCGACATCACGTCGGCCAGCAATTGGCCCGAGCCGCACGACATCGTCCAGCCCAGCGTGCCGTGACCCGTATTCAGGAACAGGTTCGGCACGGGAGTGCGGCCGACGATCGGCGTGCCGTCCGGCGTCATCGGACGCAGGCCGGTCCAGAAAGTGGCCTTCGACGTATCGCCGCCGCCCGGGAACAGATCGTTCACGCACAGTTCCAGCGTTTCGCGGCGCGCCTGGCGCAACGATTTGTCGAAGCCGACGATCTCCGCCATGCCGCCGACGCGAATCCGGTCGTCGAAGCGCGTGATCGCGATCTTGTAGGTTTCGTCGAGCACGGTCGAAATCGGCGCGGACGCTTCGTTGACGATCGGTGCGGTGATCGAATAACCCTTGAGCGGGTAGACCGGAATCTTCACGAGGCCGGACAGGAATTTCGTCGAGTACGAGCCAAGCGCCACGACGAACGAGTCGGCGCGCACCAGTTCATCGCCGCATTGCACGCCGGCGATGCGGTCGCCCGCCATGGCGAGTGCGTCGATCGGCGTGTTGTAGCGGAATTTGA
This sequence comes from Paraburkholderia polaris, assembly GCF_012927345.1. Lineage (GTDB taxonomy): Bacteria > Pseudomonadota > Gammaproteobacteria > Burkholderiales > Burkholderiaceae > Paraburkholderia > Paraburkholderia polaris. The sequence goes on from NZ_JABBGJ010000011.1 coordinate 1,614, forward strand.
CGCCCAGTTGCTCGGCCAGCGCGGCAAGGCGCGTGGTGAACATCTGGCAGTCGCCGGTTTCGTCGCCCGGCAGGCGCAGACCGCCCGTCAGCTTGTGCGAGACCGCGGCGAGCGCCGGTTCGGCTTGCGCGAGCTCGGCCGGAGACAGCAGTTCATACGGCACGTTGGCTTCCTGCAGCACGGCGATATCTTTCGCGGCGCCGTCGAACTGCTGTTGCGTGCGGAATACCTGCAGCGTGCCGCCGGTGCGGCCTTCGTACTGGATGCCGGTTTCGGCGCGCAGCGCTTGCAAACAATCGCGGCTGTATTCGGCGAGGCGGACCATGCGGCCCTTGTTCACCGCATAACGCGACGACGTGCAGTTCTGCAGCATCTGCCACATCCATTGCAACTGGAATTGCGTGCCGTCGAGGCGGATTGCCAGCGGCGCATGCTTCTGGAACATCCACTTGACGGCCTTCAGCGGCACGCCCGGCGCCGCCCACGGCGACGCGTAGCCCGGCGAGATCTGGCCGGCATTGGCAAAGCTGGTTTCGAGCGCCGGACCGGCCTCGCGATCGATCACCGTGACTTCGTGACCGGCGCGTGCCAGGTAATAAGCACTCGTCACTCCGACAACGCCACTGCCCAAAACGACGACTCGCATAGCTGCTCCAGGATATTCAATAAGAGATCTGAGGGCGGCTCGCTCGTCGATTCGTTGGAATTCGTTCGATTAACGAGGTGTAACGCGGATCGCCCAGTGTTAACCGCTATACTATTAACAGTCAGGTAGGTTTTGTTATTGTATTTTCAAGATTTTCAGCAAAAACACTATGCGTACACAGCGCCAACCGGTCCGGGCCCTCGACAAACTCGACCACAAGATCCTGCGGCTCCTGCAACAGGACGGCCGGATGGCGATGAAAGACCTCGCCGAACAGGTCGGGCTGTCGGTTACGCCTTGCATCGAGCGCGTCAAGCGGATGGAGCGCGACGGCGTGATCACCGGCTATCACGCACGTGTGAACCCGGCTGAGTTGGGCGCCGCGCTGCTGGTGTTCGTCGAGATCACGCTCGATCACAAGAGCGGCAACATGTTCGACCAGTTCCGCCGCGAGGTGCAGAAGATCCCAGAGGTGCTGGAGTGCCACCTCGTGTCGGGCGATTTCGACTATCTGATCAAGGCGCGTATCGGCGAAATGGCTGACTACCGCAAACTGCTGGGGGACATCCTGCTGCAACTGCCCGGCGCGGTGCAGTCCAAGAGCTACGTGGTGATGGAAGAGATCAAGGAAACGCTGACGATTGCGGTTGGCGATTAGTTCGCGGGGAAGGTGCGTAGCTGGACTCGACAAACGGCGTAAACACTGTATATTTATACAGGTGTTTTGCGCCGTTTTGTTTTTACGTGCTCCAGCCGTGACCGATTCCGACATCCACTCCGCTAACGAATTTCCGATCGCTCCGCCTGCGCCTCGCAAGGGGCGCGGGGCGGTGACGAACCTGCAAGGCCGTTACGAAGTCGACCAGCGCGAAGTGGTGGACGACGGCTGGCTTTCGTCGCCGGAGGAAGATGGCGAGCCCAAGGTCTTACGCACGCAGGTTTTCGAAGAGCGGGCCAAGACCATTCTCACGCGCAATGCGTCGCCGGATATTCCGTTCAGCGTGTCGCTGAACCCATATCGGGGCTGCGAACATGGCTGTATCTACTGCTTTGCGCGGCCTACACATAGCTATCTGGGGCTGTCGCCCGGTCTCGACTTCGAGAGCCGCATCTACGCGAAGATCAATGCGCCGGAATTGCTCGAGCGAGAGTTGTCGAAGAAGTCCTATGTGCCCGAGCCGATTGCCCTGGGTGTCAATACCGACGCCTGGCAGCCCGCCGAGCGCGATTTGCGGCTTACGCGGCGGGTGATTGAAGTGCTCAGCGAGCGGGGCCATCCATTCGCGGCGATCACCAAATCGTCGCTGATCGAGCGCGATCTCGATCTGCTCGCGCCTATGGCCGCACGCGGGCAGTTCATGGCGGCCATCACGATCACCACGCTGGATGCAGATATCGCGCGCACGCTTGAGCCGCGTGCGGCTACGCCGTCGCGTCGATTGCGCACGATCCGTACGTTGAGCGAGGCGGGCATTCCCGTTGGCGTGAGCATCGCGCCGGTGATTCCGTTCGTCACCGAACCGGACATGGAGCGCGTGCTGGAAGCCTGTGCGGAGGCCGGCGCATGCAATGCGAGCTACATCGTGCTGCGCTTGCCGTGGGAAGTGGCGCCGCTTTTCAAGGATTGGCTCGCGGCGCATTTTCCCGATCGGGCTGACCGGGTGATGAGTCGCGTGCGCGATATGCGGGGCGGGAAGGACTACGACTCGAACTTCTCGACTCGAATGAAGGGAGAAGGATTGTGGGCGGACCTGCTGAAGCAGCGGTTCCAGAAGGCCGTGCGCCGGCTCGGGTTAAATCGGCGCGATCGCGGCATTCTGGATATGTCGCACTTTCGCCGGGTCGAGTCGGTGCGGGCTGAACCGTCGCTGCGCGACAATCCACAGTTGAGGCTTTTTTAGCGCGGCGCGCGGAAGGTCATTGCGACAGCGCTTTGGCGGCTTGGACCTGACCTTCGAAGTAAGTCTGGAACGAGATCGCGAGGCCCGTCATCAGCAGGAACGCACCGATCAGCAGTGAAAAGATCACGATGAAAATGACGGTCCAGCCAGAGCGGCTTTTGCGCTGGCTTTGCGCGTTGAACTGCGCATCCCATTTGTCATCCGGACGCAGGCCATAGACGATCGCAGCCAGAAAGGCGGAGAGCAGCGAAACGGCACCGAAAAACGCCAGCACCCAACCGAGCATCGAGGCGCGCTCGCTTGCCACCACCAGCATGGCACCCGGAATCCCGATCAGCGTGCCGAGCAGATGAGCCCAGCCGTAGATGTCGCGCATGCCATACAGATAGAACCGGTGGGCGCCGAGGCTGCCGAAGAAGAATGCCAGCGCGGCGGTAATTGTCTTGGATCTGAAATGCGAGGAAGTCGAAGCAAGAGTGGACATGTAGGCGAGAACAGAGTGACAAGCGGTCGAAAGGAGCGGGGCGCCGGTGGGCACGGACCGACGCGCATTCTACGCCACGCTGTGTAGAGGCGGTCACGTGATGGGCGAGCGCGGTGGTCGCGCAGGCGGATTGCTGGCGGCGCGAGTCATGCAGCGTAGCGCCGCTTCGGGAACGTGGGCAATGCCGGACGGCGCTGGTCACGCGCCCCCCGCGGCTACGGCTAAGGGTACGGCTACGGCTACGGCGCTGAGTAAGTCACGCGGTAGACCGCGCCGGCATAGTCGTCGCTGATCAGGAGCGAACCATCAGGCATCGGTTGCACGTCGGCTGGGCGGCCCCATACCGCTTCGCCCGGTTGGAGCCAGCCTTCGGCAAAGACTTCCTGACGCGCGTTGCTGCCGTCAGGATTGGTGATCACCCGCACGACGCGGTAACCGACCTTTTTGCTGCGATTCCACGAACCGTGTTCGGCGATAAAAATATTGTCTCGATAGGCGGCCGGAAACATCGAGCCGTTGTAAAAGCGCATGCCGAGCGAGGCAACGTGCGCACCGAGTTTGACAACCGGCGGCGTGAAGGCGCTGCACGGATGGTCTCTGCCGAACTCGGGGTCGGGCGTGTCGCCGCCATGGCAGTACGGAAAGCCGAAGTCCATGCCGACGCGCGGCGCGCGGTTGAGCTTGTCGTCCGGCACGTCGTCGCCCATCAGGTCGCGGCCGTTGTCGGTGAACCACAGCTCATGCGTCACCGGGTGCCACGCGAAGCCGACCGAGTTGCGAATGCCGCGCGCCACGACTTCATAATGGCTGCCGTCCGGGTCCATGCGGCCGATCAGGCCAAAGCGGTCGCGGTCTTTCAGGCAGACGTTGCAGGGCGCGCCCTGTGGCACGTACAGCTTGCCATCCGGCCCGAAAGCGATGAATTTCCAGCCATGATGAGTCTCCGTCGGCAGTGTGTCGGTGACGACGGCCGGCTTGGGCGGATCGTTCAGATGGGTGTCGATCGCGTCGAAGCGTAGAATTTTCGACACTGCGGACACATACAGCGCGCCATCCCGCCACGCCACGCCCGCCGGTGTCTCCAATCCGGAGGCGATCACGTGGCGAGCCGTCACGCGCCCATTCTGCAATTCCAGCGCGTAGACGTGGCCGTCGAGGCTGCCTACATAAAGAATGCCTTTCGGCGAGAGCGCCATGGCTCGCGCGCTGGGTACCGCGTCCGACAGGATCGCGATATGGAAGCCCGGAGGCAGTGTGATGCGCTCGACCGGCAGCGCGGCCAGCGCCGGCAGGGCAGTGGCGGCGAGCAACAACGTTGCGCCAGCGCGCAGGGCCTGAACGCGGATGGTGCTCGAAAAGCTGGCAAGCAGCGCAAAGCCGGCGAATGAAACGAAAAAAAACGCAGGCGTCGGCAGAAGTTTCACGGGCGCTCCGTCAGGTAATTCGGGCGTTTCGGCGTGGTCTGGGCCCCCCGCCTGTATGGCCGGCGCAACCCGGTCACTCAGTTTATCCCGGTAAGTGTTTGTTATGGCGTCGGTTTCCCGCTATAATCGCGTGTTTCAGTCGTTCCGAACCCCGGTTTTCAAGGATTCTAGTATGGTCATCATCCGCTTGGCTCGTGGCGGCTCCAAGAAGCGCCCGTTCTACAACATCGTCGCAACCGATTCGCGTAACCGTCGTGACGGCCGCTTCATCGAACGCGTTGGCTTCTACAACCCGGTCGCTACGAAGGGTGAGTCGCTGCGTATCGCTCAAGACCGCCTGACGTACTGGCAAGGCGTTGGCGCACAACTGTCGCCGACCGTCGAGCGTCTCGTGAAAGAAGCGCAAAAGGCGCAGCCGGCTGCTTAATGGTAGCTAGCATGCGTATCGTCGTCGGTTCGGCCGGCGGCTCGCGCAGCTTGCGTGAGCAGTCCGATGCGCGAGTTTTGCTGAAGCAGACGTCGAAGTTGGCAGCGAGGTTCTCTTATGTCTGGGCGTGATTCCGGTGGTTCTGATCGCGTAAAGGCAAAAGCAGCCGCCCCGCGCGCGAAGACGTCTGGTCAGGCGCCGTTCGGTGCATTCGTCCGCAAGCCGGTCGAGCGGGCCGAAGGCAACGCGAAAGCTGAAGTTGCAAGCGCCGGTTCCAACGCAGCAGGAATGCGCGCGGAAACGGCGGAAAGCTGGCCGGCCGATGCGGTCGAGGTCGGCGCGATCGTCGACGCTTACGGCCTCAAAGGCTGGGTCAAGGTAGCCGCGCACGCGGATGCCGGGCACGGCGGAGACGCGTTGCTAAGCGCGAAGCGCTGGTGGTTGCTGAAAGGCCACGAGCGCAAGTCGGCGCCGTCATTGCAGGCAAAAACGCATAGCGACAGTGTCGTTGCCCATCTGGGCGGCGTAACTGACCGCGATGTGGCACTGGCGCTGCGTGGCACACGCATTTATATCAGCCGCAGCGAATTTCCGGCACTCGAAGCCGATGAATTCTACTGGGTCGACCTGCTCGGCCTGGATGTGGTGAACGTTGCCGGGGTCAACCTCGGCAAGGTTGCAGACATGATCGACAACGGTGCGCACTCGGTGTTGCGCATCGAATACCTGGATACCGACAAAAACGGTAAGCCGGTGACCGGGGAGCGCTTGATCCCGTTCGTCGGCGTCTTTGTCAAAACGGTGGATCAGGCGGCGAAGCAGATCATCGTCGACTGGGAAGCCGATTACTAAATAACTCGCTGACTGGAGAGAGCGATGCAGTTCGATGTCGTGACGCTCTTTCCTGACATGTTTCGTGCGCTGACCGACTGGGGTATCACCAGCCGTGCGGCAAAGCAGGAGCGCTACGGGTTGCGTACGTGGAATCCACGCGATTTCACCACGGACAACTACCGCACAATCGACGATCGTCCCTACGGCGGCGGCCCCGGCATGGTCATGCTGGCCAAGCCTCTGGAAGACGCGATCGGCGCGGCGAAAGCGGCGCAGGCGGAGCAGGGCATCGGCGCGTCGCGCGTCGTGATGATGTCGCCGCAAGGCGCCACGCTGAATCACGATCGCGTTATGCAGTTCGCGGCCGAACCTGGTCTGATTCTGTTGTGCGGGCGCTATGAAGCGATCGATCAGCGTTTGCTCGACCGTGTCGTCGACGAAGAAGTCAGCCTCGGCGACTTCGTGCTGTCCGGCGGCGAATTGCCGGCGATGGCGTTGATGGATGCCGTGGTGCGTCAGTTGCCCGGCGTGCTGAATGACTCGCAATCGGCGGTGCAGGACAGTTTCGTCGACGTACTGTTGGATTGTCCGCATTACACGCGTCCGGAGGAATACAACGGCGTGCGTGTGCCTGATGTGCTGCTCGGCGGCCATCATGCGGAAATCGAAGCGTGGCGTCGGCGTGAGGCCTTGCGCAATACCTTGAACAAGCGGCCCGATCTGATCGTGAAGGCCAGAAAGAATAAGATGTTGAGCCGTGCCGACGAGGCATGGCTTACGAGTCTCGCAAAGGAAGCGTCGAAGGCGTAAAGCCTCGGTCTTTCGAGCGGACATAGGCGGCGCCGCACATGCGTGTACGGCGCCAGATGTGAACCCATCCTCTATCGGGGCCGTAGCCGCGCGCACTAGGCAAACCCTACGCGAGGCAGGTACGAACGCCGACAAGATGGACTTAGGAGTCAGTGATGAATCTGATTGCAATACTCGAGCAGGAAGAAATCGGCCGCGCCCTCGGCGAGAAGACCATCCCCGAATTCGCCCCCGGCGATACGGTGATCGTCAGCGTGAACGTGGTTGAAGGTACGCGTAAGCGTGTTCAGGCTTACGAAGGCGTCGTGATCGCCAAGCGTAACCGTGGCCTGAATTCGTCGTTCATCGTCCGCAAGATTTCGTCGGGCGAAGGCGTCGAGCGTACGTTCCAGACGTACTCGCCGCTGCTGGCAAGCATCGTCGTGAAGCGTCGTGGCGATGTGCGTCGTGCGAAGCTGTACTACCTGCGCGACCGTTCGGGCAAGTCGGCTCGGATCAAGGAAAAGCTGGTCGCAAAGAAAGACCGCGCTGCTCCGGAAGCGTAAAAGCTGTAAGAAAAAGCACCCCTCGCGGGTGCTTTTTTGTTTGCCAGGTCAAAATAGCGGAATGTCCCCTATCCGCTCATTACGAGAGACCCGTTGATCCGCCCCGCCTTTGAGCCTGAAACTCTGCCTGTCGAAGCGACGGGCGCCGATCTGCCACCGGTGGTTGCCGCGCGCCTGACGCCGGATGGTCTGCGTGCGCGTTTCGAGCAGCGTTTGAGTTGGACGCCTGAGCCGATTATCGAAGCACCGTGGCGCGATGCGCACGTCGATCCGCGCGTTGCTGCCGTGCTGGTGCCGCTGGTCGTACGCGACAACGGCCTCACCGTGCTGCTGACCCAACGTGCCGACCATCTGAACGATCACGCCGGCCAGGTGAGCTTTCCCGGCGGCCGTCACGAACCATTCGACGCAGATGCGACCGCCACGGCATTGCGCGAGGCGCAGGAAGAAGTCGGTCTCGATCCGTCGCGCGTTGAAATTCTCGGTGCGTTGCCCGACTATCTGACGGGCACCGGGTTTCGCGTGACGCCCGTGATCGGTCTCGTGCATCCGCCATTCACGTTGAAAGTGGATGCACTTGAAGTCGCCGAAGTCTTCGAAGTGCCGCTTGCTTTTCTGATGGATCCCGCGCATCACGAGGAGCGCGTGTTTCGTTACGAAGGCGGCGAGCGCCGCTTCTTCGCCATGCCCTATCCGCGGGCCGCGTCGGCTGAAGCTGAAGACCGCGAGAGCCAGGTGGGCGGCCATTATTTCATCTGGGGCGCGACGGCGGCGATGCTGCGCAACTTCTATCGCTTTCTCGCAGCGTGAGTCGCGTCGGTCTGTGCACTTGTTGGGTGTTTGTCAACGTCTGCGCTCAGTCGCATCCGACCCTGTGCTATCGTTATAAAACAATCGTAAAAACTCGAAAAGCACGGCGCACCGCATGACTTTTTTCTCCGTATTGCTGGCTCTGATCATTGAACAGGTACGCGCGCTATCGCCGAATAATCCGGTGTCCGCGCTGCTTCAATACCATGCGGAGTCGGCGGCGCACGGATTCGATGCCGGCAAACCCAAGCATGGCCTGCTCGCGTGGCTCGTGGTGGTGGTGCCTTGGACGCTGGCCGTCGCGCTCATCTACTACGTCCTTTATCACATTCACTTTGCGCTGGCTTTCCTGTGGAACGTCGCGGTGCTGTACTTCACGCTCGGCTTCCGGCAGTTCAGCCATTACTTCACCGACATCCACCTCGCGTTGAACAACGACGATGTGCCGCGCGCGCGTGAAATCCTGAATGAATGGACTGGGCTCGACACCGTCGACATGCCCGTCAGCGAGATCGTGCGTCATACGCTGATTCACGCGGTGGTCGCCTCGCATCGGCATGTGTTCGGCGTGTTTTTCTGGTTCCTGATTCCGGTCGGACCGGCTGGCGCGGTGCTGTATCGGATTGCCGAGTATCTGGCGCGCGCGTGGGCTCGGCCGGTGGACGATCGCACCGCGGCGTTTTCGAGCTTCGCGCAGCGTGCCTTCTTCGTGATCGACTGGGTGCCGGCGCGGCTTACGTCGCTGGGCTTTGCGATCGTCGGTAATTTCGAAGACGCGATTTATGCGTGGCGCAACCACGCTCGTCAGTGGCCGGACGCGAACGACGGCGTGTTGCTGGCCGCGGGCAGTGGGGCGCTGGGTGCGCGTCTGAGTGGGCCGCTCGCCGAGCCGTCGAGCCTCGACGCGCTCGCCACGGGCGACGGTGGCCCGATGCAGGTCGGCGACGACTGCACACCGCGCACGCTGCAGTCGGCGGTGGGTCTCGTGTGGCGCGCGGTGGTGCTGTGGATGATTCTGCTGTTGATGCTGACGATTGCCGTCTGGCTCGCCTGATGCAGTTCGCTTAAGTCAGCGCGCGACTAACGCAACGCAGAGAAAAGCCGGGCATTGAACCCGGCTTTTTTATTGCCCACGCCGCGGCGGCTTCGCCGCTTAGCATCTGAGTCCGAGCCACTTCACTGCCTATCAGCCGCACTCGAACCGCCGCACCGTTTGTCGCCCGCGCCCGCTCGCTTCACCGTTCACCTGCACCTCAACCGCTTCACCCATCCCGCGGATCCCGCGCCGTCCCACACTGCCAGCACACCGTGAACTGCGCCTCGAGCGTCTCCCCGCACTGGCGACATTGCCACGAAGGCGAGCCTGCCGCCGGTCCATGCGAAGCCGCATCGATCAGGCGCCGCGCCATCACTTCGTCGCGTTCATCGACGAGCCATAGCTCCGGCGCGCACTGATCCGCCGGAATATCGCCGAGCGCGCCGTTCAGATAACGGTTATGCAACTCGCAAGCGATGCCTGCCGTCTCCAGCACATTGACCCAATGCTGTCCGATGATCAGATTCGGCGCGCGCATCAATTTCATCGTGAGTCCATGGGTTGAAAGCGACGCGCGTTAGCGCACGATCTGGCTGGCTTCGTGCACCAGTTGCGCATACAGGGCATGCCGTTCGCGCCGGATGCGACCATCGGCAACCGCTTCGAGAATCGCGCAGCCCGGCTCCTGCAAATGATGGCAGTTATAGAAGCGGCAGTTCGGCAGCAACGGCCGGAACTCGGGAAACGCGCGCTCGAGCCGGCCCTCGGTCAGATGATGCAGACCGAATTCCTGGAAGCCAGGCGAATCGATCAACGCACCGCCGTCGGCACCAGGCAAAGGGTAGAGTCGCGTGAAGGTCGTGGTATGCCGCCCGCTGTTCAGCGCGGTCGAGATCTCACGTGTGGCGACTTCGGCATTCGGAATCAACAGATTCACCAACGTCGATTTGCCCATGCCGGACTGGCCGAGCAGCAGCGTCGAGTGACCTTGCAGATGCTCGATCAAAGCGGTACGCGCGGCGTCAGGCTGCATCTTGATCGACACTTCGACCACGGTGTAGCCGAGTGCGCGATACGATTCGAGCCGCTTGCGCGCGCCCTCCAGCGCGCCGCTCACGTCGATCTTGTTCAGCACGATCAACGGTTTCAGTTCGTGTGCCTCTGCGGCAACCAGCGCCCGTCCCAGCAGGTCCTCGCTGAAGTGCGGCTCGGTCGCGAGCACGACCAGCAACTGATCGAGGTTCGCGGCAAAGAGTTTCGACTTGTACTGATCCGAGCGATACAGCAGATTGCGCCGCTCGCCGATCTCGACGATCACGCCCTGATCCGCCGAAGTCGGTTCGTAAATCACGCGATCGCCGACCGCCACTTCGCTGCGCTTACCGCGCGGGAAGCACTGGAGCATCGGGCTGCCGTCTTCCGGTGCCACCATGTAGTGGCGCCCATGGGCGGCGATCACAAGCCCGCCTACGCGGGTGCTGGACGGCGCGCGCGGCGCTTTCGGGGAGCGGCCGCTCATGCGTGCCGCAGCAGACGGTCGATCCGCTGCGACGCCGGCGGATGCGAGTAATAGAACGCGGTGTAGAGCGGATCGGGCGTCAAGGTCGACGCGTTGTCCTCATACAGCTTGACGAGCGCATTGACGAGGTCTTGCGCATCGGTCTGCGTGGCGGCGAACGCGTCGGCTTCGAACTCGTGCTTGCGCGAACTGAGGCTGCCGAGCGGCGTGACGAAGAACAGGAACACCGGCAGCGCGAGGAAGAACAGCACCAGCGCGAGGCCGCTATTGCCGCCGATCAGCGACGGCCGCACGCCCAGTCCTTCATAGAACCACACGCATTGCGTCAGCCAGCCGAGCAGGGCGAGCATCACGAGGCTGATTGCGAACGTGACGACCATTCGCTTGATCACGTGACGGCGCTTGAAGTGGCCGAGTTCGTGCGCGAGCACGGCTTCGATCTCGTTGCCCGACAGGCGCGCGAGCAGCGTATCGAAGAACACGATCCGCTTGGCTGCCCCGAAGCCGGTGAAATAGGCGTTGCCGTGCGCCGAACGGCGGCTGCCGTCCATCACAAACAGGCCCTTCGCGGCGAAACCGCAGCGCTGCATCAGCGCTTCGATGCGGCTTTTCAGCGCTTCGTCCTTGAGAGGCTCGAACTTGTTGAAGAGCGGCGCGATAAACGACGGATACAGCACCAGCACGAGCATTTGGAACGCGACCCAGACGACCCACGTCCACAGCCACCACAGGCTGCCGGCCTGGTTCATCAGCCACAGCACGACGAACAGCAGCGGCAAGCCGAACGCAGCGCCGAGCAGCACGCCCTTGAGACGGTCGAGGAAGAAAATACCCTTGCTCATCCGGTTGAAGCCGAAGCGTTGCTCGACCACGAACTGCCGGTAGTACTCGAACGGTAGATCGATCACGCTGGTGATCGCGATCACCGCGGCGACCAGCGCGATCTGGCCGGCATAGCCGCGGCCGAGCCAATCGGAAATCGCCAGATCGAGCGCCTGAACGCCGCCCAGCAGCGTCAGCCCGATCAGGACGGCGGCGCCGACGACAATCTCGATCATCGTCAGCCGTGTGCGCTCGACGGTGTAGTCCGCGGCGCGCTGGTGCGCGGTGAGCGCGATGGTGCCGGCAAACTGGCTCGGCACCTGCTCGCGATGGCCGGCGACGAAGCGGATCTGCCGCGACGCGAGCCACAGTTTGGTGCCGACCATCGCCACGACGGCGACGACGAACAGAACGGTGAAGTACAAGGTAGGCATCCGGGGATTCCGTGGTATCTATGCGAGAATTATATGTTTCTTCCCGCCTGAGGGCGGGGCGATAAGCCGAAACCCGGCCGAAACCCGGCCCAAACCGGCTCAACCCGGCTCAAACCGATCTCATACGAACAATCGCCGCGGCAAGCCTGCTTCCAGCGAAGCCGTTTGCCCGGCCATCAGGGTTGCCTTCATGACTGACATCCTCGCATCCACCGAACAGCCGCCGCTCGTGCGCAGCGACATGAATCTCGTCTGGCTGGACATGGAAATGACCGGGCTCGAACCGGACACCGACCGCATCATCGAAATCGCGGTGGTGGTGACGAATTCGACGCTCGACCGGTTGGTCGAAGGGCCGGTGCTGGCGATTCATCAGAGCGACGAGACGCTCGCCAAAATGGATCAGTGGAACCAGAACACGCATGGCCGCTCGGGCCTGATCGACCGTGTGAAGGCGTCGACGGTGAGCGAAGCCGATGCCACCGAACAGATTCGCGACTTTCTTAGCGCTTATGTGCCGCCGGGCAAATCGCCGATGTGTGGCAATTCGATCTGCCAGGACCGGCGCTTCATGGCGCGCTGGATGCCGGATCTGGAGCGCTTCTTCCACTACCGCAATCTCGACGTCAGCACGCTGAAAGAACTGTGCCGCCGCTGGCAGCCGGCGATCTACAAGGGTTTCCAGAAGCGCGCCATGCATACGGCACTGGCGGACATCCATGAATCGATCGACGAGCTGAAGTATTACCGCGAGCAGTTCCTGATTCCGGCGGCCTCGCAGGTCCCGGAAGCGCCCGCTGCGGAATAACCCGTAAGCGGCCGGTTTAGTTTCAACCCTGCCGAGGCGCGCGCTGCGCGTTCTTCGGCCGGAACGCCTTCACCACGTCGGCGTTCGTCTCCACATACGGGCCGCCGATCAGGTCGATGCAATAGGGTACTGCGGCGAAAATGCCCGGCACTTTCACGGCGCCGCCCGCTTCGGCGTCGCGCAAACCTTCCAGTGTTTCCTTGATCGACTTCGGCTGGCCGGGCAGGTTGATGATCAGCGCCGCGTATTCCGTGGTTTCGCGGATCACCGCTACCTGGCGCGACAGAATCGCGGTCGGCACGAAATTCAGGCTGATTTGCCGCATCTGCTCGCCGAAGCCCGGCATTTCCTTCGTCGCTACCGCGAGAGTCGCTTCCGGCGTCACGTCACGGCGCGACGGGCCGGTGCCGCCGGTGGTCAGCACCAGATCACAGCCGACTTCGTCGACCAGTTCGATCAGCGTCGCGGAAATGGTGGGCGCTTCGTCCTGAATCAGGCGCGTGACCACCTGAAACGGCGACGTCAAGGCGGCGCCGAGCCATTCCTGCAGCGCGGGAATGCCTTTGTCCTCATACACGCCGGTGGATGCACGGTCGCTGATCGACACGAGGCCGATCACGATTTCATCCGGATGCTGACGTGTCACCTTACGCGTCGCGGTCGTCATCGTCGTCTTCCAGAGCGTCTTGCGCATCGGAATCAGTGCCGGCGGACGGACCGTCGGCATTTTTGATCCACTGGAACAGCTCGCGGAAGTAGCGTGGCGGCTTGCTTTGCTGCGCTTCCTTGCGGGCGTTGCGGATTAGCGTGCGGCCCTGCTGTGGATCGGCGTTCGGGTGCTGGCGGATGAAGTCGGTCAGCGCGGCGTCGTCGGCGAGCAGTTTCTCGCGGGTGCGCTCGATCCAGTGCAGCTTGGCCGTTTCCGCCTTGTTGACGCCGTTATAGGTGTCGAGCGCGGTGCGCAGGGCGGCGGTTTCCTCGTCCAGCAGCGAGCGCATGACGCGCCCGACGTACTGCACCTGGCGGCGCTTGCCTTCGTGATCGGTGATGCGGCGCGCTTCGCGCACGGCGTCGTCGAGCTTTTCGGGCATCGGCATGCGCTTGAGCGCGTCTTTGGGCAGGGCGATCAGCGCCGAGCCCAGTTCCTGCAGCTCGTGCATTTCGCGCTTGAGCTGGGACTTGCTGGGACGGTCGTAGCCGTTCTCGTCGACTTCCGGCTCGGCGGATTCGATGGGTTGAATGCGGGTTTTGCGTGTCATACCGATATTGTAGCGTGCCGCGCACCCTGAACCGGCCGTGCTGCTGTGCACAAGGCTTCGCGCACGGGTTTTTGCAAGCGCAGCTAGCACGACAAGTCGACAAAGCTGGAACAATTCCGCGACAACGCAGGCACAACGCAGGCACAACGCAGGCACAACGCAGGCACAACGCAGGCACAACGCCGGGACAACGTCGGGACCAAGCCGGGACTAAGCCGGGACAACGCCGAGGCAAAGCCACAGACCACGCCGTGCAGGGACAACGCCACGGCAAAGCGGCCTCAGCGAATGCCAGGTGCAGCGACGCGTACCTTGCTATGATCGCGGGATGCGTTACCACGCAAATGTGCAGGCAAACTCGCACGCCAATGAGTGTGCAAAATGCGTGCACATGCGTGGCATGGGCGAACACACAGGGCCGCTCGGCCCCGAACAGGACGGCAACGACAATGGCAGCAGACATGGACGTCAAGCAGCGCTTTTTTCCGCATACCCAGGATGAACTGAAGGAAATCGCCTCGGACATCCTTCGTCACGCGAAGTCGCTCGGCGGTACCGACGCGGCGACCGAGATTTCCGAAGGCGACGGCCTGTCCGTCTCCGTGCGGCGCGGCGAAGTCGAGACGATCGAACACAACCGCGACAAGATGGTCGGCGTGACGGTGTTCATCGGCAACAAGCGCGGCAACGCGAGCACCTCGGACTTTTCTTCGCAGGCATTGAAAGATACGGTTGCAGCGGCGTACAACATCGCCCGCTTCACGGCGGAAGACGACTGCGCGGGCCTCGCCGAAGCAGACTTGCTCGAAACCGCGCCGCGCGATCTCGATCTGTATCACCCGTGGAATCTGTCGGCCGACGAAGCGGTGGAAATCGCCCGCCGCTCGGAAGACGCGGCGTTCGCAACCGATCCGCAGATCAAGAACTCGGAAGGCGCGAGCGTCTCGGCGCAGCACTCGCAATTCGTGCTGGCGACTTCACGCGGCTTTCTCGCGGGTTATCCGTATTCGCGCCACTACATCGCCTGTGCGCCGATCGCCGGCAGCGGCCGCAACATGCAGCGCGACGACTGGTACACGTCGACCCGCAGCGCGGCAGACCTCGCCGATCCGGAAGCGGTGGGCCGTTACGCCGCGCAACGGGCGCTGTCGCGCATCGGCGCGCGCGGGCTCGACACGCGCAAGGTGCCGGTGCTGTTCGAAGCGCCGCTCGCCGCCGGCATTCTCGGCGCGTTCGTGCAGGCAACGAGCGGCGGCGCGCTGTACCGTAAGACCTCATTCCTCGTCGATAGCCTCGGCAAGCCGGTGTTCGCGCCGCATGTCCAGGTGGTCGAAGATCCGCACGTCGCGCGTGCAATGGGCAGCGCGCCGTTCGACGAAGAAGGCGTGCGCACTAAACAGCGTTCGGTGGTGAAAGACGGCGTGGTGGAAGGCTACTTCCTGTCTACCTACTCGGCGCGCAAGCTCGGCATGCAGACCACCGGCAATGCCGGCGGCTCGCACAATCTGTCGCTGCGCAGCTCGAAGACGCGTCCGGAAGACGACTTCGAGGAAATGCTGAAGAAGCTCGGCACGGGCCTGTTGCTGACCGAACTGATGGGGCAGGGCGTGAACTACGTGACGGGCGATTATTCGCGCGGCGCGTCGGGCTTCTGGGTCGAGAACGGCAAGATCCAGTATCCGGTCGAGGAAATCACCGTGGCGAGCACGCTGCAGGAGATGTTCCGCCATATCGTCGCGATCGGCGCGGATACGATCACGCGCGGCACCAAGGAAACGGGCTCGGTGTTGATCGAACGGATGACGATCGCGGGGCAGTGAGCGGTTTGGCTAGGCTGCTGCGGACTGCTCGCGGATCGGTAGCCGCCGGATAAGGCGACAAGCGGCAAACGGGCAGCAAGCCGTAAACAGAAACGCCACGCAAGCAACTGCGTGGCGTTTTTTCTTAGTGCGAGCGTTGTGGGCTGGTTGCCAATGTTCGACGCTTTGGATAGAAACATGAAGCCCGAACCCAAAGCCCGAAGGGCAAAGCCCAAGCCGCCGCGCCCTCAAGCGCAGCGCAAAACCTCAACTACCCTTGCGCCTATAAGTCACGAACGCATAGTCGAAGTCATTTGGCGCGTCCGCGCGATGCGTTTCGTGCGCAACTTCTTCCCACTCGTTTTCATCGAGTTCAGGGAACGTGGCGTCGCCGTCGAAGTCGGCGGAAATTTCGGTGATGATCAGCTTGTCCGCCTGACGCAATCCTTCCGCATACAGTTGGGCGCCGCCGATCAGAAACGCCTCCGGCGCCTGATCCTGGGCGGCGAGCTTTAGCGCGTCTTCGAGGGTAGTGGCCGCGTCGCAGCCCTGAAAGCGCCGCGTGGCATCCCGTGTCACGACAATGTTGCGGCGTCCCGGCAACGGCCGGCCGATCGATTCGTGCGTCTTGCGGCCCATGATGATGGGCGCGCCCATCGTGGTGCGCTTGAAGAACGCGAGGTCTTCGGGAAGTCGCCAGGGCAACTGGTTGTCGCGGCCGATCACGCCGTTATTGGCGCGAGCGACGATCAGGGTGAGCGTCGTCATCGAATGGAAAGGGGAACGTAACCACGCTGATTCTACCTGAGGCAGAACACGGCGCCGCTATGTCAGCCGGCGCCGCGTGTCAACGCGCCATGGCGCCGCGCCAGGCGCCCCGTCATTTGTGCGCAGGTCCATCGGCGGCGATCGGTTCAAGCGACGCTTTCTCGTCGGCCGCGCTCAGATCCCGCAACCCGTGCTGACCCATCAGCCGGTATAACGTGACGCGCGAAATATTCAGATCGATCGCCGCCTCATTCAGCCGGTGACGATGCCGCAGCAGCGCCGCTTCGATCGCGCGCTTCTCAGCGGCTTCGCGCGCCTGAGAGAGGCTCATGGTCTGTTGCTCGGTGAACTGGGCGAGGTCGAGGTCGTCGGCGGAAATCAGCTTGTTTTCCGCCATCACGATCGCGCGGCGCACCCGGTTGATCAGTTCGCGCACATTGCCGGGCCAGTTGTAGTTGTACATCGCCTCGATCGCCGACGGCGTAAAGCCACGGATCTTGCGCGCGCTGTCGGTCTTGAACTTATGCATGATGTGATGCGCAAGAATCTCGATGTCCTTGCCGCGGGCGCGCAGCGGCGGCTCGTCGACACGCAGCACGCACAGGCGGTGGAACAGGTCGGCGCGGAAGCGTCCTTCGCGCATCGCGATCTCGAGATCCACATGGGTCGCCGAGATGATTCGCACATCCACCGGGATCGATTCGCGGCCGCCGAGCCGGTCGATTTTGCCTTCCTGCAAGAAGCGCAGCAGGCTCGCCTGGCTTTCCATCGGCAGGTCGCCGATTTCGTCGAGCAGTAAGGTGCCGCCGTCCGCGGCCTCGACCCGGCCGATCTTGCGCTGGTTCGCACCGGTGAACGCGCCGCGTTCGTAACCGAATAGTTCAGACTGCAACAGATGGTGTGGAATCGCGCCACAGTTGATGGCGATGAACGGCGCCTTGCGGCGCGGCGAGCGTTCGTGAATCGCCAGCGCGGTGAGTTCCTTGCCGGTGCCGGATTCACCCGAGATGAATACGCTGGCGTCGGTATTGGCGACTTTGCGGATGGTGCGGAAGAGTTGCTGCATCGCTTCGCAGGTGCCGACCATTTCGTCGTCGTCGGCGGCGGTCGCGGCAGACGGGATCTCATCGGCATCGCACAACGTCACCATGCCGAAAGCATGACTGGCGAGGTAGTCGATCGTGGCGTTGGCCACCGGCGTCTTGACGTAGTCGAAGCAGTAGTGGCGGATCAGCCGCCGCACGCCGGAGTCGGTGAGGCGTTCCGAGGTGGCGAGCGCAATCCAGCCGATCTGCTGTTGACGCAGGCTCGCTTCGAGGCCGCCAAGGTCGCGCAACGCAAAGCTGGCCAGGTCGACGATGCCGGCGCATACCACGTCAGGCTTGAGCAGGCGCGCGACCTCATGCGCCGAGCGGGCTACCATCACGTGCCAGCCGCGGCTCTTCAGATGGGCGGTCAGCGTCTCGTCCGGCGTGCGCGCGACATACAGCAGCGCCCGTTCGGTCTGCGCGTGCGGCAGTCCGGTCTCTTTCGCGGCAGCAGAGGGCTTGTGCAAACGCTCCACAGCGGCCTCCAGAGGGTGCGCCAAAGAGACTTCCGAGGGGCGCCCCACGAGGACTTCCGTTGCTCGAGTCACAGGAACGTCCTGCGTTCGGGCAATCGACAGATGAGCGCCGGAGGGCGGTGTAACGCTGCTCAGATGGGGTGATTCGCGCACGATCAACCTCGTATCGTTGACACGTCAAAAAGTGTAGGGAAAGCGCACGCCGATCACGAAGTTCGGCGTGTCGGGCGTGAGGCCGACAGACACCGAACCGTTGATCGTCAAGTGCTTGTTCACTACGTGATTCAAGCCGAAAGTCAGTGCGGCAGCGGTGGTCTCGCTGCCCGGCACCTTCGAATAGGTTCCGCCTGGCGCCTTGGTCTGCGACTCGGGTTCCAGCGCCATGGTGTACGAAATGCTGGCGGAGTCCTTGTCCGAGAACGCCAGCGCTACGCCGCCGCCGAACTGCACGACGTCGCCGATCTTGACCGTCGCCGGTTCGGTCTGGCCGATGACCGACGAGATGTCCGAGAACGAGCGGGCAATGTTGTAGGTGTACGAGACGCTGCCGAACAGCACGACCGGATCGTAGGTTTTCAACACCGACAGACCCGCCGTGATGTTCCAGAAGCCGGTGCCGGTGGGCAGCTTGGTGGGGGCGACGAGGTTGGTGTTGTCGGCATCGACCTGTTGCAGCTTGATGCCGAACGGCGACGAACCGGTCGGCGCCTTGATGCGTAGGCTGGCGACCAGGTCCGGCAGATTGTTGGTTTCCTTCAGGAACTGGTAGTAGATGCCGAAGTTGACGTCGCCAATGTCGCTCGAATTTGCCGAGGCGTCCGACACCGTATTCGCCGCCCCGCCGGCCCCGCCGACGATGAAGTTGCTATGCCGGTAGATATAGGGCACGTCGACGTCGACGCTGATGCGGTCGGTCAGACCATAGCGCGTGTCGAGGTCGGCCATCACCTGGTGCGACTTGGTTTCGCCGAGGTTGATGTTGCCGAGGAAAATCGCATCGAGCGCGAGGAAGCCGGACAGTTGCAACTGGCGGCGGTCGTAGTAGGTATCGTTGATACCCCAGTCGAGGGTCAGCTTGTGCTCGAACAGCGGCGTGTGCTGCTGGCTCTGCACCACTGCGTCTTCCGATTGCGTGCGCACCGGTTGCGCGGCCTTCTGTGTCTGGCCGACCGCGCCGCTGCCGTCGGTCGCTGCCGGCAGGCCGCCCCCACTGCTGTTTTCAGGCACCGGCGGATTGACCGGCACGCCGGTCGCTGTGCTGCTGCCCGGCGCGGGTGTGCCCGGGTTCACCTGGGCAAGCGGCGGCAGCGGCACAGGCAGGCCGTCTGCGCCGGGTTGCTCGGCGACCGCGGCGTCGCCGCCGGTCGGCTCACCGTAACCCGGTGCGCCGCGGCCGCGCTGCGACATTTCGAGGTTCGTGACCTGCCGTTCGAGTGAAACGATCTGCTTTTGCTGCTCGCTGACGACGCGCATGAGCGTGTTCAGCCGGTCTTCGATCGATTGATCGGCGAGCGCCTGCGCGCTGGCCCCCTGCGATAGCGCAAACAGCATGACGGCAGCTGGAATAGCCGCTAGCGCCATGCGCGGCGCACCGGTCTTTGAGAATCTGATCATTTTTGTTCCCCCGGTATTCTGACTGCGCGTCGCAGGTCTCCTGGTGCGTCGCGCGGTCGTTCTGGTACTACGGTCTCCTTCATGATCGGGTGGCGGCCCGTGTTATCTCCTTACGCTGTTTTGCAGGGCTTGTAGGACGCCGATCTGGCGCAGCATCGAGGCCGACATTTGCTGCGTCTGCAAATGCAGTTGCAACTGGTTGGCGACTTGCTGGTTATTGCCTGCAATCTGCAAGAGTTGGGCAATCATGCCGGCTTGTTGCGCGCTGGCCGGCGCGATGGTTTGGGTGGCGACACCGCTCGGCGTTTGCAGTGCAATCGAAATGCCGCCGTTGGCGAGACTGACGGAGGCTGTCACCGAGCCGTTCGCATTGCTTGCGGCAGCCGACGTTGCGTTGTTATAGGTGCCTCCCGTCAGGCTGCCCGGCGACGCGTCGAAATCGATCAGCGCCTGGTTGGTGCCGAGGTTGCCGTTGCCGGCCACCTGAGTGATCTGCGAGACGCCATTGACGTTGACGTTCTGCCCGCCGCTCGCGCTGGCGTTGTGGTTGGCGCCGCTGCCTCCGGTACCGTTCGGGCCGGTCACGGAGGCCGATGAATTGAACTGGACGCTCGCCTGGTTGAGCGTATTGGTGACGATGGCGAGCGCGCCCGAGGCGACAGCGGTGGCGCCGTTCGGCAGCTGCCATTGCGACAGCAGGTTGATGACGACGCCCGAAATGATGTCTCCAGCAATACCTTTGCCGGTCTGGTTGGCGAGGATGGCGTCGTCGACGGGTTGCAGCTTGAGGGCGCTGACGTCTTCAAACACAGTCGATGGCAGCTCGGCAGCGTGCACGACTGTTGCAAGGCCGCACGTCGTGAAACACAACGCACAGCCAATGGTGAGTAAGTTTCGGTCCATGATGAGTCAGAACAACTCTGCCTTGATCAAACCGTATTCAACAAAGGGAGTCGCTGCCGTGCCGTTTTCCAGCGCACGTTGGCGCAGCTTGAGCGCGAGCGACTCGTTGCCTTGCAAGAGCGGAGAATCCTCCATAAATGGCTTGCCGACGACCGCGAACACGAGGCCGTTCCATTTCTTGACGAAGTCGTCTTCCATGACGATGCGGTTGCCGAGCGCTGGGTCGGCAATGAAGATGCGGCCGTCTTCCGCGTGCTTGACGATCACGAAGTGCTCGTAGCCGTCGCTGTTCATCAGCACGAGCACAGGAATCTGCAGGTGATAGAGCGCTTCGGCGGTGACGCGGAAACCTCGGCCGCGCAGGCCGATCGTTTCGACGAACTTCTTCATGTCAAGCATCGAGAAGCCGTTCTTCACCACCACTTCCGGTGTCGAAAACACCATCATGCGTTGGATCATTTCGGTTTCGGGAATGTCGATGCCGTAGCCGTACTTCAGCAATGTGGCCAGAGCGGCCGAGCCGCAGCTGTAGTCGTAACGCTGCGAAACGATGTGGTTGTAGCGTAGCTCGCGGATCGAACGCACGTTCACGTTGATCGGCACGCCCGCTGCGGCGTTCATGTAAAGGGCACTCTGCGCGTGACCCGTCTGCGATAGCACGAGTCCAGCGAAGAGTGCCAAAAAAAGGCCGCGTGTTTCCCTGCTCACCCCGAACATGGTCTATCCCCCCCACTGCGGAGACAGCCGGTCAGCACGAAGGCTGACCGGTGTCCTCCTGCGATACAGCTTTAATTACTGATGCGACACGCTGGCGACTGCAAGGCCGTTGTGTTGCAGGTTGCCTACACCCGACGCGATATTCACACCGATGTTGCCGTTAGCGTTGGACAGAGCACCTGCGCCGAGCAGTGACGAGCCGGTGAACTGGCCAGTGACACTTGCGTCGGCGGTCTGGCAGTTCTGGTCGCTGGCGATGACTTCGCCACCTTGCATGCTGCCGCCATTGTTACGCCCCCAGCCCGAACCGCTGCTGCTGCTGTCAGTCGTAGCCGATGCTGCCAGGCTGTTGTTTTGCACGTTGCCCACACCCGAGGCCACGTTCACGCCGATATTGCCCGTCGCATTGGCCAGCGCGTTTGCGCCGACGGAAGCAACGAAGTTGAAGTCTCCCACTTTCGCCGAGCCGCTCGACGCTTGAGTCGAGTAGATCTGAGCGCTACCGAACACGGGGCCGACATCCATGTTCGACAGGGCGGCGTCATTGGATTGGGCGTTGTCTACGCCGCTGGCGATGTTGACGCCAATGTTGCCGCTCGCGGTGCCCAGGGCGCCGTCACCGATGCCGGCGGACATCGTCGTCGGCGTTTGGGTGTTGATGTGCTGGGTGATGCTGCCGGAGACATTCACTGTGCCTGCGCTGATGTTGTCATGCGCGCTCCAGCCCCATGCGTTGGCGCTCGCGGAGACGTTGCTGCTCTTGTAGTAGCCGGAAGCGCTTTGTTCCGCAGCTTGTGCGAAGTAGCCGGACGAATGTTCTTGTCCCCATGCGGCCTGGTGGCCCGAAGACTGCTCGGCGAAGTAGCCGCCGTAGTTATCCGAGGAGTGCGTGTTCAGCGCACCGGCGAAGCCGGCCGCTACCCCGCCGAAGATCACGCCATGGCCGCCGCCGAGGCCGGCGATGAAGCCGGCTGCCAGATAGCCGTTCGCGCTGTTGTGGGTGTTGACGTGGTTGCCGCCGGCATACGACCCTTCGACGCCTTGGTTGAAGCCGCTGCTTTCGCCGAAGCTCTGGCCTTGTGCATAAGCTGCAGCCGATTGTTCTTGCGAGCCTTCAGCAAACGAGCCCGCGCTGTACGACGAGTGAACCGCGTAGTTCGAGCCGCTGCCGCTGCCGTTGAACCAGGAATTGGTCGCATCGATGGTGGTGGTCACCTTGCCACTGGTGTAGCTCTGCGGCGGCGTCTTCATGTTGACGCCACTGATGTCTACATTTTGCGTGTTGTTGACGGTGGCGCCGGAACTGCTCGACACGTCTACCTTGCCGCGCAGCGTAATGAAGCCGAATTCGCCGATGTCGGTATAGACGCTCGTTGCCGTAAAGAGCTCAGCCGGGTCGCAGCCGGCCGTGCATTCGGCGTAAGCCGAACCTGCTGCCATCGTCGACAGGACAGCCGCTGCAATGATAGTGCGCTTCATGATGACGCTCCGATAAAGAGTGTGGCTCGTTAGAAAAAGGTGCCCGCCGGGGGACGGAGCACAAAACTGTTTGAACTGACGTTACCTGAGCCGGCTGTCTGGTTGATCTGGACGATCCCACTGACGTTTTTGAGCGCGTCCGTACCGATGGACACCTCGCGTGCGTCGTGGTTACCGCTAGAACTTCCCAGACCGCCGCCCTTGGCGGTCGTAGCGGATAGCACCCCATCCGCTACGATCTCCGCTTCAATCGGCCCAGAACCAATTACGGCGCTGTTCCGCTGAAGATTCCCTACACCCGCCGACTGATTCACTTCGATAAGGCCAGAGGTGTTTGAAAATGCATTACTGCCGATCGTGCTCTTCGCGGCCGCCGCCTTGGCGTTCGTGGCCGCGCCCTGCATGCTGCCGATCAGGTTGAAAGGCGTTTGTCCGTTGGTGATCACGCCTTGATTCGCTTGGGCGTTATCGAGGCCGGAGGTCTCGTTGATGGCCACGACCCCCGTGGCGCCGTTCACCGCGCCGGTACCGATCAGCGACTCGGCGTCGACCAGGGCAGGCAGCGTTTGAGCGTGGGCCGCAAAGCTCGCACAGCCGAGCAATGCCCAGGCGAGCAGGGGCCAGCGCGATTGTTTGCGTGACGGAAGGCGCCTGGCCGGTGCGCGTGAGGTTGTCATTTCATGGCTCCTAGAGCAGCGCCCAAGGGGGCGAGGGCACCGTTGACTGACTGGGCAATCGAGCTGCCGATTCCACCGGCGCCGCCGAAGCTGGCACCCGCGCCGACCGGAACGCTGTTGCCGTTGCCTGCCAGCATGTGTTCGATACTGTTGGCGCCGACCAGCGATGGCATAAAGCCGTTGCCGGTGATGCCGGTGGTGCCGTGCGCGCTGTTCAGGTCGAGATCGCTCGCCATCGAGCCGATCGAGCCATCGAAGGTCGCGGTCGGGAAGGTTTGGACCTGGACCGAGATCGGGTCCTGGTTCTTCGGCACCGGCACGAACGCGTCGCGTGGCGTGATGTCGCGCTCAATGATCAGGTTGCCGCGTTCCGTGTTCGACTGTGCGGCTGCGCCCGTCACGGCGCCGGCAGCGAGCACGCCGAGCAGCGCGGACAGCAGGGCTGCGCAAGGGCGGCGGCTGCTCGGCTTCTGGGTTGTGGCGTTCATGTCAGTTCCTTGCGAGCGGACGATCGGTCGGTGCGGTCTTGAGCAGCGAGCAGTCGTTGCGCTAATTTCTCTGGTAGCTCGTGACGTTGCCTTGTGCGGAGCGGGCGACGTCGACGGGAACCGGCAACTGCGACGGCGGGGCGATTTCGTCCCACAGCGTCACGCCGTTGCCGCCGTTATTGAAGCCGCGCATCATCTGCGGCGTGGCAGCGACCATCAACATGCCGCTGAAGCCGCCGCGCTGGCGGGACAGCGCCTGATCGTCCAGCACGAGATCGTCCACAGGCGCGGCGTCGGCGGGAATGCTCAGCGCGTTGCCGGCCAGATCGCTGCGGGACGTGGCGCTGTCGTTCGTGCTGGCCGCCGTGTTGTCCACCGCAGCGGTGCTCGCCGTATCAGTGGCCGTCGTGTTCGGCGAGGCCACCACTGCGAACGTCGAGCTCGCGAGGGTGGCGGAGCCGGCATCGGCGGTTTCGGCCATCGTGGCGGATTGAGGCAGTGCGAATTCCTGTGCATTGACGCCAGCGGGCAGCACGATCAAAAGCACCGCGGCGGCGCATAGTGCGGCGCAAGGTGCAATGCTGCTCGGGGCGATGCGGAAAAAGAGTCGCATGATGTGTCTCCTTGGTGCACAGCATTTAGCGAAACGTGTGCCATGAGTCGCAATCCGTTGATGCGTCGGGATGTGACCCGCATACCTCGGACTAACACCTGAGAAATCAGACAAAAACGTTTCAGCGCTGAAACGGCAGGCAGAAAATACCTATAATTCGTTAAACCCGACGGTATGAACTACCTTGGGGTGAACGCTAGGAAAAGCGCTTCCACAATGCTTTTATTCATAAGTTGAATAAGTGTTGATCGGCCGCTTGGCCTTGCTGGGAAAGGGGTCCCCGATTAAATTCGCATAATTGTTTTCCAAGTGGCGCGCGTATAGTAAGCTCTCGAAAACAGCTTCAGATTTAAAAAAGCCCGCTAACGGGCCGTCTCAAACACACACGCCGCTTTCTTGGGGATCAGCTGTCCGCACGGAATGGAATGGCCGTTCGGGTTTTGCTCTTTCGCGAATCCCGAACGAGTCAGCGTGTCTGAATTTTGGTTCAGGTGCGTGCGTCATCCTTAACGTTCGTTGACGAGAGGATCTGAATAATGGAACCCGCAACGCGGCAACTGATTTACGTTTCGCGCGATCCGAGCGCGGAGCTGAATACTTGCTTCCATCAGCGCGGCTGGCATGTCGAAGTCGTGGGGTCGGCGCGCGACGTGCGCCGTGCCGTTCGCACTGGAATGGCGGCGGGCGGCTTGCTCGATCTGTCTAGCGAATTTCAGCCACACGAGATCGCCGCGTTCGAGTCCTGCCTGACCATGCCGAACGTCGGCTGGGTCGCGGCCACCACGCCTGGGCAATTGCAGGACGCAGCCTTGCGCCGGCTCGTGCGGGACTATTGTTTCGACTATGTAACGGTGCCTTACTCGGGCGACAGGATCGTCGATTCGGTCGGTCATGCGTACGGCATGATCTCGCTCGGCGAGCCGGCTTCGAACGATGCATCGCAAGGCGCCGAAGGGGAAATGGTCGGCTCGTGCGACGCGATGCTCGCACTGTTCCGTTCGATCCGCAAAGTAGCGATGACCGACGCGCCGGTGTTTATTTCAGGCGAATCGGGCACGGGCAAGGAGTTGACCGCGGTCGCGATCCACGAACGCTCGGCGCGCCGCAATGCCCCCTTTGTGCCGATCAACTGCGGCGCGATTCCGCCGCATCTGTTGCAATCCGAACTATTCGGCTATGAGCGCGGCGCGTTCACCGGCGCCAATCAGCGCAAGATCGGCCGCGTAGAAGCGGCCAACGGCGGCACGCTGTTTCTCGACGAAATCGGCGATCTGCCGCTCGAAAGCCAGGCGAGCCTGCTGCGCTTCCTGCAGGAACGCAAGGTGGAGCGGCTGGGCGGCCACGGTTCGATCGACGTCGACGTGCGCATCATCTCGGCGACTCACGTGGATATGACGGCCGCGATGATCGAAGGACGGTTCCGCTCCGACCTGTATCACCGGCTGTGCGTGCTGCAAATCGACGAACCGCCGTTGCGTGCGCGTGGTAAGGATATCGAACTGCTTGCGCGGCACATGCTGGAGCGTTTCAAGAAAGATGCAAGCCGCCGTCTGCGCGGTTTCGCGCCCGACGCCATCGCAGCGCTGCATAACTACGGCTGGCCGGGCAACGTGCGCGAGTTGATCAATCGCGTGCGGCGCGCCATCGTGATGTCGGAAGGGCGCGCGATCACGGCGCGCGATCTCGAGTTGGCCGAGTATGTAGAGATCGTGCCGGTGTCGCTCGCGCAGGCGCGCGAAGCGGCCGAACGTCAGGCAATCGAGCTTGCGCTCCTGCGTCATCGCGGCCGTCTCGGCGACGCCGCGCATGAACTCGGCATTTCGCGCGTGACGCTGTACCGCCTGCTGTGCTCACACGGCATGCGCCATATGGAAGGCGAACCGCTGGTCACGCCGCACGGCGAGTTGCCGGCCTCGGTGCCGCATCTTTGACGGGTTTTCCAGTCGCTATTTTCTCCGCCGCGCGCCCCGACCGGGCGCCGTCCGGCTGCGCTTGTTAAAATCGGGTTTTCCGCTCAATCTCCGTGGCGCATGCTCTTGACCCAAGGGCGCGCTTCGTCGAAGGAACCCGCATGAAACAATACCTCGACCTCGTCCGCACGATTCTCGACACCGGCACGTGGCAGGAGAACCGCACCGGCATCCGCACCATCAGCATGCCGGGCGCCATGTTGCGCTTCGACCTCCAGCAGGGCTTTCCCGCGGTCACCACAAAAAAGCTGGCGTTCAAGTCGGCGGTGGGCGAACTGGTCGGGTTTCTGCGCGCCTCGCGCAGCGCCGCGGATTTTCGCGATCTGGGCTGTAAGGTGTGGGACGCGAACGCCAATCAGAATCCGCAATGGCTCGCCAATCCATATCGTCAGGGGGCGGACGACCTCGGCGACGTGTACGGCGTGCAATGGCGCCAGTGGCCGGCCTACAAGGTGCTGGACGCAGGCGCGAGCGCGCAACTGGCCGACGCCACGGCGCGTGGCTTCCAGGTGGTGACGGAATTCGAGGAAGACGGCAGCCGCAAAGTGCTGCTGTACAAAGCGATCGACCAGTTGCGGCAGTGTCTCGACACGATCATGCAGAACCCCGCCGACCGGCGAATTTTGTTTCATGCCTGGAACCCCGCCGTGCTGGACCAGATCGCGCTGCCGGCTTGCCACCTGCTTTATCAGTTCCTGCCGAATGTCGCGCGCCGTGAAATTTCGCTGTGTTTGTACATTCGCAGCAACGATGTCGGCCTCGGCACGCCGTTCAATCTGACCGAAGGCGCGGCTTTGCTGCATCTTGTCGGCCGCCTGACGGGTTATACGCCGCGCTGGTTCACGTACTTCATCGGCGACGCGCACATCTACGAGAACCAGCTCGACATGCTGCAGCAACAGCTCACGCGCGAGCCGTATGAAAGCCCCGCCTTCGCGATCTCGGACCGTGTGCCGGACTATGCGAAAACCGGTGTGTATGAGCCGGAATGGCTCGAGAAAATCGAGCCCTCGGACTTCTCGCTGGTCGGCTACCGCCACCATGAGCCGCTCACCGCGCCGATGGCGGTGTGAACGCGATCTGAGCATCGGCTCGCAGCCGGCTCAAAGAAAAACCCCCGCGATGTGAATGCGGGGGTTTTTTCTTGCCGCTTTGCGGCGGTCAAGTTGCAAGCGCTCTTAGCCGGGCACGGGACCCTTAGCCTTTGTGGTGCTCGTCACGGTTGCCGCTGCTCGAATGCTGCTCGTCATGCTGCGGATGCGGTTGAGGACGCGGCTGCTGCGCCTGCTGCGGATGCGGTTCAGGGCGCGGCTGCTGCACCTGCTGCGGGCGCGGCTCAGGACGTGGCTGCTGCACCTGCTGTGGACGTGGTTCAGGGCGTGGCTGCTGTGCCTCTTGCGGACGCGGCTGCTGTGCCTGTTGCGGCTGCGGATGATATTCCTGACGCGGTTGCTGCTCCGCCTGCGGCATCGGTTGCGGCCGCGGCTCCTGCGGCTGGGCGTGTACTTCAGGCGCGCGCTGCGGCTGCGCTTCCGGCTGACGCTGAGCCTGTTGCTGCGGCTCAGGGCGGGCCTCCAGCTGTCGAGCCTGTTGCTGCGGCTCAGGGCGGGTCTCCGGCTGGCGAGTCTGCTCCTGCGGGGCGCCATGCTGCTGCGCCTGTTGGGCCATCGGCGTGTGCGGCTGCGTCCATGCAGGCTCGTGCCGTCCTTCCGCGCCCGGCTGCTGACCCGCTTGCCCCGGCGCGCCGTGCTGCTGCGCGTAAGCGTTCGGGTTGGCGCCGTTCGCTTGCGGCGGATGCGGCACCCCATTGGACGGATGACCCTCTTCGCCGGGTTGCTCGTGCAGGTTGGCCATTTGCGGTGCCATGCCTGGCCGCGCTTGCGGTTCGCCGCCACGCGGCGGTTGCGCGTTGACCGGCGCTTCGCCTGGCCGCTGACCGGCCTGCTGCATGCCGTTAGGCGTACCCGGTGCCCCTGGCGCCGCGCCCGGTGTCCGACCGGCCATATGCGACTGTACGACCCGCACGTTCTGCACCGGCATCACCCCCGGACCACCCGCCATGTGAGCCGGCACCGAGGTTCGCACGATCGGCTCGCCCGCGCCCGGCACCCGTCCGCCGCTCTGCGCAAAGCGTTGCGCGAGACTGTCGTGATACGCAGCCGGCACGGCCGGACTGCGCGTGGCGACGACCGGGCGCGCCATCACGCCGGCCGGCGGCCGGTAGTTCGCGTTACGCAGGCCAGGCCCGAAGCTTTCCTTCACTGGCGCGATCCCCGGACCGCCTGGGTTGATCTGCGCGTTGCGCCACTGTTGCGGATCGACCTTCTGCGCGAAGCGGCCGACCGATTGACCGTGCACGAAGGCCGTCGCCGGCACCGCGGTCACGCCACCCGGCGCGCGATAGTTGATGTACGTGTTGTGGATGTTGGTCACATTCACATTCGTCACGTTGACGTTGCGGTTGTAATTGTTGACGACCGTCGTGTTGTTGACGCGGTTGTAGTAACCCGGGCTCCAGTGGTCGTGACCGCCCCAGTTCGGATGCCACGGCTCGCCCGGGCCCAGCGGAAACCACGCCACACCGGCTGCGACGGCGCCGCCAATCGCCAGACTCACCCCCCAGTTGACTCCACCGCCGCCACCGCCGCCCACGAAGGCGACCAGTGCCGGCGCGTAGACGGGCGGTTCGCTGACTACAACCGGTCCAGGCACCCACGCCCACGAGTCGTCGACGTAAGCCCAGCGGCCATAGTGGTAGGGCGCAAAGCCCCACGGCGCATCGTCGACCCAGGTCCAGCCCCACGGCGCTTGCCATACCCAATGGCCGTCGTGATAAGGCGCCCAGCCGACGGGTGTCGCACGCGGCACCCACACTTCACCGTACTGCGGGCTGCTGCGCCACGTGCCGTTGGCGTCGAGATCCTGATAGCCGGGGATGTCGCGCGACACGTAGCGCGCCGACACCGAGCGGTCTTCCGCCGCGTCGCGGCTCGCCGCCCATTGATCGAAGCCGTCGAGACCGGGTGCGCCGTTATCAGCGACCTGTTGCAGGTTGGTGCCGGCGAAGCGGATCTGCTGGCCGGCCGCGACCGGCACCTGGCCGCTGTCGCCGTATACGGTCGCGCTGCCGCTGCGCACGGTGACGGTGGTGCTGCTGCCGTCCGGCGCGACGTCGACGCGATAGTCGCCGGGTCCGTTCAGGCCGAGCGCCAGATTTGGCGTGTCGATTTCATAGGAGGCGCCGGGCGTCAGCTCGCGCACCCGCGCCGACAAAGTGCCCTGCGCGACCTTCAGCTGCGCACTGTTGTCATCAAGATTGAGGATGTCGAGGCTGGTGGACTGGTCGAGGCGCACCGCGGTCGAGCCGATATGCAGTTCGGAGCGCGCGTTCTGATCGTTCCATAACTGATCGCCGGTGGTGAGCGGGCGATTGATTTGTGCGTACGACCAGTCGGTTGCGCCGGCCGGCTCGGTAGTGACTGCACCGGCTGTGTAGTTCAGACGCGCAACGCGCCCCGGCGGATCGGTGTTCTGCGAGGCGGCGCCCGGCGGCGCCTGTTCGGCTTCCTGCGCAAAGGTGGCTTGCGCCGCGAACAAAAATGCCGCAGCGGCGATCAGCGTGTAGCCGGTAATCCGGCGTTTCGAGTGTTGGGGTGTGGTCACTGTTCTCATAATTTATCTCCGACGGACGCGGCATTTTGCTGCATCCGTGGCCCACTGTACCCGCGAGGATTGTTTCAAGGTCCCCACTTTTGTAAGGCCGCCTCACCAGCGTGTAACAAAAGGTCTCGATAAGGTATTTCGTAAGCTGAATGCGCGGATTCTGTAATCACGTCAGGCGTTAGGTGCGGCTTCAAACGGCCAGAAATGCGTCGAAATGCCGATGACCTGCGGGCGTGATGCGCAAGATGCGCGGCCGCTCGGTACGCTCGACCCAGCCATGCGCCGACCACGAATCGAGCAGCGCGGCGCCGAGCGCGCCGCCTAGGTGCGGACGCCGCTCGCTCCAGTCGGGACAGGTGCAGGCGAAGCGCCGCCGACGGCTTTTCTGGGCGGACATGTCGATGCCCCAATCGGCGAAACGGGCGGCGCCGTCGGCGGTAGCTTCGAGCGACGAGCCGTGCAGCGTCAGCAGGCCGCGTTCGACCAGCCGCGCGAACACCCGCACTGATAGTTCGCCCGCCATGTGGTCATAGCAGGTGCGGGCATAGCGCATGTCGACCGGCACGGTGCGCACCGGACGCGGCACGGCCCGTTGCGGCGCGCTGACCTGCGCGACGTTGGCGAGCGCTTCGATGGATGCGGCGATATCCGCCGAGGCGATCCGGAAATAGCGGTGCCGGCCGCGTACTTCGAGCGCGAGCAAGCCGCCGTCGGTCAGGCGTGCGAGGTGGGCACTGGCTGCCGACGGCGAGAGCCCGGCGATCATCGTCAGCTCGCCGGCCGGGCGGGCGCTGCCGTCCATCAGCGCCCACAGCATCGCGGCGCGGCCGGGGTCGGCGAGCAGCGCACCGATATGGCTCAAGCCTGGGAAGTGGTTTTGTTGGTCTGCGAGGTTCATGGGCATCTGGCGTCTCCGGTTGGCGGCGCGGCAGGGCGCCATGCAGTCCACTGTATCTGGCTGATGTATTCGATGTTTCAGCTTAGCGTGAATCGTGGAATGCAGCGGCTACGAAAATCCGGCGGCCACGGCGGCTAGCGTGTGCTTCGGTGTTTCGGTGCTTCAGTGCTTCAGTGCTTCAGTGCTTCAGTGCTTCGGTGCTTCAGTGCTTCAGTGCTTCAGTGCTTCGGTGCTTCAGTGCTTCAGTGCTTCGGTGCGCAGTGCGTCGCTGCTCCGGTGCTTCGATGTCCTTGGATGCCGCTTCGGAGTCGCGCCCGCCCGCCAGGCTAGAATCGGACTCTGTCCTTGCGGGAACACGCTGTCATGAAATTTCTTCTTGTCGCCGCCGTCACGGTTCTGCTGTTCAGCGCGTGTGCGCAGGGCGGTTCCGGTTCGAGCTCGGGTGCAGGCACGGGCAGCATCACGATGTACGGGACGATCGACGAGGGCATTACGGTCCACAAATAATGCCCAAGGCGGCCGTGCTTGCCTTTTCGGGCGGGTGAGCGTGGCGGCTGGCTGGAATTGATGCATCATTGTCATTTCTGCCATCTGCGACCATGTGACGATCTGGGCATTGCCACTTTCGCCGCCCGAGGCCTACCGATGCCGTCGTCCGCTGCTTCTTCCACCGCTTCTGCCGCTTCTGCCGCTTCCACCGCCTCCACCGCCTCCACCGCTTCGTCCACCGCCCCCACAGCCCCTTCGTCTTTTGCCGCCAGTCAAACGGGCTCCGGCCATTCCGATCCCGACGGCCGGCGTGCCGCACGCGTGCTGGCGGTCTGCCAGGCGCTCTACACCTCATCTGTTTCGATTGATTTAACCTTGACCGGTCTGGTCGGCTACACGCTCGCCGACGACAAGGCGCTCGCGACGCTGCCGTTCTCGCTGATTACAGTCGCCGCCGCGCTAACCACGATCTTTGCGTCGTTCCTGATGGCGCGCATCGGCCGGCGTGCGGGCTTCGTGCTTGGCGCGGGCGTCGGCGCGCTGGGCGGGGCCGTCTCCGTCTGGGCGATCTTTCATCACAGTTTCTGGGTGTTCTGCGCCGGCACGGCGACGGTCGGTGTGTTTCAGGCGTTCGCGCAGTACTACCGGCTGGCGGCCGCGGATGCCGTCGGAATCGAAGGCAAAAGCCGCGCGATTTCGACGGTGCTCACCGGCGGCGTGGTGGCCGCTGTCTGCGGGCCGCTTCTTGCCGCATGGAGCAAGGACTGGCTCGCGCCGGTCGCGTTCGCGGGTTCCTATGCGCTTGTCACCGCCCTCGGGCTCGTATCGATTGTCATGCTGGCGCTGCTGTATCGCGACGCCGCACCGCCCGCGAGCGTGGCCGTGACTCGCGAACCGGCCCGGCCGCTCGGCGAAATCGTCCGGCAGCCGATCTTTGCCGCTGCGCTCGCCAACAATGCGCTTGGCTACGCCGTGATGATGTTCGTGATGACCGCGACGCCGATTGCGGCGGTCGCATGCGGCCACACGATTGGCGACGGCGCGGCGATCATTCAATGGCACCTGGTCGGCATGTTCGCGCCGTCACTGTTTTCCGCACGCTTGATCAAGCGCTTTGGCGTGCTGCCGGTGATCGGTGCGGGAATCGCGCTGTCGGCGCTGTGCGGTGTGTTGGCGTTGCGTTCGACCGATCTGCCGCATTTCTACGCAGCGCTCGCATGTCTTGGCGTGGGTTGGAATTTCATGTTCGTCGGTGGCTCGACGCTGCTCGCGCAATCGTACCGGCCGTCCGAGCGGGCCAAGACGCAGGCAACCAGCGAATTCACGACCTTTGCGTTTTCCGCGCTGGGCTCGCTGTTCGCCGGGCAATTGCTGGCGCGCTTCGGCTGGGCGACGATCAATGCCGCGATCTTTCCGCTGCTCGGGATGGCGGCGTTGGCCACGCTGGGGTATGCGTGGTCGAGTAAGCGGCAAGTCGCGGAGGGGGTGTGCTGATGACTGCACGTCATATCGTTTTCGCGGTCGCTCCTGATCTCGTGCTGCTCGATGCATGCGGGCCGCTCGAAGCGTTCTGGCGCGCAGAGTTGACCGTAGCCGCAGCGGCCGGCGCCGGTGGCGCCTCTGCCGCTTGTCTCGTCGCAGGCGGATTGGTCGGAGTACGCGGATCTGCTGGATCAGGCGGATCAGGCGGATCAAGCGGATCAGGCGGATCAGGCGGATCAGGCGGATCAGGCG
Organism: Paraburkholderia polaris; assembly: GCF_012927345.1. Lineage (GTDB taxonomy): Bacteria > Pseudomonadota > Gammaproteobacteria > Burkholderiales > Burkholderiaceae > Paraburkholderia > Paraburkholderia polaris. The sequence goes on from NZ_JABBGJ010000011.1 coordinate 34,749, forward strand.
GATCAGGCGGACCAGGCGAACCAAGCGGAGCAACCGGCTCAAACAGCAAGCCCGCCGAGCCGATCGCCTATCGCACGACCGTCGCGTCGATCGACGGTGGCGTGCTGCAAACCTTCCCGGGCCTGCCGGTCGTCACGCAACGGCTCGATTCGCTCGACGACCAGCCGATCGACACGCTGATCGTCCCCGGCGTCCCGATCGACGCACACTGCACGTTGCAGCCAGAACTCGTCGCGTGGATCAGACGCCGTGCGCCGCAGGCGCGACGCGTGTGCTCGGTCTGCACGGGCGCCTTCTATCTGGCGGCGGCGGGCCTGCTCGACGGCCGCCGCGCGACCACTCATTGGCGCGACGCGCCGCATCTCGCGCGCCGCTTTCCCAGCGTCCAGGTCGACGCTGACCCGATCTTCATCCGCGACGTAGGCAACGGTGAAGGCGAGAGCGTCGTCTGGACATCGGCGGGCGTGACGGCGGGCATCGATCTGGCGCTGGCGTTGATCGAAGAAGATGTCGGCCACGCGGTCGCGATGCAGGCGGCACGGCGGCTGGTGGTGTTCATGAAGCGACCCGGCGGCCAGTCGCAATTCAGCGCTGCGCTGGCAGCCCAGGCTTCGGCGGGCGGACCGTTCGAGGCGCTGCATAGCTGGATGGCGGCTCATTTGCGCGACGATCTGTCGGTCGAGCGGCTGGCCGAGCGCGCGCAGATGAGTCCGCGGACTTTTGCGCGGCGCTACGTCGACGAGGTCGGCCGCACGCCGGCTAAAACCGTGTCGGCACTGCGTCTGGAGGCGGCCGCGCGGGTGCTGGCGGAGTCGCGCCGGCCGCTCAAGCGGATTGCGCTCGATTGCGGCTTCGGCAGCGAGCAGAACTTGCGACGCGCGTTTGTACGGCGCTTCGGCGTGTTGCCGCTCGAGTATCGGGAGCGTTTCGAGTCCGCCGTCGCGCCGCGGCGCGAGTCGGGTTACGCGGCTACCGAGGCGAGTTGAAGGGGGCGGTTAGCCGGGCGACGGGCAGTAAAGCTAGCAAATCGCATGGACCGGAACGGCGAGTAGAGTGGCAAATCAAGCAGAGCGATCTGCCGGGTAAGGTGGCGCTCGCGATCTGAGCTGCGACCCGAAGTGGCCGATAGCGACCGATAGCGACCGATAGCGACGGAGAGGGTCACTGAGCGAAAGCTCACCGAAAGCATGGTGGCCGTCCAGGCCGAAATTCGGCAAGATAACCCCATCCGACCTGCGACGGCGTCAATATTGCGCTCGTATAATCGCCTCCTTTAAATGCATCCGTTTGACCGGAGTCAAGATGAGCACCCCTGCCTTAGCGCCGCTGGACCGTTCCGAAACCACCTTCCGTTTTCTCGCCGAGCCCAGCTCGGTCAACTTCGGCGGCAAGGTGCATGGCGGTGCCTTGATGAAGTGGATCGACGAGACCGCATACGCGTGCTCGGCGGTGTGGTCGGGGCGCTACTGCGTGACGGTTAGCGTCGGCAACATCCGCTTTCGCCGGCCGATTCTGGTCGGCAACCTGGTCGAACTGCGCGCGCGGGTCGTGGCGACGGGCCGCACCAGCATGCACATCCACGTGTCGGTGCAGGCGGGCGATCCGAAGGGCGGCGAGCTGCTGCAAACCACGGATTGTCTGGTGGTGATGGTGGCTGTCAACGAGAACGGCCACCCGGTGCCGGTGCCGGCGTTCGTGCCGGAAACGGACGAACAGAAGCGCCTCGCCAAGTACGCGATGGACGTGAAGGAAGCGCTCGACGCGATCGTCGAATTGAAGCCGGAAGAAGTGGCGCAGGGAAAGGTTTAAGAAGCGGCGTCTGGTTTTGCGCCGCTCCAGGCGGCATCGGCACGCTTTGCGGGTACGTGTCGTTGTCGCTCGTAAGTGTCATGGACAGGCCGCGCGATCATTGCGTCCGCGCGGCCCGCTATTTCAAATCACGTCAGGCAATCTGCCGAGCCGGCCAACCTCCGGCTGATCCCATCGGCGATCACCCGGCCGAATGCCCGACCATATCCTTCGGCCGCACCCATTCGTCGAACTGCTCTTCGGTGACATAGCCGAGTGCGAGCGCTGACGCCTTCAGCGTCGTGCCTTCCTTGTGCGCCTTCTTCGCGATCTTTGCGGCCTTGTCGTAGCCGATGTGCGGGTTGAGCGCCGTCACCAGCATCAGCGATTCGTTGAGCAGCGTATCGATGCGCTCGCGATTCGGCTCGATGCCCACCGCACAGTTGTCGTTGAAGCTGTGCGCGCCGTCGGCGAGCAGGCGGACCGATTGCAACACGTTGTGCGCGATCATCGGCCGGAACACGTTCAACTCGAAGTTGCCGCTCGCGCCGCCGATATTCACCGCGACGTCGTTGCCGAACACCTGTGCGCACAGCATGGTCAAGGCTTCGGACTGGGTCGGATTGACCTTGCCCGGCATGATCGAGCTGCCGGGTTCGTTCTCCGGAATCGACAGTTCGCCCAGCCCGCAACGCGGGCCGCTCGCGAGCCAGCGGATGTCGTTGGCAATCTTGTTCAGGCTCGCCGCCACCGTCTTCAACGCGCCGTGCGCGAACACCAGCGCATCAGCCCCTGCCATGACTTCGAATTTGTTCGGCGCCGAGACGAACGGCAAGCCGGTCAGCTTGCCGATCGCGGCCGCCACCTTGTCCGCGAATTGCGGGTGCGCGTTCAACCCCGTGCCGACCGCGGTGCCGCCCTGCGCGAGTTCATACAGATGCGGCAGCGCCGATTCCACGTGACGGATGCCGTGATCGAGTTGCGCGACGTAGCCTGAAAACTCCTGACCGAGCGTCAGCGGCGTGGCGTCCTGCAGGTGCGTGCGACCGATCTTGACGATGTCGGCGAAGGCTTTCGCCTTGCCGTCGAGCGTATCGCGCAGCGTCTTCAGCGCGGGCAGCAGATGCTTGACGATCGCATAGGCGGCGGCCACGTGCATGGCTGTCGGAAACACGTCGTTCGACGACTGGCCGCGATTCACGTCGTCGTTCGGATGCACCTTGCGCGCTTCGCCGCGCTCGCCGCCGAGCAGCTCGCTCGCGCGATTCGCGATCACCTCGTTGAGGTTCATGTTGGTCTGCGTGCCGGAGCCGGTTTGCCAGACCGCGAGCGGAAATTCCTCCGGGTGCTTGCCGTCGATGATCTCGTCGGCCGCTTGCATGATCGCCTTCGCCTTGTTCCCGTCGAGCACGCCCAGCCCCTCATTGACTTCGGCGGCGGCGCGCTTGATGACGGCCAGCGCGGTGATCAGTTCGGGCGATTGTTTTTCAGACGAAATGCGGAAATTCTGCAGCGAGCGCTGGGTCTGCGCGCCCCATAGACGAGCGTTCGGTACGGCGATTTCACCGAACGTGTCGCGCTCCATTCGTACGTCTTCAGTCATGGTTCAACTCCGCTTTTCAAAGTTCTGCGTTGACAGGCAATAGGGAGAATAGACCCGTAAGCGCGTTCCGGTAGAAACCCGCCTCCGGATCGAAGATATAGGTGCGGCGCGTGCCGTCTTCGACGTCGGTCCAGACGAGCGGCGAGAGGGGCGCGCCGATCGAGCGCAGATAGGCGAGTTGCGCCGGGTCGGCAAGCGTGACGTGATAGCTGACTTCTGGCGCGATGGCCCGTTCGAAGATCTGCGCGACCTGTTCGGCGAGCGGCGGACTATGGATGACCAGCGTCTGCTCGGTGTTCAGATTGGCCGAACGCGGATCGAGATTCATCGAACCGATCACCAGAATCTTGCGATCGATGACATAGGTCTTGGCGTGCAGGCTGGCTCGCGAGCGAGATCCGGTGAAACCAGCGCGCGGCACCTTCTGCTGCGGTTTGAATTCATACAACTCCACGCCCTGTTGCAGCAGCGGCACGCGGAAGGGGTTATAGCCGGCTTGCACGGCCACCGCGTCGGTTGCGGCGAGCGAGTTGGTCAGTACGGCGATGCGGACGCCCCGATGCGTCAGTTCGCCGGCCGCCTTGACCCCGGACTCGTGCGGGACGAAGTAGGGCGAAATGATCAGAAAATCTTTCTGTGCGTCGTGCATCAGCTCGGTCAGGCGCTGCATCGGCGGGCTGACGTAATCCGGCGACGGGTGCACGATTTTCTCCGGCAGATCCGCCTTGAATTCGGCTGGCGCCCACGTCAATCCGAGTTGGTCCTGAGCAATCTGCGAGGCGAGCGGTGTCGCATTCAGCGGCTTCGCGTTGTACGGATCGGCGTTGGTGCGCCAGTGCTGGCGTAAATCGTCGCGCGTCTGGTCGAGTACTTTCGCATCGAACTTCTGTTTGTTCAGCACCCGCAGCGGATAGGCGATGCTGCTGTTCCAGTAGTCGTCGAAACTGGCGGAGACGTCGGCGACGATCGGACCGGCAGCCAGCACGTCGAGGTCGCGGAACTGCAGCGTTTCGCTGGCGCTGAAATATTCGTCGCCGAGGTTGCGGCCGCCGACGATGGCCAACTGGTTGTCGGTGATCATCGACTTGTTGTGCATGCGGCGCGTGAAATGGCCGATCTGCGTGAACAGGTTCGTGGTGCGTTCGAACACGCCTTCCTGCGCGCTGCCGAACGGATTGAAGACGCGGATCTCGATGTTGTCGTGCGAGTTCAGACCCGCCATCACCTGGTCGATGTCCTTGAAGTTCAGATCGTCGACCAGCATGCGCACTTTCACACCATGGTCGGCCGCGTAGAGCGCGGCGCCGAGCAGCAGCTTGCCGGTGGTGTCCTCATTGGCGATGTAGTACTGCATGTCGAGCGTTTTCGTCGCTGCGCGCGCGAGCGCAATGCGCATCTGCAAGGCGTCGGTGCCGCTCGACAGTACCCGGAAACCGGACTCGTTCGGATGCACGGCTTCGAGCGGTGCGAGGGCCGTGTGAAGCGGTGTTATTTCAGTGACGGGGAGTGCGTGGGTGACCGGGCGGTCGAATGCGGTGGCGGGAGGCTTGGTGGCGCAAGCGGTTAAAAATGCCGCTGCGCAGCACAGCAGGAAGAAATGTCTTGTCGTCCCCCAAAGGGACTTCTTCCGGGGCGTGCTGAACGCGCACTCGCGGTGTAGTGTGGTCTGATTCTGGTTGTGATTTTGATGCCACGACACGCTGTTTCTCCCTTGTTTGCACGCTTCTCGTGACGGCAGCGCGTGTGGCTTGATCACGCTGTCTAGAGATGCATTCTAAGGGGAATCAGGCCGGTGAGCTTTCGTTCTTCCGGGGGATCGTAACGAGGGATGTCAGCGAGGATTGTGGGCCCGCGTGGCGCATTCTATCCGCACGTTAAAGGCGCGCGGATAGATGCCGCTAGTCAAAGCAAAGAGCCTGCGATCCGTGGCGTTCGACGGCTGCTTGATCGTCGCGCGATAACCGGACGATCGTCGTTCGATAGCCGCTTGAGCGTCGCTCGACCCGCCTGAGCGTCGCTCAATGGCCGCTCGAGCGACGCCCGATTACCGCTTGATGGTGATTACCCGCGTTCGGCGGTCAACGCGCGCTCGCCATCCGGATGCGTAGACCCTTTCGCGGGGCGTCCCGCCCAATAACCCGCGAGCAGCGAGCCGGACAGGTTATGCCACACCGAAAACAACGCGCCCGGCAACGCCGCGATCGGCGTGAAATACAGCTTGCCGAGCGTGGCCGCGAGTCCCGAGTTCTGCATGCCCACTTCGATAGCGAGCGTGCGGCAGACGGCTTCGTCGAAGCCGAGCAGACGGCCACCCCAGTAGCCGCCGAGCAAACCGATGCCGTTGTGCAGCACGACACCCAGCATCACCACGAGGCCCACCGACGCGATGCTCTTCTGCGTGCCACCCACCACCGCGCCGATGATCAGCAGAATCGCAACCATCGAGATCAGCGGCAAAATCGGCTCGACCTTGCGCACCGCCTTGTTGAACAACTGGTTGACGACGAGGCCGACCACGATCGGCAACGCGACGATCTGCAGGATGCTCATCAGCATGCCGTGCACGTCGACGGCGATCGATGCGTCCACATAAAGGCGCGTGAGCAGCGGCGTCGCGAACACGCCGACCAGCGTCGACAACGCGCTGATCGTCACCGACAGCGCCACGTCGCCGCGCGCCAGATAGATCATGACGTTCGACGCCGTGCCGCTTGCCACGCTGCCCACCAGCACCATGCCGGCCGTCAGATCAGGGGGCATGCGCAGTGCCTTGGCGATGGCCCACGCGGCGAGCGGCATCACGAGGTAATGCAGCACGATGCCGGCGACCACCGGCGCGGGCCGCGTGAAGACGCGCTGGAAATCGGCCACCGATAGCGTGACGCCCATTGCCAGCATGATGATCGTCAGGAGCGTGGTGACATGCGGCGCAATACTGGTGAACGAGGCGGGCGAGAAGTACGCGGCAATCGAAACGAACACGGCCCAGAGCGGAAATAAACGGGTGACGCGGGCAAGCATGACGGGTGGTCCTTGGTTATGTTTTATAGCGAGAATTGATGGTCGGTCGAGCGGCATGCCGCGAAGCGCGATGCATGCTTGGGGTGCCGCTCACGAGGAGCGGCAGGCTCAGGCGGCGGGTGTCGGGCCGTCGGGGCGGCGCAGGCCTTCGTGAGGAGCGCGAGTGGCGTCACGCGGGTGCGCGCGGTTTTGCCAAAGCACGTATTTTACCGTTCGCGGCACGTTTGCCGGGAAACGATGGTTGCACGTGCAACCAGATGACCTGACAAGGTCGAACCTGGCCGCTGCATCCAACCGCATGCCCGAAAGCGGCCGCACAAAAAAGAAACCCGCGCAGTGCGCGGGTTGAACCCTGTCAGAGGAGTGTCTAGAAGACACTGAATCCTAGCGCGTGGGCGGCGCCTCGCCAACCAATCATCTGTGATTTGCTTAGCTCATGCCGATGGAGCAGACGGCGCGCCGGGCGTGACCGGTACGCGCCGCAAACTCAGCTTGTGAAAGCGCAGCGTCATCAGCAGCGCAACGCTTGCGAGGCCGGCCGCGAGTCCCCACCACAAACCGCGCGCGCCCAGCCCGAAGTGAAAGGCCAGCACGTAACCGGTCGGAAAGCCGATGACCCAATATCCGAACGTCGCGGCGATCATCGGCACGCGTGTGTCCTTCAGACCGCGCAGGCAGCCCGAGCCGACCGTCTGCATGCCGTCGACGATCTGGAAAATGGCGGCCACGCCGAGCAGCGAACTCGCCAACGTAACCGTGGCGGCGTTGGCCGGGTCGTCGAGATGCAGATACAGGCCCACAATCCAGTGCGGCGCGGCGATCAGTACGATGCCCGACAGCGTCATGAAGCCGACGCCGAGCGCGAGCGCAACGAAACCGGCGTGGCGCGCGGCGAGCGGCTGGCCGGCGCCGGACCAGTAGCCGACCCGCACGTTGGCCGCCTGGCCGATCGCGAGCGGCACCATGAAGGCCACCGAGGCGACGTTCAACGCGATCTGATGCGCGGCCAGTTGCGACTCGCCGAGCAGGCCGACCATCAGGCCGGTAGCGAGGAACAGGGTCGACTCGACGCCGTAGGTGATCGCGACCGGCCAGCCGATGCCGAACAGCTCGCCCATCAACGGCACGTTCGGCCGTGTTGCGACGACGAAGTGTTTATAGCGTGGCCGCAGATGCAACAAGGCCATCAGCACGAGCGCGCTCAGCCAGACGGTGATCGAGGTGGCCGCCGCCGAACCGAGAAAGCCGAGGCGGGGCAATCCGTAGACGCCGTGAATCAGCCCGTAATTGAGAAAACCGTTGACGAACACGCTGACGAGCGAGACCCACAGGAGCCGCTTGGCCGCGCCGATGGCCGGCAGGAACGAGCGCATCAGGCCGACGCCGATCAGGCTGCCGAGCGAGCCCCAGCGCAGCACCGCCGCGTATTCGCCGACATTGTGCGCAAGCAGCGCGGGTTCGCCGAACGCCAGCAGGATCGGCGTGGCGAACGACAGCAGAAAGAACGCGGGCACCGACAGCAGTACCGACAGCACGAGGCCGGTCCAGTAGATATGCGGCACGCGGCCTTCGTCCTGCGCGCCGCGCGCATGCGACACGCTCACGCTGACGGAGGTGAGCACGCCCTGCAGCAGCGTGACCACGACGAAGAACAGGTTGGCGCCGAGGCCGCCGGCGGCGAGCGCGTCGGGGCCGAGCGAGCCGAGCAGGATCGTGTCGGTGACGCCCATCGCCATTTGCGACAGTTGCGCGATGGCAAGCGGGGCCGCGAGCCGGGCGGTGTCGGCGGCGTGGCGGGTCAGGGTCGGCGGCCGGGCGGCCACCCGGGTGAAGCCGGATTGAGTCATGGAGCGCTTGGAAGCAGGGGCGACAGCGTGGCGGCGGGCGCAAGCCGAACGGCTCACGGGCGTGCGCGCCGCCGGTGGCGTGATGAAATGCGGAGGCTCACCGAAAGCGTAGGGCGGCTGTCAGCCGATTGTTTGTCTGTCGAAACTGACAGCTTATTGCTTGGGCGCGGGGATGTCGATGGAGGAGGCACGATTTTGGTGCGTGCAGTCCTCCGAGTTTTCGGACTCAACGTCCCGGATGACGAGCCGTTGGCCGTTAGTCTTCGAGTTCTCGGCCGCCAGTCTCCGGTTCAGCGTTTTTTGGCTGCGAATGTGTCCCGAAACCGGCGACCCCGCGCGTCAAGCCTCGTGCACCGCGATTCGCGTATCGCCGAGCAGCACGACCTGACCCGCGCGGATTTTGCAGGTTTTACGCGTTTCGACCCGGCCATCGACGGTCACCGCGCCGTCCGCGACCATCATTTTTGCCGACCCGCCGCTGTCCGCGAGCCCCGTTATCTTCAGGAGATTGTGCAGTTCGACGTAGTCGCCGGTCAGTGTGAAATCGAGGTTGGGCATGGCGTTTGCACCTTGAAGCAAAGGGTTCGCATCATAAGCCAGAAGCTCGCCCTGAATGAAAGTCCCGTGGTGCCGGGCCTCGCTCAGGCAATTGCAAGCAAATGTTATGCAGTTGTCAGAAAGTGAAACGTTCCGTAACACTGGTCGTATGTTGAGAACTTCACTCGTAAAGTGCGGGTCTGTAGGAAAGCCTGCTGGATTTTTCTGGCAACGACAAGACCGGGCGAGGCGCGCGTGAAGCACACATCAAATGCCGCGCCGGATATGACACCCGCGTCACAACAACTTTAGAGAGGATTTAGCCATGACCCAGATTCGTACGCTCCTGATCGGTACCGCCCTGACTGCTTTTGCCGCTACCGCTGCGCTCGCGCAGACCGCACAACCGGCCGCCGGTATGAACGGCCAGGCACAGGTCCAGACCCAAGGCGCCGATGTCGCGCCCGCAGCACCGGCCGCGCAGGGTGTGCAGCCGGTGACGCCGGCGCCGACGCGTCTGACGGCATCGGGCTCGACCGATCCGCTGGTCCAGAAGCGCGACGCCAACGCTCAGGCTAATGCCGAATACAAGGCGTCGAAGAAGGCGTCCAAGGCAGAGTTGAAGGAACAGCAAAAGGCCGCCAAGTCACAGTACAAGGAGCAGGTGCGTGACGCCAAGATCAACCAGAAGGCCGACAAGCAGACCGCCAACAATGAAATGAAGATGAACATGCAAGGCCAGACAGCCGATCAGGACGACGGCGCTGACGTGAAGCATTAAGCCTGAGTTCTGCAGCACCTGACGTGGCGGCCCTCCTCGCCGCCACGCCGAAGAGAAATGGCCCGGAGCGCCCATGCGCCCGGGCCATTTTTTCTGGGCGGTACGGAAAAAAGGGTCGCTTGTCTCTGATAGTTGTATGGATATACAGTATGCGTCGCCGCGCTAACTCCATCTCAGGCCCGAATCCACTGTGCTCTCCGTCGCTGAATCTCCGCCACCGTCCGATTCCGGTACCGACACCGCCGTCTGGCTGGCAAAGCTCAACGACGCGCAACGCGAAGCCGTCGAATACGGCGCCGACAGTGCCAGCGCGCCGCCGGGCGCGCTGCTGGTGATCGCGGGGGCCGGCTCCGGCAAGACCAACACGCTGGCGCACCGGGTCGCCAATCTGGTGGTGAAGGGTGCCGATCCGCGCCGTATCCTGTTGCTGACCTTCTCACGCCGCGCCGCGCTCGAAATGACCCGCCGCGTCACGCGCATCGCCGGTGCGGCGCTCGGTACGCGGGCCGCGCTGGCGCAAGGGCTGACGTGGTCCGGGACCTTCCATAGCGTTGGCGCGCGGCTATTGCGCGAATACGCGGACCTGATCGGCCTCGCGCCCGCCTTCACGATCAACGACCGTGAGGATTCCGCCGACCTGATGAATCTCGTGCGCCACGAGCTCGGTTTGTCGGCGAAAGAGCGGCGCTTTCCAGCCAAGGGCACCTGCTTTGCGATTTACTCGCGCGTGGTGAACACCGGCGCGTCGCTCGCCGATGTGCTCAACAGCGCGTTCCCCTGGTGCCGCGAGTGGGAAGCCGATCTGCGCATGCTGTTCGCCGCGTATGTCGAAGCCAAGCAGAAACAGAGCGTGCTCGACTACGACGACCTGCTGCTCTACTGGTCGCATATGGCCGCGGAGCCGGCGATCGCGGCCGATCTGTCGGCGCGCTTCGATCACGTTCTGGTCGACGAGTATCAGGACACCAACCGCTTGCAGGCGTCGATCCTGCTCGCGCTGAAACCGGATGGCCGCGGCCTGACGGTGGTCGGCGACGACGCCCAGTCGATCTATTCGTTTCGCGGCGCTACCGTGCGCAACATTCTCGACTTCCCGGCGCACTTCAATCCGCCCGCGAGGCAGATCACGCTCGAGCGCAATTACCGCTCAACCGGGCCGATTCTGGCGGCGTCGAATGCGGTGATCGAGCTTGCCAGCGAGCGCTACACGAAGAATCTGTGGACCGACAAGGCCTCGGCGCAGCGTCCGCGTCTGGTGACGGTCGCCGACGAAGCGGATCAGGCGCGCTACATCGTCGAACAGGTGCTCGAAGCGCGCGAGCAGGGCATGAAGCTCAAGTCACAGGCGGTGCTGTTTCGCGCCGCGCATCACAGCGCCGCGCTCGAGATCGAACTGACCCGGCGCAACATTCCGTTCGTGAAGTTCGGCGGCCTGAAGTTTCTCGACTCAGTGCATGTCAAGGATGTGCTCGCTGTGCTGCGCTGGGCGGAGAATCCACGCGACCGAGTCGCTGGTTTTCGCGTTGTGCAATTACTGCCGGGCATCGGTCCCGCCACCGCCGCGAAGGTGCTGGACGAGGTCGTGGCCCGGGCGGCCGGCGGCAATCCGGCCGATATCACCCATAGCGCCGGTGGCGCGCTGGCCGCCTTTGCGCCGCCTGCTCGTGCACAGGAAGACTGGCATCCGTTCGTCAAGCTGATGTCGAGCGTGTACGGTCGCCAGACGCCGTGGCCAGCCGAGTTCGAAATGGTGCGGCGCTGGTACGAGCCGCATCTCGAGCGCAACCATGAGGACGCGGCGATTCGTCATGCGGACGTGCTGCAGATGGAAAGCATCGCGGGCACCTATGCATCGCGCGAGCGTTTCCTGACCGAGTTGACGCTCGATCCGCCCGACGCCACCAGCGACGAATCCGGCGTGCCGCTGATCGACGAGGACTACCTGATCCTGTCCACGATCCATTCGGCGAAAGGGCAGGAGTGGCGCAACGTGTTCGTGCTGAATGGCGTCGACGGTTGCATTCCGTCCGATCTCGGCACCGGCAGCGAAGAGGAAATCGACGAGGAGCGCCGCCTGTTATACGTGGCAATGACACGCGCGAAGGAAGACCTGCATATCGTCGTGCCGCAGCGCTTTTACGTGCACAACCAGACCCATACGGGTGACCGTCACGTATGGGCGTCGCGCACACGGTTCATTCCGGCGCATCTGATGCCCTTGTTCGACGCCTACGCCTGGCCGCGCGTGCCAGTGCCGAGCACGCCGACAGCGGCGGGGCTGGCCGCGGCGGCGCAGGCGAAGATCGAGATTGGGGCGAAGCTCAGGAAGATGTGGGATTGACGCGGCGATACCGGGTTCGGGCGCGATCGAGGCCGCATTTCTTTGGCCTCTTTCCTGACGCCCCGGTGAGCGTTGCGGCCACCCCCGGTTGCAGCTAGCCGCTGCCGGCTGGTTTTAGCGCGACTGCCGTTGTTGTTGCTGTTGCGGCGCCGGACGCGGTGGCACGAAGAAATTGCGCAGCCATGCGGCGAGGCGCGAGAACACGTCATACGGTTCTTCGACGAAAATTTCCGGTTTCAGCAAGCGCAGATATTCCATGATCTGCTGCGCTTCCTGCTTCTGGAACGAGCCGTGCGAAATACCCAGGCGCAACAGGCCACGCAGTTCGCCGAGCTTTTCGCGCGCGATGCTGCCCACACCTGTTTCGCACGCCACTTTGGCTTCGTAGACGCGTTGACGCAGCGATTCCACCAGACGCCAGGCCGGCGTCTGCATGATCTCCTCGAGCGCCTGAATATCCTTTGCCTCGCTCTTGATCTGCGCCGCGAGCGGATCGATCAGCGCGGTGTCGCCTTCTGCTTCCTTGACGATGGCCGCCGCCCAGTCGCGGCACTGCTTGGCGAGCTCTTCCGGCGTCCATTCCGAACGGGCCGCAAAGCCGAAACCGAATTCCCCCGCCTGCCGGATCAGAATCGCCACGACGTCCGGGAATTCCTTGTCCAGCGTACGTTTCGCCCAAGCATACTGGCCACCTTGCAACATCCGCTGAACCGCGTGTTCTGTCAGCGGCACCATGTTGTCGAGCAGCTTGGCGCGCAAAAAGTCCTCAAACGACGGCGTCGCGAACTGCGGATCGAGCTTCAGCGAAACCCGCAGAAAAGCGTCGAAATCCTTGCGCAGCGTCGCAATGGTCTCGTCTTTGAGCGTGAGGGTGATTTGACCCATGTGTTATCCCGTTTGGTCCTGCCGCGCGGCCTCGTCATGTCGCCCGATCGCACCCGGACCCTGTGAGACGCGACGCCAAATGCCGGCGCGGTTGATTCCTGCCTGTTGTCGCGTAATCAGCGGGATGTATCCCGATGAGCGGACCTCGACTTCATATCGGCGGAATTAAGGGAAACTTAAGGGTTAGTGGCTGATTGACGACCGGTTTAGAGGTGGGCGTCGGCGTCGCCCGGTTGAGCGTGGTGCGCAAGCAATACGCGCTCGGCGCCGCTAGTGCGAGGCGGTGCCGGTGCGCAGCGCCTCGCGGCACCGGAGCGACGGCGCCAGACATGCGGCCACTCCGCTGTGCCGATACCGGCCGTTTGCGCTTATTTAAGCACGACGCCTTGCCAGACAAAAAAGACCGTCAGGCCGACCGCTATGGTCAACAGCGGCCGCCGCGTCAGCGCGCTGACCGCGATAGCGGCCAGTGCCCCGACCAGTTGCGGGTTGCGCCAGGTCAATTCGGCGCTGGTGCCGTGCGGCGAGACAGCCATCGGCACGATGATCGCCGTCAGCACTGTCACGGGCACGAAGCCGAGCGCGGTGCGCACGAGCGGCGGAAACACCAGCCGGTCGCCGAGCACGAAGACGGCGGCGCGGATCACCCACGTGATGGCTGCCATGCCGAGGATCAGAACGACGTAGTTCATCGCGATGCCTCCATGGTTTCCTTCGAGATTTTCCGCGGGGCTTCCCGCAGGGGCCCTTGCGAGGCTTCGCGCGAAGCTTCTCGCGAGGATTCGCGATTTCCCCGCGCGCCTCGCCCAAACCGCGGCGACGACAGCAAGACACCGATTGCCACGCCCGCGAACACTGCGCCGAGCAGGCCGAGCTTGTATGGCCACGCCTGCCAGAAGAAGGCTAGCGTGCCCGCGGTGACGGCCGCCGCGATATAGCGCAGCGCGACGAGCTGCGGCACGACGATCGCAATGAAGGTTGCGACCATGGCGAAATCGAGCCCAAGCGACTGCAGACCCGGAAAGGCCGCACCGAACAGCAGGCCGGCGACGGTCCAGAGCTGCCAGTTCAGGTACATCGCCAGACCCGCGCCGAAGAAGTAGTGCGGGCCGACCGTACCGGGCTCCCGATGCCGGTAATGTTCCCACGCGACTGCGAAGACTTCGTCAGTGAGCAGTGCGCCGAGCGCCCAGCGCCAGCGCGCGGACAGATGCGCGACATGCGGCGCGAGCGTCGCGCTATACAGCACGTGACGCAGGTTGACGACGAGCGTGGTCGCCCAGATCACCGCAAAACTCGCGTGGCCGGCGATCAGGCCCAGCGCGATGAATTGCGCGGAGCCGGCGAACACGACAAGCGACATCAGCTGCCCGTGCCATAGATGCAGCGGGCCGGACGCAACCAGGGTGCCGAAGATCACGCCGAAGGGCGCCGCGCCGACCATCATCGGGATAATGTCGCGCGCGCCGGCGGTGAACTCTTTTAAGTGGCCTGAGCTTGAGCGCTGGCCGGGGTTGGAATGGGTCAATCTTGCCTCCTTGATTCGGCAAGCATAGCGAGGGGTGCCGAGTGGGGCTTGTACGTTCTTGCGGTGGGTGCGCAGATGCTGCGGAGGGCGGTGCCCGGTAGACCGGGTTGTTCCAATGTCCGAGGCGGATGGAGGCGTAGCGCGGGGGCCAATCGGAGCGGACCCCTGAGGAGGTCGTCCAGAGATTGCATCGCTGCGTGGGCCGGTTGTGCGGACTGCCGGTGTGGGCACGTATGCTGCGTTTGGGATGGACGAACGGCCGGCCAGGCGCCTCGATAGCGTTGCAATCACACCTCGCAGGCGCCGTCCTGTCGTCCGTGAGCCCCGCGTCAGCTGCCTTGCCAGCGTCCTGGCGGCACGCCGAACATGCGCCGGAAATGGCGCGTGAAATGGCTCTGATCCGTGAAACCGCTGGCAGCGGCGACATCCGTCACGGAGACCCCCGCACGCAACGGTGCAAGCGAGCGTTGCAGGCGCATCTGGTTGCGCCACGCGTGTGGCGGCAGGCCGGTTGCCTGGTTGAAAAGGCGTGCGGCGTGAAAGGGTGACAGTCCCGCTGCCCGCGCGACTTCGGCCAGCGTGACAGCTTCGGCGAGGTCACCGGTCAGGCGCTCCTGCATGGTCGCGACGCGGGCGTCGTCGGTGGCGAGGCGCGACGGTTCCGGCTGCGTTTGCGAATAGCGGAGCAGCAAGGTAGACAAAGCGTCGAGCATGGCGGCCTCGGCGGCAAGCGGATCGTCGCCGGCCTCCAGCAGGCAGTGCGCGCGCGCCAGTCGCTGCGCCAGATCGGGATCGCGGATCACCCCCGGCGCGAACCACGGCAATGCTTGCGGCTTGCCGGCGATTTCGCTGGCGAGATCGTGGATGAAATCCACCGGCGCATACATCACGCGATACCGCCAGCCTGCCTCGACAGCCTTAGAACCGGTGTGCAACTCGCCGGGATTGACGATCGGCACGCTGCCCGCTTCGGCGACATAGTTCGAACCGCGATACCGATACCCCTCGGCGCCCGCGACGATCACCGGAATCGTGTACGCATCGTGCCAATGCGGCGTGAACTCGTGGTCGTGATATTCGGCCGTGAGCAGGTCCGCGCCGGGCAGAAGCGGCGTGCGCCAGTAGCGCGCGGAATCCTGGAAGCGATGGGCGGTCATGGTGGAAGTGCGTGATCCGGTGGTCCGGTGGTCCGGCAATCCGGCAATCCGACGGTCCGGCTGGACCGGTCAGTGTAGCGCGCTGTGGCCGCTGCCGGTGCCGTTACTCATGCGTGCATGCCTTTGCGTAGTGAGTTTTGCCGTAGGACGCCGATTACTTGACCGGGATCGTCGTACCGGCCGGCATCGGCACGGCGCTTACGCTGTTTTTCGCGCTGCCGCTGACGACGCGGTCACTGTAGGTCAGATACACCAGCGTGTTGCGCTTAGCATCGACCACCCGCACCACATGCAATGATTTGAAGATCAGTGACATGCTTACCGAGAACACGTCGGCTTGCTGCTTGAGCGGGCCGGTGATGCGGATCGCGCCAACCTGCCGGCAGGCGATCGACGCCTCTGTTGGATCCTCGGCGATGCCGAGCGTGCCCTTGACCCCGCCCGTGCGCGCCCGCGATACATAGCAGGTCACACCCTGGACCAACGGATCGTCATAGGCTTCGACGACCACGCGGTCAGAGCCGGTAATGCGGAAATTGGTATTGACGCTGCCGACTTCTTCGCTGTGTGCCGGAGGCAGCACCAGGGCGGCAGTGACGACAAGCGCGACGCGCAACAAGATCGGTTTCATGAGATGGCCGGGAATGAGCGTTTGGGTTGGGCGCGGGAGGAGTTGCGCCGATAAAACACCATCCTATAACGGGCTGCCGTCAGAGGGTCAGTGCAAATGCCCTGGGCCATGCGCTACCTTCCGGCGGTACAAGCGATCGTCGTCCGACGCAGGCCACCTGACCCGGTGTTGAAACTGGCCAAGCCAAAACGCCAAGCCAAAACAAAAAGGCCCGCACGAATGCGGGCCTTCTAAATTTTTTGGCTCCTCGACCTGGGCTCGAACCAGGGACCTACGGATTAACAGTCCGGCGCTCTACCGACTGAGCTATCGAGGAACAGCAGTACAACTTGATCTACATAAAAAAGCCCGTATTGGTTAACGGGCTTTTGCAATTCTTGGCTCCTCGACCTGGGCTCGAACCAGGGACCTACGGATTAACAGTCCGGCGCTCTACCGACTGAGCTATCGAGGAACAGCAGTACAACTTGATCTACATAAAAAAGCCCGTATTGGTTAACGGGCTTTTGCAATTCTTGGCTCCTCGACCTGGGCTCGAACCAGGGACCTACGGATTAACAGTCCGGCGCTCTACCGACTGAGCTATCGAGGAACAGAACAACAAACAGCAGAGAAGCGAAATTGTAGGAGGTGACTAAGCGCCTGTCAATACCCTGTGTTCATCTCGATTTGATTCGAATGCAACAGCGGGAGACGGGCCGCGCTACTTAACGTACGAGCAGGGCCAGCTTTTCCTTCACGTCCTTGAATTCGTCGGCTTCCGGCAGCGGCGCCTTGGTCTTGGTGATGCTCGGCCAGTTCTTCGCCAGATCGGCATTCAGCTCGGTGAAGTGCTGCTGGTCGCCCGGCACGTCTTCTTCGGCATAAATGGCGTTCACCGGGCACTCGGCCACGCACACAGCGCAGTCGATGCATTCATCGGGGTCGATCGCGAGGAAGTTGGGACCTTCGCGAAAGCAGTCCACCGGGCACACATCGACGCAGTCGGTATAGCGGCACTTGATGCAGCTTTCGGTCACAACGTGAGTCATTCAGGCAGCTCCTGCATGCGGAATCAGGGAAGGCGAAAACGCCAAAAGCGCTATTGTAACGTAACGTCAAGAGCCGCATACGGCATCGGGCAATGCCTTTTATACGTTTTCGTGATTAGTTTATGGCGTCCGGCGCGGCCGCCCGACCGCGCGCTGAATCCAGGCGCATTCGGGTAACATGCGTCAGGTTGGCGCGCACGGGGCGCGCCGCACGCGCATGGGTTGGCGCGGTTGGTCGAGCCAAGCCTTCCGTTTTTCCTGCAGTCCAGTTCGCGCCATCATGATTATTACTTCGCTGCTCGACACCGATCTGTACAAGTTCACGATGATGCAAGTGGTGTTGCATCACTTTCCCGCGGCGAATGTCGAGTACCGGTTTCGCTGCCGCACGCCGAATGTCGACCTCGTGCCGTATATCGGCGAGATTCGCGATGAAGTGCGCAAGCTGTGCGATCTGCGCTTCACTGACGACGAGCTCGACTACCTGCGGCGCATGCGCTTCATCAAGGGCGACTTCATCGAATTTCTCGCGCTGTTCCATCTGAGCGAGAAATACATTTCGATCGAACCGTCGCCGAAAGGCAATGGCGAAATCGACATCGAGATCAAGGGGCCGTGGCTGCACACGATCCTGTTCGAGATCCCGATGCTCGCGATCGTCAACGAGGTCTACTTCCGCAACACCCAGCAAAAGCCTGATTACAGCGAAGGGCGCGGCCGTCTCGTCGAAAAGATCAAGCTGCTGGGTGCGCGCCCGGAATTCGCCGACTGCAAGATCGCCGACTACGGCACACGGCGCCGCTTCTCGAAGCAATGGCACGAAGAAGTGATCCTCACGCTGAAAGACGGCCTCGGCGAGCAATTCGCCGGCACCAGCAACGTCTTCTATGCGATGAAGCACAGCCTTACGCCGCTCGGCACGATGGCGCATGAATACCTGCAGGCATGTCAGGCGCTCGGTCCGCGGCTGCGCGATTCGCAGATCTTCGGCTTCGAGATGTGGGCGAAGGAGTATCGCGGCGACCTGGGTATTGCCCTGTCGGACGTGTACGGCATGGAGGCGTTCCTGCGCGACTTCGACATGTACTTCTGCAAGCTGTTCGACGGCGCGCGCCACGATTCCGGCGATCCGTTCGACTGGGGCGAGCGCCTGCTCAAGCACTACGAGGCAAACCGCTGCGACCCGCGCACCAAGATCCTCGTGTTCTCCGACGCGCTCGACATTCCGAAGGTGCTGCAACTGTACGAGCGTTTCCGCGGCCGCTGCAAGCTGGCATTCGGCGTAGGAACCAATCTGACAAACGACCTGGGCTACAACCCGTTGCAGATTGTCATCAAGATGGTTCGCTGCAACGGTCAGCCGGTGGCGAAGCTGTCGGATTCGCCGGGCAAGAACATGTGCGAAGACAAGGCCTATCTCGCGTATCTGCGTCAGGTATTCGGCATTGCGCAGCCCGAGGAAGACGCTGCGAAGTAATGTGGCGCCTGCGTGGCTCATGTGCGACTCAGGTGCCGATACCTCGCGGAGATCGCGCTTGCCGCGCGGCCGATACGCGGCCATAGGCCGTTCAGCCAGGGTGTTCGCGGGCAGGGTGGCCGGTATAATTCCCGCCATATCGCACGGCTGTCGACACGAGGATTTCGCATATGGATACATCGATTGCCCGCCGTAACATCCTGGCGCGCATCCGCGCAGCGCAGGGGCGCGAGCCTCAGCCGTCCGCTTCCGAGCGCGAGGCTGCTGCGGATTATCTGGCGCGCCATCCCCAAGGTCCGCGTCCGGAGATGCCGGCCGATCTGACCACGCGCTTCATTGAAGAAGCGCAGAAAATGGCGACCACTGTCGATACGGTCGAGTCACTGAGCGAGGTGCCTGCCGCCGCGCAGCGCTACCTCACCGAACATGCTTTGCCGCTGCAGGCAATTGCATGGCAAACCCTGCAAGATCTGCAATGGGCCGAAGCCGGCCTCACCGTCGAATTCCGCAAGCCTGAAGACGGCGACGTGGTCGGGCTCACCGGCTGCTTCTGTGCGACCGCGGAGACTGGCACCCTCGTTCTGTTGTCCGGGCCGCAAACCTACGCATCGGCAGGTCTGTTGCCGGAAACGCATATTGCGATCGTGCCGGCTTCGCGCATCGTCTCAGGACATGAGGAGGCGTTCGAACTGATCCGCAGCGAACGCGGTGAACTTCCGCGTGCGGTCAATTTCGTCTCCGGGCCATCGCGCACCGGCGATATCGAACAGACTATCGTGCTTGGCGCACATGGGCCGTATCGGGTGCATGTGATCGTCGTACGTGGCGCCTGAGCACGTCGCGCGTTGCTGTCTCCTCGCGGCGCGCACGGCTGCCCGCGGTAACAAGGACTTCAAAGATATGAAACGACATGCCGTATGGTCGAGCATGGTGCTCGCCGCTGCACTGACGCTGGCAGGGTGGCCTCAACTGGCATCGGCGGCTACGCTCGACGGCGCGACTTTGTCGGCGCTGTGGGGCTTGCCGTTTGCGGGCGTGTTGTTGTCGATCGCGGTGTTCCCGCTGGTCGCGCCGGCATTCTGGCATCACCATTTCGGCAAGATAGCGGCAGCGTGGGCGCTGCTGTTCCTGGTGCCGTTTGCGCTTACCTTCGGTACGGGCGTTGCATTCGGCACGCTGGTACATGCTGTGCTCGAAGAATACATTCCGTTCATCGTATTGCTAACGGCGCTCTATACGGTCGCAGGCGGCATCTGTGTGCGCGGCAATCTGCATGGCACGCCGCGGCTGAATACCGCCATTCTCGCCTTGGGCACCTTGTTGGCCAGCATCATGGGTACGACCGGCGCGGCGATGCTGTTGATCCGCCCATTGCTGCGCGCCAACGACAACCGCAAGCATGTCGTTCACGTGGTGGTGTTCTTCATCTTTCTGGTCGCAAACGCGGGTGGCTCGCTGTCGCCGCTCGGCGACCCGCCGCTCTTTCTCGGCTTCCTGCAGGGCGTCAGTTTTTTCTGGACCACCACGCATCTGGCGTTGCCGATGTTGTTCGTCTGCGTCGTGCTGCTGGCCGCGTTCTATGCATTGGACTCGTACTATTTTCATCGACGCGAAGAAGAGCGCTCGCGCTTTCTCGATCCGACGCCGGATACGCCGCCACTGGGCATCGACGGCAAGATCAACTTCGTGCTTCTCGCTGCCGTGATCGCGCTGGTTTTGATGAGCGGACTGTGGAAGTCGGACGTCGTGTTCGACGTCTTCGGTACGCACGTCGCGTTGCAAAATGCCGTGCGCGACGTCGCGCTGATCGGCGTCACCTTGCTCTCGCTGGCGCTGACGCCGCGCGCCGCACGTGCGGGCAATGACTTCAACTGGGCGCCGATCGAAGAGGTCGCCAAACTGTTTGCCGGCATCTTCGTAACGATCGCGCCGGTCATCACGATCCTGCGTGCCGGCGAGGCGGGCGCGTTTGCCGGCATCGTTCATCTGGTCAATCCGTCCGGCCAGCCGCACGACCTGATGTATTTCTGGGCGACCGGCTTGCTATCGTCGTTTCTCGACAATGCGCCGACCTACCTGGTGTTCTTCAACCTCGCCGGCGGCGACGCGCAGACGCTGATGACCACCGGCGCCAGCACGCTCGCGGCGATCTCGGCCGGCGCGGTCTTCATGGGCGCCAACACGTATATCGGCAATGCGCCGAATTTCATGGTGAAAGCGATCGCGGAGTCGCGCGGCATTCGCATGCCGAGCTTTTTCGCGTATCTCGGCTGGTCGGTGGTGGTGCTGATGCCGCTGTTTCTCGTCACCGGCTGGCTGTTTTTCTGACGGCTGGTTTCGTGCTTATCCTGACGCCGAGGCAATTGAACTCGACGTGCTATTCGGAGAATTGCAATGCAGAAGATCCTCGTCGCCCGTCCGATCTTTCCCGATGTGATCGAACGGCTCAAACAGTATTTCGACGTCGACTGGCACCAGGGCGACGTGTTGTCCGCCGAGGAGTTGACGCGCCGTCTCGCGGATAAAGACGGCGCGCTGACCGCGGGCGATCCGGTTGGCGCCGCGGCGCTCGCAGCGGCGCCGCGTCTGCGCGTGGTGTCGAACATGGCGGTGGGCTACAACAACTTCGACATGGCCGCGTTCAACGCGTCGAACGTGCTCGGCACCAATACGCCGGACGTGCTGAACGAATCGACCGCGGATTTCGGCTGGGCGCTGATGATGGCCGCGGCACGCCGCATCGCCGAATCGGAGCACTGGCTGCGCGCAGGCAAATGGCAGAAGTGGAGCTATGACGGCTTTCTCGGCACTGACATCTGCGGCGCGACGCTCGGCGTGATCGGCATGGGCCGGATTGGGCAGGCGCTGGCGCGTCGCGCGAAGGGCTTCAACATGCAGGTGATCTATCACAACCGTTCGCGCGTCGCGCCTGAGATCGAGGCGGAGTTGAACGCGGAATACGCGTCCAAGCAGGACCTGCTGAAACGTGCCGATCACGTGGTGCTCGTTTTGCCGTACACGAAGGAAAACCATCACACGATCGGCGCGGCCGAGCTCGCGCAGATGAAGCCGACCGCAACGCTCACCAACATCGCACGCGGCGGCATCGTTGACGATGCGGCGCTGGTCGAGGCGCTACGCACGAAACAGATCGCCGCAGCGGGCCTGGATGTTTACGAAGGCGAGCCGAATCTGAATCCGGCTCTGCTGAGCGTGCCGAATGTTGTACTGACGCCGCACATCGCCAGCGCGACTGAAGCAACGCGCCGCGCGATGGCGAACCTCGCCGCGGACAATCTGATCGCAGCGCTGGGTGAAGGTCCGCGCGCCGGCCGGCCGCCGAATCCGATCAATCCCGAAGTCATCGGCAAGGCGCGTTCATGACAATGATTCTGGTGGCGGCCGTTGCAGTGCTGGCGGTCGCATTGGTTATCGCGTTGGCATTGCTGATGCGCGGCAACAGTCGCGCTGACGGAAGCGAGCAGTTCGAGATTCTCAGCGAGCGTATCGACGCAGCGGCAGATGCGCAGTCGCATGCTTATGAGCGGCTCGAGCGGCAACTGCGCAATGACATCACCGAGACGGCGCGCGTTTCGCGTACCGAGCAGAGCAGCGGGTTCGCGCACTTTCAGCAAACGCTGGCATCGCAATTCAGCAGTATGACGACAGTGCAGGGCGGGAAGATCGACGGCTTCGCGCAGCAGCTCGACGCGGTGCGTCACAGCCTGCAGCAGCAGGCGCAGCAGGCACGCGATGAGCAAGGGCGCACGCTCAAGCAGTTCGGCGAAACGCTGACCTTGCAACTGGGGCAGCTCACCGAGGCGAACGACCGCCGCTTTGCCGAAGTGCGTACGACCATCGAGCAGCGGCTGAAAGACATCGAGGCGAACAACTCGACCAAGCTTGAAGAAATGCGCCGCACCGTCGACGAAAAACTGCACGCCACGCTCGAACAGCGTTTGGGCGAATCGTTCAAGCTGGTGTCGGATCGGCTGGAACAGGTGCATCGCGGTCTCGGTGAAATGCAGACGCTGGCCGCGGGCGTTGGCGATTTGAAGAAGGTGCTCACCAACGTCAAAACGCGCGGCACATGGGGCGAAGTTCAACTCGAAGCACTGCTCGAACAACTGCTCACCGCGGATCAATACGCGAAGAACGTCGCGACGGTGCCGAAGAGCGCCGATCGCGTCGAATTCGCGATCAAACTGCCGGGCCGCGCGGAGGCGGGTGGTCCTGCCACGCCGGTCTGGTTGCCGATCGACGCCAAGTTTCCGCGCGAAGACTACGAGCGGCTGATCGAGGCTCAGGAACGCGCCGATCCAGTGGCGGTGGAGGAGGCGTCGCGCGCGCTCGAAGCACGGATACGCGCCGAAGCGCGCACGATCGCGGAAAAGTATGTGTCACCGCCGCACACCACTGATTTCGCGCTGCTGTTCCTGCCGACTGAAGGCTTGTACGCGGAAGTCCTGCGTCGGCCGGGTCTGACGGACCTGCTGCAACGCGACTACCGCGTGACGATTGCCGGCCCGACCACGCTGACCGCGTTGCTCAATAGTTTGCAGATGGGTTTCCGCACGCTTGCGATTGAGAAGCGCTCGAGCGAGGTGTGGCAAGTGCTCGGCGCGGTGAAAACGGAGTTCGGGAAGTTCGGTGACGTGCTCGCAAAGACCAAGGCGCAGCTTGAAACCGTTACGCGTTCGATCGAAGCCGCGGAAACACGCACTCGCGTCATGAACCGCAAGCTGCGTGACGTCGAGGCATTGCCGGGCGAAGAGGCGAGCGGGTTGCTCGGCGATGCGCTATCGGGCGTGGATCCTGACGAGCAGTAAAGCTGGATGGGGGCAAATAGGAGACGAACCCGTATGCCGAGCCGGCTCAAACTCAGGAAGCGGCTCCTGCGGCCAATCGTTCCAGCGCGTCGCCCGTCAGGCGCACGACACGCCAATCCGGCATCACTGTCGCGCCCAACTTCTCATAGAAGCTAATGGCCTGCTTGTTCCAGTCGAGCACGGTCCATTCAAAGCGTCCGCACTGTCGCTCGACTGCCAGCGCCGCCAGCCGGGCGAGCATCGCGGCGCCTAGACCGCTGCCGCGTTGCCCTGGTTGCACGTAGACATCTTCGAGATACAGTCCGCGCTTGCCGGCGAAGCTCGAATAATTGTGGAAGAACAGCGCGTAGCCGACGATGCGTCCTTCGTTTTCCGCCACCAGCGCTTCGATTGAGGGCCGCGCGCCGAACAGGGCGTCATGCAAACCGTCTTCGGTCGCGACAAATACGTGCGTGAGGCTTTCGAATTCGGCCAGCTCGTACGTCAGCGCGAAGATTGCGCCCGTATCCTCAGGCGTCGCGACGCGGATCGTCGCGGTCATTACGCTTCTTCCGGCGCGTCGGTCAGCTGGATTTCGATGCCACCAAAGCGCGACGCCACCCAGTTGTACGCGTGGCATGCAATCCACAGCAGAATGAAGCCGAGAATCGCGTTCAGCAGCAGCGCGCTGAACACCGTGCTCAGTTCGACCGAGCCGTAGCGGATGAACGCCACCAGCACGCCGAGCAGCACGATCGGCACCGAGAATGTCAGGTACACGAGGATAAGCGCCTTAGCCGTCTGTCCCGGTGCAATGAACGAGATCTGTTTTTTCATGTAAGTCAAACCCGTGTGTCGTAGTGGTAATGGGTGAAGCTGCAAATCAGGCCACCAATGAGGCTGCAAAAAAGCCGTAACGGAAGCGATCCGTCAGGCGTCAGATGAGGCCGTCGAACAGCATGATATCGACGTGCTCGCCCTCGGCAATATCGGCTTCATCGTGCCCGAGAACGATGAAACAATTTGCTTCGCTCATCGAACTCAACACGCCGGAGCTTTGCGAGCCGGTTGGCGTGACATGCCATTGGCCGGGCGCACCGAGTACCTGCTCGGCCACGCCGCGCTGGTACTCGGTGCGCCCGGCGCGTTTGCGGATGATCTGGCGGCTGGCGGCGCGCAATAGCGGCAGTGCCTGCGGCGTTGCGCCGGACATCAGCAGCAGCGCCTCGCGCACGATCTGGTAGAACGTCACCATCACGGCCACTGGATTGCCCGGCAGGCCAAAGAATAACGCGGGCAGCCCGAGACCCGGATGGTCGCCGGACCAGACGCGGCCAAAAGCGAGCGGCCGGCCCGGACGCATCGCGAGACTCCAGAACGCGACGTCACCGAACGTCTGCAGCAATTGCTTGGTGAAATCCGCCTCGCCGACCGAGACGCCGCCCGAGGTCAACACCACGTCGGCGCTGGCTGCGGCGCTGCGCAATGCGGCTTCGAGCGCGGCGGGTTCGTCGCGCACCACGCCGAGATCGAGCGTATCCATGTTCAGGCGCCGGAGCATCGCAAACAGCGTGTAGCGATTGCTGTCGTACACCGAACCCTGGTCGAGCGGCTCGCCGAGCGAGCGCAATTCATCACCGGTCGAGAAAAATGCGACGCGCAAACGCCGCCGCACGTTGACTTCGCCAATGCCGAGCGAAGCCAGCAGACCGAGGTCCGACGCGCGCATGATGCGGCCGGCGCGCAGCGCGGCATGGCCGCGAGCGAGGTCTTCGCCGGCGCGGCGCCGGTTGGCGCCGGCCCGCACGGCGTTGGCCGCAAAACGAATGGAGGTGGAATCGGCGCTGCGCTCGACAAGCTCCTGCGGCACGACGGTGTCGCAGTCAGCCGGCATGCAGGCGCCCGTCATGACGCGCACGCATTGCGTCGTGCCGACGTGACCCGCGAACGGATGGCCGGCCAGCGCTTTGCCGACAATCGTCAAATCGACCGTAGACTCATTCGCTGCCAATGCCGCGCAATTGAACGCGTAGCCGTCCATGGCCGAGTTGTCGTGCGAAGGGACGTCGATCGGCGAGATGATGTCGGCCGCCAGTACACGGTCGAGCGCATCGCGCAAGGGCACGCGTTCGACCGCCGTGACGGGCGCGGCCCATTGACGGACGATCGACTGGGCGGCCGAAACAGGTAGCGCATGAGGATCGTACTGCGCGACGCAGCGGGAAAATTCGTTAAGCGTGGTCATTAAGGGCTGGACGTCGCGACCGGAGGCGGGCGCGGCTGCTGCCGTGCGGCCGGAGCGGGATTTCAACCGGGGCCTCAGCAACGCTCGAGGTCGGCGAGTTCTTGTAACGAATTGATATTGTAAAACGCGCGCTCGTCGGTAAAGGCGACTTCGACCGTCTTGTGGCGCGCGTACCACGCGCGGACCTTGCGCTCACCGGCTTCCAGAAAGGCTGCCAGGTCGTCTGCGAGACTCGTGCGCAGCAACGCGAACACGGGATGGAGCGAGACGTGGCCTTCGGCGTCGGTGGTCGTGACGGTGGCGATATCCGCCTGATTCGAGTCGAGTGCCTGTGTGAGCCGTTCGGCCAGTTCGGCGGGCAGTCCTGGCGTGTCGCAGGGCGCGCTCAGCAGGTACGCGGTGCCGGCCGCGCGCAGCCCGGCGAGCAGGCCCGCCAGCGGCCCGGGAAAGCCGGGCAGGGTATCGGCTAGCACCTTGGCGCCGAACGGCGCGCCGAGGGTGGTGTAGACGTCAGGATGACGATTGGCGCTGATCAGCAGGGCACCCGCTTGCGGCGCGAGCCGCTTCAGCACATGGGAGGCAAGTGGCTCGCCATGCAGCGTTTGCAGTCCCTTGTCGACGCCGCCCATGCGCATGCCGCGTCCGCCCGCGAGGACCAGACCGGTGATGTGTTCGCGGGTCGGGTTCATGGGCTCGGCCGCTTAGCCGCCGATGTACGACATTTCCACGCGGCGGCCGTCCTGTTCGCGCGGCGCGGCTGCGCTGCTGCCGCGCAATTGCGAATAACGGTCGCCGCGGCCTTGCCAGATTTCGGCGACAGCGGTGGCGATGTCGGCGTCGCTCGCACCGCTGCGCAGCAACGCGCGCAGATCGTGACCGGACGACGCGAACAGGCACAAATACAGCTTGCCCTCGGTCGACAGACGCGCGCGCGTACAACTGCCGCAAAACGCGCGTGTCACGCTCGAGATCACGCCGATCTCTCCGCCGCCGTCCACGTAACCCCAGCGCTGGGCGGTCTCGGCTGGGCTGTGCGCTTCGAGCGGCACGAGTGGGAAATGCTCGGCAATGCGTGTCACGACATCAGCGGAAGGCAGCACTTCGGTCATGTTCCAGCCGTTCGACGTGCCCACGTCCATGTACTCGATAAAGCGCAGCACCGCGCCCGAGCCTTTGAAGTGACGCGCCATTGGCACGATTTCGCTGTCGTTGGTGCCGCGCTTGACGACCATGTTGACCTTCACCGGCGCGAGCCCCACCGCGTGGGCGGCGGCGATCCCGTCCAGCACGTCGGCGACCGCGAAGTCGGCGTCGTTCATACGGCGAAACAGGGTGTCGTCGAGCGCGTCGAGACTCACCGTCACGCGGGTCAGGCCAGCGTCTTTCAGGCTGCGCGCTTTGCGCTCCAGCAGCGAGCCATTGGTGGTCAGCGTCAGATCGAGCGGGCGGCCTTCCGGTGTGGTGAGTTGCGCGAGCCGCTCGATCAGGAATTCCAGATTTTTGCGCAGGAGCGGTTCGCCACCCGTAAGACGGATTTTCTCGACGCCGTGTGCGACGAAGAGCCGCGCAACCCGTTCGATTTCTTCGAAGCTGAGCAGTGCGCTATGCGGCAAGAACGCGTAATCCTTGTCGAACACCGCGCGCGGCATGCAGTAGACGCAGCGGAAGTTGCAGCGATCCGTCACCGAGATGCGCAGATCGCGCAGCGGGCGCGCCAGCGTGTCGTGCAGCGCGCCGCTGGGCGCCTGCACGGGGCCGGAAATGACCGGCACTGCGCTGAGATCGGCAACAGGGATGATGCGTCGGGACATGAATTGCTTCGCGTGATGCTTCGGTTTGGGCTGCTCGGGTGCTGCTTAGGTGCTGCTCGGGTGCCACGATTGATGCTGCGATTGGAACCTAGATCTTCATTCTAGCGGAAATGCATCCGGCGGCTGCCGGCCCCCGGAGGCTGTCCGGGTATACGGGGAGTGGCATACAGCACGCGATCGCGCGACGCCCATAAAACAAAAAGCCCGCCGGTGAGGGCGGGCTTTTTGCATGGCAGCGGTTCGCTTACTGCGGGTGCTTACCGGTTTCCACCATTTGCATCGGCGCGGTTTCGACCGGCGGCAATGCCTTACGCTCGCGACCCACGCGAACCGGCTTGGCCGCTTGCGCAGCAGCTTCTTGCGCGGCGCGCAGCTTGTCGGCGTCGGTGTTCACCCAGACAAGACCGGCTTGTTCCAGCACCGGCTTCAGGGCTTCCGCCGACACACCGGCATTACGCGGTGCTTGCGGCGCAGCTGCAACGGGTGCCGGCTCGACTGCTGCCGGCTCGACCACCGCTTCAACTGCCGGTGCGACCGCTGCAACGACCGGTTGCGCTTCGAAGATATCGGCTTGCCGTGCCGGCTGGGCGGCCGGTGCTTCGACCACTGCCGCCGGGGCTGCGGTTTCTACCGGAGCCGGAGCAGCTTGCGCTTCAACGACCGGAGCAACTGCCGGCGTTTCGACCAGCGCTTCAACCGGGGCTTCAACGCGAGCGACCGGTTCGACGAACGAAACCGTTTCGCTTGCGGCCGGCACAGCTTGCGCTGCTTCGACCGGCGCGGCAACGGCTTGCGCCACCGGCGCTTTCACTGCTTGCTCGACCGCAACGGGGGCCACCGGCGCTTCTGCGACCGGCGCAACCGTTTCCGCCTTCGCAGCCGTCTCGACGGCGACGGCCGGCGTTTCAGTTACAGCGTGCAGTTCGCTGACCACGACGGTTTCCGTCGCAACAGCAGCGACAGCCACTTCCACCGGCTTAACGTCGGTCACTTCGTTGACTTCAGCCTTGTGCTCGACCGGTTGATGCGCGGTGCGCACCGGTGCTTCGTCGGTCACATTGGCGGTGTCGCTTTCGCCTTCCGCGACGTCCGCAGCCAGGTTGCCGTTCACGTCTTCTTCACGCTCACGACGGCCACCACGACGGCCGCGACGGCGACGACGGCGCTCTTCACCTTCACGCGCCACCGCTTCCTGATCGATCGGCGCACCGTTTTCGCCCAAGGCGATCTGGTTTTGCGCCAGTTCTTCCGCCGCTTGCGTTTCGTTTTGCGTCAGTGCATCTGCCGCTTCCGGCTGCGGCTTGCGGCGTTCGCCACGTTCAGCGCGCTCGCCACGCTCACGGCGTTCGCCGCGTTCCTGGCGCTCGCCACGTTCGGCACGCGGTGCGCCGTCGACGGTTTCCGCACGCTCGTTGCCGCGATTGTCGCGGTCACGGTTTTCGCGGCCCTCGCGACCTTCACGCGGCTCACGAGCCTCGCGCGGTTCGCGGCCTTCACGGGCCTCGCGCGGTTCACGCTGCTCACGGTTAGCACGCGGCTCGCGCGATTCACGGGCTTCACGCGGTTCACGACCTTCGCGTGCCTCACGGCCTTCACGCGGTTCGCGTTCCTCGCGACGCTGCGACGGCTGCTGACCTTGAGCCGGACGGCCGCCGGTCGTGCCTTCGGCGCGGCCCGCTGCATCACGGCCGCCTGCGCCGCCACGGCGATTGCGGTTGCGGTCGCCGCCGCGTTCGCCGGTGCGCTCACCGCGCTCCGTGCGTTCGCCGCGTTGCGGACGCGCCTGCTTGTCGGTCGTAGCTGGCGCGACAGGCGCCGGTGCGGCCGGCTGCATGCCGAACAGATTCTTCAACCAGCCGATAAAGCCGCCGCTGGCCGGGGTGACAGCCACCGGAGCCGGGGTTGCCACCGGACGGACCGGTGCACTCGGCGCCGGCTTCTCGGGCGTGATGCCCTTGACCGCCGCTTCCTGCTTCGGCTTCACGTCCTCGACGCGCTTGCTGTAACCGGTTTCCGATTCCAGTTCGCGGGCTGCTTCTTCGGCCATCTTCCACGAGGCGCGCGGCTCGTCGAGGCGTGCATCGTCGTGACGCAGGCGCTCGAGCTTGTAATGCGGCGTGTCGAGGTGCTTGTTCGGGATCAGAACGACGTTGACCTTGAAACGCGATTCGATCTTGTTGATTTCCGCGCGCTTTTCGTTCAGCAGGAAGGCGGTCACTTCGACCGGCACCTGGCAATGGATCGCCGCGGTGTTTTCCTTCATCGCTTCTTCCTGAATGATCCGCAGCACTTGCAGCGCGGACGATTCGGTATCGCGGATGTGGCCCGTGCCGTTACAGCGCGGGCACGTCACGTGGCTGCCTTCCGACAAAGCCGGGCGCAGACGTTGACGCGACAGTTCCATCAGGCCGAAGCGCGAGATCTTGCCCATCTGGACGCGCGCACGGTCGTGCTTCAGCGCGTCTTTCAGGCGTTGCTCGACTTCACGCTGGCTCTTGGCCGATTCCATGTCGATGAAGTCGATCACGATCAGGCCGCCCAGGTCGCGCAGGCGCAGCTGGCGGGCCACTTCGTCGGCAGCTTCG
The DNA here is from genome assembly GCF_012927345.1 of Paraburkholderia polaris. Taxonomy (GTDB): domain Bacteria; phylum Pseudomonadota; class Gammaproteobacteria; order Burkholderiales; family Burkholderiaceae; genus Paraburkholderia; species Paraburkholderia polaris. Next base: position 64,825 of record NZ_JABBGJ010000011.1, read on the forward strand.
AGGTTGGTGCGTGCCGCCGTTTCCTCGATGTCGGCACCTTTGGTGGCGCGCGCCGAGTTCACGTCGATCGCGACCAGTGCTTCCGTGTGGTCGATCACGATGGCGCCGCCGGAGGGCAGCGGCACTGTGCGCGAGTACGCGGTTTCGATCTGGTGTTCGATCTGGAAGCGCGAGAACAGCGGCACGTCGTCGTGATACCGCTTCACTTTGCTGACATTGTCCGGCATCACAATATCCATGAAGGCGCGGGCCTGGTCATGGATTTCGGTGGTGTCGATCAGGATTTCGCCGATATCCGGCTGGAAATAGTCACGAATCGCGCGGATCACCAGACTCGATTCGAGATAAATCAGCATCGGCTGACCGCTCGAACCGCTTTGCGACGCGGCCTCGATGGCGCGCCACAGTTGCATCAGGTAGTTCAGGTCCCACTGCAGCTCTTCGGCGCTGCGGCCAATACCGGCCGTGCGTGCGATGATGCTCATGCCTTCCGGCAATTGCAGCTGCGCCATGGTTTCGCGCAGTTCCTGACGGTCGTCGCCTTCGATCCGGCGCGACACGCCGCCGCCGCGCGGGTTGTTCGGCATCAGTACCAGATACCGGCCGGCGAGCGAGATGAAGGTGGTGAGGGCTGCGCCCTTGTTGCCGCGTTCTTCCTTTTCGACCTGAACGATCAGTTCCTGACCTTCTTTCAGGGCGTCCTGGATGCGCGCGGAGCGCATGTCGACGCCGTCACGGAAATACTGACGGGCGACTTCCTTGAACGGCAAAAAGCCGTGGCGGTCTTCGCCGTAGTTGACGAAGCACGCTTCGAGCGAAGGCTCGATGCGGGTGATGATGCCCTTGTAAATATTGCCTTTGCGCTGTTCGCGCCCGGCGGTTTCGATGTCGATATCGATGAGTTTTTGCCCATCGACGATGGCAACGCGCAGTTCTTCCTGCTGCGTCGCGTTGAACAACATTCGTTTCATTGAACGGCTCCAGGCGGCTTAGCTAGCCCTCGGCTGCGCGGTTGTCAGTCGCGAGAGCCAGTAGGGCAGCGGCATGCCGCGCCTTATTGTGTTTTCACAAGCACGCTGGAGCGGGAAAAATGGCGGGAGAATTGCCTGAGAGGGCCCGGCCCATTGAAAAATGGGCACGGTGCCGCAGGGCACATGCGAACACGGCTTCAAATAACGACCCGACACGCCGCGGGTTCTGCCAGCAGACCTTCATAAGCCTTTCGTCCACTCGCGCCGGTGCGCCAACTGGGCGCGTGACCGGAGGGCCGGAGGCTGCGGTCATGCCGCAGCGGGAAGTTCGCGCAGTCGGCGCGTCTTTTCTCGCTGGGGGTGTCTCGCCTCATTTTGACGTCGCCATGTCTTGTATTTTCTACAAGACGCCTCGGGCGCACGCCGTATTTTCGCAACCGTCAGCTTCGTACAGCAGGGCGTCAGACCGCCCGATATCGAAGCTGAAAGTTAAATTCTTTTTTACCAAAATTCCGTTACCGTCGAAGCCGACCTTGACCGAACGCGCCTGTGGGCGCCGTCCCTGCCGGGCACTGACTTCGTGCGTGCAACATGTTGCATCTCATTTTCAGGGTGAGCAACCAGACCCCGGCGCAAGTAAAATAACGGTTTATCGCTTGCGCCTGCGCAATCCGCCCGAATTCCGGACACTGCGCCGGCCGCCGCAGACTGCTGGGCAAATTATATTCATAATGAAAGAGTTAGGCAAAATATCCCAGAAATCGGTCGCAAGCGACCAGGTCTCGATGATCGAGATCGACGACAGTGCGGCCGGACAGCGCATTGATAACTTCCTGTTGCGCGTCTGTAAAGGCGTGCCGAAAAGCCATATTTACCGCATCCTGCGTAGCGGGGAAGTGCGTGTCAATAAGGGCCGGATTGACGCGCAGTACCGCCTTGAGCTGGGCGATCTGGTGCGCGTGCCGCCCATTCGCGTCGCTCAACCGAACGAAGCGATCGCCCAGGCGCCGGTGCCGAGCGCCGATTTCAAAATTATTTTTGAAGACGAGCATATGCTCGTCATCGACAAGCCGGCCGGCGTGGCGGTCCACGGTGGCAGCGGTGTCGCGTTCGGCGTGATCGAACAGATGCGCGAAGCGCGGCCGCAGGCGAAATTCCTCGAATTGGTGCATCGGCTGGACCGCGAGACGTCCGGCATCCTGATGCTCGCCAAGAAGCGCTCCGCGCTGGTCAATCTGCACGAGCAGATTCGCGAGAACAAGATGGATAAGCGCTACTATGCGTGCGTCCACGGTGAATGGGCGAGCGACTGGGGCCGCCGCCGCGCGGTCAAGGAGCCGCTGCACAAGTATTTGACCGCGGACGGCGAACGGCGTGTGCGCGTCCAGGCCGATGGCCTCGCGTCGCACACGGTTTTCAATCTGATCGACCGCTGGCCGGAGTACGCGCTGCTCGAGGCGGAACTGAAGACTGGCCGCACGCATCAGATTCGCGTCCATTTGCAGCACCTGGAACTGCCGATTGTCGGCGATGCCAAATACGGCGACTTCGCGCTGAACAAGGCGCTGGCGCGCGCGAACGCGAAGCCTGGCCTGAAGCGCATGTTCCTGCACGCGTACCGTCTTAAGCTGACGCATCCGGCAACCGGCGCACCCGTGCAGTTCGAGGCGCCGCTGCCGGCCGAATGCCGCAGTTTCGTTGCGCAGCTCAATGAATTACGAAATGGGTCAAACCCGGAGACGACACCGCATGGCTAGAGAGCAATTTGACCTGATCGTCTTCGACTGGGACGGTACGCTGATGGATTCGACCGCGCACATCACGCGCAGCATTCAGTCGGCATGCCGGGATCTCGGTCTGCCGGTTCCCGCCGATGAGGCCGCCAGCTACGTGATCGGCCTTGGCTTGCGCGACGCGCTGCAAATCGCCGCGCCCACGCTCGATCCGGCCGATTACCCGCGTCTGGCGGAGCGCTACCGCTTCCACTATCTGGTTAAGGACCAGACCACCGAGCTGTTCGTCGGCGTGCGCGAGATGCTGCAGGAATTGCGCGATCAAGGCTATTTGCTGGCAGTGGCGACCGGCAAGAGCCGCGTCGGGCTGAACCGCGCACTCGATCAATCGCGGCTGACGAGCCTGTTCGACGGCACCCGCTGTGCGGACGAAACCTTCTCGAAACCGCATCCGGCCATGCTGCACGAGCTTACGCGTGAACTGGGGCAGGATCCGGCACGCACGGTGATGGTGGGTGATACGACGCACGATCTGCAAATGGCGATCAATGCGGGCGTGGCGGGCATCGGTGTCACGTACGGCGCGCATCCTGCTGGCTCGCTGACCGCGCTGTCGCCGAAATTCGTTGCGTCGAGCGTCAGCGCGCTGTCTGGCTGGTTGCGAGAGAACGCATGAGTGCGGCTATGACCGAGGCGGGAACGGAGGCTGTTCGCATTTGCGCGTCCGAAGAACTGGTCGACGGCGGCGCGGGCGTGCGGCGCGCAGCCCGCTTCGGCGGCAGCGAGGCCGTGGTATTTTTTGTTCGCTATGATGGCCGTGCATACGGCTATCTGAACCGCTGCGCCCACGTGCCGATGGAGCTCGATTGGTCCGAAGGGCAGTTCTTCGAATCGTCCGGTTTATACTTGATGTGCGCTACACATGGCGCGATTTACGCGCCTGATACGGGCAAATGCGTCGGCGGCCCGTGCCGTGGCGGCCGGTTGCGTCCCATCCAGGTTGACGAGCGGGATACCCCTGAAGGCCGTGCCGTGTTCTGGCTGCCGGACGGCGAACTACGCCCGGCCGCGCCCTGATTTTTCTCCTCTTCGACCTTTCCACTGCACCGCATGTCTGAAAATTTGACTCCCGAACCGAAGGAACCGTCCCTGACAGGCCGCCCCCGCACGCCTGCCGATGAGCCGGGCTGGGAGCGCGCCGCGCTGGAGCGCATCGCGCTTGCGGCAATTACCGAGCAACGCGCGGCACGCCGCTGGAAGATCTTCTTCCGGTTTGTATTCCTGATCGTCTTGCTGCTGGCTGTATGGGGCGCGTTCGATTTCTCCGGTGACAAGGTGACGACCACTGGCCGGCATACGGCCATGATCACGCTTGACGGCGAAATCTCCGCTGATACGAACGCGAACGCGGAAGATATCAACACTGCCCTGGAAAGTGCGTTCGACGATGCGGGTACGGCAGGCGTGATCCTCCGCTGTAATAGCCCGGGCGGCAGTCCGGTGCAGGCGGGCATCATTTATAACGAAATTCGCCGGTTGCGCGCCAAGTATCCGTCGATCCCGTTGTATGTCGTGGTCGGCGACATGTGCGCGTCGGGCGGCTATTACGCGGCCGCGGCGGCCGACAAGATTTACGTGGACAAGGCGAGCATCGTCGGTTCGATTGGCGTGCTGATGGACAGCTTCGGCTTCACGGGGCTGATGGATAAGCTGGGGATCCAGCGCCGCCTGCACACTTCGGGTGAGAACAAGGGCTTTTTTGACCCGTTCTCTCCGGAAACGCCGAAGATGGACGAACATGCGCAGGACATGCTCGATCAGATTCATGCGCAGTTCATTGACGCCGTGCGTGAGGGTCGCGGTAAGCGCCTGCACGAAACGCCGGACATGTTCTCGGGGCTCTTCTGGACCGGTCAGAAGAGTGTCGAACTGGGGCTTGCCGATGGTTTCGGTGACGCGGATTACGTCGCGCGCGACCTCTTCAAGGCGCCGGATATCGTTGACTACACGGTCAAGGAGAGCATTACGGACCGTGTGGCGCGCAAGTTCGGCGCGGCGGTCGGCAGTGGCGCCGTTCACGCGATGGCGCTTGGCGGGAAGATGAGTCTGCGGTGATTCAGTGCGAGTAAAGCCCCGTGCGGTCGCGTGTCGATCGCGCGGGGCTTTTTTGTTTTTTGCCGCTAAACCGCGATTGGCAAGTTGATCAGCTTGAAACGCGGCCGTGATCAGACGGCGAGGATCAGGAAAATTGCCGGCCGCTTGTGCAGATCGATAGCCGGCTTCTTCTTCCAGTCGGCCACGGTGCGGCTGGCGATGGTTTCCGTCTCCAGCGTCAGATCAACGGCGACACAAACTAAAGTCGAAGGCGCGCAGGTTGCCAGCAACGTGTCGAGCAAAGCGCGATTCCGATACGGCGTCTCGATAAAGATCTGCGTTTGCTTACCTTTGCGTGACTGTTGCTCCAGGTCGCGCAGACGCTTGGCCCGTTCGGTGGCGTCGACCGGCAGATAGCCGTGGAACGCAAAACTCTGGCCATTCAGGCCGGAAGCCATCAACGCGAGCAGAATTGAACTGGGTCCGACAAACGGCACAACCTTCACGCCGCGCTCGTGCGCGCGGCGCACCAGCAGGGCGCCCGGATCGGCGACCGCCGGACAGCCGGCTTCGGACACCAAGCCGGCATCCGTGCCCGCCAGCAAAGGTGCGAGCAGTTTGTCGATCTCACCTGCCGGCGTGTTGACGTTCAGTTCGCGAATCTCGATTTCCTGAATCGGCTTTTCAGTGCCGACTTTCTTCAGAAAAGCGCGGGTGGTTTTCGCGTTTTCACCGATGTAATAGTGCAGCGACGCCGCGCGCGCCCGCACCGGCGCGGGCAGGACGGCGTCGAGGGCGTCGGTATCGCCTTCGCCGAGCGTGTTCGGGATCAAATATAAGGTGCCGCTCATGATGCCCCCAGAAGTGGATAACCCACTGCGAGCAACATGCGCGACAGTGCGATCAACGGCAGCCCGACCAGCGCGGTCGGGTCGTCAGAGTGAATGGCTTCGAGCAGCGCGATGCCGAGGCCTTCGGATTTGGCGCTGCCTGCGACGTCGTATGGCGTTTCAGCGCGCAGATAAGCGTCGAGCGCGGCGTCCGGCAGGTCGCGAAATTGCACGCGGGTGATGACGTCGACGGCCTGCGACGCCCCTGAACGGCTGTCGAACAGGCAGAGTGCACTATGAAACAGCACTTCGCGGCCGCGCATTGCCTGCAGCTGGGCGAGTGCCTTGTCATGCGTGCCGGGCTTGCCGATCTGCAGGCCGTCATAGGTGGCAACCTGATCCGAGCCGATGACGAGTGCGGCTTCACCGGCGCCGAGTCCGCCGGCCACCGCACGGGCCTTTGCCTCGGCGAGGCGCAGGGCGGTCACTTCGGGTGTTTCGCCGGCGAGCGGCGTTTCGTCGATCGCCGGCACGACGACATCGAACGGAATACGCAGGCGCTCGAGCAGATCGCGACGATAGGGCGAACTCGACGCCAGGATTAGGCGTGGCGGGCGTTTGAGGGAATCTGGCATGTGCAAGCAACGGCTAGAGAGGCGGGTCGTACGGGGTTGTGCGGGTATCGCACGTGTACGGGCTTAAGTGTTTGACTCGAAAAGACAAAACGGATATGATTTCGGGCTTTTCATCGGTATGCTATTGCACAGGCGGGCCGCTTGCGTGGTAACCCGTGTGGACAACACTGGGCAGCGCATGAGTTCCGCGGGTTACTTTGAATTGCAAACCGATTTACCCCCGGCGAAATCCTTGCCGACGCAGGAGCGCACATGACTCAACATCCTGGCAACCCTGCTGGTCTGTCCGACCCGCACGATATCGATCTGTTCGAATTTGCGCGGAGTGGGCGTCAGGCCGCGGGTGTCGTGCGCGTCTCGCAACTGCCGCGCATGTTAAACGAAGTCCCGGCAGAAGCGCCAGACCGCGATACCGCGTTCACCTGGCAAGCCGAAGGGGCGACGCAGCCGGAATTGCAGGACGACGGCACCGAGGGTCCGCAGCCTTATTTGAGATTGGCGATTCACGGTGCTGCATGGCTCGAATGTCAGCGTTGCATGACGCCGTATCTGCAGGCGTTCAATGTCGATGCAACGTACCGGATCGTCAACACTGAGGCGGAAGCCGAAGAGTTTCCGCTCGACGAGGATGAAGTCGAAGTGATCGTGGGCTCGCGCCAGTTCGATCTCATCGACTTGATCGAAGAAGAGTTGCTGCTTTCCTTGCCGCTCGTGCCCAAGCACGAGGTTTGTCCCGAAGTGCACGAGAGCCTCGTCTCTGGTGTGGCTGGAGCAGAAGGCGAGGGCGACGAGGCTGCGCCGGACGAAGCTGGTGAGGGCGGTGAGCCCGAGCGGCCCAATCCGTTTGCTGCGCTCGAAAGTCTCAAGCGCGGTGAGCCGGGCGACAAGAAGCACTGAACAGTTGCATGGGAGCGCGAAGCGGGCGCATTGGCCATTCGGTCAATGGCGAACACCGGGTCGGGCTGTGTTAGAATTCGGAAAATTTTTAGGAGTTAGTCATGGCAGTTCAACAAAATAAGAAGTCGCCGTCGAAGCGCGGCATGCACCGTTCGCACGATTTCCTGACGGCAGCGCCGCTGGCCGTGGAGCCGAGCACCGGCGAAGTGCATCTGCGTCACCACGTTAGCCCGAACGGCTACTATCGCGGCAAGAAAGTCGTCAAGACGAAGAACGACTAATCGTTTCACTGCGTTGCGCCTCTTGGCGTTTCGCGTGGCGATCGGCTCGCTTGACATTTTCCCGGCTCGGCAAAAAGGCGGCATTCAACTGCCGCTTTTTTGTGTCGATTGCAGTTGGCGCTTTGGCGCTTGCTGCGGTCCCATGCAGGGCGCCTGAAATTCGTCGCACTCCATGACAGTAAAGCTCACGATAGATTGCATGGGAGGCGACCACGGCCCGTCCGTGACCGTTCCCGCTGCCGTCAACTTCGTTCGTTCGCATCCCGATGCTGAGTTGCTGCTCGTCGGCATTGAAAGTGCGATTCGTGCGCAGTTAAAGAAGTTGAAGGCTCAGGACCTGCCGGCGCTGACCGTCGTACCTGCCTCCGAGATCGTCGCCATGGACGATCCGGTCGAAGTCGCGCTGCGCAAGAAAAAAGACTCATCCATGCGCGTGGCGCTGAACCGCGTCAAGGAAGGCGAGGCGCAAGCCTGCATTTCCGCCGGCAACACTGGCGCGCTGATGGCGGTCTCGCGCTACGTGCTGAAAACGCTGTCGGGCATTGAACGCCCGGCCATTGCGTTCGCAATGCCCAATCCCACTGGCTACACGACGATGCTCGACCTGGGCGCCAACGTCGATTGCGAACCGCAGCATCTGCTGCAGTTCGCGGAGATGGGGCACGCGCTCGTGTCCGCGCTCGAGGGCAAGGAGCGGCCCACCATCGGCCTGCTCAACATCGGCGAAGAGGTCATCAAGGGCAACGACACCATCAAACGTGCCGGCGAACTGCTGCGCGCGAGTACACTTAACTTTCACGGTAACGTTGAAGGCAACGACATCTTCAAGGGTACGGTCGACGTAATCGTCTGCGACGGTTTTGTCGGCAACGTCGCGCTGAAGACGTCGGAAGGTCTCGCGCAGATGCTCTCCGATATCATCAAGGAAGAGTTCGGCCGCTCGTGGCTCACCAAGGTGATGGCGGTGCTCGCTTTGCCGGTATTGATGCGTTTCAAGAAACGGGTCGATCATCGGCAATACAACGGCGCCGCGTTGCTGGGCCTGCGTGGGCTGGTGATCAAAAGCCACGGCTCGGCGGATGCCTACGCGTTTGAGTGGGCTATCAAACGCGGGTATGATGCCGTCAAAAACGGCGTGCTGGAACGCCTTGCGCGAGCAATGGAAGAGAATGCAGGTTCTCTCGAACAGGCGGCGCGCGACGCGAGCGGTGCGGGTCAAGCAAGCCCGATCGCAGGCCAGCCGGCCGAGCCCTACGCTGCGCAATCCTCGAAGGCATAATGGCTCAATCGACAATTTATTCCCGCGTGCTGGGCACCGGCAGCTACCTGCCGCCCGGACGCGTCACCAATCAGGATCTGGCTGAACGTCTCGCCAGGCAGGGCGTCGAGACGAGCGACGAATGGATCGTTGCCCGCACGGGCATCCATGCGCGCCACTTCGCCGAACCGGATGTCACCACCAGCGATCTGGCGCTGATCGCCTCCCAGCGCGCGATCGAAGCGGCTGATATCGATCCGCAATCCATTGATCTGATCATCGTTGCGACCTCCACGCCTGACTTTGTGTTTCCGAGTACGGCGTGCCTGTTGCAGAACAAGCTCGGTATCAAGAACCACGGCGCGGCATTCGACGTGCAGGCCGTCTGTTCCGGCTTTGCTTACGCGGTGGCCACGGCTGACAGTTTTATCCGCAGCGGCCAGCATCGCACGGCGCTCGTGATCGGCGCGGAAACCTTCTCGCGCATTCTCGATTTCAAAGACCGCACCACCTGCGTGCTGTTCGGCGACGGCGCGGGCGCGGTGATCCTGCAGGCGTCCGAAGAGCCGGGCGTGCTGGCGAGCGCTTTGCACGCCGACGGCAGCCATTCGAACATTCTCTGCACGCCGGGCAATGTGAACGGCGGCGTGATCGAGGGCAGCGCGTTCCTGCACATGGACGGGCAGGCTGTGTTCAAACTCGCGGTCAATGTGCTCGAAAAGGTCGCGATCGAGGCACTCGCAAAAGCGGATCTGTCGGCCGAGCAGATTGACTGGCTGATTCCGCATCAGGCCAATATCCGCATCATGCAAAGCACCTGCCGTAAGCTCGGCTTGCCGCAGGAACGCATGGTCGTCACGGTGGGCGAGCACGGCAATACGTCGGCTGCGTCCATTCCGCTCGCATTCGACGTCGCGGTGCGCGACGGCCGCATCAAGCGCGGCCAGAACGTGCTGATCGAAGGCGTCGGCGGCGGCTTCACCTGGGGCGCGTCGGTTATCCGCTACTGATAGCGGCGACGTTATGGCGAGCGCTCTTTGCAGCGCTCGACTACGCTTGAGCGCGCTTGCCATCAACCGGGCGCGCCACCCACATCTGACAACATCGATTTTGGGGACGATATGAAATTTGCGTTCGTTTTTCCTGGGCAGGGCTCGCAGTCGGTCGGCATGCTCAACGCATTCGCCGACCACGCGGTCGTGCGTGAGACGGTTCAGGAAGCCTCCGATGCGCTCAATCAGGACCTCGGCAAGCTGATCGCCGAAGGCCCCGTCGACGATCTGAACCTCACCACCAATACCCAGCCGGTCATGCTGACCGCCGCGTATGCGATTTACCGCGCGTGGCAGCAGGCGGGCGGCCCGAAGCCGGCCATCGTCGCCGGTCATAGCCTCGGCGAATACACCGCGCTGGTCGCGGCAGGCGCGATCGCGTTTCGCGATGCTGTGCCGCTCGTGCGTTTTCGCGCGCAAGCTATGCAAACAGCAGTGCCGGTCGGCGTTGGCGGCATGGCGGCGATTCTCGGCCTCGATGACGACACGGTGCGTGCGGTTTGCGCCGAAGCGTCGGTCGCGGGCGTCGTCGAAGCGGTGAATTTCAATGCGCCGGCGCAAGTCGTGATCGCCGGTCACAAGGCGGCAGTCGAAAAGGCTTGCGAAGTCGCGAAGGCGAAGGGCGCAAAGCGTGCGTTGCCGCTGCCGGTGTCGGCGCCGTTCCATTCGTCGCTGCTCAAGCCGGCGTCGGATCAATTGCGCGAGTATCTGGCGAGCGTCGACGTGCAGGTGCCGTCGATTCCGGTCATCAACAACGTCGACGTCGCGGCGGTCAACGAGCCGGCGAAGATCAAGGACGCGCTGGTGCGTCAGGCAGCAGGTCCGGTGCGTTGGGTCGAAAGCGTGCAGGCGATGGCGGCGCAAGGCGTCACGCATGTGATCGAATGCGGTCCTGGCAAGGTCCTCGCGGGTTTGACGAAGCGCATCGACGGCGATCTGGTTGGCGCCTCGGTGTTCGATCCGGCTTCGCTCGAAGAAACGCTCAAGCTCGTGACGGCGGGCTGAGCGCCGCTTCATAGGGCGCAAGCAGGGCGCAAGCTGGACATCAAGAATCAATCAGCCCTCCGAAAGGGCATCCGGACTGACAGATGGAAAAGACTCTCGACAAGCAAATCGCAATTGTGACGGGCGCGTCGCGCGGCATTGGCCGTGCGATCGCGATGGAACTGGCGCGCCAGGGCGCGACGGTGATCGGCACGGCAACCAGCGAAAGCGGCGCGGCAGCGATCAGCGAAGCCTTTAACGCGGCTGGCGTGAACGGCCGCGGCACAGTACTCAACGTGAACGACGCTGCGGCAGCCGAAGCGCTGATCGACGGCACCGTGAAGGAATTCGGCGCGCTGCACGTGCTGGTGAACAACGCCGGTATCACGCAAGACCAGCTCGCGATGCGCATGAAGGACGACGACTGGGACGCGGTGATCGACACCAATCTCAAGTCGGTTTTCCGTCTATCACGGGCGGTGCTGCGTCCGATGATGAAGGCGAAGGGCGGCCGTATCATCAACATCACGTCCGTAGTCGGCTCGGCCGGCAACCCGGGGCAGGTCAACTATGCAGCCGCGAAAGCGGGCGTAGCAGGCATGACGCGCGCACTGGCACGCGAGATCGGCAGCCGCGGTATCACCGTGAATTGCGTCGCGCCGGGCTTCATCGATACCGACATGACCAAGACCTTGCCGGAAGAGCAGCAAACCGCACTGAAGACGCAGATTCCGCTTGGCCGTCTCGGCAGCCCGGACGATATCGCGCACGCTGTAGCTTTCCTGGCGTCACCTCAAGCAGGCTATATCACCGGCACGACATTGCATGTGAACGGTGGGATGTACATGTCGTAACCAATTTCGGGTACTATCCGCGCCTTGATGCGTTTGCAAAAGCGTAAGGCGCATGCCTTGACAGGAACCCGATGCGCCGCTTTTTTGCCGGGTCAAACCTGATAAAATGCGCGCACCTGTATTTTTGAACTTCTTTTCCCTTGGAGGGGTAATGGACAATATCGAACAGCGCGTTAAGAAGATCGTCGCAGAACAACTGGGCGTTGCAGAAGCTGAGATCAAGAACGAAGCTTCGTTCGTGAACGACCTCGGCGCCGACTCGCTCGACACCGTTGAACTCGTGATGGCCCTCGAAGACGAATTCGGCATGGAAATTCCGGATGAAGAAGCCGAGAAGATCACCACCGTTCAGCAAGCGATCGACTACGCTCGCGCGAACGTCAAGGCCTAAAGTCATTCGCGCCTGCGTTTCTGCGTTGGCGGCGTATGACGCCCTGCCGTGTCGGTTTCCGACGCCAGCAGGGCTGGCGCTTTTTGCCGTGCAGGAGCCAGCGATGTTGACAGCGCAATTTTTCGCGCGATTGCCGACTTTCAAGAAAACGCCGGGCCGCCCCAAGTTTTCTTGCCCCCCTCGGGGGGGCCTGGTGCGTAGCACCGGGTGTAGGGGCGGTTAACAGCCACAGGGCATACAGGGCAGGTTCCTGTGGCTGCTGTGGCTTTTGCTTTTGTCATCTATGAAAAAGGGGTTACCGTGAGCCGCCGTCGTGTTGTTGTTACAGGCCTGGGGCTGATTTCGCCTGTTGGCAATAATGTTGCCGACGGCTGGGCCAATCTGGTCGCCGGCAAGTCGGGTATTGCCAATATCACGAAGTTCGATGCGTCGAACTTTTCGACTCGTTTCGCCGGTGAGGTGAAGGGCTTCAATATCGAGGACTACATCCCCGGTAAGGAAGCGCGCCACATGGATACGTTCATCCATTACGGCGTCGCGGCCGGCATCCAGGCGATGCAGGACAGCGGCCTCGAAGTCACCGATGAGAATTCGGAGCGCATCGGCGTGGTGGTCGGTTCGGGCATCGGCGGCTTGCCGATGATCGAGGCGACGCAAACCGAGCTGCTCAATCGCGGCCCGCGTCGTATTTCGCCGTTCTTCGTGCCGGCATCGATCATCAACATGATCTCCGGCCATCTGTCGATCAAGTTCGGCATCAAGGGTCCGAATCTCGCCATCGTTACCGCGTGTACGACGGGTTTGCACTGTATCGGCGAGGCTTCGCGCCTGATCGAATACGGCGACGCCGACGTGATGATCGCCGGCGGTGCCGAATCGACCGTGTCGCCGCTCGGCGTCGGCGGCTTTGCGGCGGCGCGTGCGCTGTCGCAACGCAATGACGATCCGGCAACGGCGAGCCGTCCGTGGGACAAGGACCGCGACGGTTTCGTGCTGGGCGAGGGCGCCGGCGTGATGGTGCTCGAAGAGTACGAACACGCGAAGGCACGCGGCGCGAAGATTTACGCCGAAATCAGCGGTTACGGGATGAGCGGGGACGCCTATCACATGACCGCTCCGCTGGAAGATGGCGACGGCGCGCGCCGCTGCATGCTGGCCGCCATGAAGAACGCGGGCATCAATTCGGATCAGGTGAATTACCTGAATGCGCACGGCACGTCCACGCCGCTCGGCGACCTGGCTGAAACCACCGGCATCAAGCGCGCTTTCGGCGACCACGCCAAAGACATGGTCGTGAATTCGACCAAGTCAATGACAGGTCACCTGTTGGGCGGTGCCGGCGGTCTGGAGTCCGTGTTCACCGTGCTCGCCGTGCATCATCAGGTGTCGCCGCCGACGATCAACATCTTCAATCAGGATCCGGCCTGCGATCTTGATTACTGCGCCAACACCGCGCGGGAGATGAAGATCGACGTCGCGCTGAAGAACTCGTTCGGGTTCGGCGGCACGAACGGCACGCTGGTCTTCAAGCGCGCCTGATCCCCTGATCGTTTGGTGATACGCCAGTCGAAAACGCCGGCTTGTCCGGCGGTTTCCCTCGAATCGGCAACGCCCGGCGGAGCGCCGCAACGGATTACGTTGCGGCGCTCCGCCGCCATGCGCGCCGCTTCGGGGGTGTTCATCCTGATTGCGACGTTGGCCGCCTATGCCTGTTTCGCGTCGCATCTGGGCACCTGGCAGGCGGCTCCGTTGACGCTTGGCGTGTGGGCGCTGCTGACACTCTGTGCGTTAAAACATGAGCATGCGCAGCCCGTCGCGCTGAAAATCGACCCGGACGGATTGTCTGCCTGGAACCGGGCGGGCGGTTTGCTGGCGCAGGGCCGCATTGCCGGCTGTTCGCAATGGAGCGGTCGCCTGCTCGTTCTGGCGCTGGTGCCGGACCATGGGCGCTCCCGCACGCTACTTCTTGCCGCTGACGCGCTTCCAGCGCCCGTTTTCCGGGAGCTCGCCGTGCTGGGCCGGCGTGGCGCCGGTGCGTGACTGTAACGACTGTAACCGCTGTTACCGGAGTAACGTGCCGCGATGATGGGGACGCTACAATGGTCCCCCGCCATGCGCCCAATAGTTAACGGATTTATCAGGTGAGCGAAAAAGAAATTGATCAGGTGCTGGTCGAGCGCGTCCAGAAGGGCGACAAGGCCGCGTTCGAGCTTCTGGTCTCCAAATACCACCGTAAGATTCTCCGGCTGATCTCCCGTCTGGTGCGGGACCCGGCCGAAGTGGAAGACGTCGCCCAGGACGCCTTTATCAAGGCGTATCGGGCGTTGCCGCAGTTTCGCGGGGAATCGGCCTTTTATACGTGGTTGTACCGGATTGCGGTCAATACGGCAAAGAACTACCTTGCGACCCAAGGGCGGCGCGCACCGACATCGACCGAAGCAGATGCTGAAGAAGCTGAAACTTTCTCGGACGCCGACCAACTAAGGGATATCAACACGCCTGAGTCGATGTTGATGAGCAAGCAGATCGCTGAGACGGTCAATGCTGCGATGGCGGTTTTACCGGAAGAGTTGCGCACCGCCATTACTCTTCGTGAAATTGAAGGTTTGAGTTACGAGGAAATCGCTGAGATGATGGGGTGCCCAATTGGCACAGTCAGATCACGAATTTTCCGTGCTCGCGAAGCCATTGCGGCAAAATTGCGTCCGTTGCTTGACACACCTGAAGGCAAGCGCTGGTAAACACCAGCCCGCCGGGCGGGGCGCGGGTGCAATATCTGGATTAGTGGTGTCACTACGGGGTATTTGTAAGATGGGGAGCATCATGGGGTCGGTCTCGATGCAATCGCAAGCCAGCTCGCGCGGCGAGCGTCTGTCCGCTTTTGTCGACGGCGAATTATTCGGCGAAGAGCATCTGAACACGTTTGTGTCCGAGCTGGACGGCGACGATCGTGCCGCCTGGTCGTGCTATCACCTGATCGGCGACGCCCTGCGTTCTGACGATCTGGCGGTCAGCCCGGCGGCGAGCAGCGCGTTCCTGAGCGGTTTTGCTGCACGTTTCGACAACGAGCCGCACGTGCTCGCGCCTGCTGCAATGCCGGTTGCGCGTCGTTTGCTGGCGCTGCGTCGCCGCGTTATGCCGGCCTTTGCTGTTGCCGCTGCTGCCGCTACGCTGACGTGGATCGTCGTGCCGCAACTGCAAGGCGTGCCGGGTGGCCCCGGCATCGCGCAAGTCGCGTCGCTCCAGTCGCATGGCGATTCGCTGCAACGCGTGGCCATGGCGTCGGTGCCCGCCGCTACGCTCCAGCCGGTCGCGCAAGACGCCAACATCATTCGTGACGCCAGTCTCGATCAGTATCTGGAAGCTCACCAGCAATTCGCGCAACAACCGGTCATGCCGGGCTCGATGCCGCTGATTCGCGCTGCCGCAGTTTCTACGCAAGGCCAATAGTTTGATGCAGACTCCGCGGTTGAATAAAACGACTATCTGGGGGCGGCTGCCGGCATTTCTGTTCTGCGCAGCCGTATTGTTGTCCGCTACACCGCGGGTCTTTGCACAAACCGACGATCCGCTCGTCGCCCGTCGCACGGCCGCGGAGCTGCTCGATCGAATCCATCAGGCCGCCCAGCAGCAGAACTACGAAGGCGCGTTCGTGTATCAGCGCGGCAATTTCGTTCAGACGTCGCAGATCGCACACTACGCGACCCGCACTGACGGCGAATACGAGCAACTCGAAAGCCTCGACGGCAAGCCGCGCAAAATGCTTCGCCACAACGAAGATCTCTACACGTTCGTGCCAGAGCGGCATCTGTGCGTGGTCGAGAAGCGCCAGAACAAAGATTCATTCCCTGCGCTGCTGGCTGTAAGCGGCGAGCAGGTGCTGTCTGTGTACGAGCCGAAGCTGCTCGGCGACGACCGCGTCGCGGGTGTTGACAGTCAGGTGATCGAGCTCGACCCGAAAGACGCATACCGCTTTGCTTACAAGCTGTGGGCCGACAAGAAGACTGGCCTGCTGCTGCGTGCGCAGACGCTTGACCCGAACGGCCAGGTGCTCGAGCAGTTGTCGTTTTCGCAGATTCGCATTGGTGTGCCGGTCGACAAGACCGCCATTGTCAACGGCATTCGTAATACGACAGGTTGGACCGTAGTGCGTCCGCCGGTCGAGCCGGTCGATATGGCTGCGCAAGGCTGGCAGATCACACCGACGGTGCCGGGCTTCCGCAAGATTCGCGAACTGCGCCGCCCAATGGCCGCGCGCGACGCGGGCCAGCCGACCATTCCGGTCGATCAGGCAGTATTCTCTGACGGCCTCGCGGCCATTTCGGTGTTTGTCGAGCCGGTCGAGAACAACACCCGCAAGGAAGGTGCGGGCAGCAGCGGCGCCACACACGTGTTGGTCAAGCGGCGCGGCGACTTCTGGATTACTCTGCTTGGTGAAGTGCCCCAGACCACATTGCAGCAATTTGCGTCTGCCATAGAATATAAAGCTCCGAAGTAATCCTCCGAATCACTCGAATCCCTCGGCTTGCTACGATATGACGACTTTCTCGGTGCGCAAATTCCTCGCGGCCGCGGTGGTAGCGGCGTGTTTGCCGCTCGTGCCGCACACGGCGTCGGCGGCTCCCGCAGCCAATCTGCCCGACTTCACTGACCTCGTCGACAAGGTCGGCCCAGCAGTCGTCAACATTCGCACGACCACGCGCGTGTCAAACAGCGGTGCTCGTGGTGGATTGCCGCCAGGTATGGACGACGGCGACATGTCGGAGTTTTTCCGGCGCTTCTTCGGCATCCCGTTGCCGCAGTCGCCGCAATCGCCGGGTACGCCGCGCGGTGGCGATAATGGTGGGAGCGGTAGCGGCGGCAACCAGGACTCGCCGGATAATAGCGATTCCGAACAGAATAGCGGCGTCGGTTCAGGCTTCATCCTGTCGGCGGATGGCTACGTGATGACCAACGCGCACGTGGTCGATGACGCGGACACCATTTACGTCACGCTCACCGACAAGCGCGAATTCAAGGCGAAGCTGATCGGCGTAGACGATCGGACCGATGTTGCCGTCGTGAAGATTAGCGCTGCCAATTTGCCGACCATCACGATCGGCGACTCGAACAAGGTGCGTGTAGGCGAGTGGGTGGTCGCGATCGGTTCGCCGTTCGGTCTCGAGAACACGGTGACGGCCGGTATCGTCAGCGCCAAGGGGCGTGATACGGGCGACTACCTGCCGTTCATCCAGACCGACGTGGCCGTCAATCCGGGTAACTCGGGCGGCCCGCTGATCAATATGCAGGGCGAAGTGATCGGCATCAACTCGCAGATCTACAGTCGTACTGGCGGTTTCATGGGCATCTCGTTCGCCATTCCGATCGACGAGGCAATGCGCGTGGCCGATCAGCTGAAGGCCTCGGGTAAGGTCGTGCGCGGTCGGATCGCGGTGGCGATCGGCGAAGTGACGAAGGACGTGGCCGACTCGCTCGGTCTGCCGAAGGCGCAGGGTGCGCTGGTCAGTAGCGTCGAACCGGGCGGTCCTGCGGACAAGGCTGGCGTGCAGCCGGGCGACATCATCCTGAAGTTCAACGGTCATTCGGTCGACACGGCAACGGACTTGCCGCGCATGGTCGGCGATACGAAGCCGGGCACCAAGTCGACTATTACGATCTGGCGCAAGGGTCAGACGCGCGATCTGCCGGTCACGATTGCCGAGATGCAGCCGGACAAGACTGCCAAGGCGGACGAGAAGAAGGCGCCGGTGCCGAAGCAGCGCGCCACGAACGTGCTGGGTCTTGCCGTTAGCGATATCCCTGCTGACCAGATGAAGGCGCTGAAACTGCATAACGGCGTGCAGATCGACGCAGTAGACGGCCCGGCCGTGCGCGTCGGGCTGCAAAAGGGCGACATCGTCCTGCGGGTGGGCGATACCGATATCACGAGCGCGAAGCAGTTCGACGACCTGACCTCGCACCTCGACCCGCAGAAGATGGTCGCGCTGCTGGTCCGTCGTGGCGAGAACACGCAGTTCGTGCCGATTCGCCCGCGCAGCGCGCAGAAGTGAAGAAGGTGGCGCCGCTCACGCTCTACGGGCGCGCATGGTGCCACTTGTGCGACGACATGCGTGCCGCGCTCGAGCCTTTGCTGGTTGAATTCGGCGCGCAGGTACTCGTGGTCGACATCGACACCGATCCCTTGCTGGAAGCGCGTTATAACGAACTGGTGCCGGTTCTGGTCTGCGACGGCGTCGAACTGTGTCACTACCACCTTGACGCGGAGCGGGTTCGTGCCGCGCTCGCCGCACGCTTCGTGGCGGCGTATCCGGGGTCCAGTTAAGGGCCCAAAAACCGGCGCGAACGTGCGCTGTTCACACCCCGTTTCACGTCTCTCCTGTCGACCAGAGCTGGCGCTTCAGCGCTTACTCTGGTCCCGTGCAGGATAGTTGCTGAGCCGTCTTTTCCACCCGAGCCTCGCAAGATGCGCCGGGCGATAGCCTTTTCGGCTAAAATAGATAGGTTTTTCACCTACTTACAAGGCGTGCTCCGCTATTGTCCGAGCGCGCCTTTTTCGCTTGATCGGTACTGAATGGATCATATTCGTAACTTCTCGATCATTGCGCACATCGACCATGGCAAGTCGACGCTCGCCGATCGCATCATCCAGATTTGCGGCGGCCTGTCCGACCGTGAGATGGAATCTCAAGTGCTCGACTCGATGGATCTCGAGCGCGAGCGCGGCATCACCATCAAGGCACAAACCGCCGCACTGACGTACAAGGCCCGCGACGGGCAGATCTATAACCTGAACATGATCGACACGCCGGGCCACGTCGACTTCTCGTACGAAGTCAGCCGCTCGCTGTCCGCATGCGAAGGCGCGTTGCTGGTCGTCGACGCGAGCCAGGGCGTGGAAGCGCAAACCGTGGCCAACTGCTACACGGCGATCGAACTCGGCGTCGACGTGATTCCGGTGCTCAACAAGATCGACCTGCCGGCCGCGAATCCCGAGAACGCAATCGAAGAAATCGAAGACGTGATCGGCATCGACGCAACGGATGCTACGCATTGCAGCGCGAAGACCGGCCTGGGCGTGGAAGACGTGATCGAGGCGCTGATTGCCAAAGTGCCGCCGCCGAAGGGTGATCCGGAAGCGCCGTTGCAGGCGCTGATCATCGACTCGTGGTTCGACAACTACGTCGGCGTCGTGATGCTGGTGCGTCTGAAGAACGGCACGCTGCGTCCGAAAGACAAGATCCGCATGATGGCGACCGGCGCGCAGTACCCGGTCGAACATATCGGCGTGTTCACACCTAAGTCGAAGAATCTCGAGTCGTTGTCGGCGGGGCAGGTGGGCTTCATCATCGCCGGCATCAAGGAATTGGCCGCCGCCAAGGTGGGCGACACCGTCACGCTGGTGAACCGTCCGGCTGCCGAGCCACTGCCGGGCTTCAAGGAAGTGAAGCCGCAGGTGTTCGCCGGTCTCTATCCGGTTGAAGCGAACCAGTACGACGCGCTGCGTGATTCGCTGGAAAAGCTGAAGCTGAACGACGCCTCGCTGCAGTACGAGCCGGAAGTCTCGCAGGCGCTCGGCTTCGGTTTCCGTTGCGGCTTCCTCGGGCTGCTGCACATGGAGATCGTGCAGGAACGTCTTGAACGCGAGTTCGACATGGACCTGATCACCACGGCGCCGACCGTGGTGTACGAAGTCCTGCAGCGCGATGGCACGACCATCATGGTCGAAAATCCGGCCAAGATGCCGGAGCCTTCGAAGATCGAAGAAGTACGCGAGCCGATCGTCACCGTGAATCTGTACATGCCGCAAGAGTACGTCGGCGCCGTGATCACGCTGTGTACGAACAAGCGTGGCAACCAGATCAACATGCAGTATCGCGGCCGCCAGGTGCAACTGACCTACGAAATCCCAATGGGCGAAGTCGTGCTCGATTTCTTCGATCGTCTGAAGTCGATCTCGCGCGGTTACGCGTCGATGGATTACGAGTTCAAGGAATATCGCGCGGCGGATGTCGTGAAGGTCGACATGCTGATCAACGGCGACAAGGTGGATGCATTGTCCGTGATCGTGCACCGTTCGCAGAGCCAGTATCGCGGCCGCGAAGTGGCGGCGAAGATGCGCGAGCTGATCCCGCGTCAAATGTACGACGTTGCGATTCAGGCCACCATCGGCTCGAACATTATTGCGCGCGAGAACATTAAAGCCTTGCGTAAGAACGTGCTGGCAAAATGCTACGGCGGCGATATTAGTCGTAAGAAGAAGCTGCTGGAAAAGCAAAAGGCAGGCAAGAAGCGAATGAAGCAGGTCGGGTCCGTCGAGATTCCGCAAGAGGCTTTCCTCGCGATTCTGCGTGTCGAAGACAAATAAGACGAACAACGGAACCCTATGAATTTTGCGCTGATTCTTTTTGTGCTCGTCATTTTGACGGGCGTCGCATGGGTCGCAGACAAACTGGTTTTCATGCCGCAACGGCGCCGCGCGGCGGATGCTGTGGTCGCGGAGTTCGACCGCCAGCAGGCACGCGTCGGCGAGCGTTTCGCCGACGAAAACGCGGCGCAAACACGCGCCCGTCTGCGTGACGACAAGCTGCGTCAGCCGTGGTGGCTCGAGTATTCGGCGAGCTTTTTCCCGGTGATTCTGGTGGTGTTCGTGGTGCGCTCGTTTGTGGTCGAGCCGTTCAAGATTCCTTCAGGCTCGATGGTGCCGACGCTGCTGGTGGGCGACTTCATCCTCGTCAATAAATTTAACTACGGCATCCGTCTGCCGATCACCAACACGAAGATCACCGAAGGCCGTCCGCTCGAGCGCGGCGACGTGGTGGTGTTCCGTTACCCGAAAGACGAATCGGTCGACTACATCAAGCGCGTGATTGGCCTGCCGGGCGACACCGTTGCTTATCAGGACAAGCAACTGACGATCAACGGTAAGCCGGTGCCGGAAACGGCGCTGCCCGACTATCTCGATGAAGAGCGTCTCGGCTACGCGAAGCAGTTCGAAGAAGATCTCGACGGCCGCAAGAACGCGATTCTGAACAATCCCGCAGTGCCACCGTTCATCGTTGGCGCGGAAGATTATCCGTATCGCGATAACTGCACGTACAACGCACGCGGCGTGATCTGCAAAGTGCCGCCGGGCAATTACTTCATGATGGGCGACAACCGCGATAACAGCGCGGATAGCCGTTACTGGGGTTTTGCGCCGGATAAGAATGTCGTCGGCCGCGCGTTTTTCATCTGGATGAACTTCAGCGATCTGAAACGCATCGGCTCATTCCACTGAGCACGCATGCCTTGATTGCACGACACGCCGCGCAGGTGGCCCACACTTAGGTCACATCAGTCGCGGCGTGTTATCACGCTACTTTAAGAATCCGCGGTAACGTCGCTTCACCACGCTTTTTCCGCTGGCCGTCCCGCGTTTTCGCCGGGGCAGGCGCCCGCGTTATACTCTGCCCATGCCCCTATCTCCGTTGGAAAGCCGTCTGCGCTACGAATTTCGCAATGCGGAATTGTTGCGCCAGGCTTTAACGCACCGCAGTCATAGTTCCACGCACAACGAACGGCTCGAGTTTCTCGGCGACTCCGTTCTAAATTGCGCGGTGGCTGCGCTTTTGTTCCAACGTTTCGGCAAATTGGACGAAGGCGATCTGTCGCGCGTCCGCGCCAATCTGGTCAAACAGCAGTCGCTTTACGAAATCGCTCAGGCCCTCAATATCTCCGAAGGCCTCCGTCTTGGTGAGGGTGAGCTGCGCAGCGGCGGCTTCCGCCGCCCGTCGATCCTTGCTGACACGCTGGAAGCCGTGCTGGGCGCGGTGTTCCTCGACGGCGGGTTCGATGCCGCCCAAACGGTCATCAAGCGTCTTTACGTGCCGATCCTCGATCACATCGACCCGCGCACGCTCGGCAAAGACGCCAAGACACTGCTGCAGGAATATCTGCAGGGTCACAAGATCGCGTTGCCGACGTACACGGTCGTCGCGACGCATGGTGCAGCGCACAATCAGCAATTTGAAGTCGAATGCACGGTGCCGAAGCTGGACGTCAAAGTGTCCGGTTCCGGCGCGAGCCGTCGCGCGGCCGAGCAGGCCGCGGCCAAGAAGGCGCTCGATGAGGTGATGGCCGCCGCGCCCGCCGTGGTCGCCAAGTCCAAGCGCTCGAAAGGCGCCCGCGCGGCGAAGAATGCCGAGCCGGAGATCGTGCCCGGTGTGACCGGCGTGCAGGCCGCGCTCGATTTGCGCAGCCCGGATCGCAAGAATGAACGCGGCGCCGGGCGCGGTGAGGCTCGCACCGTGGCAGCAGCAGAGTCCGCAGCCGAACGTCCGACCCTGACGGCGACATCCGCGCCGCTGGCAGTGATTCGCGCCGCGCACGTCGAATACAGCGGACAGGACAAGTCGGAGCGCGCGGATAGGGCGGAGAGAGCCGACAAAGCCGACAAAGCAGCGACGGACAAGTCAGCCGAAAAGCTGGACGCCAAATCGGCTGAAGTCAGATCCGACGGCGCCAAGCCCGCGGACGCCACGCCCGTGGACGCAAAACCTGCAGAAGCGAAGCCGGCCGACGCCAAACCGGAAGCCTCCACCGTCCGCATCGCCGACAAACACCGCAGCCGGGAAACCACCCCCGGTGCAGCCGTGCCCACGCCCGGCGTGCCGGCACCTGTCGAACACGAACCCGGCGTAGCCGACGCGGTGCAAATCCGCGTCGCCGATGCGGGCCATTGATTGCCATCGGCGCGTCATTCCTCGCGCGCCGATCTGAACTTGCCGTAGCCCGAATATGAACGCTCCCACTCCCACTGGTTTTCGCTGCGGCATGGTCGCGATCGTCGGCCGCCCGAACGTCGGCAAATCCACGCTGATGAACGCGCTGGTCGGCCAGAAAGTCAGTATCACGTCGCGCAAGGCGCAGACCACGCGCCACCGCATCACCGGCATTCATACGCTTGAAGACGCGCAGTACATCTTCGTCGACACGCCGGGTTTCCAGACCAAGCACAGTGGCGCACTGAATCGTTCGCTCAACCGCGCGGTGACGTCCACGCTGAGTTCGGTCGACGCGATCCTGTTCGTGATCGAAGCCGGCCGCTTCGGCCCGGATGACCAGAAGGTGCTCGATCTGATTCCGCCGTCGGTGCCCACGCTGCTGATCGCGAACAAGCTCGATCGCGTGTCGGATAAGGACTCGCTGTTTCCGTTCATGCAGCAGGTGAGCGCGCTGCGCCAGTTCAACGAGATCGTGCCGCTGTCGGCGAAGAATCCGGACGACATCAAGCGTTTGATGGCGACGATCAAGCCGTTCCTGCCGGAAGGCGCGCCGATCTACGGCGAAGACGACCTGACCGATCGTAGCGAGCGTTTTCTTGCCGCCGAAATCCTGCGCGAAAAAGTGTTCCGCTGGACTGGCGACGAACTGCCGTACACAAGCACCGTACTGATCGACAAGTTCGAAACCGAAGGGCGTCTGCGGCGCATTTTCGCGACCATTTTGGTGGAGCGCGATACGCAAAAAGCGATGATCATCGGCCAGAAGGGCGCCAAGCTAAAGCAGATCAGCACTGAAGCGCGCCTCGATATGGAAAAACTGTTCGACGGCCCGGTGTATCTGGAAACCTTCATCAAGGTGAAGAGCGGCTGGGCGGACAACGAAGCCGGGCTCCGTGCGTATGGGTACGAATGACGCGTGGATGACGCTGAATTCCGACGCTGACCCGGACGACTCGGCGCCGGCAGCGCCGGCACGCGAGCCGTCCAAACCCGCTCGCAGTACCAAAAAATCCTCATCGAGCGCCAGAAGCGCTCAGGGTGCTCAAAGCGGTGCTCAAAGCGCCGAAGGCGAGCCGAGCAAAGCGCCGGCGCGCCGCGCACCGCGCACCTCCGCTTCCGATTACCGGATCGCGGAGCAACCCGCTTTCGTCCTGCACAGCTATCCGTACCGTGAGACCAGTCTGATCATCGACGTGCTGTCGCGAGATCACGGCCGTCTCGCGCTCGTCGCAAAGGGTGCGAAACGTCCGCACTCCGCTTTGCGCGGCGTGCTGCAGACTTTCCAGCCGCTTGCGTTGTCATGGTCCGGCAAATCCGAAGTGCGTACGCTGACCGGCGCCGAATGGGTCGGCGGCATGTTGCCTTTAGCGGGCGGCGCGCTGCTCTGCGGTTTCTATGTCAATGAACTGCTGGTCAAATTCTGCGCACGCGAAGACCCGCATCCGCAACTGTTCCATCACTACGTCGTCACGATGACGCGCCTCGCGCATGACGAACCGCCCGTGCAGGTGCTGCGTTCTTTCGAACGTGTGCTGCTGCGGGAAACCGGTTATGCGATGGCGCTCGATCGCACCGTTGCGCGCAAAGCGGTGCAGGCCGAAGGCCGCTACGTGTTCGACCCGGAGCGCGGCGTGCGCGACGCATCCGACGATCTGCCCGCGCAATGGCCGGTGATCGTCGGACAAACCTTGCTCGATATGGAAAAGGACGATTACCATCGAGCGCAGACGGTGGCGCAAAGCAAAACGCTGATGCGCTTTCTGCTCAACACTTACCTTGGCGGCACGCCGCTCGCGACGCGCCAGATACTGATCGACTTGCAGAACTTATGAGCTTCTTTCTTACGTCGCCGAATGTGATTGACCTGGGCGTGAACATCGATCACGTCGCTACGCTGCGCAACGCGCGCGGTACCTCTTACCCCGATCCGATTCGTGCCGCGTTAATGGCTGAAGAAGCCGGCGCTGACGTGATCACGCTGCATTTGCGTGAGGACCGCCGCCATATCGTCGATGCGGACGTGCGCAAGCTGCGGCCGCTGTTGAAAACGCGCATGAATCTGGAGTGCGCGGTCACGCAGGAGATGCTCGACATCGCGTGTGAGGTGCAGCCGCACGACACTTGCCTCGTGCCGGAAAAGCGCCAGGAACTGACGACTGAAGGTGGCCTCGACGTCGCCGGCCAGTTCGAAGCCGTGCGCGCCGCATGCAAGCAACTCGCCGAAGCGAACTCGCGCGTGTCGCTCTTCATCGATCCGGACGAGACGCAAATCCGCGCCGCACACGAGGCTGGCGCACCGGTGATTGAGCTGCACACGGGCCGCTATGCTGAAGCGCACGATCCCGCCGAGCAGCAGCGCGAATATGAGCGCGTGGTGCGTGCCGTCGAGTTCGGCGCAACGCTCGGCATCAAGGTCAACGCGGGTCACGGCCTGCACTACACCAACGTTCAGCAGATCGCCGCGATCGAAGGCATCGTCGAGCTGAATATCGGGCACGCGATCGTCGCGCATGCGATCTTCGCCGGCTGGGACAACGCCGTGCGCGAGATGAAGGCGATTATGGTCGCTGCGCGTCTCGGCGCAAGCGCGTAATACCGCGGCGCCGAACATGACGATCTACGGCATCGGTACGGACATCGTTCAGGTCAGCCGCATAGCCGCGGTGATGACACGCACCAACGGCCGCTTCGCCGAGAAGGTGCTTGGCCCGGACGAGCTGCGCGTTTATCACGCGCGCCACGCGCGTTCGGCGGCGCGTGGACTCGCATTTCTCGCCACGCGGTTCTCGGCCAAAGAAGCATTCTCGAAAGCGATCGGCCTTGGCATGCGCTGGCCGATGACCTGGCGCGCGCTGCAAACGCTCAACAAGCCGAGCGGCGAGCCGATGGTGGCCGCTTCGGGCGAGCTGGCCGAATGGCTCGACGCGCGCGGCATCACGGCGCGCGTGACGATCAGTGACGAACGCGATTACGCCGTGTCGTTCGTGATCGCCGAAACGGGCGAGGTGGCGCGAGGGACGGACTCCCCGCACGCGCCCGCCCGCGACGAATAAAAAAATATCCTGAACGCGGCGCACGTCGGCCGCGTCTCTCTTTGCACCAGGCTTTTTTCCAGCGGAATTCAATGAAAACCACTCCCGGACCGGTCATGCTCGACGTGGTCGGCAAAACGCTGAACAACGACGATAAACGCCGCCTTTCCCATCCGATGACCGGCGGCGTGATCCTGTTCGCGCGCCATTACGAGAGCCGCGCGCAATTGATCGCGCTGACCGATTCGATCCGCGCGATTCGAGACGATTTGCTGATTGCCGTCGACCACGAAGGCGGCCGCGTACAGCGCTTTCGCACCGACGGCTTCACGGTGCTGCCGGCGATGGGCAAGCTTGGCACGCTGTGGGACAGCGACGTGCTGCACGCCACCAAGGTGACGACCGCGGTCGGCTATATCCTCGCGGCCGAATTGCGCGCGTGCGGCATCGACATGAGTTTTACGCCGGTGCTCGATCTGAATTATGGCCAGTCGCAGGTGATCGGCGATCGCTCGTTCCATCGCGATCCGCGCGTCGTGGCCTTGCTGGCCAAGAGCCTTAATCACGGCCTCGCATTGGCCGGCATGAGCAATTGCGGCAAGCATTTTCCGGGGCACGGCTTCGCGCACGCGGACTCGCACGTTGCGATGCCAGTCGACGACCGTTCGCTCGACGAGATTCTGCGCGAGGACGTGGCGCCGTACGACTGGCTCGGTGTGTCGCTTGGGGCCGTGCTGCCCGCACATGTGGTTTATCCACAGGTCGACTCAAAGCCGGCGGGCTTTTCGCGTGTCTGGCTGCAGGACATCCTGCGAAAGAAATTGCGCTTCGAGGGCGCGGTCTTCAGCGACGATCTCTCGATGGAAGCCGCGCGCCAGGGCGGTACGCTGACGGAAGGCGCGAGCGCCGCGCTGGAGGCCGGTTGCGACATGGTGCTGATCTGCAATCAGCCGGACGAAGCAGAAAAGGTGCTGGACGCGCTGCGCTTCAAGCCGTCGAAGGAGTCGCAGCAGCGGCTTAAGCGCATGCGCCCGCGTGGCAAGGCGCTGAAGTGGAGCAAACTGGTTGCCGAGCCGCAGTATCTGCAGGCGCAGGCCTTGTTACGCAGCGCGTTTGCATGAGCAACCGGTAGCAACCGGGTAATAGCGGATCAGCGACTCAAGCGTTTGCATCGAGCAAAAAAACGGCGCCTTTTTCAGGCGCCGTTTTCTATTCAAGCCTGGCCTGCCGTGAAGACGGCCTCACCCGGTCAGTTCAACCGCATCCGTTGCAGCTTGTTGTACAGCGTCTTCGGACTGATCCCTAGCAGCGATGCCGCGCGATGGCGTGTGCCGCCGACTGCATCGAGCGTCGCGCGGATGAGCATTTCCTCGACGTCCGCGAGTGGCGTGCCGACGGTGACCTGCACGCGGCTGCCGTTCAGATCGCGCCCGTTCGCCGAGCCTGCCTCATCGGCACGCAGCGTTTCCAGCACGTCGCCCGACGCGTGATACGCCCGGCGCACGCGATCCTGTAACTCGCGCACATTGCCCGGCCACTCGTACGAAAGACACTCGCGCAAGAAGTTTGGCCCGATCTGCTTGGCCGCTTCCGACGTGCCGCGCGCGGTCGCCTCGTGATTCAGTTCATCGACGACGGCCTGCGCGATCAGCGCCGGATCGTCGCCGCGCTCGCGTAAAGGCGGCAGTGTTATCGCGGCCGCTTCGAGACGCAGCGCGAGGTCTTCGTGCAGGCTGCCGTCGGCGACCGCCACGCGTGGGTTTTTGCGCGTCGAGGCGATTAGCCGGAAGTCTGTCGCTACCTGATTCGTGCCGCCGACCCGCATGAAGGTCTGCGAGTCGAGGGCGCGCAGCAGTGCTTCCTGCTGAGCGCGCGGCAGTTCGGCGATTTCGTCGATGAACAGCGTGCCGCCGCTGGCCTGCTCAAACAGGCCCTGCTCGCGCTGCTCGGCACCGCTGAACGCGCCGCGTTCGTGGCCGAATAGCAGGCTGTCGAGCGAGCGATGCGCCGCGGCGCTGCCTGCGCTCCGGCAATCGAAGGTGACGAACGGTCCTTTGCGGCGCCGGCTCATGCCGTGCAGCGTGCGCGCGGCGATCTGCTTGCCCGTGCCGGCTTCGCCGGAAATCAGCACGGCCGCTTCGGTGGGCGCGATATGTTCGATCGTGTCGTACACATGCTGGAGCGCACCGCTGCGGCCCAGTAACGAGCCGAAACGACCGAGTTGACGCAGCGACGCGCGCAGCGTCTGGACTTCTTCGGTCAGCTCGTACGGACGCGGAATCCGGGCGAGCAGACTACGCAAGCGCGGGATATTGACCGGTTTGAGCAGGTAGTCCCAAATGCCGTGCCGCAGACCCTCGATCGCGCTCTCGACCGTTGCGTTGCCAGTCATCACGATCACAGGCAAGGCGCCGCCGGGCGGGTGCGCGGGCAGGTGCTGCAGCACATCGAGCCCGCTGCCGTCCGGCAGGTTCAGGTCGACCAGCACGACGTCAGGAATGAAGCGCGTCAGCGCCGCCCGGGCCTCCGCGATGGTGGTCGCGGTGTCGACGGAGAAGCCGTCGGCGGCGAGGATGGCGGACAGGCCTGACAGGCTATTGGGATCGTCTTCAACAATCAGGGCATGTGGCATGGCGAGCGCTATTTTTTAGATGGACGGAATACCCGATAAGCCGCGCTGGTACTCTGGCACGCGACACGGGCGCGATGGCTGGCCGGTACTGCCGGTCGAACGCCGTACCGCGCGGGCAGTGCCTGCCGCGGCGGCGGGACAGCCGCGGGCCAATTGGCATGGACGCAGCGCAGGTCGTGGAACACGACGTGCACGCGGAACTCGGGCGATTCGACTCACGTAGTTCTGGTCCTTTGCTTTTCATTGGATACCTGCCCCCAAGCGATGTAACGCGTAGGGGCGCGCACCTATATTTCCTTCATTCGACCGGTCAGTCGACCGGTCAGAAATCCCGGTTGCTGTCGAAGAAGCGTCGTACCTCAAGCTCCGCTTGCTCGCGAGTCCTACCGTAACGCTCCTGGATCAGCCCGGTCAGCTTGTCGACGCGGCCTTCCGCCTTGGTCAGCTCGTCGTCAGTCAATTCACCCCATGCTGTCTTGGCCCTACCGACCATTTGCTTCCACTTGCCTTCAGCGATGTCATTGTTCATAGCGCATCTCCGGAGTTGGGAAATAAAGCCTTATCGGCCTGTACCCAGCAGAAGCATGGACTGTGCCAAAGTCAATTACTTAAGCTTATCAATGGTTTGTTTCACGCAAGGCGGGAAGGCAAGCGCAACGGACAGGCATTTTTGAGAAGCGGCCGGTAAAGATTTCCACAACCATACACGGTGGCGCAAAAAAGAAAAAGCGCCCAAAGCGGGCGCTTTTTTGCCATTTATTTTTCGCTGCGCCGGACTTGCTCCGGTGCAGGATTCAGGCTGCAGTCGCTTAGGCGCGGCTGCGGTACTCGTGCGTACGCGTGTCGATTTCGATCTTGTCGCCGATGTTGCAGAAGAGCGGCACTTGCAGTTCGAAACCGGTGGTCAGCTTGGCGTTCTTCAACACCTTGCCCGACGACGTATCGCCCTTGACTGCCGGTTCCGTGTAGATGATTTCACGGACCAGCGTGGTCGGCAGTTCGACCGAGATGGCTTTCTCGTTGTAGAACACGACTTCGCAAGCCATGCCGTCTTCGAGGTAATGGAGGGCGTCGCCCATCATTTCGCCTTCGACTTCGAACTGGTTGTAGTCAGCGTCCATGAACACGTACATCGGGTCAGCGAAGTACGAGTACGTGACTTCCTTGCGCTCCAGCACGACGACGTCGAACTTGTCGTCTGCCTTGTACACGCTTTCCATGCCTGCGCCGGTCAGCAGGTTCTTGAACTTCATCTTGACGACGGCGGAGTTGCGGCCCGATTTGTTGTATTCGGCCTTTTGCACGACCATCGCGTCTGCGCCGATCATTACTACGTTGCCGGTGCGGAGTTCCTGTGCGGTCTTCATAAAACTGTCCTGTACGAAATAAGTAGCTTCAACTTTTGCTCAACGGCATACGGCGCAAGCGGCTTCGTTGCTCCTCGCACCAGGCGCGGCGCCGCTTGGGAGCGGCACCTGCCGGGGCGATGCGTGGAGCGCGGCCGCTTTGCCGCGATGACCCGCGGTGAGGCTGCAAATCTGCAACCCCTGCAATCCGTTACCTGCTTTTACCCTGTTCGGGCGTGATCACGAGTGGCGCCGATCGACAGGATGCGTCCCTTTTTTGGCATTGCGCAACTCCACTACCAAGCTGAGGGCGGGTCATGCATCTTTCGATGCCGGGTTCGCCGAGACCAAGCGGATTGGCCTGCTGGGTTTGCCTCGCGAGTCGGTCTGGTCAGTCAGTCTGCGAATTTGCCAGATGAGCGCCAGATGAGTTTGCAAGGCGAGTTTGCAAGACGAGATTACAAGGACTACTCGCTGCGATCGGGCCGCGCTTGCGTCGTCGGCCGTTGGATAACCGCTTATTTTAACTGAGTTTTTGCGAACAAGGCCAGATTTCCGGCGAGGTCGCCTACTTGGGCCAGTTCGCCGGCCCATTCGGCCGCGCGCTGCTTCAGCGTCGCACGGTGGCGCTGGAATTCCGCCCAGTCTGGCCGGCCGGCGCCGTTCCATGCGTGCCAGAAGCGCGCGAGGGCGTCCCGCGCGTCGCTGGGTAGGGTACGGGCGTAGTGGGCGAGCGCGGCGTCGAGCTTCGGCAGATGGGCGTCGTCGGCTTGGGGGTAGATGTGCCAGACAAAGGGTTTGGCGGCCCATTGGGCGCGTACGAACGAATCTTCGCCGCGCACGAAGTTGATGTCGCTGGCCCACAGCAGCGTGTCGTAACCCGGTTGCTCCGTAAAGGCGAGCGCGTGGACGCTGAGACCGCCGCGCTCGGCGTGCGAACCGGCGGCGAGCGAAGGCAGGCCGAAAAAGCGCGCGACCGCACCCGAAATGCGGCCTTCCGGTACCAGCAGAACGACCGGTTCGGCGCTGTCGCGCCATTGTTCGAGCAGGCTGTCGACGGCAGGGTTTTCGTAGGCGAACAATGAGACGACCGTGGCCGCAGCGTGTGGCGGCGCGCGGCCGGTGGTTTTCAGCCACCACGCTGCGCGCGCCGGTTGCGACGCCTCGAAGGCCATGCGCGCGGTGTCGAGATACCGTTCCTTCAGTACGCCGCCGGTGCCGGGGCCGAGTCCCGGGAAAAAGAAAGTCTTGGTCAGCGGGTAGCGTGGATGCGGCGATGGCCGCAGATGGAAATCCGCCACCCAGTCTTCGGCGCTGAGATATTCGAGGTTGAACCAGACCGGCGCGGGCTCGCGCCGCGCCATCGCGGCGACGTAGATCGGCGGCAACTCGCAGGCGAATGCCTCGATCACGACGTCAGCCACTTCGAGCGTATCGCCTGCGTGGGCCGGCTCGTGCCAGTGTTCGATGACGATGCCGTCGACCGCCTGGCGCGCGCGATCCAGCGCGAGCGATGGGCACAATTTCTGGAACGCATGCAGGTCGTCGACGAACACGCGCACCTGCCAACCGTGCTCGCTCGCCAGTTGGCGCGCGAGGCGCCAGCACACGCCGATGTCGCCGAAATTGTCGATTACCGCGCAAAAGATATCGCAGGCGATCGCTGTGGGTGCGGCGACGGGTTGTTCGGAAGACGGCGTGGCGGAGGACATAGTGGCGTGGGGTCGCAGAGTGGAACGGGTGGCGTGATTGGGTTCTGCAAGGGCCTTGCTGTCGGGCGATGCAATCAGGTTCAGCCGCTGGCGTGCGCCGCTCTATTGCGCCATTCGAGGCAACAGGGTTCGACCGCGCGCGGAATGCTCTAAACTGGCGATTCTAAAGCACTCATCCGCGGTTCCGCGCCAGGTGACCACTGGGTGACCACTCAGCGCGCAGCGCGCGGGCAGAGGCTTCGCGACACTGTCCCAGCCAACCGATTCTGCATGACCGAACCCGAAGCAACCGACGTTTTCGAGCCGAAGAAAGTGCTCGCCCAATTGCCGCATCTGCCCGGCGTCTATCGCTATTACGATACGCAGGGCGCCGTGCTTTACGTGGGCAAGGCGCGCGATCTCAAGAAGCGCGTCTCGAGCTACTTCACAAAGACGCAACTGTCGCCGCGTATCGCGATGATGGTGACGCGCATCGCGCGCATCGAGACGACCGTCACGCGTTCCGAGGCCGAAGCGCTGCTGCTTGAAAACAATCTGATCAAGGCGCTGGCGCCGCGTTACAACATTCTGTTTCGCGATGACAAGTCGTATCCCTATCTCAAGCTGACCGGCCACAAGTTTCCGCGCATGGCGTATTACCGCGGCTCGGTGGATCGCAAGAACCAGTACTTCGGTCCGTTCCCGAGTGCGTGGGCGGTGCGCGAGAGCATCCAGATCCTGCAGCGCGTGTTCCAGTTGCGCACGTGTGAAGATTCCGTGTTCAACAACCGCACCCGGCCGTGTCTGCTGCATCAGATCGGCCGCTGCACGGCGCCGTGCGTCGCGGCGATTAGCGAAGAGGATTACGCACGCGATGTCGCCAATGCGTCGCGCTTTCTGCTCGGCCGGCAGGGCGAGGTGATGAAGGAGCTCGAGCAGAAAATGCACGCGTTCGCGAGCGAGCTGAAGTTCGAGCAGGCCGCAGCGGTGCGCAATCAGATGAGTTCGCTGTCGACGGTGCTGCATCAGCAGGCGATCGAAGTCGGCGGCGATAGCGACGTGGATATTCTCGCGGTCGTCGCGCTCGGCGGGCGCGTGTGCGTGAATCTCGCGATGGTGCGCGGCGGACGGCATCTGGGCGATAAGGCGTATTTTCCGGCGCATGTGGAAAGCGCCTTGACGGTCGGCGAGGGCGGGCTTGAAGACGGCGGCGACGATGAGTTGTCGGTCGATGTCGCGGGCGGCGCAGCTTCTGTATCTGACGGGGCCGCAACTGGGGCGAACGCATCGTCCGATGCAACCGACGCCCTTGCAATCGCTGCGGAGATGCCGTCCGAAGAGGAGGGTGACGAGGCAGACGCTGCTGTCGATGCGGAAGATGAAGAGGATGATGCGGCCGACTCCGACTCCGACTCCGACTCCGAGTCTGAAGCCGAACCTTCGGCGCCACGCAAAGGCCGTGCGACCTCTGGCGGCATCGAATCTGAAGTCCTGGAGGCGTTCATCGCGCAGCACTACATCGGCAATCGCGTCCCGCCGGTGCTCGTGGTCAGCCACGCACCGGCCACGCGCGAACTGGTCGACGTGCTGATCGAACAGGCTGGCCACAAGGTGACGGTGCTGCGCCAGCCGCAAGGTCAACGGCGCGCATGGCTTGCGATGGCCGAGCAGAATGCGCGGCTCGCGCTCGCGCGCCTGCTCTCGGAACAAGGCTCGCAGCAGGCCCGCACGCGCGCGCTCACCGACACGCTCGGCATGGAGTGCGACGACCTCGCGCATCTGCGTATCGAGTGCTTCGACATCAGCCACACGATGGGCGAGGCGACGCAGGCGTCGTGCGTGGTGTATCACCATCACAAGATGCAGTCGTCCGAATACCGCCGCTACAACATCACCGGCATCACTCCGGGCGACGACTACGCGGCGATGCGTCAGGTGCTCACGCGCCGCTACGAAAAGATGGTCGCGCAAGCGGCTGCGAACGCCGCCGACGAAGCCGCCGAATTGCAAACCGACGCGGCCGCGGACTCGTCGCTCGCAGCGGATGCCGCGGAGCCGGCCGCGGCTGGCGGCATCCTGCCGACCATCGTGTTGATCGACGGCGGCAAGGGGCAGGTCGAAATCGCGCGCCAGGTGTTCACCGAACTGGGTCTGGATACTGGCATGCTGGTCGGTGTCGCGAAGGGCGAGGGACGCAAGGTCGGTCTGGAAACCTTGATTTTCGCGGACGGCCGCGCGGCGCTCGAACTCGGCAAGGAGAGCGCGGCGCTGATGCTGGTCGCGCAAATCCGTGACGAGGCGCACCGTTTCGCCATCACCGGCATGCGCGCAAAGCGCGGCAAGACACGCCAGACTTCGCGACTCGAAGAGCTCGAAGGGGTGGGTGCGAAGCGGCGTCAGCGGCTGTTGGCGCGCTTCGGCGGCCTGCGTGGGGTGGTCGCGGCAAGCGTCGAGGATCTGGCGAGCGTCGAAGGGATTTCGCAGGCGCTGGCCGAGCAGATCTACCGGCAGTTGCACTGATCGCGGTAGGCCACTCTGCCAGAGTACCGACAAGACACCCATCAAAAAGCGACCAGGAAGTGCCTGGCAAGTGGTCGATAGGAGGCGGACAGGCGACGCACGATCTGCCGGCGGGCGGCTGATAAGCAGTGCTCCGGCATTGCGCGTGCCAGGCCCCGCGCGCCGCTTTGCTTGTGGCAGGCCTTGTGACACGGCACAATTGCATCTCCCTTGTCAGACGCTGCGCCTGCCCATGCCGTTTAATTTTCCGATTTTCCTGACTTGGCTGCGGATCGTCCTGATTCCGCTCGTCGTCGGCGTGTTTTATTTGCCCGACATGATGATGAGCCCGGCACACCGCAATCTGGCGGCCGCGACGATCTTCATTCTGGCGGCGCTCACCGACTGGTTCGACGGCTTTCTGGCCCGCAAATGGAATCAGACCTCGGCGTTTGGCGCGTTTCTCGATCCGGTCGCCGACAAGCTGATGGTGACAGCAGCGTTGCTGGTGCTCGTGCAACTCGCGCGGATCGATTCGGCGATTGCGCTGGTCATCGTCGGGCGCGAGATCGCGATTTCGGCGCTGCGCGAATGGATGGCGCAGATCGGCGCATCGAAGAGCGTCGCGGTGAATTCGCTCGGCAAGTTCAAGACCGTGTGCCAGATGGTCGCGATTCCAATGCTGCTGTTCTACGGGCCGTTGCCGTTCGGCGGCGGTGTCACTGTCGATACGCGTGTGTGGGGCTTGTGGCTGATCTATCTGGCCGCGTTCCTGACGATCTGGTCGATGCTCTATTACATGAAACTCGCATGGCCACAGATCCGCGAGCGGGGTGGCGTTGCCTGATCGGAACGATTGAGACGCAACGCCCGAGCAGCTGAAGCGTGTCCGAACGTCGCTGAAGCGTGAGTGAAAGTTTTTTCAGTAAAGACATTCGCAAAAGGGGTTGACACGTTTCGGTCGTTTCTCCATAATCTCGTTTCTCCGATGCACGCAGTTTGAAGCGCGGTGGCAGTAAGAGAGTAGTTGCAGTAACAAGGCAGCAGTTAGCAGCGCAAAAGCAGCACAATGCGGGAGTAGCTCAGTTGGTAGAGCGCAACCTTGCCAAGGTTGAGGTCGCGAGTTCGAGCCTCGTCTCCCGCTCCAATTTTTGAAGCAGCGCGTTGTTTGGCGAAGTAAAAGTGCAAGGCGTTGTGAAGTAGGGCAATGCGGGAGTAGCTCAGTTGGTAGAGCGCAACCTTGCCAAGGTTGAGGTCGCGAGTTCGAGCCTCGTCTCCCGCTCCATACATAAGGGGAAGCAACGCTTCCCTTTTTGTTTGGTGGGCCGGTCCTTACGGTTGCTCACCAGACAAATCTGAGAATCTGCAGCTAGGTTCCAATCCGCTTGCGGCGCGATAGCAAAGCGGTTATGCAGCGGCCTGCAAAGCCGTTTAGGCCGGTTCGACTCCGGCTCGCGCCTCCAGTAGTTGAAGTAAAGAAAAGCCCCGACTTGTCGGGGCTTTTCTTTTTTGCGGCATCGTCGCTGATGCTCACTCTAAGCGTTTCGGCGCGCGGCTACGCGTTCCAGCACCTAGGCTCTCGCAACCCTCCGCGCATTTGAGGCGGCGAGCAGACAGTTGTGCATGCTCGCTCGTCACCAATTCAAAAAACAATCGCCGACTTGATCGATCGAAGTGCCGCGCTGTTCAGGAGGTAGTAGCTGTCTTGTGGCGTCCCGCCGCCGAGCGGCGCGAGCTGTAACGTCGTGCCGTCCTTGATCAGGTAGCCCGCATAGATACCGCCGTTGCTCTGATAGTAGACACGGTAGTCGGTCGTCGCCGAGGCCAGCGCCGTGTTGGCGACCCATGCGCGCATTCCGGCGAGCGTCACGATCTGTCCATCGCTGATCTGATAGGTCTTGCCGTCTGTCGTGCTCGCATACGGAAAGAAATTTTCGAGCGTCGAAATCGTGGCGGAGCACGGTGTCGGATTGGTCCCAGTCGTGGCGGGTGCGAGGCAGTCGTATGTGAAGGCCTCGTCGCCGACCGTGTGCCTGACGACTTTGATGTAGGCCGCACCCGTTTGCCAACTGGCCTGCTGGTTGTACAGCGATTGCCCGTTCAATGTATTCGTCAGAACGCCAACGGCGCTGTTCGTGAACAGTTCGGCGGGAGAGGCAGAAATCAGGCCGCTTAGTGGCACGACGCTGTAGCTGGTGCCAAGCAACGTGCGGAGCACTGTTTCACCGTCTGACGCCAGATAATCTATCTGGACATTCGCGCCCGAGTAGCTGATCCGGGCTTGCGGCGGAGACGCGGAGATATAGACGACGCCGTTGACGAGTAAGCGTGGCGCCGCGATTGCCGGAACCTGCAGTGCGGACGACACGGACGTGTATGTTTCGGTCATCGGCTGCGGCCCATTTGCAGGGCTCCGGGCGACGCTCGAGTCCTCGGTATAGAAGACACTGCTTGGGCTGACCGTCAGTGCGCCAGTCGACGATGTGCTAATCGACAGATCGGCGCTCAGATAGTGCATGCCGCCGTTTGCCGCGAGCGCGACACTTTCGTAGCTCTTTTGCGCGTCGCTCAGATTCGAACTGGCTGCTGTCGATCCCGAACTACCTGACGAGCCACCGCCACACGCAGATAAAATAAGTGCGGCACTCATGGCCAACATGAAATGTCGATTTACCAATCGCTTTTTATTTTCTTTCATTTCTAATTTTTTATCTTTCAGTTTTTGTTGCACTGAATTAAAAGCCATGAATAACGCATTGACCGTTAGCAGCCCGTTGCTAATCATGTACAGTATCCCATGCTATTTCGCGTATTCGGAAACATTGTTAGATATGCGATTCGACGGTTCTTGATGTTTTCCAGGGCGCGAAAGCACGGGGCAGGGCAAACCCGCTGTTAATACAAAATTTCGACCAATGAAAAAAACCATAACCGCTGCTGTGCTGTGTGCCATTGGGTTGCCACTGCTGGCGATCGCGCAATCGGCACCGGCGCCTGCCATTAAAGGCGGGGATTCGTGGACCTACGTCAACACCTTTGAGAAAGCGCCTTCAACGTGGCGCCAGTCGCACGACGAGGTGACGGTCTTGCGCGCAACCGCGTCCCACATCTACTACACATCGAAGCAGTCTGGCTCGACCCAGGCGCCGAGTGAGGTGATAGCAGGCGCCGACTGGAGTCGCGAACGGAACGTGAATGGCGCGGACGTGGTCGTCAATCGGCCGTTCGTTTTCCCGCTATCGCCGGGCAAAACCTGGACCGTGGAATATACGGAACAGCATCCGAACAAGGCCTTCGCTTCGCAGAAGTGGAGCAGCCAATATCGGGTGGTGGATACTGAAACCGTCGAGGTGCCGGCGGGGAAATTTCAGGCGATTAAAATCGAAGCGGAGGGCGAATGGGTTGCGCAGATGGAGCCGACGCAGACCATCACTCAAGCCGTGCAGACGCAGCAAGGCGATACCGCCATGATCACTCATGCACAGAAAACGGGCCCCGTCCAGGTGACCGGACGCACCTATAAAGCGTTCTGGTATGTGCCTGAGATCGGCCGCTGGGTGAAGTCAGTGGAAGAATATTACGGCAGTAATGGCGTGCGCAACGAGCGCTATACAGGCGAACTGGAGTCGTTCAAAAGAAGCACCGAATGATTGGAATACGCGCGATTAAACTGTCTAATTTTGCTGCGTAAGAAAAATAGCCCCGAACGCCGGGGCTATTTTTCTATTCCTTGTTTACTGCAAAACTGGTCAGGCATGCGTATTCCAAACCTCGAACGCCGCTCCTTCCTCCTGCGCCTGATTTACGCGCTATGCCTTTGCGGCGCCACGTGGACACATCTGCAAGTGGCCCTGGTTCACGGACTATCGTGGGACTACGGCGGCGCGGCGCCGCTGACGCGAATCTACTGGACATCGCTGCTCTTCATCGATCCGCTAACCGCTTTGCTACTGCTGTTGAGTCCGGGAGCAGGGCTGATCCTCTGCGTCGCTGTCATCGTGACCGACGTGGTGCACAATTCATGGTTCGCGCTGCATCATCCGATTCGCACGGACCTGTACCTTTCGCAGATCGTCTTCCTGCTGTTCGTCGCGTTCACGGTGCGGACCG
The DNA here is from genome assembly GCF_012927345.1 of Paraburkholderia polaris. Taxonomy (GTDB): domain Bacteria; phylum Pseudomonadota; class Gammaproteobacteria; order Burkholderiales; family Burkholderiaceae; genus Paraburkholderia; species Paraburkholderia polaris. Next base: position 102,878 of record NZ_JABBGJ010000011.1, read on the forward strand.
CCTGGCGAGGGGCTGTGAGCCGGTCCGCCGCGCTGCGCGCCGCAGATTGAATTTGCCTGATTGCCGCTTTGCGCAATTGCCCGTCCACACGAGGCTGCATGTACCTACAACTCACCGGCACCAACGTCCGTCTGCTCGGCTCGATGCATCTGTTTCCGGCGACGAGCCGCAGAACGCCGCCATGGATCGCTGAAGCGTACGACTGGGCCGAATCGCTGGTGTTCGAATCCGATCCGCCGACGATCCTGCCGTTTCTGAAGGCTCCGCCGCAGGGCGGTGCTGATCAACTGCGGCCCTTGCTATCCGCCGATGCCTGGCGTCAGCTACAAGCTGTGTGGCCCGCGGAGAGCCCGTTGGCGCCGCTCGTCGAACTGCGTCCGTGGGCCGCGCTGATCGTCGCGCCGACGCTGTTCCAGCAAGTCGTCGAAGGCGTCGAGCCGCGCATGCTGCGCTCGGCGCTGACGCAAGCCAAACCGTACCAGTATCTCGAGACGGCGCAGGAAGTGGCGGCGTCGCTCGAATCGATTCCGCTCGAAGCAGTTGGCACCGCGCTTGGCATGCTGATGTCCGATCTCGATGAACCGCAGCGCACGCTCGAGCGAATGCACACTGCCTGGCTGCATGGCGATTTGCAGGCCGTGCACCAGATCGCCGTCGAGTCGCCGATGTTCAATCTGCCCGGCATCCGCCACGCCATTCTCGATACGCGCAATCGCGCGTGGGCGGAGCGTGTGACGGAACTGACCGGGCGGCCGGAGCGGACGTTGGTGGTTGTCGGCGCGTTGCATTTATGTGGTCCCGGAAACCTGATCGAATGTCTTGCGCGACCCGTCGAGCCGGTTTTTAAAAGCGCCTAGCAGGTTTGCCGGCGGCCGGCCGCCAAGGTATTGGCGTGGCATAGCCTGAGGCCTCGAGGCGCGGCATAATTCCCTTCTACCGCCGCCCATGCAGGCGTACCTCTTTTGAAGATTTTCCATGACTGAACCGCAGCAAACCGCCGCCACGCGACTGGCGCAACTCGAATGGCGCTGGAAAGCGTTCGACGACCTCACGACCGCCGAAGTTTATGCGATGTTGGCTGCTCGCAGCGCGGTGTTCGTCGTCGAGCAGAACTGCGTGTATGGCGATATCGACGGGCTCGATTCAGATGCCTGGCATCTGTTTGCCTTTGGCCCGAGCGACGTATTCAACAACAAGCGCCCGCCGCTCGCGGGCTATCTGCGCGTGCTGCTGCCGGATGCCAACGACACCGATATCCGCATCGGCCGCGTACTGACAACAGCGGAATTCCGTGGCATCGGCCTCGGTAACGCGATGCTCGAACGCTCGCTCGCGCATATCCGGATGCAGTGGCCAGGTACGCCAATCCGTTTGCATGCGCAGGCGCATCTGCAAGGCTTCTACGGCGCATTCGGCTTTACGCCGGTGTCGGAGATTCACGAAGAGGACGGCATCCCGCACGTGTGGATGCGTTCTGCCTAAGCCAGACCGCAAAGCGGCTCGGCGTGTGCACGCCGAGCGCTGGGAACTTCGACTTCAATACCTTCGAAATGTGCCGGCCTCGGCGCGTGGCGCGCCGGCCGGCTTTAAGCGCGGCGACTTCAATAGAACTGAAAATTTCAGCGGTGGCCGCTCGCAGGCGCCGTCGCGGCCCGCGCCAGGTCTGGCTTCGCCTTTGCGCGCCGCTCGCCGCGCAGACGACCGCGTGCCGACAGTCGCATCCAGTGACGCAACGCCACCAGCGCGCCGATCACGCTCATCATCGAGCCCGGAATCCACAGCAACAGGCCGCCGATCTGCTGATCGCGCATCGGGCTCAGCCACGTGAAGGCGCGGCCGCAGATCGAGTAGATCGGATACAGCTCGTGCGGCGTAAAGAAGATAAACGCGCCGAGCATGATCTGCGGCGGAATCGCGGCGATCACGACCAGTACGCGCTTGCCGGGCGACAAACGCGCCGGCGGCGCGGGCCGCGGATCGAGCACGAGCCACCAGAACAGCAGGCCGTCGATCACCATGCTCCAGTTCATCACGCGATAGAGCCGCCAGTCGAGCATCGCCACGAAATGAATCGGTGACATCAGCCAGAAGTAGATCAGCCCGACGAACAACGTGACCGCAACCACCGGATGCATCACCACGTCGAGCAGCTTGCGTACTACCGGGGTCTCGAGCGCAGGCCGCACGAAGCGCTGCCGCCAGCTGAATGGAATGCCCGCGCGTAACGCGGCGCCCGGATAAGAGAGCGCGATAAAAAACGGCCCGAGGTGATGCAGCACCAGATGCTGCGCACGATGCATGAAGAACTCATGCTCGAAGAAATAATCGAGGCGTGTGTGCAGCGCGACGTACAACGCGACCAGCCCGAACCAGAAGGAAATGCGCCGGAGAATCGACACCTTCGCCTTGTGTGCGCCGCGCACGAAAAGGATCGCCGGTACCAGCAAGGCGATGACGACGGTCGGCGAAAACTCCCAGGGGTCGAGCCAGTAGAGCAGGTTCATCGCAGGGCGTTACTTGGTCTGGGCGGGCGACTTGACGGCGAACGGCGTATCGAGCGTTTCGCCGTCGGAGAACTTCAGCGTCAGATGCACGGTGTCGCCCGGCGCGACCTTGTGCTTCGCGTCTTCGAGCATCACGTGATAGCCACCCGGCGCGATTGCGACCTGGCCGTGAGCGGGCACCGTCAGCTTGTCGACCATCACCATCTTTTGCGTGGAGCCGTTCGACACGCTTTGATGCAGCATCGCGTCGCCGTAGTCATTGCTCGAAATATCGACGAGGTCGACCGGCTTGTCGCTCGCGTTCACCAGCGTCACGTAGCCGGCGGCGGGGAGGTTGTTCGGCAGCCAGCGCACCCACGCGTCTTTGACGCTGATCGCGTTAGCACCCGCGGCAAGCGCGGCCGTTGTGAAACCGAATGAGAGGGCGAGGGTGCAGCTCAGTGCGGCGAACGTTTTGATCTTGATCGACATGGATGAATTGGGGAAAGGTCAGGAACGGTCATCAATGATACGGCGCAGGTCTTGCGCGATCGCGTCGGGAGTATCGTGATCAGTGGCGAGCAGCCGCGCGTGGCCTTGCTGATCGAACACATAGACGGCCGAGCTATGGGTGACTTCGTAGTTGCCGTTGGGGTCGCGCTTTTCCATTTGATAGGCGACCCGGTAACGCTTGGCGAGCGACTCGATCTGCCAGTCGGTGCCGGTCAGGCCTTCGGCGTGTTGTGAGTCGAAGGCGCCGACGTAGTCATGCAAGGCTTTGGGCGTGTCGCGTGCCGGATCGACGGTGATGAACAGGATGCGCACTTTTTGCGCGTCCGGGCCGAGTTTGCCGAGAACCTGCATCAGGCGCCCCATCGTTTCAGGGCAGACGTCCGGACAATGCGTATAGCCAAAGTAGACGAGCGACGTGCGGCCTTTAAACGAATCACCGGTTACGGCGCGGCCATCGTCGCCGGTCAGCGTGAAATCGAGATCCGGCAAGTGGCCGGTCACGTTGGTCAATTGGAACGGCGCGGCGGGATGGGTGCAGCCGGTTAGCGCACCGAGCACGCCCACCATGACGGTTAGCGCGAAGAGGCGGCCGGACCACGGCCGGCGTAGCGGCAAGGGGTTCGGCTGCGGGTTTCGGGACGAGATGATCGGGAACAAAGCAGGGTTCAATGACTCGATTGAAGAGCGACGCGTGACGCTGGCCGAGAATGGACGCGGCGTGGTTCGTGCACAGCGCGCGGCGCGTCATAGTGTGCAAATATGGTTGTCACTGCAATGGTCTGCGTGGCTGCGACTGTATCGCAAAATCTCGGATGACGTCGCACAGCACCCGCGGGCGCATGGTTTGCGAGGCAATTTGACGCAGGCGGTTGAAAGCTCGCTGAAACCGAATCGTTCTCTTTTTGAACGCAATCGTGAGGTGCATCGGCCGTGCCGCCCGGCCAGGCTTGTGTCCCGGCTTACTTTCTCGAAAAATTGACGGATGCGCGGTAAGATGCGCACACTTTTCCGGCCACAGAAGGCTGAAAGGCAAAATTAACCGATGCAAGCACTTCCGGCTGTTCTGTCTCCTGGTGAGACGGCATTTTTCTTCGACTTCGACGGCACGCTGGTCGAACTCGCGCCCACGCCGGATGGCGTGCTGGTGCAACCGCGCGTGATCGGGCTGCTGACTGAGTTGCGCAGTCTCACGAACGGCGCGGTCGCGATCGTGTCGGGCCGCGGCATCGACAGTATCGACGGTTTTCTCGGCATGCCCGATCTGCCGATCGCCGGTCTGCATGGCGCCGAGCGGCGCGACGCAAACGGCGACACGCAGCGCATCGGCTTTCATGACGCGCGACTGTTGCGCATGGAGCAGGTGCTCGCGCAGGTCGTCAACGAACATCCCGGCATGCTGCTCGAGATCAAAGGCGCGGCGCTGGCGCTGCACTACCGGAACGCACCCGATCGCGAGCCGGTGGCGCGCGAGGCGACCGAGCGGCTGGTTGCCGATTACCCCGGCTCGTATGTGTTGCAGCCGGGCAAGATGGTCTACGAAATCAAACCGAAGGATGTCGACAAGGGCCGCGCGATGCGCGCATTCCTGGAAGAGCCGCCGTTCGTCGGCCGCACGCCGGTGTTTGCCGGCGACGATCTGACCGACGAGAAAGGCTTTGCCGTCGTCAATGAGCACAGCGGCCTGTCGATCAAGGTGGGCGCGGGCGACACGACGGCGCATACGCGTGTCGAGTCGGTCACGGCGTTGCTCGACTGGCTGGAATCGATTGTCGCGGCCGCGCGCGGAGCGTGATGGTGACGCCGTATCGCCCAACGACCATGACTTACTGCATTGGGAATCGCGCTTCATGAGCCGACTGATCATCGTATCGAACCGGGTTGCGCCGATCTCTGAGGGCGGCCCGGCGGCGGGCGGTCTGGCGGTCGGTGTGTACGACGCGCTGAAGGAAACCGGCGGCATGTGGTTCGGCTGGAGCGGCGACGTACTCAGCTCTGGCCAGCCCCAGATCAAGGTGGAAGAGCGCGGACCGGTGACCTTCGCGACCATCGCGCTGATGCGCCGCGATTACGACCAGTACTACCGCGGTTTCTCGAACGCCACGCTGTGGCCCGCGTTCCACTACCGCGCCGATCTGCTGCAATACGATCGGCACGACTTCGAAGGCTATTGCCGCGTCAATGCGTGGCTCGCCCAGCAACTCGTGCCGCTATTGCGCGAAGACGACGTGATCTGGGTCCACGACTATCACCTGATTCCGTTCGCCCAGGCGTTGCGCGCAGCCGGCGTGAAAAATCGCATTGGCTTCTTTTTGCATATTCCGTTTCCGGCTTCGCAGGTGTTGCTGGCGGTGCCGCCGCATCGCGAACTGGTCGAAGCGCTCTGTTCGTTCGATCTGCTCGGTTTTCAGACTGCGCCGGATTTGCGGGCGTTCTGTGACTACATCGTCAACGAGGCGAACGGCACGGTCGACGTATCGGCCAGCGGCCCGCTGACCGTCCATGCGTTCGGCCGCACCTTGCGCGCGGCGGCTTATCCGATCGGTGTTTATCCGGACGAAATCGCCGAACTTGCGCAAGCGGGCGAGCGCGGCAAGCCGGTGCGCACGATGAAGACGGCGCTGCATTCGCGCAAGCTGATCATGAGCGTGGACCGCCTCGATTATTCGAAGGGGCTGGTTGAGCGCTTCCGCGCGTTCGAGCGTCTGCTGGAACATTTCACCGCGCAACGCAACAAGGTCTCGTTCCTGCAAATTGCTCCGCCGACACGCGCTGACATGCACGCGTATCAGGACATCCGCTTGCAGCTTGAAGGAGAGTCGGGGCGCATCAATGGCCGCTTTGCCGAACTGGACTGGACGCCGATCCTGTACATCCATAAGCAGTACGAGCGCTCGGTGCTCGCCGCGCTGTTTCGCACGGCGCATGTCGGTTACGTCACGCCGTTGCGCGACGGCATGAACCTTGTCGCCAAGGAGTACGTGTCGGCGCAGGATCCGGAGAATCCTGGCGTGCTCGTGCTGTCACGCTTTGCCGGCGCCGCGCAGGAACTGGATGGCGCGTTGATCGTGAATCCGGTCGATATCGACGGAATGGCCGAAGCGCTCGCGAGAGCGTTGGAGATGCCGCTTGCGGAGCGTCAGGCGCGTCATCGCGACATGATGGTGCAACTGCGCGAGAACAACGTGTCGGTGTGGCGCGATAATTTCATGCGCGATCTTCAGAGCGTGGATGGTGCGAAGAGCACCAGAACCGTGAAGGTGCGCGCTGGATCGGGTAAGAAAGCGGTGCGCGAAACCACGGTTGGATAGACGGCTGTCAGGCCCGATTTCAGCTTGCCGGAAAACAGAAAAGCCGCTCGAAAGCGGCTTTTCTGTTTGTTGCTGAGTGTGTTGCTGAGGTAGCAGAGGGCGGCGCGTTGCTTAGACCACGTGCTGCTCGTCCACCTTTTTACCGCCGATATGCAGCGTGGTGCCCTTACCGTACTGCTTCGAGAGCAGATCGCGATACAGGCCCGGCCGCTGGCGCAATTCTTCCGGACTGCCGTCGTCGATGACCTTGCCGGCGCTCATCACGATGATCCGGTCGAAGTTGTTCAGCGTCGACAGCCGGTGCGCGATCGCGATCACCGTGCGGCCCACCATCAGCCGGTCGAGCGCCTTCTGGATCGCTTCTTCCGATGCGCTGTCGAGTGCCGAGGTGGCTTCGTCGAGCAGCAGGATCGGCGCGTTCTTCAGAATCGCCCGCGCAATCGCGATGCGCTGGCGCTGTCCGCCGGACAGCTTCACGCCACGGTCGCCGACGATGGTGTCATAGCCTTCCGGCATGGCTTCGATGAAATCGCTGCAGCGGGCTTCGCGCGCAGCGGCGAGCACTTCTTCCCGGCTCGCTTCAGGGCGGCCGTAAGCGATGTTCTCGTACACCGTGCGATGGAACAGCGAGATATCCTGCGGCACCAGCGCAATGGTATGGCGCAGGCTGTCCTGGGTGATCGTGGCGATGTCCTGGCCGTCGATCTTGATGGCACCGCCCTGCGTCTCATAGAAACGCTGCAGCAACGCCAGCACGGTGGATTTGCCCGCGCCTGACTTACCGATCAGACCGACCCGCTGGCCCGGCACGATATGCAGATCGAAGTGATCGAGAATCGGCCGGCGGCGCGGGTAGGCGAACGTCACGCTTTCGAAATCGACCCGGCCGCCTTGCGGCACGAGCTCGGTGGCGCCGTCGCGGTCCGGCATGCCGTGCGGCTCGAGCAGGGTGCGAACAGCTTCCGCAAGCCGCGCGACGTGCTGCGTGACGTCGACCAGCGCCACGGCCAGATCACGCGTGCCGTGCAGGATCGTGAAGCCGAGCGAGCTGACCAGCACGATGTCGCCGGAGGTCGCACGGCCTTGATCCCACAGCCACAGCGCCCAGCCCAGCAAGCCCGCCGACAGCAACGCGGTGATCACCGCATGCAGCAGGCGCAGCTTTTCCAGATACAGCAGGCTTTGCTGGCGCGCTTCCATTTCCGCTTTGACCGTCGCGCCGAAACGCTGCTGTTCGCGAAACGTCATGCCGAAGGCGCGCACGAGGCCCATGTTGCTGATCACGTCGACCAGTTCACCGTCCACCGACGCTGCTTTTGTCGCGAAATGGTGATGCCGCGCCGAGCCACGCCCGGCAAGTTTGTAAAGCACGACCGACAGAATGGCCGAGCACAGCATCAGGCCGCCCGCCATCAGCGGATTCACGGCGGTGATCATGACGATCGCGCCGAGCACCGCGATACACGGCGGCAGCACGTTCCAGGCGGTGGTGTTTTCGGCGGTGTAGACCGCGTTCGAGGTTGCCGTGATGCGGCTCGCCAGCATGCCTGGCTGTTTCTCCGAGTAGTAAGTGGGCGAGTGGCCGCTTAAATACTGGAACAGGTCGCGCCGCAAGTCGCCGGTGACGGCCACGAACGTATGCGCGGCAACCCAGCCGCCGACCCGCCACAGCATGTTGTCGGCGGCGATCAGGCCGACCAGGATGGCGAACGCGCCCCACAGCGGACCGGGGTGATGCCGGCCTTCGCCGAGCACGTCGATCAGATGCTTGATCGCGTATTGCGAAGCGAGCGCACAGCCCACGGCCGCAAACACGCTGCACAGGACGATCGCATGCGCGAGCGGATGGCGGCGAATAAAGCGGAAAAGAAACGCAAGCGGCCTGTGCGCATAGCTCGCGAGCTTTGCGTTCTGGGCATTACGCTGGGCGATGGTTAAGTGTTCCAATTGATCGTAAGGTCGGTGTGTTTCAGGTTGTTCATGCAAGCCATGGGCCACAGCAAAAGCGTTCGCTGCGAAGCCGATGCTTCGCATTGTAAACATGCAAAAGCGATTGCGCCCTGTGTATCCGGGCGATGGCGCGACTGATTTCGCGATAGACGACCGCGACCTACTGTTGCTCGACCCACCGGTGGAGCAGTGGTTCATGCAGGCTGCGGAATATTTCGGGATATAATTACAAATTGCATTCAACCGCGGTGCGGCATTTCTTCAATACCTGCCGGCAAAGTTGACACGGGAGCTTACAGCGGCCGCCTTCGGGGTCAGCGCTGCAAGCCAGTTGCTACTGTAGAACTGTCTTATAAAACAAGGGTTTGTAAAGTGTTTCGCCTTTGTAACAACGTAAAGACTTTGAAATGTTGCGGTGCAGCGAGGTGCCCGGCACCGATAATGCGTGCTCTGTTGAGCCACCGAAATTTCTGACAGTTTGTCAACGCAGGTGGCATGTGTGCGTTTACCGGCACATGCGCAGACAGCGAAATGCTGAACTGGGCTCACTACCCAAGCGATCCATCGCAGGATTTCTCGAAAGAATCAGGCCCGCGCCGGCATATCCGGCCAGACTGCCCTGGCGAGCAAGCGAGTCGCTTTTACCAAACGCAGTACTTTTGCCTGATTTTTTACGAGGAGTTCTTCATTATGCGAATCGCTCAAATCGCTCCCTTGCACGAGGCGGTTCCTCCGAAGCTTTACGGCGGTACGGAACGCGTGGTGTCCTACCTGACCGAAGCGCTGGTTGAACAGGGCCATGACGTCACGCTTTTCGCAAGCGGCGATTCGCAAACCTCGGCGAAACTCGAAGCGTTCTGGCCGCAGGCGCTGCGCCTCGACCCGACCATCCGCGACGTGATGGCGCCGCACATGCTGCTGCTCGAAGAAGTTCGCCGCCGCGCAGACGAATTCGACGTGCTGCATTTCCACATCGATTACTACCCGTTCTCGCTGTTCGCCCGCCAGCCGGTGCCGTTCCTGACCACGCTTCACGGCCGTCTCGATCTGCCGGAACTGCAACCGGTCTTCAACACGTTCAGCGACGTGCCGGTGGTGTCGATTTCGGACAACCAACGCATCCCGCTGCAACAGGCGAACTGGCTGCAAACCGTCTATCACGGTCTGCCGGAAAACGTGCTCACGCCGATCAAGGACGTCGAGCCGGGCTACCTCGCATTCCTTGGCCGCGTCTCGCCGGAGAAGGGTCTCGACCGTGCGATCCGCATCGCCGGCCAGGCAGGCATGAAGCTCAAGGTCGCCGCCAAGATCGACAAGGCCGATCGTGCCTATTACGAAGAAGTGATCAAGCCGCTGATGGCGCTCCCGCACGTCGAATACATTGGCGAAATCGGCGAAGCCGAAAAGCGTGAGTTCCTCGGCAACGCGCATGCACTGGTGTTCCCGATCGACTGGCCGGAGCCCTTCGGTCTGGTGATGATCGAAGCAATGGCTTGCGGGACGCCGGTGATCGCGTTCAACCGTGGTTCGGTGCCAGAAGTGATCGAAAACGGCGTGTCGGGTTTCGTCGTCGAAGACGAAATCAGCGCGGTCGCCGCAGTGAAGCGTCTGCACACGCTGCCGCGCACCGGAGTGCGCAAGGCATTCGAAGCGCGCTTCTCGTCGAAGGTCATGGCGAAGAACTACGTTGCCACCTACGAAGAGCTGCTGCGTCAGAAGCATCGTACGGTGCTGCGCGAAGTCAACGCCGGCTAAGCACCGTCAGTCAAGGCAGTCAGGCCGGCTTGCCGGAGCGCTTTTGGTGCTTTTGGCTCGGCGCCCCCGGCTAGGCGCCCCCGGCGATCAGATGGTCCGGCTCCCCCCCAGCAACGCCCCGCGTGCATCTCGCCCGCGGGGCGTTGTTGCATACGCGCCGCGTTTTTGCCGGTGTGCGTCAGAAAGTGCGGTTTTGAGACCGGCAAGCATGAGCCTGTCTCGGTAATATCCCTATAATGGCCGTGCCGCAAATTTGGCTGCGGCGCCGCCGACGACAGGAGGATGCTTTGGCGAGAACGAAAGAGACGCGTGCGAACGCGGCGCCCGGCGCCGGAACGATTTTCGCGTTGCGCGCCATCGGTCTCGTGCTCCTCGCTCGCTGGCTTTTTTCGATGGCGCAGATGGATCTGAGCGCGTCGCTGTCGGCGATGGTGTCCTCGCCGTGGGCGTGCATCAACCTGGTGTTCCTGTTCCTGCTGATCTTCCTGCCGGGTGCGCGCGCCGTGGCTGAGCGTCCCTTGCATCCGCTGCCGCAATGGCTGCGGCAGTCGTTGCGCCTGTTTGCTTTCCTTGGATTCCTGTTTGCGGTCTGGTCGGTCGGTGCGTTTGCAGCGAGCGCCGGCTGGCGGCGCGCCGCGCAGGCGGTGGCGGCCACCAACGGCTGGCTGTTGGCTGCACCGGCGTTGTATGCGGCGGTCGTGTGGATTTGCCGGCCGCGCGCGCTGTGGCGAACCAATATCGCTGCGCGGCGTTTTGCGATCGGCCGCTATGCGGTCGCGCTCGATCCGGCCACCCGCACGGTGGTCGTCTGGGCCGAGCGTCGTAAGGTGGGGCAGTACGACGCTCGCGAATTGTCCGTGCGATGGGCGGCGGCGGGAGGTGTGAGCGCGGCGCCGACGCCGACGCCCGTCGTGGCGTTCGGTGTCGCCGGCGAGCCGGGTGGCGCCGCCGCGCCGCTCGGCGTGCCTGCGTTGGCTCGCGGTGCCTTCGGCCGACGTCCGAAAATCGAATTGCTGTGGGATTCGCCGGCTGCGGCGGGCCACAATCGGCAAACCGTGTTCCGCACCGCGCTGACCACCGAGGGTGATCGGGTCGCCGCGCGTGCGCTCGACACATCGTTGCGGCAAGTCTGATTCTGTCGCTTTGTGCAGTCGGCCACACCGCGCGGCCGAAGCGGGCATCATAGAGTGAGTGGTAGTCGATAATAAGAAGTGCCACCCGGCGGTTCAGTGGGTGGGTGAGACATACATCGATCGTATTGCGTCGTTTGCAGGAGTCGCTATGCTCGTTCGCTGGTTGCTTGCCGCCATTCATCTGCTTGCTTATGGCTTTGCCCTTGCGTCGATTCTTCGGCGCACCTGGTCACTGCGGCGAGCCAGCGTGCCCGCTGCGTTGCGATCCGTATTCCGCTCCGACACGCGGTGGGGCATTTCGGCGTTGGTGCTGATCGTCACCGGTCTGATGCGCGCCTTCGGCGGTTTCGAAAAGGGCGCCGACTACTACCTGCATGAGCCGCTCTTTCACGTCAAGATGACGCTGCTTGTGCTGATACTCATCCTCGAAGTCCCGACGGTGCTCGGCCTGATGCGCTGGCGCGCCTGTATCAGAAAAGGCGCCCCGCCTGATTTGCGAAAAGCCCGTACGTATGCGCGTTTCAGCGTGATCCAGACCGTACTGTTGGTGTTGATGGTGTTCGCGGCTACCGGCATGGCGCGCGGTATCGGGCTGCCTGCGGGCGTGGTTTAGTCGCGCGTTGAAGCACTGGCCGGTGGTCGCATTGGCTCGCGACATGCCGAACGCATATAGCGGCGTCGAGCGGTCAGGCGAGGAACGCCTCGAGAACGCTCGAGTCGGCGAACGAAGAGGAGCGTGGGTAACGCCAGCAGAAAACGCCGCTTACCGGCGGCTTCTGCATGACGTCCCACACGCTTCTGCGCAATTTACTTCTCGACCAGTAAGCTTGAATCATCGAGCCGATTCGCCTTCGTGTCATCGGTCTTGCGCATGACATCCGAATCGGCCAAGCCCTTGATCAACTCCAGCGCCTGACGTTCGAACAGCCGCCTGTACAGGCCGTTCTCGCGTCTGATCAACGCCTCGTGACTGCCTTCCTCGATGACCTTGCCCTTGTCCAACACCAGCAGCCGGTCCAGCGCTCGCACGGTGGAAAGGCGGTGTGCCACCACCAGCGTCGTGCGGCCCATCATCAGCCGTTCCATGGCGTGCTGGATCAGCACTTCGCTTTCGCTGTCGAGGCTCGAGGTCGCTTCGTCCAGAATCAGGATCGGCGCGTCCGCGAGAAACGCCCGCGCGATAGCCACGCGCTGACGTTCGCCACCCGAGAGCTTGATGCCGCGTTCGCCCACCAGCGTGTCGTAACCCTGAGGCAGCGTCGCGATAAAGTCGTGCGCACTGGCGAGCCTCGCGGCGCGTTCGATCTCGGCGCGGCTCGCACCGGGCCGCGCATAGGCGATGTTCTCCGCCAGCGAGCGATGAAACAGCACCGGCTCCTGCTGAACGATCGCGATCTGGCTGCGCAACGATGCCTGCCGCACACGGGCGATGTCCTGACCGTCGATCGTGATCCGGCCTTCCGAGATGTCGTACAGCCGCTGGATCAGCTTGATGAAGGTCGTCTTCCCGGAACCTGAATGCCCGACCAGCCCGACGCGTTCTCCCGGCGCGATGCGCACGGAGAAGTTGTCGTAGAGCGGCGTGGCTTTTGCGCCGTAGTGGAAGGTGACGTGCTCGAAGCGAATTTCGCCTTTGCCGATCGCGATCGGGCCCGCGCCGGGCCGATCTTCGATGCCCAGCGGCTGGCTCTCCAGCGACACCAGTTCTTCCATGTCGTTGACCGAGCGCTGCAGGTTGCGGATATGCATACCTACGTCGCGCAGATAGCCTTGCAGCATGAAGAACATCGTCAGCGCGAACGTGATGTCGCCGACGCTCGCTTCGCCGCGCACCCATAACAGCAACGCGGCGCCGAGAATGGCGGCCTGGATTGCCACCAGCATGCCGCCCTGCAAGCCGCCGTTGATCGTGCCGCGCATCCACGTGCGGCGCGTACGATGACGCCACTTGACGATTACACGCTCGAGCAGGACTTCTTCGCGTGCTTCGGCGCCGAACGCTTTCACCACGCCATTGCAGCTGACTGCGTCGGCGAGGGCGCCGCCCATGCGTGTGTCCCACGCGTTAGCGAGGCGCGCGGCGGGCGCAACGAAACCGAGCGACATGGCCACGGTCACCGCGATATACAGCATCGAGCCGATACCAACGACCGCGCCCATCATCGGCCAGCGCCAGCCGAGCAGCATCGTTGCGCCGACCAGCATGACCAGCGACGGCAACAGCGCGATCAGCAATGTGTCGTTGAGCAGATCGAGCGCCCACATACCGCGCGTGATCTTGCGCACCGTGGATCCTGCGAAGCTGTTGGCATGCCAGTCCGTCGAAAAGCGTTGCACGCGATGGAACGCATTCGCGGCGATCTCGCTCATCATCTTGAGCGTCAGCCTGATGATGTTGAAGAACACGCCCTGGCGAAGCAGCGTGGCGCCGAGTCCGAGCGCGCCCAGCACGCAGAAGGCCGTGATCGCAGCGTGCCACGCGACGGCGTCACCGGCGGAGCCGGACGCGATCGCGTCGACGAGCCGTCCGGCGAACATCGGCGTGAGTACGTCGGCCAATGCCGAGAGCAGCGCCAGCGCCGTAATGACGAAGATGCGCCAAGGCTGTTTGGCCCAGTGAAGGAAGGTGAAGCCGAGGACGTCCTTGAAGGCTTGTCCGCGAAAGTCGAGTTTTTTTCTAGTCATTTGCCACGACCCGGTGGCGCGCGAGCGCACCGAGGTTCCAGTCAGAAGCGAAAGGAAGAGACAGTCAAGCGAGCCGGAATGTATCGACGACGATGCCGGCAAAGAGACTACGGACTGTCTGGGATTTGCGCGGACGCCTGTTCAGGCAGAACCGCGCGAGCGACGACGCGACGAATTTAAGGTCGCGAGAATGGCCGTGAGGCCATCCCAGGGACGACGATATGCACTGCGAACATGTGACGCCTCCCTGTAGTCGAATGAGGTGAAGAAAGTGGACGGGGCGAGTGCCCGAAAACTGACTATATCAGCAGTATTTGGCGACCGCAATCGTACGAAAGTTCGGTGTTGACTTCGAAGCGGAGCAGGTGTGTGCGCGTATTAACTCGTCTACGCGTGAGTGATCAATCTGCCGTGTACATCTAAAACATAAGCAAAAACAAAAAAGCCCTCGACTTTCGTTCGAGGGCTTTCTCTTGCGGCTCTTCGGAGACCCGCGAATCTGGTGGGTGGTACAGGGATTGAACCTGTGACCCCTGCCGTGTGAAGGCAGTGCTCTACCGCTGAGCTAACCACCCGAAGAGAGCCGAATTATGTCAGGGATTTTTCCACTCGTCTAGTACTTTTTAAGCGGTTTGCTCATCGGCGGTTGGTGCGGGTTCGAGACGCCACACGCTCGTGCCTTTGATCGCTTTGTCGAGACCGTCGAGCACGGCCTGATGTTCGGTGACCTCGTCGTCGCTCGCGGCAATCACAACCAGATTCAGCGAGTCGATCGCGATGCGCGGCGCGTGCGCGTCGCCGCCACCGTGCGAATCGCCGTGCATGTCGATGACAAGGCTTTCCTGGCCGCGTGTCATCGCCAGATACACCTCGGCGAGCAGTTCCGAGTCAAGCAGTGCGCCGTGCAGTGTACGGTGCGCGTTGCTGATGCCGAAGCGGTCGCACAGCGCGTCGAGTGAATTGCGCTTGCCCGGGAACATCTGCTTGGCGCGCGCCAATGTATCGATGATCTCGCCGCAGTAGGTTTTCACTGGCGGCAAACCCAGCAGCGCGAATTCGGCATCGAGAAAGCCGATGTCGAACGGCGCGTTGTGAATGATCAGCTCCGCGTCCTGAATGAAATCGCGAATCTGATCGGCGATCTCGGCGAACTTTGGTTTGTCGCTCAGGAACTCGGTAGTCAGCCCGTGAACGGCCAGTGCGCCCGGATCGCTGTCGCGTTCCGGGTTGATGTAAAAATGCAGGTTGTTGCCCGTGAGCCGGCGGTTCACCATTTCGACGCAACCGAGTTCAAGGATCCGGTCGCCGGTTCTTGCATTCAGGCCGGTGGTTTCGGTATCGAGGATGAGTTGACGCATGTCGGATTAGCCTGCTCAAAAAAAATCAGCAAAAAAGAAGGGCGCGCGCGTTGGTGTCGCTGCGGGCATCACGGCACGCATCACATTTCTGCGAGTGAGGCGACACCGCGATTGGCCAGTTGATCCGCGCGTTCGTTTTCCGGGTGGCCGTTGTGACCGCGCACCCAGCGCCATTCGATTTCGTGCTGCGCGACGAGCGCATCGAGCCGCTTCCAGAGATCGGCGTTCTTCACCGGCTGCTTCGCAGCGGTGATCCAGCCTTTTTTCTTCCAGCCGTGGATCCATTCACTGATGCCTTTCTGCACGTACTGCGAGTCGGTGTGCACGACGGCCTTGCAGGGGCGCTTGAGTGCCTCGAGCGCGGCGATCACGCCCATCAGTTCCATGCGGTTGTTGGTGGTGTTGGGTTCACCGCCGAACAGTTCTTTTTCCTGGTCGCCGAAGCGCAGCAGCGCGCCCCAGCCGCCGCGGCCGGGATTGCCCTTGCAGGCGCCGTCGGTATAAATATCGATGATGTCGGAAGTCATTGAGTGTGGTTGCGTGTGTTCGGGGTGGCGGCGGGCGCGAGGCCCGCGGCGAGGACAGGTTTCTTCACTTTCAGCGGGCCGACGAGGCGCATGCCGCGCACGCGCTTGATCGCCTTGATCATGTAGGTGGCGCCGAAAATCGGCCACCAGCGGTCGCCGGCGGCTTCCATGAAACCATAGCGGGACAGCCATTGATCGCTGCCAAGCGGCGGACGATAGCAGCCGAAGCGCCCGCGTTCAAGGTCGAAACCCAGCAGTTTGATCCAGTCCTTCAAACGCGTGAAGGCGATCAGGTCGACTGCCGCGGGCACGAACGGCCGACCGGTCATCTTGCCGACCGATTGACGCGCGCCCCACAGCGAGAGCGAATTGAAGCCGAGAATGATCAGTTGGCCTTCGGGCATCAGCACGCGCTCGGCTTCGCGCAGAAGCCGGTGCGGGTCGCTCGTGAATTCCAGCGTGTGCGGCATCACGATCAGGTCGACGCTTTGTGCTTCGAACGGCAGGTCGAGCAGGTCGCACCAGACCGCGCTACGCCCGGTCGGCGCCGACAAACCAGCGGGCAGACCTTGCGCGGCGCCATTCCTGGAGCCATTCGCCAGGCCATTCCCGGCACGCCCCAGACCGCGCGGAAACGTGTAGGGCGCGCTCGCGCCGCTCGCTGCGTCGAGCACGAGCCCGCGGCACGGCATGCGGTTTTCGCGCAAGGCGTCGAGTTGCGGCAGGCCGAGTTGCAGCGCATGGTAACCGAACACGTCGGACACCACGCGATCGAGTTGGGTCTGTTCCCACTCAAGTACGTAGCGGCCAGGTGGCGAATCGGTCCAGGCGGGCCAGTCTATAATCTCTCGATCAGTCATATCAGAGAATGCGTCGCCTATGAATGCGCTCGAGTACGTACCGGTCCCGGCGTTTGAAGACAATTACATCTGGGTCGTTTCCGACGGGCATCACGCCGTGGTCGTCGATCCCGGTGAGGCCGCCCCCGTGCGCGCATATCTGGCGAAGCGGGGTTGGCGGCTGAGCGCTATTTTACTCACGCACCATCACCAAGACCATGTCGGTGGAGTGGCCGATCTGCTGAACGGCCAGGCCGTTCCCGTCTACGGCCCCGCCGGTGAAGCGATCCAGCACCTCACGCATCGTCTCAAAAACGGCGATCACGTGACGATTGCTGCGCCCGCACTCGAATTCGAGGTGCTCGACGTACCCGGTCACACGAGCGGTCATATCGCCTATTTTCAGGCGGCCGACCCGCGCGGCACGCCGCACGTGTTTTGCGGCGACACGCTGTTCGCGTGCGGCTGCGGCCGGTTGTTCGAAGGGACGCCCACGCAGATGCTGGCATCGCTGGATTCGCTTGCCGCACTCCCGGGTGCGACCGAGGTGCACTGTGCACATGAGTACACGTTGTCGAACATCCGCTTCGCGCTCGCCTGCGAGCCGGGCAATGCTGAACTGCAAGCCTGGCGTGACAAAGCGGGCGAATTGCGCGCGCGTCATGTGCCGACGCTGCCCACCACCATTGCCCACGAACGTGCTGTGAACCCATTTTTGCGCGCCGGCAACCCGGCGATTCAAACAATCTTGCAAGAGCAGTTGCACGAAAAAGTGCCCGATCGATTAACGGCATTTACGCTGATGCGTGAATGGAAAAACCGCTTCCGTTGACCCGATTTGGATCAGGGTATTCCTCACGCGAAGAATCGCAAAAATTCGCCAAGCCCAAGATTTCCTTGATTTTTTTCGTAATTTTCCGATTGACGTAAACGTTGCCGTTTCGTACTATCGGCTGCAAATTCCAGCCCTTGTGGAAGCCGAGACGTTCATGCGATTTATCTTTAGTGCGTTGTTGGTCCTGACACTCGCCGCTTGCGCGAGTCAGGGACCGGCGACGAATAGCCCCACCACTGCAACAAACCCCGCCAGTCAGCAAGCCGTAGCCGACGCCCTTCGCAAGACAGCCACCGCCAAAGAGACGATCAACGTCGACCAGGGTTCGGTCGATCAACTGACGAGCGCGGACGCCGATTTGTGGGGCCGTATTCGCCGTGGTTTTCAAATGCCGGATCTGCAAACCGACCTCGTCGACATGCAGGTCAACTGGTATGCGCAGCGCCCGGACTACGTGCAGCGCATGACCGAGCGCTCGCAGAAATATCTCTACCACATCGTCGAAGAGCTCGAAGCGCGCCACATGCCGACCGAGCTCGCGTTGCTGCCGTTTATCGAATCCGCGTACAGCCCGCAGGCATTGTCAGTGGCGAAGGCTGCCGGCATGTGGCAGTTCATGCCGGGCACGGGCCGCACCTACAATCTCAAGCAGAACATGTGGCAGGACGAGCGCCGCGACGTGCTGGCCTCGACCAGCGCCGCACTCGACTATCTGTCGCGTCTGCATGACATGTTCGGCGACTGGCAACTGGCGCTCGCCGCTTACAACTGGGGCGAGGGCAACGTGCAGCGCGCGATTGCCCGCAACGAAGCGGCGGGGCTGCCTACCGACTACCTCAGCCTGCGCATGCCGAACGAGACGCGCAACTACGTGCCCAAGCTGCAGGCGGTAAAGAACATCGTAATGAACCCGCAGATGTACGGGCTCACGTTGCCGTCGATTCCGAACCACCCGTATTTCGTAACGGTCACGACCTCGCACGACATCGACGTGGATACGGCGGCGAAACTCGCGAATCTCTCTCCGGATGAATTCCGCTCACTGAACCCGTCGTTCAGAAAGCCGGTCATTCTCGGCGCCACCCAGCCGCAGATTCTGCTGCCGTTCGACAACGCGAGCGCGTTCGAACGCAATCTGAAGACGTACTCCGG
Source organism: Paraburkholderia polaris (assembly GCF_012927345.1). Classification (GTDB taxonomy): domain Bacteria; phylum Pseudomonadota; class Gammaproteobacteria; order Burkholderiales; family Burkholderiaceae; genus Paraburkholderia; species Paraburkholderia polaris. The sequence continues at coordinate 121,416 of NZ_JABBGJ010000011.1, forward strand.
TTCGCTGTCGTCGTGGACCACGTACACGGTCACCGAGCGTGCTGCACCGGCGGCGATCGCGCAAAAGATCGGTGTCGACGCCGACACACTGATGGAAGTGAACAAGATTCCGGTCGGCATGCGCCTGAAGCCGGGCTCGACGATCGTGGTGCCGCGTGGTTCGGACGACGACGAAGACATCAGCGCCGACGTCGCCGAAAGCGCGGTGCTCGCCATGGAGCCTGATGTCCCCGACACCCGCAAGATGCTAATCCGCGTGCGCCGCAATCAATCGATGGCCGCCATCGCGGTACGTTATGGCGTCTCGATCGGTCAGTTGAAGGCCTGGAATCGCACGCATCGCGATCAGGTTTCGCGTGGTCAGGTGATCGTGCTGCACGTGCCGGTCGGTAAGACGATGCCGAGCGAGCCGGGTCCGGAGCGCATCGCGACCGACGTGCAGGGCGGTGGCGTCGAGAAGATCGGCACCCGCGTCGCAGACACGAAGAGCGATTCGCGCTACGATAAGAAGAAGGGTCGTGGCCGCTCCGCCGTGGTGAAGGTGTCTGAGCCGGTGGGTCAAGCCAGCAAGCCGACAACGTCCGGCGCCAGCAAGGGCAAGGTCACGAAGGTGTCGGCTTCCACGTCCAGCAAGGCGTCGAAGGCCGCGGCAGATAGCCGCCCGAAGACCGCGGCCAACGCGAAGAAGGGTAAGTAGACCAAAAGCGGCTCCCACGGTAGTGACCACATGCGTTGCGGGGGCAGCGCGTGAATTGCGCTCCGATCACCCACCGTGTTATTCCGACGCCGTCACCTGTGGTGACGGCGTTTTTCATTCTGCAGATCAATTCGGGCGAAGTTCGCCCATTTCATTTATCTTTCGTGCTTAGGCCAAAGTCGGCCGCTCATTTCAAAGCTTATGTCGTCGACCCAGTTGCGCGTTTTTCTCCTGTTTTCGGCCGGTTACTTCGTTTCGTACGTGTTTCGCGGCGTCAATCTCGGCTTTGCGCCCTTCATCACGCACGATCTCGGCTTGTCGGCCACTGATCTTGGCTTGCTGACCAGTCTGTACTTCCTCGGCTTCGCGGGCGCGCAGATTCCGGCCGGCGTGTTGCTCGACCACTTCGGTGCGCGTCGGGTGACGGCGGTCACCTTGCTATTTGCCGCGCTCGGAATCTGGGTATTCGGCGCCGCGCACAGCGTCGGCATGATGATGTTCGGGCGGTTGCTGATCGGCGTCGGCGTCTCGGTATGTCTTGGCGCTGCCTTCAAGGCGTTGGCGCAGCATTTTGCGTCGGCACGGCTGCCGCTGATGAACGGGCTGGTGATGGCGATCGGCGGTTTTGGCGGCGTGATGGTCGGCTCGCCGCTCACGTGGGCGCTGAGCTTCGCCAGTTGGCGTGCTGTCTGTATCGGCCTGGGTCTGCTGACAGTGCTGGTGGCGGTGGCGCAATGGACTCTTGTGCCGGACACAAAGGAAACCCACCATCAAGCAAGTCTCGGTGCCCAGTTCAAAGGCACTTTGCACATTCTGAAGAGCGCGGCATTCTGGAAAATCGCGTCATTTTCAGTCCTTACGCAAGGCGTGTTCTACGCGATGCAATCACTATGGGTCGGCGCCTGGTTACGCGACGTGCAGGGCTTCGAGCCGCGTGAGGCCGCCGCGCTGGTGTCGGTTCTCGGCTTCGCAATGATGGCCGGCTGCGTGGGCTTCGGCGCGGCGGCACGTAGCCTCGAGCGGCGCGGTGTTTCGCTGTATGTGTTTTGCGGCGTCGGCATGGCGCTGTTCGTCGTCACCCAACTGCTGATCATGTTCAGCGCGCCGCTGCCTGCGAGCCTGCTGTGGGCGGCGTACGGGATCTTCGGCGGTACCGGGATTCTCAGTTATGCAGTCATGGCGCGGCATTTCCCGGCGCAGATGATCGGCCGGGTGAATACCACGCTGACGCTGATCATCTTTCTGCTGATTTTCGGCTTCCAGATCGGCGTCGGGGCGGTGCTGTCGCGCTGGCCGGCCAGCGGCGGACATTATCCGGCGGCTGCGCATCTGACCGCCTGGGGCATTCTGGTGGCGCTACAAGTGTTGAGCGCGATCTGGTACGTATTGCCCGGCCGCGCGCGGCTTCAGCCGGTGCACGCGCGCGCCGAACAGCAGGTTTAAGGCAGCCAAGTAGAGTTCGCAGGGTGGAGTCATATTTACCGCTCCTATCCCGATTCTGGCCCGTGCAAATTTTATCCAGCGGCTTCCGAGCCATGCGCAGCAAGGCTTACACTAGTTTTGGGGCGCGCCTTGCTACGCTAGCTCCCCATCTCGGATTTGGAGGGAAGGGTAGTTTCACGCTATAATTTCAAGGTTTGAGCTTATCAACCCGCACCCTAGCGCCTACCTCTCCCATACCGTTCATCCGCCGCGCGCTTTTGACGCCCCGCACCCCAGCCGATCCGTCCACACAATGGACCCATCGCGCCCCTTGCGACGTCATCAGCAGTACGCGAGCGAGTCTGCGCGCGCATCCTGTCGATGCGTTTCGCTGCGGCTCGCAGTCGGATAGACAGGTCGGCAACAGGGTGTTCCCCAAGGAGTCTCCCGTGTTGCCGTCATTTTCTCCCGCTTTGCTCGCACTCGCCGACGGCACGGTCTTTCGTGGTTACTCGATCGGCGCCCCCGGGCATACGATCGGCGAAGTCGTGTTCAACACCGCTATCACCGGTTATCAGGAAATCCTGACTGACCCGAGCTACGCGCGCCAGATCGTGACCCTCACGTATCCGCACATCGGTAACGTCGGCGTGAATGCCGAAGACGTCGAAGCCACGAAAGTCCATGCCGCCGGCCTGATCATCCGTGATCTGCCGGTTCTCGCGTCGAACTTCCGCATGGAGCGCACGCTCCCGCAATACCTGAAGGACGAAGGCGTGGTCGCCATCGCCGGCCTCGACACCCGTATGCTGACCCGCGTGCTGCGCGACAAGGGTGCACAGAACGGCGCCATTCTGGCCGGCTCGGATGACGAAGCGAAGGCAATCGAACTCGCGCGTTCGTTCCCGGGTTTGTCGGGCATGGACCTCGCGAAGGTCGTGTCGACGAAAGAAAGCTACGAATGGACCCAGACCGAATGGCGTCTGGGCACCGGCTACGGCAAGCAGAACGCGCCGAAGTACCGCGTGGTCGCGTTCGATTACGGCGTGAAGTACAACATCCTGCGCATGCTGGCCGAACGCGGCTGCCACGTCACCGTGCTGCCGGCAGAAGCTTCCGCGGCTGACGCGCTCGCGCTCAACCCGGACGGCGTTTTCCTGTCGAACGGCCCCGGCGATCCGGAACCGTGCGACTACGCGATTCGCGCCACCAAGGAGTTGATCGAGCGCGGCATTCCGACCTTCGGGATCTGCCTCGGCCATCAGATCATGGGCCTCGCGCTCGGCGCCAAGACCCTCAAGATGAAGACCGGCCACCACGGCGCGAACCATCCGGTGAAGGATCTCGAAGACGGCCGCGTGGTCATCACGTCGCAGAATCACGGCTTCGCGGTCGACGCCGACACGCTGCCGGCCAACGCCAAGGTCACGCACATCTCGCTGTTCGACGGCACGCTGCAAGGCTTCGCGTTGACCGACAAGCCGGCGTTCTGCTTCCAGGGCCACCCGGAAGCGTCGCCCGGTCCGCACGACATCGCCTATCTGTTCGACCGCTTCACCGCGTTGATGGACACGAAGAAGGCCGGCAAGACCGCAGCGGCATAAGTCTTGTGAAGCGCCCGAGCGGCGCGCGGCTCGCAACGCGATGGGCGCAACAAGCGCACTCAAGGCGAGCCGCACAAAACAGAGCGCGCGCAACGTATTAACGCAGCGCGCCGACGGAAAGAATTCAGGAATACATTAGCGAGAGCGTTATGCCCAAGCGGACAGACATCAAGAGCATCCTCATCATCGGCGCGGGTCCGATCATCATCGGCCAGGCGTGCGAGTTCGACTACTCGGGCGCGCAGGCATGCAAGGCGCTGCGTGAGGAAGGCTACAAGGTCATTCTCGTCAACAGCAATCCGGCGACGATCATGACCGACCCGAACACGGCCGACGTGACCTACATCGAGCCGATCACGTGGGAAGTGGTGGAGCGCATCATCGCCAAGGAGCGCCCGGACGCGATCCTGCCGACGATGGGCGGCCAGACCGCACTGAACTGCGCGCTGGATCTCCACGCGCACGGCGTGCTGGAGAAATACAAGGTCGAGCTGATCGGCGCCTCGCCGGAAGCGATCGACAAGGCGGAAGACCGCCAGAAGTTCAAAGACGCGATGACCAAGATCGGCCTCGGTTCGGCCAAGTCGGGCACCGCGCATTCGATGGAAGAAGCGCTGCAGGTGCAGGCGGACATCGCTGTGCAAACGGGCAGCGGCGGCTACCCGGTCGTGATCCGTCCGTCGTTCACACTCGGCGGTTCGGGCGGCGGCATCGCGTACAACCGCGACGAATTCGAAGAGATCTGCAAGCGCGGTCTCGACCTGTCGCCCACGCGCGAACTGCTGATCGAAGAATCGCTGCTCGGCTGGAAAGAGTACGAGATGGAAGTGGTCCGCGATAAAAAGGACAACTGCATCATCGTTTGCTCGATCGAAAACCTTGACCCGATGGGCATCCACACCGGCGACTCGATTACCGTCGCGCCGGCACAAACGCTCACGGACAAGGAGTATCAGATCCTGCGTAACGCATCGCTCGCCGTGCTGCGCGAGATCGGCGTGGACACGGGCGGTTCGAACGTGCAGTTCTCGATCAATCCGAAAGATGGCCGGATGATCGTGATCGAAATGAACCCGCGCGTGTCGCGTTCGTCGGCATTGGCTTCGAAGGCCACTGGCTTCCCGATTGCCAAGGTCGCGGCAAAGCTGGCAGTGGGCTACACGCTCGACGAGTTGAAGAACGAAATCACCGGCGGCCAGACCCCGGCATCGTTCGAACCGACGATCGACTACGTTGTCACCAAGATCCCGCGTTTCGCGTTCGAAAAATTCCGCGAGGCCGATGCGCGCCTGACCACGCAAATGAAGTCGGTCGGCGAAGTGATGGCCATTGGCCGCACCTTCCAGGAATCGTTCCAGAAGGCGCTGCGCGGTCTGGAAGTGGGTGTGGACGGTCTGGACGAAAAGACCAATAACCGCGACGAGATCATCCGCGAGATCGGCGAAGCCGGTCCGGATCGCATCTGGTATGTGGGCGACGCGTTCCGTGTCGGCATGACGGCCGAAGAGATCTTCGAAGAGACCTCGATCGACCCGTGGTTCCTCGCGCAGATCGAGCAGATCATCCTGAAGGAAAAGGCGCTGGCAGGCCGTACGCTGGCAAGCCTGTCGAAGGAAGAGCTCAAGTACCTGAAGCAAAGCGGCTTCTCGGACCGCCGTTTGGCGAAGCTGCTCGGCGCGAAGCCAGCGGAAGTGCGCCAGCGCCGTATCGAGTTGAACGTGCGCCCGGTCTACAAGCGCGTCGACACGTGCGCGGCCGAGTTCGCAACGAAAACCGCCTACATGTACTCGACCTACGAGGAAGAGTGCGAAGCGAACCCGACCAACAACAAGAAGATCATGGTGCTGGGCGGTGGCCCGAACCGGATCGGCCAGGGTATCGAGTTCGACTACTGCTGCGTGCACGCTGCGCTCGCCATGCGCGAAGACGGCTACGAAACGATCATGGTCAACTGCAACCCTGAAACCGTTTCGACCGACTACGACACGTCCGATCGTCTGTACTTCGAATCGCTGACGCTCGAAGACGTGCTCGAAATCGTCGACAAGGAAAAGCCGGTCGGCGTGATCGTGCAATACGGCGGTCAAACGCCGTTGAAGCTCGCGCTCGATCTCGAGGCGAACGGTGTGCCGATCGTCGGCACGTCGCCGGACATGATCGACGCCGCGGAAGACCGCGAGCGTTTCCAGAAGCTGCTGCAGGACCTCGGCCTGCGTCAACCGCCGAACCGCACCGCGCGTGCTGAAGACGAAGCGCTGAAGCTCGCCGAGGAAATCGGCTATCCGCTGGTGGTGCGCCCGTCGTACGTGCTGGGCGGCCGCGCCATGGAAATCGTCCACGAGCCGCGCGACCTCGAGCGTTACATGCGCGAGGCCGTGAAGGTGTCGAACGATTCGCCGGTGCTGCTCGACCGCTTCCTCAACGACGCGATCGAATGCGACGTGGATTGCATCTCCGATGGCGAAGCCGTGTTTATCGGCGGCGTGATGGAGCACATCGAACAGGCGGGCGTCCACTCGGGCGACTCGGCTTGCTCGCTGCCGCCATACTCGCTGTCGAAGGAAACCATCGCCGAACTGAAGCGCCAGACCGGCGCAATGGCCAAGGCGCTGAACGTGGTCGGCCTGATGAACGTGCAGTTCGCGATCCAGCAGGTGCCGCAGCCTGATGGCTCGAAAGAAGACATCATCTACGTGTTGGAAGTGAACCCGCGCGCATCGCGTACCGTGCCGTACGTGTCGAAGGCAACCAGCCTCCCGCTCGCTAAGATCGCAGCGCGCGCAATGGTCGGCCAGACGCTGGCGCAACAAGGCGTAACGAAGGAAATCGATCCGCCGTACTTCAGCGTGAAGGAAGCCGTATTCCCGTTCGTCAAGTTCCCGGCAGTCGATCCGGTGCTCGGACCCGAAATGCGTTCGACCGGCGAGGTGATGGGCGTGGGTCAGACGTTCGGCGAAGCGCTGTTCAAGTCGCAGCTCGCGGCAGGTTCGCGTCTGCCGGAGTCGGGCACGGTGTTGCTGACCGTGATGGACGCCGACAAGCCGAAGGCCGTCGAAGTCGCGCGCATGCTGCACGAACTCGGCTATCCGATCGTCGCGACCAAGGGCACGGCTGCCGCGATCGAAGCGGCCGGCGTGCCGGTCAAGGTCGTCAACAAGGTGAAGGACGGTCGTCCGCACATCGTCGACATGATCAAGAACGGCGAAATCGCGCTGGTCTTCACGACCGTCGACGAAACCCGTGCCGCGATCGCCGACTCGCGTTCGATCCGCATGAGCGCACAGGCGAACAAGGTCACGTACTACACGACGATGTCCGGCGCGCGGGCTGCAGTTGAAGGTTTGCGCTATTTGAAGGACCTGGAAGTCTATGATTTACAAGGTCTTCACGCTCGCCTAAACTAAGGCTTCGAATACCTGTCCAAGATGTAAGTGCCGCGGTTAAGCGGCGTTCCGCAGGTGCTGTGGCCCGGGTTTTGCCCGGAACGTCAGCCTCCACGGAATGCACTTAACCGCGGTGATTTTTTTTTACGGCTGTTTTTTGCATAGAGTTGTTTATGAGCACTGTTCCATTGACTAAGCGCGGCGCGGAAATGTTGCGCGATGAATTGCAGCGCCTGAAATCGGTTGAGCGTCCCTCGGTGATCAATTCGATCGCGGAAGCGCGTGCCCAGGGCGATCTGTCGGAAAACGCGGAATACGACGCGGCGAAGGAAAAGCAGGGCTTCGTCGAAGGCCGTATTGCCGAGATCGAATCGAAGTTGGCCGGCGCGCAGGTGATCGACCCGTCCAAGGTGGAGGCGGACGGCCGCGTGGTGTTCGGCGCGACGCTCGAACTCGAAGACCTCGATTCGGGTGCAAAGGTCAAATACCAGATCGTCGGCGACGACGAAGCGGACATCGACCACGGTCTGATCTCGATCAGCTCGCCGATCGCGCGCGCGTTGATCGGCAAGTCGGAAGGCGACGTTGCATCGGTGCAGGCGCCGGGCGGCGTGCGCGAATACGAAATCATCGCGGTTAGCTACGTTTGAAGGCGGCCCCGGTGTCCTTGATGCCGCATCGACTGTTCCGCCTGCTGACGGTGGTGTGGGTCGGTAGTCTGTTGACTATCGGCTATGCCGTCGCGCCGGTGCTGTTCACGTCGCTCGACCGCATGACGGCGGGCGCCGTGGCGGCGCAACTGTTTCGCATCGAGGGCGTGCTGGGCGCGGTGTGCGGCATTTTGCTGCTGGGTCTGGCGAACGTGCTGGTTCGCCGCGGTAGCGACGCTTATCGTCGTTTGCGCTGGTTGATCGCCGGTATGCTGGTGTGCGTGCTGGTGGGTTACTTTGCGTTGCAGCCGTTTATGAATGCAATGCGCATTGCCGCCTTGGAAGCGGGCAGTGATGTTGGGCATTCGGCTTATGCGACACGCTTCGGGATTCTGCACGGCGTGTCGAGTCTGTTTTACCTGATCGAAAGCCTGCTGGGCGTGGCGCTGGTGTGGAAGCTGCCGGCGGGCGTCGGCGTCTTGGCAGCGGAGCAGGGCGCTCGCGGCGCTGCCGGGAAAGTAACCGGTTGAGTGGTGCGGCTACGGCTTGCTTAAGCGGGTTTGCCTGTAGAGTGACTCAAGCGGAAGGGCGCCGGCGGTTTTATCCAGGCGGCTTTGCCTGGGCGGAGTCAACCACGCGGAGTCAGCTTGGCGGCCTGAGCAATTCACACCAAGATGCGGACACTGCCCGCACCCCTCCATCATTCGCTTACTTCGACGACTGATGCGAGCGCTTCGCGCTGGTCTGGCGCTTCTTGGCGCGCTTGATGTTGCCGCCTTGCGTAACGCGTTCATTGCCGCGCACCACGACGGCTTTTGCCTTCGGCTTGCGCATCGGGATTTCGCTGGGCTTCACCACCGTGACCACGCGCGGTGCGCGGCCTTTACCTGGTTTGGCTTCGACAGCCGCTTCGCGGGCGCTAGGCAGGGCGCCGCGCTTGGCCTTCACCGCCGGTTGTGCTGCTGCTTCCGGCTTCCAGATCACCAGCAGCTTGCCGATATGCTGGATCGGCGCAGCGTTCAGCTGGTCGCAGATTTGTTCGTAGATGGCGATGCGCTCTTCGCGTTCGTCACCGAATACGCGGATTTTGATCAGTTGGTGCGCGCCAAGGTGGACCTTGATCTCCGACAGCACAGCGTCGGTTAAGCCTTCGGCGCCGACGAGCACGACCGGTTTGAGCGCATGTGCCTGGGAGCGCAACTCGGCGCGTTGGTCGGAAGAGACTTTAAGGGCTGGCATGGAAAGTGGGAGACTCGACTAAAATGGCGGCACCTGCAGTCCGGATAGATTCGGGCCATGGCGCAGGGCGGCGCGTCAGAACAACAGAATCGCGGATGACTGCCAGTTTTGGCGGTGGCCGCGCGAATTAACCGCGTATTATCCCCTAAAGCGCGACATCACGCAGCAAGAGTTCTACCTTTAATGGCAAAAAACAAATTCAACACCGCGTGGCTGCACGATCACATCAACGACCCGTACGTAAAAATGGCGCAGCGGGAGGGTTACCGCGCCCGCGCTGCTTACAAGCTGAAGGAAATCGACGAGCAGGACAAGCTGATCCGGCCAGGCCAGGTGATCGTCGACCTCGGCTCAGTGCCGGGCAGCTGGAGCCAGTACGCCCGTAACAAGCTCGCCAAGGGCTCGCAGCGCGACGCCGAGCGCGAGGGCGGCATCGACGGCACGATCATCGCGCTGGACATGTTGCCGATGGAGCCGATCGCCGACGTCCACTTCATTCAGGGCGACTTCCGCGAAGACTCGGTGCTTCACCAATTGGAAGAATTGGTCGGGGAACGCCAGGTTGATCTTGTAATTTCGGATATGGCGCCCAACCTGTCGGGGGTGGCGGTGGCGGATGCCGCGCGAATCGAGCATCTGTGCGATATCGCGATGGAGTTCGCACAAAACCACCTGAAGCCGGATGGTGCCCTTTTAGTCAAATGTTTTCATGGCAGCGGTTATAGCCAGATTGTCGAAAAGTTCAAGCGCCAGTTCAAGGTGGTGGCGGCCCGCAAGCCGAAAGCTTCGCGGGACAAGTCGTCAGAAACGTTTATTTTGGGTAAGCATCTCAAGCGACCCGCATAGGTGCGCTGCAGGAAGGTTCCGCATCTGCCGATAATGTGCCCATGGAGCCGAAGATTGGCGCTCTGATGGCCCGCTATGCTATTTCTGTGGTAGCGAAACCTTATGGCAGGGGTCTGCGGACTGGATTAGAATGCTTTCGTGGTGCCGCAAGGCAAATGTAGGCGCCCGTCTAAGTGAAGGAGTGGTGCTTTGAACAACAATATGTTTTCGAAAGCAGCAGTGTGGCTTGTTATCGCACTGGTGCTGTTTACGGTGTTCAAGCAGTTCGACAAGCCCCGTGTCCAGGAAGGCGTTTCCTATTCGCAGTTCATGGACGACGCGAAGAACGGCAAAGTCAAGAACGTCATCGTCCAGGGGCGGAACCTCACGGTCACTCCAGCAGACGGCCAGAAGTACCAGATCGTGTCGCCCGGCGACATCTGGATGGTCGGCGATCTGATGAAGTATGGCGTTCAGGTGAGCGGCAAGGCTGATGACGAACCAAATGCGCTGGTGTCCGCGCTGTACTACCTTGGACCAACGATCCTGATCATCGGGTTCTGGTTCTACATGATGCGACAGATGCAGGGAGGCGGGAAAGGCGGTGCGTTCTCGTTCGGTAAATCCCGTGCACGTCTGATCGACGAAAACAACAACGCAATCAATTTCACCGACGTCGCCGGTTGCGACGAAGCCAAGGAAGAAGTCTCTGAATTGGTCGACTTCCTGCGCGATCCGCAGAAATTCCAGAAGCTGGGCGGACGCATTCCTCGCGGCGTGCTGCTGGTCGGCCCGCCGGGAACCGGTAAGACGCTGCTGGCGCGTGCTATCGCCGGTGAAGCGAAGGTGCCGTTCTTCAGCATCTCGGGTTCGGACTTCGTGGAAATGTTCGTGGGTGTCGGTGCGGCTCGTGTGCGCGACATGTTCGAGCAGGCCAAGAAGCATGCGCCGTGTATCGTGTTCATCGACGAAATCGACGCGGTCGGCCGTCATCGCGGCGCCGGCATGGGCGGCGGTAATGACGAACGCGAACAGACCTTGAACCAGATGCTGGTCGAGATGGACGGTTTCGAAGCGAACTCGGGCGTGATCGTCATCGCTGCCACGAACCGTTCGGACGTACTGGACAAGGCGCTGCTGCGTCCGGGCCGTTTCGACCGTCAGGTGTATGTCGGTCTGCCGGACATCCGCGGCCGCGAGCACATCATGAAGGTTCACCTGCGCAAGGTGCCGATTTCGAACGACGTCGACGCAGCGGTGATCGCACGCGGCACGCCGGGCTTCTCGGGCGCCGATCTGGCGAACCTGGTCAACGAAGCAGCCCTGTTCGCGGCTCGCCGCGGCAAGCGCATCGTCGAGATGAACGACTTCGAAGACGCGAAGGACAAGATCTTCATGGGTCCGGAGCGCAAGTCGGCCGTGATTCGCGAAGAATCGAAGCGTGCTACGGCGTATCACGAGTCGGGTCACGCGGTCATCGCCAAGCTGTTGCCGAAGGCCGATCCGGTGCATAAGGTCACGATCATCCCGCGCGGCCGTGCGCTGGGCGTCACGTGGCAGTTGCCGGAGCATGACAACGAAACGTATTCGAAAGACTACCTGCTGGACCGCCTCGCGATCCTGTTCGGTGGCCGTGTTGCGGAAGAGCTGTTCCTGAACCTGATCAGCACCGGCGCATCGGACGACTTCAACAAGGCAACGGCTACGGCCCGTGCCATGGTGGCTCGCTTCGGTATGACGGATGCGCTCGGACCGATGGTCTACGTTGACGACGAAAACGACGCAACGCCGTTTGGCCGTGGCTTCACGCGCACCATTTCGGAAGCGACGCAGCAGAAGGTCGACGCGGAAATCCGCCGCGTGCTGGACGAGCAGTACAACCTCGCCAAGCGCCTGCTGGACGAGAACCGCGACAAGGTCGAAGCGATGACCGCCGCACTGATGGAGTGGGAAACGATCGACGCCGATCAGATCAACGACATCATGGCAGGCCGTCCGCCGCGTTCGCCGAAGAGCTCTCCGCCGCCGGCAAGCGATGCCTCTTCGGGTGGCAGCACGGGCACCGAGGTCAAGCCGGGCAGCGCGACCGCGCCGGCCTGATAGGCGGCCAGTAGAAAGTGCGGGCCGGTGTGTTTCACACCGGCCCGTTTTGCATTTATCCGTTTTACGTGATTGACCGCTACGTGTCGAAAGTCGAATTTCCTTCTCTTCCTATCCCCGAACCGCTGCAATGCGGCCGCTTCAAGCTGACCTTTGAACGCCCGTTAGTCATGGGCATCCTGAACGTCACGCCCGATTCTTTCTCTGACGGTGGCCAGTACGCGATGCGCGGCGATGCGCTGCGCCAGGCCGAGCGCATGCTGCTCGATGGCGCGGATATCATCGACATCGGCGGCGAATCGACCCGTCCGGGTGCGCCGCCAGTGCCGCTTGACGAAGAACTGGAGCGGGTGATCCCGCTGGTCGAACAACTGCACGGTGCGAATGTGCCGCTGTCGATCGATACGTACAAGCCGGAAGTGATGCGTCGCGCGCTCGCCGCGGGCGCCGATCTGATCAACGACATTTGGGGTTTCCGGATGCCCGGTGCGGTCGATGCCGTGCGCGACAGCGAATGCGGTGTGTGCGTGATGCATATGTCTGGTGAGCCGCAGACCATGCAACTTGGTGAGCCCGACTATAAAGACGTGGTGAGCGAGGTTCGGCAGTTTCTCGAAGAACGGGTGGCGACCCTGAAGCGGGCAGGTATAGCCCGTGCGCGTATCAGCGTGGATCCGGGCTTTGGCTTTGGCAAAGCGGTGGTCGAACACAATTACGCACTGCTCGCGCACTTGCCGGACACGGCGCCGCAAGCCGAGCCGCCGTACCCCATTCTCGCCGGCATGTCGCGCAAGTCGATGGTCGGCGCGGTCGTCGGACGCCCGGCGGCGGAGCGCGTTTCGGGCAGCATCGCCGCAGCGGTATGTGCCGCCGAGCGCGGCGCGGCAATTCTGCGCGTGCACGATGTCGCGCAAACAGTAGATGCATTGAAAGTATGGGCAGCCATGCGCGACGCGGCGAATCACAGCCGCGCGCGAGGCTGAACCCAAAAGCCAAGGAGGAACATAAAAGATGGCACGTCGTTATTTTGGAACGGACGGGATTCGGGGCAAGGTCGGCGAAGGACCCATTACGCCGGAGTTTGTATTGCGGCTCGGCTACGCCGCCGGCAAGGTGCTCGCGGGCGCGGACCGCTGGGCCAGGACGGGCGCACGTCCCACGGTGCTGATCGGTAAAGACACACGGGTGTCGGGCTATATGCTCGAAGCCGCGCTCGAAGCGGGCTTTTCCGCGGCCGGGGTCGACGTCATGCTGGCCGGGCCGATGCCCACCCCGGGCATCGCCTATCTGACGCGTGCACTGCGGCTTGCCGCAGGCGTCGTGATCAGCGCCTCGCACAACCCGTACTACGACAACGGCATCAAATTCTTCTCCGCCGACGGCAACAAGCTGCCCGACGACGTGGAATCGCAGATCGAAGAACAACTCGATCTGCCGCTCGCATGCGCGGCCTCCGAGCAACTCGGCAAGGCGCGGCGCCTCGACGACGCAGCCGGCCGCTACATCGAGTTCTGCAAGAGCACCTTCCCGGCAGCGTTCGACCTGCGTGGCCTGAAGCTGGTGGTCGACTGCGCGCACGGTGCAGCGTACGACGTCGCGCCGCACGTGTTCCACGAACTCGGTGCTGACGTGATTCCGATCGGCGTCGCGCCGAACGGTTTCAATATCAATGACGGCGTCGGCGCGACCGCGCCGGACGCGCTGGTGCGCGCGGTGCGCGCGAACCACGCGGACCTCGGCATCGCACTCGACGGCGACGCCGACCGGTTGCAGGTGGTGGACGCGGCAGGCCGCCTGTATAACGGCGACGAGCTGTTGTACGTGCTGGTCAAGGACCGGATGGCGACCGACGGCAAAGTGGAAGGTGCGGTCGGTACCTTGATGACCAATATGGCGGTCGAAGTCGCGCTGCAGGAAGCCGGGGTGAAGTTTGTCCGCGCGGCGGTGGGCGACCGCTACGTGCTCGAGCAGTTGCGTGAGCACGGCTGGCAACTGGGTGCGGAAGGCTCCGGCCATATTCTCTCCCTTGACCGCCATTCGACCGGCGACGGCATCGTGTCGGCCCTGCTGGTGCTGGCCGCAATGAAGCGCAGCGACAAAACGCTCGCTGAGTTGCTCGACGGCGTCACGCTGTTCCCGCAGAAGCTGATCAACGTGCGCATGCAACCCGGCGCGGACTGGAAGGGCAGCGATGTGATTCGCCGCGCCATCGGCATGGCCGAGGAAGCGCTGAACGGCCGCGGCCGTGTGCTGATTCGCGCCTCGGGCACCGAGCCCGTTCTACGCGTGATGGTCGAAGCAGAAAATGTCGACGACGCGGTTCGCCATTCCGAAGCAATCGCCAACGCGGTCAAGCAAGCCACCGCCTGAACAACGCAGGGCCGCTGCGCGCCTACGGCAACCCTGCCGACGGCGCGCAAGCCTTTCTATCTTGTCACCGAAATTCGCCGTACTGCCCAGAAGACCCCGTAAGAATTCAGGTCTGTTGTCGTTGCGCTAGTTGATTTCAAGATAATATCCTGCGCCATTTTGTCCAAGGCGAAAACATTGATTTATTGAGTGTGAATTTATACACTGCGGATAGTTGATTTTGAAGTTAAAGGATTGGCTTAAGTTATCTTTTTTTGGAGCCGTGAAAACCGCACAAAGTCTTTTGTTAATTGTCACGGCCGCCATTCGTCGGCCGGATTGAAATCTGTTTTCGATCGGTTCGGATTATTAAGGGAATGCGCTTTATGTCTACGGCAGTCACTTATCCTGGTGTTTATGTTGCTGAGTCTGGCGGCCTGACTATTTCCGTAAACTCCGTGGCCACCGCTGTTCCAATTTTTGCGCTAAATAACACTTCAGATAACAACAAGAATCTATTCAATAACGCCACAAGGGTGAATTCATGGTTGGATTGGACAGCCATGAAGGGACAAGGACACCTTTACCTATGTGGAAGATGGGGTACTCCGACTCTATTTCGCGAACGGCGGGGGCGCTTGTTACGTGGTGAGCGCCAGCAATCTGGCGGAACAGGTCCCACAATACGACGATATTACGTTGATCGTAAGCGCGGGCCAGGATATATCCTCGCAGGTGGACACGTTATGTCAAGATGGAAAAAATTTGTTTGCCATTCTCGACGGACCTGCAACAGAAATAACTTCGACTTACGATCCCAGCAGTTCGTACGCTGCCAATTCCTACGCAGCTGTATATTATCCATGGTTCACGCCAAGTTGGGCGGACAAGCCAATTCCGGCTAGCGGCGCAATAGCGGGTATATATTGTTCTACAGATCGCACCCGCGGTGTGTGGAAGGCGCCAGCCAATGTTGTAATACAGGGCGGTGCCGAGCCGCAGTTTATTGTCACTGATTCCCTGCAAGGGCAATTCAATAAGGGACTGGCGATCAATATGCTCCGTAAGCTTGACGATCGCGGCTTGGTCGTCTGGGGAGCGCGAACGCTAGATGACTCCGATAACTGGCGATATATCGCTGTGCGCCGTTTGTTCAATAGTGCGGAAAAGGATATCAAGGCTGCCATGCAAAGCCTGGTCTTTGAGCCGAACAATCAGCCCACATGGGAAAAAGTAAGAGGCGCGGTTAGCAACTATCTGCACGGATTGTGGCGGCAGGGTGCGTTGGTTGGCGCAACGGAAGCGGAAGCTTACTTCGTCGAGATCGGCGAGGGCACCACCATGACCGCCGACGATATCGCGCAAGGGAAAATGATTGTCAGTGTGGGGATGGCAGCGGCTCGCCCCGCGGAGTTTATTATTCTGGAGTTTACCCAGAGCGTGGCGCAGGGCTGACCCACCGCCCGGTCGCGCTTAAGCCTCGCCTGCGCGCGGCGACCCGTCCCGCTTCAGACCCTCCAGCCATGGACGACCGGGAGGCAGTGTCCGGTCGTCGCCACAACTATGTGACGCGGCAGATTGCATCCGCGTGATATGGCCGTCCATACTTCCTCCATCCAACGCAAACGTTCAGCTCGGGCGTTTCTCGCGTAGTCTTGCTGATATCTTGCAAACGCCGCGTAAGCAGCGCTTTGCCGCGTCGCGGTAGCTTTCATCACGGTAATCCCACTGTCACATCCGTTTCACGATAAGTCACGTTACTGTCACAAAGAGACCCTAAGCTTCGCGGTGTTCGTGTTATTCGCTCACACCGCTCACACCCTTGGAGGTCTCATGAAATTGATGCAAACCGTGTTCGCTGGCGTCGCTGGCGCGCTTTTCGCGATCGCCGCGCAAGCCGCAGACATCACCGGCGCGGGCAGCACCTTCGCAGCACCGATCTACACGAAGTGGGCTGACGCCTACCAGAAGTCGGGCGGCGGCAAGGTCAATTACCAAGGTATTGGTTCGTCGGGTGGCGTGAAGCAGATCGTTGCGAAGACCGTCGACTTCGCCGGTTCGGACGCTCCGCTGAAGGACGACGAACTCGCCAAGGAAGGCCTGTTCCAGTTCCCGACGGTAGTCGGCGGCGTGGTGCCGGTCGTCAACGTGCCGGGCGTGAAGCCGGCGGAACTGACGCTGTCGGGTGAAGTGCTCGGCGACATCTACCTGGGCAAGATCAAGAAGTGGAACGATCCGGCGATCGTTGCGCTGAACCCGAAGATCAAGCTGCCGGATACCGACATTGCCGTGGTTCGCCGCGCCGATGGTTCGGGCACCAGCTTCATCTGGACAAACTACCTGTCGAAGGTCAATGCTGACTGGAAGTCGAAGGTCGGTGAAGGTGCAACGGTCAGCTGGCCGACGGGCACGGGCGGCAAGGGCAACGACGGCGTCGCAGCCTTCGTGCAACGTCTGCCGGGCGCAATCGGTTACGTGGAATGGGCATACGCGAAGCAAAACCACATGACGTACGTCGCGCTGAAGAACTCGACGGGCACGGTGGTCGAGCCGAAGACGGAAACGTTCAAGGCAGCGGCAGCGGGCGCGGACTGGTCGAAGTCGTTCTACCAGATCCTGACGAACGAGCCGGGCAAGAACGCATGGCCGATCGTCGGCGCAACGTTCGTGCTGCTGCACACGACGCAAGACAAGGCGCCGCAAGGCACCGAAACGCTGAAGTTCTTCGACTGGGCGTTCAAGAACGGCACGCAAGCCGCAAACGATCTGGATTACATCTCGCTGCCGGATTCGGTTGTTTCGGAAATCCGCACGCAATGGAAGTCGAAGGTGAAGGACGCTGCGGGCAAGGCAATCGCTGACTGAGCTTTGCAGTAAGCGTTAAGCAGCAAGCTTCTCGCAACACGTTGGCCGTCCTCATGTGAGGACGGCCAACGGCATTACCCCGGCACTAGCCAAGCATCATCCGCCGCACGACAAGTGTCATACGGCAACTGGAAACAGGTCCATCAGGCTCTCATGTCCGATATCCAATTAGCGTCTGGCGCGGCGAGGTCAACACCGCCCGGCAGCGCGTCGCAGCAGAAAGCGCCCAGCCGCGCCGGCGATGTCATCTTCGGCGGCCTCGCGCGCCTCGCCGCCATCATCACGCTGTTGCTGCTCGGCGGCATCATCGTTTCGCTGATCGTCGCCTCCATGCCGTCGATCAAGCAGTTCGGCCTCGCGTTTCTCTGGACCGCCGACTGGGATCCACCTGGCAAGCAATTCGGCGCATTGGTGCCCATTTACGGCACGATCGCGACCTCGCTCATTGCACTCATCATCGCTGTGCCCGTCAGCTTCGGCATCGCGCTTTTCCTGACCGAACTCGCGCCCGCGTGGCTGCGCCGTCCGCTCGGTATCGCCATCGAACTGCTCGCCGCGATCCCGTCGATCGTCTACGGCATGTGGGGTCTGCTGGTGTTCGCGCCGATTTTCGCGACCTGGTTTGAAAAGCCGCTCGGCGCGGTGCTCGGCGGGATTCCGTTTGTCGGCGCCTTGTTTCAGGGCGCGCCGATCGGCATCGGCATCCTGTGCGCCGGCGTGATTCTCGCGATCATGATCATTCCGTACATCGCCGCGGTGATGCGCGATGTGTTCGAAGTCACGCCGGTCCTGCTGAAGGAATCGGCGTACGGCATCGGCTGCACGACGTGGGAAGTGATGTGGAAGATCGTGCTGCCCTTCACCAAGAGCGGCGTGATCGGCGGCGTGATGCTCGGCCTCGGCCGTGCGCTCGGCGAGACGATGGCGGTGACCTTTGTGATCGGCAACACCAATCTGCTCGATAACGTCTCGCTATTTTCGCCGGGCAACAGCATTACTTCGGCGCTCGCCAATGAATTCGCGGAAGCGGATCCGGGCCTGCATACGTCGGCGTTGATGGAACTCGGGTTGATCCTGTTTGTGATTACTTTCATCGTACTGGCGATCTCGAAGATCATGCTGCTCCGCCTCGAAAAAGGGGAGGGCGCGAAATGAGCCAACCCACCTTGAACATGCCGGGTTCGCACGACGCCGCTACGCTCGAAGCAATGCGCGTGCGTCTGCAGGGCCGCCGCCGCGCGAAGAATGCGGTTGCGCTGACGATGTCGCTCGCGGCCATGGCGTTCGGTCTGCTGTGGCTCGTGTGGATTCTTTATACGACGCTGCGTCTCGGCATCGGCGGCTTGTCGGTCGAATTGTTCACGCAATCCACGCCGCCGCCGAACACCGATGGCGGCGGTCTCGCCAACGCGATCGTCGGCAGCGTGATGCTGGTTGCGCTCGCAACGTTCGTCGGTACGCCGATCGGCATTCTGGCGGGCGTCTATCTCGCCGAGTACGGTCAGAAGGGCTGGCTCGCCAGTCTCACGCGTTTCATCAACGACATCCTGTTGTCGGCGCCGTCGATCGTGGTGGGTCTGTTCGTCTACGCGCTGGTTGTCGCGAAGATGGGGCACTTCAGCGGTTGGGCCGGCGTGTTCGCACTCGCCCTGCTGCAGATTCCGATCGTGATCCGCACCACGGAAAACATGCTGAAACTGGTACCGAACGCGCTGCGTGAAGCGGCTTTCGCACTCGGCACGCCAAAGTGGAAGATGGTGCTGTCGATCACGCTGAAGGCGTCGATCGCGGGCATTATCACCGGCGTGCTGCTCGGCGTCGCGCGGATTGCCGGCGAAACCGCGCCGCTCCTGTTCACGGCGTTGTCGAATCAGTTCTTCTCGATGGACATGAACCAGCCGGTCGCGAACCTGCCGGTCACGATCTACAAGTTCGCGATGAGCCCGTTTGCGCAATGGCAATCGCTCGCGTGGGCCGGCGTCTTCCTGATCACGCTCGCGGTGCTGGGATTGAACATCCTCGCGCGCACGATCTTTTCGAATAAGTAAGGGCGGAGTGTAATCCGATGAATATGGCAGAAACTCAATTCAATCCGACCGTGCGTCCGACGGCGCCCGCCGGTTTCGATCCCGCCCAGAGCGGCCAGGCGCAAGCCCCGTCGCGTCCGAAGATCGAGATCAACGACCTGAACTTCTTCTACGGGAAGTATCACGCGTTGAAGAACATCAATCTGCGCATTCCCGAGGGCAAGGTGACCGCGTTCATCGGCCCGTCGGGTTGCGGCAAATCCACCTTGCTGCGCACGCTCAACAAGATGTACGCGCTCTATCCGGAGCAGCGCGCCGAAGGCGAGATCCTGATGGACGGCGAAAACCTGCTGACCTCCAAGCGCGATATTTCGCTGCTGCGCGCGCGGATCGGCATGGTGTTCCAGAAGCCGACGCCGTTTCCGATGTCGATCTACGACAACATCGCGTTTGGCGTGAAGATGTTCGAAACGCTGCCGCGCTCGGAAATGGACGACCGCGTGGAATGGGCGCTGACCAAGGCCGCGCTGTGGAACGAAGTGAAGGACAAATTGGGCCAGAGCGGCTACGGTTTGTCCGGCGGCCAGCAGCAGCGTCTGTGTATCGCGCGCGGTATCGCGATCCGTCCCGAAGTGCTGCTGCTCGACGAGCCGTGTTCCGCACTCGACCCGATTTCCACGGGCCGTATCGAAGAGTTGATCGCCGAATTGAAGAGCGATTACACGGTGGTGATCGTCACACACAACATGCAACAGGCCGCGCGCTGTTCGGACTACACTGCCTATATGTACCTCGGTGAATTGATCGAATTCGGCGACACCGAAAAGATCTTCATCAAGCCGGTCCGCAAGGAAACCGAGGATTACATCACTGGCCGCTTCGGTTAAACCGACGACGAGCAAAACAACGGAGTACGACATGTCCGATAAACATCTGTCCAGCCAGTTCGACGCCGACCTGAACCTCGTTTCTTCGAAGGTGCTCGAAATGGGCGGCCTCGTCGAATCGCAGATCGTCAACGCGATGATCGCGCTCAACAACTTCGACCGCGATGTATGTGAACAGGTGATCGCGGCCGAAGAGCGCCTGAACACGATGGAAGTCGAGATCGACGAAGAGTGCAGCAACATCATCGCGCGCCGTCAGCCGGCCGCGCGCGATTTGCGCCTCCTGATCGCGATTTCGAAGACCATCACGAATCTCGAACGCGCCGGCGACGAAGCTGAAAAAATCGCCAAGCGTACCAAGCGTCTGATGGAAGACGGCGCCTCGCGCAGCATCAATATTGCCGAGATTAAATTGTCGGGCGAAATGGCGGTGTCGATCCTGCGCCGCGCGCTGGACGCCTTTGCACGTCTCGACACGGTCGCCGCCGCGCAGATCATGCGCGACGATAAGGCGATCGACGAAGAATTCCGCGCTTTCGTTCGCAAGCTGATTTCGTACATGACGGAAGATCCACGTTCGATTTCGGTGGGCCTCGATTTCCTGTTTATCGCCAAGGCGATCGAACGGATTGGCGACCACGCGAAGAACATCGCCGAATTCATCATTTACATCGTCAAGGGCACCGACGTGCGGCACAAGTCGCGCGACGCGCTCGAACGCGAAGCGCTCAGTTAATCCAGATATAAGGAACAGAGGTGCCGATGCCCAGCAGCATTCTCGTCATTGAAGATGAGCCCGCCATTTCCGAACTGATTTCGGTCAATCTTCAACACGCCGGACACTGCCCGATTCGCGCGTACAACGCGGAGCAGGCGCAGAACCTGATCAGCGACGTACTGCCCGACCTCGTCCTGCTCGACTGGATGTTGCCGGGCAAGTCAGGCATTGCGTTCGCCCGCGATCTGCGCAACAACGAGCGCACCAAGCACATTCCGATCATCATGCTGACCGCGCGCGGCGATGAACAGGACAAGGTGCTCGGCCTCGAAATCGGCGCCGACGACTACGTCACCAAGCCGTTTTCGCCGAAGGAACTGATGGCGCGTATCAAGGCGGTGTTGCGCCGCCGCGCGCCGCAGTTGACCGAAGACCTGGTTGCGATCAACGGTCTGAAGCTCGATCCGGCGACGCACCGCGTCGCCGCACAGGCGGAAGGCAGCGAGATCAAACTCGACCTCGGCCCGACTGAATTCCGCCTGCTGCACTTCTTCATGACGCACCCGGAGCGCGTGCACAGCCGCACGCAATTGCTCGATCAGGTGTGGGGCGACCATGTGTTCGTCGAAGAGCGCACGGTGGACGTGCACATCAAGCGTCTGCGCGCGGCGCTCAAGCCGGCCGGGTGCGATGCTATGATTGAGACGGTACGCGGCAGCGGCTACCGGCTCGCGAAGAGCGCCTGACTTTGCGGTAGCACTTTTCTCTTCGATCACTAGAACATGAACATCATCTGGGCGCGCTCCATCGTGTCGGTCGTGCTGCTGGCTGTTCTGTGCGTGGTGGTCGGCGCACTCCTGAACGTCAAGGCAGGGCTGGTCCTCGCGATCGTCATGCTGCTGGCGCAGAGCCTCTTCAGCACCTTCCACAAGCAGCGTTTGTGGCGCTTGCTCGACGCGCCGGTCTACGGCGAAGTGCCGAGCGCTCCCGGTATTTGGGGCGAAATCTACTACCGTCTGCACAAGCTTGCGAAGCGCTGGCATGCGCAGGTGCGTCAGGTCGAGCAGCAGCATTCGCGTTTCATTCAGGCGATACAGGCGTCGCCGAACGGCGTGGCGATGCTCGACGATCACGATCAGATCGAGTGGTGCAACGCGATCTCCGAACTTCATTTCGGGCTCGATGCGAAACGCGATCTGCGCCAGCACATCACGCATCTGGTGCGTCAGCCCGATTTCGTGCGCTATCTGAATTCGCATCGCTATGAAGAGATGCTGATCATGCGCGGCATGGGCGACAAGCGCCAGAACGTGCTGTCGGTGCAGGTGTTTCCGTACGGTGAAAATCGCAAGCTGGTGCTGTCGCAAGACATCACGGAGTTGGAGCGCACCGACGCGATGCGACGTGACTTCGTCGCCAATGTCTCGCATGAACTGAAGACGCCGCTGACCGTGCTGTCGGGTTTTCTCGAGACGATGCGAGAACTGCCGTTGAGCGAAGCCGAGCGCGGGCGCTACCTCGAATTGATGGAGCAGCAGGCCTCGCGGATGCGCCATATCGTCGACGACTTGCTGGTGCTCGCGAAGCTCGAAGGCGACAACAAGCCGCCGAGCGATCAGATGATCGATATGCGCGCGGTGCTGCGGCATCTAAAGGACGACGCGCAAAGCCTGTCGAGCGACCATCACAAGATCGTGTTCGACGCCGACGAAGGGCTCACTGTCACCGGCGTGGAAACGGAAATACTCAGTGCGCTTGGCAACCTCGTGACCAATGCGATCCGCTACACGCCGGACGGCGGTGCGATCACGGTGACCTGGCACGCCAACGGCGGCAGTGCGGTTTTTTCGGTCACGGACAGCGGCTTGGGGATCCCGGCTGCGGACATTCCGCGTCTAACCGAGCGCTTCTATCGTGTCGACCGCAGCCGCTCGCGCGATACGGGTGGGACGGGCCTCGGCCTCGCCATCGTCAAGCATGTGCTGCAACGGCACGATGCGCAGCTTGACGTGAAGAGCGAAGAGGGACGTGGCAGCACGTTCACTGTGCGCTTCCCGGGGTACCGAACGGCGCGTCGGCAACCGGCGCCGGTTTGAGAATCGTGGCCTGAAAAGAAAGCCCGCCTGTAGCCAAAGGCGGGTTTTTTTCATGCTCGCCGCCGTTTCAGCGGCGCGCGAACAGGATCAGGAAATCAAGCTCACGAACAAAATTTCCCCAGCAGACTCATCTGCGCATTGCGCGAGGATTTTCCTGGCCGCCGGCGCCGATAGTGACCGTCGCTTTGCATCAGCCACGCGGACTGGTTGTCGCCGAGAAACGCCGACAGGCCTTCGGCAATCACACGCCGCTTCAAGCGACGGTTGTTGATCGGAAACGCCACTTCCACACGCCGGAAGAAGTTGCGGTCCATCCAGTCGGCGCTCGACAGATACACCTGTTCCTTGCCGTCGTCGTAGAAGTAGAAGATGCGATGATGCTCGAGGAAGCGCCCAACGATCGAACGTACCGTGATGTTCTCCGACAAGCCCGGCACACCCGGTTGCAACGAACATACGCCACGCACGATCAGATCGATCTTCACGCCGGCCTTCGATGCCTCGTACAGCTCGGCAATCACGGTGGGTTCGAGCAATGCGTTCATCTTCGCGACGATGCGCGCCTTCTTGCCGGCGCGCGCGTGCTCGGCTTCCGCGCGAATCGCTTCGACCAGTTTCGGATGCAGCGTGAACGGCGACTGCCACAACTCATGCAGCCTCAGTTCGCCGCCGATGCCGGTCAGTTGCTGGAACACGTGGTGCACGTCTTCGCAGATCTTCTGATCGGCGGTCATCAGGGCGAAATCGGTATAGAGACGCGCGGTGCGCGGATGATAGTTGCCGGTGCCCAGGTGCACGTAACGCTTGAGCGTGGTCTTGCCGCCCGACGATACACGCCGCACGATCAGCATCATCTTGGCGTGGCACTTGTGGCCCACCACGCCGTACACGACATGCGCGCCCACCGCTTCCAGCTGTGACGCCCAGTTGATATTGGTTTCTTCGTCGAAGCGCGCGAGCAGTTCGACCACCACCGTCACTTCCTTGCCGTTGCGCGCCGCTTGCATCAACGCGTCCATCAGCGGCGAGTCGGTGCCAGTGCGATAGATGGTCTGCTTGATGGCCACCACGTTCGGATCTTTAGCCGCCTGCAGCAGCAACTCGAGCACCGGCTGAAAGCTCTCGTACGGATGATGCAGCAACACGTCGCCTTGATCGATCACGTCGAACATGCTCGTGCTGTTGGCGATCTGCGGCGGAATCGCGGGGATATGCGGCACGAACTTCAGGTCGGGCCGGTCCACCATCTCCGGCAATTGCATCAGCCGCACCAGATTGACGGGGCCGTCGGCGAAATAGCAATCCTTGGCGCTCAGGCTGCTTTCGTCGAGGAGGCGCCGCACGACATGCGCGGGCGTGTCCGCCGACACTTCGAGCCGCACCGCATTGCCCAGATGCCGCGCCGGCAGTTCACCCTGCAACGCGACCCGCAGATTGGTGATTTCGTCTTCGTCGACGAACAGTTCGCTATTGCGCGTGATGCGGAACTGGTTGCAGGTGCGCACCACCAGATTCGGGAACAGCTCGCCGACAAAGCGCTGCAGCAACGAGCTCAGCAGCACGAAACCATGCGGATAGCCCGACAGATCCTGCGGCATGCGCACGAGCCGGGGCAATGCACGCGGCGCCTGCACGATGCCCATCATCGCCTGGCGGCCGAACGCATCCTTGCCTTCGAGTTCGACGACGAAGTTCAGGCTCTTGTTGAGCACGCGCGGAAACGGGTGAGCCGGATCGAGGCCGATCGGCGTGAGCACCGGCAGCAGTTCGTCGAAGAAGTAGTTGCGCGCCCATTCGGTCTGCGCTTCGTTCCACGCTTCAGTGCCGTGAAAATAGATGCCTTCTGCTTCGAGCGCGGTGAGCACCGTGTCGTGCAGCATGGCGTACTGGCGATGCACGAGCCGCTGCGCGCGCTCGACCACGAGGTCATACACATGTTGCAACGACATGCCGTCCGGCGACAACGCACCGGGGTTGTCGCGCATCTGTTCCTGCAGTCCGGCCATGCGGACTTCGAAGAACTCGTCGAGGTTGCTACTGGTGATGCAGATGAAGCGCAGGCGTTCGAGCAAAGGGACGGCAGGGTCGGCAGCTTGTGCCAACACACGCTCGTTGAAACCCAGAATGCCCAGCTCGCGATTCAATAAGGGGTAGCGGATGGACATCGGCAGCGAGAATGGAATGTCAGGAGGAGAGGCGAAAAGACGCTCGGAAATTCTCACAGTATGATGACGTTGTTATGACATTCTCGAAGTTATAAATTCTACGCCGTATTCGTTGCGTGTCGTAATTATGACGCAGTGCATATGGGACCATAGGGCACCCCCATTACTGCGAGGCGACATCGTGAGGTCCGGTACGCTTAGAATGGCGTCTTTGAACAGCGCGGCCGGCCACAAGGCGCCCAAGGCATCCGGTGGTCATCCGGCACCTTCCGCATCCAACGCCGCTGCGCTCGCGCGCATGGAGTCCGCTTACTCGATGGTCACTACTCCACAACTCCTCGCTGCCGTCGATCTCGGCTCGAACAGCTTCCGGCTGATCGTGGGCCGGGTCGAGGAAACCGACGCGGGCAGCCAGATCTATCAGGTCGACGCCTTGCGCGAGCCGGTGCGCCTTGCTGCCGGTCTGTCACGCGACAAGATGCTCGACCGCGCCTCGCAAGTGCGCGGCTGGGATGCGCTCAAGCGCTTCGGCGAGCGGCTGCGCGACTTTCATCCCGACCACGTTCGCGCCGTTGCCACCAATACGCTGCGCATCGCCAAGAATGCGGGCGAGTTCCTCGGCGAGGCGCAGGCCGCGCTCGGCTTCCCGATTGAAGTGATCGCCGGGCGTGAAGAAGCGCGTCTGATCTATGCGGGGGCAGCACACTCCGTGCCCGCGAGCGCGGGCAAGCGTCTCGTGGTGGATATCGGCGGCGGCTCGACGGAATTCATCATCGGTTCGCACTACACGCCGATCAAGATGGAGAGCCTGTATATCGGCTGCGTGAGCCATAGCCGCGCGTTCTTCCCGGCGGGCAATGTCGACGAATACACGATGCGTCAGGCCGAACTCGCCGCGGGCCGTGAAATCCAGATCATTTCTGCCGAATATAAGAAAACCGGTTGGGAACAGGCCATTGGCTCGTCCGGCACCGCACGGGCGCTCGCCGAACTGGTCGAGGCAAACGGCTTCAACGATCCGGGCGTCACGCACGGTATCTCGCGCGGCGGGCTCGAGCGCCTCAAGCGCGCGCTGATCAAGGCGGAGAACGTCAATCGTCTGAAGCTGGTCGCGCTGAAGGGCGATCGCATTCCTGTGCTGGCCGGCGGCCTGTCGATCATGATCGCGGTGTTCGACGAACTCGGCGTCGATTACGTCGATACAACAGATGGCGCGCTGCGCCTCGGCGTGCTGTACGACTTGCTGGGCCGTTCGCAGCACGAGGACATGCGCACGGTGACGGTGGAAGGCTTCATGCGCCGTTATGGCGTGGACCGCGCGCAGGCGGGGCGCATCGGTGAACTCGCGGTGCGCTTTTACGATCAGTTTGCCGAGCCGGATCAGGAGCGTCGCGTCGAGAACCGCATGTTCCTCGGCTGGGCTGCGGCCTTGCACGAAATCGGGCTGTCGATTTCCCACAGCGCGTATCACAAGCATTCGGCCTATATCGCCAGCAACGCCGACATGCCGGGTTTTTCGCGCACCGACCAGGCGCGGCTCGCCGCGCTGGTGCTCGGTCACGCAGGGAAGCTCGGCAAGCTGTCGCAAACGCGCGAAGTGGAATGGCCGCTGCTGTTCTGTCTGCGGCTTGCGGCGCTGCTATGCCGCCGGCGCGCCGATGTCGGCTTGCCGGGTATCGCGGTCGCACAGGTCAACGGCGGCTATGAGGTGCGTTTGCCGAATGAGTGGGTGGCTAACAATCCGCTGACCGATTACAGCCTGATCCAGGAGGCTGCGGAGTGGGAAAAGGTTGGCATTCCGTATCGCGTGGTCTACACGGACGATTGAGAATCATGCGTTATAAATTAAAAAGCCCGGCGGAATTTTTGCCGGGCTTTTTTAATGTACATCAGTCGTAGACTGAATCAGCCGGGTGGTTTGCGCACCGCTCAGCGCGGCGACGCGTCGCCGAGGAAGTGCCGCGCGTAACGTGCGTTGATATCCGTCAGGCGCAACAGCGTCAAAAAGTCCGCCGTGTTGAAGTCGGGGTCCCAGGCCGGCGCGCCACAAATCTTCGCACCGAGGCGCAGATAGCCTTTCACCAGCGGCGGCGGTGCGACGTCGGCGCCGGTTTGCAATTCTTCGACCGGCAGCGGCGTGTGCGGGAACGCGCGATATTCCGGCGCCGTCAGCGCGCTGTCGCGCAGCGAGCAGTAAAGATTCGCCGCGTAGTGGCCACCGTCGACCATCGCGACGCTCGCGCAGCCAAGCATCGTCTCGTAGCCGTTGTGCTTCATGTACGCGGCGAGCCCTGCCCATAGCGACATGATTACCGAGCCGCTGCGATAGTCCGGGTGCACACACGAACGGCCCACTTCGACCATTTTCGCGCGCAGGTGCGTGAGGCGCGATACGTCGAATTCGCTTTCGGCGTACAGGCGTCCGATACGGGCGGCCTGGTGCGGTGGCAGCGCGCGATAGGTGCCGACCACCTTCAGCGTGTCGAGATCGCGCACCAGCAGGTGATCGCAGTATGAATCGAACGAATCGACGTCGAGGCCGGCCGGACCCGTCAGACGTGCGCCCATTTCATCGGCGAATACACGGTAGCGCAGACGCTGGGCCTCGCGCAGTTCCTCGTCAGTGCGCGCCCACGTCACTTGCAGGCGGTGCTGGGCGGTGACCGTCTCTTCGGCGCGCGGCAAGCGACGCGTTTCGAAGATCGAAGCCAGGGGCAGGGTGGGCGTCGGCAGTTCTCGCATGGGGCGTCCTGGTCGAAAAAAGGGAGATTTCTTTTTTCGCCAATGTAGTAACGCCTGGTGACGCTCGCATGGCAAAGCCATGACGATTGGATGACTGCCCGTAAGCTGCGTGCGCGCGGCTTGTAATGTCGTGGGCCGGGCGGGGCGTGTGTTGTTTCCGCGCGACCGGCGGGACTGGCGGGCGCAACTGGACCTCTTCGATCGCCAGCCTGCGCGACCGGTTCAGTTCAACTCAGATCAAATCGGGACTCATCGCGGCGCGCAGTACGGCCTGGTCGTCGCCGTCGCGTTCGCGGCTTTCGATCCACCACAGGCCGGCTTTCTTCAGCGGCCAACTCGCTTCGCTATTGCCAAGCAGACGTGCCGCAACGTGGCCGAGCGTCGGTTGATGGCCGACGATCACGACGGTCTGTGAGATGCCTTTTGGCCAGCCGGCGGCCTTGAGCACATCGTCCGCACTGGCGTTGGGCGCGAGTTCGCGCACCACGCGATACTGGTCGCTCAAGGTTTCGGCGGTCTGGATGGTGCGCACTGCGGGGCTCGCAAGGACCACTGCGTTGTCGGGCAGGCGGGTGCGCAGCCACTTGGCAACGTTTTGCGCCTGTTTGCGGCCTCGCGTGGTCAGTGCGCGGGCGAGGTCGCTGCTGGCGAAATCTTCGGCTTCGGCGTGACGCCAGAGGATCAGATCCATGGGTGTCTCCTTGACTCTGGTTGCGGCGTAGAGAGCAGCGCCGGGTTTTCAATCACTGTCGCATGCGCGCTCGTGAGGGCGCAAGGCGGTGACTCAGGCGGAACGTCCGCATCAGTCCGCATGAGCGCGCGACGTCCAAAAAGCAAAAACCCGCGAAGCCGAAGGCGACGCGGGTTTCGTATTGCTTTTCGTGGTCGGAGCGAAAGGATTCGAACCTTCGACCCTCTGATCCCAAATCAGATGCGCTACCAGGCTGCGCTACGCTCCGACGAAGCCGAGATTCTATGTGGCATTGGGTGTCAGAGTCAACCACGAATTGCGTCGGGATGAAAAAAGGTTCTCAGACGCCGGCAGCGGGCAGAAAAAATCGCGCGTCAATGTGCGCTCGCGGCAAGCGCGAGAAGCGTAAGAAGCGCACCGTCGATGGTCAGCGCGTCGTCTCCTTCGTGCAGGGCGACGCGCCGGGTCATCCCCTCAATGCCGGCGGCGCATCCAGTGCGGCATGTTCACGTGCGGCATGTGCTGGTGTGTGATCCAGTGATGCAGCATGCCTTCGCCGTCGTGTTCGCGTCTGTAGGTTCTCGACTCAAAAATCGACAGGGCGAGCAGCACGAGCAGGCCTATTGCAAGTCCGACCAGACCTGCGATCGATTCAGCATCCATGGCAGCCTCCTATGACACGCAACTGTGCCTTTATAGTAGGTCACGCGTAACAAAATGGGAGGAGGGAGACTGCTTGCCGTGACGTCGTCGAATGCGAATTGCGGGTAGACTCTCGGCGCTTCATTGCCGTTATTGTCATTCTGTATCGAGAGTCTATGAATCGCGTTTTGTTGATTGCGTTGCTGCTGGCTGCCGGACTCGCCGGCTGTGCCAACGATCCTTCCGGGCATCATGGCGGCCCGCCGCCGAAAGATCCCGTCGATTACCACGGCGTCCCTACCGACGTCCGGCCCCCTCTCATTGCGCCCGCGCCCTGAGCACCTGCTGGGAATGAAAGCGAAGCACCGGCGCGGGCACGCCGGCGCTTCTGACCCGCGCAGACTGTTCGCGCGGACAGCGCAGGCTGAAGTTATTCTAGGGCGACGTGCACGCGTAACATGTATGCGCTTGTTTCAAGCCGTAACTGTGTGCGGCGTTGCGGAGATGAACGCATAGCGCGTAGTTCATCTGCGGCGGAGCACAACGTGCGCGTTCCTAAGATCAAAACACGCGGCGCAAACACGCCGGGCGACGAAACAAAGACTAGGCGGCCATGCCTGCCATGCCTTGTACGACGCGTGGCAAAAAGCGTGCGAGCGTTATGCCGCGCGCGGCCATGAAGATCAGCATCGCGGCCCATAAACCGTGATTGCCGTACAGCGCCAGCAAGGCCCACGAAGCCACCACGAACACCCCAAACGACACCACCATCGACGTCATCAACTCATGCGTGCGAGTGGCGCCGATGAACACGCCGTCGAGCAGAAAACCCCACACAGAGATCACCGGCAAGAGCGCGGCCCATGGCAGATAAGTCTCGGCCGTGGCGCGCACCGCGGCCTGATTGGTCAGGCCTTCGATGATCCATGAGCCCGCGCCCCAGTACACCAGCGAGAAGCCCAGCGCGCCGAGCGCGGACCATAGCGCCGTCACCTTGATGGCCTGCGCGAAAGCGTGCCGGTCGCGCGAGCCGATCGCCGCGCCAACCAGCGCTTCGGCAGCATGCGCGAAGCCGTCGAGTCCATAGGCCATGAAGGTCTGAAAATTGAGCAGCAGCGCGTTGGCGGCAAGCGTGGCGTCACCTTGCTTCGCGCCGAGATGCGCGAACCAGCCGAACGATGACAGCAGACAGAGCGTGCGCACGAAGATATCGCGATTGAGCACCACCAGACGCTTGAGCGCGGCAGCGTCGAAGAGCGCGGCGCGGTTCAGCGCAGGCAGGCCGTGCGGTCTGCCGCGCCACAACAATGCGGCGCCAAGTACGAAGCCGAGCGCGTCGGCCGTGGCTGTGGCCGCGCCGATGCCGGCCACGCCCCAATCAAATACGTACACGTACAACAGCACCGCTGCGATGTTCACGCTGTTGATAAATACTTGCGAGAGCAGCGCAAGCCGCACCTTCTGCGTACCGAGCAGCCAGCCGAGCACCACATAATTGCCGAGCGCGAGCGGTGCCGCCCAGATGCGCGCGTGGCAGTAGATCTGCGCGTGGCGCTGCACCGCGTCGCTACCGCCGATCGCGCGCAACGCATAGCCGATCAACGGCACTTGCAGCAGAAGCACCGCCGCGCCGATCGCCGCCGCCAGCAACAGCGCGCGGACGACGGTGTTGCGCAACTCGGCATGGTCGCCCGCGCCGTGCGCTTGCGCGACGAGACCCGTGGTGCCCATGCGCAGGAAGCCGAAGCCCCAGAACACGAAGTTGAAGAACAGGCCGCCGAGCGCCACGCCGCCGAGATAGGACGCGCCCTCCAGATGGCCGGCTACGGCGGTGTCGACCGCGCCGAGAATCGGCTGCGTCAGATTGGCGAGGACGATGGGGAACGCCAGCGTCAGCACCCGGCGGTGCCAACGCACAGGGACGGCGGGCGCCGTCGCGGCCGCGCTGTCCCCGAAGTGGACTTCCTCCGGGGCGCTCCCCAAGGTGACTTCGTTCGGGGCACTCCCCAACGTGACTTCCTCCGGGGCGCCCCCCAAGAGGACTTCCTTCGGGGCGCCCCCCAGGGGGACTTCCTTCGGGGCGTGCGCAGGGTCGGTCAATTACGTTCCTGCACGCACACCCAGGGCGAGACGACTACCGCCCACAGATCGGGATCGCGCGCGGCGAAATCGGCGGCGGTTTCCGCCTGCACGCGTTCGACGAGGCCGGAAGACAGCCATTGCGCGACTTGCGTGGTGTCGTCGCTGGCGATGGCCTCGGCGACGCTCACCAGATCGATGTCGCGCGCGACGCGCAGCAGGATGCCGCGCGCAAAAAAGCGTTCGAGTTCGGTCCAGCCGATTTTGGCGGTTTCGGCGAGCAGCTTGGCGTACAGCGGGCTATGAGTGGCGTCGGTGGAAGTCATCGTAAGCGGGTTCTGACGGGGCCGTTACTATAAACCATCGGCGCGGACCGCCAGGGCGGCGCGCGTTCCGGTACGCTTGAGGTTTTTCGAAAGCCATTCTGAACCTTCATGTCACTGGATTCAACGGCGCCGGCTTCGGGCGCGCAAGCTCATGTGGTGACCGACGCCACACTCACGCGCACCGACGTGGAGCGTCTCATCGCTACGAGCATGGCGGGGAATAAAGAGCCGCTCCATTTCACCGACTGCGATTTCGAAGGCGCCGATCTGTCGCGACTCGATCTGCGCGGCGCGGAATTTCATCGTTGTACGATCGTCGAGACGTCGTTTTTCGGCGCGACGCTGTCACACACGCGTTGGGTCCGTTGCCGCGGACGCGAGGCGGATTTTGCGTCGGCCGATCTGGTCGACGCCGCGTTCCAGTCGAGCGATCTGAACAACACCAGCTGGCGGCGCGCCAAGCTTGCCTCGGCGTCGTTTCACAGCTGCAAGCTGACCGGCGCCAATTTCGAGGCCTGCACGGCGCTTGGGTTGAGCTTCGTCGAAACCCTGCTGGTGGGCGCGCATTTGCGTGGCCTGTCGTTTCGCAAGGCCACGCTCCAGCAACTCGACTTCTCCGACGCCGACCTGGCCGGTGTCGATTTCCGCGAGGCGGTCTTCGATGGCGGCAGTCTGAAGGATGCCCATCTGAAAGGCGCGCGTTTCGATGGCGCGGACCTGCGCGAGGCTGACCTGAGCGGCGTGCGGCTCGTCGATGCGGCGCTTTTCAAAGGCGCGACGATTTCGCATCAGCAGGCGGCGGTGCTCGTGACCGAACTGGGTCTGCGAGTCATGTGATCGCCGTTTCCAGCTGGCCGGTTTTAGCCATTCGGCCAGCTTGAACCAAGGGATGCATGTGCTTATCATCCGATTTATCGATTCATTAGCAGAAGTCGATTTTAAACTTCGCAATTTGTCAGTTGATCTGAAGATTTTTAATATATTCGCTGTTCGCGAATATGTTGTGAAGAAATGCGACTGCCTATTCGCATCGTTCAATTTACGCTAATACATCGGTATGGTGCGTTGGCGCACTAAAGGTTCGCAATGCATAAAGCGTCCGGATTATACTGGGCGCGGTTAGCGGGGGCGGCCAAAGGGCTTTCGTCAGGCTTTTCCAATATCGTGAGGCAGGCGCTTGATTCATAAGGCATTGCGAGCGGCGTGCTGGATTTGGACTCGCTGTTTGTATGGCGTTTCGTCCGGAGCAGATAAGGGTATTTACCTCGCTTATTTCCGCCATTCTCCTTCACATAATGCGGATACCGTACGCCGTGTCACATTGCTCGCGAAATTAAGCTATTGCACTTGTAAAAGCGGGTTGTTAGATTCCGTTCTGGCGCATGGTGAACCGGTCCTTTGCCGATATGCGCCGAACCCCCGTTAGCCCGGCCTCGAGCCGGGCTTTTTTTTGCCCGGTCATTGCCGATTCAATCTAGCGTCACTGCGGATTCACACGCGGCGCCGATCATTGAAAATTACTTTTCCCTTCGCTGGTCATGACCTGGTTGATCATTTTTCTCGGCGTCTGGCCGATTGCGCTCGGTGTGCTGTTCGCCTTCGCCGCACGCATCGATCCGCGCTCCGGACGCAGGCGGCGCCGCTAGCTCGAGCGGCGCTGCGCCTTGCGTTATTGCGTGGCTACCTTTGCCTTCACTGCTTGCAGCGAATCACCATCGACCGGTTCTTGACGTTCGCTCCAAAAATCCCGCCGATTGAGCCGCCCGCAGTGGCGCCGTTGTCGACGTCCTTCGAAACGACGTCGTAGCCATAGTTGCCGCAGACTTCGCCCGCGCGCTTGTAGCACTCGGCCCAACTGGCGCTTGCGTCACTGCCGCTGCAATTGATCGCAAAGCCTGTATCGCCGCTCGGCAGGTAGGTCATGGTGGTGGTGCTGGAGCAGCCGCCGAGGCTGCCGAACGTCAGCAGGCCGAGGCCAATCGCCGCGGCCGTTGTTAAGGACGCGAGTGCGCTCTTCATTGCGAATTCCTTACAGATGACAGGGGGAGACGTGGCGCGAGGCCACGTCATGCATAAGATTGAGCGCTTTATAGTACGCCCGGTTCCCTGGAGCGCTGCAGGACGCGTGCCTGAAGCCGGGAGGCTAGCGCGCCGGCAGCGCGCGCGACGGGTCGATCGAGCGGCCCTGATAACGCAGCTCGAAGTGCAGCATGACCCGATCGGTGTCGGTGTCGCCCATTTCGGCGATTTTCTCGCCCCGGGTGACCGCCTGGCCTTCCTTCACCAACAGCGTGCGGTTGTGCGCGTAGGCAGTCAGGTACTCGGCGTTGTGTTTGATGATCAGCAGATTGCCGTAACCGCGCAAGCCGTTACCCGCATAGACCACCGTGCCGGGCGCCGCGGCGACCACCGGGGTGCCCGCTGCCGCCGAAATGTCGATGCCCTTCGAATTCGCGCCGTCGAAGCGCCGGATCACCGTGCCGTCAGCCGGCCACACCAGAGAGATCGTCGAAGTCGGTGCGGACGACGGCGCGCTATCGGCGGGAGCCGGGCGCGGCGCAGCCGAAGCGCTCGCGCTGCCTGCGCCGTTGCTGCGTATTGCACCACTTGTGGCACCACCTGCGGACACTGCATTACCCGGCGGCGTAACGCGCAGTACCTGCCCGACCTCGATGCTGTCCGGGTTGGTCAGGTTGTTCCAGCGCACGATGCTTTGCACCGACTGCCGGTTGCTGCGCGCGATCTTCGACAGCGTATCGCCCCGTTCGACGCGATAAAAGCCTGGCCCCACCGGAGCGGACCCGCAGGCTGCGAGTACCGCCAGCAACGACGCGCAAGCGAGCCGTTTCATCATTCTTGTTGTGTTAAGCATTGGACCTCGCAAAGCGCTGCCACGCGCCGATCCCGATCACGCGGCAGGTAGATGCAAAGCGTCCGATTCTAACGGTTTTGCGCTGCAGCATCCGAAAAACGGACGCAGAGGAGGGCGCGCACGGCCGGAACGCGGCGAAACGCCGCGTAACCGGCCGAGCGAAAATGTGCAGAAAAAGGGGATCAGCGCAGCTTGCCGACGTTCTCAGCACAGCTTGCCGATGTTCTCAGCGCAACGTGCTGACGTTATCAGCGCAACGTGCTGACGTTGATACGCAGCGCAGCCGTTTCGGTTTGTCCCGGTTCGAGCCAACGCAGTCCCATGCCGTTGTGGATCGCATCCGGCAGACCTAGCCATGGCTCGACGCAGTAGAAATCCGAGTCAGCGGCTTCGGTCCATGTCGTTACCGCGTACCAGGGCACCGAGCCAGGCCGTTGCAGATCGATCGTGATGAGCCGGTTCAGGCCGGGCGCGACGAGCCGCACGGGTTGATCCGGCGCACCGGCGAGACAATGGAAGCGGTCGAGAATGCGCGCCTCGTCGAGCGTGTAGCGCGCCGCGCCCGGTTCGGCCGCGCTGATCGAGCCATCCTCCTGCTGATAGCACCGCTCCGTGCGCGGCAGTTCCAACGAGGTCTCGGCGCGCTGCGTGTGCGGCAGCGTGAAATAGAAGTGATGGCCGGCGTAGTAGGGCAGCCGCGTCTTGCCGGTATTGGCGGTGCTCAGCGTGACTTCCAGCGTATGCGTATCGACGAGCCGGTACGTCGCTTCGAAACGGAAGCCGAAGGGATAGCCGCCGCGTGTCGCGTCGCTGTCGGTGAGGGTCATGCGCAAGCCGGCGCCGTGCACGTCGGCGTGAGCTTCGAAGGGCAGGTCGCGTGCAAAACCATGCATCGGCAATTCACGCACCGTGCCTTGTGCGTCACGCCAGTAGCCGATCTTGCCGTCAACACGATGCCGGCCGAGAAACGGAAACAGCAGCGGGTTGCCGCCGCGAATCCTGGCGGGCTGGCTCCAGTCGGCGTGCTCGGGCCAATGAATCACCTCTTGGTCGTCGATGATCCACGACAAGAGTCGGCCACCGGCCTGCGGCGCAAAACGGAGCACGGAGGCGTCCTGGGCGATCTCGAGAATGTCCTGTTGCGGGGAGAGGGGCATGGTCGATGGGCTGGTTGATAAAGGTTTGAATGCGGTTTGAGTGCGGCTCAGATGCGGGCTACATGCGAGCGACATGTGAGCTGAGCGTGGCTCGAACGCGGGTTGAGAACGTTCGAACGCGCCGCATGGCGACTCGCGAGAGATCGATTTTGCGCTGCTTTGCGCTACGGGGAAACCCTTCTCGGGAAATTGCGGGTGTCGGAGAAGCCCCATCCTTGCCGATAATCCGCTGACTGCCCGGTAACTTCGACGACCGGGCGAGACTGGCTCAGGAGGTGTTATGGATCTCGCAATGGCAATGGGTGTGGCACTGTTCGGCATGTTCGCGGCAAGCACCGTCTACTTTTTCTACAAGCTCGAGCGCTAATCCAGTCATCTGCTTCACTTTCTGCCGGGCCCTCAAAGCGAGCCTGGCATGAGCTTCGCGCGGTCCAGCATTGAATTCCTCATGATGGCAGGGCGGCCGCCGGCGGCGCCCCGTTACCCTTTCTGCGGCGTAACAACGGTTTCCAGTTGTGACGCAGCGCATCAATATTTCCCCGAATGCGGTTCAAACGCTTGGCGCTGACTTTGCAGCCAGGCATAATCGGTGCGCTTTTGACGCGCCGTCTATTTTCTATTGCGGCGCGCTGTTCCCCGACATTTTCCTTACAAGGACCGCCGCGTGAACCTCTCGTTTCTGATTTTCCTGAGCGTGCTGCAAGGCGTCACCGAACTGTTCCCGGTCAGCAGCCTCGGCCATACGCTGCTCGTGCCCGGATTGTTCGGTATGCACATCGACAAGCACGCGCCGCAGTTGTTGCCGTTCCTCGTCGCGTTGCACCTCGGTACGGCGTTCGCGCTGCTGTGGTACTTCCGCAAGCGTTGGTGCGAGTTGGTGCGCGGCTTCTTCGCTTCGTTCGGCGGCCGTCGCAACGATGACGCACACATGATGTGGGCGCTCATCATCGGCACGATTCCGGCGGGCCTCGTCGGCCTGATCCTCGAGAAACGCCTCGAGCGGATTTTTCACGATCTGCGCATCGTCGCCGTCGCGCTGATCGTGAACGGCGTGCTGCTGTGGTTCGGCGACCGTCTGCAACGTTCGCGCGCACATCAGGCGCCGGAGAAGCTGAGCTTCCGCCAGGCGTTCTTCGTCGGCCTCGCGCAGGTCGGTGCGTTGATTCCGGGCTTCTCGCGCAGCGGTCTGACGATGATCGCCGGCAATGCGGCCGGCCTGACGACTGAGAAGGCCGCCGAGTTCTCATTCCTGCTCGGCACGCCGATCATCTTCGCGGCCGGTGTGCTCGAATTGCCGAAACTGTTCCATGCGCCGGGTCAACTCGCCGACGCATTGCTCGGCGGCGTGCTGACCGCAATTGCCGCGTATCTCAGCGTGCGTTTCCTGATGCGCTATTTCGAAGGCCGCGGACGTCTGGCTTCGTTCGGCGTGTACTGCGTGATCGCGGGGATCGTGTTCCTCGGCTGGTTCATGCTGCATCCGCAGCCGGTCTGATTGCGCTCGATATGCCTGCTACTGTCCGCTGAGCGCTGACGTGCGGCTGGCGGATGAGAATCGATCGGTTATAATCCGGGCCCGGCTCAACTCGCCGGGCCCGTTTGTTTTGTGATGTGTTTTGCCATGCGATGGGGCGACGGGCGATCAGGGTTGCCGCGCGCCGGATCGGATTTCCACAGTCTCCGGCGCGGTCAGTTAGAATTTCGGTATCCCACGAACCCTGTGGCAGTGATACTGCCCAGGTTCCCATGCCCGATACGGGTTCTCATTGCGGGCGATGCATGTTGTACACGTTTGTGTAGCATCGCCTCACGTCAATACGGCAGTAGCTCAGCTGGATAGAGCATCGGCCTTCTAAGCCGAGGGTGGGGGGTTCGAGTCCCTCCTGCCGTACCAACTTTCCTAGTCTATTCAATAACTTACCTCTGACCACATTCGGCGGGTGAATGGGCCTATTCACAATTCACTGTGAACAGAGTGTGAACGGATTGTAGCTACATTTGCGTGTTCGCTTCTGGGCGGCTTCGGCTACGCCGGGGGATGATTGCGGTTGTAGCGCGGCCTTATCAGGTAGCGGGCCAAGTAGAAGGCGCACGCTCGAATTCATCCCAATATCCTGCCTGTCGAATGGTACTTTGAAGAATGTCTAAGCGATCCCCCTCGGGCCAGGTCCTAAGGCATTCCTCGATGTACCTGTCCACCAGCTCGCGGATAACATCGCTGGCCGAGCGTTCCTCCTGTGCCGCAATTTGTTTAAGTACTTTGATTTGCGCCTTAAGCATACGCACTTGCACTGGTTGCGTATCACGCTCAGTCTTGACGCCATTCCTAATCGCCGGCGGGGGCAGGGAGGACGCGGGCAACATGCTCACGTCTGGCTCGTTCAAAGCCCCGTCAGAATCTTCCTTGGCAAGTCGCTCAAGTTCGTTTGAGCGATCCGCTCTATTGATGCGTCCACGCATATACACCCTCCAGTTATTGGTAGTGTAGCACTGAAGCAACGGAGCAACAAATTTTAAAAATCTCTTGTTGGTAGTGTAGCTTGCTGCCATACTTCGTCCCGTTGGTAGTGAAGCTTGCTACTAACCCCATCCGGCAAAGCGGCCGGGATCGGGCGCCGATCTTTAACAACGTGGGCAGTAACCGCCGAATCCGTGACTTGTTTTAGGTTGCGTTGAGAGAGGTGGGGTAACTGCGAAAATTTCTAGATGGTTCTTTGGTGCGGTTATGAGGCGCACCAGACGGCACATTTGGACGAGGGAACATGGAGTCAAGGCAGATTGGAGCAAGAGAGTTCGCCTATTCGCGAACAGCCGCTGTTGCAGATGCACAGGGTAGGGTGCAGCGGCGCGGCGGAGGTAGCGGGAACCCTAAACGGGCGGAGCATGCGCGGCGCAAATTAGCGGAGCAGCGTCAAAAGACACAGGGCAGCACGGCCGATTGAACAATTATCGAGGTAGATCGACATGTATAAAACACTTTACATTGATGTTCCCGGAATGGACGCGAAAACGGCTCACCGGAGGATATTCGCTACGCTTATACACTTTGGTTTTATGTGCCCGGGAGTAATCGGCACTTACGTGAAGCAAAGCCGAGGTGTAGCCCGTCTCAAGATTGTGGCGCGGCACTGCGCGAGCGATCACGAAACGGCGGCACAGATGGCGCTGCGAACGTTGCCTATCGGCACACGGCTAGCAATCGATCACCGTAACCCGTTTCGGTAACTGACTTGTCCATAGTTGGGTGGATCACAACTATTAAGTTAGGACTGCATGTGAAGAAGGAAACAAATTTGCTGTTTGTATGTTTGTGCGTGTGGATCGGTAACACCGCTATGGTGTGGCATCCGGTTCACTTTGTTTAACTAGCGGTATTACCAACGGGAGCGAGTAACAATGGTCTCAGGGGAGGTCACTACGCGACGTAAGCCACGCGGGGGCGAGATGCGCACAATGAGTTTCAAAACTCGGCCTGATTTGCAGAGAGCCGTTCGAATCTGCGCCGCAGAGCAAGACCTGGATGTGAGTGAAATTATCCGCCGCGCTATCGCACAGTACTTGGAGACGAAGCACACATAGCCGGTTGCTTATAAACCGCGAACGCCTGACGCGGAATAAATTAGGCATTCTAATCATAGGAAAGAAGTTGGAAAAATCATTTTCACCGATTGTCATAAAGACAGTCTCAGAGGATCAGCGAATCGTCGAGGGTATTGCGACTACACCAACGCCAGATCGTTCAGGCGATGTTATCGAGCCTGGCGGCCTAACCTTCGCCAAAGAGGTTCCGCTTCTGCTCAATCATAACCACTCGCAACCCGTTGGGACGGTGCAGTTTGGCGAAGCCACCGCCAAGGGCTTACCTTTCAGAGCTAGGATTGTAAAGGTAGACGAGGATGGGACCGTCAAGCAACGCACAGACGAGGCTTGGCATAGCGTTAAGGCCGGTCTAATCAAAGGCGTTTCTATCGGCTTCATTCCGAGTGAAGGTAAGCCATTCCCGAACGGCGGAACCTATTACGCAAAGGCGGAAATCCACGAGCTTAGCCTTGCCAGCGTTCCTTGCAATCCCGATGCTGTCATTACCGCATTCAAATCAACTCAATTTCACTATCAAAAGGACATGACCATGATTGAACCTATTCGCATGCAAAACAAGACGTTCATCCGTGCAGCTATCGCCAAGGCAGCGGACGGACACAACGCTGCGGCATACGCTGCTAATCGCTGGGGCGAACATTCTACGGAAGCAACCTACATCAAGGCGGCCGTAAATCCTATGGCGGCGGGCGCTGATGCAACGGGAGTGCTAACGGCCGGAAAGCTTAGCCGCTCAGAATTCGTACAAGCTGTCTTTAGCCGGTCTATCCTAGGCCAGATGCAGGGGTTGGTGCAGGTGCCAGCTATCACGCGGATTAACGTGGAGGCGTCGCCCGTAGCCGGTGCGTTCTTTGGAGAAGGGGCGGGTATGCCCTTGGCCCAAGGCGATATCGGTGTTTATCTGTCGGATAAGCGAAAAGCTGGTGTGTTCACCGTAGTCTCGCAGGATTTGATTCGAGCGACCGATGATACTGCGGAGGCGACCCTCACCGGCATCCTTGTGCGAGCCCTCAGCCGTGCCATCGACAACGCATTCGTCGGTACTCAAGCTCGTGACGAAGTATCCCCGGAAGGTCTCGGGGCGGTAGCTACTCACGCTACCGGTTTTAGTGCAGGTGTTGAAGTGTTCGCCGGGGACATTACCCAAGCTTGCGTGCTTGTGAACCCGCTTACCGCAATTTCGCTGCGCAGCCCCACGGAGAATCAAATTACGGCACGCGGTGGATTCTATAGCGGAATGCCCGCGATTTGCTCGTATGCCGTGTCGCCGGGAAAGCTGTTCATCACCGATGCGACCCGCGTACTCGCCTACATCGGCGATTCGGTAGTCGACGCTCTGGAACACGCAGACGTTTACGGTCTCTCAGGCGTAGCACCCAACATTCCAGTGAACATGTTTCAGACGTCCCAGGTTGCTCTTACTGCGCAACAGTATATCGACTGGCAATTCGTTCCGGGAGCTGCGGTGGAAGTCGCACTTTCGGCCTAATGTGATCCCCAGGCGGGTGAATCCGCCTGACTAAAAATAAGGAATACTATGAAAATGAAGTTTGACTTTGAGAGCGTCCTCGCTGGTAAGGACGAGAGCGGGCTTGCGGACCTTATCGCCGAGGCGGACCGTGATAACGCAACCGCACGTTTGGTTATCGCCCGCAACGACACCATTAAAGCGATGGCACAGCATAGGCTTATCGCCTTGCAATTGCAGCAGGCGGAGCGCGAGTGACACGCGCCGAGCGTAACCGGGGCCTCCCGCGAGGCATCCGGCTCATTAGCGGAGAGTATGAAGTCCGGGGGACTAAGGTGGTCCCCGGACAGTCTGTACGGAGAGCGGACGGCTCGTACGGTCCGGTTTTGAAACGGGTAACGCTTGGCCGCGTTTCGTCACTTGCCGCAGCTATCCGCCTCCGGGCGGACTTCGTCCAGGCACAGGGGGGGCACAATGTCCAATAACCGGGCGCGTGTTGTTCGCATGGCGGAAGCTATGGGCATACTGACCCGCAGGCGGGGTCTTAACGGTCAAACGTTCGCAAGGCCAACCGCCGAGATTCGTATTGGCGTACTGGAGGCATTGTACGGACGGGCGCAAGGGATGATCCGGTGCGTGTCTATTGACGAGCTAGACGCGCGGCTTGAGCGCGCTATAAAGGTGCGCAAGGGTATCTATGGCTATAGCCTGAGAATGGCTCAACACCATCTTTGCGCTGGTAATAACGCGCGGGACGAGGCTAACCGCCTTTGGTTGCTCCCGAGCAGGCCGTACAGGCGGGTTATGGCGGCGCTTGCAGACGCGAGAGAACACCTCGCGGAGGCCGCTAAGTTTCAGATCCAGCATGAGGCCTCCCGGTAATGTCCGCCGGCTTGCAAATTTGGAACGCGTCCGGGGGCTTGCTCCTGGACACTTCCGACAGAATTGGCCGCATCAAGGGTGCTGTGCAGATCAAGGGGCAAGCGGGAAGTATGGCGTGTGACCTGTCGGATGGCGTCCCGTTCTGGTCCTTTCAACCTGACTTCTTATTCGCGCATACGTCCCAACAAACCCCGCCTCCGATCATTTCGATATCGTCAAACGGGGTTTCCTGGGTCTACAGCAGTAGCGCGGGGCTTAATTACGCCGTTCCTATTGCCGGTTGGCTATTCTACGGTGTCTTTTGAAGGTATCAATCATGGTCTATAACTAAGGAGTGCTATGTCATCAAATAACGAAGTAAAGACAAAGTTTACAGCGGACTCCTCCGGCTTTACCGCTGCGGTAGATAAAGCTAATCAACGCATTTCCGCCTATGCTGCTAGCACGGGCCGCGCGAGGGAAGTGCTGGAGAATTTCCAAGGGGCGCTGGAGGAGTCAGGCGCTGCGACTAGCAAGCAAGTCCAGCAAATCGCCCAAGCCGTTATGCAGATGGACAAAATGGCGACCACTGCGGGTAAGACCCGCGCGGAGTTAGCCTCAATGAAGGCGGAGAGCCTGGGTATTTCCTCCGCAATGAAAAGCTACATTAGCGACATTGACGCGGCTACGAGCCACACTCATAGCTTTAGTCTCGCTAACGCCAGCGCGCAACGTGAGTTGCTAGTGTTGGCTCATGAGTTGTCACAGGGCAACTTTAAGAAGTTTGGCGGGTCGCTTATGGTACTGGCTAACCAGGCCAACGCTATGAGCCTTATTCTCAACCCGGTAGCTTTGGGTATCGGTGCGGTTGTCGGGACAGCGGCGCTCTCAGCGGAGGTTGTCCATAAGGCAGCGGAGCAAATGGAGACGTACGCGGATACCGTACAAAAGCTCTCCCAACAAACCGGGCAGAGTACCAAGCAAATTCAAGAGTGGTCATACGCCACTCAATCCGTGGGCTTGGATGCTAAGGATTCCGCCAAAGCTATTGAGGCGTTAGGGGACGCACAGAATAAGGCCGTAGCCGGAAATAAAAATGCGGTCAACGCGTTTAACGCCCTCGGTATCAGTATGCAACAGGTTAAGGCGGAATCCCCGCATGATATGTTGCTAGACGTAGCAAACGCTTTCCAGCAATCGGAGGATAGTGCAGCTAAAGCGGCTGTTGCCCATGAGTTGTTTGGCGAGGCCGGAGAGAAGCTAATCCCGCTGTTGGACAAGGGTAGCGCTGGTATCTCGGAGTACGCAGACCGGGCTAACCAACTTGGCGGCATTCTCTCAGATAACACTATCAAACAGCTAGCCTCAATGAAGGAACACACGGAGGAGGCGCACGCGGAATGGGAAGCAATGACCATGCACGCCAAGGCGCAACTCCTCCCGGCTATCTCCGCCATTACGAGCGCGTTTAGTGACAATGCCTCTATGGGGCCGATCATTGACGACTTCTACGCTGGCGTGGTTGACGTGTTCCGAGGTGTAACCACTGCTGCGGCTACGGTAGTTACGGGCCTCCAGCAAACCGGGTCCGCTCTCAACATGATTAGTCACATGGCTAACGACCTCGGTAAGGGGAGCTGGTCCGCCGTGGTGGAGGACGCAAAAAGGGGCTATGCTGAGATTAAGCAAGAGGGCGAGACTTACGCGGCTTTTACTAAAAAGCTGTGGGCCGATCAAAGCTCTATGCAGGTTCCAAAGTTGGGAGCGACAGGCCATAAGCAAATCCAGTATGCCAAAGGTGAGAAAACACCTAAGGGTAATGAGAATGAGCTTAACGGCCAAATTGCTGAGCTTAGTACACAACTCAAGGGCATTGACGACAGCCGCAAGGAACACCTTGATAGCCTCAAATCTGACTTTGATAAGGGCCTCCTAGATTACCGGGATTACTACGCCAAGGTTATCGCAACAAACGAGGACTACTACAAGCAAGAGGAGGCGATACAGGAAAAGCGTATCGAGCTTGCCAAGCAAAAGAGAAACATTGCGGCGGCTCAGAGCGCACAGCAAGAGCTTAACCGTATCGAGCATGAGCGTGTGCTTGCGGCTCAAAAAGCGTCTGCCGATTTGGGTAAGGAGTGGCAAAAACGCGCGGAGGCAACGGCCAAGTATGCAGACCAAGAGCAAGCGGCTACCCGCGCCCTCATGCAAAGCTACGCGGACGGTAACGCCCAACGTTTCATGACACCTCAGAAAAGGACCGATTACACGGGCCAGCTTAAGCTACTCAATTCTTACTATCAGGACGTTGACAAGCTGAGAGAGCAATTCGACTCAAAGCAAATTGACCAACAATCCTACGATGATAGAACGCAGATTGCGGCTCAAGCGTACTCGGATCGGCTGACGCTGTACAAGCAACACTTAACGGACGAGCAAGCTATCCGAGAGAGCTATGACGCTCAAATGAAGCTGGCAATCGTAGGTATCGCCAGCGCTGGAAAGACCAACGCGCAATACGTTGGTGAGGCATTTACCTCCGTGTGGGGCAGTATGTCTAACGCGCTCGATCAATTTGTGACTACGGGTAAGCTCAACTTTAGTCAGTTCGCTACGAGTGTCTTGGACGACATGGCTAAGATTGCGCTCCACGCGGCGGAAATGCAAATTTTCCAAAGCGCAACGAGCGGGCTGTCTATGTTCTCTGGCGGCGGCTCTGTTGGTCACTACGCGGACGGTGGTTCTATCAGCGGGCCGGGAACGGGACGCAGCGATAGCATCCCGGCAATGCTCTCTAACGGGGAGTTTGTGGTTAATGCCTCGGCGGCTAACCAACACCGTAGTTTGCTTGAGTCTATCAACTCCGGACAGGCCGCGCACTTTGCCTCCGGTGGTGCGGTTGGCGATGCCCCGGCTAGCTCCTCCTCGTCCTCGTCTAGTGGCGGTAGCCCGGTTAGCGTCACCGTCCATAACAACGGAGGCGGCGGTTTGACTGAGCAAGACGCTAAAGACATGCACGCGCTTATTAAGGCGTTCGTAGATAAGCGTATGGACCAACGCATGAGAGGCCAGGGTGGATATA
This sequence comes from Paraburkholderia polaris, assembly GCF_012927345.1. Classification (GTDB taxonomy): domain Bacteria; phylum Pseudomonadota; class Gammaproteobacteria; order Burkholderiales; family Burkholderiaceae; genus Paraburkholderia; species Paraburkholderia polaris. The sequence goes on from NZ_JABBGJ010000011.1 coordinate 165,963, forward strand.
GCTATCAAATGAAATATAACCAGATTTAGGCCAGCTAAGGCGGGCTAACCGGCCCGTCAAGCAATCTTGCTATTAAGGATAACGTATGAATGAAAATAACGTAACTAACACGATGGAACGTGAAGTAGCTCTTACCCGTGAGCTCTCGCCACTTATTGCCAAGCTGTACGAGTTGGACCCGGCTAAGGCTAGTGCTGATTCGATCGCGATCATTAAGACGCTGCAGGCGGCGGGCTAACTATGGGCCGAAAGAGCAAAAGCGACCGCATTAACGAGGTGCTACGGCTAAACCCCGCTTTGCGTCGGGATGATCCTAGGTTGGGCGAGTTGTTCAACGCTGAGGATATTCTACGCAAGGCCCAATTAGTAGCAAAGAAAGCCGCCATTACCGCCACTACGGCTAACGGAGGCAGTAAGCGTAGCCCTGAGTACGTAGCCTTGGATTCTGCTACTACTGCGGTTAGACGCCTCCGTAATGATTTGGGTATTGATCGGCTTGCGCTTAGGCGTAGCGAGGTCGCCGGAGTCAAGATTAAACGTCATCCTAACTCGGCCCACATTCTGGCCGTATGGGAAAGCGACCCTACCGGAGTGTTGGCTATGCTGGACCTGATTCCTGGCTATGCCGCTGCGTCTATGGCACATGGTCTGACCGAGGCGGATGTACCCGGTGTGTCGCGGGAGGCATTCCTAGCCAAGCTGGAGGAGCAACGGGAGCTAATCCCCGCAATCCGAGAGCGTATCACCCAGTAAAGGAGGGCCTACGGGCCTCTCCAACCGCTGAGGCTAACTTGCCCTTGGGTGAGCGGGCCGGAGCCGCTGGTGAGCCTGTACGTGGGCCGAGTGCTACGGTGCACTAAAGGTGCAGAAAAGTACACGCACTAATTTCAGAGTACTTATGTTATCCACAGGTTATTAACAGCAATTGTGGATAACTTCCGTCTTTGCCGTGTCTTTGGTAGGCCGAAAAAGTTTATTTTGATAGTTGGCGTTAAAACGAATGGAACCTGTCGGCGCTGAGCCGATGACCTCCGCAATTTTTCATACCCCCCCCGCCTGTTGACGGCTATCGGAATCCCTATGGCTGACCCACTGAGAGGGCTGCTGTGCGGTCGGTCGAGGTCGCCTAATACCTGAGGGTGGGACGGATTGATAACGGCTCCACAGGGATATATTTAGGAATACATATGAATGAATGTGCCAAGCATCCACATTGGAAACCTGAGGGTATGGAGTGGCGTTGCCCATTCTGTACTACACCACGGACGAGACCGCTAACGACAAAGCAGCGGGCCAGATTGGCGGCTACCAATGCGCCACGTATTGATGACCTTAGCGGCCACGCTTGGGGAAAGATACGGGACCGTATTCGTGAGCGTGATCAATGGACTTGTCGTATGTGCAAGCGCGCGGATTTGCGAGGTGTTGTGGACCACATTAAGCCACTGGAGCAGGGCGGGTCTAACGATGATGCCAACCTGCAATATCTGTGTAACCCGTGCCATCTGGATAAGACCAATAGAGACCGAGGCTTTAGGGTTAAACGTGCTTTCGGACCGGATGGTATGCCGTTGGATGGTAGCTGGTAGCGCGTCTCAATCTGTCAAATCTGCGGTAAAACAGCACATTCCAAAAGCTGAATCCCTTGCTGGGCGGGGGTTTCAGCCATTCTGTCTAATATATAGAGAGCGTTCCTCTGGGAGGATGCACAGGATAACATGACATACAATTTAAACAGCGTAATTGCGGAGGCAGCAGACCGAGCAATTGATCCAGATAGACTGAAGTACCCGAATCTGTTCAATACGAGAGAAATTAGCAGTGAGGAAATAAATAGGCATCAAGCTCTCTATGGGGCGGGTGTTAAAACTATTGAGCATCCATATCAATTCATTGGCCGGTTAGCGGCTAGTGTCAACAAGATCATTCCTATTGATGACCCAAAATACATTCCGGTAACGGGTCAATATAGGGTTGTACCTAAATCGAAGCTAAAGACTGCCGGTTGGTTCCATGAGAAGGGCTTTAGTCGGTCTGCCGTCACCACAGTTGAGCCGGATATGTGGCTGGATACAACGACTGGCGAACTCATTACCAAGAAGGTGGCCCGCGAGTCCGGTATTCGTATTCCTATGGTTAAGTCCATATCAGAGCGCATGCTAGATACAACTTGTCGAATCCAACAATGCGCCCCTAGCGAGAGAGAGTTTGTCACCTACGTTCTTAAGATGCGTAATCGCAGAGGTGGTCTTGTAGTTGACCTTGATACTGTGGTTGCTCTATGGATATCGCATAAATATCCAGAAATGCGCAGTACAGATAAGTCACGTAAACGCAGGCGTCTAGCCGCAATCCTAGAGAAACGCAGAATTATGGTCAACAGCCAAACTCTAGCGAGCGACTTGCAAGTGTTGGGTAATCCGACAAAACAAGAAATAATCGAAGAGTCGGCCCGCGTATTCGATGTACTTAAGCCAAAAGCTAAACCGGTTGTTAGTTCTCGCCGCACATTTAGCGGTTGAGGATAGCAAACGCGCAGTTAAAGTAGTTGTCCGCCAACATACAAGTCAACGCGTTGTGCTGGCCCACATTCGTCCTCGATTGATAGTGTTATTCGCGGTAAGACGCGCGGTTCGATAACTTGCCCTACACGATCAAGGGATTTATATTTGTTCGGGTTTTGGCAAAAGTCACGCTATATATATATATAGTCGTCGTGCGCGGCGGCTCCGTAATACTTGCTAGGCTGGTACCGTGGGCGGTTAGATGCGCGAGCGCTTCTTGGCTGTCCACGTCTGGGCACACCATGCATTGCCTCGCTTCGTCCATGTGACGTGCTAGCTGCGCTTAGCGGGGAGCCCTCCGGTGCTGCGGCGTTGCCGGGTCAGGATCGCGAAGTGACGAACGCGGCGTGCATATGCATTACAATCGTGCGGCAGGGAACTGCGAGCGCTGCATGGTGTGCCTCCTTCTAGGGCTGCCAAATTTTTGATCGCCAACGCAACTCCATGACCGTGCAAAATTAATACTGTGGAGAATTTCTTGCTCGACTCGTTGGTTATCGGCTCCCCCAAGCGAAAGAAGAACTCGCAATCTGGCTGGACTGATTTTTTTCCATACTACGCTGGGTTTCCTGAGGACTTTGCAAAGAACATTCTGCAAAGCAGTGGCCTTCCATCATCCGCAGTGATTTTTGACCCTTGGAATGGAAGCGGTACGACGACATACGCCGCCGCTCAGTTGGGCTACGCTTCATGCGGAATTGACCTTAACCCGGTAATGGTTCTTGTGGCGCGGGCGCGAAGCCTCGCAAGAACCGAAGCGGACAGCATCGCGCCGCAGGCTAAGAGTTTGACAAAGGACGTATCGCGGCTCGCGATCAAGATACGGGAGAACGACCCGCTATTGCAGTGGTTCGACGTGGAAACAGGGAACGTTATTCGTGCCATCGAATCCCGCATACGGTCGCGCTTGGTTGGAACGGATGCTGCGGACCTCAGAGCGCAGTTTGACAAAATTTCGTGTTTTGCTGCGACTTTCTACGTAGCTCTCTTTACGATTTGTAGGCGTTTAACTGCACCGTATCGGTCAAGCAACCCAACTTGGCTAAAAACCCCGAAGGGCGACGAGGCCAAGCTAACAATTTCAGCGAAGGATATATGCTCAGCCTTCGTGGCGCAAGCAACGTGCATGGCTGATGCGTTGCAAAAGTCCAGCTTTCTGATTGATCCTGCCAGGGTTAAAATTGCTGTTGGCAACACTACAGAATTCAAAGTGAGTGGATTGGCGGATTTGATTTTGACTTCGCCGCCATACTGTACCAGGATCGACTATACTGCTGCGACTCGAGTTGAGTTGGCCTTAATAAGCACACTGCTGACTGAAAACCGTGACGACCTGAGCAGGCAGATGATCGGTTCAATTAAGGTGCCGGATAAAATAATTGAGCCGTCCATTTTTTGGGGTGAAACTTGCTTAAAATTTCTGGATCGGCTGAGGTCGCACGATTCAAAAGCTTCGAAAGGCTACTATTATAAGACGCATCTTGATTATTTCGAAAAAATGTCAAGGTCGATTTACAATATGCGGGCCAGCATGAAGCGGAATGCGATCGCCATTATGGTTGTGCAGGACTCTTACTACAAAGACCTACATAATGACGTGCCGACAATTCTGGGCGAGATGGCAGAAAATATTGGATTTAAGATGCGAAGACGGGAGGATTTCATTCAGGGAAATTCCTTTCTCGGAATCAATTCGCGATCCAGGATATATAGAGACACTTCCCGGGCGGTTGAGTCGGTGATTTGTTTCGAAAAATAGGAAAGTATAAAATTATGAAGGCCAACGCTTCGCCAATGTCGGTTGCTGATTACTGCAGCGCTCTGCAAGAAAAGAAAATTATTGTCAACTCTGATTATCAGCGGAAGGACGGGTTGTGGACGGCGCCGGCAAGGTCCTTCTTTATTGAGTCTATTTTGCTCGAATATCCGATACCGAAGTTATTTGTATACGCAAAATTGGATTTGAAGACAAAGGGCGTGATTAAGGAAATTGTTGACGGACAGCAGCGCAGCCAGGCGCTTATGATGTTCTACGAGAATAAGCTGATCTTGTCGAAGAACCTCGAAACAGAGGAGCTTCGGGGTATGCGCTATAACAAGCTTTCCGAAGAATGGCAGACTAAGTTTCTTTCTTATCAGTTGCCAGTCGATCAATTCGCCGGAGTGCCTGAGAATGAAGTGAGAGAAGCCTTCAGGCGAATGAACGCCAACAATGTCCCCTTGAATGCGGAGGAGCAACGAAACGCACGCTACCAAGGCGATTTTAAATGGTTTATCAACGGCCTGGCTGAAGTATTTAAGGAGTCGCTGCTGAGCATTGGCGTCCTATCTCGACGCGATATGATACGCATGACCGACCTGCGACTGTACGCGGAAATCGTCCTTACTATGGACGAGGGCTTCATAACGGTTAAGGGGGCTCAACTTGACCGTATCTACAAGAAATACAATGCCGGATTTGAGCAGGCTGACGAACTGAACGAAAAAATAAAGTACGGAATCGAGTTTGTTTTGCATCATGAAATTCTGCATGATGATGTACTTCTTCGAATGCATGTTTTTCAATCTCTTGTGCTGGCTGCAATTGCGGTCCGCTTCGGCGGCGATTTTGGCGACAAAGCGGAGGTAGATTACAACGAGATGAACGCGGAAATTGTTGCGCACAATTTTCCTATTGAGACACTCATATCTAGTTTGCAAGAGCCCGAGGATTTCCCCGCGTTGACGAAATTTGTAGGCGCGAGTTCCGAGGCAACCAACACTGGTGCCGCGCGCGCAATTCGATTCCTCTATTTCAAACAGGCACTTAAGAACTTGGTCTGATTATTATGCGCGCGTCAATGCATTTGGGGCGTTTGCATAGTGCCGCCCAGTATCGGATTAAACGATTGAGGGATCTTTTTCAGTCTCTTCCCGGGCTCAATCCAATAGAGAGGGGGCGGAGGCTTTCGTATATCGCGATAGAGTTGGATAATTTGAACATATGTGCGCTTAGGGAATTCACCATTAGCACTGTCCGGAAAGCAAAATCGGTATCCGGGGCAAAGATTTCGGTATCTTTGAATATCGGCCCGGAGGACGAAATTGCAGCATACATGCTATCCGTAACGAATAGCGTGAAGTATGCGAAAATGCACTCGCCAGCTCGCATAAAGCGCAGCGACGAGCAAGCGATTCGCGATCCAAAGCAAATTGAAAAAATTTTGATTGCTTGTTCTGCCAGCAATTTGCCGTCCTTGCAGAATGCTTTGGCGCTTAACTCAAGCATGTTTCGCGACTTAAAGTTTGTTCGCCATTTTTATGCCCATAGAAATCTCGACACCTTCACCAAAGCCGCTACAAACGCAGCAAGCTTGGGGGTATTAAACCTTGACCATCCGGATAAGATTCTTCTGCACGTCATGAGTGGCAAAACGCACTCAGTAATTGAGGAATGGTTGGCAGACGCAAAGATTTTTTACGAGTACCTTATGCAATGATTGTGAGTTGTTCGCTTTCCATGTCGCCTCTATTGGTACATAAGAAGCGGTAGCGCCGCGCCAATAACGGTTGTTATCGCTCCCAACGCCACTGCAATCGCCGTCCAGCGGGCCGCCCGTTTATTAAGCTCGGCAGCCTCGCTCCCTGCACGTAACGCGCCGTCTAACCAATTTAGTGCGGTTTGCGAGATGTCGCCCACAGGTTCTATATTTCCGTAGCGAGCATACGCTGGGATAACCTCAATCTTGCTCGATTCGTACCACAGTCGAGCGGCCCAAATTCCGGTAAATGCGGGTAAGAGGGAAAGCAACCCGATAACGATAAGTATCTTCATTGTATTTGTTTCGACAGGGTATTGGCTTGGCGTTAGTCAGCAAATTTAGGACATGGCCGCCATAGTTTAGCAATCTCCTCAATCGGGATCGTTTCAAGAGAATTTGAGCGTTGTCCTGACATGTCCGTGTGTTCGCAATATTGCTGACAATAATATGTACTCCATATAAAATAATTGCTTAGTGGTCGCACGCCTGGTTACACTCAGACCTTGACCTGGAGGAGCGATGAAAACCGTCCTTATCCTGATGGCTCAATTTGGGCCACGCGTTGCCATACCAGTCGAAGACGTTAGGCGGGAATATTTCTCGCACCTAGAGCTAGACAAGTTTCTGGAGAAGATCGCGCGTGCAGATATACCGCTGCCCGTCACACGGGTAGACAAAAGTCGGAGGACCGCAAAATTTATCGGCATGGTGGACTTGGCGATGTACCTAGATGCGCAGATGGAGGCGGGGCGGAAGGAGTACGAACAGATGAAGGCCGCAGCGGGTAGCGGGCCGGATGGATGCCAGCGGTTCGCGGACCTAATGTTTAAGCGACGCTAGCGCTATGAATACTGCGTTTTTACTTCTTGCCCAATTCGGAGCGCGGGCCGTGGTACCACTGGAGGAGGTCAGGCGCGAGTACTTCCCCCATTTGGAGCCGGATAACCTAACTCGCAAACTCACAAGTGGGGAGATTACCCTCCCGGTTGTGCGTGCTGATAGGAGCAAGAAAACGGCGCGAGGCGTCCACATTCAGGACCTAGCCGAGTACATAGACGCTCAACGTGCGGCGGTTTTAAAGGAACGCAATCAGCTTTGCGGCGTCAGCTAGCGGGAGTTGAGCGATGGATAAAGACCTGTGGTCGCACATTCTCAAAGGTATCTGCGGTGGGCCAGATATGCGGGTTCCTGCGTATCCAGGTGGGTATCAGCCTCCCGCCGCTGGCTTGGCCTTTGCGCGCCTCGTAGGTTACTTCGAGCTTGGTCAGCATGAGGAGGGAAACTTAGAAAGCGAGATGGTTCTCCGCGATCAGGTAGACCTCGTATTTGAGCTGAGCGGCCCGAATCACCCGCCGCGTAAATTGGATGACGGTACGTTGATTCCGCACCGTGTCACGGTTCGAGAAACCCTCTCGCTAGACCCTTGGGCCAATTTCTTTAAGCTCTTTAGCATGATGAACGAGGCGCACGGGAGCTTTGCTAGGCACATGGTTCAAATGTTGAATAAGGCGTTTGTCGTTGAGGTGTTCCACCGTAGGAGCAAGGATGGAAAGAAAGTGTACGCTGGCCTCAAGGGCCCTGACGGTTACACCGTGCACGGAACGACTCTACTAGACGAGGAGACGGGCGAGACCCAAACGGTAGACGTACCGCCCGCAATCACCGAGCTTAAAGCGTTCATTTGGGATTTGGCTAATAAGGCCATGTGGGATTCCATCCATATCCCGGGCTTCTACGAGGAGCGTAAGAACGAGAAGGGCGAAGTTATCAGCCCCAAGCGCTCTAAGAACGTTCTCCAAGAGAGAATCATGTCCGCTAAGAACTGGCCGGAACATCCATTGGCCGAGCTTGCGAAGCTGGGGCCGGACCCGGAGGCGCCTAGCCAGGAGGAGTTGGAAAGGCGGCGGGAGGCGGAGCTTAAAGAATATCAAGCGAGGAACGTCAAGGCTCTTAAGGACGCGATAGATAGCGCTATCAGGGCCGCGCGGTCATCGAACAAGCGGCCCCCGAAGTCAACTTAGCCCAACTTCTTAGCCAAGTCCTCCGCCCGGAGGTGCGTGTAGCGCTTGAGCATATCGAGCGTTTTATGACCGGTGATAGCCGCAACCTCCATGATCCCTAGGCCGCGCTCAAATAGGCGGCTGGTTGCTTCGTGCCGTAGATCGTGGAAAACGAGGTCAACCATGTAAGCGCCATCTGGCGGCACGCTCTTGGACTTGCATTGTTTTTCATGTCGCTTACGCTCTCTACGCACTGCCCGTACAAACGCCTGTGTAGTCGATCCCGGCTTTACGGCGAATAGCGGCCCGGTGTCGCCCTCGGACGTTCCCCAAGCGCGCTCAACAATGACAAGCGCGCGAGAGGATAGCGGGACGGTCCTAGGCTTGTCCGTCTTGGTCTTTGGGAGAAATGCCGTATGGCGCAGGCGGTCTATCCGCTCCTTTCTCAGGGACAGAATTTCAGACCGGCGCATAGCGGTCTCAACTGCAAGGCTTATGACAGAAGCAAGCTCGGGTGAGCCGGTACCGGAGATAAGGGCATCTATTTCGGTCTGAGAGACGCGCCTGTCCCGCCCCTCGGGCTTCCTAGGCTTAACAATGCGAGGGATACCGCCTGGCAATACAATGCCCCACTCTGACGTAGCAATACGCAAAGCGCGATTCAGAAGGTTTAGTTCGTGGACTACGGTTTGTGGGGCGCGAACCTTGAGCCGGTCATTACGATACGTGGCGAGGATAGAGCTTGAGAGCGCAGTGAGCTTGTATGCCCCTACGTGGCCTTTTAAAGTCTTGGCTCGGCCAGTATCGCTGGTACCGCTGCGCTTGGTTGCGGAAATTTCAAGGAGGTATCTATCCAGTATCTCCGCAACAGTCGTGGCCTCAGCCTCCGCGCTCGCTACGAAAGTCCCACGGGCTATATCGGCCTCAATGCTCCGTCCCCAGGCTACAGCATCGGCTCTCGATGAGAACGTCTTGGACCGGCTGGGATATCCCTTTTTACGTACCTGACATAACCACTTGTCGCGCACCTTGGTAATGGTTGCCATGCGGCCTCCGAGAGGTCGCCGGTGTGAACAGAGTGTGAATAAACTGGTCTCAGCTGGATAGAAGGCAAGCCCAGCAAGGGATTGCCGCCCGTTAGCATCGGCCTTCTAAGCCGAGGGTGGGGGGTTCGAGTCCCTCCTGCCGTACTTCAAATGCCTGGCGCCGCGCATCGAAGCCTCACAGCTGCGATGCGCGCTTGGCCGTTTACCCTGCCGGCTGCACGTCGATAGAATCGACCCGGTTCGGATAGAAGGCCAGATGCTGGGTGATCTCTTTCACGGCCGCGTAGGGCGACTCGTAAGTCCAGACCGCATTTACACTCCGCTCGCCGCCAATCGGAATGCTGTAGTACGCGCAATCGCCTTTATATGGGCAATAGGTCGTGTGATCGGTGCGTTCCAGCAGCGTCATCTCGACGTCGTTGCGCGGAATGTAATACACCGCCGGATACGATGCCTCACGCAGCACGAGCGCATTGCGTGTATCCGCGATCACGCGGCCGGCTACCGTGACCACCACATGGGCTTTGTCCGGCTCGACTGTGATCGGATGATCGGGACCGGGGACCTTGATGGTTTTTTCAGTCATGCTGTCGAACTCCTGGATGAGTGGGCAAACCTGCAACACGTTGCTAAGGGTTTCGAGCTGCCATCGGCGGGAATGATCGCGCCCTGCGTCGAAGCATACGCCGCTCATGAAAATGCGGTGTGTCACCGCTTGGGTCTATGACGAATCGCGTGCGCCGTCTTGCGCCCTCTCGTGCTCCACGCGACGAAAACAAAAAAGGGCAGCCGAAGCTGCCCCGTCAAAGTCCCATCATCAGGCGGACTGTTGCTTACTCGCTTTGTCTGTTGGTGAAGTGCGGGCCGCTTAACGTCGGCGGCTCAATTTCCGGGCGCGTGTTGCCGTCCGCTCGTCGCCAGCCATTTACTGCTTGATGTTCAACGCGGCCGTCAGATCGCCCATCGGCTTGCTGCCGTTGCTGACCAGCGCAGCATCACGCGTGGCGATGCCCGGCAGCGTCGGCAGCGAGAAGCGGTGCGTGATGAAGCGCAGAATCGATGTCGTGTCGTATTGCGTGTGATCGACGAAACCCTTCTTCGCGTACGGCGAGATGATCAGCGCCGGAATCCGTGTGCCAGGACCCCAACGGTCGGCCTTCGGCGGCGCCACGTGATCCCAGAAGCCGCCGTTTTCGTCATACGTCACGACCACCAGCATGTTGTTCCACTGCGGGCTTTTCTGCAGATGCGAGATCACGTCGGCAATGTGCTGGTCGCCCGACGCGACGTCGGTGTAACCCGGGTGCTCGTTCAGGTTGCCCTGCGGCTTGTAAAACGACACTTGCGGCAGCGTGCCGGTGTCGATCGCCTTGATGAACTCGGAACCTGCCATCCCGCCGTCGAGCAAGTGCTGCGAACGGTTCGCGGAGCCCGGTGCGAGATCGGCGAAGTAGTTGAACGGCTGGTGATGCGGCTGGAAGTTCGGCGCCGTCAGATTCGCGCCATAGATCACGTTCGACGTGCCGGTTTGCGCCGCCGACACCGCTGCGCCCCACGCGCCGCCGTACCACGCCCACGACACCTTCGCGTTGTTCAGCAAGTCGCCGATGTGCTGTTGCGTCTGGGGCGGCAGCGTGGTGGCGGCAGTCGGGTCGGCGAGGTTGGCGTCGCCGCCCGAAGCCGCCTTGTTGCCGCTCGGCTGATACGGCGGCTGCATCGTGTTGATCGCGTAGAAGTCCGGCGTCAGATTGCCCGAGAGCGCGTATTTCGGCGGACCGCTCAGCGCCGAAGCCGGCGAGTTGGTCGCGACCTTCAGCGTGACGCCGTCGCTTTCGACCGACGAGATCGAGCCGGCTGCCGGGCTCTTGTCCGCATTCGGATAGGTCGGCGTGCACGCGCAAACCAGCCACTGGTGATTCAGGAACGAGCCGCCGAACGCGCCCATGAAGAAGTTGTCGGCCAGCGTGTATTGCTGGGCGATCTTCCACAACTGCAACTTGTCGGCGTTGAGCGTGTAGTGACCCATGACGAGGCCGCCGGAATCCGCCCATGCGGCGAACTTGTCGTTTTTGCCGCCATTGATCTGCATCTGGTTTTCATAGAAGCGGTGATACAGATCGCGCGTCGTGGCCGTGATCGGCGTGTTGAAGCCCTTCGGATCGTCGATGGCGAACGGGCCGTTCGGCAGGTTGGCCGTCATCGCTTGCGTCACAACCGGTGTCACGCCGGTTTGCGTCAGACCGTTCCACACTTGCGGCAGTGTTGCGAGCGGCGTGCCGTTGCGGTCGACCTGCGTGGCGCTCGCCGCCGTCACGTTCGACAGACCGTTGGCGCCCGGGAAGTTGCCGTAGAGATTGTCGAAGCTGCGATTCTCCGCGTAGATCACCACGACCGTCTTGATCGACGTGATGTCCGGTTGCGCGGTGACATTGTCGCCGCCGCACGCATACAGACTCAACGCTGCTGCGATCGCGATAGGCGTCGCGCAGATCAGTTTTTTGTTCATTGGGTATGTGTTCTCTCTCTCTCGCGTTGGGGACGGGCCGCGTGCATTGCTTACACGAATGGCCGCGAGCGAAAGTTTGAACAATGAATTTGACAGAAAGATGTAATTAATTACGAATTGCTTATGTTTTGTTATTCCAGTCGGCTATATGTCATTTAACCGACATGTCGATGAAATACGCTCGCGGACTTCAATATCGCAAACTCACATCATTCATATGCGGCTTGGTCTCACGGGGATTCGGAAAACTGCGGTTCAACCGCGGGCGCTGCGGCGCGTGGTGGCGGCAGGCATGGGCGCGGTGCTGGCGATCGCGCTCGCGGCAATGACCATGACGCTGGCAGCGTGCGATGCAGGCTCGCCGGCAGTGGGGGCGAATGCAGAGGCAGAAGCGGGGACCAAGGCAGAAGCGGGGACCAAGGCAGATGGGAGTGGCAACGCGCAGGTGAACACCAAGGCTGATGTGAACGCCAGCGCCAGCGCCAATGCCGGCGTCGAGGCGCAGGCGAGCGCGTCGCGGGCAGCTGCGTCCATGGCGGCCTCTGCCGTGAAAGTGGCGGCTCATGAAGCCGGTCAGACCCGCGCTCAAGTCTACGAATCCGTGCGACAGATGACGGCACTCGGCAAGCAGCTGTTCTTCGACGCATCGCTATCCGGCTCGGGAAAACTGGCCTGCGCGTCGTGCCACAGTCCCGAACACGGCTTTGCGCCGGCGAATTCGCTGTCGGTACAACTGGGCGGCAACGACATGCACCGCACCGGCATGCGCGCCGCGCCGACGCTCAAGTATCTGCAATCGGTGCCGGCGTTCGCCGAGCACTATCACGAGTCGGACGACGAAGGCGACGAAAGCGTGGATGCCGGGCCGACCGGCGGCTTGACGTGGGATGGCCGGGTCGACCGCGGCTCGGACCAGGCGCGCATTCCGCTGCTGTCGTCGTTCGAAATGGGGAGTACACCGGCGAAGGTCGCGGCGGCGGTGAAGGCCGCGTCGTATGCCGACGCATTCCGCGCAGCATTCGGCGAGCCTATTTTCGATAGCGACGACGCCACCTTCAAAGCCGTGTTGCAAGCGCTGGAGACCTTCGAGCAGACGCCCGAGCTTTTCTACCCGTACACCAGCAAGTACGACGCGTATCTGGCGGGCAAAGCACAGCTGACTCAGGCCGAGCTACGCGGTCTGCAGCTCTTCAACGACGAAAAGAAGGGCAATTGCGCGAGCTGTCACATCAGCCAGCGCACCATGGACGGCGCGCCGCCGCAGTTCAGCGACTTCGGTCTGATTGCGATCGGTGTGCCGCGCAACCGCGCGCTGCCGGTGAATCGCGATCCGCATTTCTACGACCTCGGCGCATGCGGGCCCGAGCGCACCGACCTGAAGGGCCGCGCCGAGTTTTGCGGCATCTTCCGCACGCCGACGCTGCGCAACGTCGCGTTGAAGAAGAGTTTCTTCCACAACGGCATCTATCATTCGCTGGATCAGGTGGTGCGCTTTTATGTCCAGCGCGACACGAATCCGGAAAAGTTCTATCCGGTCTCGAAGGGCAAAGTGCAGAAGTTCGACGATCTCCCGCAGCGTTACTGGGTCAATCTGAATACCGAGCCGCCGTTCGATCGCAAACCGGGCGACAAACCGGCGCTCGACGAAGCGGAAATCAAGGACGTGGTCGCGTTTTTGAACACGCTTACGGATGGATATAAGGCGGGAGATGGAGCAGGAAATAATCGGGGAAATAAAGCGGCCGCGAATTGATCAACGGACGATGGCCGGGCGGCCGGTCGGGGCGGCATGTGGCGCCGCGGGCGTGGTCAGTTGCCTGCGTCGGCAAGGATGTAATAGCAGCCGACCAGCAGCAGTGCGAACGACATGAGGAGGCATGCCATGCCGGCGCGTGTCAGCAGATTAGGCCAGCGCGCGCAAGGGAGGTTGTCCATTTGCACCACGCGCCGTGCAAGACCGGGATCGCGGGCGATGGCGAACGGCACGAGCGCGACACAAAAAAGCGCGAGCGCGACGGCGAAGGTTTTGAGAGCAAACGAGATGTCCATAAGGCGGCGTGGGTAGCTTGATCGGCGCGGCAGCGCGAGAGAGACCTATCTTAAGAAGACGTTTCATAAGAAGATATGAGACTCGTCCTAAATCTGAGCAGCCGTCGTTCCCGTTCGTTCCCGATTGGCGGGAGCCTGACGCTGCAGGCTTCCGCAGGTCGCCGCGAGGCCGCTCCCGGGCGGTCACTTCGAGGGTGACATGCTATGCTTTTGGGGTCCAGATCACGAGCCGCCGTGAGCGCGCTCGAGAACAGCCGAACTATTCTTCGAGGAGAACCCTTCATGTCGATGCGAATCCGTGCCCTGTTTCACCTGACCGTCGGTGGCCTGCTGCTTGGCGGCGCCATCGGCGCACAAGCGGCGAACCTCGGTTTTCTGAACGACACGCCGATCAGCTACATGAAGCAACGCGACGTCGATTCGATCAAGAACGCCGTCTTCACCGCCTTGAATGACAAGCAGGACGGCGAAAGCGCGAGCTGGGTCAATGAAGGCACCGGCAACAGCGTGAAGATCGACGCGACGATCACCATCGCCAGCACCGCGAAGGACGGCGAGCGCACCTGCCGCGACGTCGGTGTCGTACTGAATGCGAAAGGGCAGTCGATGAACCTGCGTCCGCAGTTCTGCAAACAGGGTAGCGGCAACTGGCAGTTGCAGAAAAAGCGCTGAGCGTGCGGGCCGGTATGACAACGCGCGCCGGTTTGCCGCCGGGGCAGCCTGAAGCCGCGCGTCCTTGCGGCGCGTTGCGTCGATGAGCGCGCGGGTCGTCTCGTGTGGCGTCGTACTGCTCGACCCCGACGGACGGGTGCTGCTCGCGCACGCCACCGAAACGTCTCACTGGGACGTTCCAAAAGGGCACGGCGAAGAGGGCGAGGCGCCTCACGTCACGGCATTGCGCGAGATGGTCGAGGAGACCGGTATCGTGATCGAGCCCGAGCGTCTGAAGGATCTCGGGCTGTTCGTTTACCGGCGCGACAAGGATCTGCATCTGTTCGCGGCGCGTGCGACTGCCGACGAACTCGATCTGACTTCGTGCACCTGCACGTCGCTGTTTCCGCGCCGCTCTGACGGCACGCTGATTCCCGAAATGGACGCATACCGCTGGGCCGCGCCGGAGGAAGTCGAGCGGTACGCGAGCCGCAGTCTCACGCGTCTCTTTCAGACCACGCTTTCACTCGTTGAACTGCATCGAACGCTATAGCGGCGGATGTGTCGATTTGGCTGTAGCGCCGGCGGCACCGGAATCACAACCGGCAACAGCAATGTCCGCGCTCAGTCGAGCGCGCGGTCGTTCGGATGCGCGAATAGCGTGCGGTTCTGTTCCGACAGCGGGAAATTCAGATTGATGCCGTGCGGCGGAATCGGCTGCGTGAACCACTGGTTATACAGACGCTCAGCGTCGCCGGCAGTCTGGCCGCGTGCGATTACCCCGTTCACGAGCATGCGGAACGGCTCGTCGCCTTTGCGGAACATGCAGGCGTAGACTTCGTAGCCGAGCGGCGTGCCGGTCACCACGAAGTCTTCGGGGTGCGGGTCGGTCGATTTGAAACCGTACACGATCGGCTCGTCCATCACGAAGGCCACCGCCCGGTCATCCTTGAGCGCGGCGAATGCTTCCTGATGATCACGCGCGCTCGTAATGCGCATGTTCAGGTGCTTCTCGGTGTTCAGGCGGCGCAGCAGGCGCTCGTCGGAGGTGCCCGCGGTCGTCACCACAGTCTTGCCGGCCAGGTCCGGAAAATCCGTGATCCCGCTGCTCTTGTGAGCGATCATGCGTACCGCGTACTGGAAGAAGCTGTTCGAGAAGGCGGCCACGTTTTCGCGTTCCACCGTGTGCGTGGTCGAGCCGCATTCCAGATCGATCTGGTTGTTCAGCAACATCGGTGTGCGGTTCGACGAGGTCACCGTGACTTCGTGCACCTTCAGTTGCGGCAGGCCGAGCGTTTTCTTGATTTCGTCGACGATCTGCAGCGCGATGGTTTGCGAGTAGCCGACCGTGCCCTTGCCGTCGAAGTACGAAAAGGGAATCGACGCTTCACGCACGCCGAGTACGACCACGCCGTCGTCGTGGATTTTCTTCAGCGTACCGGTGAGTTCTTCCGCGTGAGCAGGGCAGGCGAGCGACGCCGCGCCGAACGCGACCAGCGCGACGAGTGCGCAACGCATGCTTTGTGCGACGCGTGCGGCGCAAATCATGCGCCTGGCAGGAACGGTGCGCGCATGACGCGTGCCTCGTGCTGCGTCCCATGCATTGGGCCCGCGGCGGGCTGCAACTTTCATCGGGCCTCCCGGACTGGCGCGGGCATGCAGGCCGCGCTGTCACTGTCGATGCAACATGATGCAACGAAACGGCGTGCATCCCGCTCACGAAATGCACGCCGTATTCAACTTCAGATGCGCTTCGCGCTGTAATTGCTCCAGCTTACGCCGGCTTGCCCCAACTGTCGCGCAAGCTGACGATGCGATTGAACACGGGCTTGCCCGGTTTCGAATCGACGCGGTCGGCGACGAAATACCCATGGCGCTCGAACTGAAAGCGCTGTTCCGGCAGCGCGTCGCGCGCACCCGGTTCCAGGTAGGCGTTGACCACGCGCTTCGAATCCGGATTCAGCGCTTCGAGGAAGTCGCGGCCGCCGGCGTCCGGCTGCGGTTCCTTGAACAGACGGTCGTAGATGCGCACTTCGGCCGGACACGCGGTCGCCGCGCTGACCCAATGAATGTTGCCCTTGACCTTGTAGGTGTTCGCGCCTTCGGTGCCCGACTTGCTGTCCGGGAAGTAGTTGCAGTGGACGGCGACGATGTTGCCGTTCTCGTCTTTATCCGCACCGATGCACTCGATCACATAGCCGTAGCGCAGACGCACCTTGTTGCCCGGGAACAGGCGGAAGTAGCCCTTCGGCGGCGCTTCGTTGTAGTCGTCGCGTTCGATCCACAGTTCGCGCGAGATCGGGAACTCCCGAACACCCATTTCCGGATGATGCGGGTGAACCGGCGCATTGCACTGCTCGGTCACGCCTTCGGGGAAGTTGTCGATGATCAACTTGACCGGATCGAGCACGGCAGCAGTGCGCGGCGCCTTGTCGTCCAGATCGTCGCGCAGCGCGCCTTCGAACACGCTCATGTCGATCCACGAGTCGACCTTGGTCACGCCGATACGCTCGCAGAACAACTGGATCGCTTCCGGCGTAAAGCCGCGACGGCGTACGCCGACGATGGTCGGCATGCGCGGATCGTCCCAGCCCTCGACATGGCCTTCGGTCACCAGTTGCAGCAGTTTGCGCTTGCTGGTGATCGCATAGGTGAGGTTCAGGCGCGAAAACTCGATCTGTTGCGGCAGCGGGCGCGCGAAAATCCCGGCTTCGGCCAGCTCGTTCAGAATCCAGTCGTACAGCGGACGGTGGTCTTCGAACTCGAGCGTGCACAGCGAATGCGTGATGTTTTCCAACGCGTCCGAGATGCAGTGCGTGTAGTCGTACATCGGGTACACGCACCATGTGTCGCCGGTGCGGTAGTGGTGCGCAAAGCGGATCCGGTAGATGACTGGGTCGCGCATGTTGAAGTTCGGCGACGACATGTCGATCTTCGCGCGCAGCACATGCTCGCCTTCCTTGAACTCGCCGGCTTTCATGCGGCGGAACAGGTCGAGGTTTTCCTGCACCGAACGCTCGCGGAAGCGCGACGGCGTGCCGACTTCGGAGGCCGAGCCGCGGTTCGCGCGCATTTCTTCGGCCGACTGGCTGTCCACATACGCCTTGCCGCGTTCGATCAGCAGTTCGGCGAACTCGTACAGTTTGTCGTAATAGTCGCTCGCGAAGTAGAGCTGCTCCTTGCCGCCTTTTTCCCACTCGAAACCGAGCCAGCGCACGGAGTCGATGATCGAGTCGACGTACTCGACGCTTTCCTTTTCCGGATTCGTGTCGTCGAAGCGCAGGTGGCACACGCCGCCGTAGCTGCGCGCGACGCCGAAGTTCAGGCAGATGCTCTTGGCGTGACCGATGTGCAGATAGCCGTTCGGCTCAGGCGGGAAGCGCGTTTCGACGCGCTGACCCCACTTGCCGGTGCGGTTGTCTTCGTCAATGATGTTGCGGATGAAATTAGATGCCGCTGGCGCGTCGTTGCGTTCGGTATTCATGCGAGAAGGTGAAAGTCTGTCGGGGGCGCGCAATGCGCCCACTTATTCGTCAATTCTACCTGACGAGTTCGCTCGCGGCAGGCGAGTGCGGCGCGCAGCCAACGTTTGAGCGCTTTCGACCGCTTTTGGGGGCAGGCGGGATACTGCAAGCCGGGGTTAAGGTGCTGTAACAGGAGGTAAAACGTTTTGTTGGCGCGGGCGCCGGCGACTTAGGATGCGGACGGCGCACTCTCCACCCGCTCGCCGCTCAACCTTTTCCGGGGTAGCGCAGCCCACGCCCTGTCGCGCAGCGCGTGCTCGCGCAGCCGCAATCCAGCCAGGTCACGCTCCCCCTTGTCGTTTTGCACGAACCTCTGCCGTTCGTGCAACATGGCGCTCTCAGTTCCCGGAGTTTCTCGGATGTCCGTTCCGTCGCATGATGCGCCTCGCGCGCCTTTCGCCTCTTTGTCTTTTGGCCGAATCGTGACGGCCACGGCCGTCTTCGCCGGGCTCGCCGGCAGCTTCGTCGCGGCCCCTGCGCTCGCGAAAACGCCTCCGCCCAAGGCCGTGCTGGACGCGTCGGCGGTGGCCGTGCCGGATCGCTACAGCGCCGACACCGCGCAGCAGATCTTCGCCGCCGGCGGCAACGCGGTGGATGCCGCAGTGGCGATCGCCTTCACGCTGGCCGTGACCTGTCCGGACGCGGGGAATATCGGCGGCGGCGGGTTCATGACGGTGTTTATGGACGGCAAGCCATATTTTCTCGACTACCGCGAGCGAGCGCCGCAACAGGCCACCCGCGACATGTACCTTGACGATAAGGGCACCCTCATACCGGGTATGAGCCTCGTCGGCCATCGCGCGGTGGGTGTGCCGGGCACCGTCGAGGGCATGTGGGAAGCGCAGCAGCGCTTCGGCAAGCTGAAGTGGAAGCAGGTTCTGGCGCCCGCGATCCGTTACGCCACCGACGGCTTTAAGGTCGAGCCGTGGTTGCAGCAGCGCCACGACGAGGTGGCGAAGAATTTCGCCGGCAAGACGAACTTCGACGCCTACTTCTCGAACCTGAAGGCGGGCGTGATGTACCGCCAGCCAGAACTCGCGCAAACCCTCTCGCGCATCGCCAGCGACGGCGGCCGTGAGTTCTACGAAGGCCGCACCGCGGATCTGATCGCCCAGCAGATGTACGGTCACGGCTTGGTCACGAAGCAGGACCTGATTCAATACAAGGCCGTCTGGCGCCAACCGCTCACCGCCGATTGGCATGGCTACAAGGTCGTGACCGCGCCGCCGCCGAGTTCGGGGGGCGTCGGACTGATCCAGATGCTGAAGATGAAAGCGGATCTGAAGCCGGCGTTCGACGGCCTCGAGCTGAATTCCGTGCCGTATATCCATCTGATCGCGCAGATCGAAGATCGCGTGTTCGCCGATCGCCAGCAATACATCGGCGACCCCGATTCATACAAAGTGCCGGTCGACAAACTGACCGACGACGCGTACCTCGCGCAACGCGCCGATGAAGTGAAACCCGACGAAGTGCCGGGCGCCACGCCCGTCAAAGGCGGCCTCGGCGATGCGCTGCCGGAAAAAGCGCAAACCACGCATTTTTCGGTGGTCGACAAGTGGGGTAACGCCGTGTCGAACACCTACACGCTGAACGGCTCCTTCGGTTCCGGCGTGGTGGTGGACGGCGGCGGCTTCGTGCTCAACGATGCGATGGACGACTTCGTCACTAAACCGGCTGCCGCCAGCCCATCCGGCGCAACGGCTGACGACCTGAACACGGTGGCGCCGGGACGCCGGCCGCTTTCATCGATGACGCCGACCATCCTGTTGAAGGACAACAAGGTGTCGCTCGTGATCGGCACGCCCGGCGGCTCGCGAATCCTCACGTCGATCTTCCAGGTGATGACCAACCTGTACGACTTCAATATGACGCCTACCGACGCTTTGGCAGCGATGCGATTCCATCATCAGTTGCTGCCGCCGAAGACGATCTATTTTGAGCCGTACCATCCGATCACCGGCGAACTGGCCGATCAGTTGAAAGCCAAGGGCTACACGCTGGAAGGGCAGTCGTTCAACGGGGACGTGCAGATGATTCGCGTCGAAGGGGCGACGGCCGAGCCGGTGGCCGATCCGCGCGGCGTGGGCGTGGGCCGCGTGATGCCTTGAAGCGCGGGTTTGGCCGGGAGAAGCAACTCTTTGTAGAAGCGAACTGCGGAGACATACTGCAGCGCACTTGCGAAATGCGCTTGCGAAATGCGCTTGCGAAATGCACTTGAACAACCCACCTGAAAAACGAACTGCGACGGGGAACGCGATGAGCGGACAAAAACTAAACGTACTCGTGCTGCCGGGCTACCAGAATTCCGGCGTGGGGCACTGGCAGACGCGCTGGGAAGCGCTGGATCCCGCCTTCGTGCGCGTGCAGATGCCGGACTGGGACCATGCGGCGCGCGACGCATGGTGCCGCACGCTCGACGCAGCGGTGGCCGCAGCCGACTCGCCAGTGGTGTTCGCCGCGCACAGCCTTGGCTGCCTGACGACCGCCTTCTGGGCGTCGCAGTACGCGAGCGCAGCACAGCTTGCGAAGGTGGCGGGCGCGCTGCTGGTCGCGGTGCCCGATCCGTCCGCGGCACATTTTCCGCGGGATGCCAGCGGTTTCGCACCGGTGCCGCTTACACGCTTGCCGTTTGCGAGCATCGTTGTGGCGAGCAGCGACGATCCGTACGGCGGCGTGCCGTTCTCGCAAACTTGCGCGAACGCGTGGGGCAGCCGCTGGATCGATATCGGGCCGCGTGGCCATATCAATGCCGACAGTGGGCTCGGCGATTGGGACGAGGGGCGGCGCTGGCTGGCTTCATTAGGCGAGCGGCGGTGAGTCCTCATTTGCGCTGATTCGGCGGGCGTTCGGCGCACGCCGAAGCGTGCCAACACACGTTCGCTGTTCTGGCGCCGAGTTGCCCGCGTGCGGCATCGGCATGTGACTGGCTACGTTGGGGGCGCCGCCGCTCCATGTCTCGCTCTCGACGCACCGGCCGGTTTGGCTACGTTGCGAGTGAGTTGGCACCCCCGCCAGCGTCACTGAAAACCCGCGCCGCCCAAGCGGGCCTCAAATCACGGACTGCTCCCGCAGCCTGGCAATCTGAGCCTCGTCATAGCCGAGCACGTCGCGCAGGATGCTGTCGGTGTGTTCGCCGAGCGTCGGCGGATGGGACAGCGCTTCGGGCGGCGTGCCGGTCATATTGATCGGATTGCGCACCAGTTTGACCGTGCCGCCCGACGGATGCGGCAGATCGACCCGCATGCCGCGCGCCAACACCTGCTCGTTCTCGAACACTTCGCCCAGATCGTTGATCGGCCCGCACGGCACGCCGGCTGCTTCCAGCGCCGCGATCCATTGCTGCTTGCCTCGCAGGCGCACCATGTCGGCAAGGATCGGCACGAGAATGTCGCGGTGGCGCACGCGAGCCGGGTT
This sequence comes from Paraburkholderia polaris, assembly GCF_012927345.1. Lineage (GTDB taxonomy): Bacteria > Pseudomonadota > Gammaproteobacteria > Burkholderiales > Burkholderiaceae > Paraburkholderia > Paraburkholderia polaris. The sequence continues at coordinate 187,241 of NZ_JABBGJ010000011.1, forward strand.
GGTCGCGAATCGCTCGTCGTCGGCGAGTTCGGGGCGGCCGCCTGCCTCAACGAACTTGCGGAACTGCCCGTCGTTGCCCACCGCGACGATGATCCAGCTATCGCTGGTCTGGAAGGTCTGGTAGGGCACGATGTTCGGATGCGCATTGCCCCAGCGCACGGGCGGCTGGCCGCTCGCCAGGTAATTCGAATTCATGTTGGCCAGCATGGCCACCTGCACGTCGAGCAGCGCCATGTCGATGTACTGGCCTTCGCCCGTTCTGTCGCGGTGCGTGAGCGCCGTGAGCACGGCGATGGTCGAATACATGCCGGTCATCAGGTCGGCAATCGCGACGCCGGCCTTTTGCGGGCCGCCGCCCGGCTGGCCGTCACGCTCGCCGGTAATGCTCATGAAGCCGCCGATGCCTTGCACGATGAAGTCGTAGCCGGCGCGCTGCGCATACGGCCCGGTTTGGCCGAAGCCGGTCACCGAGCAGTAGATCAGATCGGGCTTCACTTCTTTGAGCGACGCGTAATCGAGACCGTACTTCTTCAACTGCCCGACCTTGTAGTTCTCCAGCACCACGTCGCTTTGCGCGGCCAGTTCGCGGATGATCCGCTGGCCTTCGGGCGAAGCGATATCGACGGTGACCGAGCGCTTGTTGCGATTCGCCGCGAGGTAATAGGCGGCTTCACGTGTGTCGGCGCCTTCCGGCGTTTTCAGGTACGGCGGCCCCCAGTGGCGGGTGTCGTCGCCGACTTCGGGTCGTTCGATCTTGATGACGTCGGCGCCGAAATCGGCGAGCGTCTGTGCGCACCAGGGCCCGGCGAGCACGCGTGTGAGATCCAGCACGCGGATATGACTGAGAGCGCCCATATTCTTCAATGTCTCCTGTGTAGCCGAAGCGGCGCGCATGTCGCCGCGGATGTGGGCAATCTTAAGCGATTCCCGCGCGCCGGCGCAGTCAGCCGAACGGCATAGGACGCGCGGCGCGCCTTGCCGTGCCGCCCGCTACCCGGCCAAACCTGGCCGAATGGCTAACGGCACGGGGCCGCCGCCGCGCGCGGGCGCCGATCCCGTATAATCAGTCGTTTAAGAAACAAACAGTTGGCGCATCCCCATGATGCCGCCGGTAACAGCCAGGGAACTGGCAAACCCGTCCCCCGCACGCTATGAAAGCCGCCGAAATCCGCGAGAAATTCCTCAAGTTCTTCGAATCGAAGGGCCATACGATCGTTCGCTCGTCGAGCCTTGTGCCCGGCAACGACCCGACACTGCTCTTCACCAATTCGGGAATGGTGCAGTTCAAAGATGTGTTCCTCGGCGCGGAATCGCGTCCGTATTCGCGCGCCACAACCGCGCAGCGCAGCGTGCGCGCCGGCGGCAAGCACAACGATCTGGAAAACGTCGGCTACACCGCGCGTCACCACACGTTCTTCGAAATGCTGGGCAACTTCTCGTTCGGCGACTACTTCAAGCGCGACGCGATCCACTACGCGTGGGAGTTGCTGACGGGCGTGTACCAGTTGCCTAAAGACAAGCTGTGGGTCACCGTCTATCACGAAGACGACGAGGCGCACGACATCTGGGCGAAGGAAGTGGGCGTGCCGGTCGAGCGGATCATCCGCATCGGCGACAACAAGGGCGCGCGCTACGCGTCGGACAACTTCTGGCAGATGGCCGACGTCGGCCCGTGCGGCCCGTGCTCGGAAATCTTTTACGACCACGGCCCGGACGTGTGGGGTGGCCCGCCGGGATCGCCTGAGGAAGACGGCGACCGCTACATCGAGATCTGGAATCTCGTGTTCATGCAGTTCAGCCGCGACGCCCAAGGCAACATGACGCCGCTGCCCAAGCAATGCGTGGACACCGGCATGGGTCTCGAGCGCATCGCAGCCGTGCTGCAGCACGTGCACAGCAACTACGAGATCGACCTGTTCCAGGCGCTGATCAAGGCGGCTGGCCGCGAAACCGGCGTCACCGATCTGACGAACAACTCGCTGAAGGTGATCGCCGATCACATCCGTGCCTGCTCGTTCCTGATCGTCGACGGTGTGATTCCGGGCAACGAAGGCCGCGGCTACGTACTGCGCCGTATCGTGCGCCGCGCGATTCGCCACGGCTACAAGCTGGGCAAGAAGGGTTCGTTCTTCCACCGCATGGTGCCGGACCTGGTCGCGCAAATGGGCGAAGCCTATCCGGAACTGAAGGACGCTGAGCAACGCGTGACCGACGTGCTGCGTCAGGAAGAAGAGCGCTTCTTCGAGACCATCGAGCATGGCATGTCGATTCTCGAAAGCGCGCTGGCCGATCTGGACGCGAAGGGCGGCAAGACGCTCGACGGCGAACTTGCGTTCAAGCTGCACGACACCTACGGCTTCCCGCTCGACCTGACGGCAGACGTGTGCCGCGAACGTGAAGTGACGGTAGACGAAGCCGCTTTCGACGAAGCAATGGCGCGTCAGCGCGAACAGGCTCGCGCGGCTGGCAAGTTCAAGATGGCACAGGGTCTCGAATACTCGGGCGCGAAGACCACGTTCCACGGCTACGAAGAAATCGTCTTCGACGACGCCAAGGTCATCGCGCTGTATGTCGACGGCGCGTCGGTGAAGGAAGTGAATCACGGCCAGCAAGCTGTCGTCGTGCTGGACCACACGCCGTTCTACGCGGAATCGGGCGGCCAGGTCGGCGACCAGGGCGTGCTGGCGAACGCGAGCGTGCGCTTCGCGGTGACCGACACGTTGAAGGTGCAGGCTGACGTGGTGGGCCATCACGGCACGCTGGAGCAGGGCACGCTGAAGGTCGGCGACGTCGTGAAGGCGGAAATCGATGCGGTGCGTCGTGCCCGCACCCAGCGCAATCACTCGGCCACCCACCTGATGCACAAGGCGTTGCGTGAAGTCCTCGGCTCGCACGTGCAGCAGAAGGGTTCGCTGGTCGATCCGGACAAGACCCGTTTCGACTTCGCGCACAACGCGCCGATGACCGACGAGCAGATCCGTCAGGTCGAAGCGATCGTCAACGCGGAAGTGCTGGCGAACGCGCCGGGCATTGTGAAGGTCATGCCGTTCGACGAAGCGGTGAAGGGCGGCGCGATGGCGTTGTTTGGCGAAAAGTACGGCGACGAAGTGCGCGTGCTCGACCTCGGTTTCTCGCGCGAGTTGTGCGGCGGTACGCACGTGCATCGCACGGGCGACATTGGCCTGTTCAAGATCGTGATGGAAGGCGGCGTGGCTGCCGGCATTCGTCGCGTGGAAGCCATCACGGGCGATAACGCCGTCCGCTTCGTGCAGGATCTCGACGCGCGGATCAATGCGGCCGCGGCCGTGTTGAAGGCGCAGCCGTCGGAACTGACGCAGCGGATCGTGCAGGTGCAGGATCAGGTGAAGTCGCTGGAGAAGGAACTGAGCGCGTTGAAGTCGAAGATGGCTTCGAGCCAGGGCGACGAGCTTGCCGGTCAGGCAATCGAAGTGGCCGGCGTGCATGTGCTGGCTGCAACGCTCGAGGGCGCGGACGTGAAAACGCTGCGCGAGACTGTCGACAAGCTGAAAGACAAGCTGAAGAGCGCGGCGATCGTGCTGGCCTCGGTCGAGGGCGGCAAGGTGAGTCTGATTGCCGGTGTGACGGCGGACGCCAGCAAGAAGGTCAAGGCCGGTGAACTGGTCAACTTCGTTGCACAGCAAGTCGGTGGCAAGGGCGGCGGGCGGCCGGACATGGCGCAAGCTGGCGGTACCGAACCGGCGAATCTGCCGGCGGCGTTGGCAGGTGTGAAGGGTTGGGTCGAAGCCCAGCTTTGATTCGGGTTTGATTGGGCCATGCTGGGCGCAGGTAGTTTTTGCGTCCCGTGTGGCCCAAGTTGTTTTTGCCTTGGCGTGTCTTGCCGTGTGTCAACTTGGCCGGGCGCTGGCGCAAGTAATCGTTCTTTTTGCGCTGTTTGTTTTCCGCCGTAACGGGTGTAGGTGACCACGGCAGGATTCGCGGCGAACAGGCCAATTGCGGCGGCGGTTAGCGCTCACCGCTACCGCCTTGCAGGCAAAGCGTGTCAAGCAATGCCTACCGGTGCAGCGGCAGGCAACGCCACTGCATTCTCTCCCGACACAAGCGCTTGCCGCAGCGCATTGAGCGCGGACGAAAAATGCCCTCGTCGCCAGATGAGAAGCGTCTCGATCACGCCAATATCGGGAAGCTCATGAACTGCGATATTGCTCGCGTCGGTTTGCAGATCGAGCACTGATCGCGGAGCCACGGCCACCCCCGCGCCGGCGGCGACACAAGCCACAATCGCATGATACGAGCCGAGTTCTAAAACGCGAGCCGGCCTCACCCCATGCTCCAGGTACCACTTCTCGATGTAAGCCCGGTAAGCACACCCGCGCTCGAACGCAATCAGCGTCGATAAAGCAATATCCCGCACTTCGCGAATCGGCCGATGGCCTCGCGGCGACAGCATCACCAGCTCTTCACGGAAAACGGGCACCGTCTCGAACAATTCACCGAGCGCGGCAGGATCCAGCGGCGTCGCCACCAATGCCGCATCCACTTCGAATTCGCGGACCCGCTCGATCAGCTTGCCGGTCGTGCCGGTTTCGAGTTCCAGTGCGACATCCGGCCACCGCTGGTGATAACGCGCGAGCAAGCCTGGCAGACGCGTCGCCGCGACGCTTTCCATCGTGCCCAAACGCAAGCGCCCACTCGGACGATCCTCGCGCACCGCATGGCGCGCCTCGTCGGCGAGCGCGAGCAGACGCTCCGCGTAGGGCAGCAGCGTCTCGCCAGCTGGCGTCAAAACGAGGCGCCGGCCATCGCGGATGAACAGGTCGGTGCCCAGTTGCTCTTCGAGCTGCTTGATGCGCGTCGTGACGTTCGATTGCACGCGATTGAGCTTGGCAGCGGCGCGCGTCACGCCGTTTTCGCGCACAACAGCGCGAAAAATGGTCAAGGCGGCCAGATCCATGGTTCTCTCCTGGCGATGGTTGGTATCGGAATTATTCATTTTTCGTGATTGAAAGGTCAAGCTAATATGGATTCAAGAAACCGGTGACTGCCGCCCAGAATCCATTTACCGTCTGCTTATGAACGATCTCGCTTCCAGCGCGCACGACACTCCTGCCGAACCTCACGCCGCCCGCCGCGCGGCGCTTGCCTGCATGGTCACCTTGGCCGTGGTGCTCGGTATTGGGCGTTTTGCCTTCACGCCGCTCTTGCCGCTGATGCTTCACGGCAGCGCCTTCAGCCAGCCGCAGATCGATATCCAGCATGGCGGCTGGCTCGCGTCGTTCAACTACGCGGGCTATTTCGTGGGTGCGGTCACCTGTGCGGCGCTGCGGGTCGGTCCGGCGCGCATGGTGCGCGCGGGGCTTGTTGCGACGGTTTTGCTGACGCTGGCAATGGGCGTAACCAGCCAATTCTGGCTTTGGGCTGCCGTGCGCTTCGTCGCCGGCGCGATCAGCGCCTGGACCTTCGTGTTCGCTTCGCAGTGGGGCTTGCGGCGGCTCGCCGAGCTCGGCGAGCATGGGTGGAGCGGGGTGATCTATACAGGCCCGGGCGTGGGCATCGTCGGGACGGGTTTGCTGGTCAGCGCTGCGGGCGGCTACGGCGCGACGGCCGGTTGGATCGGTTTCGGTCTTATTGCGGCGGTGCTTTCGATCGTGGTCTGGCCCGTGTTCGGGCCTGTGACAGGCACTACCTCAAAGGGCGCGGCGCTTGCCACGGACGGGTCGACGTTCGCCTCTCATGCAAGTCAACGCTCGGCCGGCCAGCACTTCGCCGGGCAGCACGACACCGGCCAATACGCTGCAAATCAGCGACCCACAAGCTATTTCTCCGCCGCGAGTCAAAGCCCCGCCGCGAGCCCAAGCCCCGCCGCGAGTCAAAGCCCCGCCGCAAGCCCAAGCCCCGCCGCAAGCCCAAGCCCCGCCGCAAGCCAAAGCCGCGCCACAAGCCACCTGTCCCCCACAAACATCGCCCCGCACCGCGCCGATGCCTTCTGGCTGATCCTGCTCTACGGCGTGCCCGGTTTCGGCTACATCATCACCGCGACGTTCCTGCCGGTAATCGCGCGCCACGCGCTGCCCGGATCGTCCTGGCCTGATCTGTTCTGGCCGATGTTCGGCGCGGCCTTGATCGTCGGTGCGTTGCTCGCGGCACGTCTGCCGGTGCATTGGGATAACCGTACGCTGCTTGCCGCCTGCTACGTGCTGCAAGCCGGCGGTATTGTGCTCGGCATCGTCTGGCCCACGGCAGGGGGCTTCTCGCTCGGCAGCATCCTGATCGGTCTGCCATTTACGGCAATCACCTTGTTCGCGATGCGCGAAGCGCGGCGTCTGCATGGCGACAGTGCGGCCGGGCTGATGGGCTATGCGACCGCGGCGTATGGCGTGGGCCAGATCGTCGGCCCGCTGGTGGCCGCACCGATAGCCGAACACACGGGGTCTTTTTCGCCGGCTTTGTGGCTGGCGGCGGGGGCGTTGCTGCTGGGCGCGGTAGGCCTGATCATCGTGGCACGCATGCCGCGTGGGCGCGGTCGCATGCCCGATTGCGGCTGCAACTAACGGCTTTCCATGCGGCGCAGGCTGAGTCATATCCGGGGCGCCTCCCCCGGCGCTGCCTCGGGACATCTGATGCTTTAACGGTTTTCGCGCCTCCCCGATCGTCAATTCGTCGGCCCGAACTTCAGCGCGAGCAGGCGCGTGCTGAGCTTCCGTCCGGAATAGCCGTCTCCACCGTGGGTCCTGCTAATGCGCGCAGGGCCGTTCCGTATGCCCGCTCGTCGGCGCAACGATGTGCGCGCCGAACCGCCAGCGCGGCAAATCTCTGACACCCGAAAAACAAATAACCCACCGGCGCACTAAAATGACCGCTTTCCCGTCATCTCAGCGCGCCTGTCGCCGGGCGCGCCGCCAGCCATGCAACATTTCGCGTCCGACAACTATGCCGGCATCTGCCCCGAAGCGCTCGCCGCGCTGATCGCCGCCAACAATAGCGGCCACGAGCCGGCTTATGGCGACGACTCCTGGACCAACCAGGTCTGCGACCGTCTGCGGGATCTGTTCCAGACCGATTGCGAAGTGTTTTTCGTGTTCAACGGCACGGCCGCTAATTCGCTGGCGCTGGCGTCGCTGTGCCAGTCATATCACTCAGTGATCTGCCATGAACTCGCGCACATCGAAACCGATGAATGCGGCGGCCCCGAATTCTTTTCGGGCGGCTCGAAGCTGCTGACCGCGCCGGGCGTCGACGGCAAGCTCACGCCGGATGCGATCGAAGCGGTTGTCACGCGCCGCGCGGATATTCACTACCCGAAGCCGAAGGTCGTCACGCTGACCCAATCGACGGAAGTGGGCACCGTTTATACCGTGGAGGAAGTGCGCGCGATCGCGGCGATCGCCAAACGGCGTCATCTGAAAGTGCACATGGACGGCGCGCGGTTTGCGAACGCGGTCGCGGCGCTCGACGTGCATCCGTCCGAGATCACGTGGCGCGCGGGCGTCGACGTATTGTGCTTCGGCGGGACCAAGAACGGTTTGCCGGTCGGTGAAGCCGTGGTGTTCTTCGACCGCTCGCTCGCCGACGATTTCGCCTACCGCCTGAAGCAGGCGGGCCAACTCGCCTCGAAAATGCGTTTCATCTCCGCGCCGTGGCTCGGTCTGCTGGATAACGACGTCTGGCTGCGCAACGGGCGTCATGCGAATGCGATGGCGGAATTGCTGCAAACGCGGTTGCAGGAAATCCCCGGCGTGAGCATCATGTTTCCGAGAGAATCGAACGCGGTCTTTGCGCAATTGCCCGCGCAGGCCGCCAAGGCAATGCGTGCGCGCGGCTGGAAGTTCTACGAGTTCATCGGCGCGGGCGGTTGCCGGCTGATGTGCGCCTGGGACACGCAGCCGGAAACCGTCGAGCGTTTCGTGGCGGAAGTGCGCGAGTTGTGCATGGCCTGAAATCGCATCGACTGCGCGCCTGGACCTGGCTGGAACGGCGAACCGGAACCGGAAGCTGAAACCAGGAACCAGGAACCAGGAACCTGAAACCAGGAACCTGAAACCAGGCGTACAAACAAGATCGCGCCCAATGCTGAACCAGCCGCAGCACGACATTCAACACTGAACAAAGCCGCACACAAAACATAAGAGACGACCCACTCGCCATGACCGAATACCAATTTTGTCCGCGCTGCGCTACGCCCTTGATCGAGCGCGCCGATGCTGAACACGAAGGCGGCCGGATCCGCCAGACCTGTCCCGATACGGAATGCGGCTACGTCCACTGGAACAATCCGCTGCCGGTGGTGGCCGCGATCGTCGAGTACGAGGGCAAGATCCTGCTCGCGCGCAACGCCGCGTGGCCAGAAGGCATGTTCGCGTTGATCACCGGCTTTCTGGAAAACGGCGAGACCCCGGAACAGGGTATTGCCCGCGAAGTGCTGGAAGAAACCTCGCTGCACGCGGAGACGGTCGAGTTGATCGGTGTGTACGAATTCATCCGCAAAAACGAACTGATCATCGCGTATCACGTGAAGGCGTACGGGACGGTCGCGCTGTCGCCGGAATTGCTCGAATACCGGCTGGTCGAACCGGCCAAATTGCGTCCGTGGCGTGCGGGCACCGGTCAGGCGCTCGGCGAATGGATGCGGCGGCGCGGCTTGCCGTTCGAGTTCGTCGAAAAGCCGGGGCAGTAAGCCGGTCGATGCGTTGGCCAATGACCTTGTGCTCCGGGACGAGCGCAGCATGGCTTATCTCTTCTATCTGACCCCTACGCCACGTCACGATGAACAAACCTGCACCCGCCGCGCGCAGCGCCTACCCGCATTTTCTGCCGATCACCACACGCTGGATGGACAACGACGTCTACGGCCACGTCAACAACGTCGTCTATTACAGCTACTTCGACACGGTGGTGAATGAGTATCTGATCCGCGCCGGCGTGCTCGACTTCGAGCAAGGCGCGACGATCGGCCTCGTGGTCGAGACGCATTGCAATTACTTCGCACCGCTGGTGTTTCCGGAGCGGGTCGAAGCGGGCCTGCGGGTGGTGCGGCTCGGTACCTCAAGCGTGCGCTATGAAGTGGGCCTCTTCAAGGAGGGCGAAGATCAACCCGCCGCCCAAGGCCATTTCGTGCACGTCTATGTGGATCGCGTCACACGTCGTCCGGTGACGTTGCCCGCCGAGTTGCGCGCGGCGCTCGAACCGCTGACCGCCGCTGTGCAGGCGGAATAGGCGCGTGCAGTCGTTCGTCATCAATCTGCTCAACGGTGTCAGTTACGGCCTGCTGCTGTTCATGCTGTCGGCAGGCTTGACGCTGATTTTCAGCATGCTCGGTGTGCTGAATTTCGCGCACGCGAGCTTCTATATGCTCGGCGCGTATGTCGGTTTTTCGGTGGCGGCGCATGCGGGTTTCTGGAGCGCGCTGGTGATCGCGCCGCTGGTCGTCGGTCTGATTGGGGCGGCGCTGGAGCGCTGGCTGCTGCGCCGTGTGCGTGTGCATGGCCATCTTCCCGAGTTGCTGCTGACTTTCGGCGCCGCGTATCTGCTCGGCGAACTGGTCAAGCTTGGCTGGGGCCTGAGTCCGCTTAGCGCGACTGTTCCGGCCGCGCTCGACGGGCCGTTGTTCACGGTCTACGGCGCGGCCTTCGCGCGCTATCGGGCCTTCATGATGGCAGTGTCGCTGGTGATGCTGGCGGTGCTCTACGCGGTGCTGCGCGTGTCGAAGGCGGGCTTGATCGTGCGCGCCGCGCTCACGCATGCGAGCGCTGTCGAGGCGCTCGGCCACAACGTGCCGCGCGTGTTCACCGGTGTGTTCGCGGCGGGCACGGCGCTCGCTGCTCTCGCCGGCGTGATCGGCGCGCCGCTCTTCGTGATCGAACCGGCGATGGCGGAATCGCTCGGCTCGATCGTGTTCGTGGTGGTGGTGATCGGCGGGTTGGGCTCGCTGAGCGGGGCGCTGGCGGCGTCGCTGATCGTCGGTTGCGTGCAGACCTTTGCGGTGGCGAGCGACGTGTCGTTGGGCGATCTCACCGCGGTATTCGGAGGCGCGCTGCCGGCCGAATGGGACGCGCTGACGCTTGCGCAACTGGCGCCGCTGATTCCCTATCTGCTGCTTGTCGCGATGCTGGCGCTGCGCCCGCGTGGACTGTTCGGACGGCGAGACGATCATGCGTGAGCCACTCGAAAGTTTTGCTGCGCCTGCAACCACGTCTCGCTCGATGGTGCGCAGGTTCGCGCCGTGGCTCGCGCTCGTTCTGTTCCTCGCCGTGCCACCTTTCGTCTGGCCGCAAAGCTGGCTGCTCGCCTATCTCGCGCAGACGGCGACGATGATCGTGTTCGCGCTCTCATACAACCTGTTGCTTGGCGAAACCGGCTTGCTGTCCTTCGGACATGCCGCTTATTCCGGGCTCGGCGCGCTCGTCGCGGCGCAAGTGTTCAACCGCATTGGCGTGCCGTTGGTGTTGCTGCCGTTGATTGGCGGCATCGGCGGTGCGCTGTGCGGGGTCCTGTTCGGTTTTGTGTCGACGCGGCGTGCCGGGACGGCTTTCGCGATGATCACGCTCGGCATCGGCGAACTCGTCGCGGCGGCGGCGTGGACACTGCCCGACTGGTTCGGCGGCGAGGCCGGCGTGCCGATCGATCGCGCGAGCGGGCCGATGCTCGCAAGCTGGAGTTTCGGCCCGGCGCGCGAGGCGTATGCGCTGATCGCGCTGTGGTGCGTGCTGGCGAGCGTGGCGATGTTCGCACTGTCGCGCACGCCGTTCATACGGCTTGCCAATGCCGTGCGCGACAACCCGGCGCGCGCCGCGGCGATCGGCTGCTATCCGCGGCGCATCCGCTATGGCGTGGTGGTGATGTCGGCGTTTTTTGCGGGAATCGCAGGCACCCTGGGCCTGATCAATGTCGAACTGGTGTCGACTGAAAGCGTCGGCATGATGCGCTCGGGCGCCGTGCTGATCGCGACGGTGATCGGCGGCACGGCGGCGTTTTTCGGGCCGGTCGCGGGCGCGATCGTCCTGACGTTTTTCAGCATCGCGGTGGCGAGCGTGACGCGGGCCTGGCTGTTCTATCTGGGGCTGTTCTTTATCGTGGTCGTGGTGGCGTCGCCGGATGGACTGGCGGGCTTCGTGCAGCGGCTCAGGGCCCGCGTAGCCGCCTACGGCTGGCGCGTGTGTAGCAAGGCTTATTTATGGGGCACGGCCTCAGCGGTGCTGTGGACGCTGGCCGTCGTGCTCGCGGTGCAGTGGGCGTACGCCGTGCAATTCGGCGCGGACGACGGCGCGGCTTTCAACCTCGTCGGCGTGCCGCTGGAGAGGACCGGGCCGCATCTTTGGCTCGGCGGTGCGGTGTTCATGCTGGCCGCGCTTGGGGTGCTCGCTGCGCACTGCGCGCTTCGAGCGCAAACACGTCTCGCCACTCGCCCTAGCGCCACGCCGATCACCGGAGACGCGCGATGATCCCAGCCCTCGCAGTCTACGGCGTCGAAAAACGCTTCGGCGCAACGCAGATTCTGCGCGGCGTCGATCTGGCGATCGAACCCGGCGAGCGTCATGCATTGATCGGGCCGAACGGCGCCGGCAAGTCGACGCTCTTCAATCTGATCGCCGGGGGCGCGCGGCCGAACGCCGGGCGCATCGATCTGTTCGGCGCGGAGATTACGCGTCTGCCGCCGGCAGCGATCACGCGCCGTGGCCTCGCGCGTAGCTTCCAGACCACGAGCGTGTTCGCTCGGCTCAGCGTATTCGACAATCTGCGCTGTGCGGCCATGCTGGCCGAGCGCGACCGCACGCGCTGGTGGCAGCGATTCAGCGGTTCTCGCACTGTCGATATGCGCGCCGAGCAAGTGCTCGAAGCCGTGGGCTTAAGCGCGCGCCGGCAGATCCAGGCCGGCACGCTGAGCTATGCCGAGCAGCGTGCGCTCGACCTCGGCCTTGCGCTCGCGGGCGGCGCACACACCTTGCTGCTCGATGAGCCCACCGCCGGCATGAATCGCGCCGAAGCGGCGCGCGCCATCGAACTGATTCGCGCGACCACCGCGGGCCGCACGCTGCTGATGGTCGAGCACGACATGGACGCTGTGTTCGCGATCGCCGACCGGATTTCCGTGCTGGTGCAAGGCCGCATCATCGCGACCGGCACGCCGGCGGCGATTCGCGCGGATGCGGCAGTGCGCGCCGCTTATCTTGGCGACGGCTTACGCACATGACCGCTTTGCTCGATATTCAACAACTGAACGCCTGGTACGGCGCGAGCCAGGCCCTGCACGGTGTCACGTTGCAGATCGAGGCAGGCGAAGTCGTCGCGCTGGTCGGGCGTAACGGCTCCGGACGCTCGACTTTGGTGCGCGCGATCATGGGGCTCGTGCGCAGCGAGGGCGCGTTGCGTTTTGCCGGCCGTGCGCTCGGCGGGTTGCGCACCTTCGAGATTGCCCGCCTGGGGCTCGGTTACGTGCCTGAACATCGCGACGTTTTTCCGACGCTGAGCGTCCACGAGAATCTGCAACTCGGTGTGGCACCGCGCGCTCGCGGCCGCACGCCGCGCTTTGCCTTTGACGACGCCTACGAACTGTTCCCCGTCCTGCGCGAAAGAAAGCGCACGCGCGCCGGCGCGTTATCGGGCGGCGAACAGCAGATGCTGACGCTCGCCCGGGCATTGCTCGGCGACCCCGACCTGCTGGTCATCGACGAACCTGGCGAGGGGCTGGCCAGCCAGGTGATGGGGCAGGTCGCGCAATGTCTGCGGATGCTGCGTGATCGTGGCGTGGCGATGCTGCTGATCGAACAGCGGCTCGTGATTGCGCAAGACATCGCCAGTCGGGTTGCGGTGATGGGGCATGGCGAAATTGTCTTCGATGACGCGCTCGCGTCGTTTGTGAAGCGGCCGGACGTGATGCAGGAATGGCTAGGCGTGGGTTAGCCGGGGCGTAGCGTAGCTGGGCATAACTGCTAGTTCACTGGCGTCGCCGCGTGTTTTTCGCATCAACCGTACCGCGTCTACGCCGCGAATCGAGTGCCGATGCGATGGACCTCGTACAGCCGCATTCTCGAACAACGCCACGGCACCGGCATCACCGCGCCTCACTGAGAGGCACGCCAGACAGTCCGATTCCGCGCGGCGCGCAAGCCGGTTTCGCAAAGCCGAACGGCAGCGTCCCTGGCAGGCGGCTCGCCGCGGTTTTATTGCAGCGCCGCATTCGAATTGGTGACCATTTTGCTGTCCTGACGTGCGCGTTACACGTCGCGCGATGCACGCGCCGCTCGCTGCGCACCCAAATCGCTTCCAGAATGCCGTTTGAATTCCGTTTGCGCGCAGACCGCTTAGGCCCGACGCGTGGGGCTTCCCAATGACTTGTTGCAGGGATTCAAACGCTTGATCGTTTGGTGAGCGCCCTCCAGAAATCTTGTCGGCAGCGCGCTGACAAATCAAGACAATCAGGTCAAAGGCGCGCAACGGAGGCACGGTGTTTAAAGCCGGCGTATGTGCGACGGACCATGCCGTGCCGGACGTGCGAAAGACGCGCCGCGGCTTCAGGAGGAGACGTCATGAAAAAAACAGGCGCATTGAGCGAAAAGTCGGCTGATGGCGTGCATGCGGAAGCCTCGCTGCGACCGCTTCAAAGGATGCTGCCGCTTCGGATGGCGCGATCGCCGCTCGGAGAAACGTGGCGCACGCGCGCCGGTGCAGGCGCCGCGCTGGTGACGGCCGCACTGCTGATGTCCGCATGCGCTGACGCGAGCTCCTCGACGGGCGATGCGGCATCCTCGCCGTCGACACAAGCGAGCACGGCGACGAACCCCGTGAGCAACAACGACAGCCCGCTGACCGCAAAATCGCAGCCGGGTGTGGGACTCGCCGCCAACGCCAAGAACGGCTCCGTCGCTGCCACGAACAGCGTCACCACCAGGAATGGCACCCCCGCCACGAGCGCCGATCAACCCACCTCCGCATCGCGTCCCGCGCTCGAACTTGCCAAGGCCAAACAACTGGCAGCAGAACAGCATGTCGCCGGACGTGTGCCATCTGCGAGTGGCATGACCGAGAAGCGCAGCCGTCCGCTGACGCTGCGCGATTCCGGCATCGACGGTTCGTTGATGTTCGCGCGCGACGTCGACTTTCGCGTGACGGGCGACATCGGCTTCATGATTCACGACATGGCGGCGACGCTGACCCCGGCGCGCGCGGGCCAGCCGATCGTGTTCGACGATCCGACCAGTGTGACGATCAACGTCCACCGCGGCGAAGTCACGCTCGACAGCGCCAAGCTCACCGCGATTTTCGATCGCTACCTGTTCCAGTACCAGGGCTCGCCGCTGCGCAATATGCGCGTCGTGCCGCAAGACGGCGGCACCTTGCGCATCACGGGCGAAATGCATCGCGACACATGGGTGCCGATCGTGCTGACTGGCTCGCTGTCGATGCGCAACGCTGACGATCTCGTGTTCCATGCCGACCACGTCGAAGTGGCCGGCGTCGGCGCCGACAAGCTGATGCAGGCTGCGCACGTGAAGATGGCCGACCTGTTGAAAGTGGACACGCCGATCGCGCGTCTCGACGGCGACGACGTCGTGATGCAGGTGGCCAAACTCACGCCGCCGCCGGCGTTGCGCATGACGATCACGCGGATCGACACCAGCTCTGCAGGTGTGCGCTTCACGCTCGACGACCACACGGTGCAGAAAATCGACTGGCCCGCGACGATGCCGCCGCGCGGCATGCTGGTGCAGGGCGGCGACGTGAAGTTCATGCGTTCGATGCCGATGAATATTGACATGGCGCTGACCCCGCTTGATACGAACGCGCCGCTCGTGCTCGACCTTTACCACTACCGCGACCAGATGTCGGCCGGCTACTTCACCTTCGACGAGGCGGGTGTTTTGGACGTGCACCTACCGTCATATACGACGCTAGCCAGCGCTGCGAAAGATGCACCGATGCAGATGGGCAGCGCTGGCGCGCGCTTTAACGACAGCTTCATTCGTGCGCAGCAGGCGTCGCTCGCGCAGGCGCGCCTCGTGTGGCAACACGTGCCGCAGACTTTGCGGACTGCGTCGATTGCACGCGCGATCCCGGTCGGTACGCGAGCGGCGTTTTCCGGTCAGGGCATGGCGATACCAGGCTCCGCGATCAGCGACGAGCGGCATTCGTCGGGACCTGCGCCGTTGATTCACGTCGAGAATGTGGACTTCTACGTATCGGGCCGAATCGGCTTTCATGTGCGTTCGCTGGATGCGCAGATGGTGTCGAAGAAGCTGGGTCAACCGGTCGATCTCGATGACCCTGACCAGTACGACATTCGCATCATTGGCGGCGAAGTGATCGAGCCGTGGCCTGCGATGGCGGCTTTGTTCAACGATTACCTGCTCGACTATGAGCCGCGTTCGCTGAACGATTTGCAGTTGAAGCCGGTGGACGGCAAGTTGGAAGTGACGGGCGGGATCAAGTTGTGGAATCACTTTCCTGGCGTGTGGCTGCCCACGACGATGAGTGGCACGATCATGGCCAAGGATGAGCGGCACCTTGTCTATGAACCGACCTCGGTGAAGGTGCTGGGGGTGCCGCAGGCGGGGTTGTTGAGGGCGTTGGATATTCCGTTGGCGTCGCTGACGCCTTTTACGCGCAAGGGTGTCGCGTTGAAGGGGAACGAACTGGTGTTCGATCAATATACGGTGTTTCCGCCACCGGTTTTGCAGGGGCGGCTGGCGAGCGCCACGGTGACTGATGAAGGGTTGGTGTTGAAGTTCAAGCGGGATAGTTCTGTTGCCGCTGCGCGGCCGCCTGCCGGTGCGGCGAAGAGTTTTGTGTGGATCGAATCTGGTGATGTGAAGATGTTTAATTCGTTGGTCACGAATGCCAGGACTTTTATTCAGGATAGTTCGAATCCTGGGGTGATGAAGTTTGATCTTTATGGGTATCGGAGGGATGTTGCCAAAGGGACTGTGAGGATGGGGGAGGATGGTGGGTTGGAGGTTGATCTTGCTGCTAGGAAATAGCGGGGTTTTTGCCTGCGGGGCGCTTTTTGTTTGTTTGCCTGGGGTGTTGGGCTTTGCTTGATTTGTTTTGCCTGCGCAGCGTTTTTTTGTCTGTGTGCTTGCGGTGTTGGCCTTTCCTTGATTTGTTAGTGGTCTATTAGCGTTCGCCCCTGTGCGGGGCAGGCACTTACTTTCTTTGCCGCCGCGTAACTATTCAGCGCTTGTAAACTGCAGCCAGGCTGTGCATAGTGAAGGACATGACGAAGATGCCTGATTTCAAAGACCTCACACACGAACAGAAGGACGCGCTCATCGTTGATCTCGTGAAGCGTCTGAACGCGCTCGAAGCGAAACTCGAGAAGAACAGTCGTAACTCCAGCAAGCCGCCCTCAAGCGATGGGCCCGGGCGCAAGCCGAAGTCGTTGC
>NZ_JABBGJ010000110.1 GCF_012927345.1 Paraburkholderia polaris
GAACGCCGAGCGCGAGACGCCCATCAAGGTCCGTCAGATCAAATATTTGAACAACATCGTGGAGCAGGACCATCGAGCCATCAAACGCCGAACCCGACCGATGCTCGGGTTCAAGGATTTCAACTGCGCGCGCGTCATTCTGAGTGGCATCGAATTGATGCACATGATCAAGAAGGGACAGGTGAAATGTTCGGGCAGAACTTCGCTGTCTGCCGCCCAGCAATTTTACTCGTTGGTTTCGTAAGCCATCCTTCGCATATCACCTTTGCTTGACCCGCTTTCCTTACAGCGACAGAACCACCGAGACGCAGTGCGCAAACTTTTTGCCGGCAATCCCGAAGGGTGGAACGCGCACGCTGCTACGTCCGGTTATGAGGTGGTTTTGCACCAGCCTTTCGACTATCAAAAGGAGCGCTCGTGCTTATTCGTCGCAGCGTGCCAAAGATTGAGACGATTCCGCAAGAGTCGCCGGTGACGGCCGTGCCGCACTTGGAAGTAAATGTGCGCACCCAAAGGAAAGGTTGGCCTTGGCGTTGACCCAAGGTCGTGAGGCATGCGCTCGCGGCCGTGCTCATAGAGTCGGCTGTCCGGGCAAGCTTACGAAGCTCTCGATAAGCCTCAGCAGGTCTAGCTCGTCGGGTCCGGTGCCCCATCGGCTGTATCCTGCGACAGATGCAATGGCAAACCACGAAAGCGGCGGAAACCATTCTGCTCGCACTGTGATGCCCGCGATGATTCGTAGCCGTCCGTGTCGCTCAGGAATTCAGCGTGAATGTTTTCGCCGCCCACAATTTTGCTGGCAATGACTGGCACCGACCGAAACATGATGCTCACCTGCCGTTTACGGCTGATAAAAAGTGGATGTTCGTGTGTTAGCTATCCAAAATAAAACGAACCTGGCCTAAGGGTTTGCATCAACTCGTCGAATTGACGACGAAGGCGAGGTGACTGATGGGCGCTAGGTGTTGAGAGGCAATTTGCATGCCGCGCGGAGCCGAAGACCTTCAACCGAGCTTTTGCCCGCTTTGCATTTGCTATTGGTTCTGTTCGGAGCAGTTGCGGTTGTCGGATGCACGAATGTGAACAACGAGGCACCTGGTCTGTGCTGCACAGCACGCAGGGGTAACCATCGACTCCTGCACGACGAGCACCATCAGCATGCGCATGATTTTAATTAGGGCGGTGAGTAGCCGCAGACGTGTCCCGAGCAGTACGTGCCCGATTACTCAGCCGCATGCGCACTTTCCCGACATCCATCACCGGCATCAGTGCATACGGCAGGCGCCAAAAAGTCGGGCCGTTACCATATCTCAAGACGATCGGCTTGCCCTGGCATAGACGGTACGGACTGAACTGGGGGGCCGCATGCCCGACATGGGCTCCTGCTATCCGCACAGTCTGCCCAACCTCCTAAGATGCGGCGAGCCGAGCGGACCGTCCGAGCAATCTGCTGAAGAGGCTGTTGCCATGCGACACTGCTCACTGAGGAGCCGTCCCCACGCGGACAACCGAAGCGGCAGCGGCGGAGATAAATTCCGCGCGAATAGAATCGCCGACTCTCAGGCTGTCGAGCGATAAACCCGGCGCAACATCGAACTCCTGTGTTTGAGTTGGGCCGCGCAGGGTGACCTTGCGATTCTTCCGGTCGATTTTCAGTACCGTCGCCACGAACTCCACGCTTCGGGTCGAATTGACCTCTCCATTCGACGTTGGCTGTATGACTTCGGTTTCGATTCGCTCGCGGATGCCATTCGATGCCACTTTGTATGCGTGCGTCAGAATTGCATTTCTATAAGCTATATTGACCGTGTCCCCGATTTGTAAGGTTTTTACGTCTGCGATGTCTGGGCTGATTTCGAACACGACCATTTCCCCGCCCGCGTCGCGCAAGGTCACGCTGTTGTACGAGGGGTCTATTCCGGCGACGCTTGCCTGAATGTGTCGTAAGGCTTTTACACCGACTTCGTGTCGTCCTGTACGAGGGCCAAAGTCCTGGGCAACGGCCGATTGAAGTAAAAGCAAGCCGACCGAAACGGCAACACCGACGACAGTTAAGCGGGCCCCGCCTGTTCTGGTTACGCGCATATCTGCCTCCCCAAAAAAGTCGAACGTTTTCCGCCCCTTTATCCACGACGGGGCACGTCCGTGAAGGCAGGTGGCGTGCCACGCAATGCTTCCCGGCGTTTGCTGGCGGACTGACAGGGGCGAGCGCTTATCGCCCGAAGCGCTACGCTCAGCGTACGAAAAAATCTAAGGCTTTAAAGTGGACGCACCCGACCTCGCCTAAAAAGTCGCAGGACAGCAAGCAGGATGACCGCGCCAATCAGCGCCGTGATGAGTGAGCCGATCATGCCGCTTCCCAGGTGCAGACCCAGCGCCCCGCCAAGCCAACCTCCTATGAAGGCTCCGACAATTCCCACGATGATGTCAACCACAATGCCGAAACCGCCGCCGTCGACGATACGACCCGCCAAGGCACCAGCGATGCCTCCGATAATCAGCCAGAAAATGACTCCATGCGAGACCGGGTCCATGTTCCTCTCCAATAGAGCTAAGTCCGCGTTAGCGGCGAGCAAGTAATCCGATGATGAGGCCGCCGATGAGTGCCATCGTGACCGCTTTCCACGGAGCCTCATGAACGTAATCATCGGTCGACTCAGAAACGACGCGGTATTTCGTCTTGACCGCTTCCTGTGCAACAGCAATCTTGTCCTTCAGGTCGGACAGCGTCCGGCCACCGGTTTCTCGGTCATCGTCGCTGGGGCTGGACTTCGTTGCATAGCTGTTGCCCTGTTGAGATGAACCGGCGGAACTGGCCGGGTCAGACGCGACGGGCAAAGTCCCGGCTGCCGGGGCGGTGGGTTGATGCGACTCGGTCATTTGAACCTCCATATTTCGTTGAATGGTCGAACAGTACACAAATGGCCTGCCCGGAGGAGAACGTTACAGGGGAGTGAAAGTCGTAACCGGTGGCGCTCGCGGCAAGTCGGCCTCCCGATGTTACCGGGGTGCGTGATTCGGGCGACGAGCGAGATACGCTTTAACAACCGCTATTTACCGGCGGATGCGCTCGCCGAGCCGGCCTGACTTGCGGCCTTCGCTTTTTTCGCAGCCTCATGGTGCCCTACGGCACATCCGGCGGCGGCCCCAGCCACACCATGCTTTCCCGCAACTTGCCCGGCAACGCCTCCGACAACCGCTCCCTCCGTGCAGCCAGCAGCAGCCGCGTTATTGACCATGGCCATGCTCAAATCGAAGAGGAAACAGCCGAAGAGTCTCATCCATACGAGTCTCCCGAAGTGACATCGTGCGTTTTGCACTGCGCAAAGAACGTACCCACGCAAGCAAGGAACGCGGTGGTCCTTCACGAGGTCGATGTGCGACCAGAATGTGACCAGACATCACGGGCAGACCCTTTCTCAAAATCTCGTACCGACGGCCGCCTGCCCCCTGTCCGCTAGCTTGCGTCGCTACCACGCGCGCACTGGTGCCTGGCGCACGCCAGGTAGCACCATCACTGGATTGGCGGCACGACGCCGAGCTTCTCGGCCAGCATCCGTTCATACACGCCGAAATGCAGGTCCACCTCTTCCTGCGTGACCGTCTGGACCAGGACGTTCACCTGGTCCGGTAGCAATCCCATTACAGTTGAGATTGCGCTCTTGAGTTGCGGTGCACAAATGCGGTCTTCCGCAAGCGTAGTCCCGATGGATATGTGTAACTTTGTTCCTTCCGGAGAACGATTTCGACGATGCGGGCTCGCGCGCTCATGTTGCTATCAACGGCCAGTCTCACAACGCTGGCAAGCTGATGCATCACTTCAGTCGGAAAGCCTTTCGTCGAGCGCAACCTCAACCGATGCTTACCGATACTTAGCCACTCTGTTTCGAATTCCACGGAGTTCTCCTCGGGGAAATTATTGCGCGGATAGTAGGGGCGGACGCCAGCTTTTCAAGAGCGAAAAATTCTTCGGGCAAGGGCTTGAAAATTATTTTGCGCATCCTATTTTCATAGCGCTCAGGCAGTTGCGCGCGAGTTGTCGCGGGTGCTGCGTGTTTCAACCTTGTTTGTCTGCGGCTGGGGCGAACGGACTGGAGCGCTTACGCCGGTTCGTCTCCCCGCCACCAGAGGAGAAAGCGACCATGAGTGACCTTTACTTTGGCACCGAACTCTTCAGCGAACTGGACCGTCTGCAACGGCAGATGTCCACTGTGTTTGGCGGATTCCCATCCAGCCTTCGCTCAAGCCGGCTCGGGACCTTCCCACCCATCAACATCGGGACGACCGACGACACGATTGAAATCGTCGCGTTTGCGCCCGGCATCGATGCGTCAAAGCTGGATATTTCCATCGACAAGGGGCTGCTTACCATCGCCGGCGAGGGTTCTGTCGCTGTAAGGAAAGCGGGTCAAGCAAAGGTGATATGCGAAGGATGGCTTACGAAACCAACGAGTAAAATTGCTGGGCGGCAGACAGCGAAGTTCTGCCCGAACATTTCACCTGTCCCTTCTTGATCATGTGCATCAATTCGATGCCACTCAGAATGACGCGCGCGCAGTTGAAATCCTTGAACCCGAGCATCGGTCGGGTTCGGCGTTTGATGGCTCGATGGTCCTGCTCCACGATGTTGTTCAAATATTTGATCTGACGGACCTTGATGGGCGTCTCGCGCTCGGCGTTC
>NZ_JABBGJ010000111.1 GCF_012927345.1 Paraburkholderia polaris
CATCCGTACGATGTGGCAGACCGGCCTTGATATGAAGACGAAATACAAGGAGACCTCGCGTGGTGGGCTGGCGTTGAATGTTGTCGAGTGCTGATGCGGGGCGTTCTGCCAAATGAGTCTTAAATAAATACGAAAAACAATTTGGTTACCTAAATAAATAGGGCGTTGGATGTTTTGTCCGACGCCCTGTTTTTATTGCACCGCTTCCGGCTGCGATGTCTAGAAGTTGTGGTAAATACCCACGGCGAGGTCGGTTACCGTCACGCCGGGTTTCGGTACAGGCGAGCCAGCCGCATAATCGATCGTCATCGCCGATTGCGGTCCGTTCTTGATCAAACTGCCGCGTACATAGAGTGCAGTCCGCTTCGAGAGAAAATAGTCTTCTCCCAGCGTGGCGCCGGTAGCGTGATTCCCATCCTGCGTCGTGTGCCGGTATACAACCGATGCACGCACCAGATTGCGGCCAAACGTCGCGGCCGCACCGAGCGAGTAGACGCTGGCGAGATAGTCACCGCCTTCCTTCGGATCGATCAACTGATACGAACCCGAGAATACATAACGGCCCATATCGTAGACCATAGCCGCGCCGTATTCGTCGGTCCGCACGGTAGGATCGGTGCAGGTACCCGCGCCCGGATCGCACCAGGTCTGGTTGTAACTGCCGACGAGATACAGGTTCTGACCGCCCGTGAGCGGATGATACGTGACGTTCAGGCCTCGGTTCTGGGTGGCCGGCCCTTGGCTCTGATCTGACTTCAGGGCATACAGCAATTGCGTGCTGAAGCCTGCAAAGGTCGGCGACGAATACATGGCGGAATTGTTCACCCGAGCTTCCACGTAGCTCGCGCCTTTGCCCAGGTCGGACGCCACGCTGAAATAGGCCAACGGTGATATTTTGGCGTTAAGAAGGAATGGGTCGACGAACATCTGCAGTTCGGCCCCGAATTGCTTACCTAGCGACAACGTTCCCCACGCCGGGTTCGACAGGGACACCGTGGACTGGCGGTTAAAGAGCGTGCCCGTTTGTCCGAAGGTTCCGTCGTTGGCATTGAAACCGGCCTCCAGATCGAATGCCGCAATGGTTCCGCCGCCCAGATCTTCCTGTCCATAGAAGCCGAGTTTCGAGGTCCAGGTGCCACCGCTCAAAATCCGGTTGACTGACTGGCCACCGGAATTCAGGTGATCGAAATACTCGTCGACGGAACCATAGATCGTGAACATGGATCCGCCGCGCGGGAACGTGCCCGGATTAAACCCGGGAAGCAGGTCCTGAAAGACGCCATCTGCGTGCGCCATGCCATGTGCGAAAAGCAGTGCCGCAGCCATCGCGCAAATCCGAGGTTTGCCTGAATGTCTATGTTTCAATGGACCCCCCTGGGTCGTTAGTTGGAAAGCTGTAAGGCGTGAGGAGCCACTCGACCCGGAAAGGGTCGAGGTCAGCTACTCCGGTAGATGACTGATGGGGAAGAAATGGAAGGCCGCGCTATCTCAAGGCTCGGTGCGCCGCTCCTTGAACAGCACAAGCGCGCAGAAGCTGACCAGGCACGACAGCGCGACATACCATGCCGCGGACATCGGATTGCCAGTTGTCCTGATGAGCCATGTCACGACGAATTGCGCTGTGCCTCCGAACAACGTCACTCCGAGCGCGTAGGGAATCGCCAGGCCACTGGCCCGCACGCGGGCAGGAAACGCTTCGAGCAGAAGCAGCATGCCAGCGCCTGCACCGAGCGCCATCAATGCACTGATCAAGCCGACCGCGCAGAGGACGGGCAAGGCGGAGTGCGCATGGGTGATCATCTGGAACACCGGCAGGGCGAGGAGCATGGTGCATCCGGACGTGAACAGCACCAGTGGCTTGCGACGTGTCAAGCGGTCCGCGAGTAGCCCGGATAGCGGCGAGATGATGAGCAACAGTAACGCCGACAGCGTGGCTGACAGATAGCCGGTGGTCGGTGGCATGTGCATGACGCGGGTCAGATAGCTCGGCATGTAATACACGATGACGTAGGTAGGCACCGTGCTGCCCATCAACATCAGTGTTGCCAGCACGATCGTCTTGCCGTGCTCTCGACAGAGCTCGCCGAGCGGCGTACGAGCGAATCCTGCCGTTGCGGCGGCGACCGGTGTTTCGTGAAGTTGCCGGCGCACGTAGAGACCGACCGGCGCCACCAGCAGACCAAGGAGGAACGGGACGCGCCAGCCCCAGGTCGCGAGATCGACCGGCGTCAGGGTCCGTGTCAGCACGACGCCCAGCAATGCACCTAGCAGCGCTGCCGCGCCCTGGCTGGCCGGTTGCCAGCTCACCAGAAATCCCCGGCGAGACGCCGGACCAGCCTCCATCAGGTACGTGCTGGAGGCGCCGACCTCGCCACCGGCCGCGAAACCCTGCAGCAGGCGGCCTGCAATGACAATCAGGGGTGCCGCGATGCCGAGCGTTGCAAAGGGCGGACAGAGGCCGATAGCAGCGGTGCCCAGCGCCATCAGCCAGATGGTCATTGTCATCGCCGCACGGCGCCCGACGCGGTCCGCGTAGGCTCCGATCACCATCGCGCCGAGCGGCCGCGTGAAAAAGCCGACACCAAAGGTGCCCACCGCCATCAGTAGCGAAGTGATCGGATCGGCCGCCGGAAAGAACTGGGCACCGATCATGGCGGCGAAGAAGCTGAACACGGTGAAATCGAAGATTTCGAGGCCGTTGCCCAGCGAAGTCGCCAATATCACCTTGCGAAGTCCGGGTGCAACCTTCGGGTTGACGGCGGCCGGCGCGCAGGAGGCAATCTGGGTCGTGCGCATGGTTGGTTGATTCCTCTGGTTGTGTGGTACATGTAACGACTTTCACAGCATCCGTCGGAGCATCACCAGCCATAAGTAACCACGCAAACGAATTGTTGTTTGGGGTATAGAATTTGGTTATGCCATCACTCGCCCCGAGCGGGCATGAACCTCCATGAAACTGAATCAGTTAAGAGCGTTGGTCGCGGTTGCGAAGGCCGGCAGCATTCAGGAAGCCGCCCGCCTGATGCACCTGACCCAGCCGGCGCTCAGCAAGTCGATACGGGAGCTTGAGCGTGAAGTCGGCGTGCCGCTGCTCGTGCGCTCGGCCAGGGGCGCTACGCTCACGCCGTACGGCGCCATGATTGCGAAGCGCTCGCGAGCGATCCAGAAGGAGGTCGACAAGATCCGGGAAGAAATCGATTCGCTGCGCGGCGAACTCGGCGGACGTGTCTCGATCGGCCTGACGCCACCGGCGGCGGGCGCGGCGCTCGCCGATGCGGTCAGTGTGTTCCGGCAGCAACGGCCGTCGGTCGAACTGCACCTGCTCGAGTTGCGGCCGGCCCAGATTGCAGAGGGTCTTCGCGACGGGACCCTGGACCTCGGCATCGTGTCGCAATATGGCGAGGCCGAGCCTGGTGGCTTGAAGTGGTCGAAGCTTTATAGTCTGAAGACCTTGCTCGCTGTCGGCGGAAAACACGAGAATCCGAAGATCTCGCTGCAGGAGCTGGACAAAGTCGAATGGTTGGCTCTCGATGGAGCCGACGATCCCCACGGCTACATTTCAACGCTGTTTTCTGAGTTCAATCTGCCGACGCCGACCCGGATCCTGCGGTGTTCGTCGATTGCACTGTATCTTGAGCTCGCATCGCGCCTAAGTGTCGTGACGCATTGGGCAGAAACGGGCCTCGAAGTGCTCGAACTGCTCTTTCGCGCGGGGCGGATGACGCAGCTCGCGCTGGATGTGCCGATGCCGGACCTGAATGTCCTGCTCGTCTATCAGGACGAGGATCTGCTGACGTCTGCGGCCAGCGAATTCGTGCAAATGCTCAATGCGGCCGTCAGCAGGCATCGGCCGCGAAGCGGCCATGATACCCGCGCTAAGCCGCGATGCGGCACGCCATAACGGAAATCTATAGCCCCCAAAACTAGTTCCTTGTGTTTCGCCTTCTTTCTGGCGATCCTACGGCTGACTTCACGCCAGCGTCTTACGCGCGAAGTAATTCGGCAACCTGCTTTTTCAACGCTGCGGCGACGAAATAAACATAGGACAAGGGCGACAACATGAAAGGTATGCGTGTCTTAGCAGTAACCGGAATTCTATTTGCGGCAATCGTCGTCACGCCGGCTTACGCACAGCCGGCAGGCACAACCGCTTCGGCGCCGGCTGCGCAGTCTGTTACTGGTGCGGCCGCCTCGGCATCGAAGGCATCGAAGGCAATGGACAGGGCACTCGCGAAACGCGTCCGGCGGGCACTGGCGAAGACATCGGGAATGGTGCTGACCAATATAAGCGTACGCGCGAGAGACGGCGCCGTTACGCTGGTCGGGAGCGTGCCGTCTGCGGCACTCGTTGGGCAGGCGGCCCAGGTAGCGGGGAGCGTCGACGGCGTCAGCTCGGTGACAAACCGTTTAAGTGTGCGGATCGATCCGAGAAGCTTCAACGGTCGTTGATCTCGGCTTCGGGATAGGCGTGAGC
>NZ_JABBGJ010000112.1 GCF_012927345.1 Paraburkholderia polaris
CATCGCGATACCCATCCGTCGCAAACGTGCTGCATGTGCTCACGCCCGTCGGGATCGCTGCCGGGCCAAGCGCGACGACGGTTTCCTGCTCGAACAGCGCCTTTGGGTCGTCTTCGCGCCAGATACCACCGAACGCGTCCGGGAGCCGGTCGTCGCCGTGAATGACGACGATCCACGCACTCTCCAACGGCGCGGCATCGGTTCGGACCTCGCCGCCACAGTGATCGCAGACCACCTTGGCAATATCGGTCATGAAACTCTGGAACGATTCGAAACCGTCGACTTCACCTGATTCGCCGGTCAAAAGCTTCGTGACGATTGCTGCCAGCTCAGTCGCAGTGATTTGCTTACTCATGATTTCTGTTCCTCAAGAATAGAAGAGGAGCATCCCTAGCGGGGGATGCCCCGCTAGGGAAAGAAGCTACTTACGTAGCCTAGAACGTCAGGCGAAACTGGTCGCCGGGTTGTGGACGCATGCGAGCTTCCGCCGCCTGCATCCAGTTCGTCATCACCGTCGAACGATGCTCCATCGTGTTGGAGATGCCGGCCGCGAACGCATTGCGCCGCGCGGTTACGTCAAAAGCCATTGAGTCGGTCCCAGCCTCGAATGGGTACATCTTGACGCGCTCAAGCGCCGCACCTTTTACGCCGAAGCAGTGAAGCTTCATACCTGCTGGCAAGCGCCCGTCAAGGCCGTCGAGGATCGCGAAAAGCCCGAGTTTGGGGTGATGGAGATCACGCCTACACGTCGACCCCAAACCCATTAAAGCCGGCGGCGCCAACCACGCGTGCCTGTTCCATACTTCCATCGTCAGGTCCAGGCTTTTCAGATAATCATCCAGTACCCCCCCCCTGACAAACCGCTACAGGCGGCTTGAGGTCATTCGCTACGGTTGTCACGCTGACATCCTTCGCGTACTCCTCCTGCCACGCTTCGATAATGTCTAGCATTCCTTCGAGCATCGTGGCGGTCGCGCGGATGCGCCAGTCGGTGTCGATACCACCGTTTGTTGCTTCATTTTCGCAGCAAAGGTCCATGGCAGCGAACCAGTTAGGACGCAGCAAATAAGCGAGCTCAAGGTACTCCCCGTGTCGCCATGGATTACGGAAAAGTCAAAGGCAAATGGACACTGAATAATCCAGTAAATTCAGTGGCTTGCAGAAAACCAACATGTCCATCCCCGCAAAACGCAAAACGGACAAGGCCGCAGGAGGTGTGCTTGCGCTGGATGGAGCGCCAGCACACACGCACGGATAGACATTCTAGGAGTGCGTCCGGAGAGGCCGCGCTACCGAGTCAATCCGGCTTATCACGTCGAGACCTTGCTTTCGTACGCCGACCGGCTGTAGCCGGACCCACTGCCGCCGGTCGCGCTGTCAGGGGTTCACGGCAGGTAACGGAATGGTTCGGTCATCCAAGCTGACTTCCTAGCGACAGCAGTTCGGCCATTGCGGTCGTTCGCCCATCGGCGCTGGTATGCCCGCTCACTGCTCAAAACCGGTCGTCCGCTTGGCGCAACGTCGAAGATCTCCTGCTGACTTCGATGCAGGCGCGCCCGACCCAAACGAGACATTCGACGTTCCGACTCCCAGACGAACGTTTCCAGGCGCACAGCGAGCCTTTGGAACATTGCGGTAAAGGTTCTACAGCTTGCCCTACACTCGACTCGGTACGCGCCGCCCAGAGCGACAGCAGAGTGCCAAAATGGGTGGTTGCTCAGAGCGCGCGCCGTACGCCCCAAAACAGCAGGGACTACCGCCGGGACGTGACGGGTAGTGCTGTGCCATACATCACCTGCTTGAGCGCGAAGCTCGAGCGGATATTTGATACGGCTGGGATGCGCGTCAATTGATCCACGATGAGCCGCTCGAGCGCTTGAACATCACGGACGAGGACGCGAATGAGGTAGTCCGCGTCGCCGGACATCAGGTAACACTCCATGACGTTGGGCAAACATCGGATCGCACGCTCGAACGTGTCGAGCGAATCGCGTACCTGTTTGTCGAGCGAAATCTGGATAAACACGTTCACGTTCAGTCCAAGCTGCTCCGCGCTCAGCAACGTGACGCGCTGCTTTATCACGCCGCGCGCCTCCAGCGCCCTCACCCGTGCGAGGCACGGTGACGGCGACAGGTTGACCCGCGAAGCAAGCTCGACGTTCGTCAAGCAACCGTCACGCTGCAATTCCTCGAGAATTCTGACGTCGATTTCATCCAGCTCGTGTCTTGCCACCGCTCACCCCTTCAAAACAGATCTCTCACTGACGCGCATGGCCACCGGGCTCATCGCGGACGGCCTAACCGCTCGTTGCGCCCCGCTGGGCCGGCGCCGCTAGCGCCGCGTATTTGGCCAGCACGCCGCGCGTGTAACGCGGCTTCGGTTGCTGCCATGCCGCGCGGCGGCGTTGCAGTTCGGCGTCGTCGATGTTCAGTTGCAGGAGCAGCTTGTGTGCGTCGATCGTGATCGAATCGCCTTCCTGCACGAACGCGATCGTGCCGCCCACGAACGCTTCCGGCGCGACGTGACCGACCACCATGCCCCACGTAGCGCCGGAAAAGCGCCCGTCGGTGATGAGGCCGACGCTTTCGCCCAGCCCCTTGCCAATGATTGCCGACGTCGGCGCGAGCATTTCCGGCATGCCAGGGCCACCCTTCGGGCCGAGGTAACGCAACACGACCACGTCACCGGCGACGATCTTGTCGGCCAGAATCGCTTCCAGCGCACTTTGCTCGTCGTCGAACACCCGGGCCGGACCGGTGATGACCGGGTTCTTCAGTCCGGTAATCTTCGCGACCGCGCCGTCAACGGCCAGGTTGCCCTTCAGGATCGCCAGGTGGCCCTCCTTGTACAGCGCCTGCTCGATCGGGAAGATCACCTGCTGGTCGGCGCGCGGCTTGCCCGGCACGTCTTTCAGTTCTTCAACGATCGTCTTGCCAGTGATCGTGATGCAATCGCCGTGCAGCAGACCTGCGTCGAGCAGAATCTTCATGACTTGCGGAATGCCGCCCGCCTTATGCAGATCTGTCGCGACGAACTGACCCGACGGCTTCAGGTTGCAGATCACCGGCACCTTCTTGCGCATGCGCTCGAAGTCTTCGATGGTCCATTCCACTTCCGCCGCGTGCGCGATGGCGAGGAAGTGCAGCACCGCATTGGTCGAGCCACCCGTGGCCATGAGCACAGCCACCGCGTTTTCGATCGATTTTTTGGTGACGATGTCGCGCGGCTTCAGATCTTTCCTGACCGCTTCGACCAGCACGCGGGCCGATTCGGCTGCCGAGTCGACCTTTTCCTGGTCGGGGTTCGCCATCGTCGACGAATACAGCAGCGACATGCCCAGTGCTTCGAACGACGAGCTCATGGTGTTGGCGGTGTACATGCCGCCGCACGAACCCG
This sequence comes from Paraburkholderia polaris, assembly GCF_012927345.1. Lineage (GTDB taxonomy): Bacteria > Pseudomonadota > Gammaproteobacteria > Burkholderiales > Burkholderiaceae > Paraburkholderia > Paraburkholderia polaris. Next base: position 3,398 of record NZ_JABBGJ010000112.1, read on the forward strand.
TGGACGGGCATGCGTTCTTTTCGATCCCGTCGAAATCTTCCTGCGACATCCGGCCGGCCGTGAACTCGCCCACGGCTTCGAACGACGACACGATGGTCAGGTCGGTGCCTTTCCAGTTGCCCGGACGGATCGTGCCGCCATACACGTAAATGCTCGGCACGTTGGT
>NZ_JABBGJ010000113.1 GCF_012927345.1 Paraburkholderia polaris
TGACCGCGCGAGGCAAGCCCATCAACATCACGGTCGTGGCTATTGCCCGCGAACTGGCGGCGTTCATCTGGGACATCAGTCGACTGGCCATGGCGCTTGCAATACCTCGCAGCAAACCGCCCGCGGCCTGTGTGTGATTTCCCGAACAACGGAAGGAGTTTCCTGAAGGCGGCGCAGCCCGGCATCCGAGCAACCCGCGATGGTATTACGCAACGGGCATCACCAACTTGCGGCGGAAGTTAGCGGCAGGCTCATGAGGCGGACCTCTGTAATGCGGTATCCAACCCGCGGATGTCAGAAGTGTGATCCACCGTCGAGACTTACTGCTGCGCCGCCCTCAGGAAATTCATGCGTCGATGCAACCTGGAAACCAATTTCGCGATTGACACGCAAAGTCATATCAATACCAGCGTACCGCGCAACTGATCACCACCGCCGGAAAGCGATGTCCGTGGTAAAGCGATTTTGCATTCTTCATCACCCGATCTTACTCGACCATCTCTGCAACGTGACAGTGCCTAGAACTGGCCACCTTCACCCATGGACATCGCTCCCTCCGCTGATGCCGCTGTGACCGCGGACATCGAACGGCTGAAAGCCGCGCATCCGAAAACCCGCGAGCTGTACCGCGAGGTCTGCGCGCTGCTGTTCTTCCGTTACGGCATCACGCCGACCGCAAACCGCCTGTACCAGCTGGTCCGGCGTGGCAGCATGGGCACGCCCACGGCCGTGCTCGGCGAGTTCTGGGCGGAGTTGCGCGAGAAGAGCCGCGTGCGGATCGACCACCCGGACCTGCCAGCCGACCTGCAGGCCGCCGCCGGCGAACTGGTCGCGACGCTGTGGACGCGTTCGACCGCATCGGCGCAGATGGCACTGGAGGCGTTGCGGGTCGAAGCCGAGGCGGAGAAGGTCGTCGCGCAGAATGCCGTCACGTCGATGGAAGGCAAACTGGGCCGGACCGAAACTGCGCTCGATCAGCGCACCAGCGCGCTGCTCGCCGCCCAGGTCCGGATCCAGGAACTCGAGCAGGGGCAGGCCGCAAGTGAGGCCACGCGTCGTGCACTCGAAGCGGAAATCACCCGGCTGCAGGACGAAAACGCCGCGCGCGACCGGGCACTTGCGCAGGCGCGGGCGGATTTCTCGGAGGAGCTCGAGAAGTTGCGGGCCAGCGCCGGACTGGCGGAAGAGCGACTACGGGCGACCGAGAAGCGGGCGCTGCTCGAGATCGAGCGTGAGCGGGTTGCCAGCGCGCGACTCCAGAAGGAACTCGACGCCGCGACGCGCCGCACGGAGCAGGGCGAGGCACGCCACCGCAGTGAGCTGCAGGCCGTGCAGGCACAACTTGCCGATGCGCGGCACCAGGCTGGCGTCCTCGAGGGCAGTCTGGTGGCTGTGCGCGACGCCAGCGCCGGCTATGCCCGTGAGCTCGGGTTGCTGCGACAGCAGATGACGGGGGCGGTCGTCCCGCGCCGCTCAGGTCGCAAGGGTGGGGCTGTCACGGTACCCGCCCGCAAGCAGCCTCGTGCGACCCGCAAGGCGGCATCGGCGAAGAAGGCGGGATAAGTGCATGAACCCGACCGCCCGGAAAAGGAAGAAGGCCGTCTGTCCACCGATCGGCGCGCTGATGCGGTATCGCGATCGCATCGTGCGCGTGATCGCTGAAGCGAGCGGGCAACGCGCGGTGATCGAATCGGTCGACGTCAATGGCCGGTCGTTCCGCAGCGTGGTGAAATGGGCTAATCTGGCCGGTCTGAACGATCAACTCTTCTGACGCTCATCACCATGCAGCTCGACATCTTCGCCGACAGCCGCGACGTCATGCTTCGCAACGATGTGCTCGACGCCCTCCACCGGCGCGAGGCGGTCTCTGCCCGGCAGGCCTGGCAGAGACTCGCAGGCGAATTCCCCGATGACGACACCTTGGGCGGCCTGGCGACATTGATCGATGTGCTCGACAGCGATGTCGCCACGCCGTTCGCCGATCATCCGGCGCTGGCTACCGCCTGTGGCCGCCTCAATGATGAGGTTGAACCGGCGGCGCGGCGGTTACTGGGCGACGCGCCCGGACGGGCGTGGGTGGCGTCATGCTGGCGGACGGTTGCGCAGCAGGCCGCGGCCCTGCCGTTTCGCGCAGACGTCAGTGACCTTCACGCGGCGCCGCTCTGGCTGCGCGCGGGCGACTGGGATGAGGCAAGACGGGCCGTCGAGCGGATCGAGTCGTGGCGCCGGATCCCGGCGCCGCTGATGTGGATGGCAGAGGTGCGACATCGCGCGGATGGTCTGGAGGCCGCGTTGCCCTTGCTCACTGAACTGGCGTGGCTGTCACCTGGCCGCCTGGCTGGTCTGCTGCACCGGCTCGCCGACGCGTCAATCGACACGTTGCGCAGAAAGTTCGACGCGAATTTCGAGGGTGCAGGCCAGACAGCTGACCTCGCGTGGTTCCCCGCGTGGGTGTTGATCGAAAAGCCAGGACTGGCGCCGCTGCTGCGTGAAGCGCAGCCGTCGCGCCAGACGGCGCCGGAGCGGGCGACGCGGCTGCTGCTGCAGATCCTGAGCCTTGAGCGTCAGGGTAACCAGCATGAACTCGTGGAGCGTCGCAAGGCGCTGCGCGATCTGCATGTCGGCCTGTACGCTGCCTATATGAAGACGCGCTGACACGGCATGCCTGAAGATGGTGCCCCGTCCAACCGCTCACAGGTGGACTTTCCTGGCCCGGTTCCGACGCGGTGCGTCTGGCCGGAAATCTGCGCTGCCGATCCAGCGTCTCAAGGAAGCCGTCGCGGAAATCCGCAGGTCGCCCGAAGGGAGCTTGTTGTCGCGGCCGATGGCGCCGTGTCTTTGCTCGAGAAGCTTTCACGCGCACTCGAGCGGGTTGACAGTTCGTTCGGTGCACCCGGCACAGTCGTGAACCGTGCAGTCGACGCACCGGTACCGGTCATCGCCGGAGTCGATGCGCCAGCCGTCATGCGGGAACGCTGTCACGGATCGGCGTATTGGAGCCATTCCGGGATCGGCGTAATGGAGCCACCAGATGATCGGCGTAGTCGAGCCAGTGCATGATCGGCGCAATCGGGCCACTCGATGATCGGCGTATTGGAGCCACCGCAGGATCGGCGTAATCGAGCCACGTAGCGGGCTCAGTGTTCTGTCGGGCGCCAGCCCGAAACGCATTTCGAATTTCCGCAACCCGGTACCTTCAGGCTTTTTGCCCGGAGAGCCGATTGAGTAACAGGAGATTTGAAGTGTTCGAATATCGACAGGTTCTGGTGCGCATG
>NZ_JABBGJ010000114.1 GCF_012927345.1 Paraburkholderia polaris
TGGACTATCCTGGGAGCAGGAGAATTCAAGGAGCGACGTGATGACGCAAATGGATCTCGGCTTGAATCTGTCAACGAAGCGCACGCGCAAGCGCGAGTTTCTCGATGAGATGACACGCGTAGTGCCGTGGCAGAAACTGATTGCGCTCATCGAGCCGCACTATCCTAAGGGCAAGACTGGCCGGCCGCCGTTTCCGATCGCGACGATGCTGCGTATTCACTTCCTTCAGCAGTGGTTCAGTCTCTCGGACCCGGCGATGGAAGAGGCGCTGCATGACATTCCGCTGTACCGGGAGTTCGCGCTGCTGGACGCTGGCATGACGCGGCTGCCCGATGAAAGCACGATCTTGCGCTTCCGGCACCTGCTTGAAGCTCATGAACTGTCCGTCGGGATGCTGGCGGCGGTCAATGAGATCCTGCAGGCGAAGGGCCTGATGCTCAAGGTGGGCTCGGCGGTCGACGCGACACTGATCTCAGCGCCCAGTTCGACGAAGAAAGCTGGCACGCGAGACCCCGAGATGAGCCAGACGCAAAAGGGAGGCAGGCTCGGTGTGAAGCTCCGGGGACAATGTAACCACCGATCTGTATCGGTACGCGGACCCGTGAGGGAAAGCGGAATCTGCCAGCACAAGTGCGGTGAGGGACTAGGAACGAGCGGTAACGACCAACATACGTGAACCTCTATTAAACGTCGTCATCATTGACAAGCCAAATGTGCTGACAGGCTTGAGCCAAAATGGCGCGCGGCAAGGTCTGGCCTCTGTGTGCTGGGTCAGCATGGACATTGCGCCGCCGGCGGATAGGAGGGGTCCGTCCCGCTCTGAAATTCATGCGGAACAGGATAAGCCCGTAGTGCCGCCGGCAACGGCAGGCGAACCGCAAGGAACGCTGTTGGCACTGCGGGTAAGGGATTGCGGAAAAAGCGAACGCCTTCCTGTAATGGGGAGGATACCGGCTGCTGCATGGTCGGACGCGAAAGCGGGCAGACTTCCGCGTGGTCATTCATGGCGAGAGAACTTGATTAATCGTTATACGAGGGAAGGCAGATGACGGCAATCGGTGGCGCTGCACAAGCAGAGGCGATCGATGCTGGTGCGTCCTCGCGCCCCGCTGAGATGTGGCTTCAGGCTGATTGGCCTCGCATCACAGATGAGGTGAAACGACTCCAGGCGCGTATCGCCCAGGCAACCAAGGAAGGCAGATGGGGCAAAGTAAGTGCCCTGCAGCGTCTGCTGACCCGCTCGCATAGCGGCAAAATGCTAGCCGTGAAACGAGTGACAGAGAATCGCGGCAAGAGAACGCCGGGCGTTGACGGCAAGACTTGGCCAACTCCGGCGGCCAAATGGAAAGGGGTGGAGGCGATGCAACACCGCAGTTACCGAGCGTTGCCGCTTCGACGTATCTACATCCCCAAGAGCAACGGCAAGAACCGTCCGCTAGGAATTCCCCGCATGCTATGCAGATCAATGCAGGCGCTATGGAAGCTCGCCTTGGAGCCCATTGCGGAAAGCCTGGCGGATCCAAACTCGTACGGGTTTCGCCCCAAACGTTCGACTGCCGACGCCATTGAATATTGTTTTACCACGCTGGCTAAGCGCAAGTCACCAGAGTGGGTTTTAGAGGGCGACATCCGTGGCTGTTTCGATAATTTTAGCCACGACTGGATCCTCAAACATATACCAATGGATAAGGAGGTCCTGCGGCGATGGCTTAAGGCCGGATTTATCGATAAAGGTACCCTGTTCGCGACCGAGGCGGGAACTCCGCAAGGGGGCATCATCTCACCCGTCATCGCGAACATGACGTTGGACGGACTTGAAGCGGCAGTAGATGCCAGCGTAGGGCCGACGCCACGCGCGTGCCGAAAGTTCAAAGTCAACGTCAACAGGTATGCGGACGACTTCGTTGTGACCGGAGTCTCGAAAGATATTCTGGAGCAGAACGTACTCCCTGCGGTCAGGCAATTTCTGGCCGTTCGGGGGCTGGAACTCTCAGAAGAGAAAACCAGAGTCACTCACATTGCCGATGGGTTCGACTTCCTCGGGCAGAATGTCCGCAAGTACGCGGATAAGCTGCTTATCAAACCAGCAAGCAAAAGTGTGAAGGCACTTCTGGAGAAGGTTAGGGAAATCGTGAGGCAGCACAGGAGCGCCACGCAGACGAATCTGATTCTGCAACTCAACCCCGTGATTCGGGGTTGGGCCATGTATCACCGTCATGTGGTTTCCAAGTCTCATTTTACGTCGATAGACGCTCACATCTGGCAGCTCTTATGGAAATGGGCTATGCGTCGGCATCCCACGAAAGGCACGGGTTGGGTGAAGCACAAATACTTCCACGTAGAGGGACATCGTACCTGGGCGTTTACCGCGCGAACCAAAGATCGCGGGGTCATCCGACTGTTTCGAGCTACGATGATTCCAATTGTTCGGCACGTGAAGATACGTGGTCAGGCAAATCCGTTTGACCCTGCGTGGTCGCCTTACTTTGCCCGTCGTCGAACCGCGACCGATGGTTGATTGCCCGGTCCCATCCGATGGGGCTGCCGAATGGCTTGAGCCGGATGCGGGGCGACTCGCACGTCCGGTTCTTAGGGGGCGGTGGCGCAGCAATGCACCACCGCTACCCGACATCGGAGTCGATGTGGAGTCGGGCCTGGTGCACAGTGTGAAGTGCACGCCGGCGAACGTTCACGACATTACCGTCGCGCATGAACTGTTGCACGGGAAAGAAAAGATTGCGTTTGCTGATGCGGGCTATGTGGGCATCGAGAAGCGAGGCGAAACGGGAGCGGTGCAGTGGCACGTCGCGATGCGACCGAGCAAGCGGCGAAAGCTGGACAGGAGCAATCGGCTCGACAGGATCTACGACGAGATCGAGCGACTGAAAGCGGGTGTAAGAGCGAAGGTGGAACATCCGTTTCGGGTGCTGAAGTGTCAGTTTGGCTATCTGAAGGCGCGGTATCGAGGATTGGCGAAGAACACGGCTCAGATCGAAAC
>NZ_JABBGJ010000115.1 GCF_012927345.1 Paraburkholderia polaris
CCTGAGGACACGAAGGTCCGGTCTTCGAAGTACCTGAACAAGCTGATCGAACAGGACCATCGAAACATCAAGTCCAGAACGAACGTGATGCTCGGATTCAAACGGTTCAGGAGCGCTGCGACCACGATATCAGGCATCGAATTGACACATCGAATTCGGAAGGGTCAGTTCGACCTCTCCGCTCTCCGGCTCAAGGAAACCGCTGCGCCCGCCGTCTGGAATTATGTCCTGTTTAATCGATAAGGTATCCTTATTTATTGGGGGCGTCTCGTTTACCCCATCTATTTGCACCAGAACCACAAAATGTTTGTTGCGGAAGCGCAGACTCTCATCTCGCGTAGTTTAAAACTGAACAATGCGTCATTCCAGTGTTGAAGCCTCAGCACGCGCTCTGTATTGTAATTGGACATCGCGGCTTCTCAGTTTGGTGCATGGAATTTTTTCGACGCGGGCTGGTACATATTTGTGCCACGGGGTGTGGGCCAGAAAATCGCGGTCTTCCAGAGATGTGAGCTCGTTCGGCGCAACCCCAACGCGGCGCACGTCGCCGTCAGCTCCGGAAAAATCGAGGCCTAATCCATTGGGAATTGAAATATGCCCGGCCTGCATCATGTCCGATACCTGGATCGACACAGTAGCGCTGCCCCTACGGGTGGTTAGAATGGCACGCTCACCATCGTTCAGGTCAAGCGCCCCCGCATCATGCGGACTCATCCGCAGCGCAAGCTGGCGCTCTTTCTTGTATCCATCTGGGTTTCGAATGATGGTATTGCTGGTGTCAGTCCGTCGTTCACCCGCTGAAAGAATATAAGGAAAGTCGGCTAGGCTCTGCAACGGCTCGGTGAGTTTTTCCATTTCCGTGAGCATTTCGGGGATAGCAAGGTTGACCTTATGATCCGGCAGTTTGATGCGGTTCCAGCTATGCTCGTAGTCGGAGGATGAGAAGACAAATCCCGAGCCGTTTTCCAAGACCGCTTCAAACAATTTCTCGCCAGCGGTGAATGAGTCACCGACAAAGCCTGCTGCGGCCGCCGCGTCTTTGTTGCCCTGTACAAACAGGTGGCAAGCTCCCCATAGCACCGCTGCAGCGGCGGCACCATCCGGCAGTGTCGGTCCGAGGGTGCGATACAAGACGACGGGTGCAAGCTTGGCTATGATCGGGTTGCTCATTGCGGCCATGAAGAACATCTGAGCGAACTGCATTCTTCCCTGCTGGGCCGCCGCTTTCAGCGGTTCGATATCTTCCGGTTTGAGCGCTCCCAATGCTTCCGTCAAGCGAGCGTGGATTTCCGGTTCAGGCAGCGTTCCCGGCATCGCATCAAACACCGGACGGCGAAGATGGAAGTAGTTGTTCGGAAACTCGATGTTGAAGTAGGTGGCCTCATACTTCTCATATTGACTGGGCGCGGGCAGGATGTAATGTGCCAAACGGGCGGTCTCCGTCATCGCGACATCGATTACCACCACTAGATCCAGTGCGTCCATCGCATCGCGCCACCGTTGGCTGTCCGCCATCGAATGCACGGGATTGCCGCTCTCAACCAGCATCGCACGGTAACGTTTCGGATGGTCAGTGAGGATTTCCTCTGGAATGACGTTGCACGGTACCAGGCCCGTGATGATCTTGGCACCGACAACCGGGCTCAGTTTCTCGACCTTGTCACCCTTGCCCAGCGAGTTGCCCTTGCTTGCCGCATCAATCGCCACTAGGGGGATGAGCGCGTTGTTCGTACCTTTGCGAGCAAAATTGCCCGTTAAGAGCCAGACCAACCGTTGCAAATAACTGCCCAAAGTAGAGTGCACAGACATTTGCATGCCAAGGTCTTCCATCATGGCGACGCTGCTGGCACGCGCGATACGATGCGCCGCAGCGCGCAATTGTCCCTCTGGTACGCCGCAGCGCTCCGCATACTCCGAAATCGGAATTCGGCTGAACTTGTGTTCGACGGCTTCGAGGCCTGTGGCGTGCTCCGCAATCCACTCGCGGGCAATCAGGTCGTCCTGCACGATGATGGCTACCAGCGCAGACAGGCACCACGCGTCCGTTCCCGGCTTGATCTGCAGGTGGAAATCAGCGAGATCGGCGGTTTCGCTCCGACGCGGGTCGATGATAACCAGTGATCGCGCCGGGTCTTTGGCGATCTCGCGAAGAACTGCCCTCGCTCGTGCGAATCCGTGGGATTGCCATGGGTTCTTGCCGACGAATACGGCGACCTCGCAGTGCTCAAAGTCCGCGTGAACACCTGTGCCAAGCATTTTCCCCTGAACCCAGAATTCGCCGGTCTTTTCCTGCGCAAGCGCATTGGATCGGTATTTGACCCCGAGCGCTTTCAGTGTGCTATCGCCATACGTGCCTCCGAGATGGTTCCCTTGTCCGCCACCCCCGTAGTAGACGATCGATTCACCACCGTGATTGGCCTTAATAGCATTAAATCTGGCGGCGATCTCGGATATCGCTGGACGGCGACAATCATGTTGGCCGGTGTAGCGGCGAAGGTTTTGGCCGGTGATGAGGAGTCGAAGGCGGCGTAGCCGCCGAAGACGACGCATCACCGGCGGCGCCGAGTCGGCCGGGCTCTACGATGGCTGATCGAATAAAAAAGCGATCAGCTACATGTCTGGAACCCGCATTACCGACCAACAGGTTCGCCTCTACATGTCCAAACGCAAACATCACTCGCAGGAGATCGCCGCAGCGAAGGCTGGCATCAGCGTACGCAGCGCCCGGCGCATAGAAGGAGACGCAACAATGCCT
>NZ_JABBGJ010000116.1 GCF_012927345.1 Paraburkholderia polaris
TCAGGGAGATCGTGAGGCAGCACAGGAGCGCCACACAGACGAATCTGATTCTGCAACTCAACCCTGTGATTCGGGGTTGGGCCATGTATCACCGTCATGTGGTTTCCAAGTCTCATTTTACGTCGGTAGACGCTCACATCTGGCAGCTCTTATGGAAATGGGCTATGCGTCGGCATCCCACGAAAGGCACGGGTTGGGTGAAGCACAAATACTTCCACGTAGAGGGACATCGTACCTGGGCGTTTACCGCGCGAACCAAAAATCGCGGGGTCATCCGACTGTTTCGAGCTACGATGATTCCAATTGTTCGGCACGTGAAGATACGTGGTCAGGCAAATCCCTTTGACCCTGCGTGGTCGTCTTACTTTGCCCGTCGTCGAACCGCGACCGATGGTTGATTGCCCGGTCCCATCCGATGGGGCTGCCGAGTGGCTTGAGCCGGATGCGGGGCGACTCGCACGTCCGGTTCTTAGATCCTATGTAGCGTGAGAGTCGTCAAGGCCCGAGTCGTAAGATTGACGTGGCCAAGGCTTTGCTCATTGGAGGGGCATCATGGACGCAAATCACGTTACCGAACCCCATGCTGAAGACTTCATACTGGCGCTGTCGCTCGAACTTGCCGTCGGGAAGTGGAAGGTGGCGCTGCACGATGGTCAGCGCGAGCGGCCGGCCGTGCACACGGTCGCGCAGCCCCAGGCCGCCGCCCGCCTGCAGGCCGTGCTTGACGTGATCGAACAGCAGAAGCTGAAGTGGTCGCTGCCGGCCAGCGTGCGCATCGTCGTCAGCTACGAAGCTGGCCAGGACGCGTTCTGGATCTGTCGCGCGCTGCAGGCGCACGGCATCGAGTGCTACGTCATCGATCCGGCCAGCATCCCGGTCGAACGTCACAAGCGGCGCGCGAAGACTGACCGGCTCGATGCCATCAAGCTGGTGATCAATCTGCGCGCGTGGCTACGCGGCGAGCGCGACCGCATGCACGTGGTGCACGTGCCGTCGCCACAGGACGAGGCATCACGCCAGCTGATGCGCGATCGCGGCCAGTTGCAGAAGGAAGTGCTGCAGCACCGCGACCGGATGCGCAAGCTGCTGGCCACGCTCGGCTGCTGGGATGAGGTCAATCACAAGGCCTTCGCCGGCCGCCTCGCCCGCGACCAGGTCCGGTGTCATGATGGCACACCGTTGCCGCCCGAGCTGCGTGAGCGCCTGCTGCGCGAGTGCGAACGGCTCGCGCTGGCGGAGCAGCAGCTCGCGGCGCTGGAGAAGACGCGCCAGGCGAGCCTGCCGGCACCCGCGCGCCAGCGAAGCGATGACCTGGCGCGCCTGAAGGGGATTGGCGAAGTGGGCGCCTCGCGCCTCGCGCTGGAACTGTTCTGGCGGGAGTTCAGCAACCGGCGCCAAGTGGGTGCGTGCGTCGGGCTGGTGCCGCAGCCCTATGACAGCGGCGAGAGCCAGGTCGACCAGGGGATCATCAACAGGGCAACCGGCGGGTGCGCGCGCTGCTGGTCGAGATGGCGTGGACCTGGCTGCGCTACCAGCCCGACAGTGCACTGACACAGTGGTTCAACCGGCGCACGCAGGGCACGGGGCCGAACCGCCGCGCGTGGCGCATCGCCATCGTCGCTGTCGCACGGCGACTGCTGATTGCACTATGGCGCTACCTAAAGGACGGCGTTATTCCTGAGGGCGCACAGATGAAACCAGTCTGAGATCGTATTGCATGGCGATAGTGATGCCGCGACAATCGGATCACTTACTGTTCCCATGGTTGAAGTGGACATGCCCGTCCGCCCCCTGGGTTGCCGACGCAACCGATTCTTAGATGGGGCATGTCACCCGGACAAGATTCCGGCGCAGCGCGCATGCAGGATAGGGCTGGTGAACCGCCAGCGGATAGAAGGTTGTGAAACGTTGGATCGTCTCACGAGCGCCACGGCCGGCTTCAGGCAGGGACGTAGATTCGATTGCAGCAATTACTGGGCGACGTGGAATGCGCCTGTATGTTGGTGAGCGCAACACCCCCGCGCTCACCAACATACGCCAGCATATCGCCTCTTCCCAGTGTCAAGGGTTCGCTACGCCAGCCTTCGCCTGCCCTTGACCCGCCATACGCTCTAGCAAGGAGAAGATGCGGAAGAAATTGATCGACGCTTTGTAAGCGACCTTGACAAATTACTGCCCATAGAAGGGGGCGGTGGCGCAGCAATGCGCCATCGCTACCCGACATCGGAGTCGATGTGGAGTCGGGCCTGGTGCACAGTGTGAAGTGCACGCCGGCGAACGTTCACGACATCACCGTCGCGCATGAACTGTTGCACGGGAAAGAAAAGATTGCGTTTCTGATGCGGGCTATGTGGGCATCGAGAAGCGAGGCGAAACGGGAGCGGTGCAGTGGCACGTCGCGATGCGACCGAGCAAGCGGCGAAAGCTGGACAGGAGCAATCGGCTCGACAGGATCTACGACGAGATCGAGCGACTGAAAGCGGGTGTAAGAGCGAAGGTGGAACATCCGTTTCGGGTGCTGAAGTGTCAGTTTGGCTATCTGAAGGCGCGGTATCGAGGATTGGCGAAGAACACGGCTCAGATCGAAACGCAGTTCGCGCTGGCTAATCTGTGGATGGCGCGCAAGATGCTGTGAAGCGCAACGAAGGCCGAAGGCGTGCGGTAAAGGCGAGGC
>NZ_JABBGJ010000117.1 GCF_012927345.1 Paraburkholderia polaris
TGTCACGGATCGGCGTATTGGAGCCATTCCGGGATCGGCGTAATGGAGCCACCAGATGATCGGCGTAGTCGAGCCAGTGCATGATCGGCGCAATCGGGCCACTCGATGATCGGCGTATTGGAGCCACCGCAGGATCGGCGTAATCGAGCCACGTAGCGGGCTCAGTGTTCTGTCGGGCGCCAGCCCGAAACGCATTTCGAATTTCCGCAACCCGGTACCTTCAGGCTTTTTGCCCGGAGAGCCGATTGAGTAACAGGAGATTTGAAGTGTTCGAATATCGACAGGTTCTGGTGCGCATGCGCCAGGGCGATTCCGACCGCGACATTGCCGGCGCGCACCTGATGGGGCGCAGCAAACTGAAGACCGTACGGCAGGTTGCGCTGACCCACGGCTGGCTCGATCCGGGGCGGCCCTTGCCAGACGACGCCGAGCTGGCGGGCATCTTCGGACGCGACCCGAAGGTGCCACGTAGCTGCATCTCCACGCTCGAACCGTTTCGCGATCTGGTGCGCGGCTGGTTCAATGCCGGGGTACAGGGCACGACGATCTTCGCCGCGCTCGAACGCAACCACGGCTACAGCGGCAGTTACTCGGCCGTGCGGCGCTTTCTGCTGCACCTGAAGGCCGAGCGCGGCGTAACGGCGACGACGATCCTGGAATTCCCGCCGGCGGACGCCGCCCAGGTTGATTTCGGCGCCGGGCCAGTGCTGACGCACGAGTCCGGTATCCCGCTGAAGACGTGGTTCTTCGTCATGACGCTGGCATGGTCGCGGCATCAGTATGCCGAGATCGTGCTGGACCAGACAGTTGAGACGTGGCTGGCCTGCCACCGGCGCGCGTTCGAATGGTTTGGCGGTTGTCCTGGCCGGGTGACGATTGATAACGCCAAGTGCGCGATCATCAAGGCCTGCATGTATAGCCCCGAGGTACAGCGCTCGTATGCCTCGCTCGCCGAGGGATACAGCTTCCGGATTGATGCCTGTCCGCCGCGCGACCCGCAAAAAAAAGGAATCGTGGAATCCGGCGTCAAATATGTCAAACGATCCTTCGTGCCGCTGCGCGAGTTCCGCGATCTGGCCGATGCCAACCGGCAATTGCGCGACTGGGTGATGCAGCAGGCCGGCACCCGCGACCACGGCACGACCCGCGAACAGCCCCTTGCACGCTTCGCCATCGAGCGCCCGCTGCTCACGCCGCTGCCTGACGTGCCGCCGGTGCTGGCCGTGTGGAGCGAGGTCAAGGTGCATACGGACGGGCACGTGGTCTACAAGAACGTACTGTACTCAGTTCCGTTCACTCTGGTTGGCAGGGATCTGTGGCTGAAGGCGACCGACACCATCGTGCAGATGTTCCACCGGCATGAACTCGTCGCGACACACGCTCGCAAGCGCAAGCCCGGTGATCGTTCGACGGTGCGGGACCATCAGCCACCTGAAGCACAGGCCTGGCTTGAGCACGATCCGCAGTGGTGTCTGGCCCGGGCAAAGGAGATTGGGCCGGCCTGCCACGCGGTGATCCTGGCGCTGTTCAACGACAAGGTCCTCGTGAATCTGCGTGGCGCGCAGGGCATCGTGCGCATGCGCGAGAAGGTGGGCGATGCGCGGCTGAACGCCGCCTGCGAGCGTGCGCTCACGTTCGCCAGCCCGAAGTACCGCACCGTCAAGACCATTCTCGACAAGGGGCTGGACAGCCAGCCTGCTGCGGCGCCTGCACAAACGCCGGCGCCTGCCGACACCTATCTGAACGGCGGTCGCTTCGGCCGTGATCTCCATTCCCTTCTTCTGCATTGAACGCCATGAATCCGAGTCCCGAACTGAATTCCATCCTCAAGCAGCTGCGCCTGTCCGGCATCCTTGACTCGCTCGAGCAGCGTAACCGCCAGGCCATTGACGGACAGCTTGCCTACACCGAATTCCTTGCCATGCTGCTGCACGACGAAGTCGCGCGGCGCGACCAGAAGAAGCTCGGTGCGCGTCTTGGCCGTGCCGGCTTCGCGCTGGGCAAGACGCTAGAGAACTTCGACTTCGACCGGCTGCCAAAACTGAACCGCGCGCATATCCATGACCTCGCTACCGGCCGTTACATCGACGAGAAGGTCTGCATTCTGATGGTCGGCCAGACAGGCGTCGGCAAGTCCCACATTGCACAGGCGCTTGGTCACTGCGCCGCCCGTCAGGGCCGCGACGTGCTGTTCATCACGCAGACCGAGCTGCTCAAGAAACTGCACGCGGCGCGCGCCACGGGTCTGTACGAACGCAAGTTCCAGCAGTTCGTGCGCGTACCGCTGCTGATCGTCGATGACTTCGCTCTCAAACCTCTTCGTGCTCCCCACGACGAGGACTTCCATGACCTGATAGCCGCCAGGTACGAACGCGCGGCCTCGATCTTGACTTCAAATTTAGACCTCAGCGAATGGGGCGATGCGTTCCCCGACAACCGGGTTCTTGGCGCCGCCACGCTCGACCGGCTACGCCACGGTGCCTATCGCGTCGTCATCGAGGGCGAGAGCTTCCGCAAGCCCAAACCGATGCCTGAAAACGGCGAAAATGCGGTTGCCAAATCCGGCAAAAAACCGCATTCTTGAACCCCTTCGAAATCGCGTTTCGGGGCCACTCTGAGTGGCCTCATTATGCCGATCATCCCCGGCTTGATTACGCCGATCCGTGACA
>NZ_JABBGJ010000118.1 GCF_012927345.1 Paraburkholderia polaris
ACGGAACAGCGACTCTGCAAAAGCGTTGTCGTTACTCACCCGCGGCCGGCTGAACGAAGGCTCTACACCCAGATCGATCATGGCCGCGCGCATCGTGGCGCCTTTCATTGCACTACCGTTATCCGAGTGCAGCACCAGCGGACGCCCGGCGATACCTTCACGCAGACATCCCTTGTTCAGCAACTCGCTCGCGTGCTCAGCCGACTCCTCTTCCCACACCTCGTTCATCACCAGCTTGCGGCTGTAGATGTCCTTCATCATGTACCAGTAAAAGTACCGGCCCCTGACGGTTGTCGGCAGTAGAGTAAGAGGCAGGGCGTAGTCGAACTATTTCCCTGCCTCTCCTCTCCGAACCGGACTTGCACCTTTCAGCGCATCCGGCTCTCCGTTCAAGCGTTGCCCATGGCAAAGGCGACATCGGCATAGCGCGATTCGATGGTGTTGCGTGTCTCATCGCGCATGATGTAAGGATTTTCCATTGGGGTACGCCATGTAAAACGACCCTTGCGGCTGGTAACAAGGCGCCGAAGCTCCACCGCCCCATACCAACCCCGACTATTCTGGCCCTGAAACACCCATGTTTTGGCCTGTCCCGGTTTCGGTGCCCGGACGTGGTCACGCATCAGCGACCTGAACCCGCGCCGGTACTTGCGCGCAAGCCAATGTCCGAACTTCCAGAAGACGGCACGATCCAGCTTTCCAAACAGGGTCGCCGTGTAATCGGTGTATTGATAGAAGGCAGCCCAGCCAGCAATTTGCCGGTTCAGGCTTTCCATCAGGTCCATCCGGTTCATGCCGTAGTTGCCCGACAGTTGCCTGACGAGCCTCCCGGCAAAGCCCCGATACTTCTCCCACGGAATCGTCGTCACAGGTCGCATGCGACCGCGTGGGCCACGCTTGCGGATGATGCGGTGACCAAGGAAGACGAAGCCGTCGTTCACATGCGTAATATGGGTCTTCTCCATATTCAGCGTGAGCTTCAGTTCGCCTTCGAGGAACCCACGGCACGCTTCGCGTACCGTCTCAGCATGTTCACGAGTCCCCTTGAGCACGATCACAAAGTCATCTGCATACCGGCAGTAGGAGATAGCTGGTTTCCACTGCCGGTTTTCTCGCACAGCAATTGGACGCTGCTTGAGGATTGCGAAGTTCCACGCCCACCGATCCTTCCGCACTTTCTTGTTCAGGTAGTTCCTCTCCATCCACGCATCGAACTCGTGCAGCATGATGTTGGATAACAGCGGCGAGATGACACCGCCCTGAGGAACGCCTTCGCTTGCGGCCCGAAACAGATCGCGATCAATACAACCCGCCTTGATGAACTTCCAGAGCAGGGCGAGGAAGCGCTGATCGGCGATCCGCTTGCGGATCCCCTTCAGAAGCAGGCGATGATGAACTGTGTCAAAGTAGCTGGCGAGGTCGCCCTCAATAATCCAGCGTCCAGCGACACTTTGTTCACCACCGTCCTGCAACTGAAGCTTCACCGTGCGAATCGCGTGATGCACGCTACGGGCCGGTCTGAAGCCATATGAAGCCGGGTGGAAATCGCTTTCCCAGATAGGCTCCATCGCCATCAGCATGGCCCTTTGCACGATTCGATCCCGCAGACAAGGGATGCCGAGTGGTCTGAGCTTGCCATTCGCCTTCGGTATGTACACGCGACGTGCCGGCAGCGGACTATACGAGCCCGTCAGCAACTCCTCGCGTATCGTCGACAACTCATGCTGGAGATTCGCTTCCATCATGCGCCTGTCAACACCGTCCACGCCCGGCGTGCGGGCTCCGCTGGATGCCAGCGTAATGCGAGCCGCTTCGCTCAGCCAACTCCTGTCGGCAATCAGTCTTAGGAGTCGATCGAACTTGCGCCCTTTGTTCTCCGTCGACCATGTCGCCAGTTTGCTTTGCATTTCACTGATTATCAAAGGTCTTCACCTCACTGTGGTCAGTTAATCAACCAGGCAAACCACTTCAACTGCCTCCCTTCGCCATGTGACCGGCTTTCCCGGCCTCGGACTACTACGGAGGCTCCGCCAGCCTACACATCATCGGGGGCACACTCCCTTGGCATCTGTGCAAGCCTTCCCCAGTTCACATGCTGGACTCAACGCATGGGCGAGGTTGCCTATCGCAGTCTTTATCCTTGCTTGCCGCAAGTCGTCGCGAACACCACGGCCTAGCTGCGCACTCTCCGTGCTTCCCTGCTGGTCGGCATACATGTCCGGTCAGCATTTGTGGCGCCGAGCCATGAATGTGATCGGCGCCAGTTCGCGTCCTGCCTGTTAAGCGGTGTAGGCAGGGGTGACATTTCAACCCTCAGATGCGTTTCAATAGGTTCGTGTTCCTCAACCGTCCCACGCTCAGCCTGGAGGCTCATCTTGGCGTAACCGCTTCGCCGCAAGCCCCGTTTCCCACGGACTTCGTCACCTTGCCAGTGTCAGCAAGTCACCGCCGCTTCGGCTCACTTCCTCTCGCAGCAGAAGAAGGGCATGCCCCGGTACTGCAACGTCAACTCCTCCGGAGTCCTGCATTCCAAACATGCTCAAGCAGCTTCACCCCCCATATGGGCGGGCTACGCTGGCTGGGCGTACTCCACG
>NZ_JABBGJ010000119.1 GCF_012927345.1 Paraburkholderia polaris
TGGACGGCGACAATCATGTTGGCCGGTGTAGCGGCGAAGGTTTTGGCCGGTGATGAGGAGTCGAAGGCGGCGTAGCCGCCGAAGACGACGCATCACCGGCGGCGCCGAGTCGGCCGGGCTCTACGATGGCTGATCGAATAAAAAAGCGATCAGCTACATGTCTGGAACCCGCATTACCGACCAACAGGTTCGCCTCTACATGTCCAAACGCAAACATCACTCGCAGGAGATCGCCGCAGCGAAGGCTGGCATCAGCGTACGCAGCGCCCGGCGCATAGAAGGAGACGCAACAATGCCTTCACAGAAGCCGCGCGGTTACTGGCGCTCACGCCCCGACCCATTCGCCGACGTCTGGAACACCGAAGTCGTTCCGATGCTTGCAAATGCGCCGCAACTTCAGGCGATCACGATCCTGCGCAAACTGCAGGACGATCACGCCGGACAGTATCCTGACAGCACACGCCGCACACTTGAGCGGCGCGTGAGGCAATGGAGGGCGATGTCCGGTCCGCCGAAGGAAGTCTTCTTCCCCCAGCAGCACGAGCCCGGCGCACGCGGTCTGTCCGACTTTACCGACATGGCGGAAGTGCGCGTGACGATCACTGGCCTTCAGTTCGATCACCGCCTGTATCACTTCGTGCTCGCGTTCTCACGCTGGGAATACGTCAACGTCGTTGAAGGCGGCGAGAGCTTCGAGGCCCTGTCCATGGGGTTGCAGAACGCCCTGTGGCAGGCAGGCGGATGTCCGCACGAGCATCGCACCGATAGCCTGTCAGCGGCGTTCAGAAACCTCGCAGACGAAGACGACTTCACGGCGCGCTATGCGGCGCTGCTTGAGCACTACGGCATGCACGGCACGCGCAACAATCGTGGCCTGGGTCACGAGAATGGCAGCGTTGAGTCGTCGCATCGCTATCTTAAAGAAGCCGTCGATCAGGCGTTGATGTTGCGCGGTCATCGGGACTTCGCCGATCGTGCGGCCTACAACGAGTTTCTGCGCGAGATCGTCATGCGCCGTAACCGGCGTAACGCGGCGGCGTTCCGCCTTGAGCGCGAACAGCTCAAGGATCTGCCGCCAAGGCGCACGACTGACTTCGTCGAGGAAGAAGCGCGCGTCACACGCTGCAGCACATTCACTGTGCGCGGCATTCTGTACAGCGCGCCATCGCGCCTGATTGGCCACCGCCTGAAGGTGCGCGTTTATGGTGACCGGCTTGACTGCTATCTGTCCGGCGCGCTGGTGCACAGTACCCCGCGAGGTTCGCGTGCCGGCGACAACCGTCGTTCACTGGATTACCGGCACTTCATTGAGAGCCTCAAACGCAAGCCACAAGCCTTCAAGGGGCTCGCGTTTCGCGACGAGCTGTTCCCGCGTGAAGCCTATCGCCGGACATGGGAACAGCTGGAGGTAAGACTGGCGCAACGCGAGGCGTGCAAGACGATGGTCGGATTGCTTGAGCTCGCCGCGATGGACGGCGTCGAGGCTCTGCTGGCCGCGCGCCTGAACGCGTTGCTGGTTGACGGCAATCTGCCCGATCTGAAGGTGTTGCGTGAGGAATTTGCGCCACGTCATGCCGCTTGCCCGGTCGTCAATGTCGAGATGCCACCGGTAAGCAGCTATGACGACCTGCTGCACAAAGCGGTGGCGGCATGAGTACACCCGCTTACGATGCTGGCCGCCTGGCGCTGATGCTCAATGAACTGCGCCTGCCGACGATTGCCCGTCTGTGGCCCGAGTTTGCGCAGCGCTCCGATAAGGAGGGCTGGCAGGCGACGCGGTTGCTAGGCGCACTGCTCGAGCACGAACTGGCCGAACGGGCGAAACGACGCATCGAACGACATCGCGCCGAGTCGCATCTGGACCCAACCAAGACGCTTGCGACCTTCGACTTCAGCATGGTGCCGATGGTCTCAAAGGCGCACGTCATGGCACTCGCGACCGGCGACGCATGGCTTGAGAAAGGCGCCACAGTGCTCCTGTTCGGGCCGCCCGGGGCTGGAAAAAGTCATCTGGGTTCGGCCATCGGACATGCGCTGATCGACGCCGGCTACCGGGTGATGTTCACGCGCACCAGCGAGCTCGTGCAGAAGTTGCAGGCCGCGCGGCAGAGCCTGCAGTTGCCGTCGGCCCTTGCCAAACTCGATCGGTTCGACCTGATCATCCTGGACGACCTGTCGTACGCCCGGAAGGACCAGGCCGAAACGAGCGTGCTGTTCGAACTGATCGCCGAAAGGTACGAGCGCCATAGCCTTCTGATCACGGCCAACCAGCCGTTCTCGGGCTGGAACGACGTGTTCCCCGATCCCGGCATGACCGTCGCTGCAATTGACCGGCTCGTCCATCATTCGACGATCTTCGAGATGAATGTCGAAAGCTACCGTCGTCGCACCGCCAGCGACAAACAGAACAGCCGGCGCCGACAATCATCCAGCGACAATCACAAGGAAGGAGCGACAAACATGGCCGAATAACCACCGACAATCAACCCGGTCGACCGGCCAAAATGATTGTCGGTAAACCGGCCATCCTGCTTGACGTTATCCA
>NZ_JABBGJ010000012.1 GCF_012927345.1 Paraburkholderia polaris
GACACACAAGCATCCGAGGGTCAGGGCGTGGCTCGCCAGGCATACGCGTTACCACATGCATTTCACGCCGACCTACTCGAGCTGGCTGAATCAGGTTGAACGCTGGTTTGGCCTGATTACGCAACAGGCGATCCGTCGCGGGTCATTCAGAAACGTGCGCCAGCTCATCGCCAGCATCGAGCGTTATACCGAGCAGTACAACCAGCACAAGCGTCCGTTCGTATGGACCGCGACAGCCGATTCCATTCTCCAGAAAGTGGCCCGGCTATGCAAAGTTATTTCTGGGACGGAACACTAGATGGGCGGCGGCCGCGAGAAAGTGAACCGCGAGCGTGAGGATGTCGTCGGGGCGATCGCGTAACGGCGGCAAGTGAATCGGGATCACGTTGAGCCGGTAGAACAGGTCTTCACGGAACGTGCGTGCGGCCACTTCCGCCGCGAGGTCGCGGTGCGTCGCGGCCACGAGGCGCACGTCGATCGGTACGTTCGCGTTGCTGCCGACCGGCGTGAGCGTGCGCTCCTGAATCACCCGCAGCAGCTTGGCCTGCATCGGCAAGGGCAGATCGCCGATTTCGTCGAGGAACAGCGTGCCGCCGTTCGCGTCGACAATGCGTCCGGCACGTTGCGCCACCGCGCCGGTGAATGCGCCCTTCGCGTGACCGAATAGTTCGCTCTCCAGAAGTTCGGCGGGAATCGCCGCGCAATTGATCGCCACAAACGGCGCCTGCCGGCGCCGCGAAGCATCGTGCAACACGCGTGCGGCCACCTCCTTGCCGGTGCCGGTTTCGCCCGTGATCAGCACCGTCGAATCGGTGGCGGCGGCCCGGCCGATCTGCTTTTGCGCTTCGCGCAGCGCCAGGCTGTTGCCCAGCAGGCGAAGCGTGTCGGCGTCGGCGGGTTCTTCGTTCGACGCGGCCAATGCCGGACTCGACGAGCTCGATGAGCCGCGATTCGATGCGTCGATTTTGGCGAGCAAGGACGCAATCGCGTCGCGCCCGACCGGTTTGGTCAGATGCTCGAAGGCACCGAGGCGCATCGCGTGAATGGTGTTGTCGCTGGTGGCGAAGGCGGTCAGCACGACGACCGGCAGCGCTTCGCGCGCCGGTATCGCGCGCAAGCGTTCGAGCACCTCGATGCCGCTTAAGTCCGGCATTCTGAAGTCGAGGAACATGCAATCGATGCGTGTATTGCCGCTCAGCAACGCGAGCGCGTCGTGGCCGTTGCCCGCCTGGGCGATTGCATGGCCGAGGTCGCCCAGCGTTTCGGCAAGGCTTTCACGGAAGGCGTCGTCGTCGTCGACAATCAGGATGTGCGCCATGGGATCTCGATCACAAAACATGCGCCGCGCTCGCGCGCTTCATAAAAGGCGCTGCCGCCGTGAGCGGCAGCGATTTCCCGCACCACGGCAAGGCCGAGCCCCGAACCGGACGCGTGGCCGGTCACGAACGGTTCGAAAATACGCTCGCGTTCGGCGCTTGCCACGCCTTTACCGGTATCGGCGACTTCGATGCGCAGCGTCGCGGCGGAGTGCGCCGCGCGCAGCGTCACGTGGCCGCCGGATGGCGTGTGCCGCAATGCATTGAGGATCAGATTATCGATCGCGCGCGCCAGTTGCTCGGCGTCGAACGCGGCGCGCTCGGGAAGGCCGCTGGCGATGTCGAGTTCCAGGCTGACGCCGGCGCGCGCGGCCGCATCGCGGTGCCATTCGATGCGATCGGCCAGCCATGCGCGCAACGCAACGGCGTGGGCATCGACGCGCACGGGTTGGGTCAACGCGAGCAGTCCCGAGAGTTGTCTTTCCACCCGCTGAATCTGTTCGAGGATCGCGCCGAGGGCGCGCTGCTGGCGTTCTGCATCGCCGTTCAGGGCGTTTTCCGCTTTGAGCCGCATCGCGCCGATCGGGTTACGGATCTCATGGGCCAATTGCGCGGCGAAGCGGCCAATCGCCGCGAAGCGTTCCGCAGCCGCCAGTTGCGTATGCAGTTCGCCGGCTTGTTGCTGCAGCGACATGGCGCGCGCCCCGTATGCGTTGAACGCATGGACAATCTTGTCGAGATCCGGCTCGCCGGTCGGCGCGATCGGCGTGAACGAATCGGCGGGTTGGCTCAGGTTCGCTTCGACGCGCGCCAGATTGGTCCGCCAGCGGCGCAGCAGGACGCCGAGCGCAATCGCAATGCCGACGATCACCGCCAGCAGCACTGCCAGGGTCGTGACGAGCGCCTTGCCGGAGGGCCCGAGCGGAGGATGCACGCGCGAGAGTGTCCACGCAAAGAGCCCCTCGCGATGCGGCACCGGACAGGCGGTCACGATCACGGCGTCCTGCTGACCTTCGACGAATTCGGATGCCGCTGCGCGCCTCGCGGTCGCGGCGCGCAGCGTGCGCAGGATCAGCGGCGTCTCCGCATCGGGGATGTCGCGCTTGATGCCACTGCCTTGATAGGTCGGAAACGCGTAGGCGTCGAACGTGCCACGGGCCGCGCCCGCCGGCCGCCAGAAGCCGCCTTCGACGCCGTCCATCTGCGCCAGCACGACATCGAGGATCGCGTGCATCAGGTCGGTGTTCGGCGTGGCGGCCGTCGTCTGCGGCGTGGCTGGTGGACGGGTTGGCGCAATGGTTGGCGGATTCGTCGGCGAGCTCGTCGGCGGGTTCGTGGACGGCGCCGGTTGCGACTCCGGCGCGCGGTCGATCGACATGTCATAGCGCGAGCCGATCGTCTCGCAGCCGGCGAGGCCCTGCTGGCGCGCTAGCCCGATCTGGCGCCCGATATTGGCTTGCGCCATGAACCAGACGAGGCCGATCAGCAACGCGCACATGACCGCGACCAGCAGCCAGAAGACGACTAGCTGACTGGCGAACGAAAAGCGTCGGGGCGTTGCGGACATGGAGGCGGCGGGAAGGAGTGGAGCTAAAGGGTAGCAAAATCCCGGCCTGCCGAGTGCCGAGTGCCGAGTGCCGGGTGCCGGGTGCCGGGTGCCGGGCGGATGCCATGTCCATGTCCTGTCGTTGGACAGCGGCTGTCCATGAAATCGACACCAGTTCTCGATTTCCGGATGGTGCGGCTCGCACCCGGCGCGAAGCGCGCCAATGGCATATGAGTTGCGTAAGGCTTGCCGCCACCCCGGCACTTTGCCTGTGAGGTCATCGTCATGACGAAGCCTGTTTGTTCGATTCGCTGTAGACGTGTGCGGTGCGTAGCGCGTGATGGATCCGCCGCAGCGGTCGTGCATCGTGAATGCTAAGCGCGCGCTCGAAGCACTGAATTTTTTCGTGGCCGATGTGCAGGCGGGCATCGGGCCGTTTCTCGGCGTGTTCCTGCAGGCGCGAGGCTGGGGCGCCGACCAGATCGGCACGGTCATGACGATCGGCGGGATTGCCGGCATGCTCGCGACTTCGCCGGCCGGCGCGCTGGTCGACGCAACGCGGCACAAGCGCAGCCTGGTCGTGATCGCGGGCGTGATGACGGTGCTCGCTTCTGGCTTGCTGTGGATGTCGCACGGCTACTGGATGGTTGCCGCCTCGCAGGTCGCGACCGCGATTACCGGCGCGGCGATCGGACCGGCGCTTGCCGGCATCACCTTGGGCATGGTCAGGCAGCAGGGTTTCGACCGGCAGTTCGGTCGCAACCAGGTGGCCAATCACGGCGGCAACGTCGTCGCGGCGGCGTTGTCCGGCTGGCTGGGATGGCATTACGGTTTCGGCGCGGTATTCGCCTTGAGCGCGCTCTTCGGCGTGCTGTCCATCGTGGCGGTGTGCCTGATCCCGGGCGACGCAATTGATCACGAAATCGCGCGGGGCGCCAGTGCGGGTGCGGATGCCGATGCCGATGTGGGCGCGGGTGCGGGTGCGACGTCCGGCGCCAAGTCCGACACAAAGCCCGACACAAAGCCCGCCGCCAAGCCCGCCGCCAAGCCCCGCAAATCCGCTGCTGCCGAAGCACCGCCGGGCGGTCTGCGGGTTTTATTGCAATCCCGCCCCCTGCTGCTGCTCGCCGCGGCGCTAGGGCTGTTCCATCTCGGCAACGCCGCCATGCTGCCGCTCTACGGGCTGGCGATCGTCGCCGCGCATCAGGGCGAGCCCAGCGCGTTCACTGCGGAAACCATTGTTATCGCGCAACTGGTGATGGTCGCGGCGGCGATGCTGGCGAACCGGCTGATTCGTTGGCGCGGCTATTGGTGGGTGATCCTTGTGACTTTCCTGGCGTTGCCGACGCGCGGCCTGATTGCTGCATCGGTGATCCATGCGTGGGGTGTCTGGCCGGTGCAAGCGCTCGATGGCATCGGCGCGGGGTTGCAAAGTGTCGCCGTGCCGGCGCTGGTTGTCCGTTTGCTCGGGGGAACCGGACGCGTCAACGTGGGACAAGGCGTCGTGATGACGGTGCAGGGTGTCGGCGCGGCATTGAGCCCGGCCTTGGGCGGGATCCTAGCACATCGCTTTGGCTATCCCGCTGCGTTCATCGCGCTTGGCGCGGTGTCGACCGGATCGCTGGTGTTATGGCTGTGCTTCGGGGCGTCACTCAGGCACGCCTGCGCGGCCGGAAGCAGTGCGACGCGCGATGCCGTGGAGGCGGCGCCGTCGGTTTCCTGAGGCGCTTCCTGACGGCCCGGGGTGCGAAGCTTGCTGGACGATCATGCTGTTACCGCAAGTTGCCACCTATGCCCCGAACACCGTCTGCTTCCAAAAGGTGGAGCGGCCGGGGAGCTTGGGATATTGCACGAAATGCCGCGTGTACTTGTCGTCGACGACAGCGCCAATTCCGCCGAAGCGCTCGCCTCAGTCGATCTTCAATCGACCTTCAATCGACTATCACGCCGGTTCACTCAACGCCGGTTCATTGACGATCTGTTTGACGATCGCCTCCATCAAGCCCGGAAACCGGGCGTCCAACTCGGCACGCCGCAGCGAATTCTGATGCACGGTGCCGGCAACGCGTGTGCGCACCAGCCCCGCTTCACGCAGGATCCGAAAGTGATGGGAGACGCTCGACTTGGGGCGGCCGCCGTCGAGGTCGCCGCAGGTGGCCTCGTCGACCGTTGAAAGCCGACGGACGATCTCGAGGCGCACCGGGTCGCTAAGAGCATGGAAGAGCCGCCCGAGCGTAAAGTCCTCAGCGGCTGGATGGGTATGTGTGCGCATTGTGCAGATGATAAAGGTTTCTGCCATACTCCGTAGTTCGATGTTTGTCGAACTAACGTACAAGCATGTTCACAGGAGTGTAGCCCGATGTCAGCATTATTCCAGCCTTACAAGCTCAAGAATATTTCCTTGCGCAACCGTATCGCCATTCCGCCGATGTGCCAGTACACGGCTGAAGACGGCCTGATCAACGACTGGCACCGCGTGCATCTCGCCGGTCTGGCGCGTGGCGGCGCGGGGCTGGTGATCGTCGAGGCGACGGCGGTGTCGCCCGAAGGCCGCATCACGCCCGGTTGCGCAGGCATCTGGACCGACGAGCAGGCACAGGCTTTCGCGCCGGTGGTCGCGTCGATCAAGGCAGCGGGCGCCGTGCCGGGCATTCAGATCGGCCACGCGGGCCGCAAAGCCAGCGCCAACCGACCGTGGGAAGGCGACGACCATATCGCCGACAACGATCCGCGCGGCTGGCAGACCATCGCGCCGTCGGCGATCGCGTTCGGCGGCGGCCTGCCGAAGGTACCGAAAGCGATGACGCTCGACGACATCGCCCGCGTCCGTGAAGATTTCGTCGCCGCCGCCAAGCGGGCCCTGGATGCGGGTTTCGAATGGCTTGAACTGCACTTCGCGCACGGCTACCTCGGCCAAAGCTTTTTCTCGACGCACTCCAATCAACGCGACGACGCGTACGGCGGCAGCCTCGAAAACCGCAGCCGTTTCCTGCTGGAAACCTTGGCCGCGGTGCGCAAGGTATGGCCTGAGCATCTGCCGTTGACGGCGCGTTTCGGCGTGATCGAGTACGACGGACGCGACGAGGAAACACTCGCCGAATCGATCGAACTGGCGAAGAATTTCAAGCGCGAAGGGCTGGATATGCTGAGCGTCAGCGTGGGCTTCTCCACGCCGAAGGCGGCCATTCCGTGGGCGCCGGCGTTTCTCGCGCCGATCGCTGAGCGGGTGCGCCGCGAGGCCGGTATCGCCGTGTCGTCGGCATGGGGCATCGATACGCCGGAACTGGCCGACCGCTCCGTCAAGAACGAGCAGTTGGACCTGGTAATGGTCGGCCGCGCGCATCTGGCCGATCCGCACTGGCCGTACCATGCCGCGCGCAAGCTGGGTATCGAACGTCCGTCGTGGACGCTGCCGGCGCCGTACGCGCATTGGCTCGAACGTTACGCCGTCGCTTGAACGCTACGCTGCGCTGCGCGAAGGCTGTGAAGGCGTAAAAAAGCGCGCGGCAGAGTGTGAATTCCATTCACTCTGCCGCGCGCTATTTACAGGTCAAGCCGGCTGCGGGTTGCTTATCCTTTGACGTGCTCTGTCGAGAGCCAGCCTCCGCTTACGCCGATCTGCGCCACCTGCTTTGCCACCGCGTCGGCCAGACGCTTCGCATCCGCAGAAACACCGGCCTTCTTGGTTTCGGATACGGCGTGCAAGCCACCGCCAACGGCCGCTGAGGTCGCGATGCTCCCGGCTGCGGCGCCCACGCCGGCTGTCTCGGCCATGCCAGGTGCTTTGCCGCTGTCGCCGGTGGCATTGAAACTTTGCACCAGCCGCGCGGTGCCGCCTGCTGGTTTGTACAGAATCTGCACGGAGCTGCTTACCTCGCTCTTGCCGGCGCCGAGGCCAATCAGCACGCGGCGGCGGCGATTACCCGCGTCGATCGTGTCGAAACTGCCTTGCACGAGCAGGACGTTCTGGTCGGCAGGAGCGGGGATGTCCGAGCGAATCGCGCGCAGCCCCATCGATTGCAATTGATGCACGATTTCGTTGGCGACTTGCTCACGCACGGCGATCGCATCGGCAGATTGTTTTTCCGCGGCGGACGAACCATCCAGGTGCGATTTCAATTTCTGCAGCATGCCGCCGTTGTCCAGTTTCACCTGATCCGGATTGCTGTCGAAGGTGTAGACATAAATGTTGTCCGGGCGCACTTGCGGCTCTGCGCTGGTCTGGGTCGCGTTGTTGATGCTGCCGCCGGCGCAGCCGGTCAGGAGCGCGCTGCCGCAGACCATTGCGACGCATGCAAAACGAGCGGCATTCTTTTTGAGGAAACTCACTGAAGTCAACATGTTCATCCTGTCGTCGGCACGCGGTGCCGTTATGTTCGAACGCATCTTCCGATGATCGGGCAACCGTGGGATCGTTGATCATCGGGAGCGCATTCGCACGCGCATCTTCACGCGCATTTCACATACAGCACCCTTGATCTCATGCGTCTTTTTCGTACGCACCGGCAGCGAAACGAAGTATGAGTGAGCCACTTCCCAAACTCCATTCAACAATTATTTCGCGCTGTGTCACGGCGAAACATGCAACTGCGGGGTGGGTTCGGCATGGGGTGAAAGCGACGGCAGGGGCATCAACTCAAGGCGAGCTTGATGATGCAGAAAAGAACCAAGACGAGAAGGGCGGCGGCGACGGCCATATTCAGCGGATAGCGCATTGGTCACCAGGCACTAGCGTTGCAGTGCTCTCATCGTAATCACCTGAGGGAAGATGAAAAGTGGCAGTGAGGCGGCTATGTGCGAAAGCTAACACAGCGCGCCGGACAACGCACCGCGCGGCGTTCGAACATGTGTTGATCCGCTGGCGTAGTCCGCCGCGCTTTACTGCGGCTGCGCAGGCGGTGGCAGCCCCGCCGGCATACCGCGCGGCGGCTTGTTCGCCGCGACGAGGTCTTCCGACAGACTGGTGCGCAGCGTAGCAATGGCCTGGTCAGTATTGGCCGGCTTTAACTGCTCGCGGGCCAGCGCGTCGTACACGTAGTGGCGCAGCATCGGATCTTGCGTCTTGTTCAACACCTCGTGATACACGGCTACGATCTCGCCTTCACGCCCGCTCATTGCATAGAGGCGGCGCAACTGTTCCAGATCGTTGACCACCGCGAAACCGGGACCCATCGGTCCATGCGGTCCATGCGACCCAGGCGGGCCGTCGCCGCGATGCGGCTCCCCGTGCGCTTCAGCCGATGCAGGCGGCGGCGCTGCCGCTTCCTGTGCCAGCGCGCCGGTCGCGGCCACGGTTAAAACGGCGGCCAGTGCCGCGCTCATCCATCCTTTTTTCATGATGTCCTCCCATCGAGACAGCGCCGGCGCAACAGTACGCCAGCACATCGGCAACGATAGTCGACATACCGTTTCGTCGGGTTACTGAAGCCGTCTTGTAACTTACCGAACCTTGCATGTCTCGTGGCCGAACCCGCAAAACGTTCCGGCAAGGAGACGGTCGACGCCAGGGTGTGCCCGCTGGCGCAATGTTGCCGGATGGCGCATGATTGCAGCAATGTGCCGTCCGACCCCAGATGCAGCAATCCTTTGCGGGAGCTGCGGCGCACGCGACGCCACGGGTGCATAGGTCGAAGAAACCCATCGCGGCGATGCACCGCCGGCGAGTATTCAATCGTTAAGGAGGATTTCGCATGAGCCAACCTGACGCCGCCAATCCGTTTGGCGATTTCACCAAAATGCTGGAGCAGTTCAAGCTTCCAGGCTTCGACGTACCCGCCATCATGGAAGCGCGACGCAAGGACGTGGAAGCACTGGTTCAGGCGAATCAGACCGCATTCCAGGGCATGCAGTCGCTCGCGCAGAAACAGACCGAGATGTTGCGTGCCACGCTGGGCGAATTGCAGTCGCTCACGGGGCAGTTGTCGGCCGGCGGCGCTGCGCCTCCGGCGAAAGCCGCCGAGCTGATCCAGCAAAGCCTGCATAAATCGCTCGCCGATATGCAGCAGTTGGCGCAAGCCGCGTATCAGACGCAGGCCGAGTCCTATGCGGTGATCGCAAAACGCGTAGAAGAAAATGTGCAGGAGCTCAAATCGCTCTTGCAGCAGCAGAAAAAGTAACGGACGCGGCCGCGTCGAATCGCTTGATCCGGATTCGGCGCGGCTCGCAGAAGTCGCGATGAACTAGCAGGACGTCGCAATGAAGCACCCGGTGCCGCGGATGACAATCAAGTTATCCGCGGCATTTTTTTTGTCGCCTCGAATCGTGCTCATAGCGCAATTTTCTCTTCACACAAAAGCAGTCTGTACGTGCCGCATTTATCAGATGAAATAGGCCGGTAGACGTGATTTATTCAGCGCGTGCTTACATCGCTCGCCGCATGCGACACGCATTGATATTTTTCTGCTGCAGCCCCGTTAACTTCTGCGTGTGTTCGCTTTAAACAGGCAGCATCGGAAAAATATGCGCCGAAGCACCGCCCCTTGGTGATCCCGTCCTCAAATATCAAACAGGTTCGAACGGCGCCACGCTCGTATAAGGTTTAAATCGTCCCGCAAACGATTGCCGCGCCCCGTCGCGATGGCTAAAGTTTCGCGCCGCCACTCCGTAGACGCATTCACGCAACCCAACCGGTGTGAATGCAGTACCGGCACCACCGGTCAGGAGTGCGCCCCTGGATTCCCGCTCGTGATCGGCTTACCCGCCGGTCACGAGCGTTTCACCTCGAAGGAAATCTCTTGAAACCGATGCTCTCTATAAGCATTGCTCGCGCAATGCTCGGGGCAAGCTGCGCGCTGTCGTTTGCCGCGCACGCTACGCTCGGCCAGAACGTCAGCACTGTCGACGGCGATCAGATGCGCCTTCACGCAGTTGCTCATACGGCCACTACGCAAAGCGCGTATTCGGTACACCTGATTACGATGCCGTCCGGCACGCTGGTGCGGGAGTACGTCGCGCCCAACGGCATCGTCTTCGGTGTCGCGTGGCAAGGTCCGACGTTGCCGGATCTGAAATCCATGCTGGGCAACTCGTTCGACCAATACGTCGCCGCTACCGCAACGCGCCGTGGCACGCCGCTGGCAGTGTCCAACAGCGATCTGGTCGTCTACTCCGGCGGGCATCTGCGCGCGTTTGCCGGCTATGCCTATCTGCCGCAAGCGGTGCCCGCGGGCGTCGATGTCGGCGTCATTCAATAACGGAGCGGATCATGCGTCATACGTCTTCGTTCGTTACCTTGTTGTGCGCGGCGCTGCTCGCGTTGCTCGTCGGTGCCTGCGGCGGTGGCGGCGGTGGCTCCAGCGGTTCCGGCTCATCAGCGAATTCCAGCAGCACGACGAGCCTTGCGGCCGGTCCCACTGTCACCAATACTTCGCCTTCGCCGCAAGTCGTGGCCGCCAACGCAGTGCGCGTGACGGTCGACTCCGGCGTGAGCAATGTGCCGAACATGCCGTTCGTCAGCATCACGATTTGCGCACCCGGCACCAGCCAGTGTCAAACCATCGATCACATCCTGGTGGATACCGGGTCGTGGGGCGTGCGCGTCTTCGCTTCGCAATTGCCCGCCTCGATGACGCTGCCGCAACAGAAGGACGGCTCGGGCAATCTGGTGGCCGAATGCATGCAATTCTTCGATGGCTACACATGGGGCTCGGTGAAGCTCGCCGACCTGCAGATCGCCGGTGAGAAAGCGGCCTCGCTGCCGATCCAGGTGATCGACCCGAACTACGCATCGGTGCCGTCCGATTGCGCGAGCGTCGGCGCGTCGCGTAACACGCCGGGTACGTTGCAGGCCAATGGCATTCTGGGCATCGGCGTGTTCAAGCACGACTGCGGCGCGAATTGTGTGCAACAGGCGGTGGCCGGCACGTATTACGGTTGCAACGGCACGGCATGCACGTCGATTCCGCTTGCCGAGGCGCTGCAGGTCGCCAATCCGGTTCCGTACTTCACCACCGACAACAACGGTTCCATGCTGAGCCTGCCGATGGTGTCGGGCGGCGCGCAGTCGGTCACCGGGCAACTGGTGTTCGGCATCGGTACGCAGACCAACAATTCGCTGGGCAGCGCGCAGGTGATCGGCGTGAGTCCGTCGAATGGCACCTTTACGACAGTGCAGAACGGCACGACGTATTCGAGCAGTATTCTGGATAGCGGCTCGACTGGCCTGTTCTTCCAGACCAATGCTTTGCCGGCATGCGCGAGCCCCAATAGCGCGTACTACTGCCCGGTGTCGACCCAGTCGTTGAGTGCAATGATCCAGGGGGTGAACGGCACGACGAGCGCGGTGAACTTCAGCGTCGGCAATGCCACGACGATCTCGCAGACGTACAGCGGCGATTCGGCGTTGCCGCTGCTGGCGGGACCGGCTTTTGTGACGTCGTCGATTTTCGACTGGGGTCTGCCGTTCTTCTACGGCCGTAACGTGTACGCCGCTGTCGAGCAGCAGGCGACGCCCGGCGGTACGGGGCCTTACGTCGCGTATTGAGCGATAGCCGGGGTTGGCTGCGATGGGAGAAAACCGGCTGCCTGAACTGCACCCCAAAACTAACGCCGGCGTGCGGCCCGCTTGGCGGGTGTTGCTTTGGCGGCAGCCTGTGCCGTCTGCAACGGCACTTGGGGCGCGGTGGCCTGCGCCGTCTGCAACGGCGCCTGCACCGTTGCGGCTTCACCCGCCGGCGTCGCCGCTTCGCGCGGTTGCGTTTTATCGCCGACCGCCGCAATCACCCGATGCACGAAACGCAGCTTGTCCACCACCGGCGAGGCCAGCGTGAATGGATACCCGTCGGGCATGCCGAGACTGCGGTTCAAGCTGTTCAACGCATATGTGAGCGGGAACCAGCGCTTCATCAGATTCTCGAAGCTCGCGTCTTCCACGGGCGTGCGGTCGGTCAGCGTCGGCTCGCTCGGGTCGTCGGGCAACAAGGCGACGCCATACGAGGTCGACGTATCCAGCACGTCGACGATCAGCATGTAGTGCGCCCACGTCTCGGCCCAATCTTCCCAGGGATGCATCGTGGCGTACGCGCTGATAAAGGACGTCTGCCAGTCCGCCGGCGCGCCGTCACGGTAGTAGGTCTTCAGCGCCTCACCGTAGTCCGCGCGCTCGTCGCCGAACAGCTTGCGGTAGGGCTCGAGCCAGCGCGGGTTGTTCTCCACCAGCTGCCTGAAGTAGTAGTGGCCCGTCTCGTGGCGGAAATGGCCGAGCAGGGTGCGGTAGGGCTCGCCCATCGCGGCGCGCACTTTTTCGCGGTAGGCGTCGTCGGCTTCGGCGATGTTCAGCGTGATGAGGCCGTTGTCGTGGCCGGTCATGACCGGCGAACCATCGCCGCCGTCCTCGAGGAATTCGAATGCCAGCCCATGCTCGGGATCGGCCTGGCGCGACGGAACGTCGAGGCCGAGCGCGGCCAGTGTGTACAGCAGACGCCGCTTCGCCATCTCCAGCCGGTACCAGTAGAGCCGGTTGTCCGGCGCGCTCAGATTCGGAATCGTGAGGGTGAGCTGGCAGGCGCGGCAGAGCACGTCGGGCGAGTCGGCGGGGATCATCCAGTTGCAGACGTTTTCAACCGCGTAGTTGTGGCACTGCCGGAACAGCGCGCCCTCGGCACGCGGATGCAGGCTGCGCCAGCGTCCTTCTTCGGCTTCTTCGAAGGCGCTGATTTCGGCCAGTTCAGGCACATATCCGAGCAATGCTTCGCACCGTTCGCAGCGAACGTTTTCATAGAACACAAGATGCGAGCAGCGATTGCAGTGGAAGGTTTTCATTGATCGAGCCCGGGTGGTGGATTGCAGTCATGGAGCGGCAGGCGGGGCGTTTTGTCGGCAGTCCGTACGCCGGCCGCCGGGCATCCCGAGTATTCTCAAGCGCCTGCAAGAGCGAAGACGACGCGCAATCTTCATGCCGCATTTGCCAGACGTCACTGGTTTAACGCACATTACGTGCATGATCGTGCATCGGCGCTGCGCCGCTTTGGTGCGCGGCAGCCGAAAAGGCGGTGGAAAGGCGCACTGATCGATCGACCGGACGGTCGGCAGACGCGGCAAACTTCGCAGCGGGCAGTAATCCGGGCGGTACAGGCAGTTCGCGCGGTTTTTCGATCAACGGCATGAAGCTTGCTTTTTGGCGGGTTGCCATCCTTTGTCCAGGAGTCCGGAGTGTCCATACGCGTCGCGTTGAATCATGTCACACATTACCGCTACGACAGGCTGGTTGCGCTGTCGCCCCAGGTCGTGCGTCTCAGGCCTGCGCCGCATTGCCGGACCCCGATTCTGTCTTATTCGATGCGGGTCGAACCGGCCGAACACTTCATCAACTGGCAGCAGGACGCGTTCGCCAACTATCAGGCGCGTCTGGTGTTTCCCGAGAAGACCCGCGAATTCAAGGTGACCGTGGATCTGGTCGCCGAGATGGCCGTCTATAACCCATTCGACTTCTTTCTGGAACCATCGGCGGAACAGTTTCCGTTCGAGTATGCGCCTAGCCTCGCACTGGAACTCGCGCCGTACCGCGTCAAGCGGCCCATGACGCCGCGCTTCGCGGAGTTCGTCGCGAGTATCGACCTCACGCCGACCGTGACCGCCGACTTCCTCGTCGCACTGAATCAGCGGCTGCAACGCGAGATCCGCTATCTGATCCGCATGGAGCCCGGCGTGCAGACGCCGGAGGAAACGCTCGTGAGCGCCGCGGGCTCGTGCCGCGATTCGGGTTGGCTGCTGGTTGAGACGCTCCGGCAGCTGGGGCTGGCGGCGCGCTTTGTCTCCGGCTACCTGCTGCAACTCGCGCCCGACGTCAAATCCATCGACGGCCCGAGCGGCACCGAAGTCGACTTCACCGATCTGCACGCATGGTGCGAGGTGTACCTGCCGGGGGCGGGCTGGATCGGCCTCGATCCGACCTCCGGCCTGCTCGCCGGGGAGGGGCATATCCCGGTCGCCTGCACGCCCGAACCCGGCAGCGCGGCGCCGATCTCAGGCGCGGTCGATGAATCCGAAGTCGAGTTCGAGCACACCATGTCGATTGAACGGGTACTGGAGACGCCACGCGTCACCAAGCCGTTCAGCGAAGCGGTGTGGAACGACGTGCTAAAAATGGGCGAGCAGGTCGACCAGCGCCTGACCGAGATGGACGTGCGCCTGACGATGGGCGGCGAGCCGACCTTCGTGTCGGTGCGCGATCGCGACGCCGCCGAATGGAACACCGACGCGCTCGGCCCCACCAAACGCGGCTACGCGGTCGCGCTGATGGACAAGCTGCGTTCGCGCTACGGCGCGAATGGCTTTCTGCATATCGGCCAGGGCAAGTGGTACCCGGGCGAACAGTTGCCGCGCTGGGCGATGTCGCTCTACTGGCGCGCCGATGGCGAGCCGTGCTGGCAAGATCCGGAACTCTTCGCCGATGAACGCGAGCCGGGCACCTACACAGCCGGCGACGCGCAACGTTTCCTTTCTCATCTGACGAGCAAGCTGGGGCTGGACAAGGACTGCATCCAGCCCGGTTTCGAAGACGTCTGGTACTACCTGTGGCGCGAGCGCCGCCTGCCGGTCAACGTCGATCCGCTCGACGCGCGTCTGGACGACGAACTGGAGCGCGTGCGGTTGCGGCGCGTGTTCGATGCAGGGTTGGGCGGCGCGACTGGTTTTGTCTTGCCGCTCGCGCGCGAACGCGACGTGCCGAACGAGGCGCCGAAGTGGGTCAGCGGCCGCTGGTTCTTCCGCGACGAGCGCATGTTCCTGATTCCCGGCGACTCGCCGATGGGTTATCGCTTGCCACTCGATTCGCTGCCGTGGGTGTCGAAGACCGACTATCCGTATCAGCACGCACACGATCCGTTCGCGCCGCCCGTGCCGTTGCGCCCGGCCGCGCAATTGCGCATGCAATACGACGGCGACGGTGAGTCCCGCCGCGCCTTGAGCGCCGCCGATGCGCGGCATGCGGCGGCGTTGTCGTCCTCGGCGGCGGATTTGCTGAGCGGCATGGCGGGCAGCGGCGTACTGGCCTTTGCGCCTCAGCCGGGGGATGACCAGGCGCCGGCGCGCGGGCAGTCGTCGAAGGAAACACTGCGCACGGCGATTTGCGTCGAAGCGCGCGACCCGAAACGTGCCGCCGGTCCGAAGGCAGAAACCGAAGCGTTCGGCAGCGGCCGCTCGCTGCTGCATGTGTTCATGCCGCCGCTCACCGAACTCGACGACTATCTCGACCTGCTCGCGGCGGTTGAAGCGACGGCGGCCGAATTGCAGATGAAGGTGGTGCTCGAAGGCTATCCGCCGCCGCGCGATGCGCGCCTGAAGGTCCTGCAGGTGACGCCGGACCCGGGTGTGATCGAGGTGAACATTCATCCGGCTTCGAGCTGGGAGCAACTGGTCGACAACACCGAGTACCTGTATCAGTCCGCAGCCGAGAGCTATCTGAGCAGCGAGAAGTTCATGACCGACGGCCGGCATACGGGGACCGGCGGCGGCAATCACTTCGTGCTCGGCGGCGCGACGCCTGCTGATAGTCCGTTCCTGCGCCGCCCCGATCTGCTCGCGAGTCTGATCGCCTATTGGCACAACCATCCGTCGCTGTCGTATCTGTTTTCCGGACTTTTTATCGGGCCGACGAGTCAGGCGCCGCGCGTCGACGAGGCACGCAATGACCAGGTGTATGAGTTGGAGGTGGCGTTCCGCGAGTTGCAGCGGCAGATCGATCTGCTCGGCGGCCGCGACAGCGCGAATCTGCCGGCATGGATGATCGACCGCTCGTTGCGCAATATCCTGATCGATGTGACGGGCAACACGCACCGTGCCGAGTTTTGCATCGACAAACTCTATTCGCCCGATGGTCCGACCGGCCGCCTCGGTCTGCTCGAGTTGCGCGGCTTCGAAATGCCGCCGCATGCGCGCATGAGTCTCGTGCAGCAGTTGCTGCTGCGCGCGCTGGTGGCGCGCTTCTGGCACACGCCGTATACGCAGCGGCTCACGCGCTGGGGCACGGAACTGCATGACCGCTTCCTGCTCGGCACGTTCGCGAAGATGGATTTCGACGACGTGCTGGGCGAACTCAATCAGGCAGGCTTCGCCTTCGAGAGCAGCTGGTTCGCGCCGCACTTCGAATTCCGCTTCCCGCTGGTCGGCGCGACCACCGTGAACGGCGTCTCGCTGACCATCCGCAACGCGCTCGAACCCTGGCACGTGATGGGCGAGGAGGGCTCACCGGGTGGCACGGTGCGCTACGTGGATTCGTCGGTCGAAAGGCTCGAAGTGCGCGCGCTCGGTTTGAACGACAACCGTCATGTGGTGACGGTGAACGGCGTGCCGGTGCCATTGCAACCGACGGGCCGTGTCAGCGAATATGTGGCCGGCGTGCGCTTTCGCGCCTGGTCGCAACCGTCGGCGCTGCATCCGACCATCGGCGTGGATGCGCCGCTCACCTTCGACCTGGTCGATACATGGACGGGCCGCTCGGTCGGCGGATGCCAGTATCATGTCGCTCATCCGGGGGGGCGCAACTATCAGACCTTCCCGGTCAACGCCTACGAGGCGGAAAGCCGGCGGCGCGCGCGCTTCCTGGCAATCGGTCATACGCCGGGGCCGCTCACGGTCGAGAGGCCGCAGCGCAGCCTCGAGTTTCCGTTCACGTTGGACCTGCGCTACTGGTAACCTGGTAGACTGAAAACCGGCAGCACACCTTTAAGAACGACACGACCTTGGCCTTTCAATCGACTTTTCCCTTCGAAACGTCCGCTGCCCGCGCGGACGCTTCGTCCTTATTGCGGCTGCTGCCGGCTTACGAAGGACACTGGGACGAGTTACGCGACGCCTCAGGCGCGTTGCGCGAACCGTGGCGGCAATTCTTCGAGCGGCTCGGCGAAGACGGCATCGCGCGATTGGAGGATCACTACGCTTCGGTCGCGCGGCAGATCCGCGATAACGACATCAGTTACAACGTCTACGCGGATAACGGCGAGCCGCGGCCGTGGGCGCTCGACCTGCTGCCGTTCCTGATCAGCGAGGCCGAGTGGGCGCATATCGAGCGTGGCGTGACGCAGCGCGCGCATCTGCTCAATGCGATCGTCGCCGATATTTATGGGCCGCAGACCTTGCTCGAGCGTGGGCAGTTGCCGCCCGCGCTGGTGTTCGGGCATCCGGGTTATCTGCGCTCCGTGAAGGGCTTCACGCCGCCTGGCGGGCAATATCTGCAGGTGGTTGCCGTCGATCTGGCGCGTACGCCCGGTGGTCAATGGACCGTCATGGCGCATCGCACCGAGGCGCCATCCGGCCTCGGTTATGCGCTGGAAAACCGGTTGATCGTGTCGACACTGTTCGCCGATCCGTTCCGCACGATGCATGTGAGCCGCCTCGCACCGACCTATTCGCAATTGATCGCGACGCTCGCGCAGGCCGCGCAGGTCACGATGGAACACGACAGTTCGGGGGCCGATGGTTCGCCGCATATCGCGTTGCTCACGCCCGGACCCTTTAGCGAGACTTACTTCGAGCACGTGTTTCTGGCGCGGTATCTCGGCGTCACGCTGGTCGAAGGCAAGGACCTGACGGTGCGTGACGACATGCTGTATTTGAAAACGCTCGCCGGCCTCGAACGTGTGCACGTCGTGTTGCGGCGTCTGGACGATGCTTTCTGCGATCCGGTCGAACTGCGCGCGGATTCGAGCATCGGCGTGCCGGGCCTGTTGCAGGTGATGCGCGCGGGCAATGTGATCGTGTCGAATGTGCCGGGTTCGGGCTTTGTCGAATCGCCGGCGCTGCATGGCTTTCTGCCGGGCATCGCCGAGGTTTTGCTTGACGAAGACCTCGTGCTGCCGAGCGTGGCGACCTGGTGGTGCGGCGAAAAGGCGGCGCGCACGCACGCGTTCGCGCGTCTGGATGAGGCGTTCATTGTGCCGACGTGGCCAGTCGCGCCACGCGATGCGCCGCCCGGGATCGAACACGGCAGGCAGCGGCTTTCGACGTGGCGTGAACGCATCGAAGCGATGCCCGACGCCTATACGATCCAGCAGCCGCAGCGCTTTTCCTGCACGCCGCGTTACGAGGACGGCACCATTGGCCGCCGTCCGTCGGTGCTGCGCGTCTATGCGATTGCCGACTTCAACGGGGGCTGGCATGTGATGCCAGGCGGCTTCACGCGGATGGCCGCCGAGCGCCAGGCAACTGTGTCGATGCAGTACGGCGGCAGTAGCGTCGACACATGGGTGCTGTCGAGTCAGCCGACGTCGACCTTCACGCTGCTGCCTTCGCCGATGCAACCCGCCGACCTCGCGCGCAAGCATCGCACCGTCTCGAGTCGCGCGGCCGAAAATCTGTTCTGGGCCGGACGTTATGGCGAGCGCGCCGAAAACAATGTGCGTCTATTGCGCCTGATTCTCGGCTCGCTGGAAGGCAACGACGCCGACGCGATGTTCCCGACGCTGGTCGAGCTCGCCATGCATTGCGGTCTCGTGCAATCCGGCGATATGTTCTCGCCGCACTCGCCGCAGGCATTCGAGCGCGCGCTGGTCGCGAATCTGGGCGAGAACACCGGCGCTGCGAGCATCGGTCAAAACCTCAATTGCCAGGCGCGTTCAAACGGCGAAGTGCGCGGGCGCTTGTCGAACGATCACTGGCGTACGATTCTCGCGGCGCGCAACGATTTCCGCGATGCATTACAGACCTTGATGCCGGCCGCGGGTTTGAACGGCAACGGCAATGGCAACGGTGGTAGCGGCGGTAATGGTTCATCGCAGGGCAGCGCGAATGGTCGCGGCCGCGCTGAGCGCAGTGAGCGCTACGACCGTTATGACCGCGTGACGCTGATGAACGCGCTCGAACGCTTGTCGGTACAGTTGTCGGCGATCAGCGGCGCGCAAGGCGACCGTATGACACGCGACGAAGCGTGGCGCCTGCTATTCGTCGGACGGCATATCGAACGCGTGTCGGCGATGACGTCCCTCCTGCGCGTGGTCGCTGATAACGGCCAACTCGCGACACCGGCCGGGTTCGATCTGCTGCTGCAACTGTTCGACAGCACGCTGACGTATCGCTCGCTGTATCCGGGCCGTTTCGAAGTGCCGGCTTTGCTCGACCTGCTGGTGATCGAGCCGACTAATCCGCGCGGCATCTACGGTGTCTATGAGCGCCTGCGCAAAAAGCTCGACGAGATTGCCGTGGCTGCGGGCAGCATGCGGCATCGTCCGTTTGCGGAATTGATGCCGCCTGCCGCTTCGTTACCGACGCTCGAATCGCTGTGCGCAGTCGACGAAAATGATTCATACGCCGACCTGATTGCGGTGTGCGATCAGATCGGCGGCTATGTCGGCGCGGCGGCGCATGAGATCAGCGCGCGCTATTTCAGTCATGCCAGTACGGTGGCATCGCAGGTGTGGTCATGAAGAACGCGCCGACCGTGTTGTCCGTCTCACATCGCACGACGTACCACTACTCCACGTATGTGGAGACCGCCCAGCATCTCGCGACGATCCGGCCGATCGCCTGTGCGTGGCAGCGTGTGGTCTCGCACAGCGAAAAGATCGAACCGGAGCCGTCGTATCAGACTAGCCGGATGGATGCATTCGGCAACGACGTGCTGTATTTCGCGTTGGACGCACCGCACGAGCGCTTGCAACTCGTTAGTGAAACCACGGTGGCGCTCATGCCGCGCTGGACCGACCTCGACCCCGATGAGACGCCTGAATGGGAAGACGTGGCGGATGCGTTGCGTTTTTGGGTCGGCGGCGAGTTCCGGCCCGAGGTGGAATTCTGCTTTGCGTCGCCGAACATCGTGCCGCGGCCCTCGCTGCGCGCTTATGCGTTGCCGAGCTTTCCTCCCGGCATGCCGATCGTGGCGGGGGCGATCGATCTGATGCACCGGATTCACGAAGACTTCGCCTACAAACCTTCGGCGACGATGTTCGACACGCCCGCCGAGCGCGCTTTCGAATTGAAGAGCGGGGTCTGCCAGGACTTCGCGCAGGTGATGATCGGCTGTTTGCGCTCGCTGGGGTTGCCGGCGCGCTACGTGAGCGGTTATCTGCGCAACGATCCGCCGCCTGGGCAGCCACGTTTGATCGGTGCTGATGCATCGCATGCGTGGGTGTCCGTCTATTGCCCGCAGAGTGGCTGGATCGATCTCGACCCCACCAATGACGTGCTCGCGGATATGGACCACGTGACGCTCGCGATCGGCCGTGATTACAGCGACGTGTCCTTGCTGCGCGGGATGATTCTGGGGGGCGGGGCGCATCGGGTGGAAGTGGGTGTGACGGTGCTCGCGCTTTAACCCCGCCGATTTTCCCGTTTTACCCCCTTCAACAAGCCGCTTTCTGGTTAGACGAATTCGCTCGACGTACCAAGCGTCTGCCGCGGCACGCCTTTTATCCCGCTTTTGGGGAAAACCCTCTCCATTCATTCCCATTCGCCGGGAATCCATTTTTTGAAATCCGAGAATGTTCTGGCATTCTGATTCCGTTATTCATTGTGGGTAGTTTTCATCGTGAACGCGGAACAGAGTGTGACAGGGGCTGAACGGGTGCTGCTGGTGCTGGCGGCACTCGCCAGTCATGGCAAGGCCATGTCGGTCAAGGACCTGCTCGCCGTCACCGGTCTCGCGCAAAGCACCTTGTACCGGCAGATCGCCTTGCTCAAGCGTTGGGGTTTCGTCGCGGAAAATGCCGGCCATTACGCACCGGGTCCGATCAGTCTGCAACTTGCGCTTGGTTTCGACGTGAATTCGCTGCTCGTCGAAGCGAGTCGCAGTGAAATGCAGCAACTGGCGCGCGCGTCGCAGGAAAGCATCGGGCTGGTGGTTGCGGTCAAGCATCAGGTGATGTGCCTGGAAATGGTCGACAGCCAGCACTCATTGCGCTGCTCGTTCGAAAAAGGGCGCGCCGTGCCGCTGAAAGCCGGTGCTTCGGCGAAATCGCTGCTGGCATTCATGGCCGACAAGGCGCGCACCGAAGTGCTCGATAGCGTGTTCGACAACGACCCGGTCGGCCGTGCCGCGATCGAAGCCGAACTCGAACAGATTCGCGCTCAGGGCTATGCCGTCAGCGACAGCGAAGTCGATCCGGGCGTGTGGGGTGTGAGCGCCCCGATCTTTCATCGTAGCGTGCGCGGCGCCGGGAGCAGCGCGTCGATCACGCTGATGGCGCCGTCCACGCGCGCCATCGGCCGCGAAAGCCAATTCATCGACGGGACGCTACGCACGGCCCGCGCTATTTCCGAGCATATGCAAACCGATTGATCGGGCAAGGCCGCTCGCGGCCGCATTCGATCTGGATACTGAACGAACTGAACGAACTGAACGAATCACAAGGAGCCCTCCCATGAAACTGAATCGACTGTTGTCCCTCGCATGTGTCACGTTTGCGGTGACGTTTGCCGGCTTTTCCGGTGCGGCGTCCGCACAAACGCCGGATGTGCTGAACGTGGCCACCGACGCGACTTTCCCGCCGATGGAATTCACCGAAAACGGCGCACGCGCCGGCTTCGACGTCGACATGATGAATGCGCTCGCGAAAGCCATGGGCAAACGCGTGCAATGGACCGATATCGACTTCAAAGGCTTGGTGCCGGGCTTGATCGCGCATCGTTTTGACGCGGCGATTTCCGGCATCTATATCACGGACGAACGCGCGAAAGTGATCGACTTCACCGACTCGTATTACGCGGGCGGCCTCGTCGTACTGGTGAAAGACGGTTCGCCGATCAAATCCGTGGCCGACCTGAACGGCAAGAAAGTCTCGGTCCAGGTGGGCACGAAGTCGGTCAATTTCCTGCGTGACAACTTCCCGCAAATCAACCGCGTCGAAGTCGAGAAGAATCAGGAAATGTTCGACCTGGTGGGTATCGGCCGCGCCGATGCCGCGGTGACCGGTAAGCCCGCTGCCTATCAGTTTGCGAAGACGCGCGGCGGCTTCCACGTGCTCGAGAAGCCGCTGACGACCGAAGCCTACGGCATCGCTGTGCGCAAGGACGAACCGCAACTGAAGGCCGCATTCAACACAGCGCTGGCGAAGATCAAGGCGGACGGCACGTACGCGGCGATCGTCAAGAAGTGGTTCGGCGCCACCGCGCAATAACTGGCTGAGCAGAGACAATGGAACTCGATTTTTCACCGGTGATTGCCGGTTTTCCGGACATCATGCATGGCGCGTTGGTGACGGTCGAAGTGACCGCCGCGTCGCTCGCGCTGAGTTGCGTGCTGGGCTTGCTGATCGGTATCGGCCGGCTCACGCCGAAGCGGCGCATCGTGTATGGCTTGTGTACCGCGTACCTCACGTTCTTCCGCGGCACGCCGTTGCTCGTGCAACTTTTCCTGCTGTTCTTCGGGTTGCCGCAATTCGGCATTCTGTTGCCGGCTTTCGTGTGCGGGATGCTTGGGCTCGGCCTGTATTCCGCGGCCTACGTATCGGAGATCGTGCGCGGGGCGATTCAATCGGTGGATCGCGGGCAGATGGAAGCGGCGCGTTCGATCGGCATGTCGTCGGGTCAGGCGATGCGCGCGATCATTCTGCCGCAGGCGATCGTGCGGATGATCCCGCCGCTTGGCAACGAGTTCATCGCGTTGATCAAGAACTCGGCGCTGGTGTCGTTGCTGACGATCGATGATCTGATGCACGAAGGTCAGAAGATTATCAGCGTGTCGTACCGTTCGCTGGAAGTGTATCTGGCTATCGCGCTGGTGTATCTGGTGTTGACGCAGGTGACCAATTACGCGCTGCATCGTGTGGAGCGCCACTTGCGTGCAGGAGGGATGGTGCAATGAATACCGTAGCCAAAGTGGATGAACCTATCGTCAGCATTCGTGGGCTGACCAAATCGTTCGGTTCGCATACCGTGCTTAACGGTATCGACTTCGATATCCAGCCACAGCAGGTGGTGGTCGTGATCGGACCGAGCGGCTCCGGGAAAAGTACTTTCCTGCGTTGCTGCAACGGGCTTGAACAGGCTGAAGGCGGCACGATCGATATCTGCGGGCATCGGTTGGTGGATCAGGGGGCGATGCTCAAGGAGCGCTCGCTGAATGCGCTGCGCACTGAAGTGGGCATGGTGTTTCAGTCGTTTAATCTGTTTCCGCATCTGTCGGTGCTGCATAACATCACGGTCGGTCCGCGGATGTTGCGCGGCGCCAGTAAGGCCGAAGCCGAAGCGGCGGCCATCGCGTTGCTGGAAAAAGTCGGGCTCGCCCATAAGGCGCATGGGATGCCGGCGAGTTTGTCGGGCGGTCAGAAGCAACGCGTTGCCATTGCTCGCGCGTTGGCGATGCAACCGCGCGTGATGTTGTTCGACGAGCCCACTTCTGCGCTCGATCCCGAACTGGTCGGCGAAGTGCTGCAAGTGATGAAACTGCTCGCGAGCGAGGGCATGACGATGGTCGTCGTCACGCACGAAATGGGTTTCGCGAAGGAAGTCGCCGACGTGGTGGTGGTGATGGACGGCGGCGTGATCGTCGAGGCCGGACCGCCAGCCGAGATTTTCTCGGCACCGTCGCAGCCGCGCACGCGGGCCTTCCTGCAGGCGGTGTTGTCGCGCGCATGAGAGTTCCATTCGATGACAAGGTGTGGAGCGGCCGTTCTGACGATGGTGAACCCGGCGATACCCGGCGTGTTTTCAATCAGGTAGTGCCGTTCGGCGGCGCGCTGCAGCCTGAGGATGGTGTTCGTGGCGCGCCGTGCTCTGAAAGCGACGCGCCGGTGATCATCGGCTTTGGTTCCGACGAAGGCGTGCGGCGCAATCAAGGGCGTATCGGCGCGGCACATGCGCCGAAAGAGCTGCGTCGAGCGCTGGCCGGTCTGCCGGCGAAAACGTCGATGGCGGTATTTGCCGATGCGGGCGATGTCGTGTGCGACGACGGCGACCTCGAAGGCGCGCAGGCGGAACTCGCGAGCGTGGTGAGCGATGTGCTCGCGAGCGGCGGCCGGCCATTGGTGTTTGGCGGCGGTCATGAGGTTGCGTGGGGGACGTATAGCGGTTTGCGCTTGCATCAGGATCGCGTGGTGGGGGCCGCGGGCATGGATGCGGGTGCCGCGATCACGTCGGCAACTTCAACGGCTGCGGCAGCGGATGTTGGTGCAAGTGCGAGTTCGACAGTCACGTCGACAACTGCAACCCGCAAGCTGCTCATCATCAACTTCGACGCCCACTTCGATCTGCGCCAGAAGCGGCCCGCTAATTCGGGCACGCCGTTCGATCAGATCGCGAGCGATTGCGCCGAACGAGGTGTGCCGTTCAACTACACCTGCTTTGGTATCAGCGATCTGGGCAACACCGCTTCGCTGTTCGCGCATGCAGAGGAGCTCGGCGTGCGCTACCTGCTCGACATCGACATGCAGGAATCGCAATTGCCGCAGCGTCTGGACGATCTCCAGCAGTTGCTGGATTCAACCGACGACGTGTACTTGACCATCGATCTCGACGTGCTCCCGGCCGCCACCGCGCCGGGTGTGTCGGCGCCTGCTGCGTTGGGCGTGCCCTTGTCGGTAGTCGAAGCGATGGTGCAGCGCGTGCGTGCATCGGGCAAGCTGCGCGCGGCGGATATTGCGGAGTACAACCCGTCGCTTGATCAGGACAAGCGCACGGCGAGGGTGGCCGCGAGGCTGGCGTATCGGTTGCTCTGAGTGTTGCTGATCGCGCTGCACTGCATCGCGCAGGCAGCACAAAAAAATGGCTCGCCGGGTTATTCCGGCGAGCCATTTTCTATTTCAGCTGCGCGTTCACGTTGTACGGTTCTTTGTTTTCCTGGACATGTCCTGCGCCGGGTTCTGCGCCTACCTCGGCTACTTTATATCCTTGAAGCACTCGATAGGACGAGTCTTATTTGATAG
This sequence comes from Paraburkholderia polaris, assembly GCF_012927345.1. Taxonomy (GTDB): domain Bacteria; phylum Pseudomonadota; class Gammaproteobacteria; order Burkholderiales; family Burkholderiaceae; genus Paraburkholderia; species Paraburkholderia polaris. Next base: position 24,654 of record NZ_JABBGJ010000012.1, read on the forward strand.
AAATTGTTGCATAGTTGCATCCAATGACAACTATTGACGAATCTTTAATCGTTTTCCGATATTTTTGCGGCTTATTTTTTATCCGTAATCAAAGCAAAAAGAATGAATCGGAAGACGCACAGGCTGGTTTACAGCCGACTGAGAGGAATGCTGATTGCCGTCGAGGAAACCGCTGCGGCAACGGGAAAGGAGACCGGCCAGACCACGGTTTGCAACGGCGATAATTCGGCCAGCCACCCAGCGCTATTCGCACTGCGGCAGATCGCGTTCGCCGCACTTGCGCTAGTCGGTGCGTTCCCCTCATGGTCACGCGCACAGATTGTTCCGGGTGGCGCGCATGCGCCGTCTGTCGTCCAGACACAGAACGGTTTGCCGCAAGTGAACATCAACCGGCCATCCGGCGCTGGCGTCTCGATGAACACGTACGGCCAGTTCGATGTGCAGAACAAAGGCGCCATACTGAACAACTCGCCGACGATCGTGCAGACCCAGCAGGCGGGCATGATTAACGGCAACCCGAACTTCGGCCCCGGTCAGTCTGCGCGAGTCATCGTCAACCAGGTCAACAGCAGCGCGGCAAGCCAGATCAACGGCCATCTTGAAGTCGCGGGCCAGCGGGCCGAGGTAGTGATTGCGAACGGTTCGGGCATCAGCGTGAACGGTGGCGGCTTCATCAACACCTCACGCGCGATCCTGACGACGGGCACGCCGAACTTCGCACCGGATGGCTCGCTCTCGGGCTTCAACGTGACGGGTGGCAACATCAGCATCCAGGGTGCGGGGCTGAATGCGGGCGATACCGATCAGGTTGACCTGCTCTCACGTGCGGTACAGGCGAACGCCGCGATCTATGCGAAGAACCTGAATGTCGTGGCGGGTGCGAACAGCATCAATCACGACTCGCTCAATGCGACGCCCATTGCAGGTGACGGTCCGGCGCCCGGGGTCTCCATCGACGTAAGCCAGCTCGGTGGCATGTATGCGAACCGTATCGTTCTGGTTGGCACGGAGAACGGTGTAGGTGTCTCCACCAAAGGTGTGCTGGCCGCGCAGTCAGGCGACCTGACGCTGACCACGCAGGGCAAGCTGGTGCTCGCCGGACAGACCAATGCGAGTGGAAACCTCGACCTGTCCGCGCGTGACGGCATCGATAGCAGCGGGACGACCTACGCGCAGCAGAACGTCACGGTGGGCACGTCGGGCGCGCTTGCGAACAGCGGCGTGCTCGCGGCGCAGCACAACACGACGGTCAATGCTGCCAGCATCGCATCGACGGGCACGCTTGGCGCAGGCGTGAACAGTGACGGCAGCCTGGCACAGACCGGAGAACATCGCGACCTCGCAGGAGACGCAGAGCACATCGAGCTACTACCAGAAACACGAGTCTGGCCTCGGCACGGGCGGGGGGATCGGCATTTCGGTGGGCAGCAAGACGCAGACCGACACGGCCAGTACCACGCAGGTAACGAACACCGGCAGCACGGTCGGGTCGCTCGATGGCAGTCTGAACATCACCGCAGGCAAGGACCTGCATGTAACGGGTAGTGATCTGGTCGCCGCACAGAATGTCACGGGCACCGGGGCGAATGTCACGATTGATTCTGCCGTCGATACGATGCACCACGACGAGACGCACGAGGTCAAACAGAGCGGCTTTACCCTTGCGATCAAGGCCCCGGTGATTGACGCGGTGTCCAACACCGTAAACCAGGCACATGCGGCGAGCCACAGCCAGGATGATCGCGCGGCAACGCTCCATGGCATGGCAGCAGCGAGTGGCGCGTACGATTCCTACGGTGCGGCCAGGACGGCGTTGGGCGAGCTTGCCGACGGCAAGAAGCCGGAAGGGAAGATCGAACTCAGCTAACGGGACCGTTTACCAAGTTCGACAAGAGCGACGCGGACTTTATGCGTAACACAACGGCAGATGGAGCGGGGATGGTTTCGACTAACGCCGGACGTGTATCGTCACTTGCGGCAGCGGGTGCGTCGATAACACCTTGCTCAGTAGTCTGTGAGGGTATTGCATACGGCGGAACAATCATAGGAATCGCCGCAGATGCGGTTGGGCAATTGGCTAAGCCGAATACCGGGCAGTACCTTTTTAATGGTTCTACGTCTATTGCATCGAACTACATATCAGCGGCATCGCCCGTGTTGACCCCTGCCGTGAATGAGTTGGTGAATCAAGTAAGCGGTAGTGGCGTGGCTACGAACGTGCAAGAAAAGATAGATGGCATTTTCGGGCCGCAAACTTCCAAGGGGAAAAAATGAAGATCAGATTCATCGACAACGGCAACCTAGCTTCATGGCTTCGCTTGACGCTAATCGTTATTGGAATAGAACTTGCCTTTATCGCACTTGAATTTGAACTCCCGGTCCTTTGGGCGAGAGTTTTCTTGTTAGTCGGCTTTTTGTCAGTGCTTGTCGGTGGAATGACCAGTCGGGCCAAATTGCTAAATATCAAACCCTTCGATAACAGCTACAAGAAGGCACGCGAGAGCTACAAGACCGAAGACGATAAACAGGATGAAGTGAAATGAGTAGAACGACATACACGCCGTCGCCGGTCCAACCGACGACTGGATCGTCAGGCATTGCGATGAACACGGCGGGTACTATCTGTCCGAAGGGCAATTGTGGTGTGACAAACGGATCGGCGCAGATGCCAACGCAGCAGCAACTTGCTGACGCGGCTGGGACGGCGTCAGCGCAGCTTGGAGTCGCCAGTGCCACAGCGGCGGCGATTGCTTCATACACAGCCGACAAGCCTTATATCTCGGGGCCGGCTGCTACGTTCTCGTTCGCGACTGGCGCAGCGTCGTTTGCGTTTGGTGGTCTACAGCAAGCGCTCGCACCGAACATCGGGCAATACCTTACCGAAGGCACACTTATTGGCTTAGCAGGCTACTACGCTGGCGACAGATATCCGCTGATTGGTCCGGCAATTGCGCAAGCGGGAAATATGCTGCCAGATTCGAAGACGGTCGGTGACTTCGAAAAGTCGATCAACTCCAAAATCAACAGTCTGGTCAATAAGTGAGAGTGATGAAAATTAGATTAATCGAAGATGGGAATTTCTCGCGCTGGCTCCGCACCGCCTTCTTTGTGGTCGGCGCACTCTTGATCGTGCTGCCCACGAAATTTATGGAATCGTCCTGGCTGTGGTTTGGGCTCTTGCTTTGTGGCCTCGTACTAATGGCGTTGGGGTCCTACGCATCGCGGGCGCATACGCTCGGGATCAAACCGTTTGACAACAGCTACAAGAAAGCCCGAAAAAGCTACGAAGCGAGGGACAACGAGCAGGACCAGTCTTGATGGCAAGGATGCCGGTTGTGGCCGGGAAGTACAGATTATTTCAACAACTGCTAGAAATATTTACTTTGAGAAAAGAACCCATGAAAATCCGATACCTTGCTGCGCTTCTCTTCCCACTTGTTGGTGCGTGCTCCGTACTTGCCCCGGATCTTGCAGATGAAAATCAGGGACTAAAAGGTCAGGCAGCGGAAAGCTTGGAGCAATTTTATGGAACCTATCAAGTGGCGAGTGCCAAAGGCCGAAACTGGAATGTATCGACGGTATCAGTCATCCGTGGTGATGCTGCCGGAAATAATCTCCCGCTGTTTCGTCTATACAGGAAAGACGGCAAACAGTTCGACACAATCACGCCACGCGTGTGCGAAACCTCGAACACGCGCAAGAAGCCCGAAGGTAGTAATGGCACTTACGTGAGGTGTGGGCTAACGGGCATGATGTCCAATGAGCCGTTCCTTATCTTCGACAGCTTCCCAATGGTATCGAAGTCAAACAATCTCATCTTCAAAGAGAAGCCGTTTGAAATAAAACCCGGTGAATATCACCTCTTCCTAGCCTATAAAAATGGCGGATCGGCAGACTTCGAACTGGTTCGCGTCAACAACGGTAGTGCGAACAAACCGGCAGTAGAGTAACCGTTATCTCTACCGTCGCTTCCTGTTCGCTACAACCGACAACTACATCCGGGTGAAAAGAGCGCAATAGCGAAGCAGGCGAACGGCGACCAGGCCGAACAGGACAAATTGACGACGGCGGCATGGCTTGCGGTGAAGTGCTGGGCAGAATATCCAGTGGGCAGCGACGAGTATTGGCGGCACCGGCGGTGGGTACAGCCGTGACCAAGGCAAGACAAGAATGGGGTGGTAACTATGGTTGGCATTTCTGGCTCAACGCCTAAAACAAGAGGCCAGAAGATAGTGGGGATGCTTGCCTTCACGGCCATTATGGGTTTCATAGCGTACGTGATACTCAAAAACATCTTCTTCCGTTAAAGCAACAAACCCGGCGCCTGCCGGGTTTGTTGTTTGTGGGTTGTGCAGTTGCGTTTGCCGCGTCGTTGCAGCATGGCCTCAGTTTCTGACTCAGTCATGTACCTGCTGGCGACTCTGTAGTCATAATCCGGGGTGATGGTGATGTGGCCGAACCGGTGATCGACGCTGAACATAACATGCTGTCCAGGCAGGAAGCCCGCTTGTTCGAGCAACGCATCGGTGACCCGCATCCACGGAAAGGCAACGCCTATACGTTTCTCCTGCTGACTGTCTGTGTAAGGCGTTTCCTCAAGCGCAACGGAAATGCGCGTGGTTTGTCCGGCACAGGCGCGCCGTGGTTTATGATTGGCATTAGCCATAGTCAACTCCTTTGGTGAGTTGGTGGTGGTCAGCGGGCGGTGAGTGTTGGTAGCACTCATCGCCCGCGCTTCGTTTACATCACTTCTCCTACTGTTTCTACGTTTATAGCAACCTTTGCTAGCCGCTAATGATCTGCCTGGCGCGGTGCCTCAAAATCATTCCATCGAGCAGCGCCCTGACGATATGGCGGTCTTCATCGGGCATTTGGCTAACCGCCTCGAACTGCAGACGCAAGTCGTCGGACGGACCGCGCTCGTTATCGCCAAACACCAGTTCATCCAGACTGACATGGAGTGTCTGCGCCAGACGTGTCAAGGCTTCTAAAGTCGGCTGCGCAGACCCTGCTTCATATCGACGGACTTGATTGACGTGTACCGTTGCGGCTTCGGCCAATTCTTGCTGGGTAAAGCCACGTGATTTGCGCACCTTAAAAAGAAATGTGGGGAAGTTCATGAGCATGAATCAAAGTATTGCGGATGCCATGAGCATATTGCCCAACGATCCTCGGACGCTTGCGGAAAAAACATTATAAGGCGGCAAGATGCGGCCTAGGAAGGGCATTGAAGTTTTTTGACAAACGAACGGATAACGCCTTGCGTTAGGTAAGCGGGCGCTGCCAATCAAGACGGAAATCGTAAATGGTGCGGCTATTCGCGAGACGTAAGGTGACGCGCCGACAAGATCAAAGTGAGCGTGCAGATGATATGGATAACCAGGCAACCGCGCACAAGCTCGATGGGAGGATAGGCCTCACCTTTGCGACAAACTTTGACAAGAGCCGAGTACCCCACTGGCAAACTTGTGCTTTGGGCCGCGCAGAACAATAGGTGTGTAACAGCGGCATCTCGACACTCAAACTCGTCAGAAGCGAAATGGGGAGCCTGATTATCAGATTCAGCTAAAGCGAGTCGAGTAAAGCACCGGTTTGGAGTGAGTAACGATGAAAGTCAGAAAAAGGCTGGCGGTGCTGCCGCTCACAGCCTTGGTATCGCTCGCGTCTAACGCGCAGCATGCGCCGACGCCTGCCGACGAAGCGGCAGCCGCGCGTGCCAACGCGGAGCAGAACCAGCAGATCCAGCGGCAACGCGATGCACAGCAACGCGACGCAATCGTGCAAGCGCCCGCAGTGCGCTCGACCCTTCCGACATTCGAAGGTTTCCCGCTGCTGCCGGTCGAAACGCCGTGCTTCCATATCGGTGCGTTCGCGCTCGATGTCCCCACGAAGCTGCCCGATACCTTGCGCAGCAGGGGAGCCTCGGCCCTATCACAGGACCCGTTCGCATTCGCACGCGAATGGCTCGACCACTACAGGGGCCAGTGCATCGGCCAGGCCGGTATCGACACGCTGACGAAGGGTCTGCAGCAGGCGATTCTTTCGCGTGGCTATGTAACGACGCGCGTCCTGCTGCCCGAGCAGGACCTATCGAAAGGCACGCTCGCATTCGCTCTCGTTCCCGGCGTTGTGCACCAAATCCGCTTCGCCGATCCCGACACACGCGGCACATGGAAATCCGCATTCCCGGCCCGAGACGGCGACCTGCTGGACCTGCGTGACCTTGAGCAGGGTCTCGAACAGATGAAGCGTGTCGCGTCGCAGGACGTGGACATGAAGATCGAGCCGACCGACACACCCGGTGAAAGCGACGTCGTCATATCAGTGAAGCGCTCGAAGCCTTGGACCTTCGTTGCATCCGTGGATAACTCCGGGACGGACGCGACCGGCAAATGGCAGGGCAACGTGAGCCTCGGCATCGACAACCCGCTCGGCCTGAACGACGTGTTCACAGTCGGCGCAAATCAGGACCTGTCTTTCGGCAACAAGTCGCTCGGCTCGCACGGGTTCAACGGTTCCTATTCAGTGCCCTGGGGTTACTGGACCGCGACACTATCGGGCAACACGAACACCTATTACCAGCAGATCGCGGGCGTGAACCAGACGTTCGTGTCCAGTGGCAACTCGCAGACAGCAGCGCTCAGGCTCGCGCGCGTACTGAGCCGCAGCCAGAGCGACGTGTTCGGCGTGGAGTTCCAGCTTTCGAAGCGCTTCGGCGAGAGCTTCATTGACGACACGGACATACCGCAGCAGAGGCGCAACAACACATTCATCGAAGCCGGTTTGACCGATCGTCATTACTTTGGCACATCGCAGTTTGACGGCACGCTCGCGTATCGCCAGGGCATCGGCGGCCTCGGCGCGACGGCTGACCCGAATCCAGTCGGCCCCACGTACCGCTACCACATGGCCGTGCTCGACGCGAACTTGTCGGTGCCGTTTGCCATCGCGCAACAGACCTTCCGATACGTGACGACCGTTCACGTGCAGTTCACCAACGACACGCTGTTCTACCTGGACGACCTGACCATCGGCAGTCGCTACACGGTGCGCGGCTTCGAAGGTGAAACGATGCTCGCCGCGGAGAAAGGCTTTTACTGGCGCAATGAACTGCAATGGCCGGCCTTCCAGACGGGACAGACGCTATACGCTGGGATCGACTACGGGCGCGTGTTCGGCCCGAACACGGCGTATCTGGCGGGGACACAACTCGCGGGTGCGGTGATCGGCATTCGGGGCAGTGTTCCGGCGAAGTACGCCGGGTTCTCGTATGACCTGTTCGCGGGGACGCCCATCTACAAACCCGCAGGCTTTCCGACCGCCCGCGTGACGGTCGGCTTTCAGATGACCGCGCAGTTCTAAGCGCGCGGCGGAGCAACGGATTGTGCCGCGCCCATAACACGAACACCTACTACCGGAATCTAGCAGGCGTGAACCAGACATTCCTGTCACCGGCAGTTCGGATTGCGGTGCGTCCTCTTGTGTAATGGCCCTTAAACGCCAAAGCCTGGTGCATGCCCAAGCTTGAGGGTACTTTGTCGGCAATCTGACGCCGCGATTGATCGCGCCTTCTTCATTGCAGCGTGGCGGCTGCTACTTCTTGTTAGTGCTGCACCGCCGTCTGCCGCGCATCGGCTTGCGCGCGTGCAGCCGCGGCAGTCCTCATGCGTTCCCGGTTGCACGTCGCAGCTTTGTCCGGCGCTGTTTCTGTGTCCGCTTCTTTTGCTTCCGGTTCTGCCTGTGCGACGTCGGAAAGAAGTTTCGCCGCAACTCTGCTAGGCGAGAATGGACTTGACTATGTGCGTATGCACACATACACTACCGAACATGACCCGTCCTCTCTCCTACGACGAATGCAACTGTTTCGCGCTGCGCCAGGCGGCGCGGCACGTCACGCAAATCTACGAGCGCCATCTCGGCCAGGTAGGGCTGACGGCTGCGCAGTTCACGATTCTCGCCAAGCTCGCGCGCACGCCGAACCTGCCAATGGTCGACCTGGCGGACTCCATGGTCATGGAGCGCACCACGCTGGTCCGCGCCATGAAGCCGTTGCAGCGTGACGGGCTCGTGGTCGCCGAATCGGCGGAGCATGACGGCCGCACGTTTCTGTTCAGTCTCACGGAGAAGGGCGAAACCACCTTCGATCAGGCGGCCATCGCATGGCGAGCGGCGCAGGACGAGTTCGAGGAAAAGTTCGGCCACGCACGGGCCAAGGCGCTGCGCTCCGAGCTCTTCAGCATCACCGGGTAGACAAAGCGTATGAGCTCGTTCCGACGAGTCTTAGTACGTTTAATTGTGTGCATACGCACTTACGAAAAAGGAAGCGCAGCGATGGATGGGCTCTTCGACGACGACTGCTTTGCGATCCGCCAGGCCGCACGCTATGTGTCGCAGCTTTACGATCGCCACCTTGGAAATGTCGGCCTTACCATCACGCAGTTTTCGGTGATGGGGCGCCTGAAGCGCACCGGTCCGATGACCATGAGGCAAATGGCCGAAGCGATGCGCATGCAGCGCACCACGCTGGTCCGCACGATCCAGCCGCTGCGGCGCAACGGACTGATCTCGAGCGAGACACTCGGGACGGACGCGCGGGCATTGTCGATTGGACTGACGGCAGCCGGCGAAGAGCGTTTGCAAGCAGGGCGCAAGCATTGGTATGCGGCGCAAGGCGAATTCGAGGATCGCTTCGGCGAGCAGCGCGCGGCGGCATTGCGTTCCGAGTTGTTTGCCATCACAAGCAATCCCATTTGAATCAGGCCCGCGCGGAGCGGGCCAAGCCCGGCGCAATACAACGCGCCGTTTTTTTAGCTTAACGAGTGCATACGCACATACGAACATCATGTCCACTACACCCTCGACTATTGCACCGCCCAGCGTGGCAAACGCCGCCAAACCGGCACGGCGCATTCCGTGGATGCTGCTCGCGATCATCACGGTGCTCGCTGTGCTGGCGCTTGCCGCGTCGTACTGGTTCTTCGTCGGCCGCTTTGTCGAAACGACGGACGATGCCTACGTCGGCGGCGATGTGACGGTGATGTCGCCGAAGGTGAACGGCTTCGTCACTGATGTGTTGGTGCGCGACAACCAGTTCGTGCATGCGAATCAGGTGTTGATCCGGCTTGATGCGCGCGATTACGACGCTCGTCTCGCGCAGGCCAGCGCGGAAGTTGAGAGCGCACAGGCCGCCGTCACCGAGTTGCAGGCGAAGAAGTCCTTGCAGTTGGCCACCATCAACGAGCAGGCCGCCGAGGTCCGCGCGTCCGGCGCCGAGTTGACGCGCAGCGCCGCCGATCAGACGCGTTATCGCGAACTGGTGAAGGACGATGCGGTATCGAGCCAGGTCGTGGAACGCGCGGACGCCGATCTGACCAAGGCGCATGCCGCGGTCGATCGCAGCAGCGCGGCTTTGATCGCGGCGCAACGGCAGATCGCCGTGCTCGACGCCCAGATCGGCGACGCCGAGGCGCGCATCGCCACCGCGCAGGCGGCGCAACGGGTCGCGGCCTTGAATGTGGAGTACACCACGATCCGCTCGCCGATCGACGGTTACGTCGGCAATCGCACCGCGCGCGTCGGCCTGCTGGCGAACACCGGTGTTTCGCTGCTGACCGTGGTGCCGTCGAGCGGACTGTGGATCGACGCCAACTTCAAGGAAGACCAGTTGAAGAAGATGCAGGTTGGCGACGGTGTCGACGTCGATCTCGACGCGTCGAGCAAACGGATTCACGGCGTGGTTGAGAGTCTTGCGCCCGCGACCGGCGCGACCTTCAGTGTGCTGCCGGCGGAGAACGCCACCGGCAACTTCACGAAGATCGTGCAGCGCGTGCCGGTGCGTGTGCGTCTCGAGGTGCCGAAGGACATGCAGGGCGTGCTGCGACCCGGGCTCTCGGCGACGGTGAAGGTACATGTCGGCGCTGGCAATGCGCCGGCCCAGGGATAAACCGATCATGGCTCAAGCTCCCGCCCATTTCGCCAATCCCGCCGACCAGCCGACGCGCACCAAGTTCCTCGCGTTCGCCCTGATGTGTCTCGGCTTTTTCATGGCGACGCTCGATATCCAGATCGTTGCGTCCTCGCTCAAAGACATCGGCGGTGGTTTGTCTGCGAGCCAGGACGAACTCTCGTGGGTTCAGACGTCCTATCTGATCGCCGAAATTCTCGTCATTCCGATGTCGGGCTGGCTCACGCGAGTGTTTTCCACGCGCTGGCTGTTCGCGTTTTCCGCACTCGGTTTCACGATCACCAGCATGCTGTGCGGCCTCGCATGGGACATCAACTCGATGATCCTGTTTCGCGGTCTGCAGGGTGCGCTCGGCGCGGCGATGATTCCGACCGTTTTCACCACGGCATTTGTGCTGTTCCCCGGCAAACAACGGCTGATTGCGTCCACCACCATCGGTGCGCTGGCCACGCTCGCGCCGACCATCGGTCCGGTGATAGGTGGCTGGATCACGGCGCAATGGTCCTGGCATTGGCTGTTTTATCTGAACCTCGTGCCTGGAGTCGCCGTCACGCTGTTGGTGCCGAAATACGTCCATATCGACGAGGTCGATCTTTCCTTGCTGAAAAAAGGCGACTACCTCGGCATCCTGCTGATGTCCGGCTTTCTCGGCTGCCTCGAATATGTGCTGGAAGAAGGCCCGCGCAAGAACTGGTTCGGCGACGACGTGATCGTTCTGTGTACATGGGTGTCGGCGATATGTGGTTTCCTGTTCCTTGTACATGCGTTTACCGCGAAAGAACCGATTGTCGATTTGCGCGCGTTGGCGGTTCGCAACTTCGGCATCGGCAGTTTGTTGTCTTTCATCACCGGGATCGGCATTTTCTGCACGGTGTTTTTGACGCCGGTGTTTCTGTCGCGCGTACGGGGCTTCGATTCGTTGCAGATCGGCTTGGCGCTGCTGTCGGTCGGCTGTTTCCAGTTGCTCGCGCTGGTGGCATATTCGACGCTGGCTCGTTTCATCGATATGCGCTGGTTGATGGTGTTCGGACTCATTCTGTTCGGTGTCGGGTGCTATCTCTATGTGCCGTTGACCAGTGAGTGGGGCTGGAAGGAACTGCTGATACCGCAGGCGTTGCGCGGCATCGGCCAGCAGTTCTGCATTCCGCCTATTGTCACGATGGCGCTCGGCTCCTTGCCGCCTTCGCGGCTGCGCTCGGCAAGCGGCCTGTTCAATCTGATGCGCAATCTGGGCGGTGCTATTGGCATTGCAGTGAGCAGCACGATGCTCAACGATCGGTTGAATCTCCATTACGAGCGGCTCGATGAACACTTGAGCGCGGGGCGCCCGGTGGTCGAATCGATTTTGCAGCAGCAAAGCGCGCACTTCGCGGCTGTCGGCGGCGACGCGCTGAATGCGGCCAACGCAGGCCTCGGCGAGTTGCATGCGCTGCTGATGCGCGAAGCACTCGTACTCACGTTCTCCGACACGTTTTTTGCGTTGTCGCTCTGTTTTGTCGTCGGTTTGCTGAGCGTGCTGTTCTCGCGCCCCTTTGGCAACACCGCACCGCCGCCCGATGCTCATTGAGGAATTCAGCATGAAACCCATCGTTATCAAACTACTGGCGAGCGCGGCGCTGCTGACGCTCGCGGCATGTGCGGTGCAACCTGAAACGCATGCGGACCTGCAGCATACGGTTCAGACAGTCGCGCCGACCGCGTGGAGTGTCGATGCGCCTCAAGACAGCGTAAGCGCCGATACGTGGTGGGCGCAATTCGGCGACCCTGTCATGCATCAGCTGGTGGAGTCGGTGCTGACCCGCAATCTCGACGTGCAGGCCGCGGTGGAACGCGTCAAGCAGGCGCAGGATCTTGCGACGCAAAATCGCGCGGCATTGCTGCCGGAGTTGAACGCTAGCGCGACCGCATCCGACTCCCGGCAGAACACGCCGCCACCGCTCGGCTATGTGCGTCAGGCCGGCGTTGGCGTGACGGCGAGCTGGACGCCTGACGTTTTCGGCGGCGAACGTCTCGCTGTTCTCGCAGCGCAGGCGCAAGTGTCCGGTCGGCAGGCGGCCTTGAATCAACTGCGTCTGGCACTCGCGGCGAACACAGCGGCGGCGTATATCGATCTGCGCTGGGCGCAATCGGAATTACAGATTCTCAGCGACAACGAACAGATCCGCGCCCGCGCCTTGAAACTCACGCAGGAACGTTTGCATTACGGACTGTCGACGCAACTCGACGTCGCACGGGCACAGAACCAGTTAAAGGATTTGCAGGCGCAGATCCCGCGCGTGCAGTCGACCGTGCAACATCAACTGAGTCTGATCGCGGTGTATTCGGGGCGCACGCCAGAGAGCGTCGACGGCTTGTTGCTGGCTGATGCACATCAAGCTCGCGACATTCCGGTGCCCGCGCAAAGCGTGCCGCAGACGTTGCCGTCCGACGCGCTGTTGCAGCGGCCCGACGTGCGCAACGCCTACGCCACGGTCGAACAGCGCGCGGCGGAAGTAGGTGTATCAAAAGCGCAGCGCTATCCGCAGTTCAGGCTCAATCTCGCCGATGGCTTGCTGGCTTCGTCGTACCTTGGCTTGCCGACGCTGACCGATAACCTCTTCAGCGCTGCATTGAACGCCACGAGTCCGATCTTCAACGCCGGCCGCATCACCGCGAACATCGACGCGAGCGAAAGCCGGATGCGCGAGTCGCAGCTCGGCCTGCAGCAGACCATGTTGCAGGCGCTCAAGGAAATCGAGGACAACCGCAGCGACCTGGTGAATGGCGCGGTGCAGGTGCAACGCCTGGGCGGTGCGCTCGATGCATCGGATCATGCGCTGCATCTGTCGAGTGAGCTCTACAAGGGCGGTGCGACGGACTTTCTCGATGTGCTCGCCGCGCAGGAGGCGTATCTGCGCGATGCGGAATCGTTGAATCAGGCCAAACGCGAGCATGCGCTTGCAGCGGTGGCGCTGTACCGCTCGCTCGGCGGCGGCTGGGATGTCCCTGAAACAGTCACGGCCGCATCGGTTAATGAAAGATCGGCAACGCCAGATAGCCCTTGATGACAATCGCGTTGGCAATGTCGATAAAGAAGGCGCCCACCATCGGCACGACCAGAAAGGCGAGGTGCGAATGGCCGAAGCGGGCCGTGACGGCTTGCATGTTGGCGATGGCCGTAGGCGTGGCGCCGAGACCGAAACCGCAATGACCGGATGCGAGCACGACAGCATCATAGTTGCGGCCCATCACGCGGAACGTGACGAAGATCGCATAGAGCGCCATCAAAACGGTTTGCGCAACGAGAATCGAAACGACCGGCAGCGCTAGCGAAGCCAGGTCCCAGAGCTTGAGCGTCATCAGCGCCATGGCGAGGAATAGCGCGAGGCTCACGTTGCCGAGCAGGGCGACGGCGTGATCGATAACGGGCTTGCCCGCGAGCCCGAGTACATTGCTTAGCACCACGCCGACGAAAAGCACGCAGACAAAAGTCGGCAGTTCGATCGCCGTGCCGGCCAATACTTGTGCGAGCGCGTCGCCGGCCGCGAGGCTGATCGCGATCAGCGCTAGCGTCTCGATGAAGGCGGCCGGCGTGGTGGCTTGTTCCGCCTTCGGTTTTTCGAAGGCGAGCGGCGGTTCGGCGGAGCTGTCGGCATCGTTCTCCGCGTGGTTTTCTGCGTGCGCGACGTCCTTCCTGGCCACTTGCCGCATCAGCACGCGCGCCACCGGGCCACCGAGAATGCCGCCCATCACGAGGCCGAAAGTCGCGCAGGCGATCGCGGCCTCCGTGGCGGACTGAAGCCCATGGTGTTCGGCGAACACTTTGCTCCATGCCGCGCCGGTGCCATGACCGCCGGACAACGTGATCGAACCCACCAGCAATCCGTACAACGGATCAATGCCCAATACATAAGTGAGCGCGATGCCCACTGCATTCTGCAGTATCAGCAGGCCGATCACGAGGCCGAGAAAACGCAGCAATAGCGGGCCGCCTGACTTGAGGCTGGCGAGGTTGGCGTTGAGGCCGATGGTCGCGAAGAAGGCGAGCATCAGCGGCGTTTGCAGCGCTGTATCGAAGCGTACTTCGATCTGACTCGTCATGCGCACGACCAGCAATACGATCGCCACGAGGAGTCCGCCGGCGACGGGTTCGGGAATCGTATAGCTGCGCAGCAGGGGGATCCATCCGACTAGGCGGTTCCCCAGCAGCAGAACCAGTGAAGCCGTGACGAGTGTTCCATAGATACCGACGTTCATAGGCGACCTCACTGAGCATGATTGATGGTCACAGCGTTACGAGGCGTCTGACGGCGTGTGGAGCGGCTAAGGAGCGAGCGAGAAACACCGGTGGCGTGAGAGTACCTGAACGGAGTTGATCCAACAACGATTGCCGCGAGGCGAACTGTCGCGGAGCGTTTGGCCGTCAATACCGGAGTAAGACCATATTTAAAGTTTTCTCCAGCATCGGTTTCGATTAGCATCATTGCCACTTTCACAAGAACACCAAGAGACATGGCACTGATCGCACGAAACATTCTCGGGATTGCCGCACTGCTGCTTATCGCTTTCATCTTTTCGACCAACCGCCGTGCCATTCGCTTACGGACTGTAATTGCGGCGCTGCTCGCGCAGATCGGTATCGGCGCCTTCATTCTCTTCGTGCCGATCGGCAAGACGGTCCTCGCGGCGGCTGCGTCAGGCGTCAATCACGTACTCGGCTATGGCAACGCGGGCATTGAGTTTCTGTTCGGCGGCCTGGTGCAATCGAAGATGTTTCAGGTGTTCGGCGACGGGGGCTTCGTCTTTGCCGTGCGGGTGCTGCCGGTCATCATCTTCGTGACCGCGTTGATCTCCGTGCTGTACTACATCGGCGTGATGCGCTGGATCGTGATCGTGCTCGGCACGATATTCCAGAAGCTGCTCGGTGTATCCAAGCTCGAGTCGTTCTCAGCTGTCACGACGATCTTCCTCGGCCAAAGCGAAATGCCGGCCGTGGTCAAACCGTTTACGCGCGACATGACCGGCGCCGAACTGTTTGCGGTGATGTCGAGCGGCATGGCGGCGGTTGCCGGGTCGGTGCTGGCGGGTTATGCGGGCCTGGGTGTGCGGATTGAATATCTACTGGCTGCGTCGTTCATGGCGGTGCCGGGCGGCTTGCTGTTCGCCAAGATCATTCATCCGACCACCGAACCGAGCCGCGTTCATCTCGAGCACCTGAGCTTCGACGAGAAACGTCCTGCGAATGTGATTGAAGCCGCGAGTTCCGGCGCGACCGTGGGCCTGAAAATCGCCGTGATGGTCGGCGCGATGCTGATCGCGTTCGTCGGCCTGATCGCGTTGCTCAACGGCATTGTCGGCGGCATAGGCGGGTGGTTCGGCCATCCGCAACTGTCGATGCAGTCGGTGCTTGGCACGGTGTTCGCGCCGCTCGCGTATCTGATCGGTGTGCCATGGAACGAAGCCGCCATCGCCGGCAATTTCCTCGGCCAGAAGATGATTCTCAACGAGTTCGTCGCCTATGCGTCGCTGTCGCCGTATCTGAAAGACGCCGCAAGCGTGAGCGCGGCCGGTCTGCAGGCACTCGATCCGCGTACCATTGCTATCCTGTCGTTTGCGCTATGTGGCTTCGCGAACTTTGCGTCGATCGCGGTGCTGACGGGCGGCTTCAGCGCCGTCGCGCCGGAACGCCGCGCCGAAGTCGCGCGCTATGGCCTGCGCGTCGTGCTTGCCGCGACGCTCTCGAACCTGATGAGCGCCACGATTGCGGGCATGTTCCTGACGCTGAATTGAATTGAGGATCGTTGCATGAACATGGAACAACTGCTGGAACGCGCGGGTGTCGCGAGAGACAAGGCCTATGCGCCTTATTCGAAGTTCAAGGTCGGCGCCGCGCTGCTGACTAAAGATGGCACAGTATTCGAAGGCTGCAACGTCGAGAATGCATCGTATGGACTGTGCAATTGCGCTGAACGTACGGCGTTTTTCAGCGCCATTGCCGCGGGCTATCAGCGCGACCAGTTCGCCGCGCTTGCCGTGATCGGCGATACGGATGGACCAATCGCACCGTGCGGCGCGTGCCGCCAGGTGATCATCGAACTGGGCGGCCCCGAATTGCCGATTCGCCTCGGCAATCTGCATGGCGCTACTCGCGACACCACCGCGCGTGAACAATTGCCGGACGCGTTTTATCTATGAGCAAGCACAAGGTTATCTACGACACCGATCCCGGTGTGGACGATGCGATGGCGCTCGTTTTCCAGGCGCTGCATCCGGACATTGAATTGCTCGGTCTGACGAGCGTTTTCGGCAATGCCACGATCGAGACCACCACGCGCAATGCGCGTTTCCTGGCCGGGCGGTTCGCGCCGGGCGTGCCGGTGGCACAGGGCGCCGCTGCACCGCTCAAGCGCGCAGCACCCGAGCCGCTCGCCTGGATTCACGGCGATAACGGCCTTGGCAACATCGCGATCGAAGCCGGTGTTGAAGCGGCGCTCGACGCACGCCCCGCACACCGCTTTATCATCGACACGGTGCGCGCCCATCCCGGAGAAGTCACGTTGATCGCCGTCGGTCCGCTCACGAACCTGGCATTGGCGTTGGCCGACGATCCGCAGATCGCCTCGCTCGTCAAGCAGGTGGTCATCATGGGCGGCGCGTTCGGCACGGACGGCGTGCTCGGCAACGTGACCCCCGCTGCCGAAGCGAACATCCTCGGTGACCCCCATGCCGCTGACATGGTGTTCGGCGCGCCGTGGCCGGTTGCGGTCGTCGGGCTCGACGTTACGCAGCGCACCATCATGAGCCGGGACTATCTGGCGTCGCTGCGCGATCGCGGCGGTGCAGCAGGGCGGTTCGTGTGGGACGTGTCGCGGCACTACGAGGCCTTTCATGAGCAAAGCGCGCAACTCACGGGTATTTACGTGCACGACTCGTCGGCGGTCGCCTATGTGCTGGCGCCGCATCTTTATACGACCCGCAACGGCCCCGTGCGTGTGCTGACGGACGGTATCGCGGTGGGCCAAACCATCCAGAAGCCTTCTACGATGCCTATGCCCGCGCCAGACTGGGACACCCGGCCCGAGAGCAAAGTCTGTCTGGACGTGGATGTGCCCGGGATGCTCGCGCTTTACGAGCGCACCCTCTGCGGCACGCTGTAGGATGATCTTGTCACGCTGCCGCCGCGTGTTCAGGGAGGCCCTCTTTCTGAACTGCACCTCAAAGCTTGCGTCAGTGTCCAACTTTTTGGGTGCAGTTAAATCAGTGCCCTTTTTATGCCGGCTGGGGCGTAATGGACGGCCGGCGGCGCAGCGATTGATCTGACGTAAAAAAATACCGCGGAAACGGTGCAGCCGCGGTGCGTTGCAGCAAACCAGCCCGCCATTGTGGCCGATGCGCATCGTCAATCTTTGCTACATTTCTGCAGACGTGCTGCGTACGCGGTCCTCGAAGCCTTTGCTTATCGACCCGGCGTGTGTGACCCAAATCTATCAAGAGGCAAAAGATGCGAATTCTAGTAGTAGGGGCGGGCGCCGTGGGCGGCTACTTCGGCGGACGTCTCGCAGCGGCGGGCCAGGACGTGACCTTCCTCGTGCGCCCCGGCCGCGCGGAAAAACTCGCGCGTGATGGTCTCGTCATTAACAGCGCGCGCGGCAATCTCACGGTGCGCGACGTCAGGACGATTCTCGCGGGTGTCGGCGCGGAGCCGTTCGATCTGGTGCTGCTCAGCTGCAAAGCCTACAGTCTCGACGACGCGATCGATTCGTTCGCACCGCTAGTCGGCGAATCGACGCTGATTCTGCCGATGCTCAACGGCATGCGCCATATCGACGTGCTCAAGGAAAAATTCGGTGCGTCACGCGTACTGGGCGGTCAATGCGTGATCGCCGCGACGCTCAGCCCCGAGCAGCACATCATGCATCTGAACGAAACGCACGCGATCACCTTTGGCGAGTTGGACGGCGGCACGTCCGAGCGCGTCCAGACGATCGCGGACGCGATGGCCGGCGCCAATTTCGACACCGCGGTCAGCGACAACATCCTGCTGCGCATGTGGGAAAAGTGGGTGTTCCTGGCCACACTGGCGGCCGGCACGTGCTTGATGCGCGGTTCGGTCGGCGATATTCTGGCTGCGCCGGATGGCAAGAGCATCATCGAAAACCTGCTCGGCGAGTGCCGTGGCGTCGCGGAGCACAACAGCTTTACGATGGGCCCGGATTTCGACGCTCGGGCCACCCAAACGCTCTTTACGCCGTCGCCGCTTACGGCTTCGATGTTGCGCGACGTCGAAAATCACTCGCATACCGAGGCGGATCACATTCTCGGCGATCTGATCTCGCGTGGCGGCGATGCGCAGAAGGGCGAGCACGGCTTGTCGCTGCTGCGTATCGCCTATAGTCATCTGAAGACGTATGAAGCGAGGCAGACCCGTACGTCCTGAATGACCGGAGCGCGGGTGATGGAGACGGCCACAGCAGCCTAACGTTTCGGAGATGAAGCATGCCGAGTCCAACCGGATCCGTACCCGCGCTCAGTGCCGCTTCGGCGACGATCTTCTCGATCGGCATCGTTTTTCTCGGCTACTGGGGCTTGTACGATCAGACGAAATGGCGAGCGTCCGACGTCTTTGTCTTCGTGTTTGCGATGATCGGCTTCGGCTGCCTCGGCCTCGTGCCGTGGATGGCGACCAGTCCCGTCGAACCGGAAACCAGCGACGCCCGCATCCGTATTGCGCGGCACATGTTTCTTGCCGGCGTCGTGTCAATCTGGCTGGGCGTGGCTATTTCGGTGATCTTCTGACGCACGGCCCTCGAATGAAAAAGCGCGCCTTGGAGCAAGCAAGGCGCGCTTTTTTTTAATGCGGAGAAGCGCGGCGCGGCCGCGCCGATTGCCGGCACGCCGGCAAATGCGCCAGCGCTGCTTAACGCTCGATCTGCCTGTTCCAGCGCGTATCCCACTGCGCGCGATGCGCATTGATCGTGTCCCAATCCACCACGGTCACCTTCTTCACCAGATCGTCGACATTGCCCAGGCTTTGCTGCATCGGCGGCGTCATCTTCGCGAGACGGTTGGTTGGAATCTGCTTGCCGGCTTCGGCGGCTTTTGTCTGAGCCGGCGCGGACAGCAGGAACTGCGCGAGTTTCTGCGCCAATTGCGGATCGGGGCTGTTGTTGACCACGCACAGATCGACCAGCAGCAACACGGGACCTTCCTTCGGGTTCACATAGCCGACCGGAATGCCCTTGTCCTGCAGATCGCCCACGGCAGTCGGCGTCAACGGAAACAAGCCTGCTTCGCCGGTCTGGACCATTTCGGAAATTTTCGCCGAATTCGGCACGTATTCCACGACGTTCGGGCCGACCGTGCTCGCCCATTTCGTGAAGCCCGGTTCGACGTTCTGCTCGCTGCCACCCATCAAACGGTTGATCGCCAGAAAGCCGTGCAGGCCGAAGGTGCTGCTCGAAGCGGACTGGAACACCACCTTGCCCTTGTACTTCGGATCGGCAAAGTCCATCCACGAAGTCGGCGGCGCCCAGCCTTTTTCAGCGAACAGTTTCTTGTTGTAAGCGATGCCGGTCATGCCGAGCTGCACGCCCGCGCCCATGTCGTCCTTCATGCGCGCGAACGGGTAGAGCTCCTTGAGCACCGGCGAGTCGTCGAGTTTCTTGCACACGCCCATGCTGACCGCGCGCGCCATCACGCCGTCGTCGAGAAACACCACGTGGATTTGCGGATTGGCCTTGTTGGCGAGCAGCTTGGCGAGAATGTCCGACGAGGTGCCAGGCACCACGACCACTTTGACATTGTTGGCTTTCTCGAAGTCGGGCAGGACCTGGCTCGTATAGGCCTTTTCCATCGGACCGCCGTTCATGCCGATGTAAATGGTCTTGGTCTCCGACCATGCCGGCGCGGCCGCGCCGAATGCGCACAATGCGGCCAGCGCCGCGATCGTCTTGAACAGTTTCATTGGGAGGCTCCTGAGTTTCACTAAACGATAACGAGGCGATGACTGAGCGATAACAAAGCGATAAGCGATAAGCGATAACCTGGCGATAACTAGGCGACGGATGGCGCAGTAACAGCAGCAAAGCGATCGATCGAAAAGGCGTCGAGCGGTGTGATCGTGGCGCCGTCGATCACGAGATCCGCGAGTACTTCGCCGACGCCCGGCGCCAGCAAAAACCCGCCGCCCGAAAAACCGAACGCATGCAACAGACGCGGTACGGTGCGGCTTGCACCGATGATCGGATTGCTGTCGGGCGTTTCGCCTTCCACGCCGCTCCATGTTCGGATCAGCAGCGCCTCGCGCAACGCGGGCAGCAGGGCGCACGCATCGCGCATGACGGCGCGGGTGGTTTCCGTCGACGGTTGACCGTATTCGCCATCGCCATGTCCGCGCCCGCCGCCGATCACGCAATTGCCACGCGCCACTTGGCGGGCGTAGAGGCCGCCGCCGTACACGCCAAGGTTGTGCGTGATGAAGTGCGGCATTGGCTCGGTGACCCACATGTTCGGGTAGATCGGTTTCATCGGCGCGGTTTCGCCGAAGTAACCGGCAACCGTATTCGCCCATGCGCCGGCGGAATTGATCAACCAGTCGGCGCTGATGCGCGTCTCGCCTGCGCGTAACTGGAAGCGCGTGCCGTCGTGATGGATCTCGGTGAGCTCGGTTTGCTCGCGCACGTCCGCACCGGCGGCTCGCGCGGCACGGGCGAATGCGGGCGACACCAGACGCGGATTGGCATGACCATCGGTTGCACAAAGCGAGCCGCCGATCGCAGCGGCGCCCAGCCATGGATAGCGTTGCCGGAACGTGGCGCCGCTGATCAACTGCGCTTGCAGTCCGTGGCCGCGCGCCATATCCGCCCATGCTTCGAGCGCGGCAATATCGGCTTCGCTGCGTGCAAGCCGCAAATGTCCCGACACGGTGAATTCACCGTCGATGCCGATCAGCTCCGGCAAGCGATCCCAGATGCGCCGTGCGCGCATGGCGAGCGGCATCTGTTCGACCGGCCGTCCCTGGACGCGCACGCCACCGTAGTTCACGCCGCTTGCCTGTGCGCCGCAATAGCGCCGCTCGAACAGGCCCACGCGCAAGCCGCGCCGCGCGAGCGCCAACGCTGCCGACGAGCCGACCAGGCCGCCGCCCGCAATCGCGACGTCGTAGTGCAAGGTGTCACTCATCGCGCGCCTCCTCGGGAATCTCGGCGACGTCATCGGCATACATGGCGGGCGATAGCGGAATTGGTTTGACAGGCGCCTGGCTGCGCAAGCGACCTACGGCTTCGAGCGGTTTGCCGGTTTCTTCCGCAAGCAGCGTCAGTGCCGCTTCTCCACACATGCGTCCCTGGCAACGGCCCATGCCGACGCGAGTGAGGGCCTTCAGGCGATTGATCTCGTTCGCTTCACCACCGCGGATGCAGCGCCGCAAGGTGCCCGCATCGATTTCTTCGCAGCGGCACACGGTCATGTCGTCGGGCCAATGCGCCGCGCATTTTGCGGGCGGCGCGAAGGCCGCTTCGATACCCTGGCGAAACACAGCGATACGTTCCAGGCTGCGGTCGAGGGACGCTGCATCGCGCATGCCAAGGCCACGTGGATGCGCCATCCCAAGGTCGTCGAGTAGCGCCAGCGCAGTGCGGCGGCCGGCGAGTTCGGCAGCGTCGGCGCCGGCGATGCCCGCGCCATCGCCCGCCAGATAGATGCCGCGCACGGAGCTGCGGCCGGCGGCGTCGAGTTCGGGTAGCCAGCAACGATTGTGGGCATCGAAACGGAAGCGGCACCCGGCGAGATCGGCGAGTTGGGTTTCAGGCTTCAGCCCGAAGCTGATGCCGACGGCGTCGCACGCGAGGGTTTCGGTCTTCGGGCTGTCGGTTGAAGAACGCCATTCAATTGCACTCACGCCGTGCTCACCCCGAATGCCGATCAGATTCACATCGCGTTCGATTCGCACACCGCGCAGGGTCAGCCAGCCGACGTAATAGAGTCCTTTGGCAAACGTACCAGGTTGCCGCGCGAGTTTCGGCGTCGCGGCAATCTGCTGCGATAGCGGACTCGTGTCGAGCACAGCCACCACCTGTGCACCGGCTTTCACGTACTGATAGGCCACGAGATAGAGCAGCGGCCCCGTGCCTGCGAGCACCACGCGCTGACCAATCGCACAGCCCTGCGCCTTCAGAGCGACCTGCGCCGCGCCCAGCGTGTAGACGCCGGGTAGCGTCCAGCCCGGCACCGGCAGCACGCGATCAGTGGCGCCGCTCGCGATGATCAGATGCGAAAACGGCACGTTGATTTCGCGTCCCGCGTGCAGCGTATCGAGGCGGCCCGGTGCACAAGCCCAAGCCAGTGTGTCGGGGCGATAGTCGAGATGTGGAAGCAGCGCGGCCATCGTCGTATGCAACGCGTCGGCCTTGTGCGCTTCGAAACCGTAGAGCGTTTTCTTCGTGCGCTGGAATGCGCCGTTCACGGGCGGCTGACGATAGATCTGACCGCCCCAGCGGGCGTTTTCGTCCAGCACGATGGGCTTGATGCGGGCCGCGACCAGCGTTTCGGCGGCGCGCACGCCCGCCGGTCCCGCACCGATGATAACCACGGCGTGTTCGTTGCTCATGGCGTGTCTCCGTTGCTAGTCGCAGCAGAGGCAGCAACGGTCGCCGCTGCGGCAGCAGGGATAGCAGTAGTCGCCGCAGAAGCAGCAGGGAGAGCAACAGAAGCAGCCTCAGCAAGCCGCGTGACCACGCGCATGCCTTGCGTCACCAGTGTCGAACACGCGCGCAATCGCAACCCCTCTTCGCTACGCATCCAGCAGTCCTGGCAGGCGCCGATCAGGCAGAAGCCGGCACGCGGCGCGCCGCTGAATTCGCTTTCGCGCACGCGACGTTGTTGCATCAATACGGCGGTCAGCAGCGTATCGCCTTGCAACGCGGTGACTTCGTAGCCATCGATAAAAAAGCTGAGTGGTTCACGCTGCGTCTCCGCGAGGCGAACGAATTGCGCATCGCGCTTCGGCGCGGCGGGTTCGGAAGACGGCAAATTCGACAGCATGTGAGAGAGGGCAGTAGAAGACATCAGTGCTGGCCGATCAGAATCCGGTTGAGCCCATACACGCGATCGAGCAGCAGCATCGCGCCTGCCGTGATAAAGATCACCAGCGCGGAGACGGAGGCCATCATTGGATCGATCGATTCGGTCGCGTACATGTACATGCGAACCGGCAGCGTGACGGTTTGCGGCGAAGTGACGAAGATCGACATCGTCAGTTCGTCAAAACTGTTGATGAACGCGAGCAACCAGCCGCCGGTAATGCCCGGCAGAATCATCGGGAAGGTGATGCGGCGAAACGTCGTCCACGCGTCGGCGCCGAGCGAATGCGCGGCATGTTCGACGCTGCGGTCGAAACCGCTGACCGAGGCCAGCACGAGCCGCATCACGAACGGCGTGATGATGATCATGTGCGCGAGCACGAGCCACGCGAACGAACCGGTTGCGCCGATTAGCGCGAAGAAGCGCAGCAGCGCGATGCCGAGCACGAGCCCGGGAATCACCAACGGCGACAGCAGTAAGCCGTTGAGGAAGCCTCGGCCCGGAAAGCGGGCACGGCCGATCGCGAGAGCCGCAGGCAATGCGACGATCAATGACAGTGTCGCGGAGGCAAACGCCAGCTTCAGGCTGTTGAAGAACGCCGAGATGAAGTCCGGGTAGTCGAGGATGGCGCGGAACCAGCGCAGCGATACGCCGTGCGTGGGCAGCGTGAGCGTTTCGTCGGGCGTGAAGGCGACCAGTACGACGATCACGAGCGGCGCGAGCACGAACGCAATGACGAGCGTGTGGAAAATCAGCGCGATAGGGCCGTTTTTTCTCATGATGATCTTACTTAGTGAGCTGATGAGTGAGCTGATTAATGAGCCAATGCATTAGCCGATGCATTAACCGAGGCTTCTGGCGTACTTGCGTTCCAGAACCCGGTAGTAAGTGAGCATCACGATCAGATTCGCGACCAGCAGCAGGAGCGCGATCGTCGCGCCGAGTGGCCAGTTCAGCGAGCCGAGGAATTCGTCATAGACTGCGGTGGCGGCGACTTTCAGGCGTCGTCCACCGAGTAGGCCGGGAATCGCGAAGGCGCTCGCCGACAGGCCGAACACCATCAGGCTGCCCGACAGAATGCCCGGCGTGAGTTGCGGCAACACGATGCGGCGCAAGGTCGTGGCGGGCGACGCCATCAGCGAAAGCGCGGCATTTTCCGTTTGCGGGTCGAGCTTCTGCAACGCGGTCCATACCGGAATCACCATGAACGGCAACATCACGTGCACCAGTGCAATGACGATGGCGAAGGTGGTGTATTCGAGCTTGTACGGTCCCAGCCCGACAAGACCGAACGTCTGATTCACGAGGCCGTTGCTGTTGAGCAGCATGCTCCAGCCGAACGCGCGCACCACGACTGAGACCAGCAGCGGCGCGAGAATGATCAGCAGGAACATCGAGCGATACGGATCGCGCATGCGCGACAGCACGTAGGCTTCGGGCGTGCCGATCACGATGCACAGCAGGGTGGTCAGAAAGGCGATGCCGAAAGTGCGCAGGAAGATCGTGTGGAAATACGACGATTTCAGTACTTCCGCATAGTTGCCGAATTGGAGTGCGGCGAGCGGGCCGCTCGACGGATCGAAGCGGTAGAAGGTCAGCACCAGCGTCATCACGAGTGGCACCAGCACGAGCGTCGCAAACAGCAGGAAAGCCGGCGCGCACATCAGCCACAACGGCAAGAACGCGTGCCATGGCGCGCGGCGCGCATTGCCGGTCTTCATGCTGTTGTTGTTCGAAGCGGGCAGCGTACTAGCCATGACGCGCATCCCGTTGAATGAAGCGGATCGCCTCGCTGTTCCAGTCGACACCGACCGCCGCGCCTTCCGGCAGGGGCTCGGTGCCTTCGTTCTGACAGCACACCAGCACTTCACCGAGCCGGCTGTCCACGCGGTATAGCCATTGGCTGCCAAGGAAGAAGCGGCTCGTCACGGTGGCCGGCAGACGGCCCGCGTTCGGCGCGCACAGGCGCAGCTTTTCCGGACGAATGCACAACGTGACCGCGTCGCCGACGCTGATCACACGTTCGCGCGCCGGCAGTTGCGCGGTGTGGCCGGTCTCGGCAAGGTCGTGTCCGAGGTCGATGCGGATCGCGTCGCCGTCGCGTGAGACCACGGTGCCCGCCAGCATGTTCGCCTTACCGATGAACTGCGAGACGAATCTGTTTTCAGGTCGTTCGTACGCTTCGTATGGCGTGTCGATCTGCGTAATGCGGCCGGCTTCCATTACCACTACGCGGTCGCTGATGGACAGCGCTTCCGACTGGTCGTGCGTGACCATGATGGTGGTCGTGCCGATCTTGCGTTGGATGGCGCGCAGTTCGAACTGCATGTCTTCGCGCAGCTTGGCGTCGAGGTTCGACATCGGTTCGTCGAGCAGCAGCACGGGCGGCGCGATCACGATCGCGCGGGCGATCGCCACACGCTGCCGCTGACCGCCGGACAACTCGCGCGGAAAGCGGTGCGCGAGCGTATCGAGCCGCACCAGCGCCAGCGCGTCGCGCACGCGCTCCTTGCGCTCCGCCTTGTCGATGTTGCGCATCTCCAGGCCGAAGCCGACGTTGTCAGCGACGCTCATGTGCGGAAACAGCGCGTAGCTCTGGAACACGATGCCGAGGCCGCGCTTGTTCGGCTTCATGTGCGTGATGTCGCGGCCGTCGAGCGTGATGCGCCCGCGCGTCGTTTCGACAAAGCCCGCGATCATCTGCAACGTGGTGGTCTTGCCGCAGCCGGACGGCCCGAGCAGCGAAACGAACTCGCCTTTTTCAACCGACAGGTTCACGTCGGCGACTGCCTGCAGATCGCCGAACGATTTCGCTACGTCCGTGAGTGTGAGGAACGACATGATCTGGCCTTTGGATGGGTCGACACTGGTTCAATTGGCTAATGCCTCGATGGGGCCGACTCTATCCAGCCAAATTGCATGGCGTCAATTTCAAATTCCGTTTGCCGGTATAAGATTAAAAAAAATTCCGATGAATGGAAGGCAATCAGTAGATCGTGGGCAAACTGTTCCACTGCATGATGTCCGGAAAATCCCTATAAATCAGAGCGCAACACGAATGGAACGGGCGTGCGGGTAATATTCCATTCAGGGATAAAACCCTCTATAGTATTCCGATCAATGAAATAATTTGGAGCGCTGGAGATGAAAGCTGCCGCCAAACGAGATGCCGATTCCGCACTGGCCGAAACGGGCAATACGCCTGGCCCTGGGATGCTGGAGCGCGCCTTCGCTGTGATCCGCGCGTTATCCGAAGCGCAACCCGACGGCGGCCGCGTCACGCGTCTCGCGAAAGCGGTGGGTCTGACGCAAGGCACGGTGCACCGCATTCTTCATGCGCTGATCGCGGAAGGCATCGTCGAACAGGACGAAAATTCGAAGCTGTATCGGCTGAGTGTCGATTTCTTTGCGCTCGCCGCGCAGGCCGGCAATCCGAGCGGCATGCGTACGCTGTGCCGTCCCGCGTTGCTGCGACTGTGCGCGAGTCTCGGCGACACGATTTTCCTGCTGGTTAAAAGCAGCTTCGACGCGGTGTGTCTCGACATCTGCGAAGGGCCGTTTCCGATTCGCTCGTTTACTGGCGATATCGGCGGGCGCGTGGCATTGGGTGTCGGTCAGGGGAGCCTGGCGATTCTCGCGTTCCTGCCGGAAGCGGAGCGTGAAGAGATCATTCGTTTTAATGTGCCGCGGATTCGCGGCTATGGCGTGCTCGACGAAGTGTATTTGCGCACCGAAATCGAACGCGTGCGCCAACTCGGTTACGCGGGCCGCAATAGCGGGGTACTCGACGGCATGGCGGGCGTGGCCGTGCCGATTCTGGATCGCACCGGAGTGGCGGTGGCGGCGCTGAGCGTCGGCACGTTGGCAGCGCGTCTCGGCGACGATCGTCTGCCGATGGTGGTCGAATTGCTGCGCCGCCAGGCCGATGCGATCGGCCCGCAGACCAATCCTTTCGATGTTGCGTTGCGCCGGCCGATGCATGGCTTGTCGCGGGCTATGACGACGGAGCGGATCGTGGGATAAGTGCGCGAAACAGGGAAAAAGGCGTCACGTCGTGGTGAACAACGTGGACTGCAACGGGATAGTCAACGTAGGACGCCACGGTTGACCGAGAATCGAGGCCCCGGCGTTGTAGGGGACGATAACAACGCTGTTATGCGTCTATGCACAGGGCCTGGAAACCCGCCCGCTTTAGAACACCTTCACCGGCACATTCACCACCAACCGATACTCCATATTGTTGCCATCGGAGTAATAGCGCGAAGCGTTGTGCCACATCGCGATGAACGTGACCTTCGTGTCCTTGAAGCGGCCGC
The DNA here is from genome assembly GCF_012927345.1 of Paraburkholderia polaris. GTDB lineage: Bacteria > Pseudomonadota > Gammaproteobacteria > Burkholderiales > Burkholderiaceae > Paraburkholderia > Paraburkholderia polaris. Next base: position 51,993 of record NZ_JABBGJ010000012.1, read on the forward strand.
TTTGCAGCGTATAGCTCGGAATGAAGCCGAACTCATGATGGTGGCCGTGCACCGGTTCGCCATTCTTCCAGTACAGGTTATGCAGCGGCGCCGATGCCGAAGCATTGTCTGCGGCACCCGCCGACGCGTCCGCACCCCAGCCATACTCGCCCCAGAACATTGCCTTGAGCCCCGGCACGCCGGCGTATTTGCCGTCGAACGTATAGCGCAATTGCAGCGACTGCTCATGCGGCGCGTTGTAGTCGACGTCCATCGAGTTGGTTAGGTAGATACCGTTAGTCTCGTTGACGTAGTCGAAGAACTGGTCGCCGAGCACCTGCTGGTAGCCGAGCAGCAGCGCATGCGGGCCGTGCTGTGCCGAGACCGAGAGGCTGTACGCGTTGCTGTTGATGTGCCCCTGCCGCGATGCGCCGGTATCGTGCGTCGAATAGATATTCGCGAGACCGCTCCACTTGATCGTGGTCGGGTCGCCGAACGACTGCGCCACCGAGCCGTAGTACTGACGCCAGACGTCGTCCGCCTGGTCGACATACAGCGCCACTTCGCCGTTCCTGGCGTAGTGCCATGTACCGCCCGCGTAGGTCAGGCGGTCGATGCGCGTGCCGCCATACGAAGTGGTCAGATTGGTCAGATTCGTGTGCCCGCGTGCGTCGACTTTGGTGAAACTGCCGGCCTCCAGCGTCGTGTGAACGAGGTCGTTGCTGACCATCGACACACCGAGGAAAGTCGGCGGCAACGCGCGGTTGTCATGCGGTTCGAGGAACGGGTTGGTGACGGTCTGCAGGCCGTACTTCACGACCGTTTCCGAAATGCGCCCCTTGATGTCATACATGCCTGGGTAAGCCCACGCGAGTTGTTGCGAGCCGCCGCCGTCCTTGCCCACGTGCACCATGTTGCCGGCGCCGTTGCCGCCGTCGAGTTTGAGTGCGGCGAACAGTGACGCGTCGAAGCCGAAACCCACCAGACCTTGCGTGAAGCCCGATTCATAGTTCGCTTGCGCGCCCTGAACCCACGCGTGGCGATAGATCGCGGTGGGGGCCTGGAAGTAGTCGGCGTAGTTGCGGAACTGCAGGTTCAGATGACTATCGGAGATGAAGCCCTTGCTCGCCGCCTGGCTCGACGGTGGTGTGGGCGGCGTGACCGTCTGGTTGGCTTCCGCGTTGACGACGGCGTTTGTCGTGTCGGGTTGATCGTTGCGCACCTGGCCACCCTGGTCCGCTCTGCGCTTGCCGGATGTGTTGGATTGCGGAGCTTGCGACGTAGACGAAGCTTGCGACCGTTGCGTAGGAGACGACAACGTTTGCGCGAGCGTTTGAGTTTTCGTCGTATCGGAGGTGGGCTCCAATGCGACGTCATCGGCATAGGCACTCGCGCTGAGGGTTAGCGCGGGCAGCGTGAATGCGCAGTAAAAGAAGGTGGCTGCACTGGTTTTTTTTGACCGCTTTTTTGTTCGGCTATCTTTCATGGTGTACGTCTCTGTTATTTTGGTGAGTCTTTGGCTGACGGTTAGCCAGTCCACGTTTATCGCTCGTCCCGCTGATGACAGGACGAACGAATCCAACAGCGCGACGGCCCGCCGCGCCAGGGAATACGGTTTTAAGTTTTCAGACTGTTTTCTTCAGTGCCCCCAAGGGGGCTTCCTATGGGGCGTGCCCCAAGGACACTTCCTTTGAAGCATCCCCCAAGAGAACTTCCTACGGGGCGTCGCTCACGCGAATGCACGCAACGCGCGTCGCGCTCGCACCGTGCGTGACAGGCTGCGGAATCTCGCTGGCGCAGGCCTCGATCGCATCCGGGCAGCGCGTGCGAAACGCGCAACCGGAGGGTGGACTGAGCGGCGACGCAATCTCGCCGCGCAACAGCAGATGACGGCGTGCGCGTTCAACCACCGGATCGGGCACCGGCACCGCCGATAGCAACGCGCGGGTGTACGGATGACGCGGCGTGCCATATACGTCGCGCTTGTCGCCGAACTCCATCACACGACCCAGATACATCACCAGCACGCGGTGGCTGATCGCCTTGACGACCGCGAGATCGTGCGCGACAAACAGCAGCGACAGCGACAACTCGCGCTGCAGATCGCGCAACAGGTTGACGATTTGCGCCTGGATCGAGACGTCGAGCGCCGACACCGGCTCGTCGCAGATCACCAGTTGCGGTTCACCGATCAGCGCGCGCGCAATCCCGACACGCTGACACTGGCCGCCGGAAAACTCATGCGGATAGCGGCGCAGATGCTGCGCGTTGAGGCCTACGCGTTCAAGCATGGTCAGAACGCGCCGCTGCACGTCGGTGCGGGCAATGTCCTGGCCATGCGTGAGCAAGGGTTCGGCGACGATCTGTTCGATCGTCATGCGCGGATCGAGCGAGGCGAGCGGGTCCTGGAAAATCACCTGCACGTCACGGCGCAAACGCGAGGTATCGCGGCGCGCGTCCGGCAGCACGGTTTCCTTGTCGAGCCAGCGCACGCTGCCGCTCGCCACCGGCGCGAGGCCGATGATCGCGCGCGCGAGCGTGGACTTGCCACAACCCGATTCGCCGACGAGGCCCACGGTTTCGCCGCGCCGCACGCTGAACGACACGCCGTCCACCGCGCGCAGCGTCGCTTTGCCGGACCACGGAAAACCGCCGCGCGGCACGCCGAATTGCACCTTGAGATTGTCGACCGACAACAGCGTTGCCGGGCCTTGACCTTGACCTTGACCTTGACCTTGACGCTGGCCTTGGCTTGCAATGGAAGTGGTGTTCATACGTGTTGTACCTCCATGATTTCCCGCACCGGCCGGTGGCATGCGCGCAACGCGTCGACAGCCGTCGGCGACGCCGTAAGCGCAGGCCGCGACTCGCGGCACCGATCGCTGCAATACGTGCAGCGCGGCGCGAATGCGCAACCCTCGCCGACTTCGCCGGGCAATGGCGGGTTGCCAGGAATGGTTTGCAGCGGACGGTCATCGTCGTCGGTCAGGCGCGGCAGCGCGTTCAGCAGACCGATCGTGTACGGATGAGTGGGCGCGGCGAACAGCGTGGCGGCGTTCGCCTGTTCGACGGTCTGGCCGGCGTACATCACCATCACGTCGTCGCACAACCCGGCCACGACGCCCATGTCGTGCGTGATCAGAATGATCGCGGTGCCGCGTTCGCGGTTCAGTTCGCGCAGCAATTCGATGATTTGCGCCTGCACGGTCACGTCGAGCGCGGTGGTCGGCTCGTCGGCGATCAGGATTTCCGGCTCGGAGAGCAGGGCCATCGCGATCATCACGCGTTGCCGCATGCCGCCGGAGAACTCGTGCGGATACATGTTGATGCGCCGCGCGGCATCGGGAATGCGCACTGTTTCGAGCGTTTCGATGGCGCGGCGGCGCGCTTCGCGGCGCGACATCTTGCGATGCAGTTGCAGCGTCTCGGTCATCTGCCGTTCGATCGTCAGGAACGGGTTGAGCGAGGTCATCGGGTCCTGAAAGATCATGCCGATACGGTCGCCGCGAATCCTGTTCAACGCGGCTTCGTTCATCGTCAGCAGGTTTTCGCCGCGATAGGTCGCGGCGCCCGACACCTTGCCGTTGCCGGCCAGCAGGCCGAGCAACGCCATCACGGTCTGGCTTTTGCCCGAGCCCGATTCACCGACGATGCCGAGCGTGCGGCCCGCTTCGAGCGAAAACGATACGCGCTGCACCGCGTCCACAGGTGCGCCCTCGCGGCGCGTGAAGCGCACGCTCAGGTCTTTGACTTCGAGTAGCGGCATGTCAGCGGTCCTTCGGATCGAATGCGTCGCGCAGGCCGTCGCCGACGAAATTCACGCAATACAAGGTGACGCACAGCATCACCGTCGGGCACAGCAGCAGCCACGGCATCGATTCGAGCTTCTGCGCGCCGTCCTGAATCAGCACGCCCCAGCTCGTCATGGGTTCCTGCACGCCGAGGCCGAGGAACGACAGCACGGATTCGGTCAACACGATGTTGGGCACCGTCACGCTGGCATACACCACCACGACGCCGAGCAGATTCGGCACGATGTGGCGCGCGATGATCGAAGGCGAACTGACGCCGATTGCTCGGGCGGCGTCGATGAATTCGCGCGAGCGCAGCGACAGCGTCTGGCCGCGCACCACGCGCGCCATGTCGAGCCACGAGAACGCGCTGATCGTCAGCACGACCAGATAGAACGCGCGACCGAACATCGTCATCATCAGGATCGCGATCAGCATGTAGGGGATCGCGTACATCATGTCGACGATGCGCATCATCACCGCATCGACGCGGCCGCCCAGATAGCCGGCGGTGGCGCCATACGCCACGCCGATCAGCCCCGACACGAGCGTGCCGAGCAGACCCACTTCCAGCGACACGCGTCCGCCTTGCAGCGTGCGCGCGAGCAGGTCGCGGCCGAGTTCGTCGGTGCCGAACCAGTGCATGTTCGCGAGCGTCGGCGCGAGGCTGATCGCACTCCAGTCGCTGTCGATCGGATTGTTCGGCAGGAACCACGGACCGGCCACGCAGGCAATCACGATCAGCAGCAAGACGACGAAACCGGAAAACGCCGCGCGATTGCGCACGAAGCGTAGCGCGGCGGTGGCGAGCGGCCCGCGCGAACGCGGCGCCCTTGCGATGGCCGCGAGCGGATCGAGCGCCGCGGCAGTCGGTTGAATTGAGCGGGGCATGGATCAGTACCGGATGCGCGGATCGAGCCAGGCGTACGCCAGATCGACCAGCAGATTGAACAGGACGGCGACCGCGGTGGTCAGCACGACGAGGCCGAGCACGAGGGTGTAGTCGCGGTTGATCGCGCCGTTGACGACCAGTTGGCCGAGGCCGGGCAGCGCGAACACCGATTCGGTGACCACCGCCGCCGTGATCGACGAGATGCAGATCGAGCCCAGCAGCGACACCACCGGCATCAGCGCCGGCTTCAACGCATGGCGCAACACGATCGTGCGTCCCGGCAGGCCTTTGGCGCGTGCGGTGCGGATGAAGTTGCCCGACAGCACTTCGATCATGCTGCCGCGCATCACGCGAGCGATCGCAGCGACGTTGATGATGGTGAGCAGCACGATCGGCAGCACGCGATAGCGCCACTCGCCTTCGCCCCAGCCGCCGGCCGGCAGCCAGCCTTGGCCTTCGGAGGTCTTCAGCAGGATCGCGAAGATCCACACCAGCACCGGACCCAGCACGAACGGTGGCACCACGTTGCCGATATTGCCGAGCACCATCACCAGGTGATCGATGAAACGGTCGCGCCGCACAGCGGCCAGCGTGCCGAGCGTGACGCCGATCACGACCGCGATCGGCACCGATACGCCGCCTACGCCGAGACTCACCGGCAATGCCTTCCACACCAGATCGTTGACCGACCAGTCGGCGTAGCGGAACGACGGACCGAGATCGCCGTGCAGCAGCGCGCCGAGGTAATGGAGGTACTGCAGCCACAGCGGCTCGTCGAGGTGATACTTGGCGTTGAGGTTCGCGAGCACGGCCGCCGACAGGTGCTTCTCGGTGTCGAACGGCCCGCCGGGGGTGAGGTGCAGCAGCAGATAGCACGCGGTGATCACGGCGAGAATCGTCGGGATCGCCCAGAGCGTGCGGCGCAGCGTATAAGCCAGCATGACGGTGCTCCCGCGCTTAGTGCTTGATCAGATACATGTCTTGCGTGGCGCGCTGGTCGACGTAATTGGTCGACGTGTAGCCGCCCACATACGACTTGACCAGCCGGTCCGCCGAGTACTGGAAGAGCGATACCACGGGGTAGTCGTTCATCGCCAGCTCGTGCGCCTGCGAGAGCAGGGCGGTGCGCTTCGCGTCGTCGAGCTGCTGATTGCCTTCATCGACCAGCTTGTCGACTTGCGGGTTGCAGTAGCGCTGATCGTTCTGCACGCTGTTGCAGCGGATCAGATCGAAAAACGAGTTGGCGTCGTTGTAGTCGACAAACCAGCCGTCGCGCGAGGCCTGTACCTTGCCGTCGTGGCGTTGCTTGAACAGGACCTTTTGTTCGACGTTCTCGAGCTTGGCGGTCACGCCGAGCTTGGTGCGCCATTCCGACGTGGCAAACAGCGCGACCTTCTTGTGCAGGTCGTTGGTGTTGTAGGTGAGCGTGAACGTCAGCGGCTTCGCGTCCGAATAACCTGCGGCTTTCAGCAGGTTGCGCGCGTAATCGACGCGCCTGGCCATCGGCCAGCTTGCCCAGTCAGGCGTGAAGACGTTAGCGCCTTCCGTGCCCTTGGCGATCAGGCCGTACATCGGCACCTCGCCGTCAGCCGTCAGACGCTTGGTCAGCAGGTCGCGGTCCAGCACCATCGCCAGCGCCTGGCGCACGCGTTTGTCCTTGAATGCGGGGTCTTCGTTGTTCAGGCTGTAGTAGTAAGTGGCGATCTGCAGGCCGGTTTTCAGCTCGGAGCCGAACTGTTTGCTCACCTGCGTGTAGATGCCCGACGGAATCGAATACGTGTAGTCGAACTGGCCGGCCTGATACATGCGCATCGCCGTTTCGTCGTTTTCGATCGGCAGATAGGTCACTTTCGTGATCACGACCTTGCTGGCATTCCAGTACGTGCTGCTTTTGGTCGCCACGAGGCGATTGCTCGGCTGCCAGTCGGTCAGCACATACGGGCCGTTACCGACGAAGTTGCCCGGTCGGGTCCAGTCGCCACCGAATTTGGTAACGGTCGCGCGGTTGACCGGTGCCATGGCCGGCATGGCGGTGAGTTGCGGGAAGAAGGCGGCGGGCACTTCGGTTGTGACTTCGAGCGTGTACGGATCGATGGCGCGCGCGGCGAGACTCGTCAGCGGTGCCTTGCCGGCGAGAATCGCCTTGGCATTCTTCACGAATTCGACCAGCACCGTGTATTTCGAGCCCGTCTTCGGATCGAGCACGCGTTGCCATGAATAGACGAAGTCAGCGGCGGTGACCGGCTGGCCATTGCTCCAGCGCGCGTCGTGGCGCAGCTTGAAAACCCACGTATCCGGCCCGGTGCGCGTCCACGATTGCGCGACGCCTGGCACGACCGCGCCGGCCGCGTCGATACGCGTCAGGCCTTCGAACATGTCAAGCGCGATCGTGTCGCCGGTCCACGATTCAATATGCGCGGGGTCGAGCGATTCGGTTTCGGCCGGCACCTGGCGGGTGAGTTCCTGGCTGGCGGCGAGCGTGATGCCCGCAGGCACCGTGACGGCGAAGGCAGAGGGCTGAAACGTAAGGACGAGCGCGGCCAGCGCCGTCGCGTAGACGAACGGGGTTTTCATCGGTTGAGATCGCAGGAAAGGTCGAGAGAAGAACGCGCTGGCGCTAAGGCGCCCGGTTATCTGCGGTGCTCGGGCCGGGGCGGCCCTTGTTGCCCGTGTTGATTGCGCGACATGCAGGATTCCTTACATTTGGTAATGCAGGCAAACCCTGGCCGGATCAACCGGAAAAGGTGCCTGCCTTTTAGAACAGTCTCGGTGTGCCCACCCAGACGACTACCGACTCTTTGCGTGCGGTATTCACCCAGCTGTGCGGCACCGTCGATTCGTAATGCGCGCTGTCTCCCGCATGCAACACGAACGTCTTGCCTTCCAGCGTCAACGACACTTCGCCGTCGATCACATAAACAAACTCTTCCCCGGCATGCGTGGTCACTTCGGAGCGTTTCTGCCCGGGCGGCATCCTTACGAGGATCGCTTCGAGCTGACGGCCGCCCGTCAGATTGGTCAACCGTGCAAACAGATTGGCCGAGTCCGCAAAACCGAAAAACTTCAACTGATCGCCACGGCACACAGAGCGTTCTTCGCTAGGTGTGTCGACGAAATACTGCACCGTCACCCCGAGTGCCTGGGCAATCCCGGCCAGCGAAGTAATGGACGGTGACGCCAGCCCGCGTTCGACTTGCGACAAAAACGGCTTGGAAATACCCGCCGCTGTTGCCGTGTCATCCAGCGTGCGCTTGAGCCGTTGCCGCAGCGCGCGGATCTTGCTGCCGAGTTCGAATGCCGGGTTGTTCTTTTGAATTGTCGTGACCATAGCAGGAGGAAATTAGCCCGTCAAAATTTGTTTGATATAAGTAAATATGGTTTGATTGCGGTCCAGGCCGGGGTGGCGGGCCGTTCAGCGCCCGGTCGTGCAAGGGGCCGCATTTTCGAGACAACGCTCTATGTTGCCAGAACCGAAATCCGGGCCAGCCGTTTTGACCGGTAATCGACGAGAAATTGAAAGCGAATGCGGTAAAGCCTGCGGTATGCAGAAGGCTGCCCGCATTGATGCAGGTTGAGTATCAGGAGGCGTTAAAGGCATGACATCAAAGACTATTTTCAGTCAAATGCGACTTCGCAACGAAGGTGTCCTGCTTGTAAGAACCGGTAATTGGCTTGGTATCAGTGAATTCCCTGAGTGACGAACCATGCTTATATTTGCAGAATCAGCCCCGCTTGGCGGTAGGCACACCTGTTCGCATCACACGCGACGTCGACCGCTGTTTTTCATTCCGCGCGCAGCGATCCTGCGCGGCGGAGCGTTGTCCGGCACGTTCCATCCCAACGCTCGCCGGCATGAGGACATGACTATCACTGCCGATTTTTCCTGCCGCGGGCCTAGCGCCCGCCGCCCGGCGCGGCCGCCATCTGCCGCTTGCCTGTTCGTCGGCCTCCGGGTCGCCGGCCGCCGGACCCCCGTTTCCCGCGATGCTTTATCATTGAGCCCGTTCCGCCTGCCGGAGCCCGAGCCCAATGTGGCGCAGCGTCCCTCAATCCCCCAAGGGGACTTCCTTCGGGGCGGGGGACTTCCTGCGGGGCGTACCGCGTGGCGGACCTCTATCCCATCCCCTGGTTTTTCTGCTGGTCTTGGCGCCTCAGTTTGCAGCTCAGTTTGCAGACGAGCGCGCAGCTCAGTTTTCCAGATGAACGTGTAGATGAGCGCGCCACTGACTACGCGCAGGCATTGCCCAATGCCTGCGTCGCGTCGCGCATGGTCCGCTGACCGTTTTTCCAGATCCAGTTTTTCGCGTCGCGTGGCCAGCCTACGCGCCGCCGCAACCGTAAGAACACGAGGTACATGATGAATTCGTCCAATCCCGCCGGCGCACCGGTCTCGCAGACCCGTTCGTTCTCGACGGTCTTTCTGATCGAGATGTGGGAGCGCTTTGGCTACTACGGGATGGCAGCGCTGCTGGTCCTATTCATGATCGACAAGCTAAACTTCACCGACAGCCACGCCACCCTCACGTGGGGCGCGTTCACGGCGCTGGTGTACGCATCGCCGTCGATCGGCGGCTGGATCGGCGACAAGATTCTCGGCGCGCGCCGCACGATGATCTTCGGCGCCGGCGTGCTGGCGGCCGGCTATTTCATGCTGGCGCTGCCCAACGAGCAATTGAGCTACATGTACGCGTCGCTCGGCGTGATCGTGGTGGGCAACGGGCTTTTCAAGGCGAATGCCGCGAATCTCGTGCGCCGCATCTATGAAGGCGACGACGCACGCATCGACAGCGCATTCACGATCTACTACATGGCGGTCAATATCGGCTCGACGGCGTCGATGCTCGCGACACCGTGGATCAAGGACCATTGGGGCTGGCACACGGCATTCGCGGTCTGCTGCGCAGGCATGCTGCTGTCGGTGCTGAACTACTTCATCATGTTCCGCACGCTCGCGCATATCGGCTCCACGCCGGACGCCGAACCGATCCGCTGGAAGCGTGTCGGCGCGGTCGCGCTGGGCGGTATCGTGCTCGGCACGGTAACGATGTTCGTGCTGCAGCACAAGGCGATTGCGGTGGCCTGCGTGTACACGGCGGGCGTCGCGATTCTGGCGATCTTCGGCTATATGCTGATGAAGTGCGAACGCTCGGAGCGCTCGGGCCTCGTTGCCGCGCTGATCCTGACCGCGCAGGTGATCCTGTTTTTCGTGTTCTACGTGCAGATGTCGACGTCGCTCACGCTGTTCGCGCTGCGCAACGTCGATCCGCGCTTCATGCTGTTCGGCGAGACGCTGTTCACGTGGAGCGCCGCGCAGTTCCAGGCGCTCAATCCGATCTGGATCATGTTGCTGAGCCCAGTGCTCGCGCTGCTCTATACGAAGCTCGCAAAGAGCGGCAAGGACGTGCCGGTGGCCGTCAAGTACGCGTTCGGCTTCGCGGTGGTGGCGGCCGGCTTCTTCGTGTACGCGGCGAGCGGCAACTACGCGGTGAACGGACGCGTGTCGTCGTGGTTCATGGTCGGTGGCTACGGCTTGTATTCGCTCGGCGAATTGCTGGTGAGCGGGCTGGGTCTCGCGATGATCGCGCGCTACGTGCCGGCGCGGATGAGCGGCTTCATGATGGGCGCTTACTTCGTGGCGACCGGTGTGTCGCAATACCTGGGCAGCGTGGTCGCGAACTTCGCGCAGATGCCGGCGGGCGATATGGATCCGCTCGAATCGCTGCCGCTGTATACCAAGCTGTTTACGGGTCTGGGCTGGCTCGCGGCGGTGGGCGCGCTGGTGGCGGTGCTGCTGTTGCCGCTGATGCGCAAGCTGTCGCGCGAACATCAGCGTTGCAGCGACGAAGCGCGTGACAACGCGCGGCAAGCGGCTGCTCTGAATGGCGTGGTGACGGAGTAATCTGCTGCGACGTGCATAGCGGCGCCACAGCGCCGCTCAGCGGCCACAGGAAGTACGCGCAGTTCACACGAAAGCACTGGCCGGTCGCAAGAAAGTACGCGCCGGCGGTTCGACACCATGCGTCTGCCACTCCCGGCAGCGCAACAAAAATGGCGCGCCTCGTATTACACGGGCGCGCCATTTTGCGTTTTATGCGCTGCGCAGCACTGCGCTCGCTTGCGCGTAATCGTATTTACTCCGCGCATTTACTCCGCGCATTTACTCCGGCATTTTCCGGAACGAAACCGCAATTCGGTTCCAGCCGTTGATCGCAATGATCAGCAACGCCAGGTCGCTAATCTCCTGCTCGGTGAAATGCGGCTTCACCGCCTCCCCTTATCGTAAGTGTCCGCTCCGATGGCGGCGACGGAGGTAAGCTTACGGTTGGCACTGGTCTTTCGGAATAACCATTTCCTGGATATTTGAGGTAACCACTCGGATGGAGATCCATATCACGGTAGAAGGGCGACACGATCTGTCCGGACAGATCTACCGGCAGTTGCGTGCCGGCATACTCGAAGGGCGCCTCGCCGGCGGCACGCAGTTGCCTTCCACGCGCGATCTCGCCACGCAATTGGGCGTCTCGCGCAAGACCACGCTCGACGTGTTTGAACGGCTCCTCTCTGAAGGCTATCTGAGCGCCCGCGCCGGCTCGGGCACCTTCGTCGCCGATGGTCTGGAGCGTTTGCCGGTGGAGCGCTCGTCGCATGCACTGGCCGCCGAGTCGGCGCGCGAGCGGGCGAAGGCGAAGCAGAAAGCCGCGGCGCGTGCCCAGCCGCTGTGGGAGCAGATGCCTGAGAGCTTGCCGTTGCCGCGGCCCACGGTGGCCTCGCCGCACGATTTCGTCGGCGGCGCGACCGACAAATCGCTGTTTCCCTTCGACGTCTGGCGCCGTTGCGTGAACCACGCCTTACGTGTGCAAGCGCGCGGTCCAGGCACCTATCGCGACCCGGCCGGCGAGCAGGAATTGCGCCTTGCGATTTCGCGCTACCTGGCGTTCAACCGCGCGGTTACGAGCAACTGGGACGACGTAATCGTCACGCAAGGCGCCCAGCATGCACTCGATCTGATCGCGCGAATCACATTGCGGCCCGGCGAAATCGCGGCGCTTGAAGACCCCGGCTACCCGCCGGTCCAGGCGTGCTTCACGGCGACGGGCGCACGCGTGGTGCCGGTGCCGGTGGACAACGAAGGCCTGATCGTGAGCAAGCTCCCGGACAAGGCGCGGCTCGTCTACGTGACGCCTTCGCATCAGTTCCCGCTCGGCATGCCGATGAGTCTGGAGCGGCGCGTCGAATTGCTCGAGTGGGCGCAGAAACGCGGCGCGGTGATCATCGAAGACGACTACGACTGCGAGTACCGTTTCGAAGGCCGGCCGATGGAGCCGCTGAAAAGTCTCGACCGCGCCGGTCTCGTCGCTTACGTGGGCACGTTCTCGAAAACGATATTCCCGGAGCTGCGGGTCGGCTACGTGGTGCCGCCGTCCTCCCTCAATGGACCGCTCTTAAAGGCGAGGCAGATCGCCGACTGTCACGGCTGCACCCTCACACAAACCGCGCTCGCGACCTTCATGCTCAACGGCGACTTCGCCAAGCATCTGCGGCGCATGCACAAGACCTATGCGGCGCGCCGCGCGATGCTGCTGGAGCATCTGCAAGGCGATCTCGCGCCCTGGTTCGAACCGATCGTGCCGACCGCCGGCATCCATATGGCAACGCGGCTGAAGGCGCCGTTGACCGAGGAGGCGCTGGTGAGCGCCGCGCGTGAAGCGTCGATCGGTTTGTATGGGCTCGCGCCGTTTTATCAGCGCGCGAAGCCGCAGCCCGGCTTGATGTTTGGCTACGGCAGCATCGCCGTCGAACATATCGAGGCGGCGCTTACCAAGCTCGCCGGCATCCTGCCGCGCCTCGCGCGCTGACGAACCGAAGTGCACACGAATAATATGCCGGCATGGCTGATACGCGCGGCCAATGCGGAGTTACCCGAGGCCAATCTGGCGCTGGCGATCGCCTGTCGCAACGGCGAGCTCGGTATGGCGCGCGACGAAGACGCGTACTGGGCCCACGTGAAAGAGCGAGCATGATCTGAAGCACGTCCGCCGGCCATGATCGCGCCTTGAAATGGCCTGCGATTTTCTGTCGCAGAACAACGTTAGCCGCCCCTTGCAGTGACTTTCGCTGCAGGGGGCGTGTTTTTTCCGCTGTATGAATCGGCATGGCGAGCGCGTGGGCGAGTCGCGATTTGGCCATCGAGTCGCCATCCGCCGGCTATCGCCTGGCGTCGAAAGTGCCTCTATTCATGCGTCGAAATGACTTGTAACGCACGTTACGTGTTGGTGTTGCAGACCTCTTTGAAGCACGCAGACGCACGTTTACCCGCTAAAACAAGGATCAAAATGTGTTGCGCAGTCTGCGCCGCGCAACAAACCTTCGCTGTTATACACAAAAGAGTCGCGCAAATCGTATTAGCGCTTGTAGAATCCGGCGTTGAAGCGTGCACATACCGTGTGCGCTTCGTGCAATTCACTGACCACTACAGGTAGGAGAAACATGCCGACTTCCGCAAAAAAGGTGGCCAAGAAGGCTGCTGCCCCGGTACCGACCAAGAAGGTTGCTGCAAAGAAAGTCCCTGCGAAGAAAGCCGTCGCAGCTAAGAAGGTCGCCGTGAAGGCGTCCAGCGCTCCGTCGCCGATCAAGGACACCTTCACGAAGGCCTCGCTGGCTGCACACGTCGCTGAACGCGCCGCTGTGGAACCGAAGACCGCCAAGGCCGTGCTGGCCGCGCTCGAAGACACGATCCTCGGCGCTGTGCACAAGAAGGGCGCTGGCGAATTCACGCTGTCGGGTCTTCTGAAGATCGTCGTGCAAGCTGTGCCGGCGAAGAAGAAGCGCTTCGGCAAAGACCCGTTCTCGGGCGAAGAGCGTTGGTTCCCGGCCAAGCCGGCTAGCGTGCGCATCAAGGCACGTCCGCTGAAGAAGCTGAAAGACGCAGCAGCAGGCTGATCGTGCTTCATGCGTTACCGCGGTTTTTGAGCGTGGCTTTTTAGCGGTGCGTTTTTAACCGTACGCTTTTGCCGTAGTTAACGTTTGAGCCGACCCGCAGTGCGAGTTGTCCGAATCCCCGTGGATGCAAATCCACGGGGATTTTTTTATGCTCGGTCCCGGTGTTTTGCGAGTTTGCCGGAAACGCGCCGCGAACCTGGCGCGAGTTCGGCGTCGCTCCGATGGAGGCTCGCGCCCGGTTTTGCAATGGCCGCCGCCGCCCGCCACGGTGCCCCTTTGCACCGTACTAGCGCATCATGGGCCGCAGCAGTACGATGGCAGCGAGGCCATGCCGGTCGGGATGCGCTGTTCGCGTGCATGCGGCGTGTTTTGCACGCGAAAAGCTCAATGGCATAACGCTTGCTTGAATGAGTGTCGAACACCGAATGCGCAGCGCATTCGCCTTCTATCCGACAACAAGAGCGGGGCGTGACATGCGATGCTATGACGAGATGCGTCATTATGACGATTCCGTGCGGCCACACTACGCGCGCTTTGAGCGGTGGCTGGTGGAGCAGGGCAACGAGGCGATCGCACGTAAGCGTGCGGAAGCCGACCTGCTGTTCCGCCGGGTCGGCATCACCTTCGCGGTGAACGGCGATTTGTCCGGCACCGAGCGGCTGATTCCCTTCGATCTGATTCCGCGCATCATTCCGCGCAGCGAATGGCAGACGCTGGAGGCCGGTTTGCGCCAGCGGGTGCAGGCGCTCAATCTGTTTATCCACGACGTCTATCACGATCGCAATATCGTGCGTGCCGGGATCGTGCCGGCCGAACAGGTCTATACCAACGCGCAATACCGGCCTGAAATGCAGGGCGTGAATGTGCCGCTCGGTGTTTACGCGCATATCGCTGGGGTCGACGTGGTGCGCGCGGGCGACGAGGGCGACTTCTACGTGCTCGAAGACAACCTGCGGGTGCCGTCGGGCGTGTCCTATATGCTGGAGAACCGCAAGATGATGATGCGGCTTTTCCCTGAGCTGTTCGTGCAGAACCGCATCGCGCCGGTCGCGCACTATCCCGATCTGCTGCTCGACACACTGCGCTCGGTGGCGCCCGAAGGCGTCGACGATCCGGTCGTGGTGGTGCTCACGCCGGGCATGTACAACTCCGCGTATTTCGAGCACACCTTCCTCGCGCAGCAGATGGGCGTCGAACTGGTGGAAGGCAAGGATCTCTTCGTCGACGACAACTATGTGTTCATGCGCACCACGCAGGGGCCGAAGCGCGTCGACGTCATCTACCGCCGCGTCGACGACGATTTTCTCGATCCGCTCGCCTTCCGCAACGATTCGGCGCTGGGCGTGCCGGGTCTGTTGACCGCGTATCGCGCCGGACGTGTCGCGCTTGCGAACGCCATGGGCACCGGCATCGCCGACGACAAATCGATCTACCCGTACGTGCCGGAAATGATCGAGTTTTACCTTGGCGAGAAGCCGATCCTCAATAACGTACCCACATTCCAGTGCCGCAAGCCCGACGATCTCGCATACACGCTCGCGCATCTGGCCGAGCTGGTGGTGAAGGAAGTGCACGGCGCGGGCGGCTACGGGATGCTGGTGGGGCCGGCGTCGACGAAAGCCGAAATCGAATCGTTCCGCGAGCGCCTGATTGCGCGGCCCGCGGGTTATATCGCGCAGCCCACGCTGGCGCTCTCAGCATGTCCGACCTTTGTCGAAGCGGGCGTCGCGCCACGCCATATCGACTTGCGGCCCTTCGTGCTGTCCGGCAAGACCGTGACAATGTGTGCCGGCGGTCTCACGCGCGTGGCGTTGCAGGAGGGTTCGCTCGTCGTCAATTCGTCGCAGGGAGGCGGGACTAAAGATACGTGGATGGTCGACTGACGCGGTTGCCAATGCGGTTGCTGCGGTTGCTGCGGTGGCTCAGGTCACAGCTCATGCAGCAACTCCTGTAGCCATGCAGGCAACCGCGCCCGCAACCTAACGCGCCGGCAGATAAGTCAGACTGTCGCCGGCGCACACGGATAACCAGCGCGGACCTTTTACTTTTGCAAAGGTCGCGTCATCAGATACGGAACGCCGTCATGCTAAGCCGAACCGCCGATCACCTCTTCTGGATGGCCCGCTACATGGAGCGCGCGGAGAATACCGCCCGCATGCTCGATATCAACCTGAAGGCCTTGCTGTTGCCGCAGACGCCCGAACAGGAGGCGCGCGCGCAACGTTCGGTGCTGCGCATCTCCGAACTCGAATCTGCCTTCGCTCAACGCTACGACGAACCGACCCGCGAACATGTGCTCGATTTCATGGTGGCCGATGCGACCAATCCGTCGAGTATTCATTCGTGTTTGCAGGCCGCGCGCGAAAACGCCCGCGCTGTGCGCGGCACGCTGACGACCGAATGGTGGGAGACCATCAACGACACCTGGCTCGAGTTCAACGAGCGCAAGTTGTCCGGTCAAGCCGCGAGCAATCCGGGGGCATTGTTCGAGTGGGTGAAGTTCCGCTCGCACCTGTCGCGCGGCGTGACGATCGGCACCGCGCTGCAGGACGACGCGTTCTTCTTCACGCAGCTCGGCACGTTCCTCGAACGCGCTGACAACACCGCGCGGATTCTCGACGTGCGTTTTGCCGACGTCGAACCGAATTCACGCGATGCCGCGCGTCAGCTCGAAGACTTCTACTACTGGACTTCGATTCTCAGTTCGGTATCGGCACTGGAGATTTATCGCAAGGTGTATCGCGATGTCGTCACGCCGGCGCGGGTGGTTGAATTGATGATCCTGAACCAGCAGATGCCGCGCTCGCTGCTCGCTTCGCTCGAAGGCGTCTGCGTCAATCTGGCGATGCTGCGCACTTCCGGCTCGAACCAGTGCGAACGGTTTGCCGGCAAGCTGCGCGCCGAGCTGGTGTACTCCGACATCCGGCAGATTTTCGAAGCCGGCCTGCACGCCTATCTGACGCAGTTCCTTGCTCGCGTGTTCGAGCTCGGCAATCTGGTTGCGCGTACCTATCTGATGCTGCCAGTCGCCTGACGGAGTTATTTTTATGTACCTGACAATCCGCCACGACACGTCCTACCGCTACGAAGCGACTGTCCATTATTCGATCCAGCAACTGCGTCTGACGCCGGCAAGCGGCGCCTCGCAGGTAGTGCGGCGCTGGAGCATTGATGCGCCCGGCAAGCTCGACGCCACCTTCGACGCCTACGGCAATGTGCTGCATACGCTCGTCATCAACAAGCCGCATAGCGAGATTCGTCTGCATGTTGCGGGCGAAGTGGACACGATTCCGCTGATCGATGGCCAGTTACCCGACGCCGTCGGCCCGATTCCGCTTGAGCATTTCACCTGCTCAACGCGTCTCACGGAGGCCGACGCAGCGATCCGCGAGCTGGCCGGATCGGTGCCGAGCCTCGCGAGCTCAAGCAATCTGATCGAGTTGTCCGAGCAGATCCTGCAGCGCGTGAAGTACAACCCCGGCATCACCGAAGTCACCAGCACGGCCGCCCAGGCGCTCGCGCTCGGCAACGGCGTGTGCCAGGACCACGCGCACCTGATGCTGGCCTGCTGCCGCGCGCGCGGCATCCCGGCACGTTACGTGAGCGGCTACATCGAACCCGGCAATGTCGGCCCCGAAGGAAGGCCCATTGGGGGAGAGCACGGGGCGAGCCACGCATGGGTGGACGTGTGGCTGAACGGCCGTGGCTGGATTTCCATCGACGTCACGCACGCCGCGTTTGCCAGCGAGATCTACTGCCGGCTCGCCGTGGCGCGCGATTATGAAGCCGCCGCGCCGGTACGCGGCCGGCGCATCGGCGGGCTGGAGGAGCAACTGAAGGTGTCCGTCACGGTTAGCGCGCAGCTGCCGCAATAGTGGCGAAAGGCTGCTGTTTGGCGGCGCGCTTGACGGGCGGCTGCAGAAAGGCCGCTGGAATGCGCCCCAGCGAGCGCCGCCCCGCATAGCCGTTCAGTTTTCCCACGCAGCGGCCGTAATACGCGGTAGAGGCACATGCGCGCCGCATTACAATAGCGCTGTTCTGTCGTTTTTTGCGGGTACCTTTCCTTATGACTTACTGTGTAGCGATGTCCGTCGACGAAGGGCTCGTGTTCCTTTCGGACACGCGTACCAATGCGGGCGTCGATCACATCAGCACCGCACGCAAGATGTCGGTGTTCGAGCAGCCGGGCGAGCGCATGCTCGTGCTGCTGGGCGCCGGCAATCTGTCGCTCACGCAAGCGGTGTTGCACGAGCTGTCCGAGCCCACCGATCTCGCGCAGCCCACGCTCTGGAGCGCCCCTACCATGGCCGACGCAGCGCGCGTGATCGGGCGCGCGGTGCGCAGTGTGCATCAGCGCGAAGCCGAGGCGCTGCAGGAATTCGGCGTCGACTTCAATTGCAGCTTCATTCTCGGCGGGCAGATTGCGGGCAACCGGCCGCGCCTGTTCATGATCTACTCCGCGGGCAATTTCATCGAAGCATCGGCCGTGAACCCGTATTTCCAGATCGGCGAGGCCAAGTACGGCAAGCCGATCATCGATCGCGTGCTGACACCGTCCACGCCGCTCGACGAAGCCGCCAAGTGCGCGCTGATTTCGATGGATTCGACGCTGCGTTCGAATCTTTCGGTCGGGCTGCCGTTGGATCTGCTGGTCTACGAAAAAGACTCGCTGCGCGTCACGCGTTTCGTTTCGATCGACCACGACAACACGTACTTCGAGATGATTCACCGTACCTGGGGCGAGCGGCTGCGCCAGGTGTTCGGCGAGATTCCTGATCCGGACTGGCAGGATTCGCCCAATGTGCCGCTGCAGCAACGCGAGCGTGCACTGGTGCTGCATCGCGCGCCGGTGGGGGCGGACGGCGTGGAGCATGAACTCGATGCGAAGCCGGCGCAGACGTTGGCGCAGGCGGAGAAGGGCAAGGGCCAGCGGCGCTAGGCAGTTCAGCGTAGATCCGACGGGCCGGCAGCATCACACCAAGGTCGTCACGAGCCTGTTAAGGGCTTGCTGACGGCCTTTTCTTTTACGTCACCCGTTGAGTTGATCACGATGGACGCGCAGTGCATGCGCGATTGTCCGTCTATCCGCGGCGCGCGGTGTGACTCGGACGGCCCTGTTCTCGCCGCGAGCGCCAAAAACCAAGGGGCGAAAAAAAACCAGCCACAGGCTTATCGCCGTGGCTGGTCTTTCAACTGCGTGTTACTACAGCAGTCCGTCAAATTCGATTAGAACTTGTGGCGGATGCCCAGGCTAACCATTTCTTGCGAGTTGGAAGCCGAGTTGTAGCCGTACGAACCGATCGATGCACCGGCAGCGACCAGGCCGCCGCTCGAATTGCGTTGTTCGCCGCTTGCGTGTTGCCATGCGCCGACCAGGTAGATGTCCGTGCGCTTCGACAGGTTGTAGTCGCCGCCCAGGGAAACCTGGTTATACGTTGCGCTCGTGTCGCCCGTGCCCTTCGTGTAGATGTAGCCCACGCCCACCAGCATTGCCGGCGTTGCCTGGTAGCCAAGGTACACGCCACCGACGTTGAACTTCTCGGTCGAACCGAAGCCCGAATTTGCATCCGGCTTGTATTGCGCATTGCTGTAGCGCAGGTTGACCGTGAACGGGCCTGCGACGTATTGGCCTGCGACCTGAGCGATGCCGATCGACTTCGCCGTTTGGTAGACCGAGTTGACCTGGCCGTCAAACGTGCCGTCCGACGTGCTGGTCCAAGTCGTGCGCAGACCCGTCGTGTTGGAGTTGTCGGCGAGGAAGTAGCCTGCAGCGACCGTGAACGGACCCGTTGCGAACGTTGCAGCGCCCGACCACGTTTGACCCGAACCCGTCGTGCCAGCCACGCCGCCCAGAGCGTACATGCCTTCGAACTGGAAGCCGCCCCACACCGGCGAGGTGTACTTGACGGCGTTGTTCGTGCGCGAGGAGTTGTCGTTGTTGTCGACGTCGCCCGGCGTTGCGAAGGTGGATCCGAAGTAGTTGTCACCCGTCACCGGCTGAACCAGGTCGACCACCGGGTCGTACTGACGACCCAGCGTGAACGTACCCCACTGATCGCCCGTCAGGCCGACGTAGGCTTGACGACCGAACATACGGTTGCCTTGACCCAGCTTGCCGCTGTTCACGTCAAAGCCGTTTTCCAACTGGAAGATTGCCTTCAGGCCACCGCCGAGGTCTTCCGTGCCTTTCAGGCCAAAACGATCGCCTTGCAGGTTGCCGGCGTACATTGCAACCAGATTCTTGTTCGGGCCGCCAGCGGTGTTCGTCGTGTTGTGAACGTACTGGACCGACTCATCGATCAGGCCGTAAAGGGTCACGCTGCTTTGAGCATGTGCTACGCCGGTGACGCCGAGCAGCGCCAGCGAGAGGGTAGACAGGGCGATTCGTTTCATCCATTTCTCCACGCAGATGATTAGTTTGTTGTTGCGGAAAGGAGAATAGCTCACTGCCTCAACAGGCAAGAACTGGAAAAAAAAGAGTGTCTCTAAAAAGTGACAAACGACGCAAAGCCTTGTATTTAAAGCCCTTAACGATTATTGCTATTTCCGCAATATTGAATCGTTGACTACGCATTATTGTTGTTTTGTTGATAGTGAAGGCGCCGCTGCCCGCGATTTAGACACTTGTTTGAATGGTTTCCGTAATTTAGTCGTCTAGATGTCGTGCTCGTTCTGCAGCGTCCATATAAAAGCGGAGCCGCGTCGCGCTTGACGGGCGCGCTAGACAGAATTTATGCCTTGTGAGCAGGCGCAACCGCCGCGGTTACAACCTGTTGCCGGGATGTGCCGTTGCGCTCCGCGGTTGTGGTCCTCGCAACGGGCAGTCTTTTCCTGCCGTGTCAGCGTGACCTGCCGTATCAGCGTGAGGCGCAACCGCATCACGCGTCACGCGTCACTCGCGACGGCCGTTGGCGTCCCCGTTGCGGCGCGCCACGGTCGCGGCCGCCAGTCCAGCCGCCGCCGCGAACAGCACCGAACTCCACGGATGCCGTCTGACATAGCGATCGGCCGCGACGGCCGTGCGGCCCGCCTGGACCAGCGAGACGGCGGCGACGCGTGTCGCCTGCGCTTCCGCAAGGACGACGGTGCGGCCGATCTTGACTGCGGTCGCCCGCGCTGAAGTCTTGTTTCGCGCTTGCACTCGTCGTAAAGCCGACGCTGAAGCGGTCGCGGCAAGAGCAGCCGCTTCTGGCGCTCCGGACGCGGGCGCAAACCCGGCGGCACGGGTTTCACGATCTTCCACGCGAGGCAGCGAATCGGCCGATCTCGTCGATGCCGCGAGCACCGAAGCGAGCTTCGCGCGGCTGCCGGGCGGCGAGTCTTCCTGCATGCCCCATCCGCCGCGCGGATCGTGCATGCGCCCGCGCGCCGCCGAAAACTCCGCGCCGAGCAGGAGCACGGCGGCCGAGAAGTACAGCCACATCATCAGCACGGCCAGCGAGCCGGCTGCGCCGAACGAGCTCGCCATGCCGGCGTGCGCGATGTAGAGCGCGAACAGCTTCTTGCCCGCCGAGAACAGCACGGCGGCGACGATCCCACCGACGAACGCATCGCGCCACTGCACCTTGGCGTCCGGCAGAAACTTCAGCAGGCCGGCAAAGGCGAAGGCCAGCACCAGCAAGCCGACGCCGAGTTGCAGCAGATTGCCGATCACCACATATGGCGAGTTGCCCCACAGCCACTTGCCGATGAACGTGATGACCGTATCGAGCACCAGCGAGACGATCAGCAGGAACGCGACGCCGAGCACCAGGCCGAACGAAATCAGGCGCACGCGCACGAGGGCGATCACGCTCGACGAGCGCGGCCCGGTATACGGCCACACCAGATTGAGTGCGCTATTAAGGGATGAGAAGGTGGCTGAGGCGCCGATCGCCAGCAGCGTGAATGAAATGATGGCCGCGATGCCACCAGCGCTGCCGCTGTGATGGGCGTTCTCGACGATGGTCTGCACGCCCGCGGCGGCCTGGTCGCCGAGCAGGCCGTGAATGTGGGTGAACAGCTCACCGCGCGCGGCTGCGGCGCCGAAGAACCAGCCGGCCACGGCGATCACCATGACCAGCGTGGGCGCGAGTGAGAAGGCCGCATAGAAGGCGATGCTGGCGGCCATGGCCGCGCAGCGGTCCTCGGCAAACTGTTTGAATGCGCCGATTGCCCAATTGGCCTGCTTGCGGGCCACCAACTGAAGGTTCTCGGCGGAAAGCGTGTCGATGTCCATGGTCGTTTTCTCAATGGGATACTGGCGCCGGATGCGCCGTGTGCGTGCCGTTGAGGTGGCCTCGACGCAGCCTTCGCATCGAAACCTTTCGCAAACCTTGTGCCTGTCACTATAACAAGCGCTGCATGCACGTGCGCGCGATACGCCGCAAGCACCTGTGCCGGTAGAATGCCGACGGACCTTCACACTTTTATCGCTATGCACTCGCACGAACTCGTCAAGCAGTTGGATCTCATTCCCGCGGAACAATTGAGCGCGCATTTGCCAGCGCATGTCGTCGAGAATCTGCCGGCCCAGGGCGTGAGCGTATTTGCCGTCAGCGACGACGCTTCGGACACCGCCGAATTCAGCGCGCGCTACGGCTTTGGCCTTGAGGACTGCGCCAACACGATCGTGATCCGCTACAAGAAGGAGGGTGCCGAGCATTACGCGGCGCTGGTCTCGCTGGGTTCGCTGCGCCTCGACATCAATGGCGCGGTGAAGGCGACATTGGGCGCACAGCGCCTTTCGTTCGCCAAGCGGGAGGCCGCCGTGGAGCATAGCGGGATGGAGTTCGGCGGAATTACTGCTTTCGGCTTGCCGGCAGACTGGCGCATTCTCGTCGACGCCGCGGTCATGGAGCGTACACGGATCGTGATGGGGGCAGGGGTGCGGGCGGCCAAGTTGCTATTGGCGCCCGCGGTGCTGCAGCAGTGGCCACGCTGTGAGGTTGCTTCGCTTACGCTGGCGGCCGAATGAAGAATTGGGCGCAGTCGCCGCCCAGGCAAGCAGAACAAATCAAGGTCAGCCCCGTAGGCCAACGCACGAAGGTATAAAACAAACGCTGAAGTTTTCCCCCGTTCCGCCGTTATTCCGAAGATTGACATGGATTGTTTCGGCGCCCGCCCGCGCGGCGCCGGCTACAAGTACAAAGGGATACGGAGATGGAACGCTTTCGCCTGAAAGCGCGGCTTTGGCTCGCGCTAGCGGTAATGTGCATGGGAATTCTGGCGATCGGCCTATGGGGCGCTTTCAAAACGCGCGATACGATGATCGCCGACCGTCAGGCCGAACTGAAAAGCGTCGTGAGCGTCGCGTACAGCGTGCTGGATCGTTATAACGGCCTCGCCGCAGCCGGCACGATGTCGCTTGCCGACGCGCAACGCACGGCCATGGCCGACCTGCGCGCGATGCGCTACGACGGCGCCGGCGGCTACCTCGTGATCGAGGACGCGCATGCAACAGTGCTGATGCACGGCGTGCGGGCCGACCTCGAAGGCAAGGACATGAGCGGCTTCACGGATCCGAAAGGCCGCCACGTGTTCAAGGACGGCTCCGATCTCGCCGAGCGGGAAGGCGAAGGCTTCATTCACCTGCAGTTTCTGAAGCCGGGCTCCGATCAGATGGCGCCGAAGATCAACTACGTGCGGCTCTACAAGCCGTGGGACTGGACGATTGTCACCGGTGTGTTCACCGACGATATTGACGCCGCGTTTTACACGACCCTGGTGCAGTACGTCGGCGCGGCGCTGATTCTGTGTCTGGTGGTGGGGCTCGTGATCGGCGTGATCCTGCGCAGCATCTTGCGGCAACTCGGCGGCGAACCGGCTTACGCGGCGCAGATCGCTTCCCGTATCGCCGATGGCGACCTCGATGTGGTGGTCGAGACGAAAGCCGGCGACGACGTCAGCCTGCTCGCCGCGATGCAGCGCATGCAGCATCGACTCGCGCAAGCGATCACGCAGATTCGCAGCGGCGCAACGCTGATCTCGACGGTATCCAACGAGATCGCCGCCGGCAACGCGGACCTGTCGCGCCGCACCGAACAGCAGGCGACCGCGCTCGGCGAAACCGCTTCCAGCATGGAACAGATCACCGCGACCGTGAAACAGAACGCCGACAACGCGAAGCAGGCCAGTCAGCTTGCGCACAACGCGTCGGAGACGGCGGCGCGTGGTGGCGAAGTGGTCGGCCAGGTGGTCGAGACGATGCGCGGGATCTCGCAGTCGTCGCACCGGATCGGCGACATCATCGGTGTGATCGAGGGGATCGCATTTCAGACCAACATTCTCGCCTTGAACGCGGCCGTCGAAGCGGCGCGCGCCGGTGAAGAAGGGCGCGGCTTCGCGGTGGTGGCGGGCGAAGTGCGCAGCCTCGCGCAGCGCAGCGCGGCGGCCGCCAAGGAGATCAAGACCTTGATCGAAGAGTCGGCGGCGCAGATTGAAGGCGGCTCGCAGTACGTGGGCCGCGCCGGTGAAACGATGCAGGAAGTGGTGCACGCCGTGCGCCGCGTGACTGACATTATGGGCGAGATCAGCGCGGCCTCGGTCGAGCAAAGCTCGGGTATTGAGCAGGTCAACATCGCGGTGGCGAGCATGGACCAGACGACCCAGCAGAACGCGGCGCTAGTGGAAGAAGCGAGCGCCTCGGCCGATGTGCTGAAGGCGCAGACCGGGCAACTGGCGGCGGCGATTGCGGTGTTCACGCTGCCGGAAGGGCACTGATCGAGCCAGCCGTGCTCATTGCGTCTAAGACGGCGCAGTGTCTAAGACGGCGCAGATGCCAGGCAGGATTGCAAAACGGGTGAATTTTACAGCGGTGCGGTCAGTCTGAACTGCGAGGCCGGCAGTGCCGTAGCGGTGGCGCGGGTGACGCCGCGAGAAGGCTGCGTCACGCAGCCGGTTGCGCGACTGCGTGACTGGGCCCGATTGTGCCTGCCTGTGCCTGGTGAGTGCGCTTGCTCAGATGATCAGGCGTGAGACCTTGGTGCCTTCGAGTGACAGGCCGGCCATCAGGCCGCCGTTGGTCAGAACAAAAGCTTCGACCGGGCTCGTGGCGGTCGAGGTATCGACCGCGCCGTTCGCGCCCACCTTCAGCACGGCGACCGTGGCATCGGCGCCTGCTGCCCAGCCCTGGCTGCCGAGGAATTTGTCGAGCGCTTCTTGCGTCATGAACAGGAAGATGAGCGCCTTGGACTGCGCGCCGATCTGCAAACCGAACGAGCCCGCGACGGTGCTGTAGTAGCCCGTCGTACGTCCAGCCACGCGTAACGCGCCTTCGCCGTATTGCCCGCCAACCCAGAAGCCCGCCGAAATCACCGACGGGAACACGAGCACGCCGCGCGCCTTGGCGACCAGTTCACGCGAGCCGGTGACGTTCGCGTAGAGACGTGACATGGTGGAATCGACGCCGGCGTTGATCGTGTCGCGCTTGCCGGCGTTCGCCGAAGGCGACGCGCTCGAGGATGGCGACGTGGTCGTGCAGCCGGCGAGGCCAAGACCTGCCGTAGCCAGAGCGGCGCTCGTGGTCATGATGAATTGTCGTCTGCGCATGATTGTTCTCCGAGTGCGTGATGAAGGTTGCGTTTTCTTTTTTAACGGTGCGTGCCGTGAAGCCGGCACGTCCGTATATCTGCTAACCAGCATTTAGCGTGCCTGACGCCACGGCCTGCGTATCAGACTGTCTCGTTGCGCTGACGTTCGCGAGGGGATTCACGGCGTTCAACGCCGCTTCCCCTAGGATCCCTACGCCGCCGGGCGGATATTCTGATTGTGGCGGAACAGGTTGTGCGGGTCGTAGCGGTTCTTCACGGCGACGAGACGCTCATAGTTAGGTCCATACGCGTCGGCCACCCGGCCGCCTTCCTCCTGCGTCATGAAATTGACGTACACGCTGCCTAGCGCGAACGGTGCCGCTGCGTCGAAGAAAGCGCGGGCCCAGCCAATGCAGCGCTCGTCATCGCTCGCGTCGTCCCAACGGCCGTGCACGTTCATCGCGTACTGCGTGTCGCGGCTCGAATAGGCCGTGGCATCAACCGGCACCCGGCTCGTCTGGGCGCCGATCTGCCCGAAAAAGATTTCACATTGCGGCGACGGCAGCTTGCCGATCGCATCGAGCAGTGCGTCGATGAGACCGTCCGATATTCCGTCGAGGTTGTGTGATTTCCAGTAGTTACGAGCGCCCGGCGTAAGCAGCGGATCGAAGGCCTGTTGCCACATGGCGTATGGCATCGGCCCAAGATGTTCGCCGACCGGCGTGCCGAAGCCGCGTACGGCCTCCACCACGGACGGTCCGTTTTCGATGGGGCCCGAGTAGCACATCGCGAATACGATGACCGGCTTGCCGTGCGCCTCGGGCGGCAGGAACGGCAGCGGTGGCGCAAGCCGCAAAACGGCCCATACGCTCAACTCCTCCGGCATGTGTTCTGCAGCCGCGCGGTACTGGAGCAGGGCATTCTTCGCCTGATCGAGCGGCAGTACGACGAGGCCGCCGTATACGAGCGGCCCTACCGGATGCAGCGCGAACTCGAAGCGCGTCACGACGCCGAAATTGCCGCCACCGCCGCGAATCGCCCAGAACAAATCTTGGTGTGAGTCGGCGCTCGCGTGCAGCAGTTCGCCGTCGGCGGTGACCACATCCGCTGAAATCAGATTGTCGACGGTCATGCCGTATCTGCGGCTCAGCCAGCCGAACCCGCCACCGAGCGTCAGACCTGCTACGCCGGTGGTCGAGTTGATGCCGAGCGGCGTAGCGAGCCCGAACGCTTGCGCTTCGTGGTCGAAATCGCCGAGCGTAGCGCCAGGCTCGACATACGCGCGTCGCGCTACCGGATCGATCGCTACCGATTTCATCGGCGACAGATCGATCACGAGGCCGTCGTCGCACAGCGCGGTGCCGGCGATGTTATGGCCGCCGCTGTGCACCGCCAGCGGCAGACCGTTGTCGCGAGCGAATGCTACGCCGCGGCGCACGTCGGCCACGCCGGCGCAGCGCAGGATCATCGTGGGATGCCGGTCGATCATTGCATTCCAGATGCTGCGGGCCTCGTCGAAGCCCGCGTCGCCGGGCAGCAACAGGTCGCCTCGGATCGCGGCTTTGAGTTCTTCAGCGGCGCTGCTGGACACGCTAACCATGACACACCTCCAGACAAAGTGGGAGACGCTCTCGGGACACCATTCAGCTAAGCATTCTGCTAAGCAAACTTAATTAAAAGCGTCTGTACCGGTTCAATTTGCGTCCAGTAAACGGCCCGGTTTCCACAAGTCAAACGAAGGTAAACCCGCGTCTGTCATCGACGCCGCGCGAAAGCGCGCGCGGCAAGTGTCCGCGCGTTGCGGCGGGAATGAAGAACCGCGGCGATGCGGTGGATGATGGAAACGCTTCGGGAAAAGATGGCGCGAAGAAGTGTTGGTTGTGCGCTGCGGTGGTGGCTGCGTGGCGACACTTTTGTGGCCGAAAGGCGCATTTTCGCGGCGTGGCGCCGCGCCGGCTGATGCGCGTGCCGTGCGGAAGTGTCGATTTACATGCTGTTTCGCACGGAGGATTATGCCCGTATCGACTCGTTCACCATCAATCCCCGAGGAAGCGTCATGTCCATGCAAGCTCTCGTTCTCAAGCATCACGACGGCCCGCTCGAACTTACCGAACTGCCGCGCCCCGAGCCTGCGCGCGGTGAGGTGCTGGTGCGAATCGCCGCGAGCGGCCTGAATCCGCTCGACACCAAGATTCGCGCCGGCGCCGCCGGGCACGCGAAACATCCGTTGCCGGCGGTATTGGGCATCGACATGGCGGGCGTCGTCGAGGCCGTGGGCGAGGGTGTCGACGGGTTCAAGGCGGGCGATCAGGTGTATGGAATGACGGGTGGCGTGGGCGGCCTGCAAGGTTCGCTGGCGCAATACGCATCTGTCGATGCGGACCTGCTGGCCTTGAAACCGTCCAATCTCTCGATGCGCGAAGCCGCTGCGCTGCCGCTTGCTTTCATCACGGCGTACTCGGGCATTGTCGATCGCGCGCATTTGCAGGCAGGGCAAACGGTGCTCGTGCATGGCGGCGCGGGCGGTGTCGGATACGTCTCAGTGCAGTTGGCGCTCGCGCTCGGTGCGAAGGTCTTTGCGACTGTCAGCGAGCGCGATCGCAGCGTGGTGGAGGCGCTCGGTGCTACAGCGATCGATTACCGTGCGCAGCCGGTTGCGCAATATGTCCAGTCTGCGACCGATGGCGCGGGTTTTGACCTGGTCGTCGATACGGTCGGCGGGGCGACGCTCGACGCATCGTTTACCGCCGTGAAGCATTTCGGCCACGTGGTCAGCGCGCTCGGATGGGGCACGCATGCGCTAGCGCCGCTGTCGTTTCGCGAAGCTACTTACTCGGGCGTGTTCACGCTGCATGCGTTGCTTTCCGGCGAAGGCCGCGCGCATCACGGCGAGATGCTGCGTGTGGCAGCGCGGCTCGCTGAAGAAAACAGACTCGCGCCCCGCCTCGACGCACGGCGCTTTGATCTGCGCTCTACGGAGCTTGCTTATGACGCGCTGGCCGACGCTAGCGCGCGAGGCAAAATTGTGGTCGAGGTGAATTGAGCGGAACGCTGAATGCAGCGTTGCTGCGCACCGTTGGATTAGCCCTTTACGAGGCCGCCGTCCACGATCAGATTCTGACCGGTGACCGCGCGCGCCCACGGTGACAGGAAGAACAGCACGGCGTCGGCGAACTCTTCAGGCGTCGTGACGCGCCGCACCGGTGTCGAACTGGCGATCAGGCGCACCCCCGATTCGGTTTTCTCGCTCGCTTAGTGGGATGGCGCACGGGTAAAGACGGCGCTCATGCAGAGACGGCGGTCGATGTGCGTAACGGAGCGTGCCTCGCGTCTGATTTTTGCACTGTCTGTGTGATTGCCCGCACTCCCGCTTTTGCAAATTCTTTTTTGTGTTCGGACAAGCACTTATACGAAACGTTTGTTCGCGTTACGGTCTATTCCTTTCCGTGGGAACTACTTCCTGTAGAGAACAGGTTCGCCTGCGGTGGTTCGATTCATCTGATGAAGAGATCCATGCGTCCAATAAAAAAATAATAGTTTGGACTGCATATCTAAAAGCAAAAATTTCCAGCGGTTCAGAGGGGCGGCAATTAACGATCCTTGACAGTTGCGCAACGCAATTGATCGGAAACAGACCATCAATATCGCATTGCGTGGGCTACCGCACGGTCACCAGACGGCGCTCCGCATAACTTCAACGTCCATCAGGCCCTGCTGTGTTCTCTCAAGGATTTGTTCGCGCACAGTGAGTCGTTTATCCCAGACCAGGTGAAACCGGATCGGGATTTTCCGCGGGAGAGATGCCGGGTGTCACGCAGTTTTCGTGTGGTACGCGGCAATGTCGACCGGGCTTCGAAGTTTCATTTTTAACAGCGAACAGGGATTCACTCGTTATCTGGATCTGTCTTTCGAAATATATGTTTAGGAGAATGAAATGAAAAAGCAAACCGGGGATGCGCGAGGGTTGGGGACAAGCAGAGCGGTATTGGCGGTTGCTGTCAGTCTTTATGCTGCGATGGCGGGTGCTCAAACGAATGCGGCGACACCTGCGGCGCCGTCGGTAAATTCGACGCAACTGATGGTTGCGCAAGCGTTGCCGATGCCTTGTGCGCCATTCGACGCGTCTGGCTGCAAGCAGCAGGACGGTGGATCGCGGGCATCCGGGGGAGTTGGAGTGGCAGCGGCCGCAGGTCTCGGGTCGACGTCGTCTTCGGGCTCACAGAACAGCAATGGCAGCGGAACTTCGTCGCCCGGGTCGGTCGCGGCGGGATTAGGCACTGGCAGTGCGGGGAGCGGTAGTGGGGGGAAGGGTGGGGCGGGTAGTGGTGGGGCGGGTAGTGGTGGGGCGGGTAGTGGTGGGGCGGGTAGCGGTGGGACGGGTAGCGGTGGGACGGGTAGTGGCGGGACTGGCAGCGGTGGGACGGGTAGTGGCGGAACAGGCAGTGGTGGGACAGGTGGCAGTGGCGACGGCGGTGATGGCGGGTCGGGCGGCAATGGTGACGGCGGTAGTAACGGTGGGCATCACGGCGGCCATGGCCACCATGGTCATGGTCATGGTGACGGTGGCCACGGCGATGGCGGTCATGGCGATGGTGGCCATGGTGATGGCGGTCATGGCGACGGTGGTCACGGTGATGGCGGTCATGGCGACGGTGGTCACGGTGATGGCGACGGTGGTCACGGTGATGGCGGTCATGGCGACGGTGGTCACGGTGATGGCGACGGTGGTCACGGTGATGGCGGTCATGGCGACGGTGGTCACGGTGATGGCGGTCACGGTGATGGTGGCCACGGCGATGGCGGTCACGGCGATAGTGGCCATGGTGATGGCGGTCACGGCGATGGTGGTCATGGTGATGGCGGCCACGGCGATGGCGGTCACGGCGACGCCGGTCATGGCGATGGCGGCCACGGCGATGGCGGTCATGGCGATAGCGGTCACGGCGATGGCGGCCACGGCGATGGCGGTCACGGCGACGGCGGTCATGGCGATGGCGGCCACGGCGACGGCGGCCATGGTGACGGTGGCCATGGCGATGGCGGCCACGGCGACGGCGGCCATGGTGACGGTGGTCACGGTGATGGCGGTCACGGTGATGGCGGTCACGGCGATGGTGGTCATGGTGATGGCGGTCACGGCGATGGTGGTCACGGCGATGGTGGTCATGGTGATGGCGGCCACGGCGACGGCGGTCACGGCGATGGCGGTCACGGCGACGCCGGTCATGGCGATGGCGGCCACGGCGATGGCGGTCATGGCGATGGTGGTCATGGCGATGGCGGTCATGGTGATGGTGGCCATGGTGATGGCGGCCACGGTGACGGTGGCCACGGCGATGGCGGTCATGGCGACGGCGGTCATGGTGACGGCGGTCACGGCGACGGAGGTCATGGCGATGGCGGCCACGGTGATGGCGGTCATGGTGACGGTGGCCAAGGCGATGGCGGTCATGGCGATGGCGGTCATGGTGACGGTGGCCGCGGCGATGGCGGTCATGGCGATGGCGGCCACGGCGATGGCGGTCACGGCGATGGCGGTCACGGCGACGGTGGCCATGGTGATGGTGGTCACGGCGATGGCGGTCATGGCGATGGCGGTCATGGTGACGGTGGTCACGGCGATGGCGGCCACGGTGATGGCGGTCATGGTGACGGTGGCCATGGCGCTGGTGGTCACGGCGCTGGTGGTCGCGGCGACGGTGGCCACGGCGATGGCGGCCATGGTGACGGTGGTCACGGGGATGGTGGCCACGGTGACGGTGGCCACGGCGATGGCGGCCATGGTGACGGTGGTCACGGGGATGGTGGCCACGGTGACGGTGGCCATGGCGCTGGCGGTCGCGGCGACGGCGGCCATGGCGATGGCGGCCACGGTGACGGTGGCCATGGAGCTGGCGGTCGCGGCGACGGCGGTCACGGCGATGGCGGCCATGGCGACGGTGGCAAAGGCGACGGTGGCAAAGGCGACGGTGGCAAAGGCGGCAGCGGCAAAGGCGGCAGCGGCCAGGGCCACGGCGGCGGCTTCGGTGGTGGCTTCGGTAGCGGCGGCGGCCATGGCGGCGGTTACGGCGGTGGCCACGGCCACTGACGCAGCGGGCGATCCTCTGCGCGCGGCAGCCGGCAAACGGCTTCCCGCGCTGATGTCCCGGCCGCGATCACACGAGCGGACAGTCGACCGTCCGCTCACCGTCAGGTCCGCCAATCCCGCGCAAAACAGAAACAGAAAAAAACAAAAAAACCAACGCGCGATAATCCAGAAAGTAAAAAATCCCATCGACCGATTTGCCTTCAACCCGAAGGCAATCCCGTCGATGGGATGACTCGCAGCAACCTCTCGCATCTTCCCAACCAAAACAACCCACCGCTACCCCGGCCCCCCACTGCGTCACTTCAATCACCTGCCTTCTGAAGCTCGGCAAGCATCCGCTCGACGCGATCCGCGGAAACGCAAACGGCGTCCGCCTGATAGAGTGCCGTCCATGATTAAATGCCGAAGCCTCGCTCGCCATCTAAAACGCCAAAGCCAGGTCCCAGCGGGCATATCGCAACAATCCATTCATAACGGAGTTCGCGTTGAATAACAAACAGGCCCCGCTACCGCAATCGCCATTGCGAATTGCAGCAGCGCAAGCGCAACCGGTTTGCGGCGACGTCACGGCAAACATTGCCAAAACAGTCGAGCTGACTTGCGTTGCCGCCGACCGCGGCGCGAAACTGGTGGTTTTTCCCGAGAAATTCCTGAGCGGCTATGAGCCTGGCCTGATTGCCGGCGACCCCGCAAAATACGCCTTCGAAGATCACGATGCGCGGCTCGCGCCGATTCGGGAAGTTTGCCGCCAGCGCGAGATCGCCGTGATCGTCGGTGCGGCAACACGTGGCGTAGGCGGCTTGGGCGGCCTTCATATTTCTTCGCTGGTGTTCAACCGTTCCGGCGAGCTGATCGAGCCGTATCACAAGCAGCATCTCTACAGCAGCGAGACGAAGATTTACCAGCCGGGCACGCAAGGCTGCATGCTGGAGATTGAGGGATGGCGGCTTGCGCTCGGCGTGTGCTACGACTCCGGCTTTCCGGAGCATGCGCGCAGCGCCGCAGTGAACGGCGCGCACGCGTATCTGGTGAGCGCGCTCTTCAGCCTGAAGACGGGCTATCACCAGTCACGCATCTGGTTTCCGGCGCGTGCTTTCGACAACACCCTGTACGTCTTGCTGTCGAATCACGTCGGCACCACAGGCGGCTGGGAAACGTGTGGTGCGAGCGCGATCTGGGGCCCTTATGGCGACGTGATAGAGGAAGCGAGCCGCGAACGGGAAGAAGTGATCACTGCGCTACTCGATCCCGCCGTGCTCGCCGATGTCCGTGAGCGCGAGACGGTGCTCACGGACTTCAAGGCGTACGGCGATGAAACGGCGGGTGGTTACGTGGTGCGTCGTCTGGATTAACCAACGGCACGCACAAGTGCTTACTTCAGCGCAACTGGCTGCCCCGCGCTGATCCCTTTGCGTTTTGGCGCGGGCACGGCCCACAGCAGCGCAACCATGCCCACGATCAGGAGCACCGCGATAACCGCAAAGCCAGCGTAGACGCTGCCGGTTTCGGCCTTCAGCATCCCGACCAACGAAGGGCTTACCGCGCCGCCAATCGCGCCGATCGCGGTAATCGTCGCGATACCGGCCGCAGCGGCGCCGCCATCCAGATAGGCGGTGGGGATCGTCCAGAAAATGCTCAGAGTCGCGTAGATGCAGGTCGACGCAACCACCAGCAGGGTAACGGTGAAGGGAACGCTATGCGCGGCGAGCGGCAGCAGCAGAAAACTGCCGGCCACCGCGAAGCCGCAGCCCGCCACATGCCAGCGCCGTTCGGCGTGACGATCCGAGCTGCGTCCGATCACCACGATACCGATGGCTGTGCAAACCGAAATCGCACCGCTCAACCAGCCGATATTGGCGATCTGTTGCACGCCGACGTGCCGCAGCAGCGTCGGAATCCAGAAGCCGACCGCATTGAGTCCCATGAACACGCAGAAATAGATCGCCGACAGCAGATAGATCCGCGGGTTGCGCAACACATCGGAGAGTCGCGCGGGCGGCGCGTGGTGTGTGCCGCGCTGTTTTCGATCCGCTTCAAGCGCAGCGGTGACGTGGGCCTTTTCTGCGTCGTTCAGCCATTTTGCGTGCAGCGGACGATCGTCCAGATAGAGCATCGCCATAACGCCGAGCACGATGGCCGGGACGCCTTCGATCAGGAACAGCCACTGCCAGCCATGCAAGCCGAGCATGTCGTGGAAATGCACCATGATCCAGCCCGACAGCGGGCCGCCGATGATGCCTGCCAACGGCACGGCCATGATGAACAGACTCGTGATGCGTCCACGTTGCCGATCGGGAAACCAATACGTCAGGTAAAGAATGATGCCGGGAAAAAAGCCGGCTTCGGCAGCGCCCAGCAGAAAGCGCAGCAGATACAGCATGCTCGCGCTCCTGACGAACATCAGCAGCACCGTCAAACCACCCCACAGCACCATAATCCTCAGGAGCGTCTTGCGCACGCCGATACGATCCAGCAGCAGATTGCTCGGCAACTCGAACACCAGGTAGCCGACGAAGAACATCCCCGCCGCGAAACCGAACACGGCGTCGTCGAGTTTCAGATCCTGCAGGAACTGCAGCTTTGCAAAGCCGATGTTGACGCGGTCGATGAAATTGACCACGTAGCAGATGAACAGAAACGGCACGATGCGCCGCGCGATCTTGCGATAAATCGCGTCGTCGGGCGTAAGGGCTGGCGAGCGCTGCATGGTGTCTCCTGGCGGCCCGGCACGTTGGGCCGGACGCATATGATGGTTTTGTGAGGCGCAGCGTCAATCTCTGCTTGAGGCTCTGCTTGAGGCTCTGCTTGAGTCTCTCATCGAGGCCGCATTCGCGTCGTTAGCGCCAGTTGCCTGTACTACCACTCGCCGAAAAAGACCCCCCAGTCTTTGTGCGTGTCGGTCTTGCTTTCGACAGTCGGGTTATCGATCGTGACGCGCTGTTTCAATGAGCCGTACCAGTCGGCGAGCTTCGCATGCATTTGCGCGTGGATGATGGCGTGACTCGCATCGGCGCCGAGATCGACGTATTCGTCCGGATCGTTCGCCAGATCGAAGAGTTGCGGGCGATAGCCCTGCCAGTGTATGTATTTCCAGCGCGTATCACGCACCATCCAGCCGCGGCATTCGTCGGGCTTGCGTTCCAGTGCGAGACGCGCGCCGCGGAAGCTATAGTCGAGTTCGGAGACCACGTAATCGCGCCAGCCTTCGGCGCGCTCCGTTTCGCCGCGCGTGAGCGCGAGCACCGAATGTCCTTCGATACGCTCTTCATGGGCCGGCAGGCCGAGCGCGTCGAGCACGGTCGGCACCACGTCGATGCCCGACACGAAGCGCGCTTCGGCACTGCCGCGGGTGACGTCGGCACGCGTCGACGGATCGTAGACGATCATCGGCACGCGCTGCACGGTGTCGTAGAACAGTTCCTTCTCGCCGAGCCAATGATCGCCGAGGAAGTCACCGTGGTCGGCGGTGAACACGATCAAGGTGTCTTGCCAGCGGCCGAGCCGATCGAGCGTGTCCCACAGTTGGCCGAGGTGATCATCGATCTGCTGGATCAAGCCTTGATAGACCGGCCGCACGGTGTTCGACACTTCTTCACGCGCGAAATTAACGCACTCTTCCTGAGTGCGATACGCGGCAACAACCGGGTGCGCATTGTCGAGTTCGGCGGCCTTGCGCGCGAGCGGCAGGCATTGATCGAGCGAATACAGGTTGTGATAGGGACGCGGCGCGACATAGGGCCAATGCGGCTTTACGTACGACAAATGCAATGCCCACGGCGTGTCGCCTTGCTGCTCGATATAGCGGATCGCCTGATTCGTCATGTAAGCCGTTTCGGAATGCGGCTCGGCCACCCGCGCCGGCCAGCGCACGTTGCGCATTTTCCAGCCGGATTGCACCGCGCCGCTGTCGTCTTCCACACTGATCGCGAAGTCGCTCCACGGTTTATCGCTGACGTAGCCGTGTTCGCGCAAAAAGGCCGGATAGCCGCTCTCCTTGCCGGGTTCGTGGTGACCGTCATAGCGGTCGAGCTCATCGAAAGAACCGGTTGAGAGGCGCTGCCCGAGCGGACTTTGACGCGCGATGTCGAGCCGCTGCATGCCGTTGCCGTCGGCCATCACGTGCGTCTTGCCGGCCAGCGCGAGCGAGCGGCCATTCAGGCGCAGGTATTCGCCGAGCGTCATTTCACCGATCGAGAGCGGCACGCGGTTCCAGTTGGCACCGTGACTGCTCATCGTCCGGCCGGTGTAATACGACATGCGCGACGGACCGCACACGCCGGAGCTGACGAAGGCATTGTCGAAACGCACGCCGCGCGCGGCCAGCGCGTCGATATGACGGGTTTTAAGGTAGGGATGTCCGTAGCAGCCGAGATGATCGCGGCGCAGCTGGTCGCACATGATGAAGAGAACGTTGCGGGTGTCCGCCATCTATAAGCACCGTCTGTGGCCTTGCGGCCTGAAGTAGGAGAAACCGGGGAGAGGCTTCGATGCTAG
Source organism: Paraburkholderia polaris (assembly GCF_012927345.1). Taxonomy (GTDB): domain Bacteria; phylum Pseudomonadota; class Gammaproteobacteria; order Burkholderiales; family Burkholderiaceae; genus Paraburkholderia; species Paraburkholderia polaris. Next base: position 87,687 of record NZ_JABBGJ010000012.1, read on the forward strand.
AAACGAAACTGACGATTGACCTAATCAAATATATGTGCAGACGCACAATGCGCTGGGGCCGTCGCCACCAAAGCGCGTCATAATGGCCGGCAATCCCTTACTAGATGTACGCTCACCGTGCCTGCGACCGACCCTCAATCGCTACCCGTGCTGAAGCATCCCCAGCACATAGACGAATTTCTGCTCTACAGGCTTCACAACCTGGCGCGTGTGGCGACTCAGGGCGTCGGTCTGATGTTCCGGCGCGAACTTGGCATTAGCCGGCGCGACTGGCGCATTCTCGCGTTCGTCGGCAAGTACCCGGACGCGAGCCTCACGCAACTCGCCGAAATGGCCGCGCTCGACATGGTGGTGGCGAGCCGCTGCGTCGCCAATATGGTGAAGAAGGGTTTGATTGCGAAGACGCGCCTGCCGGAGAACAAGCGGGTGGCCGTGCTCGCGCTCACCGAAGCTGGCCGCATCGCCTATGAACAGGCACGCGTAAGCGGGCAACGCTATAACACTGAGTTCGCGGCCTGCCTGAGTGATGAAGAAGCGCATTTACTCGACGGCCTGCTCAAGCGGATGGAGCAGCAAGCCGCGCAACTGACGCAACGCGAGATCGCCAGAAGCGGGCCGATGCCGTTACTCAGCGAAGACGTCGAATAAGCCCACTCGCTTCATCACGTCGGCCAGAACATGCCGACGGCCGCCAGCCCCATTGCGGCGGTGGCGAGCCAGCCAAGCCAGCGCAACCAGCCGGTCACAGCGAACTGGCCCATGACCTTGGGGCTGGCCGCCATCACCATCACCAGCGCCATGATCGGCACGGCCGCGACGCCGTTGATAACCGCGCTCCAATACAGCGCTTTGATCGGGTCGAGCCGCATGAACGTGAGCGCAATACCGCCGACAATCGCGACGGCGATCACGGCATAGAACTGCTTGGCCAGATTCACCTGTAACGCCAGGCTGTTGCGCCATTTCATCGTGCCCGCTGCCGCATAAGCGGCCGAACCTGCCAGCACCGGCAATGCCAGCAAACCCGTGCCGATGATGCCGAGACTGAACAGCGCAAACGCCAGGTTGCCGGCGATCGGCTTGAGCGCACTGGCGGCATCGGCGGTGGTTTTTACTTCGATGTGGTGCACGTGCAGCGTGGCGGCGGCCGTGAGCATGATAAAAAACGCCACGCTGTTCGAAACGGCCATGCCGACCCACGTGTCTATGTTGATTCGCTTCAGTTGGGCGGACGCTTGTATCGGCGCGCGCAAGAGCGCTTGCTCCGCCGGTTTCGAGCGGATCTCCTCGACTTCCTGCGACGCCTGCCAGAAGAAGAGATATGGGCTGATCGTCGTCCCGAGCACCGCAACCACGGTGGTCAGGTAGTCGCCGGAGAATTGGATCGGCGGCTTCACGATACTCAGGCCGACCGCTTTCCAATCGATCGGAATCACGAAGATGATGGCGACGTAGGCGAACAACGCAAGCGTCAGCCATTTCAGAACGCTCGCGTAACGTTCGTATGGAATGAATACCTGCATCAGCAGGGACACTGTGCCGAATAACGCGACATAGAGTTGAACCGGGCCGCCGATCACCAGTTTGGCGGCGGCGCCCATTGCCGCGAGATCGGCCGCGATATTGATGGTGTTGGCCGCGAGCAGAATCAGTACCGCGAGATACAACAGCGGAGCAGGGTAGTGGCGGCGCAAATTGGTTGCGAGTCCGCTGCCCGTCACCCGTCCCATGCGCGCGCTGACCAGCTGTATCGACACCATCAGCGGGTAGGTGACCAACAACGTCCATAACAGTCCGAAACCAAATTGCGCGCCGGCCTGCGAATACGTGGCGATGCCGCTCGGGTCGTCGTCCGCGGCGCCAGTAATCAGCCCGGGGCCTAACCGCTTCATCCAGGAGCGTTCGGCGACGTCTTCAACGACAAGTTCCGGTTCAAGATTTTCAGTGGTCATCGTATCCGCCTGTAAGGGGAACCATGTCGGGTCGTCTACGTAGCGCATGTGCTCGCGTGCGGCGGCGGTACACGCCGCTGGTCAACCAGTTAGCATTCTCTGTGCCACGGGCCTTGCCGCTCAATTTCCATTGCCTCCAGGATCGTTTGCGTCGCTGAGCGGCGGCATGCAATATGTCATCCGCTACAATGACGCGCACTACCCACCTGGAGACTCGCTTTGAAATCTATCGTTGCTTTGGTCGCCGCGGCTGTTCTTTCTTCCACTGCGATGGCCGCTTCCACCACTGAAAAGCTGCCTTCCGGCGTAATCGTTGAACACCTTACGCAGGGCACGGGTGCCCAGCCCGCCGCCGACGACGTCGTGAAGGTCAACTATCGCGGTACGCTCGCCAACGGCACCGAGTTCGATAGCTCGGCGAAGCATGGCGGCCCGGCAACCTTCCCGCTCAATCGCGTGATTCCGTGCTGGACGCAAGGCGTGCAAAAGATGAAGGTCGGCGGCAAAGCCAAGCTGACCTGCCCCGCGGCCACGGCCTATGGCGATCGCGGTGTCGGCGTGATCCCGCCGAATAGCGACCTGACGTTTGAAGTCGAACTCGTGGGTATCGTCAAGTAATACGGCGCGAAACGCACTTAGACTGAACCCCGCTCCGGAGATCGAAGCGGGGTTTTTCTTTTTCAGGGCACTGCATTTGCCCACTGAAATCCATCCGCGATGAAGCATCGAGATGCTCGCGCGATGATCGAGCCTGACGTATAGTCGATCGCCTGGATTTTCTAAAAGAAGACAAGTTCTGGTCTTACTCGGCTGGCGTGAATAACATCGACACATACACAATAGTGGAAACGACGATAATGCCGACGCCGACGAAGACTTTGGTACGATTGAATTCAAGGCCGCCGTTGATGGCCACGCCGATCCCGACTACAGAAGAAAGCGTACCGATAGCGGCCAGCAATACGTGAACTTTGCTACGTATCAGGCTACGCCGCTCCGGACTTGCACCCTCTCTCCACTCATTGAGTTTCATTGCAGTATCCTTTTCCACCCGCCTTCGAGTGGGCCGAAGATTCGAATGAGAGACAATGCGATAAGACATGCAGTTTCGCATTGCCGCTGGTTTTCCAATTACACAAAGCATATATGAGCCGCCAGACTGTGCAAACAACAAACCTGAAAATTCAGCATCTGGTTGTCGCGGCGCTATTCGGCAGCGCAACTCACGTGGCCTGGGCGACGGGGATCGATCTGCCGAACTCACTACCTAATATGATTGGCGGCGGAGTCGGCTCCGCCACCGATTACGCGGGCGGTAAAGATCGCATGGTGGGTGTCGTGCCAGGCCTGCGTTATGTGACCAGCGGAGGACATCTGCTGGAATGGTATGGACCGTATGCGCAATTCGACTTCGGCGGCGTAACGGGTTTCCAGTGGGGCCCTGCCGTCGCTCTGCGATTGGGACGCAAGCATGTCGACGACCCCGTCGTCTCGCAGATTCACGAGGTCGATACCACCGTCGAGGGTGGCGGCTATGTCGGCTACGAGTATGAGCATGCCGGTAGTTTTCCGTATCGTCTGCGCGGTTCCGTCACGGTCTTGACGAATGCGGGCGCCGTTTATACCGGCGCACGCGTTTCGGTCAACGGCAGTGCGTGGGCGCCGGTGTCGCCGCGCGTCTTTCTCGGGGCAGGGCTGGGCGCCGGCTGGGTCAGCCAGGGCTTCAATCAAACCTACTACGGCGTGACCGCGGAAGACGCCGGGCGCAGCGGTCTGCCCGCATTCAGTCCGTCTGGCGGGCTGGAACAGATCACCAGCTGGGGCGCCGCGATCTATCAGTTCAACAGGAACTGGTTCGGCGGAGCGATGATTTACTATCAGAGATTGACGGGATCGGCCGCAGACAGTCCGATCGTCACGCAGCGCGGCACGCGCAATCAGATCACGTATGGGGTCGGCGTGGCGTATGCGTTCCGCTAAAAGCAGCGGCGTCTTTTTTAAAGTCCTGCTGCACTCGGTCGTTTACCTTCTGCGCGTGCGGCGATATTGCAGCGGCGCGCTTTGCGCATTCCGGAAGATCTAGCCGTCATTCGTCGCGCGTCAGGAGCGTTTGCCATGAACATCGACTTTCACTACGGGGTGATCTATATCGTCGCCCGTACTGGCGGGATGGCGCCTGCTGAGGCGCTCACGGTGGCACATGCCTGCCAGTATGTCGACGACGCGACCACTTCAGGAATACTGCGTTTTTCCGGCGGCGAGACTTTCGAGCGTTTTGCCACCGCGCACAAGCTTTTTGACTATACCAACACGGAAGACGACCAGAACCGTCTGGTGTGGACGCCATTTCATTTTTTGCCCGCCGGTGAGGGGGAGACGCTTGAAGAGAAGGCGGTGTGCCGCCCGGATAGCGCTGTGGCTCGCGAGGTGGTTCGCCGGGCGATCCGGCAGCGGGGCAACGACACGGCATTGCACCGCCTGGGCGTGACGCTTCACGCGTACGTCGATACATGGGCCCATCAGGGTTTCGCCGGTATCGAAAGCCCGACGAACCGCGTTCATATGCTCGAGGCGGAAGATTGCACGCGGGAGGGCTGGTTTGCCCGTCTCACCCGCGCCACGCGCCATCTGGTCCAGCACGTCGAGGAAGATGTGCTGACGCTTGCACTGCCCGTCGGTCACGGCGCCGCCTTGCACTATCCCGACCAGCCGTGGGCGAAATGGCATTACATCGACGGCAGAAATGTACGCATCAAAAGGCACAATCTGCCGGAGTTCATACAGGCTGCCGAGATGACTTGCCGCGCGGTGCGCGCCTATGTCGCGGGGAGGGAGGATTTTGAATGCCAGCCGGGTCTGCCGGAAGATGTAAAAGCCGCACTCACCAAGCTTCTCGACACCAATCGGAATCTGGATGACACCAAGCGCCTGCAGACCATTTGCGAAGCGGTGAAAACCAATGCCATTCCAGGCCTGTCAGAGTCGATTCCGGATTATGTGCCCAAGGGGCTCGGCTCCTGGAAATACAAAGCCACCGGTTTGCAGTCCGACGACGACAGCGGGGATCGCCCCCGGTGGAGCGATGTCTTTGAGAAAAGTGATTACCGGCGCTTTCACGACGCCGTCAAAGAGCACCGTTTCGTAATTACGCAGGAGATTTTGCCGGCGTGCGGACTGCGGATCGCGTGAACAGTTCGGGCTATTGCTCCCTCACTTGCTGACGTTGCGCGGCCCGCTCTTCCGCTTCTTTCCTGGCCATATGTCGGCCCACCAGACAGCCGCCCACCGCGCCTACAACCGCATGATGCCCGGCATAGTGACCGGCGACCCCGCCCACAACTGCGCCTTTCATACAGCCGGCCGCGTTCGCCGTGCCGACTGCGGCCGAAGTCAGTGCAACCGCCGTGAGGGCGGCCTTGATAAAACCAGCATTCATCTGAAAGTACCCTGATATTGAGTGTTCCGAAAGTGGCGCTTTTGCGCGCCATTTCAATAGCCGCCCCAGCGGCCGCGTTCATGCCATTCGTGCCACTGCTTTGCTTCTGACTACGATTCGGAGTGTAGAAGGACAGTCGGGACACAGGTGAAACAGCGTTGCGAGATTGGTAACGCAGGGTTACCGGCTAAAAAAATGAACTGCCGACCTTTGAATCTCCGGATGCTTGCCTATAGTAGAAGCGACTATTGCCGCATTGCACGGCGGCCGGCTTCTCTTGACGTGGGTGACGGGGAAACAGAAATGACGCCATCGAACGCTGCGATCTATCAGGCTCAGGCTTGCACGCCGGATTCATTACGAACGCTTGCCGGCTATCTCGAACTGGCGCTCGACGAAGGACAAAGCGTGGTTCTGATGCGGATCGGCACGCAGGTGCGCAGTGTTTATGTCGGCAATCCGTCCGGCGCTCTGGAGGATTTGACGGATCACGGCGTAGTGGCCGCTTTTCAGGCCGACGAGATGCTGGCATTGACACAGTTGGGACTTAACCGGATAACTGCCGACGATCAACAGTACCGGTTCATGCGCAGCGTGAGGTATATCGCCGACCGCCAGGTCGTCGTTTTTACTCCGACTTAAGCGGCGGGCCAGCAATCAGAAAGGTTAAAGAATGTGGCAATCGGGTAGTGGACGCGAAAGGTTCGTACTCCACTGGATGCATTCCCGTGTAAGCCTGTTGTCTTTATAGTTGCATAGATCTGCCTTTCTGGCGCTATTCATGGCATAGTTTGATCGATTACCACATAAGGAGCAATCAAATGCCCACGTTAGAGCAAATCCAAGCAAAGCTTAAGAAGCTCCAGGCGCAAGCTGACGTCCTTATTGCCAGGAAAGCACAAGTCGCGGTCGACCAGATTCGCGAATTGATGCTCAAGCACGGCCTGACTACCGAAGATATCGAAGCAAAGGCAAAGGCGAGACGCGCCGCGCACGCCTTGAATGGGCGTGCTGCGAGTGGCAACGCAAAAGCCGCCGGTGCAGGCAAGTCGATTCCGAAGTACCGCGATAATAAAACCGGCGCGACCTGGACTGGCCACGGGCGTGCACCGGCCTGGATTGCCGCCGTGAAAGACCGGACTCAATTCCTGATTGAAGGTGCTAGCGAATTGAAGTCCGCGGCAAAGGCAGTGGTCACTCACGCCAAAGCCGGAAGCAAAGGCCAGCCCAAAGGCGCGCAGCCGCCCAAGTACCTCGATCCGAAAACCGGCGCCACCTGGAGCGGACGCGGTCCGGCACCGGCTTGGCTCGCAACGGTCAAAGACCGAACCAAATTTCTGATCGATAGCGCTGCGGCGACCAACCATCTCGCTGCCAAAAAAGTAGTAACGGCGAAAAAGGCAGTCGCGTCCAAAACGGCCGCGAAGAAGGGCACGGCGACTAAAAAGGCTGCAGCAAAGAAAAGCGCGGCCAAGCCCGCAGCGAAGAAAGCCGGGGCGAAGAAGACTGCTGTGAAGAAAACCGCAGCGGCCAGGAAAGCGCCGGGCCGCAAGACGGGTAGCAAAGGCAAAGCCGCCGCAACAAGCGCTGCCGCGGCGCCACTAACCTCGACGGTGCAAGCCGGCGCGTGAGCGCAACGGAGTCGCGAAGTAGATGACCAGCACGCTCGAAGTACCCCAGCAGGAGGACCATGTCGTCCTGCTGGACTCTGTTCCTCATCCGGCAGCCGACGCCGCCGAACCATTCATTGTCGCCAGCGGCGGCCGGGTGATTCTGGCCTATCCAATTGCTGAATCCGACTTCGAACGGTTCGGACCGTTCGATTCCGACGACGATCCATTTTGCACGGTACTGTTTCCCGACGTCGTGTTTCATCGGCTCGGGCCGCCTGGCGATGTCGATCTCGAGATCCATCCACTTGCGTCGCAAGGGCTCAGTGGGTACTCGGTTCACGAAGTCATGAATTCGTCGCTGGCCGCCGAGATTTCGGCCGTCACTTCGCCCGGTCCTGTACAGCGCCATTTTGTCATCACGTTTCAGGCCTCGACGTTCGAATGTGTCGCGTCGGACTATACGGTGGTCGGCGTGTATGGCGCGGGTGAAATTGCGAGCCGGGAAGCTTTCTCGTTGGTCCGTTAATCTTCCTGGCGGATGTTGCCGTTGGGTGCCGCCGCCTCTCTTTCCGGTTCTGTCCTAACGCCCAAACGCTCGCCTGGCGCAGCGTTTCGGCTCTCCGATGCTGCTTCCCAGTCGATCGGCACGCCGCGCAGCAAAACGCGGTCCCGACAACGGGCACGCGCAATGCGTCCTGCTCAGGTAGTGAAAGCCGGGGCTTAAGGTCCGGGCGTGCCCACCAAACCGCAAACCGCGGGGCGCAGGGCGCCTACCCGGCGCGTCCTGCCGATTAGCATCGAGGCCACGCATGCTGACGATTCCAATTACCGCCTTTGTCACGCTCGTCATCGTATTGGTGATTGCCAATCTGTCGAGTGGCGAGAAAAAGATTGAACACAAGATTGAACGGCTTTATGCAAGCGACGACCCGCAGTTTCTCCGTTCGATGGGTCTACTGCTCGGACCGCCTGTAGTTTCTGGAAACCGCTTCGAGATGTTGCTGAACGGCGAACATATTTTTCCGTCGATGCTCGAAGGCATCCGTTCCGCACGTAAAACCATCACGTTCGAAACTTTCATCTACTGGTCCGGCGACATTGGCGAGCAGATCGCTCGCGCACTGGCGGACAAAGCACGCGAAGGCGTCGCCGTGCATGTACTGCTTGATTGGGTGGGCTCGTCGAGAATGGACAAGCGTTATCTGAACATGCTGCACGATGCGGGCGCGGAAGTCATCCAGTATCACAAGCCGCACTGGACCGGTCTCGGGCGGATGAACGATCGCACTCACCGCAAGCTGCTGGTGATTGACGGGCATATCGGTTTTACTGGCGGCGTGGGCATTGCGCCGGAGTGGACCGGCCACGCGCAGGACGAAAAGCATTGGCGCGATACCCATTTTCGTGTGGCCGGCCCTGTGGTTGGCCACATGCAGGCCGTGTTCATGGACAACTGGGTTAAAGCGACCGGCAATGTGCTGCATGGGGCTGACTACTTTCCGCAAGTCGAAGCCGTCGGTGACGGCCACGCGCATATGTTCAGCAGCTCGCCTTCGGGCGGCAGCGACGACATGCAGTTGATGTATCTGATGGCGATCACCGCGGCGACCCACTCCATTCATCTGGCGAGTGCCTATTTTGTACCGGACAAGCTGACGATCAATGCGATCGTCGAGGCAGCTAAGCGCGGCGTGAAAGTACAGATCATCACGCCCGGAAAACGTATCGACACCCATACCGTGCGTGAAGCGTCGCGTGCCTGTTGGGGCGATTTGCTGCGAGCGGGTGTCGAGATGTTCGAGTATCAGCCGACCATGTTTCATTGCAAGTTGCTGGTGGTAGACGAGTACCTGGTCTCCGTCGGCTCCACCAATTTCGATAGCCGCTCGTTCAAGCTCAACGACGAAGCGAACCTGAACATCTACGACCGCGACTTCGCGCAACAACAAACCGCAACCTTCGCGGACGACATCAGGCAGTCGCACCAGATCACGCTCGACGCGTGGCTGCGACGGCCGCTCTCTGAGAAGCTGATTGAAAAGTTCGCGTCGCTGCTGGATACGCAGCTGTGATGCAATGACTGCGCAACGCGATGCTGTTTCCTTTCAATAACATTTTCCCTGCCAATTTCGAACATATGCACAATGATTTTTTTAGCTTTTATTTTTGAAACATGTTAAAAAGCATTCCGTCATCGTACATTGACATCAAGTCTTCACGCAGTGCGGGCAGACTGGCGTCAGCAAATGGCATGGTGCAGAGATTGAAGCAACGTTTGCGCAATTACATATAAATATATTACGAGGCATCGAACGCTCGATTGAAGCGGGTCTGAGTTCAGGCGCGCACCAGGGAGAGCAGGCAGGTATCACGTCGAGTGAACCATGTTTTCGGTGCAGCAGCGGTCGTCGCGGATCGGATTTGCCGGCGTAAATGTACGCAAAGGCAAGTCGCATGGGCCTGATCCCCGGTAGTACGGCCGCAAGGCGTCCGCGAGTGCGGGCGCGGTATCGGTACGCATTTGCTTTGCGCAAGTGCATGCGAATACGCCATGCCCATCGAAAAACTCCTTGTTCCGCTACCGGCGGGCCTGAAAGTCTACGTTGAACGTCACGTATTCGATCCGGCCTTCGAGAGTGTCATTCTGATCAACGGCGCGCTGGCCACCACGGCGTCGTTCGGACAGACAATCAAATATCTCGGCGAACGCTATAACCCAATTTGTTTCGATTTACCTTATGCGGGTCAATCGAAAGCGCATAACGCGTGCGACTTCGTTCTTACAAAAGACGATGAAGTCGACATTCTGCTGCATCTAATAGGCTTATTCGAGCCGAGCTTCCTGTTGTCGGTATCGTGGGGCGGGGTGGCGTCGCTGCTTGCGCTTTCGCGGGCGCGCACCAGCGTGAGGCGCGCGGTGATTGCGTCGTTCTCGCCGCGGCTCAACGAGGCGATGACCGCATACGTGACCGCGGCACGCGACCACATCGCCGCCGGCGAAAATCTGAAGGCCGCGCAGTTGCTCAACGATACCGTTGGCCGGCACCTGCCGCGCATCATGAAGCTCTACAACTACCGCTACCTCTCTACGCTGCCACGCGATGAGCAGGACCAGGTGGCCTTTCACGTCGACCAGATTCTGGCCATCCGTCCCGAGGACTATCTGCACGAGTTTCGCAACATCGATTGCGGATTGAAATTCCTCAACGGCGAGTTCGACGACTACACCACGCCTGAAGACGCGCGCTCGCTCAGCGCGCATCTGAAGCGCGCGGAGTTTCTCACGATCGAGCAGGCGGGGCATTTCCTCGATCTCGAAGGGCGGTCCGCGCTGCGCCAGGTTCGGACGGCGATTTTCGATTACTTCGGCGCCGCGCGGGTGCAGGCGGCGGGCCGTGCGCTCGACTGCTTCGACGCGTTCGCCGCACGCTCGCCCATCATGCCGGTGCAGCAATCCGCCATAGCAAACGTCGCGAACGTCGCGTTGCAGGCCACCGCCGATCACTCGTTCCAACAGGTCGAATTACCGTGAATATCGCTCAGAGCATCGCCATTGTCGTACCGTGGGCGCTGTGGCTGCTGTATTGGGTCGCGACGTCGAACCGCGTCAAGGAGACCGCGCGCAAGGAGGCGTCTTTATCGCGCACGTTGCAGTCGATTCCGTTGATGGGTGGTGGCGCGTTGATCGTGCTGCCGGACTTCAACACAGCGGCGTTGTCCGTTGATCCGCATGCGATCGGGCCGCTGCAACTTGCCGGCCTCGCCGTGCTCCTGGCTGGCCTGGCGTTTTCCGTGTGGGCGCGGCTGCATCTCGGCACCAACTGGAGCGTGTCGGTCACGCTGAAGGAAGGGCACGAGCTGGTGCGCAGCGGGCCTTATGGACTGGTTCGTCATCCGATCTATACCGGCTGCCTGCTGGCGCTTCTGGGCGCCGTGTTGATCGGCGCGCAATGGCGTGGCGTGGCTGGACTAGTGCTGATTTTCGCGTCGCTGGCGTACAAGGTTCGGGTCGAGGAGAGCTGGCTGACCGGTCACTTCGGTCGTGCGTATTCGCAGTATCGTCGCGACGTCGCCGCGCTGATTCCCGGTCTTTTCTGAGCGACCTGAATGACGAAAGTCATCATCACCGCGATCGGCTCGGCGGGCGACGTGCATCCTTTGCTCGGAATCGGCGCGGCGTTGGCTGCGCGCGGCCACGAGATCGTCTTCTGTACCCATCCGCCATTCGCGGAGGCTGTCTCGCGCCAGGGTTTCGCATTCGTGCCGATCGGCACTGCCGCCGAATATGAGGCGGCCATGGCGAACCCGGCGCTATGGCATCCGCGTACGTCGTTCCGAACGCTATGGGCGGTAATTGCGCCGACGCTGCGACCGCATTTCGACACGCTGGCTGCGTTGACCGATAACGACACCGTGCTGGTCGGCACGTTGTGGGCCTTTTCCGCACGGTTGATGCAGGAGCTGTATCGCGTGCCGTTCGTGTCGGTGCAGGTGTCGCCGTCGACCCTGCTCTCCGCGCATGCGCCGCCGACACACCCGCGCCTGACGATTCCGCGCGGCATGCCGCTGGCTGTAAAAGCGGCGCTGCTGCGGCTGATCGAGCGACAGGCGCTCGACAAGGTCTGTGGCCCCGCATTGAATGCGTTGCGTGCGGAACTGGCGCTCGCACCGGCGCGGCGCATTTTCGGCGAGTGGCTGCATTCGACCGACGGCGTGCTGTGTCTCTTTCCCGAATGGTTCGCGCAAGCTCAGCCGGATTGGCCGGCGCCGCGCTGTCTCAGCGGTTTTCCGCTGTTCAACGACACGAGCGTGCGCGCAGCCGATCCGCAACTTGACGCTTTTCTCGCAGCGGGCGAGCGACCCGTGGTTTTCACCGCTGGCTCGACCTTGATCGATCAGGATCGCTATGCGAATGCCGTGAGCGCGGCGCTGACGGAAGGCGGGCTGCGCGGCATTCTTTTGACGCCGGATGCGCCTCCAACCGAAACGCTCGCCGCCCAGGCGGATAGGCGTGCAGACGCGCAGGGCGTGCTGCTCAAGCGGCGTTACGTGCCGCTGCAGACGCTGTTGCCGCGCTGCCGGGCGCTGGTGCATCACGGCGGCATCGGCACGGCGGCGCTTGCGTATGCCGCCGGCATTCCGCAAGTGGTGACGCCATTCGCGCACGATCAGTTCGATAACGCGCAACGCATCGTCGTGAGCGGTTGCGGCGTTCGGCTCGACAGGCCGTTGCAACCGCGGGCGCTTGCGCGTGCATTGAGGCATGTGCTTGGCAGCCCGTCGATCGCAACGCAATGCGGACGGGTGCAGGACCGGCTTGCGGCGTCGCCGGACGGCTGCGACGCAGCCGCACGCTATATCGAAGGTTTCATGCGGACCGGCGTGCGCACGCAAACCGTCGGCCGCACGTCTTTGCCTGCGTTGGCAGCCAGCGGGCACAGCGTATGAGCGCCGCCACGCCGTTGCCGAAGCACGCCGCGTCGGCCGACGCGGTGCATGGCGTCGGCCACGGCCCGGATTCTGCCGGTGAGCGCAGCGTACTACCCCGCATGCGCGGCGCGCAGCTCGCCTTGCTGACGTTCGCGCTGTCGCTGGCGACGTTCATCGAAGTCCTGGATTCGACGGTAACGAACGTCGCGGTACCGGCTATTTCCGGCGGCCTCGGCGTGTCCAACAGTCAGGGCACGTGGGTGATCAGCTCGTACTCGGTGGCCGCGGCCATCGCCGTGCCCTTGACGGGCTGGCTCTCGCGGCGGCTCGGCGAAACGCGGCTGTTCCTTGGAGCTGTGATCCTCTTCACTTTGACATCGCTGCTATGCGGCGTGGCCGGCGACTTCCACCTTCTGGTGGTATGCCGGGCATTGCAGGGGCTCTTTTCCGGGCCGATGGTGCCGCTTTCCCAAACTATCCTGCTGCGTACCTTTCCGCCGGATAAGCGGGTTGTGGCACTCGCACTGTGGGCGATGACGGTGTTGCTCGCGCCCATTTTCGGTCCAGTGGTTGGCGGCTGGATCATCGACAATTTTTCGTGGCCGTGGATTTTCCTGATCAATCTGCCGATCGGCATCTTCTCGTTCGCGGTGTGCATGACGCTGCTGCGCCCCGACGCAGCCGCCGGCAAGGCGGCGCCGATCGATCTGCCTGGCATCCTTTTGCTGGTCGTCGGCGTCGGCTCCCTGCAGACGGTGCTCGATCTCGGTCATGACCGCGGCTGGTTCGATTCGCCCTTGATTCTGACCCTTGCGATCATCGCCGGGTTGGCGATCGTGTCGCTGTTGATCTGGGAGGCGGGCGAACGGCATCCGGTGATCGATCTGAGCCTGTTCCGCGACCGCACGTTTTCCTTCTGCGTGCTGATCATTTCGCTCGGCATGATGGCCTTCTCGGTGGTCGGCGTGATCTTTCCGCTCTGGTTGCAGGCCGTGATGGGCTATACCGCGTACCAGGCCGGACTCGCCACCGCGCCGCTTGGCGTGCTCGCGCTGGTATTTTCCATTCTGGTCGGCATTTTTGCGGCCCGTTTCGACGCGCGTGTGCTCGCGACTTTCGGCTTTCTGGTGTTCGCTGCCGTGTTGTGGTGGGACGCGCACTTCACGTTGACCATGACCTTCACGCAGATCATCACGCCGGGTCTGATCCAGGGCATCGGCTTGCCGTGCTTCTTCATTCCGTTGACCGCGGCGACGCTTTCGCGCGTGTCCGACGACAAGCTCGCCGCGGCCTCCAGCCTGTCGAATTTCTTGCGCACGCTATCGGCGGCGTTCGGCACGGCAATGAGCGTCACGTTATGGGATAACCGCGCGCTGTATCACTACGACGTCGTCGCGCAGTCGGTGACGAAATCGTCCGGCAACACGCAGCGCTTTGTTCAGGGTCTGCATGGCATGGGTATCGACGGCGCGCGCGAACTCACCACTTTGCATCACGTCGTGCAGCAACAGGCCTACATGATGGCGACCGGCGACATGTTCTGCATGGCAAGCATCACCTGCCTCGTGCTCGCCGCGATGATGTGGCTCACGCGTCCGAAGCGCGGCGCGACGATGACTTTAGGTCACTGAGGAGCTTCCAATGACGATCCTGGGCGCATTGATCATTCTGTTTCATCCGAGTGAGGAGCAGCTCGCGCGCGCGGTGGCGATGCGTTCGGCGTGCGATCGCTTGCTGGTGGTCGACAACTCGCCATTACCGGACGCGCGCGCCGCGATGATGCTGGGCGAGGCGGGCGTCGCGTTGCTGCATCACGGTAATCGCAACGGCATTGCCGGCGCCTTCAATTGCGGTTTGAGTGCGCTGTTCGACGAAGGCGTGGATGCGGTCGCGCTGTTCGATCAGGATTCCGAGGCGCCGGCCAGCTACTTCACGGTGATGCGCGAGCGGTGCGCGTCGATGAGCGGCCGGGCGTTTTTGGCCGGGCCGCGGATCTTCGATGAAAACGACCAGCGCTTCTTGCCCGAGCTCGCGACGAGCGGCTTGGCGGTCGAAAGACTGTCCATCCGTGCCGACGCGGCGCTGCAACGCTGCGCCTTTCTGATTTCGTCCGGTTGTGTGATTTCGCGCGAGGCGTTCGCGCGGCTCGGCCGCTTCGACGAGGCGCTTTTTATCGACCACGTCGATACCGAATACTGCTTGCGCGCGCTGCTGCGCAATGTGCCCGTGTATGTCGTGCCGTCGCTCGTACTGCTGCATCGGATTGGCTCGCGGCGCCGTCACAAACTGGGTTCTTTGGAATTGACGACGATGAATCACCCCGGTTTCCGCCGCTATTACAGCGCGCGAAACGCGATGCAGCTGGCGCTGCAATACGGACTACGATTGCCGGTGGCGATCGTGCCGAACGTGCTGACGCTCTGGCAAATCGTGCAGATCGTGCTGCTGGAAAAAGACAAGCTGGCGAAGCTCAAGGCGATTGCGCTGGGCCTATTCGATGGGTTCTTCGGGCGAATGGGCCCGCTCGAGCGGACGCGTCCGCGATTCGCGGCCAAAGTGGCTAAGACCGCCAAGGCGGCTAATGCGGCTAACCCGGCGAGGCTTGCTGAGATGAATGCGCAGGTGGCAGGAGAGCGCGCAATGCCTCGTACCTGGCACTCATGAGGCGGTCTATGCAATTTCCTATGCCACGCGCCTTGCCGTTGTTGCTGATTGCAGCAGCACTGACGGGTTGCGTGAGCGATTCGGGTCTGCACGCAAACGTCAAGCCGCTCAAGCCATCCGCCGATGCGCTTCTCCAGACCATCGGACCAGGCGCGAACGGCGTATGGCCCGCGCCCGATTGGGTCAAGCGCTATCGCGATCCGCAACTGGATGAACTTACCGCCGAAGCGTTGCAGAACAATCCCGATCTGCAGATCGCCAAGGCGAGGGTGGGCGCCGCCCAGGCGCAACTCGAACAGTTTGCGTCGCTCACCGGCCTCACCGGCACGGCGGGCGCGACGGTGAGCAAGGCCCGCTTGCCGCAGCCGGACGACGTGGCCAACGTATCCGTCGGCGGCCAGCAGGTTCCGGTGCGGTTGTTCAACGATCCGGTGGTTTCGCCGGCTGCGTTGTTCGCCGGCTTGAGCTACCAACTCGACTTGTGGGGCAAGAATGCCGCGCTGACGGGCAGCCTGCTGTCCACGCGCGACGCGGCACGAATCGACGCGGAGCAGGCGCAGCTCACGTTGACGGTTGCGCTCGTGACGCTTTACTGTGAGCTCGACCGCGCCTTTGCGATGCAGGACATTCTGCTGCAAAAGCAACAGGCCGCGGATAGCGTCGATGCGGTGTTGCGCGAGCGTGGTGCGCGCGGCATCGATAACGCGTACGACTCGGCCGATGCCACACTCAAGCGAAGCCGGCTCGCTTCGCAGCAGGCGCTCAACGACGAGCGCATCAAACTGACCGAGTTGCAGATCGGCGTAATGACGGGGCGCGGCGCGGAGCGGGGTTTGTCGCTGCAGCGTCCGCAACTGGCTGCGGCTGCCGATGCGCCGATGCCTGCGCAATTGCCGGTGGACCTGCTGGGCCGCCGGCCCGACATCGTGGCCGCGCGTTTGCGGGCCGAAGCCGCGCTCGCCAACATCGACGCCACGCGGGCGCAGTTCTATCCCGACGTGAACCTGGTGGCCTTTGCCGGGCTGACAGCGTTGACGCCCGCCGCGCTTTTCTCGCGTGCGGCGCTGACCGGCTCGGTAGGCCCGGCGATCTCCTTACCGGTTTTCGACCGAACCCGCTTGCGCGCGCAACTCGGCGGCGATTACGCCAACGTCGACGCCGCGATCAACCTCTACAACAAGACCGTCGACGAGGCGCTCGGCGAGGTCGCACGCCAGCTGACTTCCTTGCGTACGGTCGATACGCTCGCTACCGAGCAGACTCGCGCGGTGGAAGCGGCCTCACGCATCGTCGCGATCGCCGAGGAGCGGCATCGTCGCGGTATCGGCATGCAGAAGGACGTGACGCTAGCGGACCTGTCTTTACTCGACGAACGCTCGCAGCAAGTCGATTTGCAGGGTCGCCGCAGAATGCTGCAGGTCGCGCTGGTTGGCGCGCTCGGTGGCGGCTTCGACGTACGCAAGATGGCCGGCGCGCCGATCTCTCACTATCAGCCGACCTTTCCCTCTCACGCACGCATCACGGATACGCACTTCGATTGAATGCACAACGATAAACAGGCACAGCATGCCGCCGGCTGGACGCAGCAGCAGGCAAACCCGGCGAACGAGGCAGGCATAACGGGCGACGCGCACGATGCAAAACGGGCGGCGCGCCGGCGCCGTTTTGCCGTTTTCTTCGGCGTGGTAACGCTCGCCGGCGTGGCGTGGCTGACGTATTGGGGTTTGAGCGCGCGCTTCTACGAAGAGACAGACGACGCCTACGTGGCGGGCAACATCGTGCAGATCGCGGCGCAAATACCCGGCACCGTCACCGATATTCTGGTGGACAACACGCGGCAGGTGCGAGCGGGACAACCGCTCGTCAAGCTCGACGACGCCGAAGCGGCCGCCGCGTTTGCGCAGGCCAAAGCGCAACTGACGCTCGCCGTGCGACAAGTCGCAAACGCGACGATCTCGCGCAAGCTCTACGTCCAATCGATCGACGCGCGCCGCGCCGAACTCGCGTTGGCGCAACGTGCGCTGGCGGCGCGCGATCATGCGTCGGTGGAAGTGGTGTCGCCGGAAGAATTGGCGCGCGCCCGCGAAGCAGTGGCAGTCGCGCAAGCGAACCTCGCCTCGGCGCAAGTCCAACTCGACGCCGCCCGCGCGCTCGGCGGGAAATTTCCGGTCGAAGCCAGCCCGCCGGTGCTGCAAGCCGCCGCGCAATTGCGGCTCGCTTACCGGAATCTGCAGCGCACCACCGTCGTTTCTCCCGTCGACGGCACGGTCGGACAGCGTTCGGTGCAGATCGGCCAGCAGGTCGGGCCGGGACTCGCACTCATGTCGATCATTCCGCTCGAGCGCCTGTGGGTCGAGGCGAACTTCAAGGAAGGCCAGATTCGCAGCATGCGCGTGGGGCAGGCGGTGCGCATCGTGTCGGATGTGTACGGCTCGCAAGTGGTGTATCAGGGGCACGTGGAGGGCTTTTCGGCAGGCACGGGCAGTGCGTTTTCGATGCTGCCCTCGCAGAATGCGGCCGGTAACTGGATCAAGGTGGTGCAGCGCGTGCCGATCGTGATTTCGCTCGACCCGGCCGAACTCGCGGCGCATCCGTTGCGGCTCGGTCTGTCGATGCAGGTGTCGGTGGATACGCATGTGCGTAGCGGCCATCTGATCGGCAACGACACGGCGGCGGCCACCCAAAGTACTCGCGTCCACGATAACGTCTCACGCGACGCCGATGCGTTGATCGCGCAAATCATTCGGGACAACAGTGACCGTGCTGGTGCTACAGACTAGATCAACGTTCTGCGCCACTGGGACATTGTGGCTAGTTGCCCGGATCGATCACGGCCTTGTCCGGGTCTGCAAGCGTTTTATAGGGGAGTGACGCCGCGTGCGGGTTGGCTGTGGTGTCGTCGATCACGCGATCGACGTCCGCGGTTTTCGCGAGTTCTGCGAGGAACGTCTGTTTGTCGAAGCCCGGCGCGACACAGCCTTGCACGTAAATGAAGCGGCGTTGCAGTGTGAGCCACAGTGTCGACTGCTCGCGCCAGTGCGTGGCGTAGTTGATATTGGTGAGACGCCGCTGGACGGCGTCGGCGATTTCCGCGTCGTAGAGGTACGCATTCGACAGACGGCAACGACCTTCCACCCAGCAGCTATTGCCGCGCTCGATCCGGTAATGACTGTCGTCGAGCCACTCCTGCTCGGTCTCAAGGGGACCTAAGGGCACCGGGCATTCGCTGATCGCTTCGGATATCTGAAAGAACGGGTCGTGGCCGCGATTGACGCGTTGCGCTTGCGCCTGGGCATGCGTTGCGGCCATGCAGATCAGCAGACTCGCCAGGCGCTGTTGGGTCAGGCGTTTCATCGTCTTGGGCTCCCGGATTCTGAGCGTGGGGCAGACGGATCGACGGTTTCGATTCTCGGCTACTTGGTGGAGACTATGCAGCGGTGGCTCCGGACCTCACCGGCTCTTGCGACGATTCTCGACGGCGAACTTGATCAATTCGGCCTGACCTTCGATATCGAGCTTGCGCTTCAGATTCAGCCGATGCGTCTCCACTGTGCGCACCGACAGGTCGTTGCGTTGAGCAATCTGCTTGCTCGAAAGACCTTCCGCGAGCGCATCGAGAATATCGCGCTCGCGCGGCGTGAGCCGTTCGATGGGCGATTGCGTTGCCGATGCCTGAATCAATCGCGCGCCCAGCCCCGGACTGAAAAACGTCTTGCCTTCCAGCACCGCGCCGATCGCCTGAATGATTTCGGTGGCGGGCGAGTCCTTCAGTACATAACCGCTGGCCCCCGCGCGCACCGCCTGGGTCACGTACTCGAGGTTGTCGTGCATGGACAGCATCAGCACGCGAATCGCCGGGAAGCGATCATGAAACATGCTGGCTAGCGCGATGCCGTTCATCCCGTTCATGCCGACATCCATCAGCACCAGGTGAGGTTCCTGACTGGCGGCGAGCGCGAGCGCTTCCTGCGCATTGCCCGCTTCGCCGACGATTTCGATGTTGCGCACAGCTTCGAGCCGGGCGCGCAAACCGTCGCGGACAAGCGGGTGGTCGTCGATCAGGATCAAACGTGCGACGGCGAGTGACATGTCGTTCATAGTGAGGTTTCCTGCAAGGCCCGCGACTGAAGGGCAGACGCAACCATTGGCACGCGCGCGGTCACGATCGTATGGCCGGCTTGCGAGCTCAGCGACAGCTTGCCGCCCAGGGCGTCCAGCCGCTCGCGCATATTGCGCAGACCCACGCCCGCGTGTGGACTGATGAGTGCGTGCGCCACGTCGAAACCGCACCCGTTGTCCGAGATTGTCAGCGTGACCGCGTCGCTCGATACCTCCAGCGATAGTGCCGCGCTGGACGCGCGTGCGTGCCGCACGATATTCGTCAGCGCTTCCTGGGCGATGCGGAACAGCGCCGTATTCACCGCTTCCGGCAAAGATACCGCATGCGTGTGTGCGATCTGCGTGAAACCGATCTGGATACCGGACTCGTCGCTCAACTCGCGCGTAAGCTGCTCCAGTGCGGCCGCTACGCCGAGGTCATCGAGCATTGACGGACGCAGTGCGTGAGAAATGCGGCGCACCTCGCGCAACGTATCGCCGAGCCGCACGAGGCTGGTCGATAGCGCGGCTTCCGCTGCGGGCACGCGCACATCACTGCGTTCGAAGCGCGCCAACGCCGATTCGAGCAGCAGCTTCACAGAGACCATCATCTGGCTGATGCCGTCGTGCAATTCGCGCGACAGGCGCGCCCGTTCGTTTTCCTGCGATTCGACCACCTGCTGCGCAAGCCGCTTCAGTTTTGCGTCAGCACTGCGGTATTCGGTGACGTTGAGCACTAATGCACACAATGCGATCACGAAGAGCCCGGCCACGGCGATGCCGTCGATCCACTGCATCGTGCGATCGATGTTAGCCGCCGCGCCCTGATCGATTTGCGCGAGTGTGGCGTCGACATCGTCGAGATAGATGCCGGTGCCGATCATCCAGCCCCAGCGTTCGAGCGGCACCACGTAGCCCAATTTCGACGCGAGCTTGCCAGTCGACGGACGATGCCACACATAACGCACATAGCCACCACCGCGCGAGGCCGCGGCGAGCAGTTGCTGGATCGTCGGCGTGCCTTGCGGATCGCGCAGCGCCCATAGGTCACGTCCGACGAGGTCGGGCTCGCGCGGATGCATCAGCGAGCGGCCGTGCACGTCGTAGACGAAGAAGTAGCCGTCCTTGCCGAAATCCATTTTCTCGAGAACGTCGAGCGCGCGGGTGCGCAGCATCGCGTCGTCGCGCGCGTTGTCGCGGCCGGCATCGTAGAGCGGGGCGATCGCTGTGGTCGCGAGTTCGACGTAGTGTTTGAGTTCGATTTCCTTGCTGGCCATGTACGCGGCCTGGGTGGTCGCGTGCTGCGTTTCGGCGAGTGCCGTGGCTTCCCGGCGTACACCGATTTCAATGCTGGCGATAGCCGCCAGAAAGGGCACGATCGCCAGCAGGACAATCTTTGCTTTGAGTTTCATCGTAGAGAGGACGGCCGATTAGCTACGTAGTATTACGTAGCCGGCTTACGTAGTTGCGCGCTTGTAAGGACGCTCACGAAGGCGAATACTACATCCCCGCAGCGTACTGCGCCTTCTGGCGCGCGTTGTTGCGGCGCACATGGTTGTGGCACGTTGTTGTGGCACTCAGGCCGGCCCGGCATTTTTATAATCAGGCAGGAGACACATGAACCCGGTTTCAAGGCCAGTTTGCGTGCTGTCGCGGGGTGAGGGCGCTTGCCGTTGCCGCGCGTGGGCGTCCGCGCGACCCGGGGCACGACCCGCAGTGAGGTCGTGGCTCATTCGTATGAACGTTCGATCCGTCAGGTTGTATCAGCCGTCGCACTCTGGTGCCGCGCAAAAAGAAAATTCCGGTTTTGCCGTCTAATATCAGGTAACCGGTTTTCCGCGTGCCCGGCCACGAGTCATGGCGCGTGGTTTCAATAATAGACTTAGGAGAAGTTCGTGGAGACCTCCCAATCCTCCGGCCGTTCATGGCTGTGGCTCATCTTGCTGATTCCGTACATCGCGTTGTTGTGGTTGCCGTTCTATAACGACACGCGTCCCTCGTTCGCCGGCTTTCCGTTCTTCTACTGGTATCAGTTCTTGTGGGTTCCGTTGACCTCGCTACTCATCTACGTTGTGTACCGAGGTGTCAAATGAGCGACGTCAATCCTGTGAACCCGGTCGCGATGACCGTCTTTATCGCATTCTTTGTTCTCGTTACCGTGATCGGCTTTTTTGCCGCGCGTTGGAAGCGGGGCGACATGACGCAATTGCACGAGTGGGGCCTCGGCGGTCGCCAGTTCGGCACGGTGATTTCGTGGTTCCTCGTAGGCGGGGACTTCTATACCGCCTATACCGTGATTGCGGTGCCCGCGCTGGTGTATTCGGTGGGCGCGTATGGTTTCTTTGCGCTGCCGTACACGATCATTGTCTATCCGTTCGTGTTCGCGGTGATGCCGAAGCTGTGGAAGATCGCGAAGGCGAAGGATCACATCACGGCAGCGGACTATGTGCAGGGCGAATACGGCGGCAAGTGGTTCCCGGCTGCGATTGCGTTGACCGGTATTATCGCGACCATGCCGTATATCGCGCTGCAACTGGTGGGCATGCAGGTCGTGATCAAAGGGCTTGGCGTGACCGGCGAAATGCCGCTGATCGTCGCCTTTGTGATTCTTGCGCTGTACACGTATGCAAGCGGCCTGCGGGCGCCGGCGATGATCGCGTTCGTGAAGGACATCATGATCTACATCGTCGTGATCGCGGCGATCTGGCTGATCCCGGCGAAGCTCGGCGGCTACGCGCATGTGTTCGATGCGGCCGATACGTATTTCAAAGCCAAGGGTGGCGCGACCGGGATCATTCTGAAGCCGACGCAGTTTACTGCTTATGCGTCGCTTGCTTTGGGTTCGGCACTCGCGGCGTTCATGTATCCGCATACGATGACGGCGGTGTTGTCGTCCTCGTCGGCGAACACAGTGCGCAAGAATGCGATTTTCCTGCCGGCGTATACGTTGTTGCTGGGACTGATTGCGTTGCTCGGCTATATGGCGATTGCGGCCGGCGTGCATGTGAAGTCGGCCTCCGACATGGTGCCGGCGCTGTTCAACACGCTGTTCCCGTCGTGGTTTGTCGGCTTTGCGGCCGCGGCGATTGCGATCAGCGCATTGGTGCCTGCCGCGATCATGTCGATTGGCGCGGCCAATCTGTTCACGCGGAATTTGTGGCGTCCGCTTGTCTCGCCGAATATCACGCCTGCGGCTGAGGCTTCGACGGCGAAGATCGTTTCGCTGGTTGTGAAGTTCGGCGCGCTGTTGTTTATTGTGTTTTTGCCGACACAGTATGCAATTGATTTGCAGTTGCTAGGCGGGGTTTGGATTTTGCAGATTTTCCCGGCTATCGTGTTTTCGTTGTATACGCGGCGGTTGAACACGCCGGGCTTGTTTCTTGGGTGGCTTGTCGGGATCGTGATCGGAACGGGGTTGGCTATTTCGCAAGGGCTCAAGCCGGTGTTCGCTTTGCATCTTGGCGATGCGGTTTATCCGATTTATATCGGGTTGATCGCGTTGGCCGCCAATATTGTGGTTAGTTTTGTTGTTTCGGTTTTGTCGCCGCGAAGGGTTGTGGCTGCTGTTTGAGGGTGATGTCCGCATGGCCGACGCTGTGGGGTGTTGATTACTCTGCTGCGCCGGCTTTTGTTTTTTTGCGTTTCGTGGCCTGGCCGGCGAACGGGCAACAGATCCCGCGCAGCCAACTACGCAGGCAATTCCAACGCCGTAGGCGAACAACAAAAAACTGACCGGGCATGGGCGATGCTATGAATGAGCGATGCGTGCAGCGCGTTTATAGGGAAAAGTGATGCAATTCGACTACAAGCACTTCCACATCGATTGCCGAGCACGCCATGCGGAAGATGGCGCCTACTACGCCCGGGCCAAGATCACCCGCGTGCCCCGAAAGAACGAACATTTCCAATCGCACGATTCGGGCGACATCGACACCTTTTCGAACGAAGCGGATGCTATTTCGTGCGCCAAATCATGGGCAATGGAGTGGTGCGACACGGCGGCAGAATAGGTTGCCTTCTGGGGAGGACACGCCGCGGGCAAGCTTCGACTTGGGACGTTCAACATCAACGGTATCCGTTCACATTTGCCGGCGCTGCTGCAATGGCTCGAGCGCGAAGCGCCAGATATCGCAGCATGAGCGTCGATAGAAGAGTGTCGACAAGCCGGTGCCCAAAGAGCGAAGCCCAAGCGGAACTGGGCGATTGCCAACGGCAATCGCCCGACGATCAAATACGCCGAAGTTTATGCCCGATAGTCGCGACCCGACGCCCCGTGCGACCAGAGGGCACCCGCGATGAAGCCGGCGAGAGCGACGACAGCGATGGTAGTGAAAGGGCTTTCAACGGTGGTATCCCGAACCAGACTGGTGGTACTCGCGCAGAGTTGTTGAGCTTTGCCGCTGAGCTCTTTGGCCTTCCCGGCCAGTTGAGTGCCTGTATCACCGAGCACGTCGCCGACGGCGCTTTGAACCTTCCCTGCGACTTCCTTGACTGCGCCTTCTGCTGAGTTGGTGTCCATACGTTTGCTCCCATTGTCATATTTACGTGTGAGCCGTTGCCATGCAACGTCGCCACACCGAGGTTTACGCAGGCCGCGCCTACTTGCAGCTTGCATACAACAGACGGGGCGCAAGAAGCGCGCCCGAGCAACGGGAAACAAATTGCGGCTCACGCCGCCGGCAATCAGCACCAGGGAAAAATCCGGGAGAGCCAGAACAAACAAAACGATCAGCGTCTACGCCGAAAATTAATCCCAACAAACACTGCCATCAACATCAAGAACCCGCCAAACAACAGGGCAGAATTGACGACAACATGTCTGACTCCGAGCACATCGACGTTGATGAAGGGATAGGGATAAAAATCCGACGAGCTCCCGCGCCAGAAGGTAATGGCGAGATACGCAACGGGATAGACCAGCCACAGTAAGCAATGCCGCAACCGCAGATGAAACCGCGGCACGAACAACACCCAGTAAAGCGCCGCCAGCATAGGCAAAACGCTGTGCATCGATTCATTGAGCAGCAGCCGGTAGGCCGTGGGCGACCACAACCCCCGCAGAAGCAGGTTATAAGCGATCCCCACAAAAACCATATAGACAACGACGGCGGTCACCACGGTAGGCTGCCGGAAAAAACGCACGATCGCCGAACTGCGGCCGCGTAGCGCGACGCACGTAAAACAGACCGCGCAAGCCAATACCGTCAGATTGGTGAGATAACTGCTCATCCGCGCAATCCCGTCGAGCACGCCGAGCCCGCGCGCAAGCGTGCGGTCGATCGTCAGATCGGCTTGTGCGACGATGGAAATCCACGCGATGACGGCAATGATTGCCGCCAGCGTCACGGACGAGACACTGGGCGCATGGAGCGGAAGCTCGGGCTCATGCTGCTGAGGAGGGGCAGGGCGCATGTGACCGATTTTATACACACCGCATTCGCTTTGCAGCAAGCGCGACAAATTCGCGCAAACCGAAGCCGAAGCCGAAGCCGAAGCCGAAGCCGATCCGGACCCACTCCCTGCCCGATAAAAAAGCTACGGCGTGCTACGTGAAACACCAACCGGCTGAAAACGCCCAATGACCTCGGGAATAGCTGAACTCAATTTTTTCTGAACCATGGCCGGTCGTTGCATCCGCAACCAATTGTGGGCATTCGCGAAGTAGATGATTGAGGACGTCGCTACGTGGCCGGACTATTCAAAATGCATGTCGTAACATTTTTACCGAGCGGTCTGCTAGCATGGCAAACAATTTGTAAAGACAGCTAATTCCGGCGCTCAACGCCGCCATTCGGCTTCTCGTCGGATCATGAATGCCGGCATTGAAATCGACTCATCCGGAGAGATGCAAGGAGCATGCGGAATCTGAATTTTTCTGTGAGCCGCGGGCTGGCAATCCAGGCGAGCTCCTGCATTGCCGGTCTCGGACTTCTGTGCATATCCAACGTGGGTTACGCTCAGGAGTTTTCCCTATTCGGCGGCGGCTCGCGCGCGGGCAGCACGAACACCTACACGTGGGCATTCAACTATCAGGAAGGGCTCGGGCAATACTTTGCCGCGAGCTTCACGTGGCTCAATGAAGGACACATTCCGGACCATCATCGCGACGGCCAGATGATCCAGCTATGGGGCCGCATTCCTGTGGGAAGTCCGCAATTCGTTCTGCAGGCGGGCGTCGGTCCATACCGCTACTTCGACACCACCACCGCCGTGCAAGGCGGAAGTTATTCGGACACTCACGGCTGGGGCGTCGTATATAGCGTGCGTGCGGCGTACTACGCATCGAGCCGGTGGATCACACAGCTGCAGTTGAATCGTGTGCATGTGCAACGCGGGCCGGATGCGACAAGCGTGATGTTCGGCGTCGGCTATCAGCTCGATGCCCCGGGCACACCCGGTCCACGCGACTGGGCGAGCGGCAGCACGCACAAGGTGACCAACAACGAAGTGGCGGTGTACCTCGGCGAGACCATCGTCAATTCAACCAGCTCGCCGAGCGCGCTGGGCGGCGCGATCGAGTACCGCCGCGGCCTCGCGAAATACCTCGACGTAACGGTCGGCTATCTTCACGAGGGCAGCAGCAAGGTGGCGCGCCGCGACGGCTTGACCAGCCAACTGTGGGCGACGCGTGCCTTCCTCAATGACAAGGTATCGCTCGGGCTCGGGCTAGGCGCTTACTATGCGATCAACGAAAACGAAAATAGCGAGTCGCCGGGACCGGGCGCCGGGAAGTTTTCCGGCCTCGTCACGATCGCCGGCTCGTATCGTTTGACTGATCACTGGGATGCGCGGATCGAATGGAATCGTATCGTGACACGCTATGATCGTGATTCAGATGTGATTTTCGGCGGTGTCGGCTACCGTTGGTGATGGCTCGCGCAACTGCGTAGTTCGATGTAGATGTCGGCATTGCCATTCGATACGGAATGCCCGCAAACCGTTTCACTTGAAATCCGTTTTACCGTGCCAGCAGAGGCAGTCTTCTAGAACCGATAGTAAAGATTCACACAAAAACCGGAGAAGAGCATGAAAGCCAGCACCATCGCCGAACGGGAGGCTCGTGGCCGTGCCGCCCGTGAGCACTCGAAACGTTCGAGCCATCGTACGGTAGGCGAATTGCATCGCAACCCGATCGAGTTGCTTAAGCAAAGCAGCGAGGGGCGGGTCGAGAAGCTTGTGCCGCTGCGCTACGGGCGCATGTCTGTATCGCCATTCACGTTCTTTCGCGGCACCGCGATCATTCAGGCGCACGACCTGAGCCAGATTCCCGACACCCGCCTCACCATGCCGATTTGCGGCGACGGCCATCTGATGAATTTCGGCGGATTCGCAACGCCGGAGCGCCAACTCGTATTCGATCTGAACGACTTCGACGAAGTCGCGATCGGTCCTTTCGAATGGGACCTGAAGCGGCTGACCGCGAGCCTCGTGGTCGCCGCGCGCCACATGCGTTTGAGTCGCGGCACGGCCGAGCATCTGGTGATGACCGCCGTCACCGAATACCGGGACCGCATGGCGCAGTACGCGCAATGTGGGGCGCTCGAACTCTGGTACGACCGAATCACCTTCGACCGGATGGCTGAAACCGCGCTGACTCCCGAACGTCGCCGCACCGTGCGGCGCGGCATGGAGAAGGCCGCGAGCCGTACGCACGAAAACCTGCTGGAGAAAATGGCCGAGCGCGACGGCGACCACTGGAAAATCCGCGATGCGCCGCCAGCCCTGTTCCACGTGTTGGGCGCGAACACGCTGCTCGCGCCGGAAGAGACCGAAGCAATCCGGGACGCCAACTGGCGCAAGTTGCTGGAACGCATGTGGGGCGAGTATCTGAAGACGATGTCACACGATCGGCGTGAGTTGCTGAGTCATTTCACCGTGCAGGACATCGTGTTCAAAGTGGTGGGCGTCGGCAGCGTCGGTACGCGCTGTATGGTCGTGTTGAGCGTCGATCACATGGACAAGCCGCTGTTCCTGCAAATCAAGGAAGCGCGGCCGTCGGTGATTGCGCAGCACTACAAGTCGCCGGCCATCAAGCACGAAGGCGAACGCGTCGTGCGAGGGCAACGTGTGTTGCAGGCCGCGAGCGACATCTTCCTCGGCTGGGCGACCGGGCCGCTAGGGCGCCATTTCTACTTCCGGCAACTGCGCGACATGAAACTGTCGGCGAACATCGAGTTGTTCGACACCGACCTGCTGGAAGGTTACGCGAAACTTTGCGGCTGGATCATGGCGCGCGCGCATGCCAAGGCGAGTGGCCAGGCGATCGAGCTCAGCGCGTATATCGGCCGCGGAGATCAGTTCGCGGAAGCGCTCACCGCCTATTCCACCAGCTACGCGGACCAGGTGGAGCGCGATTACGACGCGTTCCTGAAGGCCTGCCGCAGCGGCGAGCTCGAGGCGCGCACAGACGAAGACATGGCGGCGGATTTTCGCGTGTGACAGCGGTGTCTGCGTGGCTGGCCGCGTACCGGCGGCCAAGCCTCGGGGCAACGGCGCTCGGTTCAGCCGTCGATACGTGCTTCACGCAGCGTAACGAAGCGCAAGTGCTGCCGGCGGGCCGCGTCGATCACCCGCGGCAGCACGGCGAGTATCAGCGGTTTGCCCTCGATAGTGAGGGCGGCATTGCCGTCGTGCAGCAGGAGAATGTCGCGCGGGGCAAGACCGTCGAGCAGCCGGCGCGCAACCACGTGCGGATCGCGCTCCCGGGTGTCGTAGCCGCGCCGCGTCCACGCCGCGAGCCGCAAATCGAGTTTGCCCAGCACCGGCTCGAGAAAGATGTTGCGCAAGCCCGCCGGGGCACGGAAGAACATCGGCCGCTCGCCGCTCAATGCCTCGAAAGTGCGCTGCGCCGCGTCGATCTCGCGCGTGAGTGCGCGCGGAAACGTGAGCGAAAACGTGTGCGCATGAACCTGCGAATGGTTTTCCAGTGCATGGCCGCGAGCGACGATTTCGCGTGTGAGCGCCGGGTAGCGTTGCGCTTTCGCGCCGATACAGAAGAAGGTGGCGCGCACGTCGAACGCGTCGAGCAGATCGAGCACTTGCGGTGTGACAACCGGATCGGGTCCGTCGTCGATGGTCAGTGCGATTGCGTCTGCGTTGTGCTCGCCAGCGGGAAGGCGCGTCCAGTTCGGGCCGAGCAGCGAGGTGCGCGGCAACAGGCCGGCCACCGTGAAAATAGCGTGATTCGCGAAGATTGCGGCCAGCCACCACGGCCACGCGGCGGGCGCCAGCAGCCATCCGGCCAGAACGAATACGTGCCAGGCGGCGGTGGCCGTAAGCATCGCGGGATAGCCGGTGCGCGGCCAGCGGCGCTGCGCACCGGCCTCACCGCCTTGCGGCGGCGTGAAGAGTTCGTTCATAAAGCGTGCTTCCTGTCTTCCTTCCTCCGTCCTGGGAAGGCCTTGAATTGCGCGCGTGAAGCGCAACAGCAAACGATACCATTGATGCGCCGCTCGCCGCGGTTGCGGAAGGTAACGATAAGTAATGAAAGCACGCTGAAAGACGCCATGCCTGGAGGCGGCCGCGACGTTGCATTTGTGATGGGCGATCCGCTGTTGTATGGTGCTAAGGCCAAAGAAACGGAGCAGGAGACGCGCTGTGACAGGAACTGGAATCAAGAAAGTGGCGCTGGTGACCGGCGCGGGCAGCGGCATCGGCCGGGCCTGTGCGCTCAAGATGCTGGAACACGGCTATAGCGTCGTACTTGCCGGCCGTCGCCAGGCGCCGCTCGACGCCGTGGTCGAAGAAGCGCAGCAACTGGGTGGCGACGCGCTCGCCGTGGCCTGCGACGTGACGGACGCCGACAGCGTCGCCGCGCTGTTCGACACGATCCGCGCGCGGCGAGGCCGGCTCGACGTGCTGTTCAATAACGCGGGCCGCAATGGCTCGCCCGTGGATATCGACGAACTCGATATCGACGAATGGCGCTCGGTGGTCGACACCAATCTCACCGGCGTGTTTCTCTGTACGCGTGCCGCCTTCGGTCTGATGAAAACGCAGACGCCGCGGGGCGGCCGCATCATCAACAATGGCTCGATTTCCGCGCATGCGCCGCGGCCGAACAGCATCGCCTACACGGCGACCAAACATGCGATTACCGGCATCACGAAAGCGGTGTCGCTCGACGGCCGCAAATACGACATCGTGTGCGGGCAGATCGACATCGGCAATGCAGTGACGGAGATGGCCGAGCGGATGGCGCGCGGCGTGCCGCAGGCGAACGGCGAAATCGCGGTCGAGCCTTTGATGGATGTGCAGCACGTCGCCGACGCGGTGCTGCATATGGCGGAATTGCCGCTGTCGGCGAATGTGCAGTTCATGACCATCATGGCGAGCAAGATGCCGTTCGTTGGCAGGGGCTGAGCGCGGCGCAGCGTTCGCCGCGTGCGCGGGTTGAAGGGAAGCGCACGGGGCATGAATTGAAGGCGCGGGTTCAGGTCGAGCCGCCGCCGCACGCATCGCGGGAGATCAACTTATACTGAGCGCTTCCCGCCTTTCGAAAAAGCGATTCGCCGTGCCCCGAGCCACACCCAAGGACGACCCGCAGCCGGTGCCGCCCGTGCAGCCCGACCTCGACGATTGTTGTCATAGTGGCTGCAACCCGTGTGTCTTCGACCTCTACGATGAGGCGCTCGAGCGCTATCAGTCAGCGCTCGCCGAGTGGCAAGCGCGGCAGGCGGCGCGAACGGCGCGAACGGCGCACGCGCGGCAGAACAAATCGGCCACGCGCCGCTGAACGGCGTTTCAGGTTTTACGCCAAGGCCGCCGCCATACTCTATCCCCGTCATGACCGACCCTCAGCCCGCGCACATCGAACCCTTCACCGAATCGCACACGCTGGACGACCTGCATACCTTCGTGCAGCGTTATCCGCGTCTGTTCGTGCTGACCGGCGCGGGCATCAGCACCGACTCCGGCATTCCAGGCTATCGCGACGACAACGGCGCATGGAAGCGTTCGCCGCCGATCACGCTGCAGGAATTTCTCGGTACGGCCGCGATGCGCCAGCGCTATTGGGCACGCAGCATGGTCGGCTGGCCGGTGGTGGCCGACGCGCAGCCGAATGCCGCGCATACCGCATTGGCGCGGCTCGAGGCAGCGGGCCATGTGCCGACGCTCGTCACGCAGAACGTCGATGGTTTGCATCAGCGGGCGGGCAGCCGCGAGGTGATCGAACTGCATGGCGGCATCGACGGGGTGACCTGTCTGGACTGCGGAATGCAGCATTCGCGCGCGTCGATCCAGCGGACGCTCGAAGCCGACAATCCCGCGTTGCTGAACGTCACCGCCGAAACGGCCGCCGACGGCGATGCGCATCTGGAGTGGCACGATCTCGAATCGTTCCGCATTCCGGCGTGCACGAACTGCGGCGGTTTGCTGAAGCCTTCGGTAGTGTTCTTCGGCGAAAGCGTGCCGCGCGAACGTGTCGAAGCGGCTTCGCATGCGCTCGACGCGGCGGACGCAGTGCTGGTGGTCGGCTCGTCGCTGATGGTCTATTCGGGCTACCGTTTCTGCGTGTGGGCACAGAAGCAGGGCAAGCCGATCGTCGCGATCAATCTGGGACGCACGCGCGCCGATGCGCTGCTCTCGCTGAAAATCGCCGCACCCTGTGCCGATACGCTGACCGCGCTCGCGGGCCGTCTGGCGCTGGACTGAGCACGCCGCCCGTGTCGCGCGCGGCCCGTGTAAATCACCGATAATCCCAGTCCCAACCCATTCCAGGCAGCGCCGCTTTCACGAAAAGCAACCGCCACGTAAAAGGAACGCCGATGTTGACGACGATGGAACAGCTCGAAGCAATCTACGGTCAGCCGCATGAGCGCGCAGTGCGCAAAGAGATTCCCTACGTCAACGAAGACTATCGCGCGTTTATCGAAGTCGCGCCCTTCGTCGTGCTCGCTACCGCCGGTCCCGAAGGCCTCGACTGTTCACCGCGCGGCGACGCGCCGGGCTTCGTGCGTGTGATCGACGAACGCACGCTCGCGCTGCCGGATCGCATCGGCAACAATCGCATCGACAGTCTGCGCAATATCATCGCCGAGCCGCATCTGGCGCTGCTGTTCATCATTCCGGGCGTCGGCGAAAGTTTGCGCGTGAACGGCCGCGGCCGCATTTCCAACGATCCGGAAATGCTGGACAGTTTTGCCGTCGAAGGTAAACTGCCGCGCACCGTGCTGCTGATCGACGTCGACGCGGTGTACTTTCATTGCTCGAAGGCGCTGGTGCGCTCGAAACTGTGGGACCCGGCGCATCATGTCGAACGTTCGCGCCTGCCGAGTGCGGGCGAGATCCATCGGCGCATCAACGGCGCGAGTTTCGATGCCGTGACCTATGACCATGAACTCGCCGAACGCGTGCGCACGGCCCTGTATTGAAACAAAGTGAACATGACTGATTCCCATCCGGCGCTGCGGCAACGCTCGCCGTCCGCCGAACGCAATCGCGAACCGATCCTTGCTGTGTTGCGCGAGGTGCTGCCCGCCACCGGCCGCGTGCTGGAAATCGCGAGCGGTACCGGACAGCACGCTGTCTGCTTCGCCGGCGCGTTGCCTGGGCTTGACTGGCAACCGAGCGATCTCGATGCGGATGCGCGTGCGTCCATTGCGGCGTGGATCGCGCACGAAGGGCTGGCGAATGTGCGCGCGCCGCTCGCCCTCGACGTGCATCAGCCGGATTGGGGCATGCAAACGCTGGATAAGCTCGATCAGCTCGACGCCGTAGTCTGTATCAACATGATTCACATCTCGCCGTGGAGCGCGACGCAAGCGCTGTTTGCCGGCGCGAGCCGCCGACTCGCCGACGGCGGTGTACTGTATCTGTACGGCCCATACAAACGCGGCGGCGCGCAAACCTCACCGAGCAACGATGCGTTCGATCAGCAATTGCGCAGCCGCGACCCCGCGTGGGGCGTGCGCGACATGGAAGCCGTGGTAGCGTTGGGCGCATCGGTCGGACTCGTGTGCGACGAGCCGATCGCGATGCCGGCCAACAATTTCAGTCTGGTTTTCAGGAAACGCCTGGACGCGGCGCGGGTCTGACAGACGTTCGTTTACGCGCGGTGCCTGAGTGGCGTCGTGCGGTGCGTGATGCGGTGCGTCATAGAGCGCATCACCAGGCGCCGCATAAAGTATCTCGCAAGGCCCGCACGCAGTGGAATGCCCGCTCGATGAGTGCCAATGCGCGCCAACGAGCGGCAAGCCGGCATTTCTTTTATCCTTTCACCCTCGACGTCCCGCCGACGTTCTTTCCGGCGCGGCGTCTCGACATTTTTTGGACTCTGGAGAATTCACATGGGCAAACAGGCAATCGGCGTGGTGGGGCTGGCGGTCATGGGCCGCAATCTGGCGCTCAACATCGAAAGCCGCGGCCATGCGGTGTCGGTGTACAACCGCAGCCGCGAGAAAACCGACGAACTCATCGCCGAATATCCGGACAAGAAGCTGGTGCCGGCCTTCACTCTGGAAGAGTTCGTGGAGTCGCTGGAAAAACCGCGCCGCATTCTGCTGATGGTCAAGGCAGGCGAGCCGACCGACGCCACCATCGCGCAACTCAAGCCGCTGCTGGACAAGGGCGACATCCTGATCGACGGTGGCAATACGCATTTCACCGACACCATCCGCCGCAATCAGGAACTGGCAAAAGCCGGCCTGCATTTCATCGGCACGGGCGTGTCGGGCGGCGAAGAGGGTGCACTGAAAGGCCCGTCGATCATGCCTGGCGGCCAGCGCGACGCCTACGATCTGGTTGCTCCGATCCTCACCGAAATCGCCGCCAAGGCGCCGGACGGCGAGCCGTGCGTTGCGTACATGGGGCCGGACGGCGCGGGCCACTTCGTGAAGATGGTGCACAACGGCATCGAATACGGCGACATGCAACTGATCGCCGAGAGCTACGCGGTGCTCAAGCAGGTCGTCGGCCTGTCGAACGAAGAGTTGGGCAAGGTCTACACCGAATGGAATCAGGGCGAACTGGACAGCTACCTGATCGAAATCACCTCGAAGATTTTCGGCAAGAAAGACGAGGAAACCGGCAAGGACCTGGTCGACGTGATCCTCGATCGCGCAGCGCAGAAGGGCACGGGCAAGTGGACCAGCCAGAACGCGCTCGACCTCGGCGCACCGCTGCCGCTGATTACGGAAGCCGTGTTCGCGCGTGTGTTGTCGTCGCTGAAGACGCAACGCGTGGCGGCGAGCAAGGTGCTGGAAGGGCCAACGGCGAAGCCGCTTGGCGTCGAGCGTGACGCGTTTATCGAGTCGGTGCGCCGCGCGCTGTACTTCAGCAAGGTGATTTCGTACGCGCAAGGTTTCGCGCAATTGCGGGCGGCCTCGGAAGAGTACAAGTGGGATCTGGATTACGGCACGATCGCGAAAATTTTCCGCGCCGGCTGTATCATCCGCGCCCGCTTCCTGCAGAAGATCACGGACGCCTATACGAAAGACAAGGCGATCGCCAATCTGCTGCTCGATCCGTACTTCCGTGACATCGCGAAGAACTACCAATCGGCATTGCGTGAGGTCGTGATTGCCGCCATCAATGCGGGCGTGCCTGTGCCGGCATTTGCGTCGGCCGTGGCGTATTTCGACGCGTATCGTTCAGAACGCCTGCCGGCGAACCTGGTGCAGGCGCAGCGCGATTTCTTCGGCGCGCATACGTTCGAACGCATCGATAAGCCGGGCAGCTTCCACGCGAACTGGAGCTAAACGTTTGAATCGTGACCCGGCGCGCGCTTGCCGTAGGGCGCGCCGGGCTGCGTTACCGATTGAAATCGAGACGGATAATTATTGTCGAAAGCTACCTGACAGATTGTGTGCCGATACGCCGATCTGTCTACTATTGCGAAAATCGAAATAGAGTTTCGTTGTTTTAGGGGTTTCCCCTAGATGTCAACGCTCCTAAACTTCTATTTAAGCGCTACGGGACAACGAGCCCAAAGCGAATTAACTACAAGTTCTGGAGGTTTACATCATGAAGACTCTTATCTCTGCAGTTGTCGTCGCCGCCGCTCTGGTTGCTCCTGTTGCTTCGTTCGCACAATCGAACCAGCCGGTTACGCGCGCTGAAGTCCGCGCTCAACTGGTGCAACTCGAAAAGGCTGGTTACAACCCGATTGGCGATCACGTCGACTACCCGGCTAACCTGCAAGCCGCACAGGCACGTGTCGATGCACAGAACGGCACGGCTCAAGCTGTGAACAGCGGCTACGGCGCACCGATCGCAGGCAGCTCGCAAGCCGGCCGTCCGGTGAGCAGCAACGACCGTAACTCGGTGTACTTCGGCAACTAATTCGCGCCGAAGCTGGTGGAAACGCCGCCTTGCTAACAGGCGGCGGGTAATAAAGAAAACGCCGACCGGATTGCCGGGCGGCGTTTTGTCGTTTACGGCTCTGCCTTGCCGTCAGATCGATTTCAAAGCGCGTATCAACGGTTCGGCAAATGTGGAATCCCTTCGTTGCTGGTGAGATTGAGCTGGTGAATCTGCCGATGCGCCTTGTTCAAATGCGCCTGCGCGGCCACGCGCTGTGCTTCCAGTTGCGACACCTCCTTGCGCACCTGATGCTGCCGGTTCGACACGGTCTGTTCCTGCGCGCCGCGCCGTTGCAGATCCGTGCGCAGCCGTTCGGCCTGCGCCTCGGAGCGCGCGATCATGCGCGCAAGCTGTTCGTTTTGCGCCTCGAGTTGCGCGCGGCGCGTTTCGCCCTCCGAGAGCCGCGTCGCCTGTTCCTCGAAGTGATGGAAGGCTGTTTCCGCGGCTTCGAGGTCGGCGGCTTTGAGCGCGCGCCACAGCGAGCCGTCCTGATACAGCGCGACGTAGTACGCCAGTTCCTTCGCGTGGAACAGCAGGCTCACTGAATAGGCGAAGCTGCGGAACACGCGGAACGGCGTCAGCGCTTCTTCTTCGGCGAGCCATTCGATTTCGGCGGTGTCGGCCATCTGCACGCCGCGCGCGCTGACCTGCGAGGGCACCACCGGCACCGGCCGCAACGTCGTCACCGGCCGCGCCGGCTCAGCGGCTGGGGCGGCGGCGGGTGTATCAGCAGCGGCGGCGGCAGCAGCGGGCGCGACGCCGGTGGCCGCGGCCAACGCCGCTTCCTCGCTGTCGTCGGGCGCTACGGGATCGGCGGTGTTCTCTCGCGCGACCTGCACGAGATGCGATGGGCCTGCCAGCACGCTACGGCGGTTCAGGAGACTTTTCACGGCGGTTCCTCCGGTTGACTCGCCCGAAACCTTCAGACCACGCCGACGGTCAAGCATGCCGGGCAATCTGGCGGTTCGAACGGTGAGCGAAAAGTGGCGGACCGGCGGCGCGAGGCGATGAGCGCCGGGGTGCGCGGCAGTGCGGATGCGTTTCCCGCGAGCGCGGCTTTAATGCAGGGTGCGGTGCCGGCGGCCTATTTCGTCGAACAACGCGCGGCTTGGTTCCAGGGCAAGCAACCAGGATTCGTCGTAACCGCTGAGATTGTCGAGCGCCTCGCGCAGCCGTTCGATTGCTAGAGCCGGAATTTCGACGCTGGCTTCGACGCCGCTCGACAATCCCGCGATGCTGGCCAGCTGGACCAGCGCGTCAGCGGCTTCGGCCACGTCTGCCGCGAAAACCAGATGCGTGTTCAGCAACTCGACCAAACCGGGCGACGCCGCAACATCGTCGACGTTGAGTTGCACGGCCAGAAAGGTGGCTTTGTTCATCCCCAACTCCTCGCAGGTTTAAGGCTTTTTGCGTATGGCGCGTGGCGGCAGCAAGACTGAGTATAGGCGAGGGCTGAAAGGTTTCAATAGTCACACGAATGCTGACGTGCGGCCATGTGCCGGCAGTCGTGCCTGCCGCGACACTTATAATGGGGCCAGTAGAAACGTGCGGTCCGCGCTGGCCGGGTGGTCCGGTATGCGGCACGGATAGCGCGTCGACGTGTCGCGTTTCTCAACCCGCTATTCACCATGAAGATCATTCGCAGCAAGAGCTTCACCGCGACGCGTCCATGGGGCGCGCTCGATATCGCCAACATGGGCGGCATTACGACGCGCCTGCATTGGACCGATCAGCCATATAAGTGGCATGTCAACGACGGCGAGGAAGTGTTCGCCGTGCTCGACGGACGCGTGGAGATGCGGTATCGCGAAGGCGGTGTCGAACAGTCGGCGATTCTGGAAACGGGCGATGTGTTCTACGCGTCGGTGGGCACCGAACATGTCGCGCATCCGATCGGCGCGGCGCGCATTCTGGTGGTCGAGGCCGAGGGCAGTGTCTGACGGCAATGTCTGACGGTTCCCCGCTCACGTATATGCCCACGCCTGCGCTGAAGCGCTTGCGGCGCGCACGGCGGCATAATGGATAGGTGCCGTGCGCCCGCACCGAGCGGCACGGCAAATGCTTGGGGCTGATTGAATCCGATTGAATCAAAGTGTCGAGGAAAATCACATGACAAGACAATGGCAATGCACGGCGACCCGGTTGCTGATCGCGGCGACACTCGGCGTGATGTTCAGCGGCTGCACGACGATGCCGTGGGAAAGCACGCCGTTCTACAGCAGCGCGCCGTCCCACCCGACTACCCTTGGCACGGTCCCGGTGCCGGCCGGTTACTACCGCGCCAATCCGGGCGACACGCTGGCGGGCATTGCGTCGGCCTACGGCCGTAAGCCGCAGGAGATTGCGGCGTGGAACGGCCTCGCGTCGAATTCGGCCGTCAATCCGGGCCAGGTGCTGCGGGTGGCGCCGCCAATGGCGTCGGGTAGTGTGGTGACACCGCCGGTCAATGTTGCCGGTCCGAATGGTTCGGCCACTACGCCTGGCGCGACCGGCGCGGCCGGCGTTCCGCAGCAAGGCGTGCTGCTGTGGCCGTTGCGTGGCCCTGTGCTGAAAGCCTTTGCGCCGGGCAGGTCGAACGGCATCGTGATCGGCGGCCATCCGGGCGATCCGGTCAAGGCGGCCGCTACCGGCCGGGTGGTTTACGCGGGCACGGGGATCGAAGCGTACGGTCCGCTCATCATCATCAAGCACGACGACTCGCTGATTACCGCTTACGGGCAGAACAGCACGCTGCTGGTCAAGGAAGGCGACGCGGTCGCGCAAGGGCAAACCATTGGCGAAGTCGGTGTGGATAGCCGGGGTGTGGCGTCGATCCAGTTCGAAGTGCGCCAGAACGGTCAGCCGGTCGATCCGCTTGCGTGGCTGCCGAAGTCGGGTGGGTGAGCTGCTTTTTAGCGCGGTTTTCAGCGCCGCGTTAATTGAATACACTGTGTGGCTCAACAGCCGGAGCCGCGGCCGTTCATCCAAACAGATGAAGCGGTGCGCGGGCCGGTTGTCTCAAGCTGTCATGCATTGACACAAACAGGGACACACAAGGCTCTTACCATGATTGATTTGCGCAGCGACACCGTAACCCGCCCGACCCCGGCCATGCTCGCGGCGATGTCGGCCGCCGAAGTAGGCGACGACGTCTGGGGCGACGACCCAACCGTGCTGCGTCTGCAAGCAACGGTCGCGGAGCGCGCCGGCAAGGAAGCGGGCCTGTTCTTCCCGAGCGGCACGCAAAGTAATCTGGCGGCGTTGATGGCGCATTGCGCGCGCGGCGACGAATACATCGTTGGCCAGTTGGCGCACACCTATAAGTACGAAGGCGGCGGCGCCGCAGTGCTCGGCAGCATCCAGCCGCAACCGCTCGAGAATGCCGCCGACGGTTCGATCCCGCTCGAGAAGATCGCCGCCGCGATCAAGCCGATCGACAACCACTTCGCACGCACGCGGCTGCTGGCGTTGGAAAACACCATCGGCGGCAAGGTGCTGCCGGCGGGTTACGTCGACGAGGCGGTGCAGTTGGCGCGTCAGCGCGGGTTGTCGGTTCACCTTGACGGCGCGCGGGTCTACAACGCGGCGGTCGCATCGGGCAAGCCGGTCGCGGCGCTGTGCGAACCGTTCGATTCGGTCTCGATCTGTTTTTCGAAAGGCCTGGGCGCGCCGGTCGGCTCGGTATTGGTCGGCAGCCAGGCGCTGATTGATGTGGCCCATCGCTGGCGCAAGGTGCTGGGCGGCGGGATGCGTCAGGCCGGCGTGCTGGCGGCGGCTTGCCTGTACGCGCTGGATCACAACGTCGAGCGTCTCGCCGACGATCACGCGCACGCCGCGCATCTGGCGGCCGGTCTGGAAGCGATCGACCAGGTCAAGGTGCAGTCGATCGCGACCAATATGGTGTTCGCGCAATTTCCGCAGCAGCATTGCGCGCCGCTCGAAGCGTGGCTCAAGGAGCGCGGCATTCTCACGCAGATGCTCTACGCGTCGCGCTTTGTCACGCATAAGGATGTGTCGCGTGCGGATATCGACACGTTTATCGCCGCCGTGAAGGGGTATTTCGCCGCGCAGTGATCGATCGGAACAGCGGTGTTGAGAAGTCTGGATCGAACGGCCCGCGTTGAAAGGTCGGGGTCGACGCGCTGAGATCAAAAAGCGGAATGAAAAGCGGGCGCACTGCCACAGCAGTGAGCCCGCTTCGTTTATTCCGCCGACGCTTTCGCGTGCACGCCCGCGCGGTGCGACGGCGCGAACAGCCGCAGTCCGCTCGCGAGGCTCGCCGCGCCGGCAAAGAAGGCGCCGGCGCTGAGCGCGAGTGTCGGTCCATGCCGTCCGGCGATGCCGAAGCTCAGCGCAACCAGCGCAGCGCCGGTGGTCTGCCCGAGCAGCCGGGCAGTCGCGACGATGCCGCTGGCGCCGCCGCTGCGTTCGGGCGGCGCGCTCGCCATCAATGCCTTCAGGTTGGGCGACTGGAAGAAGCCGAAGCCCGCGCCGCAAATCGCCATGCGGATGCCAATGTCGAGCACATGCGGGTGCACCGGCAGCAACGCCAGCGATGCCATCCCCGCCGACATCACTGCCAGCCCGATCGCACCGAGCAAGCCCGGCGGATAGCGGTCGGACAGACTGCCCGCCAGCGGCGCGGCCAACGCGACCACCACGGGCCACGGCGTCATCAGAAAGCCGGTTTCGACCTGGCTGCGATGCAGCACATCCTCGAAGTAGAAAGGCAGCGACACGAACGCTAACCCTTGCGCGGCAAAGGAGCACACCGCGGTCACCGCCGACAACGCAAACACCGGCCGCTTGAACAGATCGACCGGCAGCATCGGCGCGGGGTGACCGGCTTCACGGCGAATCAGCAACACGCCGAACACCACGGCGATCGCGGCCGCACTTAGCACCAGTTGCGTCGAGGCGCGCTGGGCCGCTTCGCCGAGCGCGAAGATCAGCGCGGCGAAGGTGATCACGTTGAGGAGCGCGGCAATCGGGTCGAAGTTGTGTTTGCCGCGCTCGGTGTGCGGCAGCGCAGGCCACGCGAAGGCCAGCGCCAGCAGACCGAGCGGCACGTTGACCGCGAACAGCCACGGCCATGCGGCAACGGACAGAATCAGCGACGCTACCGTCGGCCCGACCGCGAACGACACGCCGACGATCAATGCGTTCGTGCCGAGGCCTCGTCCGAGCCGATGCGGTGGATACAGATAGCGGATCAGCGCAGTGTTGACGCTCATGATCGCGCTCGCGCCGAGACCTTGCAGCACGCGCGCGGCGGCCAGCATCGGCAGCGTCGA
This sequence comes from Paraburkholderia polaris, assembly GCF_012927345.1. Classification (GTDB taxonomy): domain Bacteria; phylum Pseudomonadota; class Gammaproteobacteria; order Burkholderiales; family Burkholderiaceae; genus Paraburkholderia; species Paraburkholderia polaris. Next base: position 127,456 of record NZ_JABBGJ010000012.1, read on the forward strand.
AGCGAGCGAGCACGCTAGCGACGCCAGCGTGAACAGCGCAATGCCGCCGATATAAATCCTGCGATGCCCGATGATGTCGCCGAGCGCCGCGAGCGGCAGCAGGGTCGCGACCATCGCGAGCTGGTAGGCATTGATGATCCACACCGACGCCGCGGGCGCGGCGTGTAGATCCGCGGCGATGGCGGGCAGAGCAGTGTTGGCGATCGCGGTATCGAGCGTGGCGAGCGCGACCGCGAGCATGATCGCGGCCATCGCGCGGCGGTTGGCGGCGGTCATCGGACCGTCCGCTGGCAAGGTCTGGTCGAGCGTGGCACCACGGGTGGCGCTGGGTTTGTCGGACAAGGCGTGGCTCGTCGGGTTATGCATGCCGCAGCGCCGGACGCGTCGGAGGGACAGCGGCGCGCGAGCGGCAGGGTTGTGTGGAGAGAAGCACGCGGGGCCTGAGTCCAGCGATCAGGGCGGCTCGCGCGGCGAATGGAGCGATTGTTACAGAGACATGGAAATCGTGCTGGGCGGTCGGCAGGGCAACGCGCTTTTTCGGGCGTTAATAATGCAACTAACGGTCAAGTCCGTGAAGCGTCTTCAAATCGGCTCGGTGCCGCGTTGTCACCTGCCACGTCGGCATAACCCTTCAGCAGACGAGCCGCGCCGATTTGACCACGCATCGAACCGGCGAACGCATTCATCAGCAAATCACACGTCGAAAAAATAATCGTGCTGCGTCTCCCCTGCAGGCGGCTTTCACCGCTCGCCATCGTTTGCCTGTTTTGCGGGCCGATGCACGCGTGCAGTGCCGCACACAGGCCGCCTGCACCGCGTACGTGCGCAAAACCCGTGAAGCGCCGTATCTCGGCGGGCATGGCATGTGCGTAAGTCCCCGCTCGCGCTCGCCGATGTCCGCGGGCCGTAAAATGTCGTACTCTGTTTGTTAACCCGCCTGACCGGCACGCGCCTCTCGTCCGTCATCTATGCGGTTCGCGTATGTCGCGTCGTTTTTTCCCCGGAGGCTTCGATGACAGCCGTCGATCTGGAATTCGACCAGCTCAACAGTACCGTCGACGCGCTACGGCGCTCAATTTCCAATCGCATGATGTACGGCGTCGGCAAGGACGCCGTCACCGCTCACCCGCATGACTGGCTGCACGCCGCGGCGCTCGCTGTGCGCGACCGGCTGGTCGCGCGCTGGATGAAGACCACGCGCCTGCAGTACGAACAGGACGTCAAACGCGTCTACTACCTGTCGATGGAATTCCTGATCGGCCGCACGTTTACGAACGCGTTGCTCGCGCTCGGCATCCACGATCAGATGAAGGAAGCGCTCGCGGGTCTTGGCGTCGATATGGAGACGCTGGTCAATATCGAGCCGGACGCGGCCCTTGGCAACGGCGGCCTCGGGCGGCTCGCTGCCTGTTTTCTCGATTCGATGGCGACGCTCCGCATTCCGGGCTTCGGCTACGGTATTCGTTATGAATACGGCATGTTCCGTCAGGAGATCGTCGACGGCGAGCAGGTCGAAGCGCCGGACTACTGGCTGCGCGCGGGCAATCCGTGGGAGTTTCCGCGGCCCGAGATCAAGTACATGGTGCACTTCGGCGGGCGCACGGTGCAGCGCGGCGAACATGTCGAGTGGATCGACACCGAGCATGTGAACGCAACCGCGTATGACACCGTCATTCCGGGTTATGCGACGGACGCGACCAATACGCTGCGCCTATGGTCGGCGCGCGCTACCGAAGAACTCGATCTCGGCGCGTTCAATCGTGGCGACTACCGCAACGCGGTCGATACGAAGAACATGTCGGAGAACGTCTCGCGCCTGCTGTATCCGGACGACTCCACGCCGGCCGGCCGCGAACTGCGGCTGCGGCAGGAATACTTCTTCGTCTCGGCGACCATGCAGGATCTGATTCGCCGCTATCAGCGCACGCACAGCACGTTTGGGCGCTTCTCCGAAAAGGTAGCGGTGCATCTGAACGACACGCACCCGGTGCTGGCGATTCCGGAGCTGATGCGTTTGCTGGTGGATGTCCATCACCTGCCGTGGGACAAGGCGTGGCATCACGTCACGAAGATATTCTCGTACACGAACCACACCCTGATGCCCGAAGCGCTCGAAACGTGGGACGTCGAGACGCTCGCGCGTTTACTGCCGCGGCATCTGGAGATCATCTTCGAGATCAACGCCGGGTTTCTCAAGCATGTCAGCGAGCAATCGGGACATGACGCAGAGATGATCCGCCGCATTTCACTGGTCGACGAATATGGCCAGCGGCGTGTACGGATGGCGTATCTGGCGATCGTCGCGAGCCACAAGGTGAATGGCGTATCAAAGCTGCATTCGCAATTGATGACGCGCGATATTTTCGCCGACTTCGCGCGCATCTATCCGGACCGTTTCACCAACGTCACCAACGGCATCACGCCGCGGCGCTGGCTGGCGCAGGCGAGTCCATCGCTGTCCTCGCTGATCGATTTGCAGATCGGCAAGCATTGGCGCAGCAATCTGTTTGAGTTGGAGCAACTGCGCAGTCTGCGCAACGACAGCGCGTTCATCGACGCTTTCCGTGAAGCGAAGCGGCAGAACAAACTGCGGCTCGTGCAGCGGCTCGCGCATCACACCAAACTGCATTTCGATCCCGATGCGTTATTCGATCTTCAGGTCAAGCGCATACACGAATACAAGCGGCAGTTGCTGAACGTGCTGCACGTGATCGTGCGCTATAACCAGATTCGCGCGAATCCGGAGCGCGATTGGGTGCCGCGCGTGGTGTTGTTCGCCGGCAAGGCCGCGTCCGCGTATCGCATGGCGAAGACGATCATCAAGCTGATCGGCGACGTCAGCGAGAAAGTCAATCACGATCCGTTGATCGGCGACCGCCTCAAAGTGGTATTCGTGCCGAACTACGGCGTGAGCGTGGCCGAATTGATCATTCCGGCGGCCGATCTGTCCGAGCAGATTTCAATGGCCGGCACCGAAGCGTCAGGCACCGGCAACATGAAACTCGCGCTGAACGGCGCATTGACGATCGGCACGATGGACGGCGCCAACATCGAGATCTGCGACGCAGTGGGGCGCGAGAACATTTTTATCTTCGGCCATACCGCTGACGAAGTGGACAGCCTGCGCGCCACCGGCTACCGGCCGCGGCAGGTGTACGAGGAGAATCCCGAACTGCGCATGGCGTTGGACCAGATTCGCACGGGCTTCTTTTCGCCGGACGATCCGCTGCGCTTCTCGGACATCTTCCACACGTTGGTGGATTGGGGCGATCACTATATGGTGCTCGCCGATTTCGCCGCGTTTGCGAAAGCGCAGGACGAGGTGGACGCGCGTTTTGTCGACAAGCGCGCGTGGGCCGAGAGCGCGATCGAGAACGTCGCGGGCATGGGGCAGTTTTCGTCGGACCGCACGATTGGCGAATATGCGCGCGATATCTGGCACGTGAATCCGCTCAATATGGAGTGACGCGGGCGCGTTTGTTTGTGGCGTTGGCTCAAATGAAGAAGGCCGTGCGTTTAATTTCGCACGGCCTTCTTCTTATCGATCGTTGAACATCACGGCGCGAATCGTTCGCTCTCTTTCGCTGCATGCAAACCGAGCTGGCCGCGCGGGAAATCGAACAGCACGTCGATATTCTGCATCGCCATTAAGCCGACCACGATGCGGTTAGCGTCCGGCTTCGCCTTGACGATCGTGACCTGCGCGGTCTCGTAACGGTGGACCCACGGTCCGCTGCCGATCGCCGTCTCATAGTTGCCCTGCTCGAGCACATTGCCGACATCGCCGTCACCGGTCCAGTTGGGCGCTTTGTCCGTTTCAATGCGGATCATTCCGGTGCTGCCGGTTGCGAACACCAGCGGCGCGCAGAAGGTCATCTTGCCGCCCACATTCACGCAGCCTCGCGGCCATTGCGCCGTGCCGTCTTTCGACACCGTCATCGGCACCATCGTGTAGTCCTTCGTGATGGCGCTCGATGGGCTCAACACCATGTACGGCTTCGCGAAGTTCGAGTGCACCAGATAGCGTTGACCGATGTTGCCGGGCAGGGCGCGCAGCGGTTGCGTGTAGCTGTTGTCGTCCGGCTGCGCAGCGCCGACGCCGACGATGCCGGAAAACGCCCAGCCGAATTCACCGGTGTAACCGTCCATTCCGACGCACTTCCGCGCGTTCGGCAGGCAGCGCACGACGTCCACCGCTTGCGCGGCGATCGGCGTTGGCGTGGTGCCGGCCACGCTGAACGGCACCTTGACCGCCGAGCCGAGAATCTCCACGCCGTTCGCGAATGACAACGACGTCACGCCGCCGACGCTTGCATAGTTCGAACCCGGCAGCACCGATTTCAACACCCGTGTGCCTTGCGTCCCCGTGTCGAGCGCCATGTACAGCGGCTTGCCGTCGAGCTGGACCGGCAGGCCGAGGCGTGCGTGATCTTCGTCGGCACGCTCCACGTGCAGCGGAATCAGCAGGCCATCGTTGCCGCCGTTGATCAGCGCGGCATTGGGGGCCGGCGGCGTGGGGGTGGGGAAGGTGGTGGAGCAGCCGGTCAGCGCGACCAGCGCGCCGGTTGCGACCAGCGCCGCTGCGCTTGAACGACGAAAATGATGACCAGCATGCCGGCGCGCGGCATCGAGAGACGACAGGAACATAGGATCACGCTTTGTAAAAAGGCGGGTCCCTGGCGAAGGCGATGCATCGTGAGCTGCGGATTGGACAGCTTGGACAGCACTGGCGGCAATCTCACTGGATTGCCGCGGCGTGGGCGGGAAAACCGGGACGCTTGCGGGGGCCTGCGGGAGGGAACACGCGATAAGAGGAGCGGCGACTCTACACGGCCACCCGCGGGCAATTGCAAAGATGTGTAAAGATTTACGGCGGCTAGCAAGTTGCCCGTGCAAGCATTGATCTATGTCAATAGTTGCGCGGACGGCGGATCACGGTAACTTGCGCGCGACCGAGCGTGGCGCGGTCGAGGGTAGCCGTCAGCAGGCCGATCACGTCGTCGAGCGAGCGCGAGGTGACTTCGACACGAAAGGTCACGCGTTCGTGTTGTTGGTCGACGGTAACGACGTAGAGACGCAGATCGTCTCCGAGGGCGGTATGCAACGCGCGCCGTCCATTTGCTGACGAAGTGCCAGGCACGGTGACGTCGATGATGACGAGCGGGACGACGACATGCGTGCGGCGGTGAATACTGGGTGAGCGCGAGGCGCGCGGGACAGAGATTTCAGACGTTGCTACGGACGTGAGCATCATGGTTGCGCCGATCCGGCGAGGCGGCGCGCGTTGTTGACACCCAACCACTCTAGCGGCGCGTGTCTCAACGACGCGCAAAAGCTGCCGCGTTGCGAATTAAATTTGTGTTAACGCGCAATGCCTGGCGTTTTGCGGACGGCGACCGCTCAAGCCTTGGGCGCCGCAGGGGCTGCCTTCGCCTCGTGCACGGCCGCGGCGACGCGCTCGACGAACTCGCGGTCGGTGCTCATGAGCGCTTCACGCGCGCCATTCGCGGTCTGCACCATCAAACGGTGCGTGATGTCCTGAGTCGCCCACGTGAGCCACCCGACCACGATCAGCATCGTGCCGCACACCAGGCCGACCGGCGAGCGCAATATCCCGCCGACAATAGCGCCAACGAGTCCAAGCAGCGAGATCGTGCGTGGCAGGACCTTATTCTTCTGCACGGTGACGACCTGCACGTCGACGATGTCGCGCAGCGGAAAGACCTGGCCGGCCGACGAGAGTGCATTACGCGTGACCGACACGCCGCGGTCATTGAAGGGGTTTTCCATCGAGTCCAATGCAAGCGGTAGCAAAGGGCGCAGCGTACCAGATGCAGCGGCAGCGCTGGAAGTGGCCGGGCTTCGCAAGACATCTCTACATCAACGCAGGCGTCTGAAAAACCGATGCCCCAAAAGAAAAACGCCCCGCAGGGCGTTTTCCAGAACCTCAGGACGGCAAGGAACTCGCGCTCCTCGGCCAACGCAAGACCCGTTTAGAACTTGTGACGGATACCGACGCGGAATGCCAGTTGGTTGTCCGCGGTGCCCGACGTATTGAAGTAGCTCGTGCTCGAACCGATCTGTGCCGACAGATTCGCCTTGCCGACCTGACCCGCCGCGATCTGGTAGATACCCAGTGCGTACACGTCCGTGCGCTTGCTCAGTGCGTAGTCGATGCTCAGGTCCGCCTGGTTCCAGTGGCCCGTGTTGGCGTCGCTCAGGTGCATGTACGTGTAGCCCGCGCCAGCCGTCAGTGCCGGCGTGAACGCGTACTTCGCACCCGCTTCGTAGGCTGCAAACGTCGTCGAGCTGCCCGAGATTGGCTGGAAGTGCGTGTTCGTGTACAACGCCCACAGCGTAGCCGCGCCGATCGAGTAACGGCCGCCGACGCCGAACGTGCGCAGATCGCGGACGTTGCCGGTCGACACGTTGGCGATGGCCGTCGAGAACGCCGGGGTAGCCTGGCTCGGGTAACGGATGTCCGTGTACGCTGCGCCGACGCCGAACGGGCCGTTCGCGTAGTTCGCGCCAAAGCTGTAGGCACGCGACGAACCTGCGACCGGTGCTGCGGTCGTGCCGGTTGCCGGTGCGCCGGCGAATGCGCCAGCCTGGTTCGAGAAACCGTACATCGCGCCGAAGGTCAGGCCCGCGAAGTTCGCGCTGCTGAACTTGACTGCGTTGTTGATACGGCTCGACGTCAACTGGTCGACGTCGTTGATGTGGTAAGCGTAGTTACCCGCGACGGTTTGGCCACCCGTCGAGTAGTTGCCGCCCAGGTAATCCGTCGAAAACGAGTACTGGCGACCGAACGTCAGCGAGCCGACGTTGTTCTGCGACAGACCGACATACGCTTGACGGCCGAACAGCGCGCCGCCCTGGCCAAGCGTGCCGTTGCCGCTGTTAAAGCCGTTTTCCAACACGAACAACGCCTTCAGGCCGCCACCGAGGTCTTCGGTGCCGCGCAGACCCCAACGGCTGCCTTGAGCAACGCCGTCGTCGTACTTGAAGAGGTTGTCGTGACCGGCAGTGGTCTTCGAGTTGTTCACGTAGCTGATACCGGCATCGATCAGGCCATACAGCGTGACGCTGCTTTGCGCGTGGGCGGCACTGGCGAAGACGGCGAGAGTAGCGGCGGTCAATACTTTCTTGTTCAAGACTTTCTCCGATTAAAAATTAAGCGATCGCGACGCCGTGCTCTTTGGCAAGGTCGTGCGATGGCCCGAAATTTAAGGGAACGCAGAGTAAGGTATGTGACAGCTTTGCTTATTTTTGTAATCTGTCGTGCTGGCGCGACACTCACATAGCGTTGCGAGTTGAAATCACACAAGGCACCCCGCTCATAAGCTTTTTCCAGATCGTGCATATATGCGTGTGAAAAACGATTGGTTTTCTGGCGCCGCGGCTGCATGCGACGATCTGCGCCTATCAATCAAATCACTCGCGGGGAAACGCATGCAACGCCGGAAAATCCTTCAGAATCTGCTCGCCATCGCCGCCGTTTCGCTGACGGCAACGTTTGCGCATGCGGACGACAAACAACTCAAGATCGGCACCATGAGCGGCCCGGACGCGCAGATATGGTCGGTCGTGACCAAGGTTGCGGCGCGTGAAGGGCTGAATGTGAAGGTCATCGAGTTCAACGACTATGTGCAGCCGAACGCGGCACTCGATTCCGGCGATCTCGACGCCAACGGTTTCCAGCACCAGCCGTTTCTCGATAGCCAGATCAAGCAGCGTGGCTACAAGATCGTCAACGTCGGCCTGACCTACGTTTCGCCGATGGGCTTCTATTCGAAGAAGCTCAAGTCGCTGAAGGACTTGCCGGAAGGCGCGAAGGTCGGCATTCAGAACGATCCGTCGAATGGCAATCGTGCGCTGCTGCTGTTGCAGAAGTACGGCGTGATCAAGCTGAAGCCGGGCGTCGGCACTAACGGCGTCAACGCTACGCCGCTCGACGTCGCCGAGAATCCGAAGAAGATCAAGCTAGTGGAACTCGACGCCGCGCAACTGCCGCGCTCGCTCGACGACCTCGACGCCGCGTCGATCAACACGGACTACGCAGTGAAGGCCGGCCTGCAGCCGACGAAAGACGCGATCGCGATCGAAGACCTCAAAGGTCCGTACGCGAATCTGATCGCCGTGCGTGCGCAGGATCGCGACAAGCCGTGGGTCAGGAAGCTGGTCGCGGCGTACGAATCGGATGAAGTGCGCAAGTACATCGACACGCAGTTCAAAGGCGCGATCATTCCGGCTTTCTGAGCGGCTTTCTGAGCGGCTTTATAAGCGGCATGCCAGCCGCCTTTGAGCAAGCCGTTCTTTCAAAACAGGCGCGTAAACGCAGATCGCCCGCTGAAATAGCGGACGATCTGCTTTGCAGGCAGGCATAGCTTCCACTGGCAAATACCGGGAAGCGCGCTGCAGTGTTGCTCAAATGGGCCTTAGTTGCTCAACAACGATCCGCTTCTGAACGCCTTCGCACCGGCAATGCGCGCGAATTCCAGCCCGGCCGTCGCGAAGCGCGTCAAATGCCGCGCGTACAGCACGCCGGCTACGGTGCTCTTCAGCGTCACGACACGATCGGTCAACGGATCGACGATATCGGCGATCTCGTGGCCGACATCGACCCATGTACCGACTTCGCAGCGATACACGAGCACACCGCTGATCGGCGCGACGATCGGCTCGGCGCCGGCCAAAGGCGTGGCGGCGAATTCGAGCGCCGGCACCGGCGCCGGTGTGCCGTCGATCACACCACGCTTGGTCAGGTATTCGATGATCGCCTGGGCGTCGCGCTCGGCGTACTCGTACGACACTTCGCGTTGACCGCGCAGTTCGATCGTGACCGAGATCGAGCCGTTCGGAATCGGGAAACGGTCGCCGTAACGGCCGCGCAGATCCGACCAGCAGAAGCTGTGGATTTCGTCGAACGGATTGCCCACCGAATTCAGCGCCAGCAGCGACGCCTTGGCGTCCAGATAGCAGGCGAGCGGCTCGACTTCCGGCCACAGGTCCGGATTCGTGTACAGGTGCATCGCGGCTTCCCAGTCGCAGTGCAGATCGAGGACGACATCGGCGTCATACGAAAGCTTTTGCAGCGCCAGTCGTTGCGATTCGAGTTCGGTTTGCGGATTTTGCTCGTTGAGCGCTTCGCGCATTGCCGCGCGGATTGCCGTGCGATTAGCGTCGATGTTGTCGGTCAGCCGCGCTTCGATGCCAGGTTGAATCAGCGCCGACAGCTCGTAGAAATTACGGTTGAAGTTCTGCGCGCTGTTGGTCTCGAAGCGACCCGTCAAATGGCCGAGAAAGTGCTGATTCAGGCCGATCGGATTGGCCACCGGCACGATCACGACTTCGCCGCGCACCTTGCCGGCGGCTTCCAGCGCCGCGAGTTTGCGGCGCAACGCCCACGAGACCAGCATGCCGGGCAACTCGTCGGCATGCAGCGACGACTGGATGTAAATCTTCTGCCCGCCGCCGGGACCATAGTGAAAACTCGTCAGATTACGGGCGGTGCCGAGCGTCGGGGCAATCAGCGGATGGGTTTGGGTTTGCATGGTTTTCAAATCCGCGGGCAAGTAGGGCGTGCCGCGCTATGTCGTTGATTACAGGGGGAAAGGGTACTTCAAGATCGGTTATCTGCGGGCTGGTTCACAGCGCCTCTATCGCACGATCTTAGCCGATATGACGCGACGTGTGGTCTTATGCGGCGTCGTGCGGATCGCCCGCGGCACGCGGGCTGCCTTGTCCGGTCCGATCGCAGCCTGGGCGGCGCGGCAAAGCGGCTTTCGCAAACGAAACGGGCTCCGTATGGTGCGGAGCCCGTTCCTTGCAAGCCGGCAAGCGCGTCGTTAGACGCGCGTGGCTGGCTTAGCTGCCGTACACGTCGAAGTCGAAGTACTTCTTCTCGAGCTTCTTGTACGTACCGTCCTTGATGATGTCGGCGATTGCCTTGTCGACCTTCGCCTTCAGATCGGTGTCTTCCTTGCGCATGCCGATGCCTGCGCCGTTGCCGAGGATCTTCTCGTCGACAATATCCTTGCCCGCGAACTCATAGCCCGCGCCGCGCGGCGTCTTCAGGAAGCCGATTTCAGCTTCAACCGCGTCTTGCAGCGATGCGTCAAGACGACCCGACAGCAAGTCTGCGTAGACCTGATCCTGGTTCTGATACGGCACGACCTTCGCGCCCTTCGGTTCCCAGTACGTCTTCGCGTAGGTTTCCTGGATCGTGCCTTGCTCGACGCCAACCGCCTTGCCCTTCAGCGAATCGGCGGTCGGCAGGATGCCCGAACCCTTCTTCGTGACGAGGCGTGTCGGCGTGTTGAACAGCTTCGACGAGAAGGCGATCTGTTCAGCGCGTTGCGGCGTCATGGACATCGACGACAGCACGCCGTCGAACTTCTTCGCCTTCAGAGCCGGGATCATGCCGTCGAAGTCGTTTTCGATCCACACGCACTTGGCCTTCAGGCGCGCGCAGATTTCATTGCCGAGGTCGATGTCAAAGCCCGCGAGCTTGCCGTCCGAGCCCTTCGACTCAAACGGGGGGTAGCTGGCGTCAACGCCGAAACGGATAGTCGACCAATCTTTAGCGTGTGCGCCAATCGAGACGGTAGCAAGCAGAGCAACCGTCAAAGCCGCTAGCAGTTTTTTCACTGTTTTACTCCTCGGTGTAGTTCAAATACTCCCGTATGCGGTTGTGCCGCTGCGGGACGCCTGGCGCGACTCACGACCAGGCTTGGGTTGAAGCTGCCGGCCGGGGCGGCCAGCAGCGCGCGCCAAGCTTATCAGTTCAAAAAAATTGGGTAGCTAGTGAAACACCGGATGGCGGACGGCAATAGCTTTTGAAGCCTGAATGTGGTGGGGGATTCGACGCCGCCGCCATGCATATTGCATTGCCTCGGTGCGCCGCTTGTTGCCTTGTAACGAGGTAGTAAAGAAGTTGGCTAATGGCGGAGCTTTGCGCGGGTACTTCGCAAGATGCGTTGCACCGGCAAAACCAGAATTGGGAATAGCGTTATTTACCACTGGCTATTACGGATTATTACGACGATCTCGATTGTTTCAATTGGCTGCCCATGAGTTAAAGATTTCGCATGAACGGCCGTTAAATACAGATGAGCGAATTTGTTAAATCACGCCTGACGGTTGTTTTTATCGATTGGGACGGGCCGGGAACCAAAAATGCATTGCCTGGCGCTATTATTAACGCTCTGCATGCCTTCGCAGCGTGCGAGCGTAACGGTATCTGTCTGAACAAAGTCATCGAGCACGACGTCCGCGGTTAAACATCGCGCGTCTGTTTGCGTTCGTCTTAATGGCCTTCTGCTAAGCGGTGTTGTATATGCACACGATTTCGATGGCAGATGAAATGCTCTGTTTCAAACCATCGCTGCGGCGCAGAATTGCAGTCGCCGCGGCACGCGCGAATTCGCTGCGCTGCTGCGGGTTTTCCCGTTTTTTGACACTGCTGATAAACGCCGCTTTCTGCTGTAGCCTTTTGTTGTCTGCACCCGCCGCGGCCGCCGACAAAGTTCTGCGCGTACTGGCATGGCCCGGTTATGCGGACGCCGATGTCGTCAAGACTTTCGAAGCGCGCTACAACGCGAAGGTCGAAGTCACGTTGGTCGATTCCGACGAGGCGTTATGGGCGCAAATGCATGCCCAGGGTACGCCGCAGTTCGATGTGCTCGCGGCGAATACCGCTGAAATCGAGCGCTATACCCGCGCGAATCTGCTGGCGCCACTCGATCTGGCCAGTTTGCCGAATACGAAAAAACAGTTGCCGCGATTTCGGGCGCTGTCGTCGATTAAAGGGCTGACCTCGGCAGGCAATGTGTACGCCATTCCATTCACGTATTCGTCGATGGGGCTGATCTATGACCGCAAGCAGATCGCTGTTGCGCCGCGCTCGATGCGCGAATTGTGGAACCCGCGTTACCGCGGCAAGGTTCTGGACTTCAATAGCGCCCAGCATAATTTCTCGTTCACCGCGCTGGCGCTGGGATATCCCCATCCCTTTCAGCTCGATGCCACGCAGATGCGCGTGATCGCTCACAAGCTCGTCGATCTGCGCCGAAACCTGCTGACCTATTACACACTGCCGGAAGAAGCGACCGCGTTCTTCACCCAGCATAAAGTTGCCTTGATGTTCGGTAACTATGGCACTCAGCAGGTTGAATCGTTGCGCCGCGCCGGCGCTGATGTCGGGTACGTGATTCCCGACGAAGGGGCGCTCGCCTGGCTGGACTGCTGGTCGATGACGCGTGCCGCCAAGGATCGCCCGCTCGCGCTAGCGTGGATCAACTACATGCTCGAACCGGACGTCAGTGCGTTGTTGACGCAACGTCAGGGGCTCGCCAACACGTTGACGGCGCCGGCGGAAAACAGCGACAAAGCGCACATCGTCTGGATCGGCCCGGTGGAAGATATTCAGCGGCGCGAGGAACTGTGGAACAGAATTGTTTCCGGTGACAGGTCGGAGCGATTTTGATGATGCGCCCCGGCTTGACATTCAAGTTATCGATTCTGCTAGCGTGCATTGGCGTGCTCGCGTCCGGCGCGACCGGTTTTTACGCGTATCGCGCCAACCGAACGATGCTGGTGAACGAAGCCGAACGCAGCCTGCTGACTTCGACGGAACTGCTGGGCCAGCGCTTTTCCGTGGCGATAGACGATGTCGGCGCAGAAGCGCTGGTGCTCGCGAGCTTGCCGTCTTCGGTGGACGTCCTGCGCAGCGACAACGGCATTGGCGCGAATGCGCCGCGCGAACAGCTGGCGCAGGTGTATGCCAGCTTCATGGTTCACCACTCCGAGTACCTGCAAATCCGTCTGATTACCCGCAAGCACCACGGACTCGAACTGATCCGTTTCGACCGTGATGCGGACGGCCTGGTGCGGGTCGAGGGGAACAGCTTGCAGGAAAAAGGTCAGTTCGCGTATGTATTCGACACACTGGCGTTCGCGCCTGGGCGTATTTACACCTCGCCAATCTCGGTGAATCACGAGTACGGTGCGCATGCCGCCGAGGGCAAACCGACGCTGCGGCTCGGCACACCTGTGGCGGACGCGAGTGGGGCAGTGGTGGGCGTCGTTATCATCGATATCGATCTGGCCCGGCTGCTCAACCGTTTGCAGAGCGATTTGCCGAGCGACTATCAGGTCTATCTCGCCAACGAATGGGGCGATTTCCTGGTCCATCCGGATGCCTCGAAAACGTTCGGCTTCGACAGGGGGCGCCGGGTTCTGATGCAGGACAGCTTTTCCGCCACCAGGCCGTTGTTCGATCAGTCAGAGAGTGAAGTTTTGCTGAATGGTCTCGTGCGGCCGCGGCAGGCGGCCGGTCAGGTGCTGGCCTTCGTGCGCAGGCCGTTCGGCGCGTCCGAGGGCAACCGCTTTATCGTGCTCGGCCTCGGCAAGCCGCTCGAGAATGTATTGTCCGGCGCCACGCAGCTGGGTGACAGAATCATTCGCATGGTGTTGATTTTCAGCGTGTTGGCGCTGTTCCTGGCGATTCTGTTTGCACGTGCCCTGACCAAGCCTTTGCACCTCCTCGCGTACGCAGCGACCCATCTGTTCGCCGAGCACGCGATGGAAACGCTGCCCCTCAAACGTACCGACGAGATCGGCATACTGGCGCGTTGCTTCGATCGCCTGCGCCGGGAAATCAAGTCGCAAATGGATGTGCTGCATAACAAGCAACGTGAGCTCGTGCATCTCGCCACACACGACGGGCTGACTGGCCTGCCAAACCGTATGTTGTTCATGCAGAAACTCGAGGCGGCGATCGAGGAAGCGACGCGACGTGGAGAAGGGCTCGCCGTGCTGTTCGTCGACCTCGACCGCTTCAAGCAGATCAACGACCAGTTCGGCCACTCGATTGGGGACAAGGTGCTCGCGGCGGTGGCGCACCGGCTGAAGCAGGTGCTCTGCACGGCGGATGTTGCTGCGCGGCTCGGCGGTGACGAGTTCATCGTGTTGATCGAGGGACCGCGCTGCGCCGAGGCCGCACCGGGGATTGCCTTGAGGATCATGGGCGCGCTGAACGAAGAATTGCTGATTGACGGACAAAGCATGACGGTGGGCGCGAGCATCGGCATCAGCCAGTTTCCGGACGATAGCGCCACGGCAGAGGAGCTGCTGCTCAACGCCGACGCGGCGATGTATGCCGCCAAATCCGGTGGACGGTGCGGGTATCTGCGCTATCAGGATGTGATCGAGGCTCGGAAGCTGGAACAGGAGCAGGCGCAGGCGAGCGAAGGGGCAACGGAAGGCCGTGAGGCGGAGCCGACGGCCTGAAGCGCCGATAGCCTTGCACGCGCGCGCTTACTGATGGCCATGGGCGTGCCCCCTCCGTTGCGCCCGCAAGCCTGGCTCACACGCGCTTGACCTGCCGGACCCCGTACCGAGGCGTCGCCAGTTTCGTAATCCTCATACAAATAATCCACCCAAAACGCGAGGCAACTTTGCCTCGTTCGGCGCTTCATCGAGCGCCGAAGCAATCGTTTGCGCCGATCTTGAGGCAACTCTTTTTGATTTTCGCGGGCGTGTTTTCCGCCTATCAACTTTTTCTGCGGGCCTGCCGAAAACATCTCTATAGCAACGGAACTGACTGGAGACGGGTGTGAAGCGACAGGTGTGGTTTTTGGTAGCCGTTCTCGCATTGGCCGGATGCGCGCAGATGCCTGCGCAGAATGCCGCGCGTACGGACAAGGTGCCTAACGAAGTCATCAGCTTCGAGATTCCGCCGGATGCGCTTGGGGCGCATGATCCGCAACTCACCGCCGTACTGACCAAGGCAGGCGCATTGGCCGCCGCGCAGCAGCAGTCCACGGTCGTGCTGGTCACCGCGCTGGGTCAGGATTTCGCGTACCTGAACCAGGCGGTATGGAAGGGCGTGCCTGCGCAACGCATGTCGAAGGTGAGCTTCGAAAATCGAACCGCTGGTCTTGGTCAGCCGTATAGCGTCTCGATCAGGACGGTTCAATGAAGGAGGCCATCGCGATGCTTCGAATCACCTTACTGACGATGGCCACGCTGCTCGCCGCACCTGCCTTTGCGGGCCAGCCGGGAGCGGATCTGCAGTCGGCCGGCGCGCTTTCCGCCACGCTCCCCGCGGCTGCGGACAAGGTTTATCCGCCTTTGCCATCGCTCGCGATGCTGCCGCCGTCGAGCGGCAGTGATGATGACTTGCCGGTGAAGCCGGCGCTGCATCGAAAGAAGTCACATGTGCCGATGCAGATGCAGGAGCACAAGGGCGCGCCGATGCCGGCTGTCCGCCTCGTCGTGTCCGATGCTTCGCATGCGTACCTCGACTCTGTGCAACGGCAGATCGATCAGGCCCTGGTCAAGTAATTCGGCCGGCTTTCTGCAGTCCCCCAATTTTTATCGCGATCAAGCGGAAGGATGAATCGTGTCCTTGAAAATCTTCTGTTTTGCACTGGCGTGGCTGTCGATGTCCGGTGCGGCACACGCGGCCGACGATTGCTTCAATGAGGCCGCAGCCTACCAGGGCGTCAATCCTTGGGTATTGCGCGCCGTCGCATGGTACGAATCGAAGGGGGACCCGGGCGCGATACATCAGAACGCGAATGGTTCGATCGACGTCGGTCAGTTGCAGATCAATTCGATTCATTTCGGCGATCTCGCGCGAGAGGGGGTGCCGCATCGTGCGTTAACCGATCCGTGTGTGAACGTCTACGTGGCCGCCTGGCTGCTGAAGCAGAAGATGGTCAAACACGGCAATACCTGGCGCGCGATCGGTGCGTACCACTCGGAATCACCGAAGCAGCGCGATGCCTATGCCCTAGGCATTCAGCGAGTGCTGGTCGCGTGGGGGCAGTTGCCGTCCGCCCCGCTGGTCGCTAGTCGCTAACCGCTAGTGACGAAAACGCAGCGTCGAGTGGTTACCATGAGGCCTCGGACGGCCTCGATTTCACGCATGCTGCATCGTGTCGGAGAATGACGGTTTGGAGCGCGAGCAGTCATAGAAAGGGGTGTAGTCAGCAGGCAATGGTGCGCTGCAGCACGAACCTGACTTTTGAGCTATAGTCGGGATACGGCACATGTCCACAGAGGTGCAGAATGTACGACGCCGAAATCGCCGCCACGCTCCTGAATCGCTGGGCCACACGCTCATCTACAACAGACTTCGCCGTTTATCTCGACTTGTTGCGCGAAGGCAACCTCAGTTTCATCTACCAATCCGGTCACGTGCGCGATGCCGGTATTGAAGAGGGGAGCGCATTCAATATCGAATCCCTCGTTTTCGATGACGGCTCGCGCACCCTGCGGGTCGAGGCACCCGACCAGACGCCCCGCTGGACGCGCTGGGCCGCGGTGGAACCGCTGCTGCCCGCAACCAGCGAGGCCTGACCACAATCGTCAGACGATCCGCACGCCGGCGCGATACGTCGCGCGCGGCACCGGCAACGTGTCGAGCATCGTGACGCGCACGAAGTCCGCGCGCAAACCCGCTTCGATCGCCCCGCGGTCATGCAAGCCCGCTGTGCGGGCCGGTTCGGCGGAGACCGTCGCCATGGCGCGCGGCAGGCTCCAGCCGGCCTTGCCGACGAGTTCGAACACTGCCGTCATTAGACTGGACGGCACGTAATCCGAGGACAGGATATCCAGCAAGTCCGCCTTCGCCAGTTCGAGCGCCGACACGTTGCCGGAATGCGAGCCGCCGCGCACGATATTCGGCGCCCCCATGATGGTCGAAATGCCGTGCTCGCGTGCCGTCTCGGCGGCGATGCGGGTGGTCGGAAATTCCGCCAGCACGATGCCTTCGGCCTTGGCCTGTTCGACGTGCTCGATCAGCGTGTCATCATGGCTCGCCACCGGAATGCCGAGCCGGTTGCAGCGTGCCACGATCTCGCGGCGGTGCGCGTCGGCGTACCGTTCCTGTTCGACGGACAGTTCGGCCAACGCGGTAGCCACGTGTTCGTCAGTCAGCTTGCCGTTGCGCTCCTGGAAGCGGCGCCATTGTTCTCGATCGTGCCATTGGCGCTGGCCGGGGGTGTGATCCATCACCGAGGCGAGCCGCAGCAACGGATGCGCGCACAACGAATCGAACACCTCGACCACGTCGGCGGTGGCGATTTCGCAGCGCAGATGCAGAAAGTGTTCGGCGCGCAGCAGCTTGCGCTCGGAGAACCGCGTGAGCGATTCGGCGCACTGCGTTTGCAGATCGCGGCCGCGCAGCCCTACGTTCGAGCGCGAACCGATCGCGAGCGCATCGAACACCGTGGTAATGCCGGCCGCCGCCACTTGCGCGTCGTGGATCACGAAGGCGGCATCAGTATTCCATTGCACGCCCGGACGCGGCGCCAGATGCTTCTCGAGGTTGTCCGTGTGCAGTTCGATCAAACCCGGCAACAGATAGTCGCCGTCCCAATCTTCCGCTTCGCGCGCCGAGGTCGTGCCACGCTCGACGTCGCGAATCACGCCGTCTTCGATGCGTAGCACGCCGGTAAATACTTCATCTCGCGTCACGATGCGAGCGTTCCTGATCAACATCGACTTGCTCCGTAGTCTGTCTTGGGTGGTGCAACGCAGTGTTTCGATTCAGTCTTTCGATTCAGTGCTTCGCACCCAGTGTTTCAGCTTAGTGGTTCAGTTTAGTGCCGTTTCGTGTCAGCTAGTGCCGTAGCGGCGGCTGGAGTTCGAGGCGGCGCGTGGCAACCTTGTTGCGGGTATCTTCGTCGTGAAAGATGCCGACGATCGCCGCGCCACGCTCGCGGGCTTCGACAATCAGATCGGCGACCACGTCGCGGTTCTCCGCGTCGAGCGAGGCCGTGGGCTCGTCGAGCAGCAGTAGCGGATGTCCGGCGATCAAGCCGCGGGCGATGTTCACGCGTTGCTGTTCGCCGCCGGAGAAGGTGGCGGGCGCGAGCGACCACAGACGCTCGGGCACGTTCAACCGCGCCAGCAGGGCAGCAGCACGCGCTCGGGCTTCATCTTCCGCCACGCCGCGCGACAACAGCGGTTCGGCGACGAGCGTGAGCGTCGGCACACGCGGAATCACGCGCAGAAACTGGCTGACGTAGCCGACCACGCCGCGGCGCAGACGCAGCACGTCGTGCGGCTCAGCGCCGGTGATCGACACCGGCTGCCCGTCATCCGCCGCGGCGTCGCGAATTGCAATGGAGCCCGTACTGGCCAGATAATTGCCGTACAAACAGCGCAGCAGCGTACTCTTGCCAGCACCTGAAGGCCCGACCAGCACGACACACTCGCCGCGTTCGACATCGAGCGACACGCCCGCGAGCGCTTCGATCTGCACGCCACCCTGGCCGTGCAGCGTGAAGGTCTTACCGATACCGACCGCGCGCAGCATCAGTGCGTTGTTCTCGATAAACGCGCGTTCAGCGGCGTGTGATTCCTTGCTTGTTTCAATGGATCGCATTGTGAGCCTCAAACCGGCAGAACCGAGGAAACCAGCGTTTGCGTGTACGGATGCTGCGGATCGTCGAGTACCTGGTCCGTCAGACCGGCCTCGACCACTTCACCGCCTTGCATGACCATCAAGCGATGTGCCAGCAGGCGCGCCACGCCGATATCGTGCGTCACGATCAGCACCGACAGATGCAGCGTGGATGTCAGCGTGCGCAGCAAATCGAGTAGGCGCGCCTGTACCGATACGTCGAGACCGGCGGTCGGTTCGTCCATGAAGACAAGCCGCGGACCAGTGACGAGATTACGCGCGATCTGCAAACGCTGCTGCATGCCGCCGGAAAACGCCGCCGGAAATTCGTCGATGCGTGTGGCGTCGAGTTCGACGCGCTCCATCCACTGTGTTGCCGTGTGGCGGATATCGCCATAGTGGCGGGCACCGACGGCCATCAACGGCTCGCCGATATTCGCACCGGCGGAGACGCCACTGCGCAGGCCGTCGCGCGGATTCTGCTGCACGAAGCCCCACTCGGTGCGCATCAATAGACGCCGGCGCGGTTCGGACAAGGCAAGCAGATCGAGCTTTTCGCCATGCGTGGCCGTGTAATGGAGCGAGCCGCTATCGGTTTCGGTTTTCAGGGCGAGCGCATTTAACAGCGTGGTTTTGCCCGAGCCGGATTCGCCGACGATGCACAGCACTTCGCCCGGATACAGATCGAAGCTGACGTTCCTGCAGCCGTTGCGGCCGCCAAATTGTTTGGTGAGCGAACGGGCGCTCAGCAGCGGCGTCATGCGGTTTCTCCTTGGCGCGCTTCGTATGACGGCAGCTCGAGGTCCTGATCGCCGCGGCGTTCGTGGCAGTAATCGCTATCCGAGCAAACGAACATGCGCTTGCCGGCGTCGTCGACGATCATTTCGTCGAGGAAGCTTTCCGTCGATCCGCACAGCGCACACGCATGCTGCCACTTCTGCACTTCGAACGGATGATCGTCAAAGTCGAGACTGCGCACGGGGGTGTACGGCGGGATTGCGTGAATGCGCCGTTCGCGGCCCGCGCCGAACAATTGCAGCGCGGGGTTCATATGCATCTTCGGATTGTCGAACTTCGGAATCGGCGACGGTGAGCTCAGATAGCGGTGGTTGACGATCACGGGGTAGTCGTACGTGGTGGCGATGCTGCCGTGATGGACGATGTCCTCGTACAGTTTCACACTGATCAACCCGTAATCGGCCAGTGCGTGCAACTTCTTGCATTCGGTCGCGCGCGGTTCCAGCTTGTATAGCGGTTCGGGCATCGGCACCTGGTAGACCAGAATCTGCTTATCGGTGAGCGGCGCTTCGGGAATCCGGTGGCGTGTCTGGATGATCGTCGCTTCGGTCGTGCGGCGCGTGGTCGCCACGCCCGTGGTGCGCGCGAAGAAGCGGCGGATGTTGACCGCGTTGGTGGTTTCGTCGGAGCCCTGATCGATAACCTTCAGCGTATCGTGCTTGCCGATGATCGCCGCGGTTACCTGAATGCCGCCTGTGCCCCAGCCATACGGCAACGGCATTTCCCGCGAGCCGAACGGCACCTGATAGCCTGGCACGGCGACCGCCTTGAGCAACGCGCGGCGCAGCATGCGCTTGGTCTGTTCGTCGAGGTAGGCGAAGTTGTAACCGTCCGCGGCGCTGTCGTACGACGCAGTGGTGAGAGATGTGACCGGCGCGTTCATGCGGCTTGCTCCTGCTGATCGTGATCCTGATCCTTGTCTTGATCTTCGCCCTGATTTTTACCCGCTGCGCCGTGTTGCGCCCGCAGGCGTCGCACGAGTTCGAGTTCGGACTGGAAGTCGACGTAGTGAGGCAATTTCAGATGCTGAACGAAGCCGGACGCTTCGACGTTATCGCTGTGCGAGAGCATGAATTCGATGTCCTGGGTCGGCGAGCCGAGCGTTTCGCCGAGCTCCTCAGCGCGTAACGCGCGATCCACCAGTGCCATTGCCATCGCTTTGCGTTCCGCATGTCCGAACGCGAGGCCATAGCCTTGCGTGAAAGTGGGCGGCACGTCGCCGCTGCCGGCGAACTGGTTGATCATCTGGCATTCGGTGATATCGATGTCGCCGATTTCGACCGCCTCACCCAACTCGTCGAGCTCCATTTCGACGGCGATCGTGCCGAAGCGGATCTCGCCGGCAAACGGATGCGAATGCGCGTAGCCGCGTTGTGTGGCGTAGCCCATGGCGAGCAGGAAGCCTTCGTCGCCGCGAGCGAGATTCTGCAAACGCGTGGCGCGGCTCGCAGGAAATGCGAGCGGCTCGCGCGAAAGGTCGCCGGGTTCCGGCGCTTCCGGCGTGGGGCGTTCCTGTTCGATCAGGCCTTCCTTGTCGAGCAGTGAGACCACGCGCGGCATGGCCTCTGCTGCGGCCTGAGCGGCTTGATTGGAAGCCGGGGTTGCGGCCGCATCGATTCCCGCATCGCCTTCGGCGAGCAATGCGAAATCCAGCAGACGCTGCGTGTAATCGTAAGTCGCGCCGAGCAACTGGCCACCGGGCACGTCCTTGAACGTCGCCGAAATGCGGCGCGCCACTTGCATGTCTTCCGTGTCGATCGCCTGCGTGTAACCGAAACGCGGCAACGTGGTGCGGTATGCACGCAACAGAAAGATCGCTTCGACCAGATCGCCTGCGGCCTGTTTGATTGCGAGCGCGGCGAGTTCTTCGTCGTAGACCGAACCTTCGGTCATCACTCGCGCGACGGCGAGACGCAATTGCTCGCGAATCTGCGCGACGCTGAGTTCGGCCAGCCGCGTATCGCCGCGGCGTGCCTTGTCGAGCAGACGCCACGACGCTTCGATCGCGCGTTCTCCACCCTTGACGGCAACGTACATCAGTTCACCTTCGCTTGAGTTGTGCGCGGCAGGCCGATCAACGTGCTGCCGCAGACGAGATAACAATCGATGCCGCACGGGAAGAGCGGCGCGAGGGCAGCGCGTTCGCGCCAGAAATGCTCGGGCAGGCCGATTGGCGCGATGGTCGCCGTGTGCTGGATGCCGGGGCCGCTCAGCACGACCGGTGCGCCTCCTGTCAACGCTTCGACGCGGATCAGCAACGTCACCGATTGCTCCGGCGATTCCGCGGCGCCGAGTGCAAAGCTTTCCAGCGCCGGCATTGCGCTTGCGTCGTGGATATAGGCGAAAGCGGCAAGTCCTGGTTCGTCGACGAGCGGCGCGCCGGTGTGAAATCGCAGTGCCGACGCCAGCGCCGTATCGGCTTGTGCGAGCCATACGGGCGTGGCGTAGTCGCACAGCGTCAGCAGCGTGGCGAATGCGGCGAGCGCGGCGTGAGTGGCCCGCACCTCCGGCAAACCTTTTTCGACGACGCCCACCGTGCCGGGACGCGACAACGCGTCGAGCAAGGTGCGGAATACCGCCTGGGTGTCGTGGACCGGGTCTGCGAAACCGGGCGTTAGTGTGGACAATGAAGTGGACAACGAACTAGACAATGCAATCTGCGAGTTTTCCATCAGTCGCCTCTGACCATCGTGAAGAATTCGACGCGTGTCGCCGCCGCATCCTGCCGGCGCTCCGCGCGTTCAGCGGCTTGCCGTGCGGCAAGCGGCCCGATCAATTGCTGATGCAAGGCAGCGTGATGCTCGGGCATTTGCAGCAGTGCATCGGCCAGCGCCGCCAGTTCGGCGCGGCGGCGGTCGCGGCCCAGATGACACGCAACGCCGACGGCTGCCGTTGCGTCACCCGAGGCGCGCAGCCGCAACGTGGCGCGCGTGACGGTGGCTTCACCGAGATTGAACGGGTCGCCGCTGCCACCGACGCGGCCGCGCACCATCGCGAGGCCGATTTCGGGTGGCCGCAGCCAGTCGTAAGCAGGGGGCGGGACGCCTTGCAGCGCGCGATCTAGTGCGGCTTCGAGATCGGCGCGCGGCGTGCGGGCCAGCACGGCCATCCATGCGCGCCGCATGGCGGAGGAAGGCGAGACGGAAGTGGCACTCATCGAAATTCCTGTTGATCCAGCGAATGGACATTTGACCATCTATTCATCTAAACGTCTAGACGTTTAGGGGTATGCTTGTCGGGCGTTGTCGCGCATCGCCGCCGTTTCACATTTTCATCACGGCTTGCGCACTACAATGCATGGCATAGCGAATATTTGAACCCAGGGGAATGACAGCACCATGACATCGAACGACAACGCGACGTCGGGCACGCTGCTCGAACGCGGCGCGGGCGTTGCCGTCTGGCGGCAGATCGAGCAGATTCTGGCGGCGGAAATCGCCGCGAGCGGCTTCGGCGAAGAAGGCCGGTTGCCGAGCGAGGGTGAACTGGCCAAGCGCTTCGACGTGAACCGGCATACCGTGCGCCGGGCCATGCTCGGTCTTGCCGCATTGGGTCTCGTCAGCGTCGAGCAGGGACGCGGCACGTTCGTGCAGCCCGGCGCGATCGACTATACGATCGGCCGGCGCACGCGGTTTACAGAAAACTTGCGCCAGCAGCATCATGCTGCGGCGGGCACGATGTTGTCGGCCGCGCGCGTGAAGGCCGAGCCGAATGTCGCGAAGGCGCTCAGCCTGCGGGCGGGCGCATTGGTCTACCGGATCGAGACGCTGCACGAATCGGATGGCGTGCCGCTCACGTTCGCGCGCAACTGGTATCCGGCCGCGCGTTTTCCGGACTTCCCGGAGGTGCTGGAGCGTACCGGCGGCGTGACCAAGGCGATGGCCGAATTGGGCGTAACCGATTATCTGCGTAAGTGGAGCCGTATCGGCAGCGTGTTGCCGGAGCCGGAAGTGGCGCGGCGTTTGAATATCAACCGCCAGCAGCCGGTGTTGTGGGTCGAAAACGTCGACGTCGATCTGGAAGGCACACCGATTAAATACGGCTTCACGCATTTTGCGGCGGACCGTGT
Organism: Paraburkholderia polaris; assembly: GCF_012927345.1. Classification (GTDB taxonomy): domain Bacteria; phylum Pseudomonadota; class Gammaproteobacteria; order Burkholderiales; family Burkholderiaceae; genus Paraburkholderia; species Paraburkholderia polaris. Next base: position 150,741 of record NZ_JABBGJ010000012.1, read on the forward strand.
GCAGTTGCTGGTGGAGCACGAAGTATGAGCGCCGTGGTGGGGAGCATCGGCGCTCAGGTCGAATGGCGCAACGACGCACGTTTCGCGGTCTATTACGCGCCGTCGCGCGAGTCGGTGTGGTGGCAGGCGGGTTCGGCGTGGTTAGGGCGTGATGCGGAACGCGGCGAGCGATGTGCGTCGCCACAACCGGAACGCCTGACGCGTCCGCTCGCGGATCTAACCGAAGCACCGCGCCGCTATGGTTGGCACGGCACGCTGGTCGCGCCGTTTCGTCTCGCTGAAGGCATCACTCAACAGGACGTGCTGGAAGCGACGCGTCAATGGGCACAGACGCAAAGCGCATTCGCGTTGTCGGTCGAAGCCGCGACGCTCGGCGATTTCGTCGCGCTGCGTCCCGCGGATCAAAGCGGTGAAGCGAACATTGGCGCCGTTGCCGCAAGTGCCTTGCGCTCCCTCGATGCACTGCGTGCGAGACCGTCCGCGGCCGATCTCGCACGCCGTCTCGCCGCGCCGTTGAGCGAACGGCAACGTGCATTGCTGATCGAATGGGGTTATCCGTACGTGTTCGACGAATTCCGTTTTCACATGACGCTATCCAGTTCTCTCGCCGATGCCGGAGAGCGCGCGACGCTGGTTGCCTGGTGGCAGGCGAAAACGCCCGCGCTCGGGCCGCTCGCTATCGATCATGCGGCGCTCTTTGTCGAACCCGCGCCCGGCGAGCCGTTTGTCCTGTGGCAACGTGTGCCGTTCCAGACCGACGAGGTGAAATAACAATGGCAGGTCGTTTGATCTATGTAATGGGGCCGTCCGGCGCGGGCAAGGATTCATTGCTGGCTTTTGCGCGCCGCCGCCTGATGGGCGAGCCGATTCTGTTTGCGCATCGCTACATCACGCGGCCGAGCGGCAACGGTGAAGAGCATGTTGCGTTGAGCGTCGAAGAATTCGCGGCGCGTTCGGTGCTCGGTCTGTTCGCGCTCGAGTGGTCGAGCCACTCACTGCGTTATGGCATCGGTATCGAGCTCGATGCCTGGCTTGCACGTGGATGCACGGTCGTCGTCAATGGGTCACGTCAGCATTTGCAGCATACGTTGGCGCGCTATCCGCACACGGAAGTCGTGCATGTGGACGCAGCGCCCCATATTCTCGAAGCCCGGCTCGGCGCGCGGGCGCGTGAGTCGGCGGAACAGGTCGCGGCCAGGCTTGCACGACGGGCACCGTTTTCGCTGCCGGAGGGGCTTCGGTGCACGACGATCGATAACTCCGGGGCGCTGGAAGATGCGGGGCACGAGCTGATTGCGTTTTTGCAGGCGGAAGCCGACATTCCCGACGTTCGATAGGCTCGACTACCCAGTCACCGCCATCCGCTCTTTGGTGGCTTCCTGCAAGCACGACACAAACTGCAGCACCGCCGGCGTGGGCAACAGATCACGCCGCGAGATGATGCTGAGATCGTAACTTGGGAGCACCTCTTCAATCTGCGCGATGCGGATGCCCAGCGGCGCGACCATCTGCGCCAACGGCCGCGTAAAGCAGCCGATCACATCCGTTTGCGACACCAGCCCGAGCGTCACCGCGAACGACGACGGCGCTCGCAGCAGCCGCTTTGGCACGGGCAAGCCGTGCGCGTTGAACATCGCCATCATCACGCTATGCGGAAAGTGATCGGCGCCCACCGTCACGATCCACTCGGCGTCGAGCAATTCGTGCAGACGCGTGACGTTCGCCGGTGGATGCCCGGCACGCATCGCAATGACAAACTGCGTCGAGTAGAGCGGCGCTTGCACCAGGTCGCTGTCGAGCGCCTGCACATGATGGATCGCCGCCATATCGAGCGCGCCGTTACGCAAACGCGCGACGGCATCCGGAATCGTGACTTCTTCCAGATGCAGATTCACCAGCGGCATCGCGCGGCGAAACTTCGAAACCGCGTGCGGCAGAGCAGTCAACGCGATCGACGGCATCGTGCCCACGCTCACCTTGCCGGCCAGTTCCCCCTTCACCTGTTCGACCGCTTCGACCGTGCGGCGCATATCGCCTAGCAACTGTTCCGCGCGCGGTAACAGCGCCAGCCCGCACGCGGTCAACTCGATGCCGCGCACGCTGCGCACCATCAGCTCGGCATTCAGCGCGCTCTCCAACTCGCGGATCGTATGCGTGACGGCCGGTTGCGTCACGCCGAGCTCGCGCGCGGCGGCGCGCAGACTGCGGTGATGGGCGGCGGCGACGAACGCTTGCAGCTGTTGCAGCTTCATTGGGGTAATCCCGTATATAAAGCTTGTTAATCGGGGTGAAAAAAACAGCATCTTATTCGAACAAAATGGCGTGGCTATAGTGCTTGCCTATTTGCCGCGTTATGCGGCCTGATTTCCCATGGAGCGATAGATGAGCGAAGCCGCGCGTTTTACTGAAGTGTCCGACCTGGTGCCTGCCGCCGACAGCCTGCGCGAGATCCGCCATCACATCCATCACCACCCGGAGCTTGCCTACGAAGAGGTGCAAACCGGCGCGCTGGTGGCCGAGAAGCTCGAGCAATGGGGCTGGCAGGTCACGCGCGGGGTCGGTCAAACTGGTGTGGTGGGCACGCTGAAGGTGGGCGACGGCACGCGCAGTATCGGTATTCGCGCTGACATGGACGCGCTGCCGATCATCGAACAAACCGGTCTGCCGTATGCGAGCGGTACGCACGGCAAGATGCACGCGTGCGGCCACGACGGCCACACGACGATGCTGCTCGGCGCCGCGCAGCACCTTGGCGCGACGCGCAATTTCTCGGGCACCGTGCATCTGTACTTCCAGCCGGCCGAAGAAAGCGGCATCGACAGCGGTGCGATGAAGATGATCAACGACGGCCTGTTCGAGCGCTTCCCGTGCGACGCCGTGTTCGGTCTGCACAATCATCCGGGCGAGGAGCCCGGGGTGATGCTGTTCCGCAAGGGGCCGTTCATGTCGGCGGGCGACAAGGCGATCATCACAATCGAAGGCGTCGGCGGTCATGCGGCGCGTCCGCATCTGACAGTGGATCCGGTGGTGGTGGCTGCGAGCATCGTGATGGCGTTGCAGACGATCGTCGCGCGTAACGTCGACCCGTCGCAGCCGGCGGTGGTGACGGTCGGTTCGATGCATGCGGGCACCGCGAACAATGTGATTTCCAGCAGCGCGAGGCTGGAATTGAGCGTGCGTTCGTTCAGCCCCGAAGTGCGCGCATTGCTGAAAAAGCGCATTACCGAACTCGCCGAAAGCCAGGCCGCGAGCTATGGCGGCAAGGCGGTGGTGGAGTACATCGAAGGCTATCCGGTGGTGATCAATTCGGATGCCGAAACGGACTTCGCGGTGCAGGTGGCGCGCGAACTGGTCGGCAACGACAAAGTGGTCGAGCAGACCGACATCCTGATGGGCAGCGAAGATTTCGCCTTCATGCTGCAGAAACGCCCCGGCACGTTTCTGCGGATCGGTAACGGTGCGGGCGAAGACGGCTGCATGGTGCACAACCCGCATTACGACTTCAACGATCGCAATCTGCCGGTCGGCGCGGCATTCTGGACGCGGCTGGTGGAGCGGTATCTGGGGCAATGAGGGGGCAACAAGAAGCCAATGAGGCGCCTCAGATGCTCATGACGAGCCGATGAGCGGGCATTGAGTTCGCAGCGCCGCAAGGGCCGTGAGGGCCGCAAGGCGGCGCTCAACCTGACCATCATGCTGCCGGCGGCGAGCACCGGCCTGGTCGCGATTGCGCCGACGTATGCGCAGATCGGTCCCGCCGCGCCGCTGCTGATCGTGCTGGCGCGTCTTTACTTCGCCTATCTGCGTGCGATTGCGTGCGTTCAATCACCCGCCCGCGGACAACCGCATGTAATCAACCGCGCCGCGCCACCATCTCCGAGACTGTCTGCGCGGCCTGCTGCAAAGGCTCCAGAAACGCCTTCACCATCTGCTTGGCCGAATTGCGCTGAGCGTTGCCGCTGATATTCATCGCCGCGATCACGCGCCCCTGGCGATTGCGAATCGGCGCGGACAACGAAATCAGACCGCCTTCCAGCTCCTGGTCGACGATTGCCCATCCCTGGCGGCGCACCTGCGCGATCAGCTTTTTCAGCTCTTCCTTGTCGGTCACCGTGCGCGGCGTGTGCGCGTAGAGCGGCGCCGAATTCAAGGTCGCTTCGAGCGTTTCGTCGTCGAGCGCGGCCAGCAGCACACGGCCCATCGACGTGCAATACGCCGGCAAGCGGCTGCCGATCGACAGGTTGATGGTCATGATCTTGTGCGTCGGCACGCGCAGCACGTAGACGATTTCGGTGCGATCGAGCACCGCCGCCGAGCAACTCTCGTGAACCTGCGCCGACAGATTTTCCATCACCGGTTCGGCGAGATTCCAGAACGGCATCGAGGTCAGATACGCGAAACCGAGGTCGAGAATCTTTGGCGTGAGGCGGAACAGGCGGCCTTCGGCCTCGACATAGCCGAGTGTCTGTAACGTCAGCAGAATCCGGCGTGCGCCGGCGCGTGTCAGGCCGGTGGCGGTGGCAACGTCGGTGAGCGTCTGTTCGGGGTGGGCGGCATTGAACGCGCGGATGACCGAGAGGCCTCGCGCGAACGACTGCACATACGAGTCGCCCGGTTTGTCCGAGGCCGGTTCGGCGCTCGCAGGAACGGCAGAAGACGGCGGCAGGGCTTTGCTCATGGACCTTGAGAGATGCGTTCGAAGAAGGGCGCACTGCGCTCGCGCGGTTCAGCCGGCGCGATGCGGCGCAAAGGCGTGACGATAGCTTAAGCCTTCTGTTTCGCCAACTTTGCCCACTTTTGCTCGAAAAGCTCAGGGTTTGCATGGATGCCGCCGGCGTCTGAAATTTGTATGATGACCCGACAACATGCATCGAGGCATCCATGTTCGACAAGATTCCTGTGCGCGCGCTGAGCGATACCGTCGCGCAGCAGTTGCTCAAGCAGATTGACAAAGGGACCTTCGCGCGCGTCGGGAAGCTGCCGACCGAGGCGGTGTTGGCGCAGCAGTTCGGCGTGAGCCGCACGGTGATCCGTGAGGCGATTTCGCGGTTGAAGAACGAAGGCGTGGTCGAGCCGCGCCAGGGTAGTGGCGTGTTCATCGCCGCACACGGTGCGATCCGGCCGTTGCGCATCGATTACGCGGAAGCGGTTGAAGCGGGCTCGGTGCTGCAAATCCTCGCGCTGCGGCGGGCGATCGAGGCGGAAGTTGCCTCGGAAGCCGCCATGCGCCGCAGCGACGCGGACATGATGTCGATCGACACCGCCCTCGCGAAAATCGACGAAGCCGTGGCCGAAGGCGAGAACGGCGTCGCCGAAGATGTCGCGTTCCACCGCGCAATCGCCGCGGCAACCGGCAATCCGTATTTCCTCAAGACGCTCATCTTCCTGAATCAGTACCTCGAAGCCGGCACCGTGGTCACGCGCCGCAACGAAGCGCTGCGCGATGATTTCTCACGTCAGGTGCGCGAAGAGCATGCGGCCATCGTCGCGGCGATCCGGGCGGGCGATCCGATGGCGGCGCGTGACGCGGCGAGCACGCATATGAACAATGCGGCACGGCGGCTCGCGGAAGCGGGTATTTGCTGAGCTGAACTGAGCCGGCCCGGGTTGGGGTGAGGTGGGGCTCCATCGGGGCGCTTGTGGCTAACCAATGTAGAGGTCAGGTATGTCCAGAAAAGTCGGCGTTATCGGTCTCGGGGCGATGGGCATGGGCGTCGCGCGCTCGCTGCTGCGCGCGGGCTTTCAGGTCCACGCGTGCGATCTGCGCAGGGAGATCCTGCAAGCGTTCGTTGCGGCAGGCGGCGTCGGCTGTGCATCGCCTGCCGAGCTTGGCGCGCAATGCGAGGTGGTCGTCACGCTGGTCGTGAATGCCGCCCAAACCGAAACGGTGCTATTCGGCGCGCAAGGCGCGGTCGCCGCAATGAATCCAGGCAGCGTGGTGATTGCAAGCGCAACCGTGGCGCCGGACTTCGCGATCGAACTTGGCAAGCGTATCGAAGCGGCCGGTTTGCAGATGCTCGACGCGCCGGTGTCCGGTGGCGCGGTGCGTGCCGCGTCCGGCGAAATGACGATGATGACGTCGGGCCCGGACACCGCCTATGCCGCCTGCGAGGACGTGCTGGCTGCGATGGCCGGCAAGGTTTATCGGCTGGGCTCGGCGCACGGCGCGGGTTCGAAGGTGAAGATCATCAATCAGTTGCTGGCCGGCGTGCATATCGCCGCGGCCGCCGAGGCGATGGCGCTCGGTTTGCGCGAAGGCGTCGATCCTGATGCGCTGTATGAGGTCATCACGCATAGCGCGGGCAATTCGTGGATGTTCGAGAACCGCGTGCCGCATATTCTGAGCGGCGATTACACGCCCCTCTCGGCGGTCGATATCTTCGTCAAGGATCTCGGTCTGGTGCTCGATACCGCGCGCGGCTCGAAATTTCCCTTGCCCTTGTCGGCGGCGGCGCATCAGATGTTCATGATGGCGTCGACCGCGGGGTATGGCGGCGAGGACGATTCCGCGGTGATCAAGATTTTCCCCGGCATTGACTTGCCGGCGGTGAAATAAGCGCGGAGCCGGCCATGACCACTCCGTCAGGACGCGCGCTGCTCGGCTGCATCGCCGACGATTTCACCGGCGCCACCGATCTCGCCAACATGCTGGTGCGCGGCGGCATGCGCACGGTGCAGACCATCGGCGTGCCGGCTTCGAATGATGCGGTTGAAGCCGATGCGTTAGTCGTCGCGCTGAAATCACGCACGATTTCCGCCGTCGATGCAGTCGCGCAATCGCTCGCCGCGCTCGACTGGCTGCGCGCGCAAGGATGCCGCCAGTTCTTTTTCAAATACTGTTCGACGTTCGATTCGAACGACGCCGGTAACATCGGCCCAGTCACGGATGCCTTGCTCGATGCATTGTCCGCTGGAGTTGGAGCAACGGCCTTTACGATTGCCTGCCCGGCGTTTCCTGAGAACGGCCGCACGATCTATCGCGGGTATCTGTTCGTCGGCGATACGTTGTTGAACGAATCGGGCATGGAAAACCATCCGCTGACGCCGATGCGCGATGCAAACCTCGTACGCGTACTTCAGCGACAGACTGAATCGAAAGTCGGCCTGGTGCGTTACGACACAGTGGCAAAAGGCGTGTCGAGCGTACGCGAATCCTTTGATGCATTACGCGGCGACGGCGTGCGAATGGCGATCGCCGATGCCGTATCGGACACGGATCTATGCATACTCGGCGAGGCATGTGCCGATCTCACGCTGATCACGGGGGGCTCCGGCGTAGCGCTAGGGCTGCCCGCCAACTTTCGCCGCGCCGGCTTGCTCGCGGAAAGTAACGATGCCGCGCAATTGCCGCGTGCCGAAGGATTCTCGGCGGTGCTGGCCGGCAGTGCCTCGAAAGCGACCAACGCGCAAGTGGCGGCCTGGCGAGAAACGCGGCCTGCGTTCCGCATCGATCCGCTTGCGGCGGCGCGTGGCGAGCCGGTTGTCGAGCAGGCGCTGGCCTTTGCGCAGCAGTGCCTGGATAAAGGCGAACCCGTGTTGATCTATGCCACTGCCACGCCCGACGAAGTCAAAGCCGTGCAACACCAGCTCGGCGTCAACAAAGCGGGGCACCTGGTCGAATCCACGCTGGCGTCGATCGCACGCGGTTTGCGCGAGCGCGGTGTGCGCAAGTTCGTGGTGGCGGGCGGTGAAACCTCGGGGGCCGTGGTGCAGGCGCTCGACGTGCGTACGTTGCGGATCGGCGCGCAGATCGATCCGGGCGTGCCCGCCACCGCAACGACGGACGCCGAGCCGCTCGCGCTCGCGTTGAAATCCGGCAACTTCGGCACGATCGACTTTTTCGAAAAGGCACTGCGTCACCTGGATGGAGCCGCGCAATGACCGCCACGCCTGCACTTCATACGACGAACGAAGCACGAGTCCGCGAAGAAATCTGCGTGACCGGTGCGAGTCTCTATCAACGCGGCTATACGGTGGGCAGCGCGGGCAATATCAGCGCCCGCCTCGACGACGGCTGGCTGATCACGCCGACCGATGCCTGCCTCGGCCGGCTCGATCCGGCTGATATCGCCAAGGTCGATTTTGACGGCAACGCGGTGTCCGGCGGCAAGCCGTCGAAAACGCTGGCGCTGCATCGGGGCATCTATGCACGCAACGGCGAGGCGCGCGGCATCGTCCACACGCATTCGACGCATCTGGTTGCATTGACGCTCGCCGGCGTGTGGAGCGACGACGATGTTCTGCCGCCGATTACGCCTTACTACGTGATGAAAGTGGGCCACGTCCCCCTGATTCGTTACAAACGACCCGGCGACCCGCATGTGGCCGAGCAGATCGCCGCGCTGGCAGGCACCGTCCGCGCGGTTTTGCTCGAGCGCCTTGGCCCGGTGGTGTGGGAGCGCTCAGTGGCGCAGGCGTCGTATGTGCTCGAAGAACTCGAAGAGACCGCGCGTCTGTGGCTGATGACGAACCCGCGGCCCGCGCCACTCGACGATGCGGCGCTTGACGAACTTCGGAGGGTGTTTGGCGCACGCTGGTAGACGCCGACAAAAGCAAAGCCGGGTGGCGCTGCCACGCTGGCAGATAGGTACTGACATGCAGGTGATCGACGCGATGGTGGCTTGTCCCAAGGAGGCAGACCCATCGATCGTGAGATCGAAATCTCGCCCGCGGAGCATGCATTCACTCATTGCGGCTCGCGCGCGCTGAACCGGACTGTTTCCAAGGAGTTGCCGCCATGCCTCGCTTCGCCGCCAACCTGACCATGATGTACAACGAACACGCGTTCCTCGACCGTTTCGCCGCTGCGGCAAAAGACGGCTTCAAGGCAGTGGAGTTTCTGTTCCCCTACGATTTCCGTGCCGGGGAAATCAAGGCACGGCTCGAAGCGCACGGTCTGACCCAGGCGCTCTTCAATGCGCCACCCGGCGACTGGGCCGCGGGCGAACGCGGCATCGCTTCGCTGCCGGGCCGCGAAGACGAATTTCGCCGCAGCATCGAAACCGCGCTTGATTACACGCGCGTGCTCGGCAATCGCAAACTGCATGTCATGGCGGGCTTGATCGGTGCAGATCAGCCGCGGGCGAAGCATCGCGAGGTGTACCTGAAAAATCTCGCTTATGCCGCCAAGGCCGCGTTAGAGGAGGGCATCACCGTCGTGATCGAGCCGATCAATACGCGCGATATGCCGGGCTTCTTTCTGAACCGCCAGGACGACGCGCAGGCGATTTGCGCGGAAGTGGGTGCGCCGAATCTCAAGGTGCAGTTCGACTGCTATCACTGCCAGATCGTCGAAGGCGACCTTGCAGCGAAGCTCAAACGCGACATGGCAGGCATCGGCCACATTCAGGTTGCGGGTGTGCCGGAACGCCACGAGCCCGATATCGGCGAATTGAATTATCCGTATCTGTTCGATCTGATCGACACGCTGGGCTATGACGGCTACATCGGTTGCGAATACCGGCCACGGGCCGGCACATCGGCGGGACTCGGCTGGCTCAAGCCGTATCTGAACGCCGCTCGCTAATAGTGATAAAGCAAGGACAAAGCACATCATGAAAGTACTGATTACCGGCGGTGCGGGCTTTCTTGGCCAGCGTCTCGCGCGCGAACTGTTGGCGCGCGGTACGGTGAAGGATGCGCACGGCAAGCCGCAAGCGATTACCGAACTGGTGCTGCTCGACGTGGTGCATGGAAGCGATTTCGGCGACAGCCGCGTGCGTACGGAAGTGGGCGACATCGCCGAGCGCAGCGTGCTCGACAGCGCGATCGACGACAGGACCGCAGCGATCTTCCATCTTGCCGCGATCGTAAGCGGGCAGGCCGAGGCGGATTTCGATCTCGGCATGCGCATCAATCTGGACGCGTCGCGCTTGCTGCTGGAAACCTGCCGGCAGCGTGGGCACACGCCGCGGGTAGTGTTCACGAGTTCAGTGGCCGTGTATGGCGGCGATCTACCCAAGATCGTGCAAAACGACACCGCGCTGAATCCGCAATCGTCGTATGGCGCGCAGAAGGCGATCGCAGAGTTGTTGCTCAACGATTACACGCGGCGCGGTTTCGTCGACGGCCGGGTGTTGCGGCTGCCCACCATTAGCGTGCGGCCGGGCAAGCCGAATGCGGCGGCGTCGTCGTTCGCGAGCGGCATCATTCGCGAGCCATTGAACGGCGAAACCGCGGTGTGCCCGGTAGCGGGCACGACGCGCCTGTGGCTGCTGTCGCCGCGCAAGGCGATCGAAAGCCTGATCGCCGGACTCGAGCTCGATTCCGCTGCACTCGGCAACCAGCGCGTGCTGAATCTGCCGGGGATTTCGGTGAGCGTCGACGAGATGGTGGCGGCGCTGCGCGAGGTGGCCGGCGAAGAGACTGCAAGGCGGATCGTGTGGGCGCCGGATGCGCGGGTGGAGAAGATTGTCGGCAGCTGGCCGGGGCAGTGGGACTCCTCGCGTGCCGAACGGCTCGGGTTGGCCGGCGAGCGCAGCTTCGCCGATGTGATTCGCAGCTATATCGCCGACGAGCGGATTCAGATCCGCTGATAGCGCGCGTGCCGGGACAGACGTTTCAAGGACATCATGGCTGGCAGAACGGTCCAAAGCCTTGTCGCGCCAAGCGTAAAAGCACGTCTGCCGGCACGAGTGCGCCAATCTTCAGATCGTTGACATCGCTATGCAACAGGGCCGCCGGCCTGCACGTATTCCCTGGTCCGGAGTTGGCTTCGCTTGACATGGTTTCGGCCACGCGCCTATTATCGTGTCTAGTTGTTCGATATATGACCGTGTGTTCGTTTATAGAACAAATGGCCGCAATTCCAGGCCCATCGTTCACCATCCTGCGCTAAGCTGAATTGACGCGACGGCTGCCACGCGGCCGTTTCCCATTGCACTCGCCGGGTCGATGCTGCGGAGCATCTGGCTCGCGCCATGCGCAAGCGGCCGGCGCCACTAACGAGTATCCGCTAGCGGCACAGCGCACGCAGCACACCAACTGGAGACATCACATGACCGAAGCATTCCTGTGCGACGCGATTCGCACCCCCATCGGCCGCTATGCGGGCTCGTTGTCGTCGGTTCGCGCCGACGATCTGGGCGCGGTGCCGCTCAAAGCGCTGATGGAGCGCAATAAAGGCGTCGACTGGAACGCGATCGACGACGTGATCTACGGCTGCGCGAACCAGGCCGGTGAAGACAACCGCAACGTCGCGCGCATGTCGCTGTTGCTGGCCGGTTTGCCGCTAGACGTGCCGGGCTCCACGGTGAACCGCCTGTGCGGCTCGGGCATGGACGCCGTCGGCATCGCCGCGCGCGCGATCAAGTCGGGTGAGGCCGCGCTGATGGTGGCCGGCGGTGTCGAAAGCATGAGCCGCGCGCCGTTCGTAACGGGCAAGGCCACTAGCGCGTTTTCGCGCCAGGCCGAAATCTATGACACTACGATCGGCTGGCGTTTCGTCAATCCATTGACGAAGAAGCTGTACGGTGTCGATTCGATGCCGGAGACCGGCGAAAACGTCGCCACCGACTACAAGATCAGCCGCGCCGATCAGGACGCTTTTGCGCTGCGCAGTCAGCAGAAAGCGGCACGCGCGCAACGCGACGGCACGCTCGCGCAGGAAATCGTCGGCGTGACGATCGCGCAGAAGAAGGGCGATCCGATCACCGTGTTGCAAGACGAACACCCGCGTGAAACCAGCCTTGAAACGCTGGCCAAACTGAAGGGCGTGGTGCACCCGGACGGCACGGTCACGGCAGGCAATGCTTCGGGCGTGAACGACGGTGCAGCGGCTTTGCTGCTTGCCAACGAAGAAACCGCGAAACGCTTCGGCCTCACGCCGCGTGCTCGCGTGCTGGGTATCGCAACGGCAGGTGTCGCGCCGCGTGTGATGGGCATCGGCCCGGCACCCGCCACGCAGAAGTTGCTGGCTCGCCTGAACATGACCATCGACCAGTTCGACGTGATCGAACTGAACGAAGCATTCGCCTCGCAAGGTCTTGCTGTGCTGCGCGCGCTCGGCGTCGCGGATGACGATGCGCGCGTGAATCCGAACGGCGGCGCGATCGCGCTCGGCCACCCGCTCGGCATGAGCGGCGCGCGTCTGGTCACGACCGCGATGTATCAACTGCACCGCACGCAAGGCCGTTTTGCACTGTGCACGATGTGTATCGGCGTCGGTCAAGGCATCGCGATCGCTATCGAACGTGTGTGATGGTTTGGCGCTTGTGCAGGAAAGCGTCACGGCGTCATTAGACGTGATGCGCGGCATATAGCGTTCCTGTGACAGCATCATGAACAGCCCCTTCGCTCAGGCGACGGGGCTGTTTTATTTATGCGCAGCCTATTGGCTCACCGGCTATTGAATGTGTGTTTAATCGATGTAAATCATTGATTTCGATCGCATTGTGGCGAATGCCATCAATAAAAAGTGATTGGCCATTAGCTCGTCATGCAGTATGTATTTAATGCCGTGTGCATATCGCGTAGTGTCGCCGTATAGCGATGGACGAAAAGATTAAAGCAGTGCTGTCAACCGGCAAGATACCGCTGTGACGACCCGCCGCGGCATTTCGCATCATGTCGCCCGTTGATTTGAAAATCACAACATAAACAATCGTAGCTTCTTGTAAGGCATGTACAATCGTTGCGCCGCACCCCGCATTAATAAGTGAATTCCTGAAACTGTATTTATTCCTGGCGTTAATCGGCATCCTGCGCGGCATCCTGCGGTTTCAGATCGCCGTAACGCCAGACCGAACAAATTCTCGAGGAGAGCGTAAATGAAGGCAGCGACGATTGGAGCAGCGTTGATGGTGGCGGCTTTCGCCGCAGCGCAACCGGTGTGGGCGCAAGATGCGATGGCCAGTGCCGCGCAGGGCATTGTCAGTGCGGTGCAACCGGTGCATGTGAAAGCGGAGATCGTCGGTATCGATCCGGGCAGCCGCACCCTCACGCTCAAAGGGCCGGGCGGCAACGCGGTGGTCGTGCTGGTGAGCCAGCAAGTCGCCGGCTTCGATCAACTGAAGATCGGCGATCGGGTGGATGTGCTGTACAAGAATGCGTTGCTGGTGAAGGCCGACAAGGTCACCGGCGCAGACAAGGGCATTCGTGCGCGCGTCGACACGCAGGTATATGCCCCGGCTTCGGGTGGCTTTGAATCCGCGCGTCAGATCGAAGTGCTCGCCACCGTGCAGAAGATCGATCACAAGAAGCGCCTCGTCACGCTGCGCGGCGCGTATCAGACGCAAACGCTTGAAGTCGGACCGGACGTCGATCTGAAGGGCGTCAAGATCGGCGATACGATCCACGCAGTATTCGTTTCGGCAGCCGCCGTGCAGGTGACGCCGCAATAAGTTGCGCACTCAATGCCACGCCAGTAAGAGGCGCACGCTCAAGTAGCCCACGTTTAAGCAGCTCGCATTTAGGCAGCTCGCATTTAAGCAACCGGCATTTAGGCAACCCGCATTCAGGCACCATCAAGCCGCCGCGCAACGCGGTATGCCTGGCTCCTCGGAGCCTGCATGGCGGATCGACAAACACCCCTCATCGCAGGGGTGTTTGCTTTTCCGCGGTACGAAAGCTCGACCATCGAGTCACGACAGGGCACGCTACCGAGTCGCCGGCGCCCCCAGGCCCAACCATGCGAGCCGCCCCAGCCAACGCCTGACGAGACGGCGTCTGGCGGGCAGCGTGCAACTCAACGACGCGCGCGCGGTGCGTTCGCTATCCGTGCTGAGCCACACGCGTTCGCCGCGTTGCAGCCGGAACGCGTTGCCCGGTTCGAGCCAGTGATCGTAAGGCGAGTTGACGCGCGTGAGCCATAGGCGCGCGCCGTGCGCGCATAGCGTGCTGTCGGCGTCGACACGCCATGTCAGCGTTGCGCCTGGCACTACGGAAAAATGTAGCACTACCTTCGGCAGACGCTCGTCCTGTTGATAAGCAGACAGACTTGAGTCGTCGTCCATGCACTGCGGGCTTGCCTGATCCATCTTGCTCTCCGTCATCGAGCCGGCGGACGGAGGCACCCATAAAACAAAAGGCCCCTTCCGTTACCGGCGGGGCCTTTGGGTTTTGTTTTGCAGATTCAGACTGCTAACGCGCACATGCTCCCAAATGCCTGCCGATCGTGGCATGCATTGTTGGGTTTTTAATCGCGAAGGCGATGGAGGTGTGCGTCAACATGCGAATGAGTGTGCCGTTTTGCCGCAGGTCTTGTCAATAAAAAAATCGCAATGGATTCAAGCGACAACGCGAGGCGCGCAGAGTCGATGCATCTGGCTTGCCGCCAGGCAGCGGCGAATTTGCACGGCGAGTGCGCTTCGCAATGCGTAACGCTTGCGTCGGGTCGCGTTGCCGGTACCGTTGCTCTCTCAGGCAATGCCGCCAGTTGGCATAGATGTGCGCATCCAGCGAGACCACCCCGTCATGATTGCCGGCGCAGGCGAGGATCGGCGCTGGATAGTCTCGACACGGTTCGTAAAACTGATCGTCGTAACGAATTTATGTCGACCTATGTCACGGCCCGTTCGAATCGCCCGCAAACCCTTGTCCAGCGGGGTTCTGTCGCGGTGAAACAGGGTGACATATCTTCGCTGCTGATTAAAACCAGACGTCCTTCTATAGTCCGTTTGTCGCCACGCCGCAGTGCGCAGAAGTGGCCCGAAATCAAGAAGGACATACCGTGGAAAACTGTTCGTTCGTCGTCCCTGCCGCCGCCGCTTCCGCTGCTTCCGTGACGACCGCCGCATCCGTACGCAGTGCGGTGCGCAAGCTCGCGCTCACTGCAACCGTCGCCGTACTCGCGCTCGGTAGCGCTTCGGCTTTCGCCTGGTCGCAGCATGGCACCGCGTACACCTCGCGCGGCACCTACAACGGCGCGCGTTACGGTTCGTGTGGCGGCGGCAGTTGTTCGCACGCTGGCGGCGTGGCCGGCCCCTATGGCGGCATGGCGACCAACACCGGCACGGTGACGCGTAACGCTCCCGGGCAGTTCTCGAATTCAGGCACGGCGACGGGACGCTACGGCAACCAGGTCCAGCATGCAGGCGACACCAACTGTGCGGGCGGCACCTGTTCACATACCGGCACCCTCACCGGACCGGACGGCAAAACAGCCACCACCTCCGGCGATGTGACCAAAACTGCGCCTGGCCAGTATTCGTCGTCCGGGTCGATTACCGGCTCGAACGGCAACACGGTCAACCACTCGGCATCGACAAATTGCGCGGGCAATTCGTGTTCACGTTCGGGCACGGTGACCGGGTCCGATGGCGGGACCGTCAATCACTCCGGCACGGCCACGCGTGTTGCGCCGGGCGTCGTCACGACATCGACGAGCACGACGGGCACACATGGCAACACGGTGACGACAAGCGGGACGGTCACGACTACCGGCGTTGTCACGACGGGCAGCACGACGGTAGTGGTTGCAGCGAAGCCGGTTGTCGTCGTACCGCCGCCGGTTGTGTATGTGCCGCCGCCTCCGGTTGTCTACGTACCGCCGCCGCCCCCGCCGCCTGCCGTGTATGTCGCTCCGCGCGTTGTCTATGTGGCGCCTGCGCCGCGCCCTGTCGTATGGGTGCCGGGGCATTGGGTGGGCAATGTCTGGGTGCCGGCGCACTGGTCATGAATGAAAACGTGCGAGTCAGAACCGGCGATGAGGCCGGCCACATCGGTCGGCCGCGGATGAGCGGGCAGGGACGTGCGCAGGCGATCCGGTTATGTTTCAACGCGATACGTACACTGGCGTTATGCAAGCTAGGCGCGTTGGCAACGATGGTCGTTGTTGCAGGTGTCGCGATTGCAGCGGGCGAGGGCATCACGAACACTGAAACGCATGCCGTGCACCGAGCGATTGAACCCCAACAGGACTGCTCGGCGAAATACGCAGCGTTGCTCGACCTCGCCGAATTGGCGAGACGTGATGGCAAATCGTCCGAGGTCGTGGTGCGGGGACTGAGCGCCCGCGGCGGCGCAATGAGTGAATGTTTGCCGACCAGCAGGAACGACAGGGCGGGGTAGGCGCGCGAATGGCCGGAGCGGCCATTCGCGCTTGTCAAAGGCACTCTTCCAAAGAAGCATGAACGCGGCGCTGCGTGACTACGTGGCCTGATTTTCCGGGCGCGTCAGATCGCGCTCCAGAAAAATCGTGCCCGCGATGGGATTAAAGACGTAAGCGGGGATCGGCTCGAAACCAAGCGACGCATAAAGCTGTTGTGCGGCCTGTATGTCGGGAAGCGTGTCGAGACGAATGCGCGTGTATCCCGCCTCCTGCGCTATTCGACAAATCAGCGTTGCCAACTGCCTGCCGACCTGTTGGCCACGCCCGGATGGGCGGATATAAAGTCGCTTCATTTCACACGTCGATTCATCCAAAGGACGCATCGCAACACAACCCACCACTTCCTCATTGTTTTGAGCAAGAAGAACGCGCCCCCCGGGCGCCGCAAACTTGCCAGGCAACTCCGCGAGTTCCGACTCGAAATTCTGGAAGCTCAGATCGATGCCCAGGCTTTCGGCATACTCGCGGAATATCGCCCGCACAACTTCAAGCTGTTCGGGAAATCGAGCGGGATAAATTTCTACCATGCACAGGTCTCCATCGCCTCACGAGCGGTTCTGGCGTCAGTTGCCGACGGAACGTTTATTCGGTTTCAGGCAGCACCAACGGGAACCGGATTTCGAACGTGGTCCCAATGCCTTCGCGTGACGCAAAATTGATCTGACCGTGCAACACACGGCAAAGCTCCTTGACGATCGCGAGACCGAGTCCTGTGCCGGGAATATCTTCGCCCGCAGCGCGTTCGAATTCGTCGAATACCCGGTTCACATCCGAAGGCGCAATGCCCACGCCGGTATCCGACACGCGAATCGACCAGTGTTCCGTGCCGGCCGTTGCGAAGACAAGTTCGATCTCGCCGGACTTCGTGTACTTTGTCGCGTTGGAAAGCAGGTTGACGGCAATCTGCTTAATTTTCAGACGATTGGACGTGACCGTGGATAGCGCCGGATCGAACGTTGCGTGTAACGTCAGTCCTTTGGACTCGATTGCCGGACGCGAAGCGGTGACGAGTTCATCGTAAAGCGCGTGCAGCTCAACCTGTTCCCGTGCGAGTGGCGTGTCGTCGCCGAGCACGACGGAGTACTCGACCATCTGGTCGACGAGTTGTTTCATGTCGGCGGCCTGCCGGTTGGCCAGCTTCAGCGCGGTATCGGCCTTTGAAGGCGCCCGTCCGATCAGTTGCAGCGCAATCGAAAACGCGTTCAGAAAATTGCGCAGATCGTGGACCACGCTGCGGGTGATCTGCATGCGTGACTCGTAAAGATCGCTGACCAGCCGCTGCTTGAGCGTCAGTTCGTGATTGGCGCGCTCGAGTCTGCCGGTGTACTCATCGATCTTGCGGTCCCGTTCGCTGACCACCTCCTTGATCGACGTGAGCGTGACCATGCTGAGTGTTTCGGCGACGAGGCGCCGCGCCCGGCCTTCGTGGCGGCGCGTGAATGTGCTGTCCTGACCAGCGAATTCTTCTAGCGCGTCGGCGAGCACCTGATGAAACAGATCGAGCTCGCGCACGAGTTCCTCAATCCGGTAGCCCTGACGCCAGCGGACCATGCCGTGTTTTCTCGCATTGCGTTCGATCGCCGGCTCGACGCGTTCGAGATCTTCGACGTCGAGTGCCAGGCATAATCCTTCGAGAATTTCCGGCAGATGATCGGCGAGCTGCTGATAGGTGAGCTTGTCCGCTTCGAAGAGGTCGACATCGCCGAAAACGGCTTTCATCCATTGCGCGGTCAGGCGAGCCTGCTGCTCGCGAATGAAATCGGCAAATTTGCGCAGCGGGCTAGGGGCTGGTTCGGTCATATTGGCTGCATCGAGGTGAAGTTTCTGCCTCATTATCGCCGCAATTACTGATCGTGGATCACCTCTTGGATAAGCCGGGCCGATGACAATGATATTCAGCCAGGCGGCTGTTGATGTTGCTGTTCAGGCGGCTTCGTGTCCGGCAATCTTTTCCGTTCGAGCGGGTGGCAGTAACGGCGTCGCCGGCATTGTTATTTTGGCGCAACGCCAACTTATTTTTGACGCGCTATTTATATCAGGCGTCATATCATCGCACTCTTTATTTTCGGCGGCGCTCGCAAGACGCGCCTGCGCAACTCAATTGAAAACCATCCTGTAGTCAGCATGCGCCATTGGCAAGTCATTGCAAGCACGCTACACGCAATAATCAGCAAACAATATTGCACGTTTTCGCAGTTCACGTGGAGCCGGCGCGCGAATGCGTTGCCGGTCCGTTCGCAGGTCTTGTTGGCGGCCAACACGCCTGCCAATGGGTATTGAATGCAAACAACTGAACACATAATCACCGCCAATTCACGGAGCCAACAAGTATGAAAAAGTCTTTATTCGTGGTCGCGCTTTCCGGCGCCTTTGCTATGTCGGCGCACGCGCAAAGCAGCGTGACCCTCTATGGTCTTATCGATACCGGATTGATCTACACGAACAATCAGGGCGGACATAGCAACTGGCAGGAAGTGACCAGCTCGACGCAAAACACGGTATTCGGCCTCAAGGGTACGGAGGATCTCGGTGGTGGCTTGCATGCGGTCTTCAAACTGGAGCAGGGATTCCTTCTGAATAACGGCGCGCAGGCTTTCTCCGGCGATGGTTTCGGCTCTCAGGCGTGGGTCGGATTGCAAAGCGATCCATACGGCACCGTGACGTTCGGCCGCCAGTTTGATGTGATGAACGACCTGGTCGGTCCGCTCACGGCGGGGTCCAACACGTGGGGCGGCAACATGGCTGCGCATCCGTTTGAAAACGACAACCTTGCTGCGGATTCAGTCGTTCTCAACAATATGGTCAAGTACGCGAGCCCGACGTTCAGCGGCGTCACGTTCGAAACGATGTATGCGTTCAGCAACAAGGCAGGCAGTTTCGCGGACAACCGTTCATATGGCTTCGGCGTCTCCTATACGCAAGGGCCTGTCAATCTCGCCGCCGGCTACCTGCAATTCAACAACGCAGGCGGCGCAGGCGGTGCCATTACCACGGGCGATACCAGCGCTAACTTCCTGGCACAACGCCAGCGTATCTGGTCGCTTGGCGGTAACTACACCTTCGGACCGGCTACGTTTGGCCTCGTCTGGAGCCATACGCAGATGGACAACGCGTCGGGTGTCTTCTCCTTCGGAACCGGCACTTACCTCGGTGCGAACGACTCTTCCGCTGGAACCCTGAGTGGCTCGCTGCGCCTCGACAACTACGAAGCGAACGTAAAGTATGCGATCACACCTGCATTGAGCGTATCGGGCGCGTATACCTACACGCATGGCGCCTATAACGGTTCGTCGCCGGGATGGAATACGGCGATGCTCCAGACCGATTATTCGATCAGCAAGCGCACGGACTTCTATCTTGAAGGCGTCTATCAGAACGTGCACGGTGCGCCTGCAGACTCGGTGCTCTCGCATGCCATGATCAACACGCTTTCACCTTCGTCGTCGGACTCGCAAGTGGCAGTCACCGTGGGGATGCGTCACGCATTCTGATCGGCCACGCGTTACCAGAGCCGTAATGACGGATGCCTGCACTTTGGCAGGCATCCGTCGACACCGACGGTTTCACGAGTACGTTGGTCTTCGCCTGCTACGATCCACTAGAAACGACCGGCGTATCCGCCTGACCACCCGCCTTCAGGAAATCGACAAATACGCGCAACGGTGCCGGCAAATGACGACGGCCCGGATAGTAAAGAAACGGCCCCGAAAAGCGCTGCCACCACGGCTCCAGGATCGGCTCCAACGCGCCGCTATCGAGATGCGGGCGCAGCATGTCCTCAAAAAGGTGAATCACTCCCACTCCTGCGACAGCGGTACTGACTGCAAGGTCGATTGCCGCGCCGGGCCTGACGAGGAGCGGTCCCGACGGATTCAACTGGATCGCCTCGCCGTCACGTTCGAAATACCAGGTCGGCGTGGCGCCGCCGGCAAATTGACCACGCAAACACGCATGAGAGAGCAGGTCGCGCGGATGCTCGGGTCTGCCATGCGTGTCGAGATACTCCGGCGCCGCGGCCGTAGCAAAACGCTGCACACGTGGCCCGATTGGAATCGCGATCATGTCCTGTTCAAGCCGCTCGTCATAGCGAATGCCCGCGTCGCAGCCGATTGACAGCACATCGACGAAGCCATCCTCCACCACAACTTCCACGCGTATGTCGGGATAGGCCTTCAGGAACTGGGGGATGACGGTCGGCAACACGATGCGCGCGGCGCTCGACGGGACGTTGAGTTTGAGTGTGCCGCTCGGCTTGTCCCTGAACCGGTTCAAGACATCCAGCGCGGCTTCCATCTCGCTGAACAATGGCGTCAGCTTTTCGATCAGTCGCAGTCCAGCTTCGGTCGGGGCCACGCTGCGCGTGGTTCGGTTGAGCAGGCGCAAACCGAGCTTCGACTCGAGACGGCGTACCGCAATGCTCAGGCTGGAGGCGGAGACGCCGCTGATGCGCGCGGCGTCACGAAAGCCGCCGGCGCGAGCGACCGAAACGAATGCGGCAAGATCGTTGAATTCCATGGCCGTTGTTCAAAATGTTTAACAACCCGTGCAATTTAGGCTGGATTATCGAACAACGCAATCCCCGTCATACTGCCTCTCAATACCTCACATCAAGGAGCGCGCTATGTCGGACTTCACCTCCGTGGACACATTTCCGCTGGCGGGCCACGCCGTGCAGCGCATGGGCTATGGCGCCATGCAACTGGCCGGACCCGGCGTATTCGGGCCGCCGAAAGATCGTGACGCAGCGATTGCCGTACTGCGCGAAGCGGTGGCGTCGGGTGTCAATCACATCGATACGAGCGACTTCTACGGGCCCCACATCACCAACCAGCTGATTCGCGAAGCACTGCATCCTTATCCGGACGACCTCGTGATCGTCACCAAGGTTGGCGCGGTTCGTGGCAACGATGGCTCGTGGCTGCCGGCGCTCGAACCGGAAGACATCGAGCGTGGCGTTCACGACAACCTGCGCAATCTCGGTGTCGACGCACTCGACGTCGTCAATATGCGAATCATGGGCAGCGTGCATGCACCCGCCGAAGGGTCGATTGAAAAGCAGGTCGTGGCGCTTGCTGAACTTCAACAGCGAGGACTGGTTCGCCATATCGGCTTGAGCAACGTGACCGCGGCACAGGTCGCCGAGGCACAAGGCATCGCGGAGATCGTCTGCGTACAGAATCACTACAACCTGGTTCACCGGGAAGATGATGCGCTGGTCGATGAACTGGCGGGGAAGGGGATCGCTTATGTACCGTTCTTCCCGCTTGGCGGATTCACACCGATCCAGTCGTCAGCGCTGTCCACGGTCGCGCAAACGATCGGCGCGACGCCGATGCAGGTGGCGCTCGCCTGGCTCCTGCATCGTGCCTCTAACATTCTGCTGATTCCGGGCACTTCGTCGCTTGGGCATCTGCGTGAAAACATGCAGGCAGCACGTTTGAGCTTGACCGACGAGGTGCGCGCTGAACTGGATGCGATTGGCGCAGGGAATGGGGAGGCGTGACCACGTATAGCGTGAGTGTCGAGTTGGGCCTCGGCACTTTCGCGCGTGTTCACGTCGCCACCGCATCCGTGATGCATTCCCGCAGCCATTGATGTGCCGGGTCGCGATGAGAGCGTTCATGCCAGAGCATCGCCATTTCGTAACCCGGTACTTCAACCGGCGCCTCGACGACCCTGAGCGCGCTATTGCCGCGTACCAACCGCGAAGGCAGCATCGCCACGAGGTCTGTGTTCGCGAGGACTGACATCATGAACAGGAAGTGCGGGACCGAGAGCACAACTCTGCGCGTGAGACCGACCGCAGCCAACGCGTCATCCGTGACGCCGCTAAATCCACCGCCATCCGGCGAGACGATCACGTGTTCCAGTTTGCAGAACTGCGCGAGCGTTGGCCGTCGCTTCAGGCGTGGGTGATCTGCGCGCCCTACCAGCACATATCGCTCCTTGAAAAGCACCCGCCCGCGCAATCCGGGCGGCGCGCCTTCGCGGGTATGGAATGCCAGATCGATGTCGCCTTGTTCCGCTTGCTTCGCAATGCGTGGTGGCGCAGCTTCGACGATTGCGAGCCGGGTGCCGGGCGCCGCCGCGCGCAAACTGGCCAGGGCGGGCAGCAGGATTGTCGATTCGGCATAGTCGGTTGCGGCCACGCGCCACGTATGACTCGCTTCGGCCGGATTAAATGGACTGGCCGGCGCCACCGCGTGCTCAAGTGCGTCGAGTGCCTGGCGCAAAGGTTCGCGCAATTCTTCGGCCCTTGCGGTGGGGCGCATGCCGCGTGGTCCCGGCAGCAACAAGGGGTCACCAAAGATATCCCGCAGCTTGGCAAGATGCACGCTCACCGACGGTTGAGAGAAGTTCAAGCGTTCCGCGGCACGGGTCACGTTGTGCTCCGACAGCAGGACGTCGAGTGTCACCAGCAGATTGAGGTCCAGTCTTCTGAGATTATTCATGGTAATACCTGACATATTGGTAATTCATTTCCAATATACCGGACGGAGACCTATCGTGTCCCTTTCTGGTAATGGAGGTCAAGGTCATGAATGTTCTTCTCGTCTATGCGCACCCCGAACCCCGGTCATTGAACGGGTCCCTTAAAGACTTTTCGGTAAAGCGTCTCGAGGATGCCGGGCATGTCGTCCAGGTATCCGATCTGTATGCGATGAACTGGAAAGCATCGCTCGATGCAAACGACAGCCTGGATAGGCAAACCGGCGCGCGTTTCAATCCCTCTCTCGACTCAAAGCGTGCTTTTAAGGATGGCCGGCAAAGTCAGGACATCGCACTCGAACAGGAGAAGCTGAGGTGGGCGGATGCCGTGATTTTGCAGTTTCCGCTGTGGTGGTTTTCGATGCCTGCGATCCTGAAAGGCTGGGTGGAACGCGTCTATGCCTATGGCTTCGCGTATGGGATCGGAGAGCACTCCGACGCGCGCTGGGGTGACCGCTACGGAGAAGGCGCCATGGCAGGCAAGCGGGCCATGCTGATCGTTACAACAGGAGGATGGGAGTCTCATTACAGCCCACGGGGTATCAACGGGCCGATCGACGACGTGTTGTTCCCCATTCAGCATGGGGTTCTGTATTACCCCGGCTTCGACGTGTTGCCACCGTTCGTTATCCATCGGACGAGCCGAATCGACGAAGCGAGATTTTCAGAGGTCCGTGACGCGCTCGGACAGCGTCTCGATGACCTGTGGAAGACTGCGCCGATACCGTTTCGCCCTCAGAACGCCGGGGCGTACGACATTCCGGAACTCACATTGCGACCCGATCTTGCTCCGGATCAGGTCGGCTTTTCAGCGCATATTGAATAGACGCGGTACCGCCCCTGCATTCACGTGCCGGGTGTAACCGTTGAATAGACGTTTGGTTTGGGCCGGTCCGGTTCCCCCTTGGAGCGGCGCCAAGCTGACGAGACCGTATGTTTCGCTGAAATTTGGTTGTAAGTCGCCGTTGCTAGAGTCGTTGTCAGAATTTTGCCGCCAGATGCCAGACAGTGTTCTTCGAACACATAGAAAGGGGGAGAGCGACAAACTATGAAAATGAACCGTGTGTTCTGGCTCATTCTGACGCTGCTGTTCACGAATCCGGTCTGGGCGTTTCAGTCCAGGGTCGTCACTATTCCCAGCGCAGCCATGCATAAGTCGTTCGAGGCGACTGTGGTGCTGCCTGACCAATACACGCACGGCAAAGCGGCCGATCGCTTCCCCGTCGTCTACCTGCTGCACGGCTCAGGCGGCGACTACACCGACTGGACCGCAAATTCGCATATCGGTAAACTCGCCGACCGCTATCACGTGATCCTCGTCATGCCGGACGGCGGACATGAGAGCTGGTATATCGACAGCCCAGTCGACCCGCGCAGCCGTTACGAAACCTATGTAGGCACAGAAGTCGTCGGCTATATTGACACGCATTTCCGCACGATTGCGACGCGCGAGGCGCGCGCGATTACGGGGTTGAGCATGGGCGGGTTCGGGGCGTTGCATATCGCGCTGGACCGGCCGGACGAATTCGGCGCTGCGGGCAGTATTAGCGGCGCGGTCGATCCGCGCGGGTGCGAGGATGAGCCCGGGATCGATCAGGTGTTTGGGGATCCGACTCGTCACGCCGACTTCTGGAACAACGAGGCGATTGTTGAGAATGCCCGTAGTTTGGGGAATGCGCATATTGCGCTGACGATCGATTGCGGGGTGAACGATTCACTTGTTCAGTCGAACCGGACGCTGCATGCACGGCTTGTCGAGCTGGGGGTGCCGCATGATTACGCGGAGCGGCCTGGCGGGCATACGTGGAAGTATTGGTCGAATGCGGTGCAATACCAGGTGCTATTTTTTGCCAGTTCATTCAAGCGGAGTGGGGGCGCGGCGCAGACGTGATGCATCGATTGATGCTAGAAACTGGCAGACAGCGTGATGCAACGCCTGTACGCCAGGACTCGATTCGAGCGCACGCCAGCACCCATGCACGAGCCCGGTTCCAATCCATAACTGGGCGTGTCCGCCGGCCGCATTAACGCGTTCGACAAACACCCTCGCGTCGTCCCGTAACGGATCGTGTTCAACACCGATGGCAAGCGTGGGCGGCAAACCCTCGAAGCGCGCCGCATCGAGCGGTATCGTCCACGCAGGATAGGGCGCGCGTTCGCTCCCGGGTTCGCCCCAATAGAGATCGCGAAATGCATATACATCAGCAAGCGTCAGCATCGGCGCGTGTGCTTCGCTTTCGCGTGCAGGCATTTGTGGCTCGGTGCGGAGCATCGGATAGACCAACGCGAGTCCGCATATGCCCTGAACACCGTCATCACGCAGCCGCATAGCGACGCTGGCAGCGAGACTGGCGCCGGCACTGTCACCCGCCAATTGCAGCGTACTTTCCGCTAGCGAATCAAACGGCAACCGGCCGTCCAATGCCGCGAGCGTGACCTCCAGACAATCGTCATGCGCGGCTGGCGCGCGGTGTTCAGGCGCAAGCCGGTAATCGACCGCAATCACGTCGAGGCCGGTGTCCGCAGCAATACGCGCCGTCACGATCTGATGACTCTCTAGTGAGCCGAGCACGAAGCCGCCACCGTGAAAGTAAAGGACGGTGCTTCCGGCTGTCCCGCTCGCCTTTTCACGATTCCGATAAAGCCGTAACCTGATCAGATGCCCGGCGTTCGCCCGAAACACAGCGTCTTCGGCTATCACATTGGCGGGTAAAGGCGGCGTGAGTGCAGCCGCATAGCGCTCGTAAATCGCGCGCTGCTCGCTCGGCGGCAATGAAGTCGAATGCCCCGCATAGATGGCAGCGGTTCGCTCGATGAACGCGGCGATCTCCGGTTCAAGCATGCTCACTCCCCTCGCTCCCATTACGTGGTGTCTTGACAGGCAATCCGATCACGCGACCCGCAAACCTGGCCGCCGGCAACACAGTATGCGCTTGCGCCAATGTCCGAACGCGCGCCTCGACATCGGGGTCGAAGGCAACAGCGCGCGGTCCGCCTGT
This sequence comes from Paraburkholderia polaris, assembly GCF_012927345.1. Classification (GTDB taxonomy): domain Bacteria; phylum Pseudomonadota; class Gammaproteobacteria; order Burkholderiales; family Burkholderiaceae; genus Paraburkholderia; species Paraburkholderia polaris. The sequence continues at coordinate 176,277 of NZ_JABBGJ010000012.1, forward strand.
ATCGACGTGCAGCAGCATCTGTTCGCCTGCGGCCACCGGTTCGACGCCATCATCAGCAAACATCTCGAGGTAAAGATGCAGCCGCTTCGCGTCACGCCCAAGCACGCGCATATCGACGCGGACCTGCACGCCTTCCTTGATTTCATGCAGGTAGTTGATGTGCGCTTCGAGCGTATAGATCGAGCGGCCACGTTCTTTACGCACCGAATCAGGCAGCCCGATGACGTCAATCAGCACATCAGTCGCGAAACTAAAAATCAGCATGTAGAACGCGTCGCGCAAGTGGCCGTTGTAATCGACCCATTCAGCGCGCACGGTATCGCGATAGCAGGGCAGCGAAGCGTGGTCCGGCATATGCAATCATCTCCTTGATCAGTATGAGCTGCATCGGCCGCTGCGGGAACGCACTGGGCCCATGCAGCGGTGCTGCCCGCCAGCGCACAGCGGCATCACAGCGGTATCACTCCGCGGGAAGCAATCCATGCCGCGCCTTGGCTTCCCCAATCGCCGCCAGCACACTCGTAATGCAATCATCCCGATAGCGTTCAAGCTGCTTGATCGAGCGCGGCCCGACCTGTTCAGATGTCCCGTCCACCACCCGATCGATCAATTCGTCAGTTAACTGCGGCGCTACCAGTTTAGTCCACGGCAGCGCCAATGCTGGTCCAAACTGCTGCATGAAGTGGCGCATACCTGCATCACCGCCCGCCAGCGTGTAAGTCAGGAACGTGCCCATGAACGACCAGCGGATGCCGGCGCCGAAGCGGATTGCGTCGTCGATTTCGCCCGTGGTCGCCACGCCTTCGTTGACCAGATGCAGCGCCTCGCGCCACAAGGCTTCGAGCAAACGGTCGGCAATAAAACCGGGTACTTCCTTACGCACGAGAAGCGGCCGCATCGACAGCGAACGATAAACCTGCATCGCGGCGTCGATGGTTGCCGGTGCGGTATGTTCGCCGCCGAGCACTTCGACGAGCGGCAGGAGATACACCGGGTTGAACGGGTGCCCGACGATGCAACGCTGCGGATTCACCGCCCGTGCGTAGAAATCGCTCGGCAGCAGGCCGGAAGTGGACGAAGCAATGATCGCATCCGGCTTTGCCGCACGACTGATCTGCTCGTGCAAGGCGAGCTTCAATGCTTCGCGTTCGGGCGCGCTCTCCTGAATGAAATCCGCCTGTTCGACACAGGCTTCAATCGTATCGACGAAACGCAACCTGTCGGGCGTTGCGCCCTCGGCGAGACCGACGCGCTCCAAAGCCGGCCACGCATTTGCGATGTTCTCGCGTAGCTGTTTCTCCGCGCCGGGAGCAGGGTCCCACGCGACGACGTCGAGCCCATGCGCAAGCGCGCGCGCCACCCAGCCGCTGCCGATCACGCCCGCGCCGATTGCCGCAAATGTTTTGATATCGACGATCACTGCCATTGCTGATGTTTCCTTTGCCTGTGAGTTCTCAAGTCCCGAAGCGCGCTGCATCAAGCGCAACGGATACGCAACATAGTCACGCGTACTGTCCCGCCACACGCCGCTCCAATTGCCGCTCGCCACGCGCGGGCAAGCCGAGCTTGCGGCGGCCTTCGGCGGGTGTCAGCGCCCGCCCGCCGAGCCGTTCGATGATCTCAACCGCGCGTTGCACCAGCGTGCCGTTCGTTGCGTGCACACCTTTGTCGAGCCAGATGTTGTCTTCGAGGCCGACACGCACGTGGCCACCGAGGAGCATCGCCTGCGCGACCATCGGCATCTGCATGCGACCGATGCCGAAACCGGCCCATTGCGCGCCAGGCGGCAGGTTGTCGGCCATCGCTTTCATCGTCGTGGTATCGGCTGGAGCACCCCATGGAATGCCGAGGCAGATCTGAAACAGCGGCGGCGCGTCGAGCAAGCCTTCCTTGAGCAATTGCTTCGCGAACCACAGATGCCCGGTATCGAAAATCTCCAGTTCCGGCTTCACGCCGAGTTCCTGGATACGCTGCGCGCCGGCGCGCAATTGCGCGGGTGTCGACACATAGATGTAGTCGCCGTCGCCGAAATTGAGCGTGCCGCAATCGAGTGTGCAGATTTCCGGTAGCAGTTCCTCGACGTGCGCGAGCCGCGTCAAGCCGCCCACGAGGTCAGTTCCCGCGCCGAAGCGCATGGGATCTTCGCCGGGACCGATCTCGAGATCGCCGCCCATGCCCGCCGTCAGATTGATGATGACGTCTGTACCGGACGAGCGGATCCGGTCAACGACCTCGCGATACAGCTGCGGATCGCGGCTGCCGCGGCCGGTCTTCGGATCGCGGACGTGACAATGCGCAACGGTGGCGCCGGCTTTCGCGGCTTCGATAGCGGCTTCGGCGATCTGCTTCGGCGTGACGGGAATGGCCGGATGCCTGCCGACCGTATCGCCCGCGCCGGTGACCGCGCAGGTCACGATGACTTCATGATTCATGCTTGCTAGTTCCTGTGGATTGAGATGCGCAACTCGATGGATGCAGGTCGGACTGGGTCAAAGCCTTGGGTCGAAGCCGACCGCGTTAAAGCTGACCGCGTCGAAGCCGACCGCGTCAAAGCTGACCGCGTCAAAGCTGACCGCGTTAAAGTCCGAGATAGGCCTTCACCGCCGGCAAACCGTCTTTACCGTCATAGGTCTTCACCCCAGCGAGCCACGCATCCAGTACTTGCGGGTTCTTCTTCAGATACGCTTTGGCGGCATCGGTGGGTTTCTCCTTGTTCATCACCGACTGCATCACCACGTTCTCCAGTTGCGTCGAAAAGCGCAGATTGCTCACGAGCTTGCCCGCGTTCGGGCAACGCGTCAGAAAGTCGGGGGACGTCAGCGTATAAACGCGTGCTTCGCCATCATTCGGACCGAATACGCCATCACTGCCGGTGAGGTATTTCATATCGATCTGGATATTCATCGGATGCGGTTCCCAGCCGAGAAACACCACCCATTTTTTCTCGCGAATCGCGCGATCCACCGACACCAGCATGCCCGCTTCACTCGATTCAATCAGCTTGAAGCCGCCGAGGCCGAACTGATTGTTGGCGATCATTTTCTGAATCGCCGCGTTCGCACTGCTGCCAGGTTCGATGCCATAGATCTTGCCGTCGAGCTGATCGCGGTGTTTTGCAATGTCGGCGAAAGTCTTGAGCCCGGCGTCGTATTCGTAACTCGGCACGGCGAAGGTGGCTTTAGCGCCAGTCATGTTAGGCGGTTGCAGCACCTGAATCGATTTCGAATCGACGAACGGTGTAATCGCCTTCTCTTGCACGGGCCACCAGTAACCGAGCGACACGTCGAGCTGTTTGCTCTTCAGGCCGGCGAACGATATCGGCACCGAGGCGACTGTCGTAACAGGCTGATAGCCGAGCCCTTCGAATACGGTCGAGGCGAGCGCGGTGGTCGACGTGATGTCGGTCCAGCCGATGTCGGCAAAATGCACCGCGCGGCAGGCGGAGGGATCTTGTGCGAGTACCGGCGACGCAGCGGCGACGGCCGCCAGACAGGCAAGATGGGCAAGCAAGGCTTTGACGCGTGACTTCATGACGTTCCCCCTTCTGACACGTTAAACAGCGTGTTTCGACACGGCCGCGACGAGAACAACAGGGCGGCCCCCGGACCTGCGCGATATGGCTTTAGTAATGCTTGAACTGCACGATTGACGTAACGTTAATGCCCCATATTCCTGCCAAAGCGACCGGCAGCGACCCATTCTTGCTTCCACGCGACAACGAGGGAAAACCAGCATCGTTCGTCATTGCAGTGCAGCATCAATTTGCGTGGTGAATTTTGGTGCGCCTTGCCGGCTCACGCGCTGCTTGCTACGCTCGGCCGGAATCCCGCATCCGCTTGCGGTTTGTGTTCCTGATCGAGTCTGCGCAAGATGCCCGAAGATATGTCGTTCCTGCTGCTGCCGGGTTTTTCGGCGATCGGCTTCATGTCGGCGGTCGAGCCGTTGCGCGTGGCGAACCGCTTTCGCGGCGGTCTCTACCGCTGGCGCATTCTGAGTCTCGACGGCGCGCCGGTCGCGGCCAGCAACGGTATTTCGATCAACGCAGATACGGCAATCGCCGATGTCCGTGAGACGCAGACGGTGTTCGTCGTCGCGGGCTTCGAGCCGCTCGCCTGCTATACGCGCGTGCTGGGCGATTGCCTGAAGCGGCTCGAGCGTGCCGGTGCGACGCTCGGCGGCATCGATACGGGCAGCTTCATCCTCGCGGAAGCCGGGCTCCTCGGTGGCTCGGATAGCGTGACCGTACATTGGGAAGCGTTGTCGGCGTTTCGCGAGCGCTATGCCTCGCTGAATGCAAGTCAGGAGCTGTTCGAAATCGGCGCGCGGCGCATCACGTGTGCGGGCGGCACGGCGTCGATCGACATGATGCTCGACCTGATCGGCCGCAAGCACGGCGCAGCGTTGGCTTCGGCGGTCTCGGAACAGTTTGTCGTGAGCCGGATCCGCCAGCGTTCGGACCATCAGCGCATGGAAATCGCGGCGCGTTACGGCGTGCACAACCGCAAGCTGATTCAGGTAATCGGCGCAATGGAACAGCATATGGAAGAGCCGCTGACGCCCGACCAACTCGCAGAGGAGATCAGCGTGACGCGGCGGCAGTTGGAGCGGCTGTTCTGCGCGTCGCTGAAGGACACGCCGACGCATTTCTATCTGCAACTACGCCTCACCCGTGCGCGCGAGTTGCTGCAACAGACCGACATGTCGATCACATCGATTTGCGTTGCATGCGGATTCGAGTCGCCTTCGCATTTTTCGCGGACGTATCGCGCGCGGTTCGGCGTGAGTCCGAGAGGCGACCGGCAGGTGATGGGCGGCAGAAATGGCGCCGCCGGGCTGTCATCAAGCGAGGCTACGCAGGCGTCGAACTCATGCACATGATCCGCAAGGGGCAGATGAATGACGGCGGCGTCGATCGAACGGTTGCCGCGCAGTTCTATTCGCCAGTTATATAAGCAAGCCTAATCATATTTCGACTTGCTCGCGCAGCCTGTCTTATCGCGACATGGCCCTCATGCGGCCAGAATAAATGATGAAACTAATTATCAAAAGCGATTGCGGGCGTCGTACCAGCTTTTCAGCCAGTCGTCCAAGCCGTTGATGGAACGCCGCGTCTGAGACTTCAAGCTGTCTGCCGATATCTCCCAACTACCCCTTAAAGGTTAGATCGCACCGTTGTTCTAGCCCTTCGGTCTGATTTTCATCCGCAGCCCCGCACCCTAGTATCGCAGTACCCCAACGCAGACATGCCGACGGGCTTGCTCGCAGCGACACAGGAGAAAAGGGTATGGGTATCAGAGATATCGGTGTTCGAATCGGTCACGGCACGCCCGGTCCGTTCAACGGCATTACCGACGTGCAAGGCGTCAGAGTCGGTCATCGAACACTGGTCGAGAACCGGGCAGAAGTTTCGATTCGAACCGGCGTGACGATCATCGAGCCGCGCCCCGGCATCGCCCGGTTCGAGCCATGTTTCACCGGCTGTCACGTACTCAACGGAAACGGCGACGCGACCGGCCTGGAATGGATACGCGAGTCCGGTCTGCTGTCCACGCCCATCGCTTACACGAACACGCATAGCGTCGGCGTAGTCCGCGATGCGCTCGTCGCCGCCGAGCGCACATCGGTCGGCGGTAGCCAGTACTGGTGCATGCCTGTCGTGCTGGAAACTTTCGATGGGGTACTGAACGACATATGGGGACAGCATGTCACCGCGGTGCACGTTCACGAGGCGCAGGCGCAGGCGACGAGCGGACCGGTCGCCGAGGGATCGGTCGGCGGTGGTACCGGCATGATCTGCCATGAATTCAAAGGTGGCATCGGAACGAGCTCACGCAGACTGGAACCGCGTGAGGGCGGCTGGACCGTTGGCGCGTTGGTCCAGGCCAACTACGGCCGCCGCGAAGCGCTTCGCGTGGCCGGCTACCCCGTCGGTGACGTGCTGCGGGAGGTGCCGTCGCCGTTCGAGGCACGACAGGCGGGCGTCCCGGGGATGGGGTCGATCGTGGTGACGCTGGCCACCGACGCGCCGCTGCTCCCTCACCAGTGCGAGCAGCTGGCGCGACGCGCGAGCATCGGGCTGGCGCGCGTGGGCGGCGGCACCGAGTATGCGAGCGGCGACATCTTCGTCGCGTTCTCGGTAGGCAACCGCGGCATCCCGCCGGCGGATTACAGCACGCCGGGCGAGCCTCTCATGAGCCTGCGTGCCGTCAGCGGTGATTTCATTTCTCCGCTATTCGTCGCGGCCGCAGAAGCAGTTGAAGAAGCGATTCTTAACGCGCTGTTCGCGGCCGACGATATGGAGGGACAAGGCGTTCACGTCCACGCGCTCGGCGCCACGCGACTGCTGAAGGCACTGGAGCAAGTCGGCTGGCGCCGCGACGCACATCCAGCCGCGCATCGTGTTGCCGACTGACCCGTTTCCCACTTACACACGACTCTTCTTTCAAATCGGAAGGCCACTATGTCTCCCCGCTGTCTCATCACAGGAATTCTCGCAACATTGGGCGTGATGGCTATGAGCGCCAATCATGCCAAAGCAGAAGAACTGAATGTTTATAACTGGTCGGACAATATCGCCGACGACACCGTGTCGGGGTTCGAAAAGGAAACGGGTATTCACACGCGCTACGACGTCTACGACGGCGACGACACCTTGCAGGCCAAGCTCCTAAGCGGTTCATCGGGCTACGACGTAGTGGTGCCGTCGTCTGCCTATGCTGCCAAACAGATCCAGGCGGGCGTCTATCGGAAACTTGACAAGAGCAAGATTCCCAATCTCGCCAATCTGGATCCCGAGCTCATGAAAATGCTTGCCTCGGCCGACCCAGGCAATCAATACACGGTGCCATGGTCATGGGGCACGGACGGCATTGGCTACAACGCCACGAAAGTGACGCAAATACTCGGCAAGGACGCACCTTACGATAGTTGGGAGTTGCTGTTTAATCCGCAATATTTATCCAAACTTAAATCCTGCGGTGTCTCCGTACTCGACTCGCCGGAGGATACCTTCTCAGTTGGACTGATCTACCTGCATAAGGATCCCAATAGCACCAACCCTGCTGACTATCAGGCGGTATATCAGCTATTCAAGACGATTCGTCCGTACATCACCCAGTTCAATTCTTCCGGCTACATCAACGACCTGGCCAATAACGATGTTTGCATCGCGCTGGCGTGGTCAGGCGACGTCGGCATCGCCAAACGGCGTGCAGAGGAGGCGCACCGCTCGTACGAGCTTCGCTATGTCATTCCGAAAGGCGATGGCGTGCTGTGGTTCGATTTGATGGGTGTTCCCAAAGATGCGCCTCACCCGGAAGCCGCGATGCAATGGATCAACTACATCCTTCAGCCTAAAGTGAGCGCCGCGATTACCAATCAGGTTTTCTATCCGAACGCTAACGCCGCCGCGCGCACTTATGTGAAGGCGGAGATTCTTAAGAACGATGCGGTCTACCCTGAGGCGGACAGGATGAAATCGTTGACGCTGTCCTTGCCTTTGCCGGCGGAGATCATGCGCCTTGAAAACAGGTTGTGGACGCAACTAAAGGCGGGGCGCTGACCCGTTTAGCGTATCGGCTGTATTGGCCCTGGGCGGAACTGAACAATCGGATCGTCGGGGCCGAGCAGCAAGCTTTCTTCTAGCCAATTTATCAACGCATGACTCAGTCCTGCGACCATGTCAAACGGAGCATGTATGAATCGAGCAAGATCGCGCGAGTTGGGAATCATTACCGGGACGCTGCCTACCGGTCGGTGGAATGCTATTACCGATGTTGCGGGTGTCCTGGTAGGCTATTCCACTTTGAATCGGGACACCCCTTCCATTGCGCACACTGGCGTGACAGCAATTTGGCCTCGATCAGCGATCTATCGAGACTCCGTGTTCGCAGGCGTTCATTCCTTCAATGGTTATGGCGAAATGACGGGAACACTCTGGATAGACGAACAGGGACTAGTCTCGGCCCCAATTTGTATAACAAACACATATTCGGTCGGTACAGTGAGAGATGCTGTCTGCGAACATGCAATCACTCATAGCAAGAGCGCCGAGCGTAGTCTCGAGCAGCCCCTCGTCGTTCATTTGCCAGTCGTCGCAGAAACGTGGGATGGTTTTATCAGCGATATTGACAGCATGCCTGTAACGAAGGCGATGGCGTTCGAAGCGCTCTCAAGCGCGGCCAGCGGTCCGATCGCGGAGGGAAATGTGGGCGGGGGTACAGGTATGGTGTGCCACGAGTTTAAGGGCGGCACGGGCACCGCATCGCGGGTTACGCCTCGCGGGTATACAGTAGGGGCCCTGGTGCAGACGAACTACGGTGCGCGAGAATTGCTGTGCGTCGGCGGTGTGCCAGTGGGCCGCGAACTGGGCGTAGATGTTGTCCCATCCCCGGAACGGGCGGCGGCAGATTCAGGCTCAATCATTGTTGTGCTGGCAACCGATGCCCCGTTGCTCCCCATACAATGTCAGCGCTTAGCCAAACGTGCAACCGTTGGCTTAGCCAAAGCGGGGGGCATAGGCGCAAATTCAAGCGGTGATATTTACCTCGCCTTTTCGACAGCGAACCACCTTACGCTAGACCAACCCGCATGGACGGTCGAGACACTTGCCCCTTTTTGTATGAGCCAGCTCTTTCGGGCTGCGGCCGAAGCCGTTGAAGAAGCTATTCTCAATTCGCTATTCGCCGCCGAAACGATGACGGGGTTTCAAGGGCGTACTGCGCATGCGATTCCGTTGGACCAAATGCTGAGCGTTATGAGAAAGCATCGCTGGACACCCAGTATCTAGCCCGTTAGTGCAGCCCAGCGTGTTCGTGGCTGACACCGCACCGCGTGCATTGCATCGCCGACCTTTCAATAACCTTCCGTGGCGATTGTGCCGATTCTAGCAACAGTGAATTCATGTGTTAGGGGTTTACCCTATATCCGCTGGCTCCTACACTATCTCTATCGACTGCAAACAAACAGGTTTGCAGTACGCCAAAAAACAAACTCTGGAGGTTGTCGTCATGAAATCCCTGATCGAAGCTGTTGTTATCGCCGCTCTCATCACTGCGCCGCTCGCTGCGTTTGCCCAATCCTACCAGCCGGTGACCCGCGCCCAGGTGCGCGCTGAGCTGGTCCAGCTGGAAAAAGCCGGCTACAACCCGGCGACGGCGAATGTCGACGATTACCCGGCGAACATTCAGGCAGCCGAGGCGCGCGTCGCGGCACAAAACGGCACCGCTCAAACCACCGGTTATGGAATGGCAACGAACGGGTCGTCACAAGCAGGCAGCCGCACCGAAACGACGCCGAGCTCTTACTCGGCTCCGGTCGCCAACTTCGGCCATTAACAGGCGACGGTGCGAGCGATTGTCTCGCACCCGTTTGATCCGCATCGTTGCACAGCGGCCCTGCTTTCACATCGATGTGAAAGCAGGGCCGCTGTGCAATTGAGCGTTGAAAGAGGGCGTGGGCGCTCTTAGTTTTACGCAGGCGCTTAGCGCTGTATGGCAGTCAACTGCCGGAGTTGCTCCAACAGCTTCACCGCCGGACTCGGCAAAATCCCCTGACGGCGCCGAAACGTCGTCAACGTGCGGCGTCCGGTCGGCCGCGCCTACTTGTGCGCGTTGCCGGAGTCTGAGCGTGAGCCGCTCGTTGCCGCGCTGCTTGAGGCCGCCGGCGACCAGGCTGGCGCTGTCCGGAAGAATCTCGACACGGCATTCGATGATCTCCGGCATTCCGGGGTGTGCATGGCGGTCGGCGAGTACCAGCGAAACGCGTACGGGATAGCACTCCCGTTGATGGTTGGGCAGTCGCGTACATTGATGACGCTCAATTGCGGGGCAGTGGAACTGGCTCCGGACATGACGGCGATTCGAAAACGAGTCATACCGGAGTTGAAGTCCGCCGCCGTCAGGTTGACTGATTTACTCGCTGACGTTGACTGCACGCCCTGATACCGGACCGATACGGCTGGAAGAACGGTTCGGTGATAGGGCTGCGTTGCGGCGACGGATGTTTGTGTCTTTACAGCGCTTCTGCCAGTTCCGGCGCGAGCGCGAACAGATCGCCCACCAGACCGTAATCGGCGACGCTGAAAATCGGCGCTTCCGCGTCCTTGTTGATCGCGACGATCACCTTCGAGTCTTTCATACCGGCCAGATGCTGGATCGCACCCGAAATGCCGACCGCGATGTACAACTGCGGCGCGACGATCTTGCCGGTCTGGCCGACCTGATAGTCGTTCGGCACGAAACCCGCATCGACGGCTGCGCGCGATGCGCCTAGCGCTGCGTTCAGCTTGTCGGCCAGCGGCTCCAGAACCCTCGTGTAGTTCTCGCCGTTGCCCAGACCGCGGC
>NZ_JABBGJ010000120.1 GCF_012927345.1 Paraburkholderia polaris
TGTTGATTTGCACGGAATCCTGACCCACCCTGCGTAGTAATTTGCATCGAATATTGACCCACGTAGAACACTGACCTGCTCGGCAACGGGCGGGGGAACGGAGTGATCGACGTGGCTATATTGAGCATCATCCGACGCTGGCACTTTCGCGATCATGTGTCGTTGCGCGAGATTGCCAAACGGCTGGGCGTGTCCAGAAACACGGTCAGACGCTACATACGGGCCGGCACCGTACTGCCCGCCTATCCCGAACGCCACAGCCCCAGCAAGCTCGACGGGTTTGCTGCGAAGCTTGCTGGCTGGCTAAAGACCGAGGCGACGCGGCCCCGCAAACAGCGTAGAACCCTCAAGCAGATTCACGCGGACCTCTGCGTGCTGGGCTTTACTGGCTCCTATGATCGTGTCGCGGCGTTTGCCCGGCGCTGGCGACAGGAGCAGCACGAGCAGGCAAAGACGACCGGGCGTGGGACATTCGTTCCCCTCCGGTTTGCCGCTGGCGAAGCGTTCCAGTTCGACTGGAGCGAGGACTGGGCCGTTATCAACGGCGAGCGCACCAAGCTGCAGGTGGCACAGCTCAAGCTCAGCCACAGTCGTGCCTTCTTCCTGCGCGCCTATCTGCTGCAGACCCACGAGATGCTGTTCGACGCGCATCATCACGCGTTCGTCGCGTGGGGCGGCATTCCCCGCCGCGGCATCTACGACAACATGAAGACCGCCGTCGACAGGGTGCGCCCCGGCAAGGTCCGCGAGGTCAATGCGCGTTTCAGTGCAATGGTGAGCCACTACCTGTTTGACGCCGAGTTCTGCAACGTCGCTTCTGGCTGGGAGAAGGGGCAGATCGAGAAGAACGTCCAGGACAGTCGCCACCGGCTCTGGCAGAAGGTGCCGACGTTTGGCTCGCTGGCCGCGCTCAACGACTGGCTGGCCGACCAGTGTGTGCTGCTGTGGCAGCAGACGCGGCATCCCGAACAGGACATGACGATCTGGGACGCGTGGTCGGCCGAGCGGCCACACCTGATGCCGGTAGGCCAGCCGTTCGATGGTTTCGTTGAACACACCAAACGCGTCTCGCCGACCTGCCTTGTGAACTTCGAGCGCAACCGCTACAGCGTGCCGGCGTCGTTCGCCAACCGGCCCATCAGTCTGCGCGTCTACGCAGCCAGACTCGTGTTCGTCGCCGAAGGCCAGGTGATTGCCGAGCACGAGCGCTGTATCAACCGCAGCCATGACCACGGCGAAACCATTTACGACTGGCGTCACTACCTGGCAGTCCTGCAGCGCAAACCGGGAGCGCTTCGCAACGGTGCACCCTTCGCCGAGTTTCCGGATGGCTTCCGCAAGTTGCAGGGCGTGCTGCTGAAGCGCCCCGGAGGCGACCGGGAGATGGTCGAGATTCTGGCGCTGGTCCTGCTGCACGATGAACAGATGGTGCTCACTGCAGTCGAGCTGGCGTTCGAGGCCGGCGCACCGAACAAGCAGACGGTGCTGAACATCCTGAGCCGGCTGCTCGACAGCCCGCCTGTGCCGCCGCTGCAGACGCCACAGGCCTTCGCACTGAAGGTTGAGCCACAGGCCAACGTGGGCCGCTACGACCGCCTGAGGAATCGGGAGGACGATCATGCAGCCTGACGTCATGATGCAGATGCTCAAGTCACTCAAGCTGCACGGTATGGCACAGGCGTTAGGCGAGCTCGCCGCGCAGGACTCGCCGGCCTACAAGTCGGCTTCGCTGGTGCTTGCCGGGTTGCTCAAGGCGGAAATCGCAGAGCGCGAAGTGCGTTCACTCGCGTATCAGATGAAGGCGGCACGCTTCCCGGCGTATCGCGACATCGGCGGCTTCGACTTCAGTTGCAGCGACGCCAACGAAGCGCTGGTGCGCCAGTTGTACCAGTGTGAGTTCATCGACTCGGCGCACAACATCGTCCTGGTGGGCGGGCCTGGCACTGGAAAGACCCATCTGGCAACCGCGATCAGTGTGCAGGCCCTCGAGCACCATCGACGCCGCGTGCGCTTCTTCTCCACCATCGAACTGGTCAATGCGCTCGAACAGGAGAAGCTCGTGGGCAAGCCCGGACAACTCGCCACACGACTCATGTATGCCGATCTTGTGGTTCTCGACGAGCTCGGCTATCTGCCGTTCAGCCAGACCGGTGGTGCCATGCTGTTCCACCTGCTCAGCAAGCTCTACGAACGAACCAGCATCATCATCACCACCAACCTGAGCTTCGCTGAGTGGGCCAGTGTGTTCGGCGATGCAAAGATGACGACGGCGCTGCTCGACCGGCTCACGCACCACTGCCACATTGTAGAAACAGGCAACGATAGCTATCGTTTCAGAAACAGCACGACACAGCCAAAGAAGGAGAGAAAGAAGACCCAGACACCCACCGAATAACCCGCAAAGCTGGTCCAACGGGTGGGTCAGAATTCAATGCAAATCCCGGGTCAGGATTCCGTGCAAATCAACA
>NZ_JABBGJ010000121.1 GCF_012927345.1 Paraburkholderia polaris
AGCACCTTCAGGAAGAAGCGCGTTGCCGCGGCCTTATCGCGTCGCTTTTGCACCAGCACGTCGAGCTCAGCACCATGCTCGTCGACCGCTCGCCACAACAGATACGGCTTACCGCGCAGCGTGACGAACATCTCGTCCAGATGCCATATGCTGCCCGGCCTGGGCCGCGCCGCTTTGGCGCACCGGGCGAATTCAGCGCCGAATTTGTCGCACCAGCAACGGATCGTTTCGTACGTGACCACGACGCCGCGCTCGAGCAACAACTCCTCGACGTCGCGCAAGCTCAGGCTGAACCGGAAATACCACCGAACCGCGCAGCTGATGACGACAGCAGGGAAGCGGTGACCGTGATAAAGCGATTTAGTTTTCTTCATCACTTCATTCTACCGCCGCCTCCAGATCAACCTGACAGTGCCATTGCATGCTTCCCAAGCGCATTTTTACCCCCGCGCTGCAGCAGCGTATCGCGGCGTTTACCCGGGCCTGAACCCATGGTTGTGCTTCAGTTCAACAGGCGTTTGTTCACGTCTGGCTACTGCATTTCAGCCGGGTCGCGTGCCCGTGAACAAGTCGCAAAGGAGATGATTCGATGAATGCGAAAGACCCGAAACCGTCGATAGAAGGCGGCTTGGCGAAAACACGCCGGGCAGGGCACGTGCTGGCTCTGCTGGTGTGCTTCCTGGTTATCGTTCTAGACGGATTCAACACCACGTCGATCTCCTTTGTCGTGCCCATGCTCGCTCATGAATGGCACCTGGCGCCGGCGCTCTTCACCACCGTTTTTGTGGCGACGAACATTGGCGCGGCGATCGGTTTCATGGTTTCCGGACCGCTCGCTCAACGTTTCGGGCACCGTTCCATTGGTGTCGCCAGCGTTGTGCTATTCGCCGGTAGCACGCTGCTGACCACCTATGCGAACAATATCGCCAGTTTGTCCGTCATGCGCCTCGCGGCGGCCATCGGTCTGGGCGCGGCGTTGCCGATCGCCATTACGGCGGCGGCCGGCATCATGGGCGCGAAGCATAAGGTGGCGGCGTCCTTGCTCATTACGACCGGCATGTCCGTGGGCGCAGTCACGGGCGGCGTGGCCGGTGGCCCTCTGATGGGTCACTTCGGCTGGCAATCTATCTTCGTGACTGGCGGTGTCCTTCCTTTCCTGCTGGTTCCCGTGTTTTTTCGCATCCTCGCGGCGCGCAGCCCGGTCGTAACCGATGTCGCAGCCGTGCGTGTGTCAAACCCGCTCAAGGCGCTGTTCGAAAATGGTCTGGGCGCCTACACGTGCCTGCTGTGGCTGTTTTCATTCCTGATCTTCATGGACGTCTATGCACTGCTGTTCTGGGTGCCGACGCTGCTGGTGGATTTCGGCTTCTCAGCGGACCATGCGTCGGTCGGCATGGCTGCCTTCAGTATTGGTGGTCTAAGCGGCAACATCCTGATGACCGGGGCTGTCGCGGTGATGACGCTTGCCGGCAGGCTCAGAGTGAAATCGGCTCTGGTTCTGGGGCTGCTGCTGGTGATTATCAGCATCGGCAGCCTTAGTCAGGTAGCGGTGACGCCAGGCATTGTGCTGCTGTTCATCGGTGTGATCGGTGCCGGTCTGGTCAACGGCATCATGGGCCAGACCGCGCTCGCAGTCGCTTTCTATCCGCCGGAGATCCGCGCAACCGGGGTTGGCTGGGGGCATGCAATCGGGCGGGTCGGTTCCTTCGTGGGGCCGGCGATTGGGGGAGGCTTGCTGTCGCTCGGTTGGCCGGTGCGCGATATTGTCCTCACCTCCGTTGTGCCGGCTGGCGCCGCGATCCTCACGCTCGGCGCCCTGTCGTTGGTCGGTCGCAGAGCGGTTCAAAAGTTTCCCGACAGCGCCGTGGCGGAGAACTGAGACTCGCCACGTCATGCTCCGCTCACTGCCAAGGTGGTGATTGGACTTGCAAACGCCAGCGCGCTGCTGGCGCCAACGATGCACATGGGACAGCGCTCCTGCATTCAAGCTGCAAATCCAGCTTTTTAATCCTGCACAAAGACACTTTCGATCATGAAGATTATTGCTTAGGAAGGTCTGAACAACCCGTTTCTGCTTTGGATTTCCAGCTCGCACAATGGAGCGAAGATCACATCGTCACCTGCGACTGCGGTGGAGCGCTACCGGTCGCATCCTGGCGGTCCGCGCCTCGCCTTTACCGCACGCCTTCGGCCTTCGTTGCGCTTCACAGCATCTTGCGCGCCATCCACAGATTAGCCAGCGCGAACTGCGTTTCGATCTGAGCCGTGTTCTTCGCCAATCCTCGATACCGCGCCTTCAGATAGCCAAACTGACACTTCAGCACCCGAAACGGATGTTCCACCTTCGCTCTTACACCCGCTTTCAGTCGCTCGA
>NZ_JABBGJ010000122.1 GCF_012927345.1 Paraburkholderia polaris
GACGAGGAAAACCTCTGCGGCGCACGGGCCATGATGGAAGATGGCCTGTTCGAACGCTTTCCTTGCGACGCGGTCTACGCCATGCACAATATGCCCGGCCTGCCGCTCGGCAAGGTACTTGCGGTACCGGGTCCGGTGATGTCGTCGTCCGACCGTGTCGACATCACGCTAAAAGGGGTTGGTGGACATGGCGCCATGCCCCAGTTCACCAAAGACCCGGTCATCGCTGCCGCGGCAATCGTGATGGCCGTTCAGACGATCGCGTCGCGCAACGTCGAGCCCGGCGAATCGTGCGTGGTGAGCACCGGGATCATGAAGGCAGGGACTACGTTCAACGTTATTCCTGACGTCGCGGAAATCACGCTGAACGTTCGTGCGAAGAGTCCGAACACGCGCGATCTTATCGAGCGACGAATCAGGGAAATCGTCGCCGCCCAGGCGGCTGTGTTCGGTGTCGAAGCGACCATCAACTATCAGCGGCTGGTCCCGGTGCTGGTCAATCATGCAAACGAAACGCGTTTCTTCCAGCAGGTTCTGATTGATTTGCTGGGCGCCGAAAATGTGCTGACCGCGCTGCCTCGCGGCGGCAACGGCAGTGAGGACTTCGCATGGATGCTAGAAGCGCTGCCAGGCTGCTATATCGCAATTGGCAACGGCGAGGGTGAGTGGCACGGCTGTCACATACACAACCCTGGATACGACTTCAACGACGAAGCGATTCCGGTCGGCGCGAGCATCTGGGTTCGTCTCGCGGAGACGTACCTTAAATGAGCCACGCGACGGAGGCGCCGATGGTCGGTGTATTCGATCTGTTCAGGATTGGCATTGGTCCGTCGAGCTCGCACACGGTGGGGCCGATGCGGGCGGGAAGGATGTTCGCGGAACGTCTCGAACGATGTGATCGCTTACCGCGCGTGCGGACTGTGCAGGTCGATCTGTTTGGCTCGCTAGGCGCAACCGGCCGTGGGCACGGCAGCGATGTCGGTGCGCTGCTCGGACTCATGGGTGAGCAGCCGGACACGATCGATCCGTCGACGATCAGCGCGCGAATCGCAGCCGTTCGTGCGAGCGGCAGACTGATGCTCATGGCCCGGCACGAGCTTGTCTTGCGGCCACACGAACATATCCGCTTCAATCGCCGCGCTCTGCCTGAGCACCCGAACGCGATTCGCTTCAGCGCCAGTGATGAAGCAGGCGAGTTGGTTCTCGGTGCAACCTACTTTTCGACTGGTGGCGGATTCGTGGTCGAAAACATGTGTGAGGGCGATCAGCAAGCGCGCACGGTTCCGTTTCCATTTGACTCAGGCGCCACGCTGCTTGCCCGATGCGTCGAAAGTGGGCTGTCCATCGCCCAGTTAATGCGCGCGAACGAGGCCGTGCAACGGGACGATGATGACATTACGACTGGCATCCTCCACCTTTGGCACGCGATGCAGGCCTGTGTCAAGCGCGGCTGCGGCGTGGACAACGATGAGGCTGCGAAGCCGCTCCCGGGTCCGCTTGGCGTTGCCCGACGGGCACCGGGTTTTTACCGAACGCTACACGCTCTTGAAGCGGAGGCTGCGGCGGATCCGCTGGTTGCTCTGGATTGGGTCTCGCTGTTCGCAATGGCGGTGAACGAAGAGAACGCGGCGGGTGGACGGGTAGTCACCGCGCCAACCAACGGCGCGGCTGGAATCATCCCTGCGGTGTTGCATTACTTTGATCGTTTTCATGGACCTGCCGGGCCGGCAGTCGTTTGTGATTTCCTGCTGACCGCAGCGGCAATCGGCTCTCTGTACAAACGGAACGCCTCAATTTCGGGCGCGGAGGTCGGGTGTCAGGGAGAAGTTGGCGTGGCCTGTTCAATGGCGGCGGCCGGGCTTGCGGCTGTACAGGGCGGCACGCCTTCGCAGGTCGAGCACGCCGCTGAGATTGCCATGGAGCATCATCTCGGACTCACCTGCGACCCCGTCGGCGGGCGAGTGCAGATTCCCTGCATCGAACGCAACGCCGTGGGTGCGGTGAAGGCTATTCATGCCGCCCGCATGGCACTTCAGGGCGCCGGTGATCACCAGGTGTCGCTCGACTCGGTCATCCGTACGATGTGGCAGACCGGCCTTGATATGAAGACGAAATACAAGGAGACCTCGCGTGGTGGGCTGGCGTTGAATGTTGTCGAGTGCTGATGCGGGGCGTTCTGCCAAATGAGTCTTAAATAAATACGAAAAACAATTTGGTTACCTAAATAAATAGGGCGTTGGATGTTTTGTCCGACGCCCTGTTTTTATTGCACCGCTTCCGGCTGCGATGTCTAGAAGTTGTGGTAAATACCCACGGCGAGGTCGGTTACCGTCACGCCGGGTTTCGGTACAGGCGAGCCAGCCGCATAAT
>NZ_JABBGJ010000123.1 GCF_012927345.1 Paraburkholderia polaris
GTCTTGCCCGACACCATCCAGTACAGCGAAACGAACGGGTTGAAGCTCGCGACGCGCGTCGCGTCCGTCCCCGCGCCAACGGGCAACCCGGCATCGAGCATGTGGCGAATAGGCGGCGTGCGCTTCACGGCCTCTTCACCGTATCGCTGGATGAAATACTCGCCCTGATAGGCCATCCGGTGCTGGATCGCAATGCCGCCGCCGAGCGCGCGCACACGGTCGATATTCTGTTGCGTGATGGTTTCGCAGTGGTCGAAGAACCAGCGCAGTCCGTTGAACGGAATCTCGGCGTTCACGCGTTCGAACACATTCAGGAAGCGCTCGATCGACTCGTTGTAAGTCGCGTGAAGACGGAACGGCCAGCGGTTCGCCACCAGCAGCTTCACGACGGCTTCCAGTTCGTCTTCGAGCGTGTCCGGCAGATCCGGCCGCGGTTCGAGAAAGTCTTCGAAGTCTGCGGCTGAAAACACCAGCATTTCGCCGGCGCCGTTGACGCGCAGGAAATCGTCGCCTTCGCCGGGCTTCGTCATCTTTACCCACTTCGCGAAATCTTCGATCTCCTTTTTGGCGTTCTGCGTGAACAGGTTGTAGGCGATACGCACCGTCAGTTCGCTGTTCTTCGCCATGTCCATGATGACAGCGTAGTCATCCGGATAGGCCTGATAGCCGCCGCCTGCGTCGATCGCACTCGTCACACCGAGCCGGTTCAGTTCACGCATGAAATGGCGCGTGGAGTTGCGCTGATCCTCCAGCGCGAGCTTCGGACCTTTCGCCAGCGTCGCGTACAGGAGCCCGGCGTTCGGACGTGCAATGAGCATGCCGGTCGGATTGCCGCGCTTGTCGCGCTGGATCTCGCCGCCTGGAGGATTGGGCGTGTCCTTCGTGTAGCCGACGGCCCGCAGCGCTGCCGCATTCAACAGCGCGCTGTCATACAGGTGCAGGATGAAAACCGGTGTGTCCGGCGCAATCGCGTTGATTTCTTCGAGCGTTGGAGCACGCCGCTCGGCGAACTGGAATTCGTTCCAGCCGCCCACCACGCGCACCCACTGGGGTGCCGGTGTGCGGGCCACCTGCTTCTTCAGCATGTCGAGCGCGTCCGCCAGCGAGGGCACGCCGTCCCAGCGTAATTCCATGTTGAAGTTCAGTCCGCCGCGAATGATGTGCAGGTGGGAATCGTTGAGACCAGGAATGACCGTTCGCCCTTTGAGGTCAATCTGCCGCGTGTTGTGGTTCGCGTGACGCATTACGACTTCGCGAGACCCCGAAGCGATAACACGGCCATTCGCGACGGCGAGCGCATCGGCGAAAGAGCGCTTGTCGTCCTGCGTGGCGATCTTGCCGTTGAAGAAGACAACTTCGGCCGGCGTCGGCGCGGAAGTATTGGAAGTCATGGCGATCCTCGTTGGGAGCGCTCCGCTTTTCACGCGCGGAGCTATTCATGGGAAGCGGGCGCTCGTCGCGACTGTTTACTTCTTTGCAGGCACCGCTGCCAGAACCTCGTGCGTCCCCGTCGTGCGCTGGGGAGCCTTGTGCACCATGGTATAGGCATAGTCCACACCCATCCCGTACGCCCCCGAATGCTCTTTGGCAATCGCCATGACTTCGTTGTAAGTCTCTTTGTGCGCCCAATCGCGTTGCCATTCGAGCAGCACCTGCTGCCAGGTCATCGGAACCACGCCGGCCTGAATCATGCGCTGCATCGCATAGTCATGCGCGTCCTTCGACGTGCCACCCGATGCGTCGGCGACCATATAGATTTCGTAGTCACCTTCGGCCATGGCGCATAGCGCAAACGTGTTGTTGCACACCTCGGTCCACAGACCTGCCACCACGACTTTCTTTCGGCCATTTGCAGCGAGCGAATCACGAACCTTCTGGTCGTCCCACGAATTCATGGACGAGCGTTCGAGCACTTTGTGCTCCGGAAACACGTCCAGCAACTCCGGGTACGTGTATCCCGAGAAGCTTTCGGATTCCACTGTCGTAATAGTGGTAGGAATGTTGAACACTCGCGCGGCCTTCGCGAGGCCTACTACGTTGTTCTTAAGTACCTGACGGTCGATGGACTGGACCCCAAAAGCCATTTGCGGCTGTTGGTCGATGAAGATGATCTGCGAGTTTGCAGGCGTCAGGACTTCAAGTTTTGGATTTGCCATGGCTTTGTAGATCCTAAAGGTTTGGTGAACATGGGAAGACACGCCGAGCTCGCCTGCCTGGCGAGAAAAACTCAGATTCAGTCTAGCGAAGGCTTTTC
>NZ_JABBGJ010000124.1 GCF_012927345.1 Paraburkholderia polaris
GCCGCAGGACGGGCGTATTCAGGCAGAACGTGAGGCGCCGCCCAACAAATTGAGTGAGGCGCAGCGTCAGGCCGTGCTTGATGCGGCCAACCGCCCGGGTTACGCGAGCCTGACGCCGCACCAGATCGTGCCGAAGCTGGCCGACGAAGGGGTTTATCTGGCCAGCGAATCGACGTTCTACCGGATCCTGAAAGCGGCGGGACAGGGCCAGCGTCGGGGCCGTGCGAAGGCTGCGCAACCACGCACGCTCACGACACATCGTGCCGATGGCCCAAACCAGGTGTGGTGCTGGGACATTAGTGTGCCGCAGCAAGCGGCGTAGGAGATGAGGGTTGGCCCCTCGCAATCGGCTTGCAGGAGCGGGTTGCAAACCACCATAAGCGGCGCTGGTCAAAAGCCAGGGTCGTGAGCGTTATGGAAAAGGTGCCAGGAGGCATCAGGTATGGATCAGGAAGACGAACAACCGTGAACTGCCGTTCAAGTGTCGAAACTACTCAGACGACATCAAAACTGGGGAGTGATGTTGCCCCACGATTAGTCTGGCCGTTACCTGCTTACGGGCCAGGCGGTGTCCGGCATAGAGGCAGCGTCAGCCTGATCCTGGCTCTTACGCTGAACTGCGGGAACCTTCGGTGGCGATGTAAAGCGAAAGGCACAAGCCCGAAAGGCGAGGCCGACAGTAGCGATGCGCCACCAAGGGACGGAGCAGCTCGTAGTAGTGATGAAGCCGCTGTAATGGTGGTGGAGCGAAGGGGCTGCGTCATCCGGGCGTTGGGTTGTGTCAACCGTGTAAGCGGGAGGAGCGCAGCCCAATGACCAAGCCGTATGACATTCCTAAGGCGCTTGTCTGGGAAGCTTATCAAAGTGTTAAAGCAAACGGAGGATCGGCAGGCATAGATCGCGAAACTCTGGCGCATTTCGAGAGTCGCCTGAGCGACAACCTGTACAAGCTCTGGAACCGTTTGTGTTCCGGGAGCTACTTTCCACCTCCAGTCAAAGGCGTGCCCATCCCGAAGAAGTCTGGCGGGGTGCGCATGTTAGGTATACCGACGGTTGCGGACAGGGTGGCGCAAACGGTGGTCAAGCGTCTGCTTGAGCCAGTCATCGACCCCGTGTTTCACGCCAATTCCTATGGTTATCGTCCCGGGCGCTCAGCGCACGACGCGATTGCCATGGTGCGGAGGCGAAGCTGGGAATATGACTGGGTGGTCGAGTTCGATATCAAAGGCCTCTTTGATAACATCGATCACGAGTTGCTCATGCGGGCGCTCAAGAAGCATTGCCAGACGCCATGGGTGCTGCTGTACGTCGAGCGTTGGCTGAAAGCGCCGATGCAAGCGCCGGACGGCACGCTTGTGGAGCGGACACGCGGCACGCCGCAAGGCGGAGTCGTCAGTCCTTTGCTGGCCAACCTGTTTCTGCACTACGCCTTTGACAATTGGGTAAGCCGACATCTTAAGAGCGTGCGTTTCTGTCGCTATGCAGATGACGGGGTCATTCATTGCCGAAGTCTGGCGCAAGCCAGGTATGCGTTGGCGAGGGTTGGTGAGCGCTTCAGGCAGTGTGGACTCGAACTGCATCCTGAGAAAACGCGGATTGTGTACTGCAAGGACATCAATCGGCAGGGAGACTTCCCGTGTGTGCAATTCACGTTTCTTGGTTATACCTTCCGACCGCGCAAAGCGGTCGACAAGTATGGCCGCATCTACGTGAACTTCGCCCCGTCTGTCAGTCGTGACGCGCTCAAAGCGATGCGGCAAACCATACGCGGGTGGCACCTTCAGCTGAAATGTGACAAGAGCCTGGCCGATCTGTCGGCCATGTTCAATCCGGTACTCCGGGGCTGGCATCAGTACTACAGTCGGTTCTACGGATCGGCTATGTCCGCCGTGTGGAAACACGTGAATGCGTACCTGACACGCTGGATGATGCGTAAGTACAAACATCTTGCTCGGCATAAAACCAGAGCAGGGCACGCTCTTGGGCGGCTTGCGCGGAAGTTTCAAAATGCCTTCGTGCATTGGAAACTGGGATGTTTGCCAAAGGCTGGATGATGGGAGCCGGATGAATCGAGAGGTTCACGTCCGGTTCTGAGAGGGGCCGTGGGTGCAATTCCCACGGTCTACTCACCCGTGGA
>NZ_JABBGJ010000125.1 GCF_012927345.1 Paraburkholderia polaris
GTGTATAGACCGGAGACATAGCTGACAGGTGTGCGGGGACATGGTTGACACTTCCGGGTATTAAAACGCCCGGTCCCGACCATGCCCTGGAACGCAAGAGACACCATGAGCCTCAGACAGGAATTTGTTCATCTGGCCAGTCAGGACACGCTGACGATGACCGAGTTGTGCCAGCGCTTTAACATCAGCCGGCAGACCGGCTACAAATGGCTCAGGCGCGGCGAGAACGCGCTGTCAGATCAATCCCGGCGCCCTGCCAGCAGTCCTTCGAAGACCCCCGCTGCCATGGAGCAGGAAGTGGTACGGTTGCGCCAGGCCCATCCGCGTTGGGGCGGCCGCAAGATCAGCCGGCGGCTGCGGGATCTGGGCTTTGAGGCGGTGCCGCAGTCCAGCACCGTGACCGACATCCTGCACCGGCACAACCTGATCCTGTCGGCCGATTCAGCGATGAGCGAACCCTGGAAGCGCTTTGAGCACGAGCAGCCCAACGTGCTCTGGCAGATGGATTTCAAGGGGCACTTTGATACCCTCGAACAGGGGCGTTGCAGTCCCCTGACGGTACTCGACGATCACTCGCGCTTCAGCATCCTGCTGCGCGCCTGTGGGCCAACCGACACCGCTACCGTGCGGGCGGGCTTACGGGAGGCGTTTGGGCACTACGGCCTGCCGTTGCGCATCAACACCGACAACGGCTCGCCATGGGGTTCACCGGGTAGCCCGGGGCAGCTCACTGAACTGGCCGTCTGGCTGATCCGGCTGGGTATCCGCATCAGCTACAGCCGGCCATACCACCCACAGACGAACGGCAAGGACGAGCGGTTTCACCGTACGCTGAAAGCCGAAGTACTGAACGAACGAAGCTTCGCCACCCAGGAGCACGTGCAACGCGAGCTGGACCGCTGGCGCACCATCTATAACTGCGAGCGCCCGCATGAGGCGATCGGCATGGACACGCCGGTCAGCCGTTACCGGCCCAGTCCCCGGGCCTATCCATCGATCCTGCAGGAGCCGGAGTACGGACCTGGCGACGTGGTGCTGCGGGTCAAGGCAAATGGCCAGTTACGCTTTGAGGGACGGCACCTGAAGGTCTCCAAGGCACTCTATGGATTGCCAGTCGCGGCTCGCGCAAAGCCGGGAGAAGACGGCGTATTTGTCCCCGGTCTATACACCGCCGCAAAGAGAAGTAAGCAAGAGAAAGCGGCTCAAACCAATCCTGCTAAGCGGGTCACGTGGCTTGGAGCGGGTAGTGGTGCATCTGGAATCTGTGTTCTCGCACATTCGACCTTAGTGACAAGGGCGTCATACTTCCGGCGGCGCTGCGCGCGCCGAAGGGTGCCTCTTAAAACCGCCCACTGCGTTTTGGCTCTTGTGGTTTGCCTGGTACGACGGCGTGATGCTGTATCTGCGCTGCGTCTCGGATGCGCTGGCATTTCGTTCCAAATGCAACCCGTACTTGCGCGTCGCGCGAGCGTGACGTGCATCTAGGTCCGCGGCTACGCGCGATGCTTGTCAATCCGCGTGTATTTCAGCGCCTCGCCGAAGCGAAACCGATGGCCCATCGCGCCCAAACGAAGCCCTTGATTTCCCATGCAGACCCATCCGCGACGCACGTAGTGCGGAGTGGGAGCTGATGAGTCCTTTGTCACTAGCGCAAGAACACACGAGGGCCCGGATTCCACTGAGCCACTAACCCTTCCAGGCAATGGCGCCCACTTAGCATGAGTGGTTTGAGCCGCTTTCTTTTGCCTACTTTTCTTTGCGGCAGGTGTATAGACCGGGGACATGATTGACATACGTGCGGGGACATCGTTGACACTTTATGGTCAGTGATTTTCGCTCCTCAGGTCAAGGGTGAGGATGCGATGATGGGCAAACCAGAATTCAAATACGCCGTCTTCTCCCGGCTTTGCGCGAGCCGCGACTGGCAATCCATAGAGTGCCTTGGAGACCTTCAGGTGCCGTCCCTCAAAGCGTAACTGGCCATTTGCCTTGACCCGCAGCACCACGTCGCCAGGTCCGTACTCCGGCTCCTGCAGGATCGATGGATAGGCCCGGGGACTGGG
>NZ_JABBGJ010000126.1 GCF_012927345.1 Paraburkholderia polaris
ATGCGCACCAGAACCTGTCGATATTCGAACACTTCAAATCTCCTGTTACTCAATCGGCTCTCCGGGCAAAAAGCCTGAAGGTACCGGGTTGCGGAAATTCGAAATGCGTTTCGGGCTGGCGCCCGACAGAACACTGAGCCCGCTACGTGGCTCGATTACGCCGATCCTGCGGTGGCTCCAATACGCCGATCATCGAGTGGCCCGATTGCGCCGATCATGCACTGGCTCGACTACGCCGATCATCTGGTGGCTCCATTACGCCGATCCCGGAATGGCTCCAATACGCCGATCCGTGACACCCCGGTCATCCGTGATGACGGGCAGGTGATCTTTGAGTCTGGCGCCATTGTCGACTATCTGATCCGTCGCTACGGTAATGGCGGCGTGTGCCCTGAGTATGGAACGGCTGAATATGATCGCTATTCGCAGTTTCTACACTATGCCGAGGGTTCGGCAATCTTGCCGTTAATGTTGCGCGTCTATACGGCCCGTCTTGGCGAGGGTGCCGCGCCCTTGAAGCCAAGAATACAAAACGAATTGCAAAATCACCTGGGTTTTCTTGACCGTGAACTGATTGGCCGTGAGTATTTTGTCGGTAACGAGCTGACGGGAGCCGATATTCAACTTTCGTTTGTTGCCCAGACAGGCCTCGCTTTTTGTGGGCGGGACGCGTTTCCGAACCTCACTTCTTTTGTCGATCGAATCGAGGCTCGTCCGGCTTACAAGCGAGCGATGGAGAGGGGCGGCGCATAATCGCCTGTAGTAGAAAGGCAGGTACCGGCGTCGCCGCGTCGCCCTTGGGGCTCGGTGCGCCTGTTTAGGGACATCGACGACGACCGATGCACTGGATCGTCTGATCCCGTAGTAGCCCGTTCGCGTGACGGTTCTGAGTGAATGCCGAGTGGAGAAGAAAGTCGCGGCACCGGCAGTTAGGTCGCAGACGCTGATCTAGTGTTCCGTCCCAGAAATAACTTTACGTAAATTTGTATTGTTCTATGATCAAGTTCGTGACGAACAGGAGGCGATCATGGGACGCAAGGGGATCGAGGTTGTAGTGTCGGAACTGGAGCGAGAACAGCTGCTGTCCATGAGTCGCTCGCGTTCGTTGCCTCATTCTCCGGTGCGTCGGGCAAAGATTGTCCTGATGGCCGCTGACGGTCACACCACCACGGAAATTGCGATGCAGTGCGAAGTGACGCCACCGGCGATCACGCACTGGAAGAAGCGGTTTGTCGCTCAGGGGCTTGCGGGTCTGCATGATGAGGCTCGCCCAGGCCGACCGCGCACACATGACGACGAGGCGGTCGCGGAATTGCTGGCCAGGGTGTTGCATGAGAAGCCGGACGGGGCAACGCACTGGAGCGTGCGTTCTGCGGGCGCGCAGACAGGGATTTCGAAGAGTTCGGTGGCCCGGTATCTGTCGCTGTTCGGTATCCAGCCCCATCGTTCAAAGAGCTTCAAGCTGTCTACCGATTCATTCTTCGTCGAGAAGGTGCGCGATATTGTCGGGCTGTACCTGAGCCCGCCCACCAACGCCCTGGTGCTGTGCGTCGACGAGAAGAGCCAGTGTCAGGCGCTGGAACGCACGCAGCCGATGCTGCCGATGGGGCTGGGCTATC
Source organism: Paraburkholderia polaris (assembly GCF_012927345.1). Lineage (GTDB taxonomy): Bacteria > Pseudomonadota > Gammaproteobacteria > Burkholderiales > Burkholderiaceae > Paraburkholderia > Paraburkholderia polaris. The sequence continues at coordinate 1,620 of NZ_JABBGJ010000126.1, forward strand.
TCGAAGGCGTGACGCATGATTATGTCCGGCATGGCACCACAACCTTGTTCGCTGCGCTCAATGCAGCGACGGGCGAAGTCATTGCTCAATGCAAGCCACGCCACCGGCATCAGGAATTCCTGGCGTTCCTCAGGCATATTGACCAGGTGGTGCCCGCCGATCTCGACGTGCATCTGGTCGTCGACAACTACGCGACACACAAGCATCCGAGGGTCAGGGCGTGGCTCGCCAGGCATACGCGTTACCACATGCATTTCACGCCGACCTACTCGAGCTGGCTGAATCAGGTTGAACGCTGGTTTGGCCTGATTACGCAACAGGCGATCCGTCGCGGGTCATT
>NZ_JABBGJ010000127.1 GCF_012927345.1 Paraburkholderia polaris
CGTGCCTTTCGTGGGATGCCGACGCATAGCCCATTTCCATAAGAGCTGCCAGATGTGAGCGTCTACCGACGTAAAATGAGACTTGGAAACCACATGACGGTGATACATGGCCCAACCCCGAATCACAGGGTTGAGTTGCAGAATCAGATTCGTCTGTGTGGCGCTCCTGTGCTGCCTCACGATCTCCCTGACCTTCTCCATGAGCGCCTTCACACTCTTGTTAGCCGGTTTGATGAGCAGTTTGCCGCCGTACTTGCGTACATTCTGCCCGAGGAAATCGAACCCATCGGCGATGTGAGTGACCCTGGTTTTCTCTTCCGAGAGTTCCAGCCCCCGAACGGCCAGGAATTGCCTGACCGCAGGGAGTACGTTCTGCTCCAGAATTTCTTTCGAGACTCCGGTCACAACGAAGTCGTCCGCATACCTGTTGACGTTGACTTTGAACCTTCTGCGTGCGCGTTGCGTCGGCCCCACGCTGGCATCTACTGCTGCTTCGAGTCCGTCCAATGTCATGTTTGCGATGACGGGCGAGATGATGCCCCCTTGCGGAGTTCCCGCCTCCGTCGCAAACAAGGTTCCTTTATCGATAAATCCGGCCTTAAGCCATCGCCGCAGGATAGCCTTATCCATCGGTATATGTTTGAGGATCCAGTCATGGCTAAAATTATCGAAACAGCCACGGATGTCTCCCTCTAAAACCCACTCTGGTGACTTGCGCTTAGCCAGCGTGGTGAAACAACATTCAATGGCGTCGGCAGTCGAACGTTTGGGGCGAAACCCGTACGAGTTTGGATCCGCCAGGCTTTCCGCAATGGGCTCTAACGCGAGCTTCCATAGCGCCTGCATTGATCTGCATAGCATGCGGGGAATTCCTAGCGGACGCTTCTTGCCGTTGCTCTTGGGGATGTAGATACGTCGAAGCGGCAACGCTTGGTAACTGCGGTGTTGCATCGCCTCCACCCCTTTCCATTTGGCCGCCGGAGTTGGCCAAGTCTTGCCGTCAACACCCGGCGTTCTCTTGCCGCGATTCTCTGTCACTCGTTTCACGGCTAGCATTTTGCCGCTATGCGAGCGGGTCAGCAGACGCTGCAGGGCACTTACTTTGCCCCATCTGCCTTCCTTGGTTGCCTGGGCGATACGCGCCTGGAGTCGTTTCACCTCATCTGTGATGCGAGGCCAATCAGCCTGAAGCCACATCTCAGCGGGGCGCGAGGACGCACCAGCATCGATCGCCTCTGCTTGTGCAGCGCCGCCGATTGCCGTCATCTGCCTTCCCTCGTATAACGATTAATCAAGTTCTCTCGCCATGAATGACCACGCGGAAGTCTGCCCGCTTTCGCGTCCGACCATGCAGCAGTCGGTATCCTCCCCATTACAGGAAGGCGTTCGCTTTTTCCGCAATCCCTTACCCGCAGTGCCAACAGCGTTCCTTGCGGTTCGCCTGCCGTTGCCGGCAGCACTACGGGCTTATCCTGTTCCGCATGAATTTCAGAGCGGGACGGACCCCTCCTATCCGCCGGCGGCGCAATGTCCATGCTGACCCAGCACACAGAGGCCAGACCTTGCCGCGCGCCATTTTGGCTCAAGCCTGTCAGCACATTTGGCTTGTCAATGATGACGACGTTTAATAGAGGTTCACGTATGTTGGTCGTTACCGCTCGTTCCTAGTCCCTCACCGCACTTGTGCTGGCAGATTCCGCTTTCCCTCACGGGTCCGCGTACCGATACAG
>NZ_JABBGJ010000129.1 GCF_012927345.1 Paraburkholderia polaris
GAAGCGAACGCGGTGAACTGAAACATCTAAGTAACCGCAGGAAAAGAAATCAACCGAGATTCCCAGAGTAGTGGCGAGCGAAATGGGACCAGCCTGTACTCTTTATCTTCATTGTTAGTCGAAGGCTCTGGAAAGTGCCGCCATAGCAGGTGATAGCCCTGTAGACGAAAACAGCGAGGAAGAACTGGGTGTACGACAAGTAGGGCGGGACACGTGAAATCCTGTCTGAAGATGGGGGGACCATCCTCCAAGGCTAAATACTCGTGATCGACCGATAGTGAACCAGTACCGTGAGGGAAAGGCGAAAAGAACCCCGGGAGGGGAGTGAAATAGATCCTGAAACCGCATGCATACAAACAGTAGGAGCCTCGCAAGGGGTGACTGCGTACCTTTTGTATAATGGGTCAGCGACTTACATTCAGTGGCAAGCTTAACCGATTAGGGCAGGCGTAGCGAAAGCGAGTCCGAACAGGGCGTTCAGTCGCTGGGTGTAGACCCGAAACCAGGTGATCTATCCATGGCCAGGATGAAGGTGCGGTAACACGTACTGGAGGTCCGAACCCACTAACGTTGAAAAGTTAGGGGATGAGCTGTGGATAGGGGTGAAAGGCTAAACAAACCTGGAAATAGCTGGTTCTCTCCGAAAACTATTTAGGTAGTGCCTCGTGTATCACCTTCGGGGGTAGAGCACTGTCATGGTTGTGGGGTCCATTGCGGATTACTACGCCATAGCAAACTCCGAATACCGAAGAGTGCAATCACGGGAGACAGACATCGGGTGCTAACGTCCGGTGTCAAGAGGGAAACAACCCAGACCGCCAGCTAAGGTCCCCAAATATTGCTAAGTGGGAAACGAAGTGGGAAGGCTAAAACAGTCAGGAGGTTGGCTTAGAAGCAGCCATCCTTTAAAGAAAGCGTAATAGCTCACTGATCGAGTCGTCCTGCGCGGAAGATGTAACGGGGCTAAGCAATATACCGAAGCTGCGGATGCACACTAGTGTGCATGGTAGGAGAGCGTTCCGTAAGCCTGCGAAGGTGCATTGAAAAGTGCGCTGGAGGTATCGGAAGTGCGAATGCTGACATGAGTAGCGATAAAGGGGGTGAAAGGCCCCCTCGCCGTAAGCCCAAGGTTTCCTACGCAACGTTCATCGGCGTAGGGTGAGTCGGCCCCTAAGGCGAGGCAGAAATGCGTAGCTGATGGGAAGCAGGTTAATATTCCTGCACCATTGTTAAATGCGATGGGGGGACGGATCGCGGAAGGTTGTCCGGGTGTTGGAAGTCCCGGTTCCTGTGTTGGAGAAGGCGCTTAGGCAAATCCGGGCGCGGAATTCAAGGGCATGGGACGAGCCGCTTAGGCGGTGAAGCAACTGGAAGTGGTTCCAAGAAAAGCCTCTAAGCTTCAGTTTAACAAGACCGTACCGCAAACCGACACAGGTGGGCGAGATGAGTATTCTAAGGCGCTTGAGAGAACTCGGGAGAAGGAACTCGGCAAATTGGTACCGTAACTTCGGGATAAGGTACGCCCCTGTAGCTTGACTCGCCTGCGCGAGAAGGGTGAAGGGGTTGCAATAAACTGGTGGCTGCGACTGTTTAATAAAAACACAGCACTCTGCAAACACGAAAGTGGACGTATAGGGTGTGACGCCTGCCCGGTGCCGG
>NZ_JABBGJ010000013.1 GCF_012927345.1 Paraburkholderia polaris
GGGTATCGAGTGGCCGATTGACTTCGAGCCGTTGCTGGCCGCGAAAGACGCGGCAGGCAAGCGTCTTGCCGATGCTGAAGTCTACGCATAAGGGGTTACCGTATGAGCGCACATGATGCCAGGCGGACGATTCTCGTCACCGGGGTAAATGGCCAGGTTGGCTTCGAGCTCGCGCGTACGCTGCAAGGGCTCGGCAACGTAGTCGCGGTCGACCGCGCCACGCTGGATCTGTCCAATCTGGACCAGGTCCGTGCGGTTGTTCGAGACGTGCGGCCTGCGCTGATCGTCAACCCCGCGGCGTACACCGCGGTGGACGGCAAAGCGTCCGTCAAGTTCACGCATGTCGAACGAGAAGCTGGCTAGCGTGTTTGGGCAGACTGCGCCGCATTGGCGGGAAGCGTCGGCGCTCTGTTTAACCGACGCGTTCCGCGTAAGAAGCATACGTCTCGCTACCGGCCTATACCGGCCGCGCATCCACGCTTTAGATCGACGCGGGCCGGTTCGAGCAATCGCTAATTCGAAGCAAATGGCACGACGGCCGCAATCCGCCTGTCTCCCGCGAACTCTATCCATAACCGCAATGACGAAGCGGATTCACGAGATACCAGGTGTACCGGAAAACTTCGCATGGATTTCGCCGCGAGCGTTACACTTTGCGGCAGCCCCTGTATAGCAACGTTGTTCGGCCCCAAATCGGCTGTAATTGCTCCCGTTTGCGGCTGATCCGCGAAGTTGTAGACGTCCAATATCGCCGAACCGTCACTGCCCACGACCCAAACTCGATCCTTCACCTGAAATCCGCTATCAACTTTGACATTGACCACGATATTGGATGGCTTGGCCTTGTCGTAGACCGCCGCGAATGCGGTAGACTCGGCCACAAGACCATTTAAACCCCTAAGGTAAATCGCTGTACCGTCCACCGTCTGGAGATCCGTGACCGGCGTCCCCATCAGGTCATAAGCTTTTACCCTGTCACCGAGAGCGAATTTAGCGGAAAGCACGTTTCTATCCGCGTCAGGAATGATCAAAACTTGATCGCTCCCTCCACCAAAAAGATATCCCGTGACTGAATTGCCCAAGTTCACAGTACCGCTATACGATTTACCCTGTAGCTGATAGTTCAGATTTGCTAGCGCGACGTAAGCCGGCTTGACGCTATAGTCCCACCTCAAGAATCCCCACACTTTATTCTTCTCATTGAGCGGCGGAAAAATAAACGAAAAACTGCGCTGACTCCCCAACGCCATCAACATCAACTGTGATCGCACCAGCGCGTTGGCCTGCTCAATCTCCTGCGCCGCGTCATGTTCAGCGTGGACCTGACCATTCACTTCCGTCTTTGCCCGGCCGTCGCCTTCAAAGCCCAATCCCACTTCCGTCACCCAGAATGGCTTTCGAATTGAGTGCGCATTCAGAATAGCTTGGTTGGAGTCGACCATCTTATCGAGTAGAACACTCGGCTTCCGCGACGGCAGGTAGATGTGGAAGTTGAAGACATCGAAATAGTCCGACGCTCCATTTGAGAAGATTACATCTAGCAAACTACCTTTCTTCATAGGCTGGGCCACCGAACCAAGCAGGACGATAGCGCCCGGATTTCCCTGTTTGAAGCCGAGATAACATGCCTTCTGCCCCGCCGCGAAATTCCATGCAGGATCCGTGTTGAACCCGATATCTTCTTCGTTCCAGAACTCCCAGGCGCTAACGCGGCCCTTGAAGTGGGCGCTGGCTGCACTGCAAAAACTATTCAGGGCAAGCAGGTTATCCGGCAATTTGTTAAATTTTCCGCGAGTCCATTTGGGGGCATCGTGAAAAACCCCCAGCGTCTCTATTCCATTCGACTGCATGACAGAAGCGCTCTTGTCATAGTTACGCCATGCGAACGGGCCTGGCGTCGGCTGAATCTGGGACCAGCTAAAGCGATCGCGCACGGTTTTCAGTCCGGCTAATCTCTCCAACTCCCCAACCAGCTTGAGGTGATCCGGCGGCACGATCCAGCTATGCGCGCTATCGGACGCCACCCGGTTATCCGGCGATGAGACAATTCTTGGCAAGACACCAAAATATATGGGATTCGGATCTCCGGAGATGGTCAGCTTGTAATACCCGGTTTGCATGCCCTTGAAACTGAGCTTCCCGGAACCATTCAGAACACCCGACGCAATGATCGACTGCTTCCAGCTTGTCAGAGTCCAGCCGGTCTGATTGCCTCCAACGGTATCGAATTCCGGATCTGTCGCGACAAATACATTGGACGGCGCGCCGCTCTTCACGGTTATCTGCGGCTGCGAAGCCAGGAGGTGGAGCGGGACCCCCAAAACCGACAAAAAATATAGGGCTCTTAATACGTTGCGTTTCATGGCTCACCGTATTGAGTTAGACTCGGCGCGGATCGCCCATGAGGCAGCGAACGCGCCAACTTCGGAGCTTGTGGACAGTTATCATCGTGTCCGTCACGCATTTGACGCGGCTAGATCACGATACGCTTGACTTTGGATTTATCGAACGCCGAAATAAGATCCTGCTGCGACGGGCGCAAATCCGGCACCGGCGGAAACGGCGTTTTCAATGCATCGTCAAGGCTATAACGTGGGTTAGGAATACGTCCCGTCCCCGCGTAGTAGTCCATGTATTTGATGAAGCCCTCGCCGCTCAGGGTTCTCAGCCATATTGCCGGCACTCCATATGCCTCCGCCACCACAATCCCATGTAGCGACGAAGAGATAATGCATTCACACTGAATTATCTGATCAACCACATTCTCCCACTTGTCATGGACGTTAATGACATGAATATCGTTACCGTCCAGCACATCTTTATCCCTGAAATGAGGAATCAAACCCCACTTCTTATTCGGATCTCTGCTCTTTGGATAGACAAGCGCAGTCAGAACGCCCGGATCGCCGAAGCGCTCTGGGCACTCCACACCGCGATAAAGCAGGGCGTCTCTCGAAAGCGGCCCGCGTATCGCCCACACCTCAATGTCCGTCTCTCTTTCCTGCGTTTTTCGATACCACTTACGGACCGGCTTCTGCCAGAACAGATCATGCTGCGTCGGGTGGACACCGCTGCCCCATATGATATCGCCGTTACGTGCCCGCTCAAGGATTGAGCCAACTGCAACCAGCTTGTTTGCGTAATTTGTCTCCACTAGCTTTGTGGGGTATCCCGAAACCCATTCGACAACGGCGCTGGAGAGCTCATCGCCGAAGTTTCGCTCGGCTGACCAGTAAAACATGGGAATCGTGCTTTTTTTGGCGATATCGTTCATGCTGGACTGTGCCTTCTCAATTCAAATACATTCAAAACTTCAAGATAATTTTTCTTAATAAACAAGATCAACAAAGCCAGATATACCCCCGCACCAACTCCCAGCAAAGCCGGGAATTTCACATAAATTGAAAGCTCATGGTGGCTCAGGAACGACCGGCACATGATCACTGCACCGGCCATTACCCCGCAGGCGAGAAAGACGGGATAGACATTCTTGAACAATCTCCCAAGATCGATGCCCAGCTTTCTCTTCGCCAGATAAAAATTGAGTGGAGTTACCAGTGCCTGGGCGATAGCAAACGCAACCACCATATGGTCAAGATCGCTTCCCAGCGTTATCCACAACGAAAAGGCCGTGAAGGCAATTTTTACAAGGTTTATCGCGAGGGTTACAACCGGCATACCCAGCGCATTAAAACTCGCCCCGTTATAAAACTGGATAACCTGAACCGCGCCTAGCAGCGCCATGGGCGTCAATACCTGCGCGCTATTTGCCCACTTTTGTCCAAAAAGGCTAATGCACAATTCTGGAGCGACCGTAGCCAGAAGCACAAAGCAAGGTACCGCCAACGTCGCGCTAATTGTTGTTGCCTTGTAGTACGCCAGGTTGAACTTTTCGCGATCTTTCGCCAGCCGGGAAAAGCCGCTATGGGCAACATCCAGGATCGCGGAACTCAGTAACTGCATGGATATCTGATAAATACGCACCCCGACGGCGTAGATACCGAGCACGGTCGGGCCCAGCGTCGCAGCGATGAAAATCTCAATAAACCGGGTGTTGCCAAAATCGAGTATTCGCATACCCAATATGTTCGAACTGAAGCGCAGCAGCGTCGCTCCCTCTCTGAAATCAAATCTTGCGGACAATTTCCACTGCGGCTTAGCCCACAGCAGTCCGACATTGATCAGCGACGCGCAGACGACCTGAGCAACTAGGCTCCACGCGCCTCCCCCGGCGTAAGCGACAGCAACGCCCACGATTCCCGAAATAGCCGTGGCGATCAGAAACCTTAGCGCCAACCATCTATAAGCGAAATTCCTTCGGTACATCGCCTGCTGACAGAAGCCGAACGCGTTGATCAGCGTGCTGATGCACGCCACCCGCAGGATGTTGGTCAGTTGCGGAACCTTCATCAGCGCCGCCACGAGCGGCGCGAACGCGACTAGCAACGAAACCAGCACTATCGACAGCGTGAGATTGAGAAGGAACGTTGTATTCAGCAACTCCAGCGACACATGTTCCTTCTGAATCAGAGCGTCTCCCAATCCCTGCTCGACGAAGATCTCAAGAATCGAGATGACCGCGACGGCGGCCGCGAACACGCCGAAATCTCGCGGCCCCAATAGACGCGCGAGAATCGTAAATAGAATAAACGTTACGAGCCGGCCGCCCCAGTTTTGCAACAGGGACCAGAACAAACCGCTTAAGACGCTGTGTCGTAGTGATTCACTCATCAAAATACCATCATATGCGTTAGGTTGGATTAGCAGGCCTTTTCAAATATCAACTCTGAATCACAAGACGATGCTTGCTACCGGAAAAGATCTTCGTCAGCCCACGTTCCACAAACCAATACAAGGCGGAACCAAAAAGCGTCGCGAACAGGCAAAGGGTGACCAACACCGCAGCGGCCGGCGGCTCATGAGCGACAGGAAGCCGCGCCAGCACTTTCCAAAAAATTGAGAACGCGACGACGTGCGATAGATAAATGGAGTATGACGCATTGCCCAGAAATGTCATGATTCGTGGGGCCTTGCTCGACCACCAAGATTCGCTTCGCAGCAGTCCGGCAACAAGAATGAACGAGAACACGCCCCAAACGGCGATCCGATGCCATTCGGATGAAAAGTACGCCTTGAATCCCTGATCACGTGTCAGGAGAAATGCTCCCAGAACGATCCCGCAGTTCAATAACCATTGGGGGGGCAATTGATGCCTCAGGTACAGCTTTGCTAGAACCACCCCAGCAACGAACTCGAGCATCATTGGGCTCGCGTAGAAACCCAATACGACAGATTTCCCAGAAGCACACCAGGCAGAAAACTGAAAGATGGCGAAGACGGCGGCGATCCCTACCAGCGTATGGCGTGGCGATACCAGCAGAACACATCCAAGCACCGCATAGAAGAACATTTCGTAATTCAGGGTCCACCCTTGCCCGACCACTGGCTGCATTAGTCCACCGGTACTGACGTAAGGAATGAACAGAATCGATTTAACAAACCCGGTGAGCGTTACCGCTGCTGACGAAGCTGATGCTGGCTGCGCGAATGAGGCAATCACAATGAAGGCAGTGATCAGCCAATACAATGGGACAATTCGAACTATTCTTTTTTTCCAAAAAGCAAGGGTTTCTTTAAGGCTGCCCTTGTGTCCCAACGTACTGCAGTACATGATGAAGCCACTAATGATAAAAAATATGTCGACCCCGATCGCACCGATTTTGAAATCGTACCCCCCGCCGAAAGTGTGCTCGACCAGGAAGTTGCACGCGTGATGTACCACCACTAGCAGCGCGGCGGCACCCCGCAACACCTGTATCGAGCAAATTTGCCGTTGCTGTTTCATTTTTCCATCAACTTAACGTACAGATATTTCAACAACGAATAGGGCACACCCCGCCACTGATGTCGCAAATGCATCTTCAGCTCGTTACGAGACGAGATTGAACGGGTCCACTTGGGCATCGCACCCCGATTGGGGTCCCAGCCCCTGCAGTGGTAAGCGGCGAGGCTCGGATGCAAAAGTGTCCGCCAACCTTTCCGGCGAATTCTTAGTGAAACCTCGATATCCTCCTTGTACATAAAGTAGGATTCGTCGAAGAAAAAACCGTACTCAGAGACAAGCTCTTCGATTACCTTCTTCCGTACAACCATCAGTGCCCCGCATACGGCCGGCACTTCCTGAGGTTCAGTGATCACTGAATCGGGCGCTGTGGTCGGCTGGCCTTGCTGCTTATCGAACCATTTGCCATAACTGGTTCGCCAAATCCCGAGGCTGTCTATCAGGCCTGTAGGTTCGTCGCGAGCGAAAGAATAGCCGAGTAGCGGGCCCGTGAAGACCCCAACATCCCGATACTCGGGTAAGTCGCAAATCTTTGAAAACGAGCCCAACCACCCCTGCGGCATAACAACGTCGGGATTGATGAAAATAATGAAGTCGTGCGCGCCGCCAGATAGCCCGACGATGCCAAGGTTATTTGCTGCGGCAAATCCGACATTCTTTCGAGCCTCCAGACACTTGACGTCTGAAAGATCCCCCGCGTATTTCTCGGGCGTTGAATTAACGATCAGTACCGTTTCCCCTAACTCCTGCCGGTGCCTGCCCAGAAAACAATCAATGTACTTTTCGCTATGGTAGGACACGTAGATCGAAGCGCAGCGATTGAAGATGCTCATGCGCCGTATCCTGTCAGAGTCGATTCGGGAGAAAATGCCCGTGTAAATTTAATAACGGGCTTCGTCCGGCGCCGCGCAGCCGCGGCAAGCGCCATTCCGACAACGATGGTTGCCGGCAAACTTTCAATAAAATCCATACTGAGGCCGCTAATTAGCAGCGCGAGCAGACAAAGTCCGAGGCCGCGATCAAAGGGGTCTGTGCGTTTGATCAACTTGACTGCGCAACGCGCCATATAGACGAAGAGCGCAATACCGATTAAGCCGAAATGCCCGTACATATACAAGGCAAAGTTATCCATCACGGAGGCGGAGGCGAGCGGACCGCCAGAATCCCCAAGATATCTCGCCGCAGTGCCTACCCCTCCCAAGCCCCTTCCCATAAATGGGATTCCATAACGCCAAACAATATCGATACCGTTGGGCCACGTATTCGTAAGCCGTTCGTCAAAGCTGAGGGTCAGAAAAGCGATGAACGGGTTATCGAACCCCAACGTATATCTGACGAACACCGTACTGAGTGGAATCACCATGATCAGCACGACAAAGGAGCCGGTGGCGAGGCTATAAAGCTTTCTTGGCAGCGAAAATATGAATAAGGCCAGTACGATTGCCGCCACCACGCCCTTGGTGGTACTGACGACGGCACATCCGACCCCGACAATCACTAGCACAATGGCAACGATCTTGCTCTTGTTCCAGGCCACGGGATACAGCAGACACGTACTGATCATCAGAATGGTCGCCACTGCGACCGAGCTACGCGTGAATCCGGGTGGCCGGTTGAATCCTTCGTACGACCAGCTTCTTACGCCCTCAACAGCGACGTCGCCAACGTTATAGGCCAATTCCGACCATGGCACGGAGACGAAGTTGGTGAGCAAAACGCCAACGCAACTGACTGCGTAGACAAGGAGCAGCCACTTGACAACTACGGAACGAGATCTGTCGAAGTTATCGAAACATTCCGCGCCGAAAATAAGCGGCATGAATAGCATGAAGGCAGATGCGATCTGCTCGAATCGCAATCCGTTTGCGATGCCGATCACTGCCGCAAATGCCAGAATCGTAAACGAACCGAGTTGCACAAAGGATCTCGTCTTTCTGAAAATGGCAAAAATGCCAAAAGCCACTACCAGCGCCTTCGGCAAATAGCTGACCCACACGAGCCCAACACTAGCGAGCGCGAACCGCAATATGCCTGCCGTAGCGTCGGAAAAGACCGCAACGATCCAGACACCTAGCAGCAACCTCGTCAGAAACCGGCGCTCAGCCAACGGTGGCCTCCAGAAGGTTCATATAGATGTTCTCGTAGGTGTCGAGCCACGATTTGATGTCGACCATCGACTTGCTTGACTCTTTCGCTGCTGCGCCCATCTTTTTTACCTGCTCCGGGGCGTCCACAAAATGCTTCATGGTCTTGAGCAACGCACCGTCTTCCGTAGGCTCGAAAATCAATCCTGTCACCTTCTCAGTGATGATTTCCGGAATCCCCCCCCTGGCCGAGCCGATCACCGGCACCCCGTAGATATGCGCCTCAACGACCACACCGGGATAGGTGTCATTCCAAAGCGAAGGCACGACGAGAACGTCGATCGAGGCAAAAAAGTCGTTCGGCTTCACGTAGCCCAGAAAGCGGACCGATTCGCTCTCGTATTTTTGCTTGAGCGGATCAACATATGCCGGATCGCCACGACCTGCGATGGACAGCGTTGCTCCTGGCAGCTTCCCTGAAAACTGATTCAATAGGAACTCGAGCCCCTTCGCTTGCGAGAGCGTACCAATGAAGCCGAATCGCACGTCGGAAGACGTACGGGTCTCGGACGTGCTAATGACGTCTTCTCCCTTTAGGCTTCGGGCATTGAACACGACCTTTCTGATCGAGGCGTTGCTGAAAAATCCCGCCGACAGATGCTTATCCAGTACAAAGCGGCTAACGCCTACGACAGCAGAGACCACGCTAGAAGCACCGCGGCTGCGCACTCTGAGCAGACGGCAGCTAATGCACCGCTGTTCACATACCTCCCCGCCTTTAAACATCTGCGTGGTGGGGCAAAGGTGGTAAAGATCATGCAGGACCTGAACGATTGGGATGTTCTTGTTTGCAATCGCTTGCCACGCGGCCGCGGACCAGCCCGGAAGCGTATGAACCGCAACCAGATCCGGCGCCTCCGTGTCCAGCACGGTCTCGACAATGGTGGCCATCGAAGCGTTATAGCTATCCTTGATATGCCAGGTCTTTCCCTGGACGAATGAACGCTGCTCTTTCTTGTAGTGCCAGTAGACGTTATTTGTACCGGCTCGAATGACCTTCACGCCGTTGACGTGGTCGATCGTAATGCCGGGTGTTGGGCCTGTCGCGAGCACCGTAACCTCATGCCCGCGCGCCAGCATCCCATGCGCTTCTTCCTGAAGACAAATCTCCGAGCCGCCCGCGACATGAGGCGAATACAATTGATTCAAATAAAATATCTTCATGGAAATCTCAATTAGATCCTCAGGTGAACATCAGACAATCTCACTCTATTGAGAAAAATTCTTGTGTGTCTTTCTGGAGCACGGACCAGTCGTAGATCTTTTCCGCATCGTCTCGACCGGCAAAGCACAGAGACGAATACTCGTCGACGGAAAGCGCCCTCAAACTATCAATCTCGCGCCAGAATTCGTCGACCGACGTGAAGAACCGCGTGCTGGAAGTCGCATAGTCACTCACGCCGTCAATGTCACTGCAAATGGCGGGTAGCGCGAATTTGTGCGCCTCGAGCAACGCGTTGTTGGCCGTCGCAAACGTGAGGGGCAACACCATCGCGAATGATTCAAGCAGCAGCTTCTCGTACTCGCTGGCGGTCAATCTGCCGTGAACGACCACCTTCTCAGACGATCCGTTGAAATCCGCACCGGATAGGCCGGTGCCAACCAGATGCAACTCCATATTGTGTTTCTTCAGGTCGGTCGCGATCTTCTTCAACGTATCGAAATCCCGATAGTTATTTCCGACCACCAGCAATTTCGACGCGCTTCGACGCGATGCCACAATTTCGCTAGAGAGCGTTTCGTTCTTAAATTCGAGCCCGTGCTTCAAGAACTTCACCGTCTTTCCGGGAAAAATATCATGCAAACGGTGCTCCTGATCCTGACTCAAAGTGATGACGAAGTCGGCGCACCGAAGATTCAGTTGCTTCAACTTGTAGAACAGACTGCTAGGCTTACCGACCCAGAAGTCCTCGTTGAGGTGGATAGTAAAAACAATCCTCTTGCCGAGCGCCTTCAATATGAAGGACGACACGTAAGCTGTATTCTCAGGATAGATGTAGTGAATCACAGGGAACCGAAGCCCCCTGAGGAAAGTCAGGATATCCACAATCAGGAAGTTGAGGCTTCGCCCTTTAGTTCCTATCGGCCGCTTTCCAAATGGCAGGACATTCCCGCAGACATACGCTGCTCCGTCAGGAACGACCCGGTCATAACCAGCCCCGTCATTATGGTGGTCGTGTCGAAAGCCGGAATAAAGAACGTTGCTCATTGATCAGAATACCTTGCGAATTAGGCTGGTGAGGCGTTGACTGGCCTAGCGGCGTTTGTGCCTCAAGTCTGGATCACGAACGCCCCTTCACTGGTTCAACTTTTATCCGGCGGTGCGTAGTTGTACGCGGCGTAGCGATAGCTTCCGTACTTGGAACCGTACGAATAACGGCCAATGCCAGAACGAATGCCGTTGAACAGCACACCATTGACCAGAACTCCCACTTGCGCCAACCGCTTGGCGGACTCTGCGATCTCACCGATCTTCGTTACACCCGATCGCGCAACAAGGAACGTCGCGCCTACGCTCAGGGCAATCGTCGGTGCATCCGCCGCGACGAGAACCGGAGGAGAGTCGATGACCACAATGTCATACAGAGCAGAAGCTTCCTGGAAAAGCTTAGGTACACGTTCGTTCAACAGCAACTCGGCAGGATTGGGCGGTAATACACCTGTGGACAAAAAGTCGAGGTTTTCGACGACGTTTCGGTGCGTTGCTTGCGCCAGCGTTATCGAGCCTGAAATGACTTCGGAAAATCCACCCGCGCGCTCCAAACCGAAATATTGCTGCAGGTAGCCCTTACGCATGTCACCGTCAATCAGCAGTACCCGCTTTCCGGCCGCCGCGAGAATGGTGGCGAAGTTGGTCGATACGAAAGACTTCCCAACGCCAGGAGCCGGACCGGTGAGCAATACGACATTATTCCGGGCCTCGAGCATTGCAAACTGCAACGCGGTGCGGAAACTCCTCAGGCTTTCTACGGCTGCTTCCTTGGGATGGGTTGTACTGAGAATCGATGGCGAGTTGCCCTTTTCCCCAAGCTTTCTCGCCAGCATCAACTGATTTTGACTGAACGGAATCGTGGCATAGACGTTGAGCCCCGTGAAACGTTCGATCTGACTCGGATCTTCAACGCCGCGAAACAGCATGTCGCGCAGAAATGCAATCCCTACTCCAACAAAAATTCCCAATACAGTGGCAATCGCAAGAACGAGCAGTTTCTTCGGCTTGACCGGAATTTCAGGGATTGCCGCGTGATCGACCCAACGGACGTTCCCGACCTTACCGGCCTTGACCAACTGGAGCTGCTGCGCACTGTTGAGGAGCGCGGTGTAAAGGTTCGTGTTGATCTGCACGTCGAGCATCAGGCGCACCACGTCCTGCTGAATGTCTGGGAGGCGTTTGACTTGCTGGTCATACGTGGAAGCTTGCGCGGCCAACGCTGCAATCTGCTCGTTCAATGCGATGATCGAAGGATGCGAAGGGTTGAATCGTGTCTCCAGTTCGTCGCGCTTCTGACGCAGTTCGAGCATTCTGGTTTGCGCGTCCGCGGCCTGACCGAGCGACAGCTTAGCCTCTTCAGTTAGATCGACCGTGCCCTTGGCATTCCGCAGTGTCGTGTAACGCTGCTCGGATTCCTCAAGTTCATGCTTGAGTGCCGGCAGACGGGAATTGAGGAAATCAAGCGATTGCGCCGCGTCCGCCGACTTCCGTTCGATGTTTTGCTTAATGTACTGATGGGCAATCTCATTCAGCTCGTGCGAAACCAGATCGGGATCCGGGTTCTGCAGAGTGGCAATCACCACGCCAGACTGTTTCACCTTCTCCTGAATGTCGAGCGCATCCTGCAAGTCCGATATGGTTTTGAGTTTCGAACTCCTGCTCAGTACGAACCTGGCTCCCGGGCGGGCGTGAATCGAATCCACCAGCAATGTGGCCGGCCCCGCCGATGTATTGAACTGCAACGGTTGCCCGATAGTCCCAGTTAGATCCTCATCGAGGACGGAGCTTGAGATTCTGTAGTGTCCGTTCTTAACAGAAATCAGATTGAATTCTTTGTCATAGATTTCTGCGGGAACATCGAATTGCTTGACGGCAATCTTCTCGTTGCCCCAGGCAAAGCCGCCGAACCCGAACAGCCCCGGCTCCGAGAGTTGCTTGTTTTTCTTGGCGATACGTTCGCCAATCAATGGGAAATAGCGCGGCTTGGCGTTGATGTACAGCAGAAGGTTCTCGACCGCATTCGTCACCACCATGCGCGAGCCTAGTATCTGAGCTTCCGCCGCAGCCGTCGACTTGACCTCGAATAGCGAAGACACGTCGCCGATCAAGCTCTTCGCGGCGGACGTGTCCGGACTGTCCTCAACCTGGACGCTGATGTCGGCGGAGTAGATGGGCTTGGCGAGCAACGCGTAGAGTCCGCCGATCACCAGGAAGACCACGGCGGATCCAACGATCAGCCAACGATTCTGAAGCAGGATGTCCAATAGGGTGATGAAATCAAACTCATCATCACGCTCGTTCTCGTTGAACTGCGGGTTTATTTCTTTCATCTTGCTCTATTCGATGTTTGAGGTGACGTTCGACGTCATGGCCGACGCGGGATCAATTACGCTACTGCGTGAATCCGCTTGACCCAGGCGTCCACTCCTTGATCTATCAAGTTCAGGCACTTCACAAACTCTTCTCGTCCGAGGCGAAACGGATCAAAGATCTCAAACTTGCCGAACTCTCCTAACCGAAAAACCTTTCCTCTTGCTATCGGGTGCTCTCGCTCGATCGTCGACTTCTGCTCGAGGTCCATGACGAGGATGAGATCACTCCCCGCAATGCTCGGCGGAATGACGCGCGTGGCACGATGCGCACTGATATTCATGCCGCGTTCCAGCATGAGCTCCTGTGCCGTCGGGTCCGCGAGCGCGCCTGAGGGCGCCGCCAGTCCCGCCGAGGCGATCTCCAGCTCCGGCAATTTGGCGCGTAACAGGGCTTCTGCCATCGGACTGCGGCAGATGTTCCCGACGCAAACGGTAAGAACAGATCGAATCATCAGTTAGGCGTAATAGTGTGCTGCAGGTAGTAAGCACCGGTCGTCCCGCCCACCAGTTGCGACACCAGGCGGTTCCACCTGACAACGCCAGCGGCTTCGACATAGACCAGATCGCCCGCTTGCAACTGGAAGTTCTGCGCGAGACCCAGTGCGGTCGGGGAACGGCTCTCAAGGCGATACACGAGAGGGACTGCGCCGGCAGCAATCGGACGAATGACGTAGATCCCGTTTGGATCGGCGCTGACCGGATTGACCCCGCCTGCATCGCCAAGCGCCTCGCTGAGACTCAGACGCCCATCGGAACGAAACGGAACTGCCGATTGCCGCGTGACCTCACCCATTACATAGACGCGACTATCCAGCAGTTGGGGAATATGAAGGACGTCGTTATCAAGTAAGCCGATGTCGTTGGGATTGACGCCATTTGCAACGAGTTGTGGAATGCTGATCGTGTATGTCTTGCCACCGCGGCTCAACGCTATCCGGGTGGGGTCTCCCGTACTCGCGATGCCCCCAGCTTCATTGAGTGCCAGCGGCAACGTCATCGGCATATCGGTGATCGATTGAAGGCCGGCGCCCCGAACCTCGCCGTCGATAAACACCTTCTGGCTGCGATAGCCAATCACACGAAGGGTGATCTGCGGGCTCTTCAGGTATTTATCGAGTTGCGCAGTGAGAGCGCGATTGGCTTCAACTTCCGTCAAACCCGCAACCTTCAAGGTCCCGATATAAGGGAACTGAATGTAACCGTCCTGGCTGACAATGTAGCCCGGCAAGCTTTGTGTACTCAGGCCTGCGGCAGTCGGCAGATTGCCGCTAGTCGAACCAATTGTGTAAGTGATATTCGGCATCACCAATTCGGGGTGATCCCACACAATGACGGACAGGACATCGGCCGGGCCGATTTTATAGATCGGCGGTTTGCGCATGAGGTCGCTATAGCCCGCGTCCTGCATCTCCGTCTTTCGACGCGCGACGCTGTTTTGCGCCACCAAGGTCGGCGTTATATCGATAACGCTTGGAACCGAAGCGGGTGTTGATGCATCGAGCGGTGTATTGGCATCGAATTTCATACCGGGCGCGAACACGCAACCGCTTAACGCGGTCATTGCGCATACGCCGATTAACATTTTTAGGTTCTCAAGCTTAAAATACATAAATTTTGTCAAAGCGATGCTCAGCGTGTTTCGGGCGTCCATATTCATGACGAAGTATTCTGAAAAACCGATTATTTGTCGCGCGATCCATGAACAGCATGGACCGATGGTGAGCGCATTGAACAATGTTTGCCGGGACGCAACGAGCCCGCGGACCACCTTCAGAGGAAGGTGAATCCAGCCTGCTCAACTCGCCACGTTTATTCCCAGGTTCTTCAATACGCGTTGCTATGAACGAAACCCTTCGCTATGGTGGCAGCGACAATTCGCATGTCGAGTCCAAATGACCAATTGCACAGGTAATACAGGTCGTGTTCGACTCTGCCCTGCATCTTCTCGATCTGGTCGGTCTCTCCCCTGTATCCGTTAATCTGCGCCCAGCCGGTAATGCCAGGTTTTATCCGGTAGCGATGGATATAGCCGTCCACTACCTTCTGATACACCTCGTCATGCTCAATCGCGTGCGGACGCGGTCCAACTACCGACATTTCACCGCGAAGCACGTTAATAAACTGCGGCAATTCATCGAGACTCGTCCGGCGCAGGATCGCACCCACACGAGTAATTCGCGGATCGCCCTTAGTCGCTTGAGTCACGATGCCTTTTTTCTCAGCATGAGCGCGCATGGTCCGGAACTTATAGATCTTGAACACGTGACCATCCGCGCCTTTGCGATACTGCGTAAAAAACACGGGCCCGCGCGACGAGCACTTCACCGCAATCGCGACGACCGCCAACAGTGGTGTCAGAGCGAGCAACGCCAGCGCGGCAAACAGGCGGTCGAAGATCTCTTTCTGCACCATCGCTCGCGCTGGCAATGGCGACGCAACGAGGCTGATCGCCGGCGCGCCAATCAGATCGACTACCCCTGGGTCGAACAGCGCCATGCTGCGTACATCTGGAATGAAGCGAATGTTCACGAGGTCGTCGCGGAATTCACTAACAAAACGTAACATGATCTGCGCTTCGGACAGCGGCAACGCCAGCCAGATTTCCTGGATTCCATCCTTGCGCACGTATTCCGAGAACTTCTCGAAGTCGTCGAATACGGGCACCCCCTTCGGCGCGAAAATTTCTTCTGCGCCGACTTCGAACAACGCGGACGCGCGGAAACCACTCGCCGGAGACGCCTGCATCTTGCCAACGACTTCCCTGCAATGCTCGCCACCGCCCACCACAGCGACATTGCGCAGATTCATACCGGCATAGCGCATGCTGCGTAGCACCCCATGCAGCACCAATCGCGCGCCAATCAACGCGGCGGCGCTCGTCGCGGTCCAATAGATGAACCAGAGGCGCGAGATCATGTCCGTGCGATGCACTGAGAACATCAGCACGAGCCCGCCCGCCTGGACCAGCAGCCACGCCAACGAAACCTGCCCGCTCAGACGCAACAATGAGCGACCACGCCACGATTCATAGAGGCCGAATACCGGAAACGAGACCAAAGCAAGCGCCACCGAAAACGTAATGAACGCGCCATCCACCCGAGTCTGCGCGAGATCCTCAAAGCGAATGCGAGACGCCAGCAACGCACCGGCCACGATGAGAATCACGTCGACAAGCCGCGCCAATAACCCTTGTATTCCGAGCATGTTGCGATTTCCCCGCCAGAAGGTGAACAGCGTGCTTCGCCGAAGCGTCACGCCCGCCCGTATGTATCGTCAAACCGAACAATGTCGTCTTCACCGAGATATGAGCCGGATTGCACTTCGATCAACTCGAGCGGAAACCTTCCAGGGTTCTCGAGTCGATGCGTCACGCCCACCGGAATGAACGTCGACTGGTTCTCACTCAACAGGAATTCCTCGTTGCCACGTGTGACCAAGGCGGTGCCACTCACCACGATCCAATGTTCGGCACGGTGGTGATGCAGTTGCAGCGACAGGCGACCGCCCGGGTTGACAACGATCCGCTTGACCTGGAAGCGTTCACCGTGGTCAATCGAATCGTAGTAACCCCACGGACGACGCACCTTGCGATGGACCTCCGCTTCAGGCGCCTGCAATTCCCGCATCCGGGTAACCAAACTCTTCACTTCCTGGACGCGGGAACGGTCGGCTACCAGCACGGCGTCGTCCGTTTCAACCACCACCACGTTGGTCACGCCAACGCATGCGATCAGACGCTTCTCGGAATGCGCAAAGCTGGACGTGGCGCCTTCGAAAACAACCCGTCCGCGGGAAGCGTTGCCGTCTTCGTCTTTCTCGAGTGCATCCCAGACCGCGTCCCACGAACCGAGGTCGGACCAGCCCGCGCTGAGCGGCACCACGACACCCTCCGCGATGCCCTGTTGCGACCCGAGGTGTTCCATCACCGCATAGTCGATCGAGTCGGCCGGGGACGACTTGAACGCTTCCGTGCCCGGTCGGAAATACGAAGCGTCGCTGTGACCCTGTGCCTGCGCCTGCAAACATGCGTCATACATTGCCGGCTGGAGCCGCTTGAGCGTCGCGAGCCACACACTCGCGCGCAAAACAAAGATGCCGCTATTCCACCAGTACTGGTTCGACGCCACGTATTGAGCAGCAATTTCTGCCGCAGGCTTCTCGACGAAGCGCTCAATGCGATGCGCTTCATCACTCATCTCATCACCAAGCTTGATATAGCCGAAGCCTGTATCAGCACGCGTGGGCGGCACACCCAGTGCCACGATCGCGCCACGCTCGGCGTGCCGTGCGGCCAGAGCGATTGCTGCCTGGAAGGCCGCGACGTCGACGATCGCGTGGTCCGCCGGCATTACCAGCACGATCGCATCATCCCCATCCGCGCACGCTATCGCGGCCGCCAATGTGAGTGCCGGCGCAGTGTCTCGGCGAGCCGGTTCTACCACGATGCGTGCCTCGACACCCTGTTCACGCAACTGTTCCGACGTAACGAAACGGTGCTCGTCTCCACAGACGACAATCGGAGTACCCACCAATCGCCCATGCGCATTGAAGCCTTTCATCCGCTGCACGGTAGCTTGCAGCAGCGATTCCGAACCGAGTACGTCAATCAACTGCTTCGGATACTGTTCGCGCGACATGGGCCACAGCCGTGAGCCAGCCCCGCCGGCGAGCACCACCGGAACGAGTCGAACGGACCCGACGGAGAACCCCTGTTCCGTCGAAACGGCGTTGCTGGCGTCAGCGTGCGCGACAGCTTCATCCGTTGAGGTCTTCGTCATATGCAGTCCTATTCGTAGTTCCAACTTGAGCAGTCTTCGCACAGCAGTTTTTTGCTCAACACTATTCATTTCGTATAGCGCAACTGTTGATTCCAGCCCACTTCGATGGACTTGGGTGCACGGACAGTTGCACAGCCGAATTAAAAAAAACAATACCGAAACCCTTCGGTTACGGGTCATCGTTATCCATCAACCGGGGTAGTTCGTAGGTCCAAAAAAAGGACTTGTCCATCTACACAACAGCATCTGTGGTGGACCGAACCGATTTGATATTCGTGGCGTCTCCAGCCACTTCCGACTTTCGCCCGTCTATCGCGCGAGCGAATTCAAAGTGAAAGTCGCGTACTGCTTTAGAATCCATGCGCGGTCTTTCGACTACAAACGTATTCCGATCCAAATCGGTCAATGCTCATTTCTCTCCTACTGGCAACGCTAGTGGTACTCGCGTTGCCAGAAAAGTTGCGCTTTCCCTTTCGCATTTCGGACGTTGCGTCAACCGCTTACTCGCAAAAAGTGCCTCGACCTCAGTTGCAGTGCATCATACATAGGCGACTCTCCGACATTGTGTGACTGACGGAAAACGCCAACATGTTGGCGTTTTAGCCCATTCGCTTATCACGCCCCGGAAAAGGAATTTTTCGGAACTGACGAACGCATGCGCCTAACCGCGGAAAGTTGCTATAAGTCGCCGGAGCAACGCGCCGGGAAGTCGCGAGCGCCTCCTCTTTTGCGAGTTATCGAAGCGTCTATCGGTCCCCGATCTCGCTGACTTTGGTAGTCTGATAGTCGCTTATCCTACGTACGTCGGGGCGAAATCCGCGGACATCAAGGCTATAGGGAGCCCGGCAAATTCGCTCTACTTGACTCGCATCGAAGGTTCGTCAAGTACATCGGATTCCGCCTTCCGCGCGTTAGCTCGAATACCGACAAGGCGCCAATGAAAGAAAGACGATCGACGACTCTTCCGTCGCTCGAATATGCGCTCAGCCCCGTCTTCTGAATCACCAAAAAAAGTTCTCGGGCGTGGCGCATTTAGGCAAATGCCCCTGGCAGGTTGCGCCACTATTCTGGCCGCCTGACACCAATTTCCTTGCTGATTGCAGACGACAGCCGACGAGGCTGCGCACGAGCTGGCGGCCTTTAGGAAAAAAACACATACCCAGTAAGAGACGCAATACCAATCAACACGCTAAGAATTGCCCATAGCCGCAAGCGCATCATCAGTTTCGCCCGTGATAGTTCCCAGGCCCCACGCGCCCGATGCGGCTGGAACTCGAGAAATATCAAAGGCTGGTAGTGCCGCCTCCCGACCTTCAACGCGGAGAACACGCTGCAAACCAGGTAGACGATCGCCAATCCGAAGCAGAAATTTGCGAGGATAGAAAGAAGAATTACCATATATTTCACCGACTTAGGAGCAACGGTAGAGGTTCTTCAAGACTACCGGCCGATGCTTCGTGTTTCATGACAAACGTTTGGCTGCATCCGTCTTATTCATGCATATTCCGAACAAGAATCGCGCTCTCTTGCACAACACGGCGTTGCCTTCTTACATGAACACCATGCCGGCGTGTTTTCTGCTAAAGGTATCCGCCAAAGATGTGGCTCCATCCGCCCACATGGAACATGGTTGTTCACAGGGATGGGTACAGTACGGCCAGCCGACTGGTCCATATGAGAGGACAACGTGACGGGTGTTGAAAAGCTACTATTGATGCTTTCGGTGCAACGTAGCCGTCCAACCAAGACCGTTCTCGACAGCGCGTTGATATCGAGCAGTCAAAGGCAGCCCGTTGAATTCGGGCGGCGTCGGCTTGAAGGAGATCAGCAACGATCCATCGCGACAGTTCGTCGACGCGATTGACAGGATGCTCGGCGATAAAAGCGATGATGTGGCGCAGGTAGGCCCCGGCATCAAGGCCATTCAGTTTGGCGATGCCGACCAGTGTGTCGATTGCAGCGCCGCGTTCGCCACCGCCGTCTGAATCGACGTGCGGGAGTTCTTTCGACCGAACCGGTAGGGGCCTAGTTGACGTCAGAAAAAAAAACCGACACATCGTGTCGGTTTAAAGAAGCTTCCGGCTATTCCGAGGGCCACCACCGGAGGCTTGAGAGAACAGTATTGTTGTCGGTAATCGCTATGCGATTCAGACATACGTTTGCACCAGAACGCCAAAGAAACTGTTGTTCCTTATCTCTTCCAGAGTCGCGCGCTCCATTGCGAGTCGCTCAAAGTCCCGCGCACTTCACCAGCAGAAAAGTGCCATATAGCGACACCTTGCCCCGCAAACCGTCTTCGAACGGCGAACCCCACGCATCGTCACCCACGTACTATCTTTCAGCATGAGCCGACAATAGCGATGTCGCAGCGCCCTATTGCATGTCACGCTTTTCCCGGTGTCCTGCAGAATTCGCCCCGAACATTACGTGCACTACGCAGGCGTGGTGGGCTTCCGCTACCACTGGAGACCGGTAGTCGAGGTGAATGAAGTCGACAAATACGCCTGTTAAAGCTTCGGCGTTGAATTGCACCTTCGTCACTCGCAGCACATGTGCGGCGATATCCTGCGCCCAACTGCCTAACGTTACACGCTGCAGCAAGTCGATTCTGCCGTTAACACACATCCAAAGATGCGTGGATTCGACCACTTGCCGCGCCGTAAGCCACCTGTCGGTCAGACGATACCTAACTAGCTGTGACACGACGAGATAAGTCAGCAGATCGATGCACACGTTGGTACCGCGATAACTTAACCTAAGCATTTTCAATAGGGAGAGCAGGCGGCATTACGCATACGGCTCGAACATGTTGTCAATCTTTTCCAGACGAAACGCACAGGAATATTCGGTCGTGCGGCAATGTGCGATCAGAAATGGGTACGGTCCTGCATGGCACGAACGTAGAGAGACTATCGAGGCTCCCCCGGCGATTGTGCCTCCAACACCACAAGAAATCGGGTGCCCGCGACGGATAGTCCTATATCCAATATGCGCCGGCCCGCCAAAACATTGAAGGATTCCGCCGACTATGGATAACCGCTCTATCGACACCGTGGCGAGCTAAGTTGACCTGGAATCCACCACCCGAACCGGTCAATTGGCAATTACCGGTTGAACCTTCAAATGGCGTGTCGCACCAATCTTTTGGCGCTAATGGCCAATACCGTTCTTGTACCATCCATGGACTTAGAAGCGCCAACACAATGAAGATTGAAGTTGTCGCCAGCAGATGGGATACCGAGGTAGCCAAGATTTTGGCGATGGCGCAACGGCTGGATCGGTGTGCGCCATATTCACAACACCCCACTCGTACTGACGAGACGCTGGCCAACTCGCAGTGTTCACCGTCATCCGTCGAGCGGCAAGCATTGCAAAGTTGATTTCAATCTCTCATCTTATCTTCCACAGATGCCAATTCGGGTTAAGCACACGGCAATTCGCGACGTAAAGCTGATCGAGCCATCTATTCTCTCCGATAAACGAGGCGTTTCCTTTGTCAGCTTCGACCAGGAAGAATTCGAGGAGCACGTAGCGCGCGGCTACCAGTTCGTGCAGGAGCACCACACCGTGTCTGCCCATAATGTGCTATGTGGCCTGCACTATCAGATCCAGCGCCCGCAGGGGAAACTGGTGCGCGTGCTGAACGGTGAGGTGGTCGATGTGGCAGTCGATTTGCGACGCTGGTCGCCCACATTCGGCCGCTGGATCAGTGCGCGGCTATCGGCATCAAACTGCTGTCAACTATGGATCCCGCCGGGATTCGCGCATGGCTCTCTGGTATTGTCGGATGTCGCGGAGATACTCTACAAGACAACTGAGCGTGGCTTTGTCGAGCATGAACGCACGTTGCGGTGGGACGATCCCGATATCGCAATTGCCTGGGAGCTTGACAAGGCGCCGATCACGTCCGCACGCGACGCAACGGGTACAAGCTTCAGCATGGCTGAGGTGTATTGATAGCCATCGTCGTTCATGGGCGAATGACATGCATCCGGTAGATCAACTTCAGGTCGTTCCACCGGTGCACCTCGAATGACTTCAAATCAGCTCTCGTCGCGCCTCGCTAAAGGACCGTTTGCTAGCCCGGTACTCAGTCGGCGTCACACCAAGATATCTGCGGAAATTTTTGGAGAGTTGTCCGCCGCTGCCCATTCCGCAACGCCGCGCGATCTTGTCAACCGGAAGGTCGGTTTCAGAAAGAAGATGGCAGCACTTATCAATGCGAACGTATAGAAGATAGTCAGACGGCGTCACACCCATTTCCACCTTGAAGCGACGCAGGAAATTTCGCTCACTCATCGCGACGAATTGTGCGGCTTCTTCGATCGTGATCGTTCTACCGCAGTTCATTTCCAACCACTGCGCGGATGCCCGAATTTTTTCACTCGGAGTTCCAAACGCGTTTTGATTCGGAGCGGCGGCAAACTGCGCCTCGAAGCGCAACCTCACCACGCCAGTAATTTCGAGCGCCACTTCCGCACCAAAGTCTTTTTCAATCAATGCTAGTGCAGCTCGCAGTGGAGTGCTGGATCGTTGGGATGTAGACACATTCAATCCATTCCACGCAATCGCATGAGCGCCCTCGCCGCGCCGCAGTTTGCGGGATGTATCCGGGGATTCAGCGGCATCGAGCAGCAAGCGCCCCTCCGCAATGGGAAAAATCTGCTCGTGGCGCAAGTCGAGCCGGCGCAGCCAGTCGACCATGCGCTCTTCGGTGAGCATACTGTGAACAGCAGCGCCGCCGGCAATGAAGAGCGCGTGGAGATCACCCGCGTGACCGCGTGATTCGATGCTGTCAGTCCAAACGAACATCGATGACGAACTCGCTATCCTGCCACCGCCGACAGACAGCAAGTGGACATCGTAACGTGGTCCATTGATACGCATTGACGTACCGAGCGCATTGGCTGACTGAAAAATCTCCACAACCGTGGCTGCCTCTGGTAGCGCGAAGCCGTTAAACAGTGCGATTCCGATACGTTTTACTGCGCGCACATCGTGCACTACCTGACGCTGAGCCGCATCGCGACTAGCGCGGGCAAAAAAAACTGCCATCCAGCCATCCCCCGAAAATAAGTGGCCTCCTACAGCTGCGTTTCGAGCCGTTTTAACTGTCTCGATAATCGTACATAAGCAGCGCGCATAGCGTCGCTAGATGGCTGATTAGGATAATAGGTTGGCGATCGAGGACAAATCGCAGCAGACGACTCGAATTGCGGCGTTACAGGCTACGTCCCTTGCAACGACTAGTCTTACTTCGACACAATTTTCGGTTTCCTATGCAATCTGAAATTTCTTGACCGAAGCAATAAAAAAGCCGCGCGACGTTGCGCAGCCTGAGACACATAGCGATGAAGATGGAACCAAGACTCGGGCGGCACGCCGTGACAGGTCAACCATGCGATGGCAAAAAGCGTCTGTTAATCGATCTCGAGACGCTTGCTGTGGGGCGCGCTCGGCGCCGTCAGTCAAGCATCAGAGAGAGGTGTTCCTCCAGATACGCTCTGAAGTCGGCGCGTACCTCGGGGTGCCGCAACGCGAACTCCACTGTTGCCTTCAGGTAGCCAAGCTTGCTGCCGCAGTCGAAACGCGTTCCGCGATACTTGTACGCCAGCACCTGCTCATCGGCGAGCAGCGATTGAATGGCGTCAGTCAGCTGCAATTCGCCGCCTGCGCCCGGCTTAATCGAGCGAAGGTGTTTGAAGATGCGCGGCTTCAGCACATAGCGCCCCACCACGCCGAGGTTCGAAGGCGCCACGCTTGGCTCCGGTTTCTCGACGATGCCCGACATCTTGATGATCGCCTCCTCCCACGCCTTACCATCGATAATCCCGTACGACTTCGTGTCCGCAGCCGGGATCTCTTCGACCCCGATCACCGAACTGTGATAGTGGTCGAACACCTCGATCATCTGCGTCATCACGGGCGGCGTGCCGTACAGCAAGTCGTCCGCGAGAATCACGGCGAACGGGTTGTCACCCACCAGTTTCTCGGCGCACATCACCGCGTGGCCGAGGCCGAGCGCTTCCGGCTGGCGGACGTAAAAGCAATCGACATGGCTCGGCTTGATGCTGCGCACGAGCTCGAGTAGCTTTTCCTTACCGCGCGCCTCCAGCTCCGCTTCGACTTCATACGACTTATCGAAATGGTCTTCGATCGCACGCTTACTCCGGCCCGTGACAAAGATCATTTCGGTGATGCCGGCCGCCATCGCCTCTTCCACTGCGTATTGAATCAGCGGCTTGTCGACGATCGGCAGCATCTCTTTCGGGCTAGCCTTCGTGGCAGGGAGGAACCGGGTGCCAAGACCTGCCACTGGAAATACTGCTTTAGTCACTTTTAGCATGTGAAACTCCGAATGTCTTTTATATGGTCGATCTGCGATTGCCCGCATCGACGCCTCGCCCGCAGCCGACGGCGCTTCGCTTGATCGATGACGGGCCGCCCGGTCAAATTGCGCGTGGGTTGGCCCTTGGGGGATCTATCGGCTGCCGCCCCCGCGCGGACGAACTGCTTTTCGCGCTCTTCCGCCGATCACGCCGCAGCATAGAGCCTCATTCGAATAGATAACCACGCATGGCGGAAGCGATTCGGCTTTTGGCCGAACCGGACGCGATTGGCGCACCGTCAATCGATGGACCAGGCAGACCGCATACATTCGAATTGCCTCGTCCTCTTTGACGGCTGCTGACGAAGGAGGCTACGTTTTTCGCTCGAAGCAACATTGGTTGCTCAAAGTCGCTTGCCGGCGCGGTATTCTCCCGGCGTTGTCGCGAGATGTTTGCGGAAGAGTTTCGCGAGCCGGCCACCGCATCCAATGCCGCAACGACGTGCGACTTTGTCGACCGGCAGATCGCTTTCAAGAAGGAGGCGGCAGCTCATATCAAGCCGCACATGGAGCAAATAGTCAGAGGGCGTTACGCCCATTTCAATCTTGAAACGTCTCAGGAAATTGCGCTCGCTCATGACGGCGACCTGAGCTGCTTCGTTGATCGAGACCGGTCGATGACCGTTCGATTCCAGCCATCTCGCCGACCTCTTGATTTCTTCGCTAACGGCGGCCGAAGTGTTCTTGCGCACGATAGCGGTGAAACGATTGTCGCCGGACGGTGCAACCCAATCAGCGATCTGACGCGCGACTTCGGCGCCAAGATCCTCCTCGACCACTGCAAGGGCGTGTCGCAATGGGCTGGTCGAGGCGCTCGAAGGGTTGCTATCTGCAGCGGTCCGCACGATGTCACCAGTGCGTTCGCCGTGGCGCCTAGCGCTGCTGGCCTGCCTAAAACCGGCAACGTCGAGCAGCAACCTTCCTTCACCGATGGGGAATACCAGTTCGCTTCTCGGATGAGTCCGGCGCAACCAGGCAATCAGGCCATCATCGTGTAGTGCATTGTTCACGCCTGCGCCGCCAGCAATAAACAAAGCGTGAAAGCCCTCTGGCTGGCGGCGTGCCTCGATGTCTTCGGTCCACACAAATACCGACGAAGAACTGTCAATCCTGCCGCCCGCGGCCGACAACAAACTGACTCGGTAACGTATGCCGTGGCGCCGGTCGCTCTCGGTGAGCGCATTCGCCGACTGAAATACCTCCGCGATCGCCGCGGCTTGAGGAAGGGCAAAGCCACTAAACAGCACGATGCCGACACGCCTTACGGTGGCGATGTCTGGCGAAACATGGAGCGACGTTTCGTTGGCAGTGTGAACGGCTGAAGAATACCCCATCAGAATTTCCCCGGCGATTAGTTGGCCCTATCCTGCTTGCTTTGAGCCGGACAATTTTGTCAGACCGATCGTACATAAGGATGATCCGGGCCATAAATCAATGACTGAATCGACCAACATGTTGGCGGCTATGATCAATTCGCAGTGTCATTCAAAACTGGATAGCTATAATCGAACTTCGACACGCGCTTACAATTAACTTATTAAAATTTTTTAAAACTCGAAAATATTTAATCTATTGGCACATCATGTCCGTGTTTGCAAATCGTCAATTTACGGCTCCTCGCCGTGATTGCGGTGCATAGGTGTGCTGCTCGCACGTCGGCGAGAAATCACGTGACATGCAGCGGCGCTTTCAATCTGTGCGCCCGATATTTGCGTCTGCCATCTTCGAATCGAGCACTGGCCATGCCATCTATCTATTGTGCGGAACAGCCAAAGGCATGATCGCATCCGCCACGCCGCGTGGGTAATTCGAGCTGACATCCACAGCACGTCGAGTCGATTGGCCTCCGCTATTTGGACAGGTCATTCCTGCCCGAGCCTTTGCACATAAGGTTTTTCATGCCCTCAGCAGCTTTATCGAATCGCTCTGGTGCGATCGCTATTACCCGGCGAAAGCCTCCGAGGATGCAAAACAGGTGCATCCGTAGTTGTGCGAGACTTTTGTGAAACAAGACTTCCAATGGCGCACATATGAACGAAGAAATAACCGTTGTGTACGAGTACACCGGTGGCTTTGGCACATACCGCACGATCCAGACTCGCGCGGCAAATCAGCTTCCTCTTGTCGGAGACAACGTAACAATGGTGGTGGACGAGATGGGATTCGACGGCATCCTGAAAGTGAGGTCACGCCTCTTCGACTACGACAAGACAGGCTCATTGACAGTTACATTGAAGCTGTCCCACACGGTCGATTGACGACATGTTGGGAATCGCAAACAGTGCGCTCGCCGGGCATGGCCTGCACCTTTACGAACGAGATGCTCATGGAAGACATTCTTCAGATGCGGATGCAACTCCTTGCATACCAGACGTTAATCGCAGCGCTGCTCGCCAAGACTGCTCCAACAATCAACGAACTGGAGCGCATGCGACGGGCTATCCAACGTAGCGCCACCGTCCGATCCTCAAGCGAACCAGGCCGCGGCTCAATGAGCGAACACGCCGCGGCAATCGAGGACGTGTTTCTGTGCGCGTCGCTCACCTTTACGGACCTCAAAGATGGGCGGAGCGGATCTTAGCTAGACTCGCTTGTGAGCGTGAACGCCACAGAGTGGCACCGGCATTGCGAATGTCAACGAAGGCTGGTGCGTCCAAGCGGGCGTATTATCGGTTTATCGAATACGCGCTTATCGTCTGCCAATCCCATACCGCAGTCGCCGACCGCATCCAGGATGCAGGCACCGGTATGGTTCGCCCGAAACTACCTTGGCCAACCTCTGGCCTTATGCGCTGCGTCCCAGGATCGACAGCACGTCGGCGACGCTGATGTCGGGCAATTTCTTGCCAATCATGTCCCAGAAGATCAAGTCGTGCATCGCGCTGGCATCTTCGGCCATATCCCACTCGCGCGCACCGACGATGGAATCGGCGGTTTCGCAGGCGGCATTAACGATTGTCTGAATGTCTTGTCTGTGCATGAACGCGTTAACGGCGGCACGGCAGGCTTTTTTAGCCCTGTGTGCAATCGTTTGCCAAAAGCATGACCGCCGCCATCGACACCTTCCGGTCTGAGGCTGGCCTGCCACCCGCCGCGTGCGGCAATCGAGCCGACGTTGCGCCTCTCATGGCAAGGGCGACTCCCGTCAAAACGGACTCAGAAAAGCCCTACGTCGACAGCCGCAAAGGCCTGCAGCGGAAAACGCTGGCAGCAATGCACCGGCACCAATGTCTCAATGATTTTCTTTCATATCAATCAACATATAAAGCATTTCAAAATGCGCTCCATACACTCCGTCTCATTTACTAAAAAAATAATATCGCGCCAATTTTTCCAATATCTTGCCGCATTATGCCGCGACTCATCCGGCATGAATGTGCACCGCGACCGTGCGCTTCCCAATCCGAATGTCTCAAACTGCCAATGTATTGGCTAATCCAGCCATGTAATAATGGCGCCGGAATCATTTGTATAGCATGCGTTTAACAAAAATAAAGACAGAGTCGTGAGAAGGGACTTTGCAGGCCAAACATTCCGGGGAAAAAATGGAACAGGTGCATACTCTGCCGCGCTGCTCGCGGCAAAGTGCGGTGGGGACGCAAGCGAACGACATCACCCGCGTCGACATAGCGTTGTTCAATGGTTTTGCGCTGCCAAAGGTCGCAGCGATTATCGAAATCTTCCAGAAGGCAAACGCACTCGTCGCAGCGCAGCGATCGGGCCGCACACGCTACGACGTTTCATTGCTTTCGGCTTCAGGCGGCCGCATCGCGAGCTCGTCGTCGGTGTTCGTCTGGACGGACAGCGTCGACTCGCACCGCGGAACGAATGACACGCACCTGCTCTTCATCGCAGGCGGTGCGGGCGTGCAGCACGCGTGCCGCGATGAACGCCTTGGCAACTGGCTGCGCCGCCGACACCCCTTCAGCGAGATCGTTCATCCAATCGCGGAAGGACGGCTGCTTCTGGAAGCGGCTGGGCTTCCCAGCCGCTATTGCGCGCTTCTGTATGGCGACAATGAAGCGCACGATCTTTATCAGGCAAGCCCGCTCACTGATGCGCCGGCCGCCGTGCACACAGTACTGCGCGTCGTCGAAGAGGATCTGGGACTCGAACTGGCGCGGCTGGTTGCCCAATCCGTCGCGCCGGAGCACAGGACGCCCTTCAACGCGTCAATAACCCATAACGCGACGTCACAAGTCAGCGAAAAGATCATGGCCTCGGCGCGTTGGCTGGAGGCCAATGTTGATCGCCCCATCTCGATCGACGAAGCAGCCCAGGTTGCAGCAATGAGTGAGCGCAACTTCCTGCGGCGCTTCAAGAGCGAGATCGGCATGACGCCTTCCGATTATCTGCTTCGGGCCCGCTTGAACATGAGTTGCCGGATGCTCCTCGAATCGCGTTTGCCGGTCGACAAGATCGCCCGGCGCTGCGGTATCGGTAGCGGCGGCCAATTGGCCAAGCTGTTCAGAAAGTATCTGGCGACGACACCGACTGACTACCGGATGCGCAAAATGGTACCTCCGGATGGCTCGTCGTGAGCGTCTGCAGTGAGCTCAACCTGGCTCGACATGCGCGCACATCGCGCGGAATCCGGTCCTGACCAGCATGCCGGGAGTCGGCGTCAGGACCGCTGCCAGACTCCTCACGGAAGTCGCCCACGCAGCCTTCGCTTCAGCTGCGCATCTTGCCGCCTACGCCGGCCTCGCCCCGAAGCTCGGGCTCGTCCATCCGTGACGAACACCCCTCCAGATGCGGCAACAAGGTCCTCAAGAGAGCACTCTCCCTCTCCGCCTTTGCCGTCTTGCGGGACCAGGTCTCGAGGACCTGCTACGCTCGCAAGGTCTAGCAAGGCAAGCATCAGAATCAGCGCGCATTGCTCTTGCTAGACGACGCTGCGACGTACTGTTCGCCATGCTGCGTGACGGATCCTTCTTTCAACCGAAATCCATCCCTACCTCTTGATGAATCCGACAGGGGCGCCCCCACTCTCTTACCGCACCGTGTAACCGCCGTCGACAGCCAGCGCGTGGCCAATCACGAAGCTGGCGCCGGCACTGCAAAGCCAGAGCACTGCGGACGCAATCTCTTCAGGCCGGCCGAGTCGCCCGATGGGCTGCTCCTTCATCAACGCATCCATCGCCTCGGGTTCACGCTCGATCATGCCGGTGACCATCGGCGTCGCGATGATGCCAGGGCAAATCATGAGTTCCTAAAGGCCGCCGTGGCTCTAGCTCGTTTTCGGACGATAGCGTAGCGAATCGATAACCAGTGCCATGGCTCGCGAGGATTCAGAACGACTCGCATAGTACGCATGCAAGCCTGGAAACGTCGGACACCAATCGTCGAGGACACGAGCGAGACGCCCCGCGGCAACGTGAGGCTGCGCCAGGTCAGACGGCAGGTATGCAAGGCCGTAGCCTGCCAACGCGGCGTCGAGCATGTGATAGGTGCCGTTAAAAGCGAGCTGGCCCTCCACGCGAACCTGAACTTCACGACTTCCCTTTTTTAGCTCCCACGCGTAAAACACCCCAAGTGTCGGCAGACGCAGATTGATGCAGTTGTGCGCCATCAGGTCCTGAGGCGTTTTCGGCAGCGGCTGCTTTTCCAGGTACGCCGGCGAGCCAACGATCGACATCTTCATGTCCGGTGCAATGCGAACCGCGATCATGTCCTTCGCGACCTGGTCCCCATTACGAACGCCAATGTCGTAGCGATCCGCCACGATATCGGAGAGACCATAATCCGTAATGATTTCAACCTTGATCTCCGGATATTTGCGGAGCAGTTTGGACAGCTTGGGCCAGAGAATCGTGTTCGTCGCGTAATCTGTCGCCGTGATACGAATAGTACCGGCAGGCATATCTCGAAGCTCGGTTACCGCCGTCAGTTCAGCTTCGATCTCCTCGAAGCGCGGCGCCACTGTCCGCAGGATGCGCTCGCCCGCCTCCGTCGGCGATACGCTGCGCGTGGTTCGCGTCAACAGCCGCAGCCCGAGTCTGCTTTCGAGCGCGCGGATCGTATGGCTCAAAGCCGATTGGGACACACCTAACTGTGCAGCCGCGCGGGTGAAGCTACGCTCCCGGGCGACAGCGATGAAGGCAAGCAGGTCGTTGAAATTTTCGCGTGGCATTAATGAACTGACCTCATAGGTGTTTGCGAAATTTAACCACTAGTCGCACATGTGCGCACTGGTTAATTCGCAAGGTCAATGTTAGCTTGTGTTCCGCCTTACCCACAATGCTGTCTTGAACGAGCGGTGCCTTTGGCACGATCACATAGGGCTCGTACCCCATAGCCCGCAATCAAGGATCGAGACGCACATCCGAATTCATGAATCTCGTTCATAACAGCTTGCGGTTTCATGGACTTAATCTATAGACGGTATGTGTCTATCATTTCATCTGACCCAGTAAATCGCTTCCGCAGCGCTCTGGCTTTGCAGTCCAGCAATCGGCTTCGCAGTCCGTCACGCGCTGGCGGCCGATGGCAGCTTCGCAGCGGGATAAGCGATCGTGACAAACCGCAGGCATAGCCTGCATGGAGAAAGATAATGGATTACCGATATCTGGGCCGCAGCGCCCTCAAGGTTTCGCCCCTGTGCCTGGGCGCGATGATGTTTGGTGGCGAAACGGACGAAGCCACGTCGAAACGCATCATCGATAAAGCGTTCGACCAAGGCGTCAATTTCATCGATACGGCGGACGTTTACCACGCCGGCCGTTCCGAGGAAATCGTCGGCCGTGCGCTTGGCGAGCGGCGCGACAGCTGGGTGATCGCCACGAAGTTTGGCTATCCGACGACTCAGGGTCCGAACGAACAAGGCCAGTCGCGCAAATGGATTATTCAGTCAGTGGAAGCCAGTCTCAAGCGCCTGGGCACGGACTACATCGACATCCTCTACTTCCATCGCGCGCTACTCGATGCGCCGCTCGAAGAAGGCGTCCGCGCGATTGGCGATCTGATTCGCCAGGGCAAAGTCCGTTACTTCGGCTTGTCCAATTTCCGCGGCTGGCGCATCGCCGAAATCGTGCGCCTTGCTGACCAACTCGGCATCGATCGGCCGGTGGCAAGTGAGCCGCTCTACAACATGGTGGATCGTACCGCCGAGGTCGAGCAACTGCCCGCAGCCGCACACTATGGCATTGGCGTCGTCCCTTATAGCCCGCTGGCTCGCGGCGTGCTGACCGGCAAATACGCGCTGGATGGCGCGCCGCCGCCGGATTCGCGCGCGGGGCGCGGCGACAAGCGCATCCAGCAAACTGAATGGCGGCCTGAATCGCTGGCGATCGCACAACAAGTTGCCGCTCACGCTGAGGCACGCGGTACGACTTCGATCGCTTTCGCCTTGGCGTGGGTGCTCAAGAACAAACTCGTCAGTTCGACTATTGCCGGTCCTCGTACAGAGGCCCACTGGGACAGCTATGCGCAAGCGCTGAATGTGCAACTGGGACCCGAAGACGAGAAGTTCGTGGACAGTCTGGTGCCGCCCGGCCACGCATCGACGCCGGGCTATACGGATCCGGGATATCCGATCGAAGGTCGCCGAGTTGTTTGAAGCAGTTTGGCGGGTTGAGAACGGCCTGCGCAAGCGTATTCATCGCACACCTCCCGGCCATGGTACAGCCAGCTTACGTAGTGCTTTGATGTTGAAACGACATCGACCAGTTGGCAACGACCGGGACGACAGCGGCCAAATCCAGCTTAACGTTGCCGCGATAATCCATAGGATTATCACGGCAAGAGTCTCGCAACGGCTAATTCCGGCGGAGCTTGCGAGGCAACCAACCGCCGTCCATCTGGCCTCAAGGGTCTGAGATCGACCCACAAGCGACCTTGGGCGCCTTACGTAGCGGCCGTTCGCAGTGGAACAAATGTATGGGGGATGATGGCTACGGCAGCGACGCCCCAATGAGGAAAATACGGGCTTCGGGGGCTGTTCCTTTCTGACAATAGCCAGGTACAGCACGATCTGGCCGTCAACCGCTAGATCGACGATCGCTCTCTGCCACGTGGCGAACGTCGTTGCTGGCCGTTGCAGCGCAGCAAACTCGTTGAAATGACCAACGAAATTGCGGCTTGTGGCTCCATGAAAGCGACCGAGAATACGGCCGTTGCAAAACTGCTGGATGCCGAGCGGATTGGCTCGCGGCACGACGGTCACCATACCGCGCAAACGTCCGGCCGCGTGCGCATGCTCGAGGCGCGGCAGCAGTCTGTGCAACACCGGCATGCCGGCGAACTCATCTGCATGAACACCTGCCTATAAATACACATGCGGCCCCCCTGTCGTGCAAGCCGCCACGCCCGCAATACCAGGGGATGGCGCGAATCGCTGTTCAGTGTCAGCGAAATATCTTCGAGCATGACCAGCCCCTGATTCAGACGCACCGCGCCGGTTCCCCGACTGATGCACCGGCACCCAGACCCTTGACAAACGTTGCGATTCGCTCACAAGCATCCACTAACCGCGCTTCATCGACCACGAAGCCAAAACGCACAAAACCGCTAGCCGTATCGCCGAACGCGCTGGCATCGAGCAGAGCCACGCCTTGCTCGCGAAATAGCTGCCATGTGAAATCGAACGCACTGAGGCCCGTCCCCGTCACGTCAACCATCATGAACATGCCCGCTTCCGGCAACAGGCAACGCAAGCCCGGCACCTGCCGCAAACGGTTGTAGACCACATCACGCCGACGCCTGTAGAGTTCGCGCATATCGGCAACAATCTGCACTTTATGCTCCAGCGCCGTCAGTGCCGCCTGCTGAATAAAACCCGGCAAACCGTAGAGCATGCATAGCGCAAGGCGTTCAAGATGTTCGACTAGCAGCGCCGGCCCAATAACCCAACCTATCCGCCACCCGGGCATCGCGTGAGACTTTGACAAACTGCTTATCGTCACCGTGCGCCCGGCCATGCCGGTAAAGGATGCAATGCTCAAGTGATCGCGTTCGAAAGTCAGGTCCCCGTAGACCTCATCAGCGAGCACCCAAAGATCATGCTGGCACGCCAACTGTGCAATTCGTTCAAGATCGGCCCGAGGCATCACGACGCCCGTTGGATTGCAGGGTGTGGCAAAAAAAATGGCTTTCGTGCGTGGCGTAATAGCCGCTTCAAGCGCATAGCAATCGATATGAAAACCGCGCGTCGGATCAACCGGAACGGGCACGAGGGTAGCGCCCGATGCGCGCACGCTTGCCTCGTAGGTCAGATACATCGGCTCAGGCACGATCACTTCATCGCCTGTCTCGCACAGGCAAAGTGATGCGGCAAACAGCCCATTTTGCGTACCCGCCACCACAATCACATTCTCCGCGGCGACAGCGTGGCCCGTCGCACGCGTATGTTCCTGCGCAATCGCCGTGCGCAACGCCGCACGGCCCGCCACCTCGCTGTAGTGCGTATCTCCGCTGCGCAACGCAGTGACCGCGCGCTCGACGATGACCTCCGGCGTAGCAAAATCGGGATCCCCTACGCTCAGCAGAATGACGTCCTCGCCTTGGGCAAGCGCCTTCTGTGCGGAATAGTGAATCTCCCAGGCCGAGGTCCGCTTACCTTGCAGACGGTCCACCAGATTCGAATACTTCATTCAAGGACTCCTTGCAGCGGCAGACGCGGGACCGCTTGCCCCCGCGAGGCCAACCGCCGCGGTTCAGGTTAAGCGTAACGAATGGACCGGCACGCGATGTTCCAGATTGCCAACCCCCATTTCAATGACGAAAGCGAACACGACATATATGATCGGGATCGCAAGCAACGGCATCGTAAATGCGCAGGGTCTAAGCGCGAATATAGTTCGCGGCACCCAACACGTCCATGACCGCCACTGTCGACGGCTGCGCGGTCGATTTCAGCAGCATGGCCGTTTCACCCACGAGGGTCGGCAACAGGATCTGAATCGGGTAAATAGCGCGTTTATCGGCAACGCCGACACGTTCGAGCAAATGTTCGGCGCGCGCAACAACTTCGGTGTGCGTTTCACCGAGCACATGAAGAGGCATTTCGAGACGTTTTCGAGCGCGGTACGATGTGCCCAGAGATTGACGCTTCGAAAATCCATCTCCTTACTCCCTCGCTAGCGTTTCCCGTAACCAGTGCTGCCATGCCTTGTTGAATGGTCGACCAACCTGCATGTGCGTATGAGTATATGTTCTGTTGAACGATAGTTCAACATTTTTCAATATTCCCTATCAGAAGATTTTTACGGCGTCCCTATGCTTGCATGCAGGGTTCGAAACGCATCGACGGCTTGTCGGAGCAGTTATCAAAGCGAAGCCCGGTACAGATCAATTGAACAATCGTTCTGTACTCACCTATAATCGGCCGCGTAACGACTGTGAAAGGCCATGGAGTGAAAAAAATCATCGGTAAGGAACCCGTCCCGACACGCGGACGCGGTGTCCGCGAAACGCCGGCTGTGCGTCAGCAATCGATCATCGACGCGACGATGCGCTGCATTGCTCGCTACAGCTATTCCGAAACCACCATCGACCGGATCTGCGTCGAGGCGAAAGTCTCGCGTGGCCTGATCAACCATCATTTCCAGTCGAAAGACGAACTGATGGCGCAGACTTACAAACGGCTGGCGGCGGATCTGCTTATGGTTTCCAGGGAGGCAGCAGCGAACGCTGCGGGCCCTGAAGAGAAACTTAGAGCCATTATCAAGGTGTGTTTCGCTCCGCCCGTGTTTGCGCCCAAGAACGTCAAGGTCTGGCTCGGGTTCTGGAGTGTCGCGCATAGCGACCCCGTGATCCGCAAGGCGCACAAGGAACTGTATAGCGGCTACAGACAAGCGCTGGAGAAACTGTTCGACCAGATAGGCGCGGAGCGCAGTGCGCCGATCAACAGCGAGCTCGCCGCATTGACGCTGACAGCGGTCATCGACGGTTTCTGGCTCGAACTTGCTCGAGATCCCACTTCGTTTACAGCCGACGAAGCGCTGCGCAGCTGCATGCAGGTCGTAGAGAGCTTCCTGCCGCCGCCGACGACGAGCAGGAAACGAGCGTGACGGACGTGTAATTAAAGCGTAAGTTTGCCCATGCCAGCCAGTCGACCGGCTGGGTAAAAAAACCGCCGTCCCAAATTTTTCCGGGAGGCGGTTTTTTTAACGCCGGGGCGCCCCGATCCTCCGTCATGGGCCCAGCGGCGTCTCAGCAATAGCGGCTCGGCGGACTCAAGCGGCCGCGATTTCGATCAGTGAGGGCACCGTTTGCTGCATCGCGCGTGCGAGTGCATCAGCCAGCGGCGTGCCTTCGTCGAGTCGCTCGGCGGCCCACCCGTAGGCTTGCGCAATCGCAACAAAATCGGGGGTATGCAAATCGACTCCGATCGGTTCGACCTGGCGATTGAGCATCGCGCTTTTTATTTCACCGTAGCCACCATTGTTAAGCAACAGCACGATTACGCGCGCCTTATGTTGCGCCGCCGTGCCGAGTTCGCCCAAAGTGAACTGAAAACCGCCATCGCCCGCGAGACACACCACAGGACGGGTGGCATCGCCAAGACTCGCGCCGATGGCGGCAGGCAGGCCGTAACCGAGCGAGCCGAATCCCACCGATGCGTTGAACCACGAACGCGGGCGCGGCGCTGCATAGCCAACATTGCCCGAGTACACAAAGCGCGTGGAATCGCCGACGATGCTCGCGTTCGGCAAAGCCTGTCTGACACAAGCCAGCACGTCGAGATCACGGCGCGTGACGGCATCGAGCTCGCGCTCGCCAGCGGCACGGCACTCCGCCACGCGGGCCGCCCCATTGCCGCGGTGTTCAGGCGCCGACCACGCCTGAAGCAGCGCCGCTAGCGTCTCGCCGACGTCGCCCAGCATGGGCAGCGTCGGCGCCGCGTTGCGAAAGAGCTGCTGGGCGTCGATGTCGATACGCAACAGGTTCGCTGGCGGCACAAAACTGCCGTCCGCGTAAAGATCGTAGTCGGTCGGTCCGAGCTCAGTGCCGAGCGCGACAATCAGATCGCTCTCGCGCATCAAGGTGCGCACTGCCTGGCTCGATCCTGACAGCGAGATACCGAGTCCATGTTCTGGTGGCAGGATGCCGCGTCCGTTGATTGTCATGACGACGGGCGCATCGAGCGCTTGTGCAAAGCGCTCCACTTCTTCAGCCGCGGCCAGTGCCCCGCCGCCCGCAAGAATCAACGGCGCACGCGCCTTGCCGATGAGTTCGAGCGCCGCCTCGATCGCGCGCGGCGCGGCCGGTCCCGCACTCACACGCGGCGGTGCGGCGGGGATAGCGGGCAGATCCCGCGCCGAAGCGCTAATGACGTCGAGCGGCAACTCGATATGCACCGGGCGCGGCCTTCCACTTGAGAACACCGCGAACGCACGCGCCACCACCTGCGGCAATTCCTCGGCAAGCGTGACCGTATGACTGAATTCTGCCAAGCCGCTAGTGAGCAGCCGCTGGTCGGGCAATTCATGCAGATGACCATTACCGGAGCCGAGATGCCCCAACCGATTGACGCTGGAGATCACTAGCATCGGGATTGAATCGGCATAAGCCTGCGCCATCGCCGTGGCGATATTGGTCACGCCAGGGCCGGTGATCACGAAGCACACGCCGGGACGGCCCGTCGCTCGTGCGTAGCCGTCCGCCATGAAACCCAACCCCTGTTCATGGCGCGCCGTGATATGACGTACGGTGCTTCCGGAAAGTCCACGGTACAAGTCGATCGTATGAACGCCTGGAATGCCGAAGACGGTGTCCACGCCGTATGCCGCGAGGAGTTCTACCAGATACATGCCCACTGTTTTCATGCCATTTCATCCATCAGTCTGGAGGCCGGTTCGATCCGATGTTCCGGTGTGAATCATTGTTTGACGCTCACGAAGCAAGACCAGGCAATAGTTCGCCTATGCCCTTCGCCAGCATCTCAATAGAACTGCGCCATTGCGCGTATTCCAGTTTGACCGTTCCGCCGCGCCGCTCATCGTTATTGGTACCGCGCATCATCGGAATTGACCACAGGCAAAGCACGAGGCCACCCGTCAATGTCAGCGCGCCGAGGGTCAAGCCAAGCATCCGCAGCAAAAACTGGCCGCCCCAAACCGCACCTACCATTAAGGCCCCAATCCAGGCGAACAGCCGCCATGCAATTTGCCGCTGCGTCGAATCGGGAAAATGTCCGGTCACGGACGCATACATCGGCATCGCTACCGGTGGGCAAAAGAGCGTGAGGAGCCCCGTGATAAAGATCAGTACGTCGCTAGACGTCATGGTCATCGCGTTTGGCTCAATTGCACGCCCAGTTCCGGCACGACTGCGAACAGGTCTCCGACCAATCCATAATCGGCGACGCTGAAAATCGGCGCTTCCGGGTCCTTGTTGATTGCCACGATCACCTTCGAGTCCTTCATGCCGGCCAGATGCTGGATCGCACCCGAGATGCCGACTGCAACGTACAGCTGCGGCGCGACGATCTTGCCGGTCTGGCCGACCTGATAGTCATTCGGTACGAAGCCCGCATCGACGGCTGCGCGCGATGCGCCCAGCGCGGCGTTCAGCTTGTCGGCCAGCGGCTCAAGCACCTTCGTGTAGTTCTCGCCGTTGCCCAGACCGCGGCCACCCGACACGATGATCTTCGCCGACGTCAGTTCCGGACGGTCGAGCTTCGTGACTTCACGGCTCACGAATTGCGACAGGCCTGTGTCGGCTGCCGCTTCGATCCTTTCGACCGTTGCGCTTCCGCCTTCAGCTGCGACCGGATCGAAACCAGTTGTGCGGATCGTGATGACCTTGATCGTGTCTGCCGATTGAACGGTTGCGATTGCGTTGCCGGCGTAGATCGGGCGCTCGAACGTATCGGCGCTAACCACTGCCGTGATCTCACTGATCTGTGCGACGTCCAGCGTCGCGGCGATACGCGGCGCGATGTTCTTGCCGTAAGCAGTCGCCGGCGCGAGGATGTGCGTGTAGGCCTTCGCGATGTTCAGAACCGTTGCTTCGACGATTTCTGCCAAACCTGCTGCCAGTTGCGGCGCGTCGGCCAACAACACCTTGCTCACGCCTGTAATCTTCGCTGCCGCATCCGCGGCGGCTTGCGCGTTATGACCCGCAACCAGCACGTGAATATCGCCACCAATCTGCTGTGCGGCTGCAATCGTATTCAGCGTCGCGGCCTTGATCGACGCGTTGCCCCCCAAGGGGGCTTCCTTCGGGGCGTCGTGTTCTGCTATTACAAGACTAACCAGATTCGTCATTTTTATCTCTCAGGTCCTAACTACAACACCTTGGCTTCGGTCTTCAACTTCTCGACCAGCGTCTTCGCATCGGGCACCTTCACACCGGCGGTGCGCTTCGGCGGCTCGACGACCTTCAACGTCTTCAGGCGCGGCGTCACCTCAACGCCGAGGTGTTCCGGCGTGACGATTTCCAGCGGCTTTTTCTTCGCCTTCATGATGTTGGGCAGCGTCACGTAGCGCGGCTCGTTCAGGCGCAGATCGGTCGTAATCACAGCCGGCAATGTTAGCGACAGCGTTTCCGCACCACCGTCCACTTCACGCGACACCGTAGCCTTGCCGTCAGCGACGACAACCTTCGACGCGAAGGTAGCTTGCGGCAGGTTCGCCAGTGCAGCCAGCATCTGGCCGGTCTGGTTCGAATCGTCGTCGATGGCCTGCTTGCCGAGAACGATCAGCGAAGGCTGCTCTTTATCAACCAGCGCCTTCAGCAGCTTGGCAACCGCCAGCGGCTGCAACTCTTCAGACGACTCGATCAGGATCGCGCGATCCGCGCCGATTGCCAGCGCCGTGCGCAGCGTTTCCTGCGCCTGTGTCACGCCGCAAGAGACAGCGATCACTTCGGTCGCTACACCTGCTTCCCTCAGACGAACGGCTTCTTCAACCGCGATTTCGTCGAACGGATTCATCGACATCTTCACGTTCGCGATGTCGACGCCCGTGCCGTCCGATTTCACCCGCACTTTCACGTTGTAATCCGTCACCCGTTTCACCGCCACCATCAGTTTCATACTCATTTTCACTGTCCCCGTTCGTCGACTCAGTTCTGCTCCGTGACCTGCGGATCGCGCACACGCGGGGCCATTTCCGCATCGAAATCATCGAGTGACGGGAAAGACAACGGCTTAAGCTGATCGAGTTTCGTTAGATAGTCGCCGTAACGACCAAGCATCGCCTCGCGTTCGCCCGGCGTAATGTAAGGCACGTGATATGCAACGAACGATGGCAACACATCGAACCCCGCGTAACCGAGCGTACCGCGCAGCATATGACGCAACATCAGATCCATCTCTCCATGGACGCCGTGTGCATCGAACATGAAATCGCGGCCGCCGCAGGTATAAGCCAGCAACGCACGCTTGCCGCGCATTCCACCGCGGTCATAAAACCGCTGTCCGCCGTAAACCTTGCCCGATACAAGCACGCGATCGAGCCAGCCTTTCATGATGGCCGGCACCGAGCACCAGAAAAGCGGAAAGCTGAAGATGATCAGATCACAGACCAGTAGCTTGTCGAGTTCGGTGCGAATGTCCGGCGCGATAGCGCCAGCTGCGACGTTTTCCCGTTGTTCGAGCGCGTAGACCAGATAATCGCTATTCTTGCGCACGCCGAAATCGGTAGCACTCGCCACCGGATTCC
Organism: Paraburkholderia polaris; assembly: GCF_012927345.1. Lineage (GTDB taxonomy): Bacteria > Pseudomonadota > Gammaproteobacteria > Burkholderiales > Burkholderiaceae > Paraburkholderia > Paraburkholderia polaris. The sequence continues at coordinate 39,345 of NZ_JABBGJ010000013.1, forward strand.
AGTTCATCGCGTACAGGTCCGACACCATCACTTCATGCCCGTGCGCCTGCAATGTTTCCACTGCATGACATTGCATCGAAGCGGTAAAGGACTGCGGCTCGGGATGAGCGTGAACGATCAATACCTTCATGTTGGGTAATTCTCCAAAGCACCTGAATTCAAAGATCGCCGACCGCACGTTTGCGGGTCAGCGACAAGGCAATCACACTGCAACTCGCCAGCAGCAACAGCGTTGTCTTTCCCGAACCGGAGGGACCGAGAATAATTAGAAACTCGCCACGCGGAATACCAATGGCGGTTTCCCGCACCGCCATCACCCTGCATTAGCTCTTTGACACACGGTCGATCATCAGCCCGGTGCCGCTCAAAACCCGGCTTGTGCTCATCCGCGCCACCGGCGAGCGCCACGCAGCGGCGTCGTTAATATTGCATGAGCTGCTTCCAGCCTTCGTCTCCCCGCCATCTCCCGATTTGGGTTGAACGTTCATTTAATTGAATTTATACTATACCGAAATGCGGCCTGCAAGTAGCGCTGACCCTTGCTGGCTATCAGATACAACCACGAAGGAGACATGCGATCACTATGACAATCGAAGACATTCATGTCGAGCAACGTAACGGTGTCAGAACCATTCGTCTCGACCGTCCAGCTAAACGCAATTCGCTGGCACGCCCTCATCTGGACGTTCTGCGCGAATTACTCGTCAGTTATGCAAAGGATCCGTCAGTGCGGTGCCTGGTGATTACCGGAACCGGGAAAGCTTTCTGTGCAGGCGCAGATGTGGACGAATGGGCCCAGGCTGAAGCCCGCGGCGAGCTGGACACTTACGGCTGGACCGATAAGGCGCATGCTCTGGTGCAGGCGCTAGCGGCCTTTCCGCGCCCCACCGTGGCTGCCATCAACGGCTCGGCCGTCGGCGCCGGCACGGACATCGGTTTCGCCTGCGATTTCCGGATCGCCAGCGCATCGGCCTCGTTGCGATGCGGGTACACCGGGATGGGCTACAGCCCCGACATGGGAGGCACCTGGTTTTTGCCGCGCATCGCAAGGCCGGATGTGGCAAAACGCTTCATCTTTCTGAACGAGCGCTGGTCGGCGCAGGACGCCTGCGCCGCCGGGCTCGTCTCCGAAGTGATCGAGGACAGCGCCTTTCAGGAACATGTCGGTCGCTTTGCCGACCGGCTCGCGAGCGGCCCGAGTGTCGCATTCGATCACGCAAAGGCCTTGCTCGCCGCTTCGTTGTCCGCCACGCTGGCAGAACAACTGGAGCGCGAGATGGCAGCCGGCGTCGCTTGCGGACATAGCGAGGATGGTCAGGAAGCACTGCGCGCGTCGATTGAAGGACGCGCCCCACTGTTTGCAGGGAGATAATTCATGGATTTTTCGCTGACCCACGAGCAGGACATGCTGGTCTCGTCGCTACGCACTTTCGTTGAGAAAGAATTGCAGCCTCACGAATTCGCAGTGGATCGCGCGGACGAAGTTCCGCCGGAGCTGGCCGCCTCAATTCGCAAGAAAGCCATCGAGCTCGGCTTCTATGCCTTCAACATGCCGGACAGCGTCGGCGGCGCAGGACTCGACTTCCTGACGCAGGCGCTCGTCGAGCGCGAGCTGGGTCGCACGAGTTGGGCGCTGCATGTGTTCGTCGGCCGTCCGAGCAAAATTCTGATGGCCTGCAAAGGCGACCAGATCGAGCGTTACCTGAAGCCAACAGTGCGCGGCGAACTGGTGGACTGCTTCGCGCTGACCGAACCGGGCGCCGGGTCTGACGCGATGGGCATTCGCACCCACGCGGTCCGCGACGGCGGCGACTACGTCATTAATGGCAGCAAGCACTTCATCAGCCACGCTGAAACCGCGGACTATGTGATTCTCTTCGCGGTCACCGGTGAAGAGGAATTCCGCGGACGCAAACGCAAACAGGTAACCTGCTTTCTGATCGACAAGGGTACGCCTGGCATGACGATGCATCGCGGGCCGCATTGCACGAGTCTGCGCGGCTATCACCAGTCGGAGATCTTCTTCACGGATTGCCGCGTCAGCGCACAGCAAATACTTGGCGAAGAGCACCGCGGTTTCGAACTGGCGAGCGAGTGGTTGACGGCCGGCCGCGTGATGGTTGCCGCGAACAATATCGGCCGTGCGCAACGGGCCTTTGAAATGGCCGCGGAATGGGCTGCCACGCGACAGCAGTTCGGCAAGCGCATCGGCGAATTCCAGGGCACGTCGTTCAAGCTCGCCGACATGGCGACGGAAATTCGCGCCGCGGAACTCGTGGCACTCTTTACCGCCGACAAACTCGACAAGGGCACCATGACCGATGGCGATGCCGCGCTCGCCAAGCTCCTCGCGACAGAAACACTCGGCCGCGTCACGGACCATGCCGTTCAGATCTACGGCGGAATGGGCTTGATGGACGAACTGCCGATCGAACGCTTTTGGCGCGACGCGCGCATCGAGCGCATCTGGGAAGGCACTTCGGAGATTCAGCGGCATATCCTCTCGAAGGAAATCCTCAGAAGGTATAGCTAACGCCGGAGTGCTTGCGGCTGGCGCGGTATCGTGCGCACACCTGCACGATATCGCGCTACCAACAAAAATGCAGGGTGCGCATTGCAGTCGCGCCCTCAATCATTCAAGAGACATGCCATGGGACACACTCCCGCCACCGCGAGCCGCGACGCGCTGCGGGCCGCGAATCTGCGCCGCCTTCTCAATCCCGCGAGCATCGCGTTTATCGGTGGCCGCAGCATCGCCGGCGCAGTGCAGCGCTGCCGCGACTTCGGCTTTACCGGCGATATCTACCTTGTCAATCCGACCCACGCCGAAATCGACGGCGTCCGCTGCTACGCGAGCATCACCGAACTACCCTCTGCGCCTGACGCGGTATTCGTCGCGGTGCCGGCTGCACAGACGGTCGGCGTCGTGCGCGATCTCGCCGCGCGCGGAGCCGGCGGTGCAGTCGCGTATGCATCGGGCTTTTCGGAAATGGGAGGGGACGGCGCCGCCTTGCAAGCCAGCCTGCTCGAAGCCGCCGGCGACATGGCCGTGCTCGGTCCGAACTGTTACGGATTACTTAACGGCCTGAACGGCAGCGCGCTGTGGCCGGTCGCGCATGGCGCCGCGCGTGTCGATGAAGGCGTGGCCGTCATCACGCAAAGCGGCAATCTCGCGTACAACCTCTCGATGAGCAGCCGCACGGTGCCCTTCGCGTATCTCGTGAGCGTGGGCAATCAGGCAATGGTCGACGTGGCCCTGCTGATCGATGCGTTTCTCGACAACCCCAAGGTCCGCGCCATCGGCGTCCATCTGGAAGGACTCAAGAACGTCCATGCGTTTAGCGCTGCGGCCGCCCGCGCCCTGGCGCGAGGTGTGCCGATCGTCGCGCTCAAGAGCGGCGTATCGAAGCTCGGCGCGCAACTCGCGCTTAGCCACACAAGCTCGCTCGCGGGCTCCGACGCGTTGTACGACGCGCTCTTCAAACGGCTCGGCATCATCCGCGTCAAGGATCCTGTCAGTCTCGTGGAAACGTTGAAATTCCTGTCGCTAGGCGGCGTGCCGAAAAACGGCAAACTCGCGGCGCTCGCGACGTCCGGCGGCGACGCGGGTCTCGTCGCCGATCTCGCGGAAACACACGGCATCGAGTTTCCGCCTGTCAGCGCACAAGGTCGGGCCACGCTGCAACAGGTATTGCCGGCTTACGCGAACATCGCCAACCCGCTCGACTTCACGACCACGCCGTGGGGCAATCCGGACGCGATGCGCGTCTGCTGCGACGCCTTGCTGAGCGATGGACCGGGCGCGGCAGCCATGATTCTGGACTACCCCAAAGAAAGCACCGGCGAGCGCCCCGATTGTGATATCGCCGCCCACGCGTTCGCCGATTCGGCTCGCCGGCATGGTGTAATCGGCGCAATCATTTCGGTGTTCCCCGATCTGACTCCGCCCGAACATGCCGCGCAAATGGCGGCTGCCGGCGTCGCGCCCTTGCAGGGACTCTCCGACGGTATCGCGGCGATCGGTGCGGCGATGTGGTACGGCGCCACACGCTCACGCATTCTCGAAGCGGACAGCCTCTCAGCGCTGCCGGTGCTGCAAGCAGGCCAGGGCACGGGATCGAGCCGCCTGTACGACGAATGGGACAGCAAGCGCATGCTCGCGGAGTACGGATTGACGGTGCCCGCGAGCGAACGGGTGGCGCCCGCCAATGCACCCGCAGCGGCCCAACGGCTAGGCTTTCCGGTATGCGTGAAGATCGTGAGCGAGCAGCTCCCACACAAAACCGAAGCCGGCGCGGTGGCGCTCAAACTGGATTCGCCGCAAGCCGTCGCGCAGGCAGTCGAGCGCATGACGCAAAGCGTTGCGCAGTATGCGCCGGAGGTGAAGGTTGAGCGCATTCTGGTTGAGCGCATGGCAGGCGCCACGATTCTGGAACTGATCGTCGGCATCAAGCGTGAGGAGGATTTCGGGCTGGCGCTCGTGCTTGGCAGCGGCGGTGTGCTCGTTGAACTGATCCGCGATACGGCGACCCTGCTGTTGCCCGTTCGTGAAGAAGACGTGCGCGCGGCGTTGCTGGGTCTGAAACTCGCCCCGCTCCTCACCGGCTATCGGGGCGGCCCGCATGCCGATCTCGATGCTGTCGTGCACAACGTCATGGCGATTGCCCGATTCGCGCAGGCGCACGCAGACAGGTTGATGGAACTCGATGTCAATCCGCTGTTGGTGCTCGAACACGACGCCGTGGCGGTGGATGCGTTGATCCGTCTTGACGCTTGATGCAATGCCGCTTGCCCGCTTTGACCTGCTTCGTCAAAGCGGGCAAGCGGCCAACATCTCAGACGACCAGACCCTGATAGAGAAGACAGAGCGGATCCAAGGCGCGCTTGAGCCGATCCATTGCTTCGATTTTCTCCTGGCTGCCGGAGCAGTCAAGCCGCGCGCGTTTGTGTACGCCAATGGCGTGGGCGTGCTCCGCTGGAATGGAACCGCCCGCAGCACTCGCCTCTCCATAAACGACACCTCCGCATGTCAACGCGCGCGGTGATCTGGTTGCGGCTCTGAGACGGCGTAAAGCTATAACCGATCACCACATCGACGCCCCCGGATGCATGCATCCAATCCACTGCCGCATACATGTCAGTCATTTTGGACACTAGATAGTGTGTGCCAAACGCCACTTCATGCCAGCGATGTCTCTCGATATCTGATCGTGCGATGGAGTCCGAGGGTAAGCAATACTGAACGATTTTTCAATATTAATCGAATCGACAACATATCAGTGTTTGCATGGGAGTACTCTTTCCGAAGTTGAAAAAACGTTCAACTCGATCTACCATCCGGATGTTGATGCGTTAGCGATCTTGTGAAACGTGACGGACAGCCATTCAACACACTGTCTCGCGCATCGCTCGGGCTCAGTCGAAACCACCCTATGTTGGGAGCGCAACTCACATGAACAACAAGGATGCTGCATCTGTGCATCAGCTACGGTCTGCTTATGAAGGACAAAAGACAGAGGCGTTCGATCTGAACGCCGCGGTTGCCAAACCGCTCGAACTGCATCGGTGCACGGTAAAACCGGAATGGGTCGACTACAACCGCCACATGAGCGAGTCGTGCTATTTGCTCGTGTTCGGCGACAACAGCGACGCGTTCTTCCGGTACTTCGGTGTTGACGACGACTACCGCTCAGGCGGTCATTCGATCTATACGGCAGAAACGCATATACGCCACCTCCGCGAAGTGGCGCTCGGCGAGCCATTGCGCTTAACGCTGCGTCTACTCGACTTCGACCACAAGCGGCTCCATATCTTCCACGAGATGGTTCACGCGGCAAGCGACACATTGCTAGCCACTGCGGAGCAACTGCTTATGCACGTGGATATGAAAGCAGGACGTACAGCGCCTTTTCCGCTCGAACTGCAAACGCGGCTCGACGTGATCCGGACGGCACACGCACAAGACCCACGCCCCGCCGATGCGGGACGAGTCATTGCAATCAACCATAGCCACCCTACCTGACGAAAGACGAGAATATGACGCGCGAATCATGGAGTACCCAGGCCGCCCAACTCTGCATTGAAGGCCGCGCCTTCATCGACGGTAAACTCAGCGATGCGCACGACAGCGCGACGTTTGCTTGCACCAGCCCGATCGATGGGCGCATGCTCGCCCAAGTGGCACGTTGCGGCGAAGAGGAGGTGAATCAGGCGGTTCGCGCCGCGCGGCGCTGCTTCGAAAGCGGCGTATGGCGAGACTTGGAACCTCGCGCGCGCAAGAGCGTACTGCTGCGCTGGGCAGAGCTCGTAGTCCAGCAGGCGGATGAAATTGCCTTGCTCGAAACGCTCGATACAGGCAAGCCGATCGCCGATACCACGAACGTGGACATTCCGTCAGCCGCTTACTGCATCAGCTGGTTTGCGGAAGCCATCGACAAGGTCGGCGGCGAGGTGGCGCCCACCAGCACGCATCTGCTGGGGCTGGTGACGCGTGAACCGGTGGGCGTCGTAGCTGCCGTCGTTCCGTGGAATTTTCCAGCACTCATCGCGATATGGAAATGTGCACCGGCACTCGCATGCGGCAATAGCGTCGTGCTCAAACCGTCGGAGAAATCGCCGTTGAGTGCAATCCGGCTGGCCCAACTCGCCATCGAAGCCGGACTGCCGCCGGGCGCGCTCAACGTTGTGCCTGGGTTCGGAGACACAGGACAGGCGCTTGCAACTCATATGGATGTCGACTGCATCGCGTTTACTGGATCGACGGCGGTAGGCCGCAAGATCGCGCGGTACGCCGCCGAATCCAATCTCAAGCGTGCCTGGCTCGAATTGGGCGGCAAGTCGCCTCAGATCGTGCTGCCCGACTGTCCCGATCTCGACCGTGCGGCACGCACGGTCGCCCATGCGGTGTTCTACAACACTGGGCAGATGTGCACAGCAGGTTCGCGCCTGCTGGTCCATCGCGATATCAAAGGCGAGTTCGTCGAACGGGTGCTCGCCGCCGCGCAGGGCTATGCGCCGGGCAATCCACTGTCACCGGATACACGCATGGGCAGCCTGATCGATGCATCGCAAGTCGATCGAGTTTTGAGTTATATCCAGCAGGGGCGCGACGAGGCCACGCTACTGACAGGTGGTCTACGCGCGTTAAACGGCAGCGGCGGTCAATATATCGAACCGACGGTATTCGATTGTCCGCGCGCCGATATCGCTCTCGTGAACGAGGAAATCTTTGGTCCCGTGCTGTCAGTCGTGACGTTCGACTCGCTGGACGAAGCAGTCGCCCTTGCCAACGATACGGTGTACGGGCTCGCCGCATCGGTCTGGAGCGCCGACCTTTCGACTGCACACGAAACGGCACGCCGACTGCGCGCCGGTACCGTGTGGGTCAACTGCTATGAGGAAACCGACAACATGAACTTCCCGTTCGGCGGTTTCAAGGAATCGGGCAACGGTCGCGACAACTCGCTGCACGCATTGGAAAAATACACCGAGTTGAAATCGACCATTGTCAAACTGCGGTGACGGTGCTGTACAGTCGGGCAGTAGGTTTGGGTCGTCGTATTGAACCCGAAACACCGACTGCCCTGTTGCCCAGCGACCGTCGTCGGTTTGGCTGCGGTGAAAATTGCGATCAACGAACTGATTAACCTGTCGACCTCGTCGATTCGACAGACCACGATGCGTCGCAGCAGCGCTGCCAGTAATCTCCACCCGATCTGCACCCTGCTTTCGCTGTCATTCGTCGCAGACGACGCAAGACACGATTGGCAAACCCGAAGCATGTTGTCCACCAGTCCCAGGTGCCGTTGCCTCCGCCGCCATTTCCCTTCTCATTCATAGAGTTGAAACGAAGTGTTGCGCCCATGCGCATCAACAGTTCCATGGGCCATTTACAATGCGCGGCCAAGGACAGGTCATACCATTGAGCAGTACCGCCGCTCAATGCACTGCTCTGCAACTGCCCTAGTCCAGCTGTACATTCAGTTGCACATGGGCCGAAGCTTGAGTCAGATGGCGCCGCGCGACGCAGTACGTCCCCAACCGAGATATTGACCCGGTATTATTTGGCGCCTAACGCCCCCGATGGCCGACGATCGGCGTCGGGATGATCGGTTAAATCGTGCCGAAGCAAGGAGACACAAGGGTGGGATTAACAGTTGAAGAGGCATCCAGTATCGGAGGGATGCGACAAGGACGTCTTCTCGCAGGCAAGAAGGGACTCTCGAACATTGTGAGCCACGTTAACGTGCTCGAGGCCGTTACCGAGGACGATGACCATTGGGATATCCGAAACCACCTGTTCCTGACGACTTTCAACTTTGCAGGCAACGACACAAATCGACAGGTTGAATTAATCAGACAATTGAGCCGAGGCGGATGCGTTGCACTCGTCTTCCAGGTCGGGCTCGTTGCCCCTTTGCGACCGGCGGTTTTGCACGCAGCTGATGAACTCTCGCTTCCGCTTTTTGAACTGCCTTTGAGTGTGGATTACGCAGATATTCTTACCCCGCTCATTTGCGCGGTTCAGGGCGAAAACGGCTATCTCGTCCGCGAAGCAAGCCTCGTTCAGCAACAACTCCTGAAGGAAATGCTGAACGGCGGCGGATTGGGTTCTCTCGTTTCCTTGCTCGCCGGTCATTTTCGAAGGTCAGTGGCTGTAGTTGACAATCGAGGCGTGCTCTATGCATCTTCCGACGATTGGGTCGGTGCCGACGTGATTGCCCATTTGCCGCAGTATGTCGCGCCTGCCAAGACCATCGTCAGAAGGTCTGCCTGGATCACGGCACTTGCCCGCCGGCCCGACATCCCGATCGAGGGATTCCTGATTGTGAATTCTCCCGACGCAGTTGCTCCGTCTGCTCTCGAGGCCGCGATGCTGGATCAGGGCGCTGCGCTTCTGACATTGGAACTCGCCAAGCTTCGGGTAGCAGACGAGACGTACGCCGAGCCTTTCAGAACCTGGATGAGATATCTCTTGGCAGGTGACTTTGAAACTGCTCGAACATTTGCTTCGGCGCAGTCTCTGGACCTCGCGTCTTTGCGTGTGGCAGTGATGTTTCAGCGTGTTCAACCGTCGCAGGAAAGTTGGACATCGGGAGACCCGGAAACGCGTAGCGCCTGGCAGGCGATATATGCGACGGAAGAAAAACCCCTCGTCTTCGAGTGGGAAGGCCGCCTGCTTTGGCTACCGTCTATCGCTCCCAGTGCTTCGCTTGCGGAAGTTCGAATCGCGGTCGATACCAAAGTCCGACGGGTGTGGGACCGGCTGGTAGACAACGGGATTGCCGTATGGCGCATCGCGTCCGGCGCGCCGGTCGGATCCGCTAATCTGCTGCACCAGAGCGTGCAGGATGCCGAGGCCGTGTTTGCACTCGATACACCTGAACATGTCAATGGCCCCGTGGCCTATGACGATGTGGCAATCGACATCCTGTTTCGGCAGATCGTTTCGCAACCGGCCGCGCAAAGGTGGGTGGAGAGCGTTGTCGGAAGACTCGCATCGCACGACCTGCTGCAACGAAGCGAGCTTGTCCTGACGCTCGAGACGTTTTTCGATTCCGGACAGTCTCACAAACTGGCCGCCCATCGTCTAGGTATTCACCCTAAAACGCTCAAGTACCGCCTCGACAAAATAGAACAGATCATGGGCGGCTTACCCATCCGGGATGGCTCGCAGTTCGCATTACATCTCGCCCTGAAGCTGTCCCGGAGTTCTGGCTAACGAGTCAGCTGCGCTGCCGTCGGCACCGCAACCTCACTGGAAGCGCACTATCCCGACGAGATAAACGACCGGCGTTTGGTTACGTATCTTGTCCAATGACCATCTGAATTTGGTGCTCGACTATCACCAACGAGACGCCGGGCGCAATGCGCCTTCGGCTTTGTGGTGAAACCAGAGAACCGAGACGATTCAGCAAATGGAACAATGGACGAAGCAACCGGCCAACGCGCCGGGAATCGCATGCCAATCCACGAGTGGAGGTGCGCATGCGATTTCTCGATGAGGATGCAGTCAAAAACATCGCTTTGGGCGCAGCGGTCCTAGGCACGGGCGGCGGCGGCGATACGGCCGTCGGTCTTTTCATGGCCTTGGAGGAAATCCGGCGCAACGGTCCGATCGAGCTACTCGACGTACAGGAAGTGCCTTCCGATGCGTTGATTTTGCCGACGTCGATGATGGGCGCGCCGGCCGTATCCATCGAGAAACTGCCATCAGGACGCGAGTTAGACACTGTGTTTGACGACATGGAGTCTGCGCTCGGGAAAAAGGCATTCGCGACGATGCCGGTAGAAATCGGTGGAGGAAACGCGCTCGTCCCTCTCATTCTGGGTGCGCGCAGAAAACTACCCGTCGTGGACGCGGATGCAATGGGCCGGGCATTTCCCGAATACCAGATGGTTTCCTTTCATCTCCACGGACTCGGCGCACGCATAGCGACGTTCGCAGATGAGCGTGGAAATCGTGCCACCGTCCACCCCATCGATGGAGAGTGGGGCGAACGCATTTGCCGCCCCTTGGTCGATGCAATGGGCGCAAACGCGACCGTGTGCGACTTCCCGCTCAACGGCGAGGAAGTCCGCCGCTGCGCGATACCTGGCACCGTCACTCAGGCGGAAGCAGTCGGCGCGCTGATTTCAGGTACCAGTCAACGAACGGCCGACACGGTGGTTTCCGACCTCGTTTCAGCCTTAAACGGCTACCTGCTGATCGAAGGTAAGATCGTTGATCTGAAACGTCACACGAAGGGTGGATTCACGCGAGGTTCGATGGTGATTGAGGGGGTCGAGCGAGATAGCGGCCGCCGCGTGACCGTCAATTTCCAGAATGAATTTCTGGTCGCAAAGGACGAGGTCAATGTACTTGCGACGACGCCCGATCTGATTACGCTCGTTGACCGCGAAACTGCGCGGGCGGTCCCTACCGAGACGCTTGCGTACGGTATGCGCGTCGCCCTTCTCGCTTGTCCTTGCCACGCCCAATGGCGCACGAATATAGGCATTAAGACGACTGGCCCCCGTTATTTTGGCTATGGCGTCGACTATGAACCGGTCGAGCAGATCGCCAGGAGGCTGGCATGACTGCCTATCGGATTGGTATTGATGTCGGGGGTACAAACACGGACGCCGCGATCCTCGACGAAAATCTCAGATGCATAGCGACCGCAAAGGTGTCGACGACCGACGACGTCTTCGGCGGAGTGCGTGCTGCGATTAATACGCTGCTGTCCGAGACCGGCATCGCCGCGCGCGATATCGGGTTGGCGATGCTGGGCACGACACACTGCACCAACGCCATCGTTGAGCGCAAGCGCCTTCAGCGAGTTGGATTGCTGAGACTGGCCGGTCCTGCCACGGCAGCTGTCCCACCGTTGGCTAACTGGCCCGAGGACCTCGCAGCAGCAGTCGCACTGAAGTGGCAGATCGTGGGCGGCGGTTACGAGTACGACGGTCGCATCCTCAGTCAATTAGTTGAAGATGAGATTCGCGCAGTTGCTCGCGAATGGCGAGGAAATGTCGACGCCGTTGCTATCTGTGGCGTGTTCTCCAATATCAATAGCGAGCAGGAATGCCTCGCTGAGCAGTGGATCCTCGAAGAACTGGGCCCGATAAGCATCACCCTGTCGCACCGAATCGGCTCCCTGGGATTTCTGCCGCGTGAAAATGCCTCTATTTTGAACGCTGCGCTTGGCGAAGTGATGGGCGACGTGATTTCCGGCTTCGCAGAAGCACTAAAGGCGACCAAACTCGACCACGTGCGCGCCCTGATCGGGCAAAACGACGGCACGCTTATGTCTGCGGATGTTGCACGTACGTTCCCCGTTCTTACAATAGGATGCGGGCCGACCAACTCTCTAAAGGGCGCAGCCTTTCTCTCCGGCAGAAAAGACGCGATTGTCGTTGATGTCGGCGGAACGACTGCCGACATCGGCATGCTGTCCAAAGGCTTTCCGCGTCAATCCGCGCTTGCCGTCGATATTGGCGGGGTGCGGACGAACTTCAGAATGCCGGACATCATCTCTCTCGCGGTAGGAGGAGGCACCGTCATCACGAAAGATTCAACGGGCGAACCGGTAATTGGCCCGCAAAGCGTCGGCTATAGATTGACGACGGAAGCGATGGTATTCGGCGGAAAGACTTTGACTTTGACCGACATTTCAACTGTTCTAGGGGTCGGTCTTCGCATAGGAAATTGCGTCCCCGATGTCCCGGCTACATTCTGCAGCCGAGCATTCGACAGTGTATTGAAGCGGCTCGCCACAGGGGTCGATCGCATCAGGACCAATGCCGCTCCCCTACCCGTGATCCTGGTTGGCGGCGGAAGCGCGTTGTTCCCTGACCATATCGACGGAACCGACGAAGTCATCCGGCCCGCAAACTTCGGCGCCGCCAATGCGATCGGGGTAGCCATCGGAGATGTCAGCGGGGAGGTTGACCGCATCGTCACCATGCGTGATGAAATCCGTGAGCAGACTTTGGCGTCGTTGCGAAATGAGGCAATTCAGGCCGCCATCCTGGCCGGAGCCGACCCGGCCACCGTCGAAGTGCTCGAACAGGAGGACATACCTCTCTCCTATCTGCCTGGCAATGCAACACGGATTCGATTCAAGGTCGCCGGGCGTCTCCTTTCTCGTGCGTAAGCCACTTCCCATATTCATGGATCTATCAAAAATCATGGTACCCAAACCTCACCTGAAAGCAATACGAATTGCGATTTCATGCGTGTCTGTGGCAATGGCGTTCTGCGGACTAGCAAGGGCCGACGACGGAAATTCTCTCCATATCTACAATTTCTCCCAGAACATAGCGCCTGGCACCATCGAAAAGTTTGAGAAGGAAACGGGCATCAAGGTCACCTACGACGTCTACGATTCAGACGACACGCTCATGACCAAGTTGCTCGCCGGCGGATCGGACTACGACATCGTGGTACCCAGCAACAACTATTTCGCCAAGGAGAAAGAGGCGGGTATTTTCGCGAAAATTGATCTGTCCAAGCTTTCGAAGCTAAAGAATCTTGATCCGCAAATTGTCGAACTTATCAAAGCGAACGATCCAAAGGGGGAATACGGCGTTCCATACATCTGGGGTATCACAGGTATCGCCTACAACATCACAGAGGTAAAAAAACGCGTAGGCGCCGACGCCCCGCTGGACAGCTGGGACATGATCTTCGATCCAAAGTGGGCCGGAAAGCTGAAATCTTGCGGCCTCTCCTTGCAAGACAACGGCGGGGAAACTTTTCAGGACGCGCTGTTCGGTGCGAAGCTCAATCCCGACACCACGGATCCTAAAGACTTCAAGGTAGCGCTCCAGACGCTGAAAGCGATCCGTCCATCCATCACCCAGTTCAGTTCAAACAGTTATATAGACGACCTCGCCGGAGGCGACATTTGCGCAGCAGTAGCCTATTCAGGCGATGCTCAAACTGCCAAGTTACAGGCAAAGGCCGCCGGCCGGAAATTCGATCTAACATTTGTTATACCCAAGGAAGGTGCCCCACTCTGGGTCGATATGTTTGCCATCCCTGCTGCATCTTCCCACAAGGAAAACGCGACGAAGTTCATTGATTTCATGCTCCGCCCAGACGTCGCGGCAGCACAAACAAACGAACTCAAATATCCAACGTCGGTGGGTGCCGCCCGACCTTTGATCGACCCCAAGATCATCAACGACACCGCGATCTATCCCCTGCCCCAGGACATGAAGAGGGTGATCATGGAGAAACCGCTGCCTATTGCCGTTATGCGTCAGATCAATCGGGATTATCTGGAGCTCAAGGCAGGCCGATAAGACTTCGAGACGTCGCCGCCGGCGGCGTCTCAAACGAGATATCGAATATCTCTCAAATACATCGCATACCTAAATAAATAAACACTCGGGATTCGCGTAATGAAGAAAATAATAGGAGCATTGTTGATTGCCGGTTTGCCTGGCGTTTCGCACGCAGATACCAGCATCGACGAACTGAAATCGGAGCTGCTCACTCTTCAGCGGAAGGTTGATGACCTTGAAAAGTCGGCGGCCGCAGCCGCCTCCGCAAAGCCGCAGAACCCGGACCCGGGTGTGTCAGCCACTGAATTTGCCTCGCTTAAGCAACAGGTAGCCAAACAGGATTTGCAGGTCGAGACCTTGAGCACTGCCGCCAGTGAAGGTCCAACCGCGGGCCTTTCTGTTACAGGTTATCTCGACCCGGTATACCTCTACAATCGAAACGCCCGTAGCGGCGGGTTCTCCTTCCTGGACCATAACAGTGCATATACGTATTACAACGGAAATGCAGGAGATGTTTATCTGGATATCAAGAAGACATTTGGCGTCGGCCCACTAGCGCCCTCTGCAGAAATCCAGATCCAGCCAAACCGTGGCGCGGGCAATACCACGCTCGACGGCGCGAAGGGTAACAACATGTTCAACACGGCCTTCGTGACGATTCCGCACGACGACGCGAATCAGTTCGTGGCCGGCTTGATGCCCAGTTTGGCGGGATATGAGTATCAGCAATCGAACACGTTGCCGACGCTCACGCACAACCTCTTATACGACTTCAGTATTCCCGGATATTTTGTTGGAATTGGCTACAACGGCTCACACGGCGAGTACACGTGGAAGGTTATTCTAGGCAATGAACAGAATCTGACGCATGCAGCAACCGCATCGGACTCAAGCGCACGTCTTCATACAAACCTCACGCCGATGATCAACTGGCGGATTGACCGGTCCAAGGGTGCGTGGGATTGGGGTTGGTCGGCCGCTGTTGGTCGACAGCTGATTTATTCCGGCAATGCTGCAGGGGATTGCACGTCAGGAGGGTTCGGCTATAACTGCTCAAGCAGTGGTGCGTTTTCGACCTACATGTTCACGGAGATCGACGCTTCGTACGCGGTCGCCGATTCCACCTTCAATGCCGAGTTCGATCTAGGCAACCAGAAACACGCTGCATGGAACGGCGGCGATGCGACCTGGTGGGGCTTCTCGCTCCTGTACACCCAAAAGTGGCGCCTCCCGACTATCGGCTTAATGGGATTCGCGGCGCGCTGGGACTATCTTAACGACAGCAAAAACGGCGGCGGCGGCGGAAATACTTATGTAGGGGGATCGTCTATTGCCGGCTCAGCATCGCCTGGAACAGACGGCCTCAATGGATTTGGTATCGATCCCGCGTGCCTCGCTTCGTCCAATAACAACGGGCAAAGTTGTAAAGGTGCAAACCATCAGGATATAGCGCTGGACCTGATGTTCTACCCGGCCGTGAGTTACACAGTTAAGGTCGAATACAGACATGACTGGTCAAATCGCAATGTTTTCCAAAGAGCAGACGGCTCCTGGCGAAAGAGCAACGACGTGATTGGCACGACGCTCGTCTATACCTTCTGAGCATTGATCCCCACTCGAGGCGTACGTCGCTCCCCACGGCGCGATGCACGCCCCATCCAGTCAACGCAATCTCCATTTCAGACGGCTCATACATTCATGAATCTCACTGATGCCCCGCCCTCGCTCCAGCAGCAGGCTAGACACAATCATCAAGCGCACCGCCAATCCCAGTTCGTACTTATCGAGAACGTGGTTAAAAAGTTTGGGGACGTGGCGGCTGTACAAGACGTAAATCTTTCGGTGGATAAAGGCGAATTATTCGCCTTACTGGGGAGTTCCGGATGCGGAAAGTCGACGCTGCTTCGGATGCTCGCGGGCTTCGAGGCGCCCACGACCGGCCGCATTCTTGTGGACGGTATGGACATCACAGACCTTCCCCCCTATCGCAGACCGGTCAACATGATGTTCCAGTCATACGCGCTTTTCCCTCACATGACCGCTGCAGAAAACGTCAGCTTCGGCTTGAAATGGGAGAATTTGACGCGTGGCGAACGCAGAGAGCGTGTTATGGGCATGCTAGAGCTAGTTCAGATGACACAGTTTTCGCACAGGAAGCCCAGCCAGTTGTCGGGAGGCCAGCAACAACGCGTTGCGCTTGCCCGATCGCTTGCCAAACAGCCCAAACTTCTCCTGCTTGATGAGCCCATGTCGGCGCTAGACAGGCAAATCCGCCAGAAGACGCAGCTAGAACTTGCGAAGATCATCGAAAACGTCGGGGTCACGTGCATTATGGTGACGCACGACCAGGAAGAAGCGATGACCATGGCCGATCGCCTCGCCGTAATGAGCGGCGGCGCAATCGTTCAATGCGGAACACCTCGCGCAGTTTACGAGTTCCCGAATAGCCGCTTCACAGCAAGCTTCATCGGTACGGCTAATATTTTTAACGGTGTCACGGTGGAGGACGAAGCAGATCATGTTGTCATCCGGTGCGACCAGTTGGATTCGCCCTTGTATATCAACCATGGCATTACCGGCCCAGTCGGCATGTCCGTTTCTATTTCAGTTCGACCCGCTCGCGTTCGCGTTTCTTTCCGCAGCCCGCGTCAGCCGGCTAACTGGTCTTCCGCCCTTGTAACCGACGTGGCCTATATGGGCGACTATTCGATTTGTCATGTTCGGCTTCCTGCCGGCATGGTCTTACTGGCGAACATTCCAATACACGGCGCAACGGATGAGAAGGTCCCGGAATGCGGGGATCATGTCTTCGTATCGTGGGATGCAGTTGACGGGGTGGTACTTACGTCATGAAAACATTCCAAACCCGATCTGCGGCAACTGGTCCGCTGGTAGCGTTGCACACTGCGTTGGCGCGCTTGCGGTTGATATTGCCTTCCCGCCGCACGACTGCCATCGCTGTTCCCTCTGCATGGCTCGTGCTCTTTCTCGCGATTCCGCTGCTGCTCGTGCTCAAAATCAGTTTTTCAGAAGTGGCGCTTCGCAGCCCGCCCTACACCGACACGACTTCCGTACGCGATTCAGTGATTCGTATTGTCCTTAGTCTCCAACACTACGCGTACATCCTGACGGATCATCTTTACGTTTCGACATACGTTAGCTCCCTCAAAATTGCATCCATCTCAACCATCCTCAGCCTGGTAATTGGATATCCGTTTGCCTATTGCATATCCAGGGCAGCGCCTGGCAAGAGAAATCTTCTGATGATCGGCGTGATGCTTCCGTTCTGGACATCATTTCTAATTCGCGTTTACGCGTGGGTCGGAATCCTCAAGGACGATGGATTGCTCAATCGCGCGCTAATGGCAGCTGGGTTTATAGCGTCTCCGATACGTCTTTACCACACTGACCTTGGCGTCTACATCGGGATGGTGTACTCGTACCTG
Organism: Paraburkholderia polaris; assembly: GCF_012927345.1. Classification (GTDB taxonomy): domain Bacteria; phylum Pseudomonadota; class Gammaproteobacteria; order Burkholderiales; family Burkholderiaceae; genus Paraburkholderia; species Paraburkholderia polaris. The sequence continues at coordinate 56,564 of NZ_JABBGJ010000013.1, forward strand.
CCCTTCATGGTGATGCCACTCTGCGCGCACCTTGCAAAGATGGATCTGAATCTGCTCGAGGCAGCCTACGATCTCGGAGCGGGACCTGTTGAGGCGTTCTTCCGCGTGACCATCCCACTTTCCCGAAACGGCATCATCGCAGGTAGTTTGCTGGTCTTTATCCCTTCGGTTGGCGAGTACGTCATCCCTGAGATATTGGGCGGCTCTGGCACGTTGATGATCGGACGGCTTATGTGGGACGAGTTCTTCAACAACACCGATTGGCCGATGGCGTCTGCTGTCACCGTCGCGATGGTGGTACTGCTGTTGGGCCCCATCGCTGCGTTTCAACATTATCAAAATCGAGAGCGAGGTGTGTAGCATGAAAAACGCAACGGCCAAAGCCAGCACTGCAGTGCTAGTCATGGGATTTCTGTTTCTGTACGCTCCCATAATGAGCGTCGTCATTTATTCATTCAACGACTCGAGACTCGTCAGCGTGTGGTCTCATTTCTCGTTTCGGTGGTACACCGCGCTGTTGAGCGACGACGAGTTAATTGATGCCGCCGTACTCTCGCTAAAAATCGCGCTCCTGACGGCGTGCGCCTCAACGGTAGTGGGTACGTGGGCAGGGTTTATCCTCGCGCACTTCAATCGATTTCAAGGTCGAACGCTGTTCTCCTTGATGATCAATGCGCCGCTTGTCATTCCTGAGGTGATCATCGGGATTGCGTTGCTATTGCTTTTCGTTGCAATGGAGCAATTGTTCGGCTGGCCGCGCGGGCGAGGTTGGCTCACGATGACCATAGGCCATACCGTTCTTTGCGTGTCCTACGTCGCAATCGTAGTGCAATCCCGCGTAAAGGAACTGGACAAGGCAACTGAGGAAGCCGCACTTGACCTTGGCGCCGGGCCAGTCCGTGTTTTCTTCTACATAACCCTCCCGCTCATCTATCAGGCAGTCGTATCAGGGTGGCTTCTCTCATTTACGATATCAGTCGACGATCTTATCCTGAGCGCGTTTCTTTCCGGGCCAGGGTCAACCACGTTACCTCTGGTCGTTTTCTCAAGAGTGCGATTGGGCATGAATCCGGAAATGAACGCACTGGCGACAGTCGTCGTGGCTATTGTCACAATTGGAGTGTTCGTGCTGAACCGCTTTGTGCAAAATCGCGCCAAATCCGTTCCACCTCAAACCGTACCCAATCCTGAACAATCCCTAAGCAACATTCAGGACGGCTCTGTCAACTTAGCGTGAGTGCGCGATTCAAGGTCCAGTTGGACGAGCGATCAGAAAAAAAACGACGGATTTAGGCAGGCTTCGGCAAATTCGCACCAGGCGACGAAGCGGGCAGCGAGTTGTTTGCGGTAAAGCGAAGCGCGCAACAAATGCCGCTTGAGCGCGAAATGTTGCCGGATCAGCCCGAAGCACGAGAGAAATTTCTGTGTCCGCTTCGGGTCGCGAAAGCCGCGCATGCGATGCTCACGTTCGCGAGTTGGTTGATGACTATTCTCGGCGCGGTTGTTCACCCGTGCGAGCGCTTTGACGAACAAGTGCTTCACGTTCGCAAGCTCCGGAATCTCGGTTTTTGCTGCCCGGTACCCTGCTCGACGGCATCGCGAGCGAGGAAAAGCCGCGTTCGATCAATGCGCTCGCGAGTGCCCTGAACCTCGACATGACCCGATACTGGACGCCAAGCCGCGCCGCGTATTTGGATCATGTCAGCAAGGCGCGCATCGCGGAAGGCAGCCGGAGTCGAACCGACCTGAGCGCGTCTGACGCCCTCAACTGGGTTTGAAGCCCGGTCCTTTTGTCCGTCCTGCAAGGGTTCTGGGGCTTTGAGTGGCATTACAGTGTCGTTTCTCGCAAAGCGCCTCCCGGCGAGTCCTCCGGAGGTCGAGCCCGGAGGCACTCGCCGAGTCACACTTACTATTCAGCGACCGGCACCACAGGTTCGGCTGCCGCCTTGCCGAAGGCCACTTCGCGGTTTCCAAGCCGCCGCAGACGGATATTCGCCTGTTCTGCGTGACCTGAGAAACCTTCCAGAATGCACAGACGCGAGCAGTATTCGCCGACCAGCACCGACGCTTCATCCGTCAACACGCGTTGGTAGGTACACGTCTTGAGGAACTTGCCGACCCACAGACCGCCCGTGAAGCGCGCGGCTCTCGAGGTCGGCAGCGTATGGTTCGTGCCGATCACCTTATCGCCATACGCGACGTTCGTGCGCGCACCGAGGAATAGCGCGCCGTAGTTGCGCAGACGCTGAAGGAAATAGTCCGGCTCCCGAGTCATGACCTGAACGTGTTCCGACGCGATGCGGTCGGCTTCGCGGATCATTTCTTCGTCGTTCTCACAGACGATCACTTCACCGTAGCCTTCCCACGCCTTACGCGCGATCTCGGACGTATCGAGCAGGCCAAGCAGACGCTCGACTTCCACGAGCGTCTGCTCGCCGAGCTCACGCGACGTGGTGATCAGCACGGCGGGCGACGTCGGCCCATGCTCCGCCTGACCGAGCAGATCGGTCGCGACAAGCTCGCCGTCCACCGTATCGTCCGCGATGACGAGGGTCTCCGTCGGTCCCGCGATCAGATCGATACCAACTTGCCCGAATAGCTGACGCTTCGCCTCTGCAACGTACGCATTGCCCGGACCGACAATGATGTCGACCTGCGGAAATTCGCCGATACCCAACGCCATCGCTGTAACTGCCTGGACGCCACCGATGCAGTAAATTTCATCCGCGCCGGCGAGGTGAATGGCAGCGATCACAGGCGCGCTCGGACGGCCTTCGAACGGGGGCGATGTGGCAATCACACGGCTCACGCCGGCTACCTTCGCCGTGACGATCCCCATATGTGCCGACGCCACCAGCGGATATTTGCCGCTCGGCACATAACAGCCCACAGTTTCGACCGGCACATTCTTATGACCGAGAATGACGCCCGGCAGCGTCTCCACTTCGATATCGCGCACTGATGCCAATTGATGGCGCGCAAAGTTCCTCACTTGTTCCTGGGCGAACTTGATGTCGGCAATCTGTTGCGGAGTCAGCTCTGCCAGACACGCATCGATCTGCTCCTGAGTCAGGCGGAACTGCTCGGGGTCCCACTTATCGAATTTCGCCGAGTACGCATGCAATGCAGCATCCTTGCGCTCTGAAATATCGGCGATCATTTCTTCTACGACACGCCTCACCTGCTTAACATCGGCTTCGCCGGACGGCTGCGTGGTGGACGACTTCAAGTAGTACGACATATTTATTGCCCCTTAATCTCTATCCGCTGGTTCAATTTCCGTTTCTGCCAATCTGCTGCCAATCACGGGATACGTATCCCGCCCCGGGGCCGATCGATCTGCGACGGCCTTGGCTCACGCAGTGCGAAGTCTTTGACTCGTTGCGTCGGTGTAACCGAGTATGTGTTTTCAAAATCGGCGATTCAATTTCGCGACCACCGCGAAACCGACGCAATGTGACGCGCTATTGAGTTCTCTCAGGTTCCTTTACGGCTATGCGGATACCGTCCGGGCCTTCGTGTCCTCAACCATGCCGGATGGCGCTGATGCCAACGCCGGAAAACCCCGAATGATGTCCGACGCCTTTTCGCCGATCATCGTGCAAGCGGCATTCGTGTTTCCCGACGGAATGTTCGGCATGATCGACGCATCCGCGACCCGCAAGCCCTCGATGCCGCGAACGCGCAAATCGGGCGCCACCACGCTGTCGTCTCCACTGCCCATCCGGCACGTGCCGACCGGATGCAGCGCCGCTCGGGCGTTTTGGCGGAGATATGCGCCCAGTGCCTCGCGATCCTTGAAATGGCACCCGGGGTAATGGCGCCGTTCGACCACCGCACTGAACGCGGGCTGCGTCATGATCTCCGTGCCGATCGTGAATCCCTCGATCAATCGATCGAGGTCGTACTGTTCGGCCATATAGTTCGGCGCGATGCGCGGCAGCGCATACGGATCGCCGCTTCTGAGCGAGACGGTTCCTCGCGAACGCGGTCTGACGTGTTCGAAATTCAGTGTGCAGCCAGTGCCACCAGGAACGCTGTCCGTGCCTTCTTCAATGCCCGCGCCGACGATGAAAAAGTACTGGAGATCGGGCAGTGCATCCGACCGGGACCCGCGCGAGAACGCACCGGCCTCGATCAGATTGGAGGCGATGGGGCCGCTTCTCGCGACCAGGTATTGCAATGCCGCCCACGCCTTCCACGCGGGCTTTTTGTACCGGTCGTAGCTGTCGACACCTTTAAGCTGATAAACCAGCGACATCTCCAGGTGATCCTGCATGTTCCGTCCTACCGCAGGCAAGTCGGCCTGCACCGGTATGCCGTGTTCACGCAACTGCGCCGCGCCGCCGATACCGGAAAGCATCAGAAGCTTCGGCGTATTGATCGTTCCCGACGACACGATCACCTCGCCGTCCGTGCGCAATTCCGCACGAATGCCGCCCCTTTCATAACGGATCCCGACCGCGCGTCCTTGTTCGATCAGTACCCGCGTGACTTTGACGCCTGTCCAGACGTGCAGATTATTCCGGCGCATCGCCGGGCGAAGATAAGCACTGGCGGAACTGGAACGCAAGCCGTCTTTCACGGCGATCTGATAGATCCCGCAGCCCTCCTGATCGCCTCCGTTGAAATCGGCCGTGTAGGACATGCCATATTGTTGGCAGGCCTGCAGCCATTTGCGAGTCAACGGATGAATATAGCCAGGAAAACTGATACCCACTGGACCGTCGATACCGTGTTGCTCGCCGCAAAAATCCGCGTTGCTTTCCGCGCGCCGAAAGTACGGCAGCACGTCGCGATACGACCAGCCTGCCGCGCCGGCCTGTTCCCAGCCGTCGTAGTCAGCGGGATTGCCGCGGATGTAAACCATGCCGTTGACCGAGCTGCCGCCTCCCAGCACGCTCGCCTGAATCATGGTGTCGTTCTGCCCGCGTGGATATCCGGCAGCCGCCTCCCACGGATAGCGTTTAAGCAGAGGCCCCTGAGAAGTCTTGTAGTAGGTGCCGGGAAATTTGATGTACGGACTCGAGTCCGGCGGCCCCTCCTCGACCAGAACGACCGTGACCGAGGGATCTTCCGAAAGCCGCGCGGCGATGATGCATCCTGTCGTTCCGCCGCCCACTACGATATAGTTCACGCTCTTGATCTTATGGCTTTTCAATTTTCTGCACCCAGTTGCACGGCTTGCCGCTCATCACCCCAAACGCCGTCGAACCATCTCCGACAGCGCCGCAAAACGTCGTGATAATCCGACGCCCAGACGTCCTTCGAAAATATCTCCACTTCATATGCTCCGGCGTAACCGAGTTCGTCCAGATACCTGACGATCCCGGCGAGCGGCATGACGCCTTCGCCCGGCACGAGGCGGTCGTCGTGTTCTCGGGGGGGATCGTGCCAGTCCGAGATATGCACAAGGCGGATGAGGTCGGCCGCCGATTTCAGGGTCTCCTTCAGGCCGGCCTCATTCCATAGATGCCAGGTATCGAACACGATGCCGATGCCCGGTAGCGCGACGGTGCGCACCATCTTTTCGGCGTCGGACAGCGTGTTGAGACAATCGAAATATGGCGCCCGTATCGGCTCGAGCGCGAGTACGACGTCTCTTTCCGCAGCAGCGGAAGCCAACCTGCCCAGCGCGTCGATTGCGAGCGCCTCGACGCGTTCCACGCTGCGGCCATGCCGCATGCCGGGCACGACAACGAGCGTCTCGACGCCCAACAGCGCACACTCGTCCAGCAAGCGCATGTGATCGTCGATCACCGCGGCAGGCAACGAATCGCCGGCGCCGGCGAGGTGGCTCATGCTGATCATGCTTCTCGCCGGCAGCCCTGCCTCACGCAAGGTACGCGCCGCATTCGCCACGCCAATCCCATCGAGCTTGGGACGATATATGCCAAGGGCGTCGATGCCCGCCGCGACGTAGGCCGGCACGTCCTGCTCGAATGTCCAATTGCGCGTGGTGATCTCGCACACAGCCAGTTCGCGGCGCGGTCGACTCCCATTCAATGGCTGGCTTGCGTCCTGACCCGGCATCTGGCTCATATCGCGTCCTCATTGCATCGGAGCAATTCGGCGTTCGCCGTCTGTGTTGCGGAATCGGAGATGGGTCCGGTATCGTCACGCGCGATCATGATTTCAACCAAGGCTGCTCCTGAGCAGTCGAGTGCCTTGCGGAAAGCACCTGCAAGTTGTGAAGCGTGCTCCACTCGCCACGCCTCAAGACCAAAGCTTTTCGCGATCTCCGCATACGCCGGCGAGTACGGCTTGCCGTCGGGCAACGAAAAATCCCGTTCAACGGATCTACTGCCCGTTGCATCCGCGCCGCTCTGAACGAATGCGGGTCCGCTGTAGTTGTAGACGACGTACACCACTGGAATGCTGTGCATCACGCAGACGGCGATTTCCTGCATTGATTGCAGAAAGTCGATGTCTTCGACGATGCACGCCACCTGCCTCGCCGGCATCGCGAGCTTGGCGCCAATGGAGGCAGGCACGGCCCAGCCCGTTTCGGCCCGGTTTCCGGAGGAAAGATAAGTCCGTGGCATATGCACCGCAAAACTCTGCTTCGCGACAGCTTGCACGCCGCCGGCGCCCACCACCACGAGCGCATCCCGCTGCAGGACTTTACGCAGTTCGATCATGGGACGCTGCGAGCGGATCAGGTTGTCACGCGTGCCGTCGCGCTCAGCCAATACTGCTATCCAATTACGCCGCATGTCTCGCATCTGCTCGAGGAAGTCCAGACGCCGCACTTGTACCGCGCGACGCACCTTTAGTGGCATCGCCTCTTTAAGATCCACTAACGCGCTCTTCGCGTCCGCGACAATCCCCACTTCGACGGCATGCCGCATTCCGATCTCGCTCTGCTCGATATCGATCTGAATCATCCGCGCAAACGGTGACTTTGCGGCATGACCGGACCGTTTGTGAACGTCGGGCAGGTCCGACAGCCGGCAACCAATCACCAGCACGACATCCGCTCTCTCGAGCAACGCATTGGCGCAAGTGCTGCCAGTCTGTCCGACTACGCCGCCGTCGAGCGGATGCTCAGCCGGAATCACGCCATAGCCGTTCCCCGCGGTGACGATCGGTGCGGACAACTTCTCCGCTAGCGATAGGAGGTCGAGCGTGGCATCGGCGCTGATCACACCGCCCCCGGCGACGATCAACGGCCGCTCAGCGTTGGAGAGCATCCGTAATGCTTGCGCAATGCTTTCCCCATCGCCCTTCAGGCGCTCGACCGTTGAGCGGAAAGACTGCGACTCTGAAGCCGCTTCGGTCGATTCCCGTTGCACATTGAGCGGTACCTCGAGATGAACCGGGCCAGGACGTCCGCCGCTTGCCGCTTCGAATGCGAGGCGAAGAAGCCCCGGCAATTCAGCACACTCACTCGCACTCAGGCGTTGCTTGCTCCACGCCGCGCCGTTCTCCGACACCGGGCTGGCGGCACGTGATGCCACCAGCCCGGGAACGGTATAAGACCCGTCAGCCGATTCGCCACCCGTGATCACCACCGCGCCGATCGAATCCGACACGCAGGTCGCCAGTGCGGCGACCGCCTTGGCGATGCCCGAGTGTGCGGGAAGAACCGCCGCCATGACGCGTCCACAGGCCCGGAAGTACCCGTCCGCCATATGCACCGCGCTGGGCTCCCGCACAACCCTGATGAAAGGAATACCCACTCCGGGCTTAAGCAGTTCACCCATGAGCGGTCGAATACCGGCGCCCGGCACACCTGCCACATATTGCACGCCGTGGGCACGCAGCCCTTTCGCGATGATCTCGCCACCATTGATTGTCACGTCCGACTCCCGCTATTGCGCGCGCATTGTTCTATCCCCGTACCGCACCGCTCAGCGAAAATCCGCCGCTGAAGAACCGGGACATGATGAAATACAGAATCACGACCGGCAGTGAGTAGATGACGGAGAACGCCGCGATCTGCCCATAGCGAATCGTCGCTGCGCCAATGAAGCCGTAAATCGCAATGGGCGCCGGCTGACTCGCCTGATCCGCGATCAGCACGATCGGGATCAGGAAATTGCCCCACGCATTGACGAAACTGAAAATAGCCGCGGACGCGATGCCGGGCATCGCAAGCGGAATCACGACCGAGCGGACAATCCGGAAGGTACTCGCCTGTTCCATACTGGCCGCTTCTTCGAGATCCTTAGGGATAGCGTCAATCGTGTTCTTGATCAGATAGATCGCGAAAGGCAGCGACGTCACGCCGAGCAGCACGGCCGTCGGAATCATCGAGAGCATGCCGAACGCGGAAAACATCTTATAGATCGGCACGATAAGAATCGTAATCGGCACCCCCGAGAGAAACAGGATAGCCAGCAGGATCGGTCCTTTCCACGGAATGTGATGGCGCGAGAATGAATAGGCGGCAAGCACACCGGCAAAGGTCGACACCGCTGCGGCGATCGTCGAAACGATGACGCTGTTCAACAAGGCCTGGACGTTGCCGTGCCCCATCGCAGCGATGAAGTTGTCCAACGTGAGCGTGGGCATCTGGATCTGCCAGCCGGCGTGCTGATCGACGGAGCCGACCAGCAGCCACAGAATCGGAATCACAAAATATGCGCCGATCACGAGAAGCGTGACATTCGCCGCGAGCTTGCCGAATGACGGCGTGAAATTCCGGAAGCCGGAGCGCGTCGATTGATGCGACTGCTCGGAGATTTTGGAGGCGGAGAGTTCCATCTTTATTCCTTCATGGTAATCAGTGAGACGCTCAGACTGCGATCGCCTTGATCTTCCCTTTTCGAAGCTGTCCAGGCCGGTATTGCCGGGCGAGCAGAACGAATGCCAATCCGAGTGCGGAAGACAGCACGACGATCACGTCGCCGAGCAGTGCGCTGTAGCCGAGGCGATGGAATTTGAAGCCCTGCAAATACGAATAGATCGGCAGAATGTTGGTCTGATTGTCAGGTCCGCCGCCAGTCATCAGATAGACCAGGGTGAAGTTGCCGAACGTCAGCAGCGTCATGAGCAGCGAGGACATCAGGATGGTCGGCTTGAGCATCGGCAGCGTCAGTCGCGTGAGCCGCTGCCACGCGTTGGCATTCTCGAGAAGCGCGGCTTCGATCATGTCGGTCGGAATGCTGCGCAACGCCGCGGCGAACATCAGCATCGAGAGGCCCGCGAGCGACCAGACATTCGCGAGCGACACGACCAGCATCGGGTACGTGTACAGCACGTCCTGACCCGCGTCGCCGAGCAGGCGTGGGAACGTGCCGCCGCTTGTGGTGGCGGCGTACCAGATCACCGCAATGGTGATCGGCGGCAGATTCCACGCCAGAATCGCGAGCGCGGAGATGCTTTTTCCCAGTCGCGGACTGGCCTTCTGCATCAGCAGCGCCATCGCGAGACCCAAAACCGTCGAGCCGATTGCGCCAGAAGCGACCACGAAGACGATCGTCTGCACGAGCGAGCCGACAAAGACATCGTCGGCGAGCAGCGTGCGCACGTTCTGCAGGCCGGTAAAGCTGTAGTTCACCGCGCGCGGACCGATCAGTTGAAGATTGGTGAAGCCAAGGTAGATCGCATAGCACACCGGGACCGCGAACAGCACGGCCAGCAGCGCCGCAGCCGGGGCAAGGAAAACGAGGCTGACGGGCTTGAATGTCGACTGATTCATCATGAAGCTCTTCTCCAGAAGCGCACGCCGGGTGCCGCAATGCCGCGCCCGGCGCGCCGTTTCACTACCGCGCGGCCATCACCTTGTCGGCCCCGAGTTGATTCGACAACTCGTTCTTCATCATGCGCACCGCGTCATCCACGCTCGTCTTGGGCTTCAGAACCAGCGTCTCGGTCGCCGCTTCGAAGGCATGCGCCCACACCGGGTAATCCGAATCGGCCGGCACGCTCTTCGATACGGCCAGCAGCTTCGCGAATTGCTCCTGATAGGGCGGCGCGAGTTCGGTGTAGGTCTTGTCGGTCCAGTAGGATTTCATCGGTGGCACCAGACCCGTCCAGTTCGCGCCATTGATCAGGTTCTGCTTGCTGACGATCAGATTGACCAGTTGCCATGCAAGATCGGGATGCGCGGTGCTCTTGTAGATCGACATGTCCCAACCACCGAACGCACCGGCCGTGCCGCCGCCCGCGACTGTCGGCAGCGGTGTGAAGCCGATGTATTTGGGCGCATCCGGCCAGCACGGCTGACAGATCGCCTTGGTCCACGCAGCCGGTACGTAATTGCCTACCAGGGCAATGCCGATGTGATGCTTCGGCATTTCAGGCGTGGCCAGCGCGGGAGAATTCGCATTCAGGATCAGTGACGCGGGCGCCAGCAATCCCTCGGCGGAGGCCTGCCGATAGAAGTTCATCACGTCGCGGATGCCTTTGGTGTCCGCAGCCCACTTGCCGGCGCTGTCCTTAATGGTCGAATCGCTGGAGGCCATCAACAGATTCGCCGCGCCCAGCACCAGTGCCGACGTGCCGCCTGCCGGACCCGTGATCGCCCAGATCGGCCACACGCCAAGCTCGGCTTTCTTGATCTTGCGCGCCGCGTCGAGAATGTCCTGCCAGTTCTTCGGCTGCCAGTCGTCAGGCAAGCCCGCTTTCTGGAACACGAGGCGATCGTAGAGAAGCCCGGACGTATTCACGCCCTGACTGATCCCGATCACATCCTTGCCGGCGGTAGACTCCTGCTTGACCGCGTCCGGGACCTCCTTCCACCATGCTTCTTTGGCGACATACGCATTCAAAGGCAGCAGGTAGCCGCTCCCGGCCCATTGCGCCATTTCCTGTGCGGGCAACTGAGCGACGTCCGGTGCGGAGCTCGAATTTCCGTACGACATGCTCACCTTCGTGATGATGTCGTCGAAACCACCGGGGATCGGCATGAGTTGAACCTTCACACCCGGGTGAGTCTTCTCGAACTCCGATTGAATACCGCCCCAGAATTGCTTCGTGAGCTCGGGCGTGACCATCACATACTCGGAGCCATACGCCAGCTTCAGAATCGTGTCCGCGCGGGCGATGGTCGATTGCATGGCAGTCGCCGCCAACACTGCTGTCGCGACAGCAGCCAATATTCGTTTACAGCCGGTAGAACGTTGCATTTCCTAACTCCTCAGGTCTATTTGGAAAAAGCCATGCTTTAATCGTTGGGCCAGTTAGTGACGCAGGCTGCGCCCGGTGTCCGCGTCGAAGTAATGCAAATCTTCCGGGTCGAATACCAACTCGACACGGTCGCCGATCCCGACTTCGGCAAAGCCAGGAAAACGTGTATCAACAGTGGAATTGCCGATCGCTACCCGCACGAAGTTTTCGGAGCCGGTCGTCTCGATCGATTGCACCATTCCCGCCGTGCGCACGGCGCAACGGCCCGGCGCATCTTTCACCCAATGGAGATCGCCCGGCCGGATGCCAACCTCGATGCGTTGGGGCAGGCTGCCGTTGAATTCGGCGCGTTGCGCCGGCGGCAAGCGAAAGCTGGCTCCCAGCGCATTGCAATCGGCGTTGCTATCCGAAAGCTTGATGACGCTATCGACGATGTTCATGCGCGGCGAACCGATGAAGGTCGCCACATACCGGTCGATGGGCCGCCGGTAAAGCCTCTCAGGCGTATCGATCTGCAGCAGCTTGCCGCCGGAGAACACCGCGATCCGGTGCCCCATCGACATTGCCTCGACCTGGTCGTGCGTGACATACACCATCGTCGTGCCGAGCCGGCGCTGCAGCTCGGCGATCTCAGTGCGCATATGCGTGCGCAGTGCCGCGTCGAGATTCGACAGCGGCTCATCGAGCAGGAACAGCCGCGGCTCGCGAATCATCGCGCGGCCCAATGCCACACGTTGCCGCTGGCCACCGGAGAGTTCGCCCGGGCTGCGCGACAGCAGATTGTCGAGACGCAGTACCGACGCGACTTCGCGGATCTTCCTTTCGATCTCTTTTGAATTGTTCTTTCGAACTTCCAATCCGAAGGACAAGTTCTTGTAGATCGACATATGGGGATACAGCGCGTAGCTCTGAAACACCATCGCAATGTCGCGACGGCCGGGCGGCAGCGCCGTCACGTCCTTATCGCCGATCCAGATGCGTCCGTCCGAAGGGCTCTCGAGACCCGCGAGCATGCGCAAGGTCGTGGACTTGCCGCAGCCGGACGGACCGACGAAAACCAGAAACTCACCGTCCTCGACATCCAGATTGAGATCGGAAACCGCCTGGAACTCGCCGAACGTCTTGCAGACATGGTCGAACTTGATAGATGCCATCGCTTTTTGCCCCGCTTAACTAATGAGTGGTAGTGCCGGGTGCGCCTTCAACCTTCACGTGGCGGCTCGCGATGCGAGACCGCCGCCCTGTGAGAAAAAGCACCCTGCGCCGAATCAGCGTGAAGCGAGTGTCAGCATCCAAAAAGCGCCCCTCAATTTCGCAACTGCCGTAAAGCTGACGCACTTTGACGCACAGCCATGCGGACACCGGGTGAATGGGTTGGAGGCTCGCGCTGGCGCATGCGAATAGGGACAAACCCGCAACAAGCCCGCGAGAACCTGGGAAAAGAATGGATTCGCAAATCTTCGCGATTGATCACGCGACCTGACGCAAACACTGCTTCGCGGTGCGTCATCAATTTCGATATCCGCGAAATTGAGGCGTGAATATTGGGTGCAAATACTGTGACGCAAATAACGCTGCCTCAGCTTCGATCGAGCGTTGTCTGGAAGCGTAAGGAGACCCCATTGCGCTGCGAATCGATCCGATTTCACCCACATGGCATTGAGCAAAATGAAAAGACTAGCTATCCCGACCGTATTGACCGCACTCTTCTTCAGCACCACCGCTCACGCGCAAAGCAGCGTGACGCTGTACGGCATCGTCGACGCCGGCCTTGCCTATATTCACAACAGCGGCGGCCATAGTTCGCAGTGGAAGATGTCGACCGGCAATCTCTCTGAAAACGAATGGGGTCTTAAAGGCAGCGAAGATCTGGGTGGCGGACTGAGCGCCAACTTTACGATCGAGAACGGCTTCGATATCGGTTCCGGCCAACTGCATCAAAACGGCCGTGAATTCGGGCGTCAGGCTTTTGTCGGGCTTTCCGGCGCCACGTGGGGCACGATTACGCTGGGACGCCAGTACGATCCGATCTCCGACCTGCTGCAGCCGATCACGGCCGACTCCTTTAGCGGCGTGTTCGCAACGCCGGGCGACGTCGATAATTACGACAGCAGCGCGCGCTTTGATAACTCAGTCAAATGGGCCAGTCCCGTTTGGGGCGGCGTCACGCTTGAAGCCATGTATGCGCTCGGCGGCGTGGCAGGCTCAGTAGGCTCCGGTCAAACCTATTCGGCAGCGATTTCGTATGCACACGGGCCGCTGGGACTCGCGGCCGGCTATTTGCACATCGACAACGGCAATACGGTCCTCTCGACGCGCGGTACGTCCTCGGCGGACTCGCTGTTCAACAGTTCGGTGAACGCCGCCTATGCAAGCGCGCGCTCCGTCAATATCGCGCGGGCCGGTGGTCAATACGTGATCGGAACCGTGACCATGGGCGCCGCCTATAGCTTCTCCGAGTACACGCCCGACGCATCGTCGACTTTCTCCCGTTCGGAGAAGTATCAGAACGGCTCAGTGTTCGCGAGCTGGCAGGTGTCGCCCGTGCTCCAGACTATCGCGGGCTACAACTACACGAAATCGAGCGGCGATTCAGCGGCCAAATACCATCAGTTCAATCTCGGCGTCGACTATGCGCTCAGCAAGCGGACCGATGTTTACGCCACCGTGGGCTACACCCATGCGAGCGGCACCAATGGCCGGGGCGCCGCGCAGGCGGTGATCGGATCGTATGACGTCGATGCCGGTGCGAGTTCGCAAGTGCTCGCGATTGCGGGGATACGTCACAAGTTCTGACGCACTCGTCTCCGCACGCGCCCACTGGTTTCGCGTGCGGTGGACTTGTAGGCCGTGTGAGCCACCCGCCATCACCTGCGGTAAACCCCCATTCGCTACCGAAGTGGGTCAAGCGCGTCAGTCTGCGTCACTTTTCGTTGCGGTTGCGAAATTGAGCGACCTTTATTGGCCACAAATACTGAAAGTGCTAACGGGTTGCCGGTGAATGGTGAAAGCCCCGGCGATCGAATCGAACGATCGACTGAATCTGACTGGACAGGCACCGTCAATATGCAAGCGAAACCGGACGTAATCGTAATCGGCAGTGGCGTGGGAGGCGGCGCGGTAGCCCGGCGCCTGGCCGAAAACGGTGTCGAAGTACTTATTCTTGAACGTGGCGACTGGGTACCGCGCGAGAGCGACAACTGGAGCGTTGCGTCGGTCTTCCATCAAAAGAAGTACACCGCTCACGACTCGTGGCTCGACGCCGACGGTGTCGCATTCCGGCCGAGCATCTATTACAACGTGGGGGGCTGCACCAAGTTTTACGGCGGCAGCATGATCCGCTTCCGCGAACGCGACTTCGGCGAACTCGTGCACGAAGAAGGTACGTCTCCCGCGTGGCCCATCTCGTATGCGGACATCGAGCCGTACTACGGTCAGGCGGAAGCCATCTTCGGCGTGCATGGCGACGACGCGGGCGACCCCAGCGCGCCGTGGCGCAGCACGCCGTATCCGTTCGAAAAACTGCAATCGGAACCGCGTGTGGCCCGCATGGCTGAAACGATGCGCCGTCTGGGCGCGCGCACGTCGGCGCTTCCGCTCGCAGTCGATTACCGCGAATCGGGTACCTGCATTCGCTGCAAGACCTGTGATGGATTTCCATGCAAGCTCGGCGCCAAGAACGAAGCGGAGACGAGTCTTCTCAGGCCGGCCATCGCAACCGGGCGCGTCTCGATTCGTACCAACACCTACGCTAAACGCCTCCTGCTCGCGCCGGACGGCAAGCGTATCGAAGGTGTTGAAGTCGAACAGGACGGCAAGACGGAAACGTTGCGCGCCAAGCTCATCGTCGTGGCATGCGGCGCGATCAATACGGCCGCCCTCCTTCTGAGATCCGCGAACGACAAGGCACCGGACGGCATAGCCAACCGCTCCGGCCTCGTTGGACGCAATTACATGTCGCACAACCAGACCGCGTTGATGGGACTCTCGATGGAGCAGAACAATACCGTCTTTCAGAAAACGATTGCCCTGAACGAGTACTACTTTGGCGACGCGGACTACGCGTTTCCGATGGGCCATGCACAGATGCTCGGCAAGCTGCAAGGCGGCATGCTGTCAGCGAACGTGCCGTACCTGCCGAAAGCAGTCGGCTCGACCATGGCGCGTCACAGCATGGACTGGATCGCTTTCTCCGAAGACCTGCCCGATCCCGACAACCGCGTCACGCTGCGCGACGGTCAGATCCAGCTCTCCGTCAGGCGCAACAATCTGCGTTCGCATCGGCGGCTGGTCGGCAAGGTCGAATCGCTACTGCGCAACTGCGGCTATCCGATCGTACTCACCAAGCCGTTACTGAAACATTCCACATCGCATCAATGCGGCACCGCGAAATTCGGCCACGACCCGCGCGACAGCGTACTCGATCCGTATTGCCGCAGTCATGAGCATGAAAATCTTTATGTCGTGGACGCGTCGTTCATGCCTTCATCGGCTGCGGTCAATCCCGCGTTGACGATCGCTGCCCAGGCGTTGCGCGCGACGGATCACATGCTTGCCCAAGATCTCGGGATCTCGAGCGTCAAGGAATTTAGAGCGTGAAAGTTCAGCACATCGCCGGCACACAGTTCGTGTGCCGGAAAACATCATCGTTCGCGCGGCGTGGTTGGCGCTGCGCGTCTGTATCAGGTTGCCAAGCAAAGGAGCACGAAAATGACTGACACAAAGAAAGAAATGACCGGCGGACAGATTGTCGTCGAGTACCTGGTTCGGGAGAAGGTGCCTTATACCTTCGGTATTCCCGGTCACGGCAATACCGCGCTGCTCGACGCATTCGTCGATCGCCAGAAGGAGATCACGCTCGTTCCCGCGATGCACGAGCAAGGCGCATCGCATATGGCCGACGGCTATTACCGCGCGACCGGCCAGATCGCCGCAGTCTGTTCTTCGATCGGACCTGGCGCCACGAATACGCTGACCGGTGTAGCGACCGCATTCGCGGACTCGATGCCGCAATTGCTGATTACCGGCGGCGTGCATACCTATATGACCGGCAAGGGCGTGCTCCAGGAGCTCGACCGTCCGCACGGCGATAATTTCCCGCGCATGGCCGAACCGGTCGTGAAGCGCTGGTGGCAACCGAGTCACGTCGCGCAGATTCCAGGTGTCATGACGCAGGCGTTCAACACGATGCTGGAAGGCCGCCGTGGTCCCGCGCTCATCAATCTCCCGCAGGATTTGCAGGCGGAATCGGCTGTAGTGGAACTGCCGTCGTCGCAGGTACGGCGCGCGCATGGACGTGTTCATGGCGACCCCGTCGATATCGCCAAGGCTGCCAAGCTGCTGCTCGCCTCGGAACGCCCGGTGATTCTCGCCGGCGGCGGCGTGATCGCCGCTGAAGCAAGCGAACTGCTCGTTGCCATCGCTGAACACATCGGTGCGGCCGTGACGACCTCGTTCATGGGCAAGGGCGCGATTTCTGAAGATCATCCGCTCTATGCGTGGCCATGCGGCGATCTCGGGTCGATTCCGGGCAACGCCATGACCCGCGAAGCGGACGTGATTCTGTCGATCGGTTGCCGCTTCAGCGATCGCATTACGTCGTCGTATCGTCCGGGCGTCACGTTCGACATTCCCAAGACCAAGCTGATTCAAGTGGATATCGACGGTTTTGAAATCGGCAAGAACTATCCGGCCGAGGTCGGTATCGTCGGCGATGCGAAGGCGATTCTGTCGAGCCTGCTCGACGAAATGCGCGATCTCGCCAAGCCGCGCGACTACCAGAACTCGCCGGCTTTCAAGCGTCTTCAGTCGTTGAAAGGGGAATGGCTCGAACATCTCCGTCCGCTGCGCGAAGCGAACCATTCGCCGATGACCGTTTCGCAAGTCCTGTTCGAGGCGCGCAAAGTGCTGCCGCGCAATACGATTGTGGTGACCGACTCGAGCAATCCGCAGAATCAGGTGTTCAACGAATTTCCGATCTATGGACCCAAGCAGCACATCACACCGGGCGGCTTCTCCGGCATCGGCTTCGCGTTGCCGGCCGCAATCGGCGCAAAACTCGGCGCGCCGAACCAGCCGGTGGTGGCCGTATGTGGCGACGGCGCATTCCTGCAGACGGGTCAGGAACTCGCCACGGCGGTGATGATGGGCATTCCCGCGATCTTCCTTATCATCAACAACGGTGGATGGGGCGCGATTCGCAATCTTCAGCTCAACATGTTCGGCGAAGACCGGGAAATCATCACAGGATTCAAGACGCCCGACGGTGCGCCCTACTCGGCCAAAATCGCGGACTTCGCCAAGTCGCTCGGCGCCGGCGCGGAACGCGTCGAGGATCCGCGCCAGATCGGCGCAGCGCTGCAACGCGCACTCGAATCGGGCCGTCCCTATGTGGTCGAAGCGATCTGTTCGATCGAGCGCCCGTGGAGCAACATGCACCCGACCGGCTGGTGGGACATCACGGTGCCAGCCTATCTCGGCGACTTGCGCGACAAGTACGTGCAGGGCCGCGGCTTCTGACGGCCTGAACGCTACTGAATCACATTGAAAGCGGTACGGACTGGCCAAAGCCAGTCCGCTTCATTCTGGATAGATCATGTCGAAACCCAACCAGCAGCGCGATTTGCACTTTTCCGATGACTTCATCGAGGCCTACCTGGTTGAGAACGTTCGCGACTTCGTCGTCGAAGACGGTATCGTCATCAATCTGGACCCGACGCCGATGACCGTCGGTGGGCGCGTCGCCAGTGTGGTGCCGCCCTGGAAATCGACGCGACTGCATGAAGCGAAGATCGCCTCGGCGAACCGGATCGCGGTTATTCGCGTGCGCAATGCGACCAATCTTGGCGGACTCTCTCTTCAAAACAACTGGGAGTGGTTCGGCAACAGGCTGGAAAAATTCCCGCGCACCTCACCGCTCTATATTTCCCGATATGATCGGGTCGGCACCGTCAGCCTCAATCCGTTGAGCTTTACCAATCAACAGGAGACCGCAGCGGGGCGCGCCGAGTACGATATTCGGCTCAACCTATGGTGGGCACCAACGGGAACCGATTGTTCGATGCACAACGAACACCCGTTTCTCGAGATTCACACGCAAATTCACGGATGCGGACGAATCCAGAAATTCCACGACCGTAATGAAACAACGCTTTACGAGGAGATCACAATGGCGCCCGGCTACACGCACGATCCGTTCGTACATTTAAATGAAGCGGGTGTACCCGAGTATCCGTGGCATCGCTATTTCTCCGACTCAGATTGCGTCTGGCTTGCGATTGAATTTCATCCGCTGGGCGAAACGGCGCTTGTCTGAGGCGCACGCACCAGCGGTTCAAGTATTGGAGTATCAGGAAGGACGCCCGGCAGTTCAGCGGGTTCAACCGGCACAGAGAGGTTCAAATGGATCGTCGATTGAGACTTGGCATGGTAGGCGGTGGACAAGGCGGCTATATTGGCGCAGCACATCGCCTCGCCGCCCGACTGGACGACTGCTATGACTTCGTAGCCGGCGCGTTATCGTCCGATCCGCAGCGTGCCGCCGAGAGTGGCCGCGTGCTGCGTCTCGATCCCGCACGTAGCTACGCGGATTACCGCGAGATGGCACGTGTCGAAGCGCAACGGGAAGACGGTATCGACGCCGTTGTCGTCGTCACGCCCAATCATCTTCATGCGCCGGTGACGACGGCCTTTCTCGAAGCCGGCATTCACGTGATCTGCGACAAGCCGCTCGCCATGTCGCTGGAAGAAGCGCTGCAGATGCAGGCGCTCGCACAGTCCACCGGCAAGCTCCTTGCCGTGACGTACACCTACTCCGGCTACGCGATGGTGCGCCACGCGAAAGAAATGGTGGCGGCCGGAGAACTCGGAGAAGTGCGCTTCGTTCACGTCGAGTATGTGCAGGACTGGCTTGCCGAACCGGTCGAACAGCAGGGCAACAAGCAGGCCGAATGGCGCACCGATCCCGCACGCACCGGCCCCGGCGGCTGCCTCGGCGATATCGGCACTCATGCCTATCAGCTGGCTTCGTTCGTCACCGGCATGCTCCCCTCGGATATCTCGGCGGACGTCGTGGCGATGGTGCCAGGGCGGAGAGTAGACGACCACGTGCAAGCGATCTTGCGCTATCCCTCGGGCGCACGCGGCAGCCTGTTCGCCAGTCAGATCGCAACCGGCGAGGGCAATGCGCTTCGTCTGCGGGTATATGGCACCAAAGCTTCGATTTCGTTCGATCAGGAACATCCCGACTTTCTCTGGTACACGCCACTGAACGGCAACCCGGTGTGGTTGACGAAAGGGAGAGCGCATAGTCCCGCGAGCGATCACGCCACACGTATCCCGGCAGGGCATCCTGAAGGCTATTTCGAAGCTTTCGCGCAACTGTATCGCGACGCGGCTTTACAGATCGCAGCGATGCTCGAAAGGCGCCCAATTCCCGCATCCAGCGCGCTATTGACCACCGTGGAAGACGGCGTGCAAGGCATGCGCTTTATCGAAGCTGCGCTTCGCAGTTCAGCGCAAGCAGGTGCACGCGTGCCCATTGCGTGAATCGCAACCGGTAGCGCCGAGCGAATACCGATGTCGTCAGTTCTCACGACAGTTTTCCCGCAGTGACAAAGGCGCGTGAGACTGTTACGATCAATCGAGCCATCCGACGAGTTCGGAGCGAGACTTCGCGCCCGACGCGCGGAGGTCGATCGGCGCGAACCTCTGATATTTCCGTATATGGATCGACCGCAAGACCGCGACAATCTGCAAAAAAATCTCGTGCTGCTCGTTGAGTCATGCAGTTCCGTCGCGAGTCTCTGTAGGAGCCTCGACGTCAACCGCCAGCAGTTCAACAAGTATCTTGCTGGGCAGCACGTTCCTTCACAAAAGGTTCTGCAGAAGATAGCGCGGCACTTCATCATGGAGATGGAGGACCTGTTCCGGGCGCCCGCTGACTTCAAGCAGTTTTACGAAGGCTTCGAGAGCGAATTGCCGATGGGACTGCGCTCCTCTCCGCAGTTCGCCAACTTTCTGCCTTTTGCCAAGGCATCTGTCGAACCGTTGCGTGACTATCTTGGCGTCTATTATCGCTATCACAATTCGTCGATTTACAAAGGCCGCATTCTGCGCTCGGTCACGTGCCTGTATGAGGCGGATTCGACCATTCAGCACGTCACGATCGAACGCTTTCCGCTGCTGGATGGCAGCGGAAAGATGGGCTATTCGTTCGTGTATTACGGTTTCTGTTTCCTGCTGGGCGACCGTATTTTCATGGTCGATTTCGAGGGACAACAGCGTAACGAGCTGACTTTCTCGATTTTGACTCCGCAGCATCGCCGCCCTGTGCGGTTCCTGTATGGACTCGTCTCGGGCGTTGCGTCCTCATCTTTTCGTCAACCATTCTCTACGCGTCTGACGCTCGGCTTCTGCGACAAAGGCATGATCCGCAAGAAGCATCTGCGCAATGCAACCGTTCTGTTACCGAGCGACACGACGCTTCCGCTGGAAGTTCGCGAATATATGACGGGCGAAAACTCCTCGATCGTCTGGGGCGGTGAAGGCTAGGCCATCAAATGCCAAGCAGGCGTTTGATTTGCGCGACATCCACGCCGCTGCCCGCGAAATCATCGAACGCATATTCGGCTATGCGAACGATGAAACCCTGTTTACTTCGATTCGATACCTTCGAATTGCACTGCGGGTAAGCCCACAGCACGGCCCACTTCGACGATCTGCTGCCACGTGGTCCGATCGACCGGAATGCCGGCCGCCATCCGTTCGCGGCGCGTACGCTGCTCCGGCTCGCCGGGAATTAGTACCTCGCCACCGTCTACGGATGCGCGCGCGGACTTGACCCAGTCGATAAATTGTTCCGCTTCGGTGTCGGAATCCGGCGCATCGAACGCGTTCGGATCGATGATCACCGACAGCATGCAGTTCACGATCGCATTGCTCGTGACCAACGTATCCGCGCGAGTCGTGAAGCCGCCGGTCAGCGCACCCGCGAAGACCTCGCACATCGCCGCTAGCCCATAGCCCTTATGCCCGGCGACCGCGCCGCCGAACGCCAGCAGTGCGCCAAACGGCTGCCGGTGCATGACCGCGGGGTCCGACGTCGGCTGCCCGGCGTGGTCGATCAGCGTGCCCGCAGGCACCTCCACGCCCTTGTTGAAGGCGACACGCGTCTTGCCATAAGCGATCGCACTGGTCGCGAAGTCGAGCACCAGCGGGTCCCTGCCTGCGCGCGGGAACGCCGCGCAGAACGGATTCGTCCCAAAGCGCCCGTCGATCCCCCCAAACGGCGCCACCAGCGGATCACCGGACACGTTCACGAAATGAAACGACACGAGGCCTGCGCGCGCGCATTGCTCGGCCCAGTGGCCGATCCGCCCAATATGATGCGCCCGCCGCAGTCCGACTGCGCAGATGCCCAGCCGCTGCGCGCGTTCGATCCCGAATGCCATTGCCTCGCAGGCGACGACCTGACCAAACCCATAGGCACCGTCGACGGATAGCACGGCGCCCGCGTCGCGCGCGATGCTGGCGTGCTGGTTAAGTTTGAGCACCCCCTCATGAATCGCCTCGACGTAGCGAGGGATCATCCCCACCCCGTGCGAGTCGTGACCCGCCAGGTTCGCCGCCACTAGATGATCGGCGACCCGCTGCGCTTCGAGCGGCTCGCTTCCGACGGCGAGGAAGATCTCAGTCGTCAACGCGTTAAGTCGGTGCGGGACGATCTTCAGTTCGGGGGCTTGCCCGGTTCGTGCATTCGGCATCTCGTAGGGATCTCCTGATTGGGGCTTTAAGACGTGCCAGCTGGCACGCCGCACATTACACCTCACGCGTCATCGGTCGCTGTGGAAACGCGGCCGAGAGTGGCGCTCACAACCGAAGATTAGCCGAGACGGATCAACGTCGACTTCTGCTCCGTATATTCTCAAGCGCATGCAACGAGTTGTCGCGGCCATTACCGGACTGGCCCACACCGCCGAACGGAAAGTTCATATCCCCTCCTTCGTCATGGCAATTGACCCAGACCATCCCCGTACGCAGTCGGCGTGACGCTTCATGCGCGGTGCGCAGGTCGCTCGTCCAGATCGAAGCGCCCAGTCCATAGTCGCTATCGTTAGCCATCGCGAGCGCTTCGTCGAGATGGTCGAACGAAAAAGTCGTCAGCACCGGCCCGAAAATCTCCTCGCGCGCAATGCGCGCATCGACGCGAGCCCGCTCGAAGACTGTCGGCTCGATGTACAGACCGCCGCTCGCTTCGCGCACGCGGCGCCCACCGATGCGCAGCGACGCTTCATCACGCCCGCACGCGACATAGCCAAGCACCTTGTGCAGTTGTGGCTCGTCGACGATCGCGCCCATCGTCGTGGCTGGATCAAGCGGGTCGCCCGGCACATAGTACGCGGCGGCATCGACGACGGCTTGCATGAAGATATCGTAGATGTCCGCATGCACTAGCAGGCGCGATGCCGCGGTGCACATCTGGCCCGCGTTGTAGAAGATGCCGGCCGCAGCGGTGCGCGCGGCGCGGGCGAGATCCGCACAGTCGGGCATCACGATGTTCGGCGATTTGCCGCCAAGTTCGAGCCACACCCGCTTCAGGTTCGAGCGCGCGGCGCTTTCCATCACGCGTTTGCCGACCGCGGTCGATCCGGTGAACGCTACACAGTCGACCTGCATATCCGACGCGAGCAGGCTGCCTACCGTGCCGTCCCCGGTCAGGACGTTGAGCACGCCGTCGGGCAGACCCGCCTCGCTTGCCAATTCGGCGATCCGCAGCGCGCTCAGCGGCGACTTCTCCGACGGCTTGAGCAGCACGCTATTGCCCGCCGCGAGTGCTGGCGCGATCTTCCACATCGCCATTTGCAGCGGAAAATTCCAAGGGACGATCGCGGCCACCACCCCGACCGGCTCGCGGGACACATAGCCGAACTGGTGCGGCTCGGTGGGCACCAGTTCGTCGATGCATTTATCCGCGGCTTCCGCGAACCATTCGAGGCAATAGATCGCGCCGGGCACGTCGATCGATGTGGTGTCCGCGATCGGCTTGCCGACGTCGAGGGTTTCCATCAGCGCCAGTTCGTCCGCATGCTCGCGCAACAGCGCCGCCCAGCGTTGCAGGACTGCCTTGCGCTCTCGTGCGCCGCGTGAAGCCCACACCCCCGCATCAAAACTACGGCGTGCCGCGTCAATCGCGGCGCGCACCTCACGCTCGCCGCACGCGCCGATCTCGGCGAGCATACGGCCGTCGCCGGGAGAGAGATCGGCAAACACGGCTCCGTCGCGGGCCGACACGCGTCTGCCGTCGATAAAGGCCCGGCCGTCGAGCGGCAGCGTCTGCGCCAGCGCGTGCCAGTCGCGTCGAATCGTGTCGATCATCGATTACCTCAGAAAGAATGGAACATGCCGATACGCGCCATGTTCTGGTGATTGGTGCTCGACGGCGTGAAGTTGTAGCCGATGTTCGCATCGACCCCGGACGACGCGCGCAGGAAGTCTGCGCCCGCATAGACCGACGTGCGCTTGGACAGTGCGTAGGTCGCGCCGACCGACAACGAATTCCAGTGTTGCCGTTCGAAGTCCGTGTGCTGCACACCGAGCACGCCGAATAACGCCGGCGTAAAGTTGTACATGCCGCCGAGTTCATAGACTTTCATCGAAGAACTTTCGCCGTATCCCTTGAACGTCGTGTCGGTGAAGTTGCCCATCACGGTCAGCTTGCTGATCGTGTAGCTTGCGCCGACGCCGAACGTGCCCTGGCTGTCGACGTTGAACGGGGTATCGGCGAACAGGTCAGTCACCGCGCCGGTCACCGGGTCACGCGTCGCGACGGTCTGTCCGAGGAACTGCGTGACACCGATCGCCGCATACGGATCGAGTGCAGCGAGCCCGTTGGGCTGGTTCAAACGTGTATAGGCCACCGACACGCCAACCGGACCGTTCGCATAGTTAGCGCCAGCGCTCCACGCGCTGCCATTATGAAAGTCGCCCGCGCGATTGCTGAACGAGTACATCCCGCCGAACGAAAAGCCCTTGAAATCCGCGCTGGAGAATTTGACGGCGTTCTGCAGGCGGTCTCCGCCCACCCGGTCGAAGTCGCCCTGGTGGATCGAATAGCCGGTCGCGAATGCGCTAATGTTGTACTGAAGCAGATAGTCGTTGGTGAAATCGTACTGATTGCCGAAGGTCAGTGTGCCCCAATCGTTCGACAACCCGACATACGCCTGGCGGCCGAACTCGGCACCACCCTGCTTGAGCTTGCCTGTATTCAGCGCGAAGCCGTTCTCCAACCTGAATACCGCCTTCAGACCATTGCCCAGATCTTCGGTGCCCAGCAGGCCCCAGCGATTGCCGTACATCTTGCTATCATCAGCACGATAGTTGTGCGCGCCACCTTCGTTCGACACATAGGTCAGACCCGTGTCGATCTTGCCGTACAACGTGACCGAACTCTGCGCGAACGCCACAGGTTGCGCGACGAGCGTGCCAAAGCAAAGGCCGCAGGCGGCGTAAGCGAAGGTTTTTTTCATTTATGGTCTCCCTGATTGAATGCCGTTTGTTGTCCTAAAGGACGAAAATTGAATACCCCATAATGCGCATCGATAAGGCGCCTAGACGTCGATCATCTTTCCCGGATTGAGCGTGCCGCGCGCATCGAACAGCCGCCGCAAGTCCGCCATCAGCGCGAGCCGCTGCGGGTCGCCATAGCGGCGCAAAGCAGCCTTCTTTTCGACACCGATACCGTGTTCGGCCGACAAGGAACCGCCCAGTGCGGGCAGTCTTTCGTAAATCAGGTGTTCGATCGCTTCGTGGCGCGTCGCAAGCTCCCGGTCCGCGGCCAGCATGATGTGCAGATTGCCGTCGAGAAAATGCCCGAAGACGAACACCTTGATAGCCGGGTCGAAGCGCGCCAGCGCGTCGCTGAGCGCGCGCACGTAGCAGTCGAGCTCAGGCACGGGCAGCGCGACGTCGAACGACAGTTGAAAGGCACCCTGATGCGCGACGGCGTCCGAGTCCTCGCGCAACAGCCAGATCTTCTCGCGCTGCGCCCTCGTATGCGCGAGAACGCAATCGGTCAGCACGCCGTCTTCGAGCGCGCTGCCGAGCAGGTCCTCCAGTTGCGCGTTCATGTCGAGCGCAACGTCGTGTGCCACTTCGACGATCAGGTATAGCGGACAATCGGTCAGCCCGAGCGCGGCGAGCTCCGGGTGTGCTTGCCGCACGCAGGCAGCGTAGCCGTGCCACATGATTTCCAGCGCCAGCAGCCTGCCGTGGTGGACGGTTCGCAAGCGGTGCGCCAACTCGATCGCGGCATCGAGATTCTCGATACCAAGCAGCGCGGTGGCGGCCGGCGTCTGCAACGGCGTGAGCTTGAGCACCGCGCGCGTCACGATGCCCAGTGTACCGTCCGAGCCGATGAACAGCTGCTTCAGGTCGTAACCGGTATTGTTCTTGGTCAGCGCGTTGAGATCGCGATAAACCCGCCCATCGGCGAGTACTACCTCGATGCCGAGCACACGCTCGCGCATCATTCCATGACGAAACGCGCGGATGCCGCCTGCGTTATGGGCGATCAACCCGCCGATGGTTGCCGAGTCGCGCGACGCGAGATCGATCCCAAGGTCGAGTCCTGCCGCATGCAGCGCATCGCTCAATTGGGCGAGCGTCACGCCCGCTTCGACGGTCACCGTCGAGCTGGCCGTGTCGATCGCGACGATGCGGTTCATCCGCCGCATCGAGACAATCACGTCGTCTTCGCGCGACGATGCACCGCCCACCAGCCCTGTCAGCCCACCGTGCGGCACCATCGCCCGGCCATGTGCCGCGCAGCACGCAACCACACGCGCGAGCTGATCGGTATCGCCCGGCGACACCATGATGCGGGCGGCCAGATTGTCCGCACCATAGCCTCGATCGAGTAACGCGATCTGCTCGTCGGTCCGCAACCCGTCGTCACCGACGATGGCGCGCAGCGCAGCCACCAAAGCCCGAGCCGCATGATTCACGGAATTCATCGCGGCTCCCATTCGAAACGGCCGGCGTCGATTTCGAGCACCAGTGGTTCATTACGCTGCGCCTGCGCGATCAGCGCGGCGCGCAGATCGGCCAGTCCAGACGGCGCCCGATAGGCCACGCGATAGCCGGCCGCGAGCGCCGCGAAGTCCGGCGTTTCGATATCCACACCGAGCGGCTCGACTTCATTGCGCACCATTGCGTCGCGGATTTCGCGGTAGCCGTGACTGTTCCAGATCACTACCGTTATCCCCGCTGCCGCCTCGCGCGCCGCGGCCAGTTCGCCCAGCGTGAACTGCACCCCGCCGTCGCCGACCAGCGCGATCACGGGCCGTGCCGGACACCCTAGCTTCGCGCCGACCGCGGCGGGCAACCCGTAACCCAGCGTGCCGTACCCGGTGGCCGAGTTGAACCATGAGGCCGGCGTGGGCGCGCGATAGCTGACTGCACCGCGGTAAACCGGCTGAGTGGAATCGCCCACCACGATGGTGTCAGGCGCCGCGTCGCGCAAGGTTTCGAGCAATGCATCGAAGCGCCGGCCGGTCGCATCCGCGTGCGCCCACACCGCGGCATTCACCTCGGCGACGCTCGTGTGCGCCCAGTCCATGTCGCCGCCCAGTTCGCGCGGATCGGCCAGCAGATCGTCGAGCACCGCCGCCGCGTTGCCCACCACTGGCAATGCAGCCGCATGGGCGCCGAGCGCCTGGATCGGGTCAATGTCGATGCGTACGAGCGGCGCGCGCAGCTTGAGTGGCCCGACGCCGAAAAAATCGTAATCCGTCTCGCCGAGCTCGGTGCCGATCGCCAGCACCACATCGGCTGCATCCAGCAATTGCCTCCCTTCCTTGAACGACTGCACGCCGTCGAGCAGCAGTGGATGGTCCGGCGGCAACAGGCCGCGCGCATTGACCGTCAGCGCCACGGCCGCGCCAAGGCGCTCCGCCAGCGCGCGCACCTGAACAGCTGCATCGATCGCGCCGCCGCCCGCGAGCAGCACGCGGCGCGGCGACCTGGCAAGGAGTTCGCGCAGCGCGCCGATCGTCGCCGCAGACGCGCCCGGCGCACGTGGCAGCGACCGAGGCGTCAGATCGACGTGCGAAGCATCGGCATCGAGCACGTCGAGCGGGATTTCGATGTGCACCGGTCGTGGTCTCGCACACGCAAACACCGTGAACGCGCGTGCGAGCACCTCGGGGAGTTCGTCGGGCCGGGTCAACGTATGACTGAACGCGCTGACCCCGGCGACCAGCGCCCGCTGGTCCGGCAACTCGTGCAACCGCCCGTGACCAAGGCGCAGATGCTCGCGCCGGTTCACGCTTGAGATCACCAGCATCGGCACCGAATCGCCATACGCCTGTCCCATCGCCGTGGCGATATTGGTCATGCCGGGGCCGGTGATGATGAAACACACGCCGGGCCGGCGTGACGCGCGCGCGTAGCCGTCGGCCATGAACCCCGCGCCCTGTTCATGGCGCGGCGTCACATGGCGCAAACCGCTGCCGGTGAGCGCACGATACAACTCGATCGTATGCACACCTGGAATGCCGAATACCGTGTCGACGCCATAAGCTTCAAGCAGGCGTACGAGTGCCTTAGCGCAAGTGATCAAGACGAACTCCCTTCGATAATGTCGCGTAGTACCTGTTGCCGTCAGACCGGGTCGCGTCAGACCGGGTCGCGTTAGACCGGGTCGCGTCAGACCGGGTCGCGCCGCAGCGGCTGGCACATGCAGTGCACGCCGCCGCCGCCGTTGGCGATCATGTCGATCTCCGGGTCGTAGACCTGGAAGCCCAGCGCCCTCAGGCGGTCCTTCAGGAAATGACTGCTGGCCGGCAGCAATACGCGATCGTTGCCGAGCGCGACCACGTTGCAGCCGAGTGTCATCGTATCCTTGAACGGCACCTCGATGATCTCGATCCCCTTGCCGCGCAGCCAGCTGACCACGCCGGGATCGGTCGTTTCGATACACACGGCCGCGAGCTTCGGCGCCAGCATCACCACCATCAGATCGATGTGCACATAGTAAGGATCGATGTCGCACAGGCGCACCTCCCAGCCTTCCTTTTCGAACCAGCCCTTGAGTTGCAGCGCCCCTTGTTCCTGCGAACGGCCTTCGACGCCTTCCCAGCCGATCAGCACACAACCCGGCTCAATGATGTCGAAATCGCCGCCTTCGAACGTGCCCGCGGTCACATAGTCGTAGATTGGAATGCCGAGTCGCTGATACGTTTCGATCGCGCGGAAGTTCTCGCCCCGCCGCCACCACTGCGCCATGTTCGTGATCACCGCGCCGTAGGGTGTCATCACCGACGAATCGCGCGCGAAGATCTGGTAGGGCAGTTCCGGATCCGGTGCATGGAAATGTACCTGCACGCCCGCCGAGCGATACGCGTCGACCATCTCCGCGTGCTGGCGCCGTGCGACCGTTGCATCGAACCGCAGACCGTTGCGCAGGCTCTTCTTGGACAGCGAGCTGGTCTCGAGCCATCGATAGTTTTCGGCCGGCCCGAGCAGCACGTCGCGCAGCAGCCCGTAGTCGCTATTGGCGCCCCAGTTGTCGAGCATCGGCGTATTGCCGTCTTCACGTCGATTTCGAAGATTGAACGTCATGATTCGTAGTCCTTATTCACTGATTGACGATATTCCGCATAAAATTGCGGTGCACTGCCCAAAATGTTCTAGCGCATGCCGGCCAACTCGAGCACGGCGCCCAACAGCACGTTCGCGCCGGCGGTGATATGCGCGGGTTCGGCATCTTCCGCTTCGTTATGGCTCACGCCTTCGCGGCATGGAATGAAGATCATCCCGGTCGGCGCGACACGCGATACATAGACCGAGTCGTGGCCCGCGCCGCTCACCATCTCACAGGCGGGCAGCCCGAGCGCATCGGCCGCCCGCGCAACCGCGTCGACACACGACTTCGCGAAGCGGATCGCCGGGGAACGCCAGACTGCGTCGATCCGGTGAGTGACGCGGTGCCGTTCGCACGCCTGCGCGGCCAGCACGAAGAATGCTTCTTCCATCTGTCGCAGAATCGCCTCGTCCGGATGACGCAGATCCACCGACAACACGATCCGGCCCGGCACCGTATTGCGCGAACCTGGGGCCACCGACAGATCGCCGAAGGTCACGCGGCTCGCGGGCGCATGTGCATCGACCAGCGCGTAAAGCTGCTGCTGGATCTCGCACAACGCGCGGAACGGATCGCGCCGGTCGGCCATCGGCGTCGGACCCGCGTGCACTTCGCGGCCATCGATCACGAGGTCATACCAGCGCATCCCTTGCACACCTGACACCACACCGATGGTCAGGCCGCGCTGCTCGAGAATCGGACCCTGCTCGATATGCAGTTCGAGCGCGGCCGCATAGGTCTGCCCGTGCACCGGGCGCTCGCCCGCGTAGCCGATGCGCGCCAGTTCGTCGCCGAGCGTCTGCCCCGCCTTGTCGGTACGCGACAGGCCGTAGTCGAGCGTAAACGCGCCGGCGAATACGCCGGAACCCACCATCGCAGGCGCGAAGCGCGCGCCCTCTTCATTAGTCCAGCTGGCGATCTCCAGTGGATGCACGGTTTGCACGCCGTTATCGTTCAGCGTCTGCGCGACTTCGAGCCCTGCCAGCACGCCGAGCACCCCGTCGAACTTGCCGCCGGTCGGCTGCGAATCCAGATGCGAGCCCACCAGCACCGGCGGCAACGTCGCATCGGCACCCGCGCGGCGGGCAAACAGATTACCGATCCGATCGACGCTGACCATCAGGCCCGCCGCTTCACACCAGTTGCGAAACAGATCGCGGCCGCGCCGGTCGGTATCCGTCAGCGCCTGCCGATCGACGCCGCCGTTGGGCAGCGCGCCGATCTGCGCCATGTCCATCAGACGCGACCACAGCCGCGCACCATCGACGCGCAATGCGCCGTTCATCGTTGTCATGCCAGATATCCTCAGTGAGTGAGCTGCCTGCGCGCCGCCAGATGCTGAAGCACCATCCGTCCGACCAGCACGGTCGTCGTGATCGCGAGCAGCAGGACGGAAATCGCTGCGACGCTCGGGCTGATGTTGTCGCGCAAGTCGGTCCAGATATGACGCGGCACCGTATTGACGTTAACGCTCGTGACGAACAGCGTCACCGAGATCTCCTCCCATGAGAGCGCCAGTCCGAGAAACAGCGTCGAAGCAATCGCCAGCTTGAGATTCGGCAACACCACGAGGAAGGTGGTCTGCATCAGGCCCGCGCCCAGATTGCGTGCCGCCAGTTCGATGCGCCGGTCGAGCTGCGCAAGCGCGACCATCATCGTTACGACGCAGTACGGCGCGATCATCACGATATGTGCGATCACGACGCCGGGCAGCGTGTCATAGCCGATCGACGGCAACCACGCGCCGAGCTTCGTTTCCATGAAGTACAGCACCATCGCGGAGATCACGGGTGGAATCACCATCGGCACCAGCACCAGCGCGACCGTCGCCTTGACGATGCGCGAGCGCACATACCAGACGCCGACGCTGAACGCGACTGCCAGCACGGTTGCGATCACGCTCGCGCATGCCGCGACCAGCGCGCTCTGGACGATGCTCGACAGCCAGTCGCTGCTGCTGAACAACGCGTCGTAGTGGCGCAGCGACCAGTGCCCTTCCGGCATCGACAGATATCGCTTCGCCGTGAACGATACGGGTACCACGGCCAGCAGCGGGAACACCAGGAAGCTGATCGCGAACACGGCCATGATGCGGCTCACGCCGCCGGTTTGTTGTGCGCTCATCTCAGTTCACCAGCTTGTTGACACGGCTCGCCCGCATCAGCAGCGCCGCCATCAGTCCGATAAAGGCCAGCAAGGTCACGCTCAACGCCGCACCGAGCCCCCAGTTGTTGGTCTGGAACATCTGCAGATACACGTATTCGGCGATCATCGCGGTCTGCCCGCCGCCGAGAATGGCCGGCGTGATGAAAAAACCGAGGCAGAACACGAACACGATCAGAAAGGCGCCGAGCAGGCCCGGCAGCGTCTGTGGCACGAGCACCGACCAAAAGGTGCGCAGTCCACCGGCGCCGAGACCCCGCGCGGCCAGCAACGTACGGCGATCGAGTTGGCGCATGCTCGACGCGAGCGGAAAGATCGCGTACGGCACCATGAAATGCACCATGCCGATCACCACACCGAATTCGTTGCGCGTCATTTGCAGCGGTTCATGGATCAAGCCGAGTCCCATCAGCCACGCATTGAGAATGCCGTCGTTGCCGAGCGCGATCAGCCAGCCGAACGCGCGCACCAGCACTGAAATCCACATCGGCACGAACACCGCGAGCTCCACCACCCGCTGCCACGGCCGCGACGCGAACACCCAGCAATACGACAGCAGGTAGCCGATCGCCACCGCCAGCACGGTGGTGGTCAGGCAAAGCCTGAACGTGCGCAGCAGCACGTCGCGAATCGACGAGTCGGTGACGACTTGCCGATACTGCTCGAGCCCCGGCGTCGGCAAGGTCACGCTCCAGCCCATCACGCCAGCGAGCGGCAGGCCATAGAGCAGCAGCAGCAACAGCGGCAGCGGCGCGATCAGCGCGGCGCGCTTGACGGTAGCGAAATTCACGGCGTTCATCGTTCGCTCACCGCGCCGAAAGCTTCAGGTATTGCTCGAGCGAACTCGCGTAGTTGTCCGCATACCATTCGCTATTCAGGCGGATCTGCTTCGCGAGGTTTTCGGGTGAGCCTGCGTCGCGCGCGCGCAGATTGGCCGGGATCATCGCGCGCGCCGCCGGATTGGCCGGGCTGTTGTTGGTCAGCTTGAACAGCTCGACCTGGGTTTTCGGGTCTTGCGCGTAGGCGATGAACTGCATCGCAGCCTGAGTGCCGCCCGGATTGTTCTTCAGCACCGCCCAGTCGCTCGGATTGACGAACGCGTTCTCGTAGCCCCATTTGATGCGGCCGTCGGTGTCGTCTTCGAGCAGCGTCGCACGCGTATTCCAGATCGCGCCCACTGACACGTCGCCATTCACCATCAACTGCTGGCTCTCGGCACCCGAGCCCCAGTAAGCGAGCACGTGCGGCTTCAGTTCATCGAGCTTGCGCAGCGCGCGCGGCACGTCGAGCGGATACAGCGCGGACGGCGCCACGCCATCGGCCAGCAGTGCCGCTTCGAGCATCCCGTTCATCCACTTGTAGAGCGTGCGTTTGCCCGGAAACGCCTGCACGTTGAAGAAATCGGCCCACGTGCGCGGTCCTTTGGTGCCGAATTTCTTGCTGTCCCACGCGATCACATAGCTGAACAGATAGCTCGCGATCCCGTAGTCGTGCGCAAAACCCGGTGCAACCTTGTTGCGATCGATGATCTTGTAGTCGAGCGGCTGGCAGATGCCGGCACGCCCGAGCGTCAGCGCGGTGAACGGTTCGGCATCGACCACGTCCCAGCTCGGGTGGCCGCTCGCGGCCTGAGTGCGGATCGCGCCGTCGGTGGGGCCGCTGCCGTCGATCTTGACGGGCACGCCAGTCTGATGACTGAACGCATCGGTCCATGCCTTGCGGTATGCGTCGATCGCATCGCCGCCCCAGTTCACAACCACGAGCTGCTTGCCCTGCGCAAAGCTGACGCCCGCGCGCAGCGACGCCGGCAATGCCGCCATCAGGCTCATCGCCTTGACGAAATTGCGGCGGCTGATCTTGCCCGCGCGTGCGCGGTCCATGAGGATCTCGATGCAGTCACTCTGATGGTGCTTGTCCATGTGGCGCTCCGTTGTGGAAATGGTTATGTGCCGCGCGACTCGATCAGGGTGGCATCGACGCGCGGTGAGGTCTCTTCACGCGTCGAGCAACATGCTGTTCGACGGACACCAGCTGAGCCATACGCGTGCCTCGCGGCCGAGCGCCTGTACTGGATGCCCGAGCGGCACATCGATCAGCGTGTGGGCCGGCGCGGCGTCGCTGCCGGTGCGCACCGCAAGCGCGGTGCGTGAACCCTGGAAGGTCCGCTCGACGATCGTACCGGCGACCACGTTGTGGCCGGACTCGCGCGGCGGCTCGACATGCAGCGTCATATGCTCGGGCCGCACGGCAAGGACCTTCGCGCCTAGCGCTGCACCCGCACAGGACAGCGCGCGCAACACGATGTCACCATGCCGGCCCACCGTATGCGCGCCGTCCTCGCGCTGCGCATCGAAGCCGAATACGTTCATCTTGCCGAGGAACTCGCCGACGAAGCGGCTCGCGGGTCGCATGTAGATCTGCTCCGGCGTGTCGATCTGCATAAGCTGCCCCTTGTTGAAGATCGCGATGCGGGTCGACAGCGCGAGCGCTTCTTCCTGATCGTGCGTGACGAAGACGAAGGTCGTGCCCACCTGTTGATGAATACGCCTGAGTTCTGCCTGCAGCTGCTCGCGCATATTTTTATCGAGGGCAGAAAGCGGCTCGTCGAGCAGCAGCAGGTCGGGTTCGAACACCAGCGCGCGGGCAATTGCCACACGCTGCTGCTGGCCGCCCGACAGTTCGTGCGGCCGTTTGTGCGCATGCGCGGTGAGACCCACCGTCTCCAGCATGCGCATCACACGTTGACGGCGCGCCGCCGCATCGACCTTGCGGATGCGCAGCCCAAAGGCGACGTTGTCGAACACCGACATGTGCGGAAACAGCGCGTAGCCCTGGAACACCATGCCGAAGTTGCGCTTCTCGGGGGGGCGGCGCGTGATGTCGACGCCCTCTTTGAAGAGCCGCCCCGTGCTCGGCTCGGTGAAGCCCGCGAGGATCATCAGCAGCGTCGTCTTGCCGGAACCGGAGGGCCCGAGCAAGGTCAGGAATTCGCCTTTGCGTACATCGATCGATACGTTGTCGAGCGCGACAAATGAGCCATAGCGCCTCGTAATGCCGTCAGCGCACAACTGGTTCTGGGTAAGCGTGTCCACGTGCTGTCTCTATGGTTGATCCGTCGTCGTGCCCGAGGTACCCCAGGCGCCAATGCGAGACGAATTTACATGGCAAACAGGTGAATAACAATCGCGGAAATTAAACGTGAAACGTCAGAATTTTTCACCAATTGGCAACGACAAGCACCGTCCGCAAGGGCCTAAAAATCTGACGAAGGCGCTACTTATAGGTGTTTTCTCGTATGGATCGGGTTGGTCGGGATGGGCTACGTCGGGCTGCCCATCCGGCGATCTGGCGGCTTTTTCTCAACTCACGCCGCGCCCCAGACGAGCGCCCCACGAGCGTACCGACTCGCGAAGCTCGTCGAGCAGCCAGTTGCTGAAGGCGCACACTTCGGGCCGTTGCGAGCGCTCCGGCCGTGCCAGCAGGTAATAGCCGCGCGGCGATTCGATCGTCACGTCGAACGGTCGCACGAGCAGCCCGCGCGCCAGCGCGTCGCCGCTCAGAAACGTGTCGCCGATCGCGATCCCCTGGCCCGAGATCGCGGCCTCCTGCGCGAACGGCGCCTCAGAAAACACCATGCCGCGCCTGCCGTCGATCTCATGCGCGCCAGCCGCGGCAAGCCACTGGCTCCAGTCCGCATGACTGCCCATATGTAGCAACAGGACGTCAGCGAGGTCGTCGGTCGTCAGCGGCCGGCCGCGCGCATTGACGAGCGTCGGGCTGCACACAGGGAAATAGCTGAGCGACGTGATGGGCTCGATCGTAAAGTCGGTCCAGTCGCCGCTGCCGTACGCGATGAACAGATCGGCTTCGCGTGCATTCACTTCGTCGGCTGCACGCGGCGCGGTAATGCTGAGTTCAACATGCGGATACGCGCGATGGAACGCGCCCAGGTGATGACACAGCCAGTAGACCGCAAAGCCCGGCGTGCAGCTTACGCGCAGACGCCCGGCGACTTCGCCACCGGCGCTGCGGTGCGCGGCTTCCTCGAGGATGCCAAGCGCGCGCCGCGCCTCGTGGATATAGCGTTCGCCGCGCCAGGTCAGCGCGACGCCTCGCCCAGCCCGCTCGAGTACCGCAAAGCCCAGGCTCTGCTCCAGTGCATTGATCTGGTGGCTGATCGCACTGCGCGTCAAAAACAGTTCAGTGGCTGCGCGCGACACGGAACCATGCCTCGCGATTGCGTCAAGCGCTCTCAACGCGGTAATTGAAGGCAAATGCATAAGTTTGCTAAACGGATGACGTTGGAGGAAGCGGAAGTTTCGACTGCGAAGGCTCGCTCGAAGTAATTGATCGCCGAGCATACCGCGTGACACCGCCGACTCAATAGTTCTTCGCACGGCACCCAGACGCGCAAACCTGTGGGTGCGATAGCCCACGGTCAATCCGATATCGCCGCCAAAAAAAGACTTGGACATTTTTTTTGTTGCAGTATAGTCCGGTCTAGACCGCTGTGCGGATCGACTTCACCGAGGTATCGCAGACGCGCACAACGTTTCCACCAGCCGTTCCCCTTCTGCCCGGAGTGTTCGCCATGAATCGTCTGATCGCGTTATGTGTCGTCGCCGTTCTGTCCAGCTCTGCATTTCCAGTCGCCGCGGGCTGTCTGGACGACGTGAAGGCGAGTGGTGTACTGACGGCTGGCAATGGCCTGATGGGTACCCGTCCTTTCGTCTGGCAAAACGAAGACGGCAGCTACGGCGGATTCGAGGCCGCTATGCTGAAGGAAGTGGGTAAGCGCATCGGCGTGCCGAAGACAGACTTCGTCGTCACCGAATGGAGTACGTTGATTCCCGGTCTGAAATCGAAGCGCTGGGACATCATCTTCTCGTCGATGTCGGCCACGCAGGAGCGCATCCAGAACGCCAACGTACGTTTCTCGCGGCCCTACTTCCTGCTGTACGACGAAATAATTGTCAAAACCGATTCGCCAATCCAGTCGTTCGCCGATCTGAAGAACCGGAAAGTTGCCACAACGCTCGGCACCAACGATTCGGTGAACGCGCACCGGCTCGCGGCCGAAGGCCAGATCGGTGAAGTCATGGACTTCAATTCATTCGGCGAGCCGTTCATGGCGCTGCAGAACGGCCAGGTCGACGCGGTACTGCTCGATCAGGGCACCTTGCTCGGCCAACGCGAGAAGATGACCAATCTGCGCGTTGTCGGTCAGCCAATCTACTATCATCCGAAGCCCGAATGGGCCGACGCCGAGAACAAGGCGAGCTATAGATTCGGCACGAGTGCCGTAGCGGTTCGCGCAGAATGCGGCGACCTTCTCACAGCGATCAATGGCGCGCTGCAATCGATGGATCAGGACGGCACGCGGCAGAAGATCCTGACGAAGTACGGTGCATGGTCGCCGGAACAAGCGGTGCTGACGAAGTAATCGCACCGATCATGAGCGAGTTCTTCTTTACGCTGATTCCGCGCTACTTTCCGTTCTTGCTAAAGGGCGCGTGGGTGACGATCGAACTGTCGGTCATCAGCATGACGTGTGCGATTGCGCTTGGCCTCGCGGTCGCAATTGGCCGGCTGTCGTCACGGCGCTGGCTCGACTGGCTGCTGCGCGCCTATGTCGAGATCTGGCGCGACGTACCGTTGGTGGTCCAGTTGCTCGTGATCTACTTCACGTTGCCGCAGGTCGGTTTGACCTTGTCGGGATTCTGGGCGGGCGTGCTCGGCCTCGCGTTGAACCTCGGCGCGTATCTTTCCGAGGTATTCCGCGCGGCGATCCAGGCGGTGGACAACGGTCAGCGTGAAGCGGGACTGACCATCGGCATGTCGCACACGATGATCTACCGGCGGGTGATTCTTCCTCAAGCGCTGAAGGTCGCGCTTCCCACGATCGGCGGCTATTTCATTTCGTTGCTGAAGGATTCGTCGCTGGTGTCGTTCATTGCGGTCAATGAATTGCTACGGCACGGCACGATTGTGATCGCCGATACCTTCATGAGCATGCAGGTCTATCTGATGGTGGCGATCATCTACTTCGCGATGAGCTTTGTGGCTGCACGTGGCGTGCGATGGATCGAGCAGCAGTTCACGCCGGTACACCGCGGCGGAAAACGGGTGTCAACACAGATTCCCGCAGGCAAGGCCGGCGCGGCTAGCACGGAGCCCAATCTTGAAACCTGATCGAAACGGCGGAGCGAATCCCCCAGCGTCCATTCTCGAGGTACGCGCGCTCGAAAAATCATTCGGCGCGGTAAAGGTGCTCAAAGGCATCGACCTGCGTATCCGGCCCGGCGAGGTCAGTTTCTTCATCGGTCCGAGTGGTGGGGGCAAGTCCACCTTGCTCCGTTGCATCAATTTTCTGGACATGCCGACCGGCGGTGAAATTCATTTCGACGGCGAACGGCTTTGTCATCAGGAAGGCGCCACGTTTCGCACGAAGCCGGAAGCGCAGCTACGCATCGCACGGCGCAAGATGCCAATGGTGTTTCAGCAATTCAATCTTTTCGCTCATCGCACCGTGCTCGAAAACGTGATCGAAGGGCCGATCCACGTGCAGCGCCGGCAACGCGACGAAGTCATTAGCGAGGCCTCGGCGATCCTGCAGCAGGTCGGCCTGGGCAATCGGCTTGGCTATTACCCCGACCAGTTGTCGGGCGGCCAGCGCCAGCGCGTTGCGATTGCGCGGGCACTGGCGATGAAACCCAAAGTCGTCCTGTTCGACGAGCCGACCTCGGCACTCGATCCGGAGCTGGTCGCGGGCGTGCTCGACACGATTCGCACCCTTGCCGATGCAGGTTTGACGCTTGCCATCGTGACGCATGAGATGGCGTTCGCGCGGAAGCTGGCCGACACGATTCATTTTGTCGCGGACGGCGTCATTCTGGAGTCGGGCACCCCTGACTCGATTCTCGGTGCGACAGGAAATAGCCGCATCGCCGATTTCATTCGAGCCGTCGAGCGATGAGCTGAGCCGCGTGACATGTCAACCCCACACAAAGGAAACGGAGATGTCTGAAACCATTCAACAGCGCGTCGCGCGCGCGGTGACCGACGATCTGGTGCGGGCGTTTCGCGTCGATGGCGCGGTGCGTATTCGCAATATTTTCTCCACGGATGAACTGGCGATGTTGCGCGAGGCTATCGACCGCAACATCGCCCAGCCGAGTCCGCGTGCAAAAGTGGCGAGCCGGCCGGACGATCCAGGCTGGTTTTTCGAGGACTTCTGTAACTGGCAGGATAACGACGGTTACCGTCGATTCGTCATGGAATCGCCTGCGCCGAGCGTAGCGGGTGCGTTGATGGGCGGCGAAGCGGTCCGCTTCTATCACGATCATCTACTGGTGAAAGAGCCAAACACGCGCCAACGCACGCCATGGCACCAGGACCAGCCGTACTACAACATCACCGGCGACCAGAACGTCAGCATGTGGATTCCCGTCGATCCGGTCACGCGAGCGTCGACACTCGAATTTGTCGCGGGTTCGCATCGCGGGCCGTGGCTCATGCCTCGCACGTTCATTGCCAACGAGGCGAAGTGGTTTCCCGAAGGCAGTCTGACTGATTTGCCCGATATCGAAAGCAATCGTGACGCGTATCCGATCATCGGCTGGGAACTCGAACCAGGCGATATGGTGTGCTTTCATATGCTGACGTTGCATGCGTCGGGGGGCGTTGGCGGCAACCGTCGGCGCCGCGCGTTTTCGCTGCGGTTTATCGGCGACGATATCCGTCACAAGCCACGCCCGTGGCGCACATCGCCTGAGTTTCCAGGCCTGCGCGAGACGCTCGCCGAGGGCGCGCCGATGGCGCACCCGCTATTTCCGATAGTGTGGCGCGCGGATCAAGGACAGGTGGGCGCATGAGCGAAGCGAAAAGCGAGCTGGACGATGCCGTGAAAGACGCACCGGTGCCCGCGCATATCCGTGCGTTGCCGCTCTATGTCCCGGGCCGCTCCGAGCAATCAGTTGCGCGCGAATATGGTCTGGCGCGCATCATCAAGCTCGCATCGAATGAAAACCCGCTCGGCTGCAGCCCACATGTCGCGCAAGCCTTGGTTGAGCAGTTCAGCGGCGCGGATACCGCGCTCGCGCGCTATCCGGACAGCGATGCATTCGATCTGCGCAACGCGCTTAGCCGCTATCATGGTGTACCGGCCAATCATATCGCGGTGACGAACGGCTCCCACGAACTGATCGATCTGTGCGCCGCGTTGAGTTTGCGCGCCGGTACCGCGGGCCTCTATTCACAGTACGCATTTCAGGCCTATCCGATCAGCATCAAGGCGCGCGGCGCTAGCGCAATCGAAGTGCCGGCGTCCAATTACCGTCACGATCCTGCCGCGATGCGCGCGGCGTTGACCGACACGACGCGCCTCGTCTACATCTGCAACCCCAACAATCCAACGGGTACGCTGTTGTCTCCGGCGGAGATCGAAGTCATTCTGGATTCAGTGGGTCCGGATACACTCGTGGTGCTCGATGAAGCGTATATCGATTACGTCGATCCCGCGCTGCGACCCGATTCGATTTCACTGGTTGCGCGTTATCCGCAACTGGTCGTCGCGCGAACGTTTTCGAAGGCGTACGGGTTGGCCTCGCTGCGAGTCGGTTACGGCATCATGCATCCCGATCTTGTCGACGCCGTTGCCCGAATCCGCCCGACGTTCAGCGTCAATGCACTCGCGCAGCGCGCGGCCTTGACGGCGCTCGCCGATCGCGCATTCCTGCAACGCACACAGAGCCTGAACCGTGCGGGCATTACGCAAATCACGCAAGCGCTGGCGCATCGGGGCATTCCATTCATCCCGACGCATGCGAATTTCATTACGATTGGCTTGAACGACGCAAAGACGGTGGCACAACGGCTGCTGCGGGCCGGCATCGTGGTCCGGCCGCTCGGCGCATACGAACTGGACGATTTTGTCCGCGTGACCGTCGGTACAGAAGAAGAAAATGACATGTTTCTGCGCACCTTGCTCGCGTCGCTTGAGCACGACTAAAAGCGTAATAGAATCGGTGTCGCTCAATCGGAATCGAAAGGTAGTACATATGGCTCAAAAACCGGGTGCGCCGTTTCAGCAGATCAAGGCCGTTGTGCGCGACAAGGTTCGTGCAGGCGAATGGGGTGTTGGTGAGCGCATCCCGTCGGAGATCGATCTGGCGACGGCGTTCGGGGTAGCGCGCATGACGGTCAATCGCGCATTACGCGAACTGACTGCCGAGGGCGAACTCGAACGCGTCGCCGGGGTCGGCACGTTTGTCGCCGAAAGCAAACCGCAGTCGAACCTGCTGATGATCGCCCATATTCGCGATGAGATTCGCTCGCGAGGGCACGACTACGCCTGCAAGGTCAATACGCTGGCGCGCGAAGCCGCATCGGCCGAGGTCGCTGCGGCGTTCGGGCTGCCCAGGAATACGTCCGTGTTTCATCTGACGTGCGTACACATGGAAAACGGACGGCCCATTCAGTTCGAAGACCGATATGTGAACCCCGCTGCTGCACCGGATTTTCTCACGCAGGACTTCACGGCCGAGCCGCCATCGCAGTATCTCTACAACAATGTGTCGCACTACGAACTTGAAATCGAGCATATCGTGGACGCCTGCCTGCCGACGCCTGAACAGGCAGCGCTGCTCGGAATGCGAACCGACGAACCTTGCCTGATGCTGACGCGCCGCACCTGGACCAACGGCACGCCGGTGACATTCGCCCGCTTCGTTCACCCCGGCAACCGGTATCGGCTCGGCTCGCGCTTCAAACCGAACTCGATGCGCGGCCAGGGGTTGGCCACGAGCCGCTGAAAACTAGCGTGGACGTAAAACGCCGGCCAGTGGCATCAAAACGGCACCCCCTCCAACCGCCCCATACGACCCGCGCAAAATCTTTCTTCATCGCATCATCATAAGCGACGGCCCGAGCAACGTGACGGTGCCGTCGCCCGAGCCTTGCAACGAAATCTCTCCGTGTCCGCTCCATGACTTTGCGCAAATGGTTTGAGCGGGCACAACCGATCGCCGCTGGCTGTGTCTGTTCCTTACGCAAGACTAAACGACGTTCCTTTCGACAATCGCCCGATTTTCCAGTACTCGTGTCCAGCTTAGCGACGACAGGTCCAAGGTTGAATACTTGCCGTTCAAAATCAATTCACTGATACCGCGCCCCGTTGCCGGCCCTTGTTGCAGACCATGGCCGCTGAAGCCGTTGGCAAAGATGCAATTTTCCACGTCGGGGTGATGTCCGATAATGGCATTATGATCAAACACGTTGTATTCGTAATAACCGGACCAGCAATTCTCGACGCGCAGCGCCTCGAACTGGGGTATGCGATTAGCCAGTGTCGGCCAGATCACCTCGTCGAACAGATTGTGATCTACCTGATCTAGCGGAAGGTCGTCCGGATCGTTATCGGCGGCAGGAGATGTTCCGCAGATATACGTCTTGCCTTCCGGCCGGAAATAAACGCCTGTCGGGTCAATCAGTAGCGGACACCCCATCAGTTTCGCAGGCGACGATACGTTGAAAATGCTGCGACGTCTTGCAAAAACAGGGATGTCGATACCGACCATTTCGGCGACCCTCCGCGCCCAGGCACCCGCAGCGTTGACCACCGTATCGCAAGGATATTCCTGGCCGTTTGACGCGAGAACGTGCGTAATTTTTTTCCGATCCCGCTTCACGCCCACTACGTCTGCAGGAACGTACCAAACTCCGAGCGCTTGAGCCTTCCTGCGCAGCGCCTGGACCAGTCCGTACCCGTCAAACCACCCCTCCCCGGATACGCCATACGCGCCCGCGGCAAGGTCTTCAACATTGAGCCACGGAAACTGTTGTTGCAGACCTTCTTTGTCCAGGAGGCTGATGTCTGCACCAAGGCTCGTTTGCAGCGCATGGTTTTCCCGAAGAGTATGTTCGCCCGCCGGAGTGGCGAGGAAAAGATACCCACCTTCGTGGAGATCGATCGAAGGTTGCTCACCAGAGATCTCAAGCCGCGCTCCAATCGAGCGGAGAAATTCGATGCCATATAGCGACATCTGGATAGAGAGCGGCGTCGAGAATTGTTGTCGGATCGAAGCAGCGGACAGCGCTGACGACGATCGGGCGTAACTCGGATCGCGTTCGATCACGGTGACCTCAACGGTAGGATCCGCTGCGCGTAAGAAATACGCTACGGAACTACCGATCACGCCACCGCCCACAATAACAACTTTTGAAGCCACGTCGCACTCCTCATTGATAAAAATGAACGCCAAATTTTCCCATCATTCACTGCAAAAGCCTGAAATTAAGGTATTTCATGAACTATTCTGATTGTTGCTTGCCGACTGAAAAACGCCGCGTTCGGCGACAAACCATCCACGGCGACAGAACGTCAGGCCCACCGTCAGAAACGATGTCGAATGCCAACGGTCAGGTTCGCCTGCGAACTCGCCCCCGCATTGATGTCGGTCGATCCAATCACCGCTTGCGCGCTGCCCATTCCGTTTTGACCGGTCGCGTGGGTGTAGGCAGCCCATGCGTAGAAATCAGTGCGTTTACTGATAAAATAGTCCGCAGCTACTGCGAATTGATTATATTTCGCAGATGAATCTCCACTAGACTTCATATACGTATAGCCTATTTCGGCATTTAGAAATGCCGAAATCTGCCAATTAGCGTAAATGGATCCATTGTTATATTTCTCGGGGGTAACGAAAGTGGAGCTGGCATCTGACTGATACTTCGAAAAACTGTAATAGCCGCCGAATGTGACCGGCCCTGCGGTGTACGCCGCGCCTGCGCGAGCAATATCTATCGCGCTAGCTGACGCATAGGCGCTGTTGACCGCACTATTAAACAACGTGTCTGAGGTTGTTGTACCGCGGGTCGAAAGTATCGCGTTACCGTTATCTATATGCGTATAGCCGAGCGCGAGGCTCAAATGATGGATCGTGTACGCCAGCGCGCCAATGTACGACTGCCCCGACCCGCTCGCCCCGGCGACGCCCCCGACTGCATACATTGCCTCAGCCTGCAGGCCCGCCCAGACAGGACTGGCATATTTAATCGAGTTATTG
The DNA here is from genome assembly GCF_012927345.1 of Paraburkholderia polaris. Lineage (GTDB taxonomy): Bacteria > Pseudomonadota > Gammaproteobacteria > Burkholderiales > Burkholderiaceae > Paraburkholderia > Paraburkholderia polaris. The sequence continues at coordinate 99,509 of NZ_JABBGJ010000013.1, forward strand.
AATCGTGCACTCGCATCGGCATTGTCAACGTCTCCGGGAGACGTGAAGACGCCACCAAGAAAGTTGTCGCCCTGTACGGGTAGCACCAGGTCCGTCGTCGCATCGTATTGGCGACCAACGGTCAACGTGCCCCACCGGTCCGCTGTCAACCCCACAAAAACTTGCCGGCCGAAAAATCGCCCGCCTTGTTGTATCTCTCCTGTCGTCGGACTAAAGCCGGCCTCCAGCGTGAAGATTGTCTTAAGTCCGCCTCCCAGGTCTTCTTTTCCCGTCAAGCCCCAACGCGTGCCTGATTCGTTCCCGTTGGACATCTTGATCTGCGTGCTATCGCCCCCTGAGTTATGAAGGTAGGTCATACCCGTGTCGATGATTCCGTATAAGGTGACGGAATTTTGAGCTTGAGCAGACATGCTGGAGAAAGCGGCGGCCAGAGAGGCAGCAATGAAGGAAACGCGTTTCATGGCGGAAATCCGTAGTAGGAGGTTATGGAATACTTCTTTTTACTATTAGGATTACTGATCGTAAACCGGGATATATATTTTTTATGGCGAATAATTAATCACGTGGCACAGGGAACCCTGCGGCGCTCCGGTCCTCTCAAGCGGCTAGCCCTCGAATTCCACATGTTTTTTCATGCTTGCGCATTCGAGGACCGTCGCCACCCGGACAGGTCAACACTCAAGCGCGTCTTTTGCCCGCTTCATCAAATGGCGAGCCGTGTACATATCCAGATGCGCGCCACCAACGTTCTTGAACATCGTGATTTCATCGGGATGCGTACGTCCAGGGTGTCTGCCGGAGCACAGGTCAAACAGATCGGCGAGAATGGACGAACTCGTTATCAGTCCAGCCGCTATGGGTTGTGCGATTTCACCGGAGCGCTCGCAACCGGTTCTTGTATCAACAAATATGTGCGCTCGCTTTACTACCTCGTCATCCGCTTCGCGCATGTCGGGCGCGTAAGCCCCGATCAGGTCGACGTGAGTGCCTGGCCGAAGGAGCGCGCCACGAACCAATGGCGCCGAGGACATCGTGACGCACGATACGATATCCGCCGCAGCGAGGGCCAGCTTCAGGTCTGGCTCCGCCTGAACGCTCACGCCGACATGCTCTAATGTCGATGCCAGCCTCACTGCGCGTGAGTGCGTGCGGTTCCAGATGATGATTCGCTTGAGCGATGGGCGCACAGCAACATACGCCTCGACAATGTGCGGAGCAAGCGCGCCTGCTCCGACAACCAGCAGCACCTGCGAATCGGCTCGCGACAGCAACCTCGCGCCAAGCGCAGAGTCCGCGGCGGTCTTGCGACGAGTCAGCGAACCGCCGTCGCAAATCAGCAGCGGTGCGCCGGTCTTGCCGTCAAAAAGCGCTACGATCCCCTGCACCGTTGGCTGCGGCGGACAAAGTTGCATATTGTCCGGAAATACTCCAACCAGCTTCGCTGCAATCATGTCGTCGGCGGCCCATGCCATCAGCGAGACGAACTTGTCATCCCCGCTTGCCGGCGAGTCCATCACCAATGCGCCAGTCTCCGGCATACCCTGTCCGGCATGTGCGGTTTGTAGTGCATCCACGAGCCCGGGATAATCGAGCAAGCGATCGACTGAGTTTTCATCCAGGTAATTCATTGCTTTGTTGTCTCTGCCTAGAGGTACGTCACGAGGTCCGCGGTTACAACACGCGCGCCAGAAATGTCTTCGTCCGCGCGTGCTGCGGGTTGGTCATCAACTCCGCGGGGGGGCCTTGCTCAACGATTACGCCACCGTCCATGAATACGAGGTGATCCGCGACGTCACGCGCGAATGCCATTTCATGCGTAACGACAACCATCGTCATACCTTCTTCTGCTAGTCGCCGCATGACGGCCAACACCTCGCCGACCAACTCAGGATCCAGAGCCGAGGTGGGCTCGTCGAACAACATGAGCTTCGGCTCCATCGCGAGCGACCGGGCTATCGCGACGCGCTGCTGTTGTCCACCCGAAAGCTGGCGTGGGTAATAGTTCGCGCGGTCCCGCAAACCCACTTTATCGAGTAGTGCAAGCGCACTTTGAACCGCGTCTCGCTTATTGGTTTTCTTCACGATCATCGGCGCTTCAATGATGTTCTCCAGCGCTGTCTTGTGCGGAAAAAGGTGAAACCCCTGGAACACCATACCCATGCTTTGGCGCTGAGCCGCCAGCTCGCCTGGTTTCATCTCATAGAGCTTCTCTTCTTTCCATCTCAATCCGACTGGTTGCCCTTCCAGGTACACCACCCCATCGTTCGGGATCTCCAGGCGATTCAGGCATCGCAAAAGCGTGCTCTTGCCAGAACCGGAGGGCCCGACGATGCACGTGACGTCGCCCGCGTTAACCGTCAAGCTGATACCTTTCAGCACCTTCACGTCACCGTAGCTCTTGCTGATGCGATCAACGTGCAGAAGAGGCTCGTCGTGGCTCATACAGACCTCCTCACGCCTACCGACTGCAGCAAAGTTGTCTTCAGCCACCCGAATTGCGTTTTTGCCGGACCCGCCTTGAAATCACTGGCGAGATGGTGCTCGATATAGTGCTCGATCGCCGTAAGAACCGTCGCAAGCACGAGATACCAGATCGTCGCGACGATAAGCAGCGGGATCGTCTGATACGTTCTCGAATAGATCATCTGCGCCGAATATAAGAGGTCCGGTAGCGCGAGCACACTGACCAACGATGTGAACTTGAGCATGGAAATAGTGTCATTGCCGATGGGCGGAATCAGGATGCGCAGTGCCTGAGGCAAGACGATTCGCCTCAAGCACTGGCTCCGCGTCATACCTAGGGAAGCTGCCGCTTCGGACTGTCCTGCGCTGACCGCCTGGATGCCTGCTCGAATCATCTCGGCTGCATACGCGCTTTCCGTCAAAGCCAGTCCCAAGATCGCGGCGCTCAGCGGGGTGATCAGCTCGTTGGTGTCCCAGGAGAAATACTGGGGGCCGAAAGGAATCCCAACACTCACGGTCGGAAAAAGCAGCGCCATGTTGTACCAGAAAACCAGTTGGACCAGAGGCGGCACGCCGCGGAAGAACCATATCCAGGCCCAGCTAAAAGCCTGGAAAATGGGATTGCGCGATAACCGCATGATCGCAAGCAGCACGCCCAAAGAGAGACCAATCAACATAGCAAGAGCGGTCAAGCTCAACGTGCGGCGCAGCCCATCCAGAATCTCATGGCTGAACAGATAGGCGCCGACAACGTCCCAGTGAAGATTCTTGTTGGTAACCAATACGCGTACAAACAGCCCGATCAACAGTAGCAAGATCGACCCGCCAATCCACCAGGAAGGATGAGAGCGCGGAATGGGCCGTGGGAAGACGTTTGCCTTCTCGTCGGACGTCGTTAAAACCTTCTTGCTCATGGCTGGCCCTTGGTTAGGGGCCCACGGGTGGGATTCGGGTCCGCCTCGGTGACCAGCACCGCCTTGTCAATCATCCCGTTTTTGTTGACGCCCCACTTGGTCATGATTTTTGCGTAGCTACCGTCGTCGATCATTGCCTGCAGCGTCGCAGCAAGCGCGACGCCCAACTTGTCACCTGTACGAATGCCGATGCCGTTATAGACCGGATTGCTTGTCAGTTTCGAAACTGAGAATTCACCGGTCTGCTTTGCAAGGTAGAGCAGTTTGGCGGAGCCCGCCGCGACCAGCTCGACGCGTCCAGACGACGCCGCGAGCTCAGCGGCGTTTTCGGTTGTGAACTGCTTAAGGTCGATCGGCGGGAGCTTCTTTGCTACGCAGGTATTTTCGCTAACGTTCTTAAGGTACTGCAGGTCCCACGCGCCCGTGAGAACGGCGATGCTGTGACCGCACAAATCGGCCTCGGTGACGATCGAATAGGACTTGCTGGACGGGAACGCGTATGCCGTGCCCTCTTTGCGCTGCGGTACAAAATCCAAAACTTTGAGGCGCTCCGGCGTTACGCCGAACGACGCGAAGCCTGCGTCAAATCGCTTGCTGACCAGTCCGGGCAAAATAGCGTCGAAGCTGGTGCCGGTTATTTCAAACTTGATCCCGAGCCGGGCCGACATAGCGGTTGCCATATCGATGCTCCAGCCTTTCAGCACCCCTTCCTGGGCAAATTCGTCCGGCGGCCAGTCGTTGAATGCTGCAACTTTTACGCCGGACTGTTGATACTGTGCCGGAACCAAAGCACGCAGTTGCGCATCGACGGCCTGCGCGTGGGCAAAACCCGAGCCGAGGGAAATCAGGGTGCCGGCGATCAGCGTGGATACATGCCGATACCCAGTAAATTTCGAAATCACTTTTCAGACTCCTTCCGTTTAGTACGAGTAATGGGCGAGCGCTGTAGACTTTCGTTGCGTCGGACCTTTCACGGCTGCTGGCCCGATTCGGGAAAGACGCCTTTTTCAATCATGTTGCGCGTTGTGTGAACGTTCTCATATATGATCATGGACGTGGGGATGCGTCAAGTGAGCAAAACGAATTTAGGGTTTGCCATGAGGTAGTTTTGACTGTTTTCCACAACACGTTCGCGCTGTGCCCGCTGGAAGCGACCAACGGTAGATGGACGTGCAAGACGCAATCTGGGCAGCCAAAGCTTTGAACGCACGAATACAATCACCGTCGCGAGCCGTGCGAATGGCTTAGGTCGGATCAGCGAGATTCACTCCTCGACAACAGGGCAAGACACGATGGCAGAGAAGCGTTCAGACAAAATAACGATCATCGAAGTCGCCCGTCGCGCGGGCGTAAGCACGGCTACCGCAGGCCGTGTGCTGGGTGGATATGGCTATGCGAGCGACGAGAACAAGGAGAAGGTCCGCGCGGTCGCAGAGGAGCTGGGCTACCGGCCAAATTTGCTGGCCCGAGGCTTGATCACCGGGAAGACGCAGACGATCGGCGTGGTGGCCGGCGACATCGAAAGTCCCTTCTATGCCAGCATTCTGCGTGGCATCGCCGACGTTGCCCGCAGCAAAGGATTTGGCGTCATCGTGACGGACAGTGACGAGGTATTCCAGCGCGAACGCGACGCGGTCCAACTACTTATGGAGAAGCAGGTGGACGGCATCATCGTCGCGCCATGCGATCTGGAAAGCTCCAGGCATTTGCAGGATGCCCTCGCAGCCCATTGCCCCGTGGTCCAGATCGACCGTTTCGTCAAAGGGCTGAAGGCCGACTCTGTCACCCTGGACAACCGCGGCGCGGCCAAAGAAGCCGTTCAAATCTTGCTGCGTGCCGGGCATAGACGGATTGGGATCGTCGCTGAGCTGGAGCAGTCGACTTTCGGAGACCTCCGGACGTTTATCGGGATGAATTCGTTTTCTTCGGTCGAACCGGGCACGCTGTATCCGAGCTGGCAGCGCCTGCTGGGGTATCTGGAAGCGCATGCCGAGAGCGGCGTGCCAGTTGATGAGCGCCTGGTGCGTCGCGTAGGCGCGTACTCCAGCGCAGCCGCCAGGGAGGAGACGCTTGACCTTTTGCGAGGCGGAGATGCCCCCACAGCCCTTTTCACGGCGGACGGCTTAATGTCTGCGGGCGTCATGGGGGCGATCAGCACGCTCGGGATCGAGCTACCTCGCGAACTTTCGCTAATCTGCTTTGACGATCTCGACTGGATGAGCTTTCTTCGCCCCAGCATCACGGCTATCGCACAGCCGCTCAATGAAATGGGACGCGCGGCTGCGCGGCTTATCCTTGCCCGCATTGGAGGCGACGACACACCCATCGAACAGTTAGTGCTGGCTCCGCGCATTCGCATGCGCGATTCCGTGACTTCGCTGTTATCTCAGTCCGCCACCTGAGCTCGTATCTGCTCTTCCGTGCACGCTCAACGCAGCGTGCGCCGCCTTGAGCGAAGGTGTATTAACCGATGGACATGGGTGCTCCATGGCCCAACGCGCCCATTCGGGTGCACGTGTTCGCGGCAGCAAGTGCCGCGGCACTCAATATGTCCTGCGGCGCATTTCCGTGAAGCAGCCCAGTCAAAGTCCAGGCTATGAAGGTGTCCCCAGCGCCGAGCGTATCCACCACGATTGTTGGCGCGGCCGGTATCTCGAAGACCGCTGATTTGCTTGCAAGCATCGCCCCCTTTTCGCCCCGGGTGAGAAGGCACCATGAGGCGCCGCCGGCGATGACCTGCTTGACCATTTGCAAACCCTCTTCACGGGATAGGTCCCCTCCCGAAATCGACGCGAGGAAGCAGTGCGGCGCCACGGTGGCGCGATGTGCGGTATCGCGTCGTGTTGAAAAGTCATAGGAGAGGCGCGACTTACGCGCGAATCGCTCCAGATGGGCGTCGAGGCCGCTCGATTGACCCACATGCACGGCATCAAAATCATCGACGAAGGCAAAGTCCGATTCGGACGGCTCGAACCGGGACACGCCCAGATCGGCGCGCAGGAAGATTCGATCCGCTCCCTGATGGCCGATAACACAATAAGCGGTCTGCCCACCCGGCGTCCTCAAGTGCGTGACATCCACGCCCTCTGCTGCTAGCGCCGCTTCGATCGCCCGGCCCGCGTCGTCTCGTCCGATCGCACCCACGTAGCCGGTCTGCGCCCCAGCGCGACAGGCCAGCACCGCGACGTTCAGACAATTTCCGCCAGGGAACATCTGCTCCAAAGCCGGATAGCAATCCACCACGTTGTCCCCCACCGCGACGATACGGCTCATCTTGTCCCCCGAAATATCAGTTAATGAGAATGTTCTCACACGATTTTCTCACAGTCAAATACAAACCGTCGGCTCCTAAATCCGCCCTAACGAGCGACACGGCGGTGTTGACGAGAATATCGGCAACCAATATTATCATGACGTCCTATGACATCCTATTCCGCAAAGCGATATCGTTCGTTTTTCGCGGTATCCGACGCTTACAACCAAGAGGTCTTCAATGAACGACGCAACATCCCTTCTCCATGCCGACGTGGAACGAGCTCTGAATGGCCTGACTGATAAAAAAATCGATCACGTTTTCTTCGTGGCTTGCGGGGGCTCGCTATCAGTCATGTACCCGGGCAAGTTCCTTCTCGACAGTTATTCGCGCAAGCTCGCGTCGGATTGCCTTAACGCTGACGAGTTCGTACAGCGTGATCCGGTGATCCTGGGAAGCACGTCGCTGGTGATCCTATGTTCGATGACAGGTACAACTAAGGAGACCTTGCGTGCCGCGCAGCACGCGAAAGCCAAGGGCGCTGTAACGGTCGGACTATCGGTGGATACGTTGTCGCCACTGGCGCAGGAGGTGGACTTCCCGATCGGATTCGAGGCACCCTACACAACCGGGGTACCGATTGATGCACGCGACAGCAATTACGCCCGGCTCTACCAGCTAGTCATGGGACTGGTAAAAGCACATGACGGGATCGACAAGCTGGCACCCCTGGTCGCCAGTCTTAACAATCTTCAACCGGCGATCGATCGCGCACACGCCACGTTCGAGCCGCTATTTACCCAATACGCAGGCCAATTGCATGGCGAGTCAGTGATCTATACGCTTGCTAGCGGCGCGAGCTATGGCGCGGCCTACTCGTTTTCGATATGCGTGCTGATGGAGATGCTGTGGATAAACTCACAGGCGGTTCACGCGGGTGAATTCTTCCATGGTCCATTCGAAGTGCTCGATCGGGACCGTGCCTTCGTCCTTTTAATGGGACTGGACAGAACCAGGCCGCAGCAAGAACGCGCCAAAGTATTTCTCGAACGGTTCGGCTCACCTGAAAAAATCATGGTGCTTGACGCCGCCAAGCTTGACCTTGACGGCATTGACGACGAGTTCAAGGGCAACCTCGTGCCCTTGATCTTTTTCGACACGCTGTGGAAGTTCGCATACAAGATGGCGAACCTGCGCAATCACGTCATGCTCGAGGGCCGTCGCTATATGAAAAAAATCAGCTACTGATTACTTCCGAAGATTGATTCACGCAACTCCTGCCCGATCGACCGCGCCGAAGGTGGCGGCCGATCGAACTTGCCTAGCCGGGCCCTGCGTGGCAGGATTGCGAGCCAGCAAATTAGCTGCTTCAAGGGCCCGTCCAACATGATCGACAAGTCGACTTCCACGCCGCTATACGAGCAGGTTAAGCGGCTAATCATGGCCGATCTGAAAAGCCGCTCCTACGCCGACGACCGTTATCTGCCATCCGAGAGCAAACTTTGCGAGCTGTATTCGGTAAGCCGGATTACGTTGCGGCGTGCGGTCTCGGAACTTTGCGACGAGGGACTTCTGCAGAAGGTGCATGGCAAGGGAACCATGGCCACGGTTCCGAAGGTGAAGCAGACACTTGTCTCTCTTACAGGGTTCACCGAGGCGATGCAGAGTCTCGGGCACAGCGTGCATTTTCGGATTCTCGATCCGGTTCCAAACCTTGGTCTTGACACCGTCAGGTCCAAGCTTGACGCTGCAGTCGACGCGCAGATCGTAAGCATTCGACGATTACTTCTCGTCGACGATCATCCTCTTACGATCGAACAGCTTTTTTTCCTGGAGGACCGATACGGAGACACTGTCACGCTCGTCAAAAACGGGGGATCGTTCTACGACGCGCTCAAAAATCTTTACAAAGAACATCCCGCGGAGGCGGAGCGCAGCATCAACGTGGGCTTTCCGTCGCAAGACGAAGCGACCTTGCTTGCGTGTCCTGTTTCGCAAACGGTCTACCGCATCGAGAAAACCGTGTTTGGGCGGCACAGGAACGCAATTTCATTTTCGATCCTGACGACGCCGACCGACAGGGTGACGTACATGCTCAACGGTTGAGTCAGGCCTCCGCATTCCGGCGACCATCCACGTCTCTAGAGACCAGCTCGAAACCAGTCACCCACCCACTTAATAACCTGCCCACCCATCTTCACCCATTAGCGGCACAAACTGACCTCACCTGGCGAGCGCGGCTGTGGTGCAAATTACAGGCGCGAGCGAAGAACGGCGCATTCACCATCGCATCCTCGTGCTGAAGTATGTGACCAGATCACGCCCGTTCGATTTGCAATCGCGGCGGACCTGCCAGGAATCCCGATGTCAATGAATCTTTCAAGTTCAGCGTTCAGCATGGAATGGGACATTTGAACCTCAGTAATATTTCCAGTGACGCTTGATCAGTCAGCCAGGATTTAGTCCCAGTCGCCCTTCCCGGCAAGACCAAAAATCGCCTGCAGTGCGATGACGCGCGTCTGCGCGAACACCATGCCTTTCCAAGCGTCGTCATCGCAATAGAAGACGTCTTTGAGGTTCCGGCCGATCTGCTCCGACTGTTCAGCGGATACGTCAGGATGCCGATGCAGCCAATGGTCCGCGCGTAACGCCTGCAAGACCCGCGACGTCTCGTAGGTCCCAAATTCGAGGCCGAGCGTGGTCTTCTCGACTGTCGGGAATCCGTCGTAGACGGTACTCATCAACGGCCCATCGAAAACGGCTGAAACCGAGCGCGGGTCAAAGATCGGTTTGACATCGGCGCCCCACCAGTTGCGCGCTCGCCGCAGTGCGGGTATGTCCTCGCTCATAAATATCTTCTCGCCGTGACCCTGGGCGCCGAGACCGGTATGGATATCCACCCACGCCAAACGATCGAAGTTGGGCAGGTGCGCGCCGAGAATCGCCTTGACCTCCTGTGTGCTCCAGCAGCGCGAACTGCCGCCGTAGTACATGCCGTCAGGCACCTCGTATTGCCCCTTCGTCACGGTCTCGCGCAACTTGCGCTCGCCATGCTGCCGGATGTAGTTGGCAAACGCGTCATTGTCGGCATCCGTTGGCGGCCACGTAGCGGGCAGGAGCAATGCATCCAGTTCCTTGTAATCCGGGTTGGCGCCGACAGCTTTGCTGAAATCAACACAGTTGCGATTCAGGTCGACGTTGTCTTCGTTCACTCTGCGCAGATGCGCAAACCCATAAGGATTGACAGCGTGAATGAGGAGCAGCGCGACCGCCTTGTCCCGCAGTTCGTCCAGAAAATCGGCGTCGTTCAGCAAACCGACCTGGCATCCCGATCCGCAAAAGCCCTCCACGCCGTGCGTTCCCGACGTTATGACGAGCAATGACCTGGCGTTGTCAGGCGAAAACAGGGCTGAGTCGATCGAAAGCGCCGCGCCGTCAGGTCCAATCTTGTGCGGATGAAAGACGCGCCCAACGGTCATGCCCGAGGCTTGAGCCGCCTTGAGAAATTTTTCCCGCGCTTCGACGTAGGTGGCTGAAAAATAATCTTGTACCGCCATTTCTGAACCCCTAACCATTGTCTGAAAGTGCTGCCGGCATATGCCGAATCCCGACGGCGTATGCGGAACGCGCCGCCCCTAACCCGTCAGTCGTGCAACTGCGTATCCGCAAATGGATCGTCTACAGCAGGCCACAATGATCTGGCCGCCTTTGCATAAGGCCGGGTGCCAAAGTCTCTTTTGAGCGCGCCCGGCGCGTCGACATGAATGATGTCTTTGGCGAGCGGGGCAAAGGCCGCGTGGAAGTGATTGAGGGACTTCACGACAATGATTTTGAACTGACTCGGATCGAGTCCCAATGCGACCATGAATTCAGGGTGGAAGACCTGCGTTCGATGCGTGTTAAGAATCAGATTGACGTTACCGGTGCTAACCCAAACTGCGTCGCCGATACTGATGGGGACGAAGCCGAATCTTTGCGTGATGCCGGACGCTATCCGGCGCACGGTAACGTCCAGATCCAGCGGCTGGCCCGAGGTGGCACCGACTTTTCCCCCAACACGAAGTTTCAGTCTCGCCCCTTCGCCGGCCTCCTGACAGAAACGGACGGCAACCGGATCCCAGTACAGCGCGCTAATGACATTGTCGATGCCCCGCTCGAGGATTCTCTGCAGAATGAAAGTCGAATCGCCTGGCGCACCGCCGCCGGCGTTATCGGACACATCGGCTAGAACAATCGGGCCCTCGGCAGCGGCGCATGCGCGATCCAACGCTTCGTCTATCGATTTGAAAACCGGCGTCAGGGCTGCGCGTTTGCTCCAGATCTCCTCGCCCAGTGCCGCGGCCACGGTAGCGGCCTTCCGTTGGTCACCGTCGGCGATCACGAGCATCTTGGCGCCGACGTCCGCGACATCGCCCCATGGGAAGCCATGCACGAAAGACACGGAGAGGATGCCATCGGCGCCCTCCATCGCTTTCATTCTTTCGACGAACTCGCGCAGAGGCTGATCCTGCGTTCTGAAGGTGCCTAGCATCCGGCAATCGAACATCGCCATTTTGGGCCTGACTTTACCGGCTACCGTGTCGGCAACGAGTTCGAAGAGTTGGGCCGCACAAATTTCGATATCGACATGCGGGTACTCCTTGTACGTCACGATTGCCGTTGCCTTGTCGAGCATAAGCGGGGTGAGATGGGCGTGCAGATCCAGTTCCACTCCAATCGGCAGGTCCGGCCCGACAACCCGCCGGATATGGCTGAGCAGATCGCCTTCGACGTCGTCATAGCCGTCAGCCACCATGGCTCCGTGCAGCGCGAGGATAACGAAGTCGACTGTATCTGCCGCCTTCAGATCAGCAATGATCCTTTCCCGAAACTCCTCGTACACGGCGCGGCTGGTAATGCCCCCCGGCTCCGCCACCGCGCAGAGACTTTCGACCGCCGTCCAGCCTCGCGCATCGGCCATTTGCTTCCAGGTCGCGAGCTGAGCGGAGCAGCAGTTCAGTTGACGCTGCGTGGCGTCCCCGTATGCGATCAATAGCTGCTCGAAGCTTTGCCGCCCTGTAGGGATAGGCGAAAAGGTATTGGTTTCGGTGTCGAGGCCGGCCATGAAGAATTTCATTTTTTCTCTTTCGATGTCGAATTGTCATCAGGCCGGGCGGCGGCCTGCCGTATCGCAATCACATGCAGCGCGTCGTGGGGCTGCGTGTGATTGCGAGCCAAACCGGCGGGCACCTCCATGGATTCCCACCCAGTCTTCTTCCAGCAAACAGCCGCTCTCCGGGATTCAGGTGTCGAGCCGCCCGATGTCGCTGCCAATGTTTGCCATTGTACCGAATGACAAAAATATTTCCATTTAGGAAAATTTCAACACTTCCTGGTCCCTTGCGAGCGTGTGGCCTGCTGCAAAGCCATCGCCGTCGAACGCGCGGTTGAATGACAGAAGCGGCAAAAAATGCTGCGGTCGGCCATCCCACAACGCTGGGCGCAGCCGCCACGGGCCTCACGGCCTCGGCCTTTGCAGAATCGGGCCGCCCAACTTCCCAACTTGCTCAAAGTGGCCGGAATATCTCATTTGCGAAAATATTTTCTTTTCTGGATAATTTTTGCTACCTTGTGTCTGTGGCCTCGGTACAAGGAGCGGCAGAGATCCCGCCGGGCCACTCCAACCAGTTGAACCCTAATCATGGAATTCAAGGAGGAGACCCATCGTGGGTATAAGAATCAATCAGAACAGGCCCCCGCGGGGCAAGCGTAACAACGGTCGCGCGAGCGGGCGGCCGGTGGGCGGCCGCTATGCATCGCTGTTTTTCGGGCCCGCTGTCGGCCTGACGGTACTGTGTGCGCATGCCCAAACGGCTCCCTCCAATACAGCGCCGGGTTCCGCACCCGTCGCCGCAAGCGCCACGAACGCAGCGGCGCCGGCCACGCCTAAAGCGCCCGCCAAGACCACTGCGACCGGCGATGTCACCACCCTGAACACGGTCGAAATTACGGCGAACCGGCGCCGGGAACCGGCGCGTGAAGTGCCGATGCAGGTGAATGCTCTGGGTGCGCAAGAACTTCAACGCAAGGGCGACGCGTCGATGAGCGATTACCTGACGAAGGAGCCGGGCGTAGCCCTCACCTCGTCGGGAGCGGGTAACGCTCAGATCAGCATGCGCGGGATCACGACCGGCGCTGACATCTCGCCGACGGTCGGTGTCTACGTCGACGAGGTGCCGTTTGGCTCCAGTACGATCTATGGGCTAGGTGCACAACTTGCACTGGACATGGGCCTGCTCGACCTCAACCACATCGAGTTGCTGCGAGGTCCGCAAGGCACCCTGTACGGCGCAGGTGCAATGGGCGGCCTGCTGAAATATGTGACAAACGAGCCGGACAGCGAAGGCGGCATCACCGGTCATGCGGGCGTCATGCTTTCGGGCACCGAACATGGTGGCCTCAACCACACCGAAAGCGCGGTGGTGAATGTGCCGATCAAGCAGGATGTCGCTGCCCTGCGAGTCAGCGCGTTCAACGAGCAGGATGGCGGGTATGTGAACCGTATCGGTAGCGATCCGGAGAAAGGGGTGAATGGCTCCAGTACGCGCGGCGGCCGGGCATCCCTGACAGTGACGCCAACCAATGCCCTGACGGTGCGCCTGACCGCGACCACGCAGCAGATCAAGCGCGATGGCAACGCGGCCGTCGACTACAATTTCTACACGCGGCAACCCCTCTACGGCGACCTCACCCAGAGCCGGCTGGTCGATGAACCGTTCGACCAGATAATCGAACTGTATTCCGCGAACATTGAGTACGATTTTGGGTGGGCACGCCTGAACGCTATCTCGGCCTATCAGACCATACGCAGCAGCAACATCAGCGACGATTCGCCCGTTTATCCGGGCCTCCTGAACGCCCTGTATGGTGCACCGCTGTTCCGTACGGCTGCCGCGAGTCTGTCGGCCTCAACGGACAAGTTTACTCAGGAATTACGCCTCACCTCGCCGGCCAATCGCAAGCTCGAGTGGATTGCGGGGCTTTTTTACACACACGAAAGCAGCAACCAGGATCAGGCTCTCACCGCCACGGGGCCGGGGACATCGCTCACGCTGCTCACGAATAATTTTCCGTCGACCTACAAGGAATATGCAGCCTACGGCGATCTGACCTATCACTTCACCACCCGATTGTCAGCAACCGCCGGGTTGCGGATTGCCCACAACGATCAGACATTCAGTGCCATCTCATCGGGCCCGCTTGCCGGAAACGGGAATAACCCCGGCCAGTCCGCTGATACGAGCAAGACCTATCTCTTCACGCTCGGCTATTTGCTGACACAGAACAGCAGCCTGTACGGACGCGTCGCAACCGGCTACCGTCCCGGCGGTCCGCAGCCGAGCTTACACGATCCCGTCACCGGGCAAATGACGCCGGGAACGTTCAACCCTGACACGCTGACCAGTTACGAAGTGGGCTACAAGGCCGATTTCCTGGATAAGCGCGCGTCGATATCCGTTTCAGCATTCGATATCGAATGGAAGAACATTCAGCTCAACACCATCGTCAATACCCTCGGTGTGGTCACCAATGGCGGCAAGGCCCGTTCGAGGGGACTGGAGTTCTTCGGCACCCTGAATCCGACTCCGCAGTGGCGCCTGGGAGCGGGCCTCACCTATCTGGACTCCCGGCTCACCCAGGATGTGTCCGGCATCGGGGCCGCGTCGGGCGATCGCCTGCCGAACACGCCCGATTTTTCTGCCACGCTCAATGTCGATTATCTCTTCAATGTCGCCTCGTATCGCGCCTACGCGGGTGCGACCGAGACGTTTATCGGGCAACGCAACTCGAACTTCCCCGGGAGCAAGAGCTTGCCGAACTTCAGTATGCCGAGCTATTTCACAACGGACCTGCGTGCCGGTATCGATCTGCGCAAGGCGAACGTCTCCTTCTTTGTTCATAACCTTTTCAACCGACGCGGCATGTTGACTGCCGGGACCTCCTTCGTTCCGAGCGGAGGCCCTGCCTCTGTGGCGTTTATCCAGCCTCTGACCGTCGGCATGCAGGTTGACGTCCCGTTCTAAAGCGGACCATGGGCGCGGGGATTGCCGGCGTCTCCGTTACGGCGCGGCCTGCATCGCTGGGCCGCGCCGTCATACCAGGGTGGGGGTGGAACGCTCCGCTCCCACCCGCACGCGTTGCTCATTCGAGCCGGCGTCACCGAGATAGTCAATGCTTGAATCCAACGATTTGTTATCCGAACTAAGATCACTGCAACCGTTGCTGTGGCTCAACCCCCATGTCGGTCGCCCCTTGCCGGCGGCCGCTCCGTCGACAGACCTGATCACAGAAGCCGAGAAGCGGCTGGCGCGCTGCGAGCCGTTGATGGCGCAACTGTTTCCCGAACTCCGCGTGAGCGCGGGGAGGGTGGAGTCCCCGCTGGTACGCGCCGACCGCCTGCAAGCCGCCTTGACGGGTCCGGGCAACCCTCAGGGCGCGTGGTTCATCAAGCGCGACGATGCGCTGCCGGTTGCAGGTTCCATCAAGGCTCGCGGCGGTTTCCACGAGGTGCTGGCGCTGGCCGAATCGATTGCCATCGAACATGGCCTCATAGACGCCACCGATGATCGCCGCCTCCTCGCCTCGCCGGCGGCGCGGGCGCTGTTTGCGCAACACACGGTCACGGTAGGCAGCACCGGCAATCTCGGTCTGAGTATCGGTGTCATGGCGGCAGCGCTGGGGTTCGAGGCGGTCGTGCACATGTCCACCGACGCGAAACTCTGGAAGAAAGAGCGCCTGAGGCAGCGTGGCGTTCGTGTCGTCGAGCACGAGGGCGACTATGCCCAAGCCGTTGCGGGCGGACGCGCGCAGGCGCTGGAAATGCCGCGCTGTCATTTCGTCGACGATGAAGGTTCGTTGATGCTGTTTCTCGGCTACGCAGCGGCGGCCCGCCATCTGGCCGCGCAGCTTGCCGAGGCGGGCCGCATCGTCGACGCAGAGCATCCGCTCTTCGTGTATATCCCGTGTGGCGTCGGCGGCGCGCCGGGCGGCATCACTTACGGCCTGAAGGCCTTGTTCGGCCCGCATGTGCATGGTTTCTTCGCGGAGCCCGTCGCTTCACCGTGCATGCTGGTCCAACTGGCGGCCGGTTGCGATGAAGCGGTGTCCGTCTATGACATCGGCCTCGACAATCGCACGGACGCCGACGGGCTCGCGGTCGGGCAGGCGTCGTATCTTGTCAGCCCTCTCATGGCCGCGCAGCTCGCCGGCGTATTCACAGTCAGCGACGATGAGCTCTACACGCAGTTGCACGTGGTCAAGCGGACCATGGAGATCGAGCTTGAACCATCGGCCGTGGCGGGCGTCGGCGGTCCGGCGTGGCTGAGCGAGTCGGCCGCCGGTCGTGAGTACCTGCGTGCCCGCAATCTCGACTTGAGCGCCGCGACGCACGTGGTCTGGGCGACGGGCGGTTCGTTGGTGCCACCCGAGGAGCATCGGCGCTTCCAGGCTCGCGCGAAAGCGCCGGGCGCCACTCTCGGGTAAGAGGTCGGGCCACTTTCGCGCCGGTCTCCTTCTTCAGGCGATGCCCAGTGACGCGTTCGGTAGGACACGGGCTCGTTCAATCGCGAGCGTCCGCGCTCCGACGCCCCACTGGGCGAGAGCCTGTTCCGCTCAATTAAAAGCGAAGTCGATCGCACGACCTAGCGCCGGCCAGGGTGCAAGTCCGTGCCCCTGTTTGGGGAAGACCGCGTAGTCCTCAACCTGATAACCGTTCGATCCGCTCAAGGCTTGCAATCTCGCGGCGAGCTCACGCGCGTTCTCGACCATTCGCCCGCTTCGAATTCGCGCGTCGAATTCGGCCTGCTCCATCTTGAGCCCGGCCGGGACAGGTTTTGCCGTCTCCTCTTCGCTCCCCATGGTCACGAGCACCCGTGGACTGGCAGCGCCAGCGCCCACAGCGGCCGAAAATTTTTCCTCGTTCGCCAGCACCGCTTTCTCGCTCCACCAGATCGACGGACTTGCCGCGATAAAGGTCCGAAAGGCGTTCGGTTCGACGAATAACGCGTGGAGAACAGCCAGACCGCCGAGCGAATGCCCAAAGATTGCCTGGTTCGCTGGGTCGATGGACACCATCTCCGCGACGCGCGGCTTGACCTCCGTTTCGATCGTCGCAAGGAAGTCATCGAGACCGCCAACCTGTTCCGTTGTCAGATTGAAGCCCGGTATGTTTTCCTTGGCAAGGACGTCGGCACTGACCGGCAAGCTGAGGTCGTACATCCGCTTCAGCCCGAAAGCGTAGGCCATCGACGTCAGTTCGTTCAATCCCGGCAACGGCCCAAGCGGCTCAATGGCTTTCTGGATAAAGGCAGGGTCGCTGGGATACCCGATACCCACGACAACCACATCACGCACGTTGGCGCGAACGGCTTCCATGGCGCTCGCGAAATAGGCATGCGCATCGAGCACGTAGAGCACCCGGTAGCCGCGTTCCGGCGCGGGCAGCCACGGCAACGCCACGCTGATCGAGTATTGCTGGCCATTGATCCCGGAAACAAAATCGATTTTCCGGGTGTTGGGGATCGAAACAGGCTGAGCTTGCGTCATACGCTTCATCTACCTCAATGATTGGTTATGGTCTGCACAACACCGGCTCCATCGTGCTGCGACGATGAAGGCTTCAGCGTTGGCGGTGTTCCTGGAGACGCTTCAATTAAAAGCGAAGTCGATCGCGCGACCGAGCGCCGGCCACGGTGCAAGCCCGTGCCCCTGTTTGGCGAAGATCGCGAAGTCCTCAACCTGATAGCCATTCGATCCGCGCAAGGCTTGCAATCTCGCGGTGAGATCACGCGCGTTCCCGATCGCTCGCGCGCTTCGAACCCGCGCATCGAGTTCGGCCTGATCCATACCGAATCCGGCCGGGACAGGTTTCGCCGTTTCCTCTTCGCTCCCGATGGTCACGAGCACCCGTGGACTGACAGCGCCGGCGACCACAGCGGCTGAAAATTTTTCCTCATTCGCCAGCACCACTTTCTCGCCCCACCAGATCGCCGGACTGGCCGCGATGAAGGTTCGAAACGCGTTCGGTTCGACGAATAACGCGTGCAGAACAGCCAGACCGGCGAGCGAGTGCCCAAAGATGGCCTGGTTCGATGAGTCGATGGAAACCAGCTCCGCAACGCGCGGCTTGACCTCCGTTTCGATCGTCGCAAGGAAGTCATCGAGACCGCCAACCTGTTCCGTTGTCCGATTGAAGACCGGTATGTTCTGCGCAGCAAGGACCTCGGCACTAATCGGCAAGCTGAGGTCATACGACCGCCTCATCCCGAACGCGTAGGCGATCGACTCCAGTTCGCTCAATCCCGGCTTGGGCCCAAACGGCTCGATGGCTTTCTTTATAAAAGCAGGATCGGTGGGATACCCGATACCCACCACAACCACATCATGCACGTTGGCGCGAACGGCTTCCGTCGCACTCGCGAAATAGGAATACCCATCGAGCACGTAGAGCACCCGATAGCCGCGTTCGGGCGCAGGCAGCCACGGCAACGCCACGCTGATCGAGTATTGTTGGTCATTGACCCCGGAAACAAAATCGATTGTCCGGGTGTTGGGAATCGAAACAGGCTGAGCTTGCGTCATACGCTTCATCTACCTCAATGATGGGGTTAGGGTCTGCACAACGCAGACTCCACCGTGCTGCAAAACGGAAGTGACGGGCTCCGGTCCCGTCAATGGCATTCAGGATTTTGTGTGTACTCCCGGGCCAGCGCTCAGCGTATCTGTTTCCGCTCGAACGACAGATACCTGGTGCGCGGCAGGTTAATCTGGAATCCTGTCATTCGCCCGCCCTGCTTCGAAAAACTCAACGCGGCGGTCCAACCCGTCACGGCGGGCGCGAGGCATGTAACCTTCTCGCCCAGACAAACCAGCTCGCACTCGGCTTGCCCATACGCATCGCCGCAACGAAGCACGATGCGTTCACCCTCCCGGGCGATAACGGCTGTGCAGTCGGCGTCGGCGCTGTAATACTGGCCCGTGGCCGCCTCGACGAAAGCTTCAACATCGGCGGTCTCCCTGGAGACCTTTCGATAGACCGCGGATTGTCCGGCGAACCTGATCGTCAACTCGTGGCTCCTGGCCGCATCGTCCAGCCCGAGTTCGATCGTACCCATGCTCGCGGCTGACAGGATGACCCGTCCATCGGGTGCTTTTTTCAACGGCGCCCCTTGCGATGCCCCGCACAGCGACAGCTTCAGCACGTCCTCCTCACCAATCAGGCTATAGACCATGCCGGTATCCGCAGACCACCAGTCGCCGAGCAGATCCTTGTAGTCAGCCGCCGCGATCGTCGGCGTGCGCTCACCCAGATGGTCGGCAAGAATGAGCTCGAGCGCCTGCTCGGCCAGCTTCACCGGGCTGCACGCGGGCGCGCCGTTGGCCATGATCACGATGTCGAGCCCATGGTCGGGCGCCGTGAGCATCTGGCTCGTCCCGCCGATCACGCCTCCGGAGTGATGCACGAGACGCACTCCCCGATAGGACTCGACCGCCAGACCCAACGCATAGCCTCCGATGGTTCCGTCCGGAAAAGGCACAAGCCCGGTCAGCGCAGCCCAGGTTGCGGGCGAGCCGAACCGGTCTTGCGTTCGAAGATGGTCGGTCCAGCGCAGCATGTCGTCGATCGTCGAGACGATGCCGCCCGCGCCGCGATTCTCCTCAGAAGGAAACAGGCCGCGCCGCCAGCCGCCGCCCGGCACCGGCGTATGCATGGTCGCAATGCCCGGCGTGATGCTGTAATCGCTTGGGATCGAATCGGTATCGCGCATCTCCAACGGATCGAACAGGCGCTGCTTGAGCTGCGCCTCGAACGACGCGCCGCCCACCCTTTCGATCGCGATCGACACCAGGTGATAGCCGCCGTTGTTGTACAGCATCGAGTCGCCAGGCGCGAAGTTGCGACCCGTCTGGCGAACCTGCGTGGCCAGGCCGGTCCCCGCCGGCGGCACTGCCAATCCACGAGACAGGATGCCGATGTCTATAAAGCAACGCGAGCCGCCGCGATGCAGAAGGAGTTGCCTGACCGTGGGGTCGCCGCCCGGGCCGGTGAGTTCGGGAATGTAGCTTCGGATCGGCGCGTCGAGATCGAGTTTGCCATCCTCGACCAGCAGCAGAGCCAGGAGAGCGGTGAAGTGCTTGCTGATTGAGGCGATCCGCATGCGCGTGCCCGGCGTATTGGCCACGCCGTGCTCCAGGCTGGCGAGCCCGAAGCCGCGCCGGTATAGCAGCTTGCCGTGCTGCGCAATGCCCACCACGAGGCCCGGCACATCGCTGCGA
The DNA here is from genome assembly GCF_012927345.1 of Paraburkholderia polaris. Classification (GTDB taxonomy): domain Bacteria; phylum Pseudomonadota; class Gammaproteobacteria; order Burkholderiales; family Burkholderiaceae; genus Paraburkholderia; species Paraburkholderia polaris. Next base: position 119,453 of record NZ_JABBGJ010000013.1, read on the forward strand.
TTGAAAGGGGCAAATATACCGTCAAGGGCACTGCTGACATCCACATTCAACTCCGGAACCACCATGACGCTTTCTCCACAGATTGGCGCCATAGCGGCGCGATAGTAAGTAGTATAGGGTCGTTTTTTCCACATTGGCAAATTTTTCCAATGTGGATATTCACTGCATTTGCGTGTCCGGTCCGGGACAGCCACTCAACGTGTCTGTTTCCGCTCGAACGAGAGATACCTGGTGCGCGGCAGGTTGATCTGGAATCCTGTCATTCGCCCGCCTTGCGTCGAAAAACTCAACGCGGCGGCCCAACCTGTCGCGGCGGGCGCGAGGCATGCGATCTTCTCGCCCAGACAAACCAGCTCGCACTCGGCCTGCCCATACGCATCGCCGCAACGAAGCATGATGCGTTCACCCTCCCGGGCGATAACGGCTGTGCAGTCGGCGTCGGCGCTGTAGTACTGGCCCGTGGCCGCCTCGACGAAAGCTTCCGTATCGGCGGTGTCCCTGGAGACCTTTCGATAGACCGCGGATTGTCCGCCGAACCTGATCGTCAACTCGTCGCTACTGGACGCATCGTCCCGCCCGAACTCGACCCCACCCATGTTCATGGCCGGCAGAATCCGTCCGTCAGGTGCTTTTTTCAACGGCACGCCTTGCGGTGCCCCGCACAGCGACAACTTCAGCTCGCCCTCCTCGTCAAGCAGGCCATAGAGCATGCCGGTATCCGCAGACCACCAGTCGCCGAGCAGATCCTTGTAGTCAGCCGCTGCGATCGTCGGCGCGCGCTCCCCCAGATGGTCGGCAAGAATGAGTTGGAGCGCCTGCTCGGCCAGCTTCACCGGGCTGCACGCGGGCGCGCCGTTGGCCATAATCACGATATCGAGCCCATGGTCGGGCGCCGTGAGCATCTGGCTCGACCCGCCGATCACGCCTCCGGAGTGATGCACGAGACGCACCCCCCGATAGGACTCGACCGCCAGACCCAACGCATAGCCTCCGATGGTTCCGTCCGGAAAAGGCACAAGCCCGGTCAGCGCAGTCCAGGTGGCGGGCGAGCCGAACCGGTCTCGCGTGCGAAGATGGTCGGTCCAGCGCAGCATGTCGTCGACCGTCGAGACGATGCCGCCCTCGCCCCGGTTCTCCTCCGAAGGAAACAGGCCGCGCCGCCAGCCGCCGCCCGGCGCCGGCACATGCATCGTCGCAATGCCCGGCGTGATGCTGTAATCGCTTGGGATCGACTCGGTATCGCGCATCCCCAGGGGATCGAACAGGCGCTGCTTGAGTTGCGCCTCGAACGACGCACCGCCCACCCGTTCGATCGCGATCGACACCAGGTGATAGCCGCCGTTGTTGTAAAGCATCGTGTCGCCGGGCGCGAAGTTGCGCCCCGTCTGGCGAACCTGCGTGGCCAGCGCGGTCCCTGCCGGCGGCACCGCCAATCCACGGCATAGGATGCTGATGTCTACAAAGCAGCGCGAGCCGCCGCGATGCATGAGGAGTTGCCGGACCGTGGGGTCGCCGCCCGGGCCGGTGAGTTCGGGAATGTAGCTTCGGATCGGCGCGTCGAGATCGAGTTTGCCGTCCTCGACCAGCAGCAGCACCAGGAGAGCGGTGAAGTGCTTGCTGATCGAGCCGATCCGCATGCGCGTGTCCGGTGTATTGGCCACTGCGTGCTCCAGGCTGGCGAGCCCGAAGCCGCGCCGGTATAGCAGCTTGCCGTGCTGCGCAATGCCCACCACCAGGCCCGGTACATCGATACGATTGAAGGGGGCAAAAAGACCTTCAAGGGCACTGCTGACATCCACATTCAACTCCGGAACTACCATTACGCCTCTCCACAAATTTCGCGCCATAGCGGTGCGATAGTAAGCAGTACATTGCTGCATTTTTATATTGGCAAAGTTTTCCAATGCAGATATTCATTGCACCTGGATGTCCGATTAGGGACAGCCGCTCAGCCTGTCTGTTTCCGTTCGAACGAGAGATTCCGCGTCCGCCCCGAGTTGAACTGGAATCCGCTCATTCGCCCGCCCTGCTTCGAAAAACTCAACGCGGCGGACCAACCCATCAAGGGCGGCGAGATGCATGCAAGCGTCTCACCCAGACAAACCAGCTCGCTCTCGCGTTGCCCGTACGCATCGCCGCAGCGCAGCACGATGCGTTCACCGTCCCGGGCGATAACGGCTGTGCAGTCGGCGTCGGCGCTGTAGTACTGGCCCGTGACCGCTTCGACGAACGCTTCTGCGTTGGCGGTGTCCCTGGAAACCCTTTGATAAACCGCGGATTGGCCGCCGAACCTGACCATCAGCCCATCGCCGCGCACGGCCTCCTCCAGCCCGATTTCGAAATCGCCCATGCCCGCGCCAACGCCCCGCGCAAGCACCCGGCCGTCAGGTCCTTTCTCCAACGGAAATCCAATCGAACTGCTGCACACTGACAGCCCCAGCACGCCCGCGTCGTCGACCAGGCCATAGATCATGCCGGTGTCCGCAGACCACCAGTCGCCGAGCAGATCCTTGTAGTCAGCCGCTGCGATCGTCGGCGCGCGCTCCCCCAGATGGTCGGCAAGGATGAGATCGAGCGCCTGCTCGGCCAGCTTCACCGGGCTGCACGCGGGCGCGCCATTGGCGATGATCACGATGTCGAGTCCATGGTCCGGCGCCGTGAGCATCTGGCTCGATCCACCGGTCACACCGCCAGCGTGATGCACGATCCGTACACCCCGATACGTCTGGACCATCACACCCAATCCATAGCTTGCGGCGGTTCCGTCTGGAAAGGGCGCAAGCTCGGTCAGCGCAGCCCAGGTTGCGGGCGAGCCGAACCGGTCTTGCGTACGAAGATGTTCGGTCCAGCGCAGCATGTCGTCGACCGTTGAGACGATGGCGCCCTCGCCCCGGTTCTCCTCCGAAGGAAACAGGCCGCGCCGCCAGCCGCCGCCCGGCGCCGGCACATGCATCGTCGCAACGCCCGGCGTGATGCTGTAATCGCTTGGGATCGACTCGGTATCGAGCATTCCCAGGGGATCGAACAGGCGCTGCTTGAGTTGCGCCTCGAACGACGCGCCGCCCACCCTTTCGATCGCGATCGACACCAGCTGATAGCCGCCGTTGTTGTAAATCATCGAGTCGCCGGGCGCGAAGTTGCGACCCGTCTGGCGAACCTGCTTGGCCAACGCGCTGCCCAACGGCGCCGGCGCCAAACCGCGGCACAGGACGCCAATGTCGAGATAGCAGCGCGAGCCGCCGCGATGCAGAAGGAGTTGCCTGACCGTGGGGTCGCCACCCGGGCCGGTGAGTTCGGGAATGTAGCTTCGGATCGGCGCGTCGAGATCGAATTTGCCTTCCTCGACCAGCAGCAGGGTCAAGAGAGCAGTGAAGTGCTTGCTGACCGAGCCGATCCGCATGCGCGTGCCCGGTGTATTGGCCACTGCATGCTCCAGGCTGGCGAGCCCGAAGCCGCGCCGGTACAACCGCTTGCCGTGCTGCGCAATGCCCACCACCAGGCCCGGCACATCGCTGCGATTGAAAGGGGCAAACATACCGTCAAGGGCACTGCTGACATCCACATTCAACTCTTGAACCACCATGACGCTTCTCCACATGACATAGCGCCATAGAGGCGCAATAGTTAGCAATACGTTGGACAACCTTCAAACAGGGGATCCTTTGCAAACAGGACCAACCACAAATACGAAAATTTCCATGCACGCACCAGACTACCGGCTATGGCCACGGGCACTCACTGGCCATATCACCTCAACGCGCCCCCCGCGAACGACAATGATCTCGTCATGCAGATTGAGCGTCGGGTCGCAATGGCCGGGCACCAGTAGAAGCTGACTGCCGAGCGCAGGTTTGGCGACGTCGTGATTGAGCATCTGCACACTTCCGTGTTCGTCGTTGACGACCGTGTAGTGCAAGGTAGTGCTTGCGCCGCCATCGCCCCAGACCGTCGGCAAACCAGAATCGACGGCCAGCGACTTGAGTCCCGCGTCGACCACCACGACCTGTCCAGCGTCACTATTGCCAACGCTGATCACCGACGTGGCGAGAAACAGGCTGTGTTCGAAGCGCAGTGCATTGGTATAAACGTTGCGAGCGTAGTCCCCATCCATGAAGACGTAAGAACCGGGCTGCACTTCGGTATAGACCCCACTGGCGAGATCGAACTCGACGCTGCCGCTGCCGCCGCCGGTGACAACGGCGCAGACCACCCCGGCACGGTCGAGTGCGTCGACAACCTCGGCTGTACGGGCCGCGGCAAGCCCTGAGGCGTCACGCCGCCCGGCATGATCACGGATGTGCTGAATACCGCCCTGATACGCCTGCAAGCCTTTGAACGTCAGTTGAGCATGTGCGGACATCACCTCCAGCAATTGCAACACCTGCCTCGCATCGGCGACACCGCAGCGGTTCTGGCCGACGTTGATTTCGACGAAGACATCGATACGGCTGCCGTGTGCGGTGGTCGCCGCCGCTAACGCCACCACCTGATCGGGGTGGTCGACGCAAACGCTGAAACGCGCATGCCGCGCCATCCGCGCCAGCAAGTCCAGCTTCGCCGAACCAATGACTTCGTTGCTGATGTGAATATCCGTGACGCCGGCCTGAAGGAAGGGGAGCGCCTCACTGACCTTCTGGCAGCAAATGCCGACCGCCCCGCGCTGGATCTGCGCAAGCGCGATCGCCGGGCATTTGTGCGCTTTGGCATGCGGACGCAACGCCACGCCAGCCGCATCGGCCCGCGCCTGCATGACATCCAGATTGCGCTCGAACGCGTCGGCGTCCAGCAGTAGCGCAGGTGTATCAATGGTTGTTATCGGATTCCCCGGACTGGCCGCCGGTGGCACCTGGATAGTGTGAATGCTGCTCATAGTTCAATGTAGATCCGGATGGATCTGGTGGTCGACCGTGGACGGACGCGCTCGTGATAGCGCAGACTGCCGGCGCGTAGCGACGCAACCGATGCAACCGACGCAGCGCGAGCGGTCCGGATAAATAAAACTCAAACGTCCTGGGTTGCGTGAGCAACCTGCTCGCATCTGACTCGCACAACATCATCGTGGAGTGGCCAAATGTGCTGCGCGAGGCGCGAACGAGGAAACGAGGCGACATCGGCAGAACTCAAACCCGGGCTGTCGACCGTAATGATTGCCGAGGCGATGGACTGGAATCCCGCCCGGAAATGGTTTGAGCTTTTGAGCGCAACGATCTTGCGGGTGTGCACGTCGATGCCATGAAGCAGCAGCATGGCGTGATCGAAGGTTTGCGTCGGACGCGAGATAACAATGACGTCGACGCCTTCGATGATGAGCCTGCATGATGTCCCGAGATCGAATTGAACGCCCTCCAGCATCGAACCTGGGAGATTCGTGAAGCGGCCGTCGGTAACGGCTTTGACATACGCCTCCGCAACGATGGGAGCGCCTTGCATTTTTCCGAGCTTTCCGCCGAGTTTGACTTCTATCGTCGCGCCGACGCCGGCACGCTGAGCTTTTTGCGCCACGTCTGGGTCGTGCATCGCCACAAAGCACGCGGTTTCAGGCGGAAGGTGCGCGTCCAGAAGGGCCCGCAGCAAATGCGTCGCGTCTCCTGGCGCGCCGCCGCCCGGGTTGTCCGAGTTCTCGTTGATCACAACCAGACCTGACTCGACGGCAAGAGCCTGCGTGACGCCCTCGTCCGGAGCAACAATCCTGGGCCGGAACGCCTCGCGGTTCGCCCAGATCCAGTCGGCAACTTCATCGGCGCAGCGCTGCGCGAGGTCAAGGTCACCATCGGTCGTACACACCACCGCGGGGCACGGTGCGGGAATATCCGCGTACGGAAAGCCATGAAACCACGAGCAATCGATCACCCCCGGGCGTTCACTCATACGCATGCACAAATCGTTGACGTGTGCAGTGGGCAAGCCAGGTTCCGTGCTCATGACCATGCCCAGCATGGGCAGCTGATGCATTGCAGTGACCGGCCTGATCGCGCCGCGAACTGTCTGGGCGAGCAATTCGACCGCTTCGACCCCGCGCTGACCGAGGTCCGTATGCGGATAGAGCCGGCACGGCAGCGTCAGATCGCTATGGTCGCGCATCTGCTCGGTCATCTGCCCATGCAGATCGTAGACCGATGCGATGGGCACGTCAGCGCCAACCAGCTCGCGCACCGCCGCAAGCAGGTCGCCCTCCAGATCGTCGATCCCCTCTACCACGCCCGCTCCGTGGGGCGTCATCAAGACGCCATCAACCGGAAGTGCGTTCCTGATGCCGTCGAGCACGGATTGCTTCAGGTGCTCGTAGGCACTCGCGCGAATGGTTCCGGACGGCCACGCCATAGCCACGGTCGAGTAAACCAGTTCAACCCCCGCCGCGGCGGCGCCTTCGATGTATCCGCCTACCGTATGATTGGCTCCTGCGTACTCCGCTTCAACTTCATCGCCAATCAGGCACTTGAAGTTGGATAACGGGGTGTAACCCGTGAACTCCGTCGCATAGGTATTGGTCTCGTGGCAAATTCCGCCGACGACAAATCTCAGGGGTGCGGTTGCATTATGCATAGGGGCCTTTTTGTAATAGGGGCTCAGATTTAGCGCCTCAAAACCTTTTTATCTGGCACGCAATACAGACGACGATTGCGTGCATTGCTTACCATTTTTTCAGCATTGGCACTCGCTCGGACCGCGGGGCAACGAACAAGCGTTGTCACGTGCTACGCGTTGCGAGCTTCCACAGTCGCGCCAGTGTTGCCGCTTCGCCATTGCCCGCCACGGCGTCAAATGTGTTCAGCGCCTTTCCCTTTTGGCCGGCGAGGTAGTAGGCAATGCCCAGATGCAAGCGCGCCTCATTCGGATCCGCAAGACCGCCTTTTGCGAGGCCTGTCTCCATCAAGCCTATGCCTTGCTGATTTCGTCCCGAGAGAGCCTCGTTGAAACCTGTTTCGACAAGCGCGGCGCCGTTACCCGCAGTGGCGGCGGACAGCGGCTGAGCTGCAGCTTTGCTTGCAAGATTCTTGAGCCGCTCCCCGCGCCCGGCATCCGCGCCTTTGCCCAGTACGCCGGATTCGAACCCCTGGGTCACCACGCTCAATGCCTCCGCACCATGCCCGGCCACAATCGCAAGCTGCGTCATCTGGATGTAGTCGCTTGGGCTACGTAGATTGCTTGTGACTCGCTTGAGACGATAGACATCGAGTTCGAATCGTCCCGAGAATTTCGGATCTGCCTGCAGGCGGCCGAGTAGTTCGCCCCAATAAGCCGGCGTCGGATAGTATTTGACGAGTTGTTCCAGCACCGCGGTGTAGCCGGCGTTGTCGTCCTGCTTCTGATAACAACTCCCCAGCAGCTTCAGATCGTCAGCGTCAGGCGCTCGCCCCGCGCGCATCTGCGCATCCACCGCAGGCCGGAGAAGTTTTTCTGCCGCACCGGGGTTGCCCGCCATGTAGTAAGACTGCGCGAGCAGCGTTCTCATGTGCGGATCGCCCGACCCCGCGCTCTGATAACGCTGACCCCATTGCACGGCCTGCGCATAATTGCCCTGCTGATAGGCGAGACTCGCGAGAGCCGCCAGCATCTTTTGCTGTTCCGCAACCGGCTGGCGGCCGCTCTGGATCAGAAACGCGTAGTCGCGCGCGGCCACGGCGAGATCGCCGGCGGCAACGGCGGCCGCACCGCCCATCTGTGCAACGACATCGCTCTCGTATTGCGATTTGCCCGGCACGGCCTCCGCCTGCGCCACGCTCGCCAGCGCATCCTTGTAGCGTTGCGCCTGGTACAACGCACGCGCGGTCTGCAATGGCCTGGCTACCTCCGGCCTGAGGGTCTCTGCCGGAAACGCCGACTTGCTGACGAGCACGGCGCTCACCCCGATCGTTAGAAACAGCGCGCGCAGCAGAGCGGACGACATGCGTCCAGATATAAGTCCAAGACTCATTTTCCACCTACCCAAGACGTTCCTACTGCATGAATTGCTCATTGCCGACGAGCGCGATTTTCGTGACGCCCTGACGTTGCGCCGCCGCCATCACAGCAGCCACGCGACGGTACGGCACCAACCGGTTGGGTCTGAGATGCAGCTCCGGCTGATCCGCCTGCGCCGCCACCGTCTTCAGGTGCTGATCGAGATCCGCGAGGTCTGCGAGAGGTGCGCCGTTCCAGCTAATGGTGCCGTCGAAGTCCACGTCGAGCTCCACTACCGGCGGCGGAGCCTTCACGACGGGAGGCGGCGTACCCACGGGCAGATTCATCTTCACCGCGTGCGACTGGATCGGAATCGTGATGATCAGCATGATGAGCAGCACCAGCATGACGTCGATTAACGGCGTCGTGTTGATTTCGACCAATACTTCGGGTTCATGATTACCACCCGCCGGAATGTTCATTCCCATTTCTGCCTCCTCATCCGCCGTGCGCAACCGGATTCGTAATGAAATCTACCTTCGCGATGCCCGCTCGCTCACACGCCACCACGACTTTGCCGACGTATTCGTAACGCGCATTCTCGTCACCCCGGATCTGAACCTCGGGCTGCGGCTGCTGTACGGCGACCTGCTTCAGGCGCGCCACCAGCGTCGGCATATCGATGTGCTGTTCCGACCAGAACACGTCGCCATCCCGATTGACCGCAAGCACGATGTTCTTTGGCGTGGTCTGCAAAGGCTGGATCGTCTGCGTCGGCAACTGGACATTCACGCTATGCGTTGCGACCGGAATCGTGAGCAGGAAGATGATGAGCAAAACCAGCATCACGTCTACCAGCGGCGTGGTGTTGATCGACGACATCACCTCATCGTGCTCGTCGCTGCCTTGTCCTGTACTCATGGCCATGATTTGCTCCGCTTACGACGTTGCTGCCTTCATGGATCGGCGCGAGGACGCGTCGTCAGGAACAGAATACGAAGAACCCTTCTTCGTGACCGTACCCGCACCGCTCAGGAGTACGGTATGCAGTTGTGCGCCGAAGCCGCGCACCCGCTCCATGACGGCCTTGTTGCGACGTACGAGGAAGTTATAGCCGAGCACCGCCGGCACGGCGACCGCGAGGCCGATCGCCGTCATGATGAGCGCTTCGCCCACTGGGCCCGCCACCTTGTCAATCGACGCCTGTCCAGCAATACCGATTGCTGTCAGCGCATGGTAGATACCCCAGACCGTACCGAACAGACCCACAAAAGGCGCTGTCGAGCCGACCGTGGCGAGAAACGCGAGACCATCCTGCAAACGGTTGGAAACAACCGTGGTTGCCCGTTCGATCGACACGCTGATCCAGGTGTTGAGATCGACCTTTTCGAGGAGTGCCCCTTCATGATGGCGACTCGCTTCGATCCCGCTGCCTGCTATGAAGCGAAATGGACTGCCTTCGTCCAACTGTTGCATGCCGGCTTCGAGGGACGGCGCATCCCATACCGTCTCGTCCGCCGAGCGGGCACGACGGTTCGCGCGGAATTGCTCGAAAAATTTTGTCACCATGATGTACCAGCTACCCATCGACATGATCACCAGGATGACGAGCGTGCCCCGCGAAACGATGTCGCCCCCCTTCCACAATGCATCAAGCCCATACGGATTCGACACCGCTTCGGTCATCGCCACCGGCGGCGGCGGAGTGGGCTGGTCGACCTGCGCTGCGGGCGCTTGCGCAGCCGGTGTCGCGGTCGTCGCTGCGCTCAGCGAGGTTGCCGTGCTGCTGGCGGACTGCGCATAGGCTGTCCCCGTTCCGGTCAGCAGTGCAACAGAGGTCAGGGCAAACATGCCGCTCGCCGCAATGGCGGCCAAACTCGGGTTCTTCATGTCATCACTCCAGGATCGTTCTTCATAGACCTGGCGGGTGGCGCCCGCCAGCATTGCTTGATATCGCCTTCAGTTCAGGTTGAACGCGAACGGCACCTTGACACGGACGTCCTCGCCTTGCGAAACACAGTTGAACTGTTTGACTGCATTCACCGCGGCCCGATCGAGAACCGGATCCGCGGACTTCACCACCTGTACGTCCTGCATGTTTCCGTGGGCATCCACCACGAACTCCACCAATACGTCCCCTGTAATGTTGTTGCGCTGAGCTTCGCGCGGATACTGCATCGACTGCCTGACCTGCTGCGAATTCGGACACACCACACCCACTTCCGTGCGCACCGTATGCGCGGGCGCGGCGGCAACGGCCGGCGCGGGCATAGGCGCGGCCTGCGGTTGCGGCGTCGCTGAGCGCTGTGCAAGGACCGGCTGCGGCGATTGCACGGGAACGGCCACTTCAGGCGGCGGAATGAACGGCGGCGGTGGCGCGAATTTCGGCGGGGGCGGCAATATGATTGCGGGCGTGGGCTGAGGCGGCTTCACCTCTTCGACGATTCTTGTTTCGATAGGCTTGCGGATCACCTCATACACCTTGGAGGCAAGACCGTTCACCAGAACGTAGATGAGCACCACGTGTAGGAGTGCCACGAATCCAATGCCGCTAAAGCGGCTTGCGGAATAGTGGCGCTGAGCAGCAAATTTCATTCGTGTCTCCTGCAAGCACCCGCGCCGCTCGACGCTCCCCGGGTGTTATGTCTCATATGGCGGCGTGAACCACACCTTACACCAACAATTTTCCAAATAGAACATTTTTTTCCACAATGAATAATTTAGACCGTAATGCACATGTAATGCAATTTTTGGCATACTGATCGTCTATACGGAAAAAATTTATGCGGAAAAAAGCTGCCACCCACGATCCGACCAGTCCGAGCAAGCCCGGCCAGGCCATTCGCGCGCTGCGTAACAGGCTCGGGCTGACATTGCAGGAAGTCAGCCAGCGCACCGGACTCGCCATCTCGACCATCTCGAAGCTCGAGATGGGACGGGCTTCTCTGTCCTATGAAAAGCTTTCGGTTGTGAGCGCCGGTTTGGGCGTCAACATGTCGGAGTTGCTGGGACTTCTCGGCGATAGCTCGGCCAGCGAGGGTGCCCCGTCGGTCCCGGGCAGACGTATCATCCAGCGGCAAGGTGAGGGCGTGGCGGTGCGGACCGGCCCCTACACGGAAACCTTTCTTGCCGTGGAGTTGCTTAACAAGCAGTTAGTACCGCTGATTGCCGATGTGCGTTCCCGCACCATTCAGGAGTTCATCGCCGAATTCGGCAGCCTGATCAGGCATTCGGGCGAAGAATTTACCTACATACTGGAAGGCGAAATCGAGTTTCACACCGAGTTCTATGCGCCTGTGAGGCTCAAGCAAGGCGAGTCGGTCTATTTCGATAGCAGCATGGGACACGCGTTCCTTGCCGCGTCCGACGGTCCGTGCCGCCTTCTCTCTGTGTGCACGAGCCCCGAAGAGCGCATCATCGAGCAACTTCAGAAACAGGAATAAACCGGTCTCCAAAGCGCTCGCAAAAGGTCCGGCCTGATGCGGCAATTCTCGACGCCGGATTAACAACCTGACTCAGCCGGGCACGCGGCCGGCCTGTGATGATGTTCCCCACCTTCACGCGGCCTAAGCCGCGTATCTTGTCAGGCACATTCGCAAACTTAAGCGTGACCTTGTGTCTGTCCACGGAGAAGTGGGTCCCCAAATGGGTTCTCAACACGCGGCCAGTAGTTGAGACTGCGAACCCGGTACGGGATATTGACGAAGTCAGGTGTTAGTGCCCCCGGCGTCGATACGTAGAGCACTTCTCGTGCGATCGGCGCAAATTTTGCATGGAAGTGCTGCGAGGATTTGACTACGACAATGCGCTTGCTCGCGAGATCAATTCCGAGCTCGGTGAACGCAGTGGGCGCAAACGTCTGTTCGCGCACCGTCATCAATACGATGTCAATGTTGTCATCCGTAGACACCCATGCCGCCGAACGCAGTGGGCGTGCCGTAGCGCCCATGCTTTGATGATGCTCGTCCTTAAGCGCGCGCACCGTGACCGTCAAATCCAGCGGCGCACCGGAACTCACTCCCAACTTGCCGCCGATCCGAAGCGTAAGCCGCGTGCCGACGCCCGCTTCCCTGCAGACCTGGACTGCGCCGATGTCGTACATGCAGCCAAGCGCTACGTCTGCGATACCGCGCTCGATGAGCCGCCGCAGAATGAACGTGCTGTCGCATGGCGCGCCGCCGCCCGGATTGTCAGCGAGATCGGCAAGCACCACCGGACCGCCGTCGCCAGCCAGCGCGCGATCCAGCGCGTCGTCGATCGACAGGTGCGCCGGGCGTGCCGCTTCACGCATGTCCCATAACTCCTGGCCTAGCTGCGCCGCGATGCGCTGAGCCGTGGCTTCGTCGTTGTCGGTGACCACCCAGATCCTGGCGCCCGTCTCCGCCACATCTCCCCATGGAAACCCATGGCCGAACGACACGGACAATATGCCGTCGCGTCCCTCCAGTGACTGCATGCGCTTAACGAAGCCGATCATCGGTTCGCAGGTGGTATGCCATTTACCTACCATGCGGCAATCGTGGACCGCGGTCACGGGACGCACGCGCCCTTCGGCAGTCGCCACGGTCAGCGCGAACACCTCTCGCAGGCGTTCGATAATGTCCGTATGCGGATATTCCTTGTAGCAGATGATGATGTTTGCGTTGCGCTGCATCTGCTCGGTAAAGTGACAATGCAAATCGAGCTCCACGCCGATCGGCACCTCGTCGCCAACCAGTGCGCGAACAGCCTGGAGCAGGTCTCCTTCGCAATCGTCATAGTGTTCCGCGATCATTGCGCCATGCAATATCAGCAGCACGGCATCAACGGGAAGCGCCGCTCGCAGATCCGCGAGAATTTCCTCGCGAAAACTCTCGTACACTCGCTGCACGGTACGCCCTGCCGGTTGCGCCATCGTCGACAGGCTCTCGACGATTTCGTGACCCTGCGCGGCCGCAAGGCTGCGCAATTCGGCTACTCCCATCCCGAGCCCGTCCGGCGCCACCTTGCTGGCATCGCCGTGATAAATCCCGAATGCCTCGTAGCCGCCGAGTCCGGTCGGACTCGGCGCGAAGGTATTCGTTTCGGTGATTAGCGTTGCAGTAAAAATTTTCATTATTCGCGCTCCTGAGTCGCGTTGTCGTCAGTCCGTACGAAATGCAGATTCATCGAGCGGGTGGTACTCAACCGGAAGCAGCGGACCCGCCCCGCGTCTTCCCGCTCGACGACCAGCACCGCTGGCACGCTCAACTCCCCAGGCTTCAGGGAGGTTGCCGCAACGTCGCGCGATATCACCTCCAGTTCGCTGCTCCAGCCGCCGCGCGTGCCCTTGACGGCGAATGTCGCCCTGCTGCCGTCGAAGCTGATCGTTCCGCTCGCGGCAAGATCGTTCGACACGTAATGCCCAATAAGCCCGCTGGCGAATTCCGTGACAGGCGGCGGAACATCCGGCAGGCGCACCAGTCGATCGACGTGCCCGCAATTGGATAACTCGATAACCGGCGCATCGCTCAACAGCGACGTCGGCACATGGCGAAACGAGAGCGGCCCCATCCCGGGAAACGTCACGCAATACCGGCTTTGGTCGGCGACCACCGGCAACGCTATCGAGTTGAGCAGATTGAAGCCAAGATCGCCTTTATCGTCGAGTATTTCGACGAGCGTTCGCGTGTCCTGCGACCAGTAGCTCCCGAGGAGCCCGGCCAGCTCCGCCGTTTTGACACGCGGCGGTGCGGCCTCCAGCACGCCATCGCCAAGCAGCTGGTCGATCACCTGCCACGCAAGCTCTGTCGGACTGGCCGGGGCGCCGTTCGTAATCACGATGATGTCGAGTGCGTGCGCCGGCACAGTAATCATCTGCGAAGCTCCGCCAGCCACCGCCCCGGCATGGTGGATCACCTCCACACCCCGATATTTCTCCCGCTCCAGCCCAAGGCAATACGTGCCCACCACACCGCTTGAATAACGGGCAGGCGACAGCATCTGCGCCCAGGTGGCCTCGCTGCCGATCCGCTTCGTGCCGCGCAAGTGCGCGAGCCATATGAGCATGTCGGCCGCGGTCGAGACGATCGAGCCTTCGCCCAGTAGATCTTCGAGCGGCAGAACACCGCGACGATAGCTGCCGTCCGGCTGCGGCACATGCGGCGTGGCCCTGCCCGGCACCACGGTGAGATCGCTCGGCACAGAATCGGTATTCACCATGCCGAGCGGTTCGAAGATACGCTGCTTCAGGAATGTTTCAAACGCCATGCCGCTGGCGCGCGCGATAGCGATCGACAGAAGATGGTAGCCGCCGTTGCAATACGCCATGCGCTCGCCAGGCGCAAAGTTCACGTCGTGTTGCAGCAGTTGATACCTGAACGCTTCGCCCTTTTCCATCATCGCACCGGCGTTACCCAGCACGCTCAGATCCAGGTAGCACCGGTATCCGCCGGTATGTGTCATGAGCTGGCGCAGCGTCGGTTCGCCAGCCAGTACCGGCAACTCGGGGATATAGGCGCGAATGCTCGCATCGACATCAAGCTTTCCGTCTTCGGCGAGCAACAACGCTGCGAGACAGGCGAAGTGCTTGCTGGTCGAGCCGATGGGCATACGCGTATCCGGCGTATTCGCCACGGCCAGCTCCACGCTCGCGAGCCCGAAACCCCGCCGGTAGAGCAGCCGGCCATGTTGTGCAATGCCAACTACCAAGCCTGGCGCGTCACTGCGATTGAGTCGCGCAAAAATGTCGTCGAGGGCGCTCACTCGTGAATCTGGATCTACGTCAGCCATCGGTCTCCCTCCAGGTCATCGCACCCGCATCGGCGCAATGGCACGCAGTATATTGACCAATTTTCCACTAAGTCAATTTTTTCCAAAAAAGATAATCTTGGTCTCGTTCAAGGCGCCCCCAACACAGCTTGCGACCCTCGCAGGGCCATCGCATTGCGCCACAAGCCCCGCCCCAGTAGGCACAAGACCTCATCAACGACGGGCTCCCATGCAGTCGCTGCCCGGATCGATCACCAGCTTGGCAGCAACGGAGAAAAGTCTAGGTGTATTTTCCATATTGTAAATATTTTTCTTATTTGGCACTATCTCGAAAAACCACCGTGCCGACGACGGCCGGCCGGGACACTTGCATCCCAGGATGCCTAACAGGAATCGGCATGTCATCTACTTCGAATTCCCGCCGCGGTATCGGTCTGATGCGTCTGGGCGGATACGGCGCGGCCGGATCAGCCAACGCGCTCGGCCATACACTAGTTCCCATGTTGCTTCTGTACTTCCTCACGGAATACGTGCATCTCGAACCGTGGCTTGCCGGGATCATTCTCGCAGCCCCAAAATTCTGGGACGTCCTTGTCGACATGCCGATCGGACGTTATTCGGACCAGTTGGCGCTGCGCGCGGGCGGCCGTCTACGCGTCTGTATCTGGAGTGGGCTCGCGCTTATGGTGCTTCTGCCCCTCACCTTCTTTCATCCCCCGCTCACCTCAAAGCCGCTGCTTGTCGCGTATTACGTGCTGGTCCAGATTCTGCAAGCGACTTGCTATACCGTCTCCGGTGTCACCTTTCTCGCCCTGGCCGGTGACCTGGCAGCGGATTCCAACCAGCGCAACAAATTACTCACTACCGGGAACCTCGGCGCCGCCCTCACCGCGATTGCTCTGGTGGTTTGCGTACCGTCCCTGGTCCGGCTCGGCGGCGGTGGCGAGCGGGGCTACCTAAGCATGACCCTTGTGGTGGTGCTGGCGATGGCGTTCATGTACTCCTGGTTTTACAGCGCAGTTCGCAACACCCCAGTTCAGGCCGCGGCATTGTCACAATCCTCCGCGGAAATGTCGCTGCGTGACGGCATCGCCGCCGTCCTGCGCCATCGTGCGTTCGTTGTGCTCGTCATCGTGATCATCGCTCTCGGCACAGCAGGAGGCTGTATGAACTCCCTGATGGCCTATGAAAATCAGTATCTGCTTGGACGCCGCGCCGAGGACCTGTTCCTGCTGGCGGGACCGGTGCTGATTGGCAGCCTGCTTGGCCTGCCGCTTGCCGTTCCAGTATTGCGCCGCCTCGGTGACAATGGAACGCTACGGATAGGGTTTCTCGTCACTGTCGCCGCATTTATCGGTTACTGGGCCGGCCTTGCCAGTGGGTTGATACCGGTGGTCATGGTGGCCGGCGCGATCTACGGCATCATTTGTTCAGTAGCTGGTGTGGCCTTAACGGCCGCGGTACTCGACACCGTAAAATCGGCCAAGGGAGGGCCGTCTCTCGGGCTTTACCTGGGCATGTTCATGTCCGCGCAAAAGCTCGGCATGTCACTCGGTGGCGTCGTCTCGGGTGGCCTCCTGTCGCTCATCGGCTATCAGGCGGGCTCGCCGGCCACTGTCGAACTACATCACCGCATTGCCGCGCTCGGCCTCCTGGGGCCGCTGCTCCCCCTGCTCATTGCCTGTGTCGCCATCTGGATGTTCGGGGTCTATAGCGAGCCGCGTTTGACAGACAACAATCCGGCTGACTCTTGCGCCGAAACCTTCTGAGCTACACCGGGCAGTGCGGGAAGCAAATGGCACAAAGCGCTCGCCGCCGCGGATCGCGGCCGTCGCCGAAGACAGTCCGGGTACCTCCGACACCAAAGAACACCATGTCACGCGAAAACAAACTTCGTCAAACCAGAACGCGAGTGAGCCAGGTCGTCTTCGACGGCGGTTGGGTCCATCTCGCAGATCGGGTTCCCGACGCCGCCGGCGCGTCGATCACCGAGCAGATCACCAACATACTGAATCGTATGGGCGCTGATGTTGAACGAATCATGAGGAACGGCCGATGAAGTTCGATACCATCGTGCTCGGCGCCGGCATAGTGGGTGTGTCGGTGGCCGTACACCTGCAAAAACGCGGTCGTTCGGTTGCACTGGTGGATCTCAAGCAGCCAGGCAACGAGACGTCGTTTGGCAATGCTGGACTGATTCAGCGCGAAGGCGTCTATCCGCATGCGTTTCCGCGCGGATTGCTGACGCTCCTGCGCTACGCACGCAACCAGTCGACTGATGTCCGATACCACCCGGACGCGATGCTCAAGCTCGCGCCTTTCCTGTGGCAGTACTGGCGCAATTCGCACCCGCGCCGCCACGCGGCCATCGCGCGCTCCTATGCCACGCTAATCGAACACTGCGTGACCGAGCACCGGGCGCTTGCGCAAGAAGCCGGCGCGAGTTCGTTACTGCGTCCGATCGGCTGGATGAAGGTTTTTAGAACGGCAGCCAAACAGGACGAGGAGACGAGGCGCGCCGAGCTGTGGCATCGGGAATTCGGCGTCGAGTTCGATTCACTCGACGCCACGCGCTTGCGCCAGACTGAACCGGATCTGGATACCTCGCTGCTGGCCGGGCTCCGATATGTCGCATCCGATTCAGTGAGCGATCCGAATGCGCTGGTGAGCGCCTATGGAAGGTATTTTGAGCAACTAGGCGGCCGCTTTTTCATTGGCGATGGCACCACGCTCAATGACAAGTGGGCGGTGTATACCCATGAGGGGAAGATTGAGGCCACATCCGTCGTCGTGGCGATGGGGCCGTGGTCGGAACAGGTTACCTCACGATTGGGTTATCGCTTGCCGCTGGCCGTCAAACGTGGCTATCACATGCACTATGAGGCGCAACCGGAAGCGCGCCTGAACCACCCGGTGCTCGACATCGAGCATGGCTACCTGATCGCTCCGATGAGCCGCGGAATCAGGCTGACCACAGGCGTCGAGCTGGCGCGTCGTGATGCGCCCCGAACGCCAACGCAACTGAACGCCGTTGAACCGATTGCGCGCACGCTGTTTCCTCTTGGGGCGCGTATCGACGGCGAAGCCTGGATGGGAGCACGCCCCTGCACACCCGACATGATGCCGATTATCGGCCCCGCAAGACGACACAAAGATCTCTGGTTCGCATTCGGCCACGCCCATCACGGATTTACGCTGGGCGCCGTCACCGGACGTCTGGTTGCCGAGATGATTACCGGCGAATCCCTATTGGTGGACCCGCACCCATTTCGCGCCGGCCGGTTCAGTGAATGAGGTCGGCAGTAGTGGCGACGGTTTTATCAATTTGTCGAGACCAAGACGGTGCTTTGGAGCGCTACCTCGCTGTCGGGCCGCGATGGCCGTCGACGTCTTTCATTACTCGACGCTGCGCCGGCTCTCGTGCGGCTGCTGAGTTAACCTGACTTTAATTTTCCCCATGAACGTCCTGATTTCAGTCGATATAGAAGGCATGGCCGGTGTGTTCCATCCCGAGCAGACGCGTGCGGGTAACGGCGAATATGAACGCGCTCGCCGCTGGATGACGCTTGAAGCAAACGCCGCGATACAAGGAGCATTTGCCGGCGGCGCAACCCAGGTCTGGGTCAACGATTCGCACGGCGGATTCTGCAACTTGCTGCCGGATCTGCTCGACGCCCGCGCACAGGTCGTACTCGGTAAGCCCCGGACGCTTGGCATGATGGCAGGCCTGGAGTACGGAGCCGACCTCGTATTCATGATCGGATACCACGCGATGTCGCAGAGCCGCGGCATTCTTGCGCACACCATCAACGGCTTCGCGTTTGCGCGGGTGTTGTTGAACGGCGTGGAGACCGGTGAAGCCGGGTTGTACGGTGCGCTGGCAGCGGAATACGGCGCGAGGGTCGCGCTGCTTTCAGGCGACGATGTTTTCGCCGAGGAAACGCGAGCGCAATTTCCCGATGCGAGCTTCGTCGTTACCAAGAGCGCGACGGGTCATGCGAGCGGCGTGACAAAGACGCCGGAAAGCGCGTGCGTGGCGATCGAGCGAGCGGCGCGCGCGGTGGTTGAGCGTCATCTGGCGGAGGGTACGATCCGGGATTCCGCGCTTATGTTACCAACGCCGGTTGAATGCGAATTGCGTGTGCAGACTACCGCACTTGCTGATCTGTTTTGTCAGTGGCCTTCGCTGACACGCGTGGATGGCGTGACGCTGCGCTTCAGCGCAGCGTCCGTCGAACATGGTGTGCGTATGTTGAACTGCCTGTCGGCGATGTCGTTCATGTTGAGGTGAGCAGTCGGAGGCTCACGCTCCTACCCACACTTCATGGGGAAATTGTGCGGGACCGTAGTGGAAGCAGCAAGCACGTCGTTACCCATAAACCGCTTTTAAATCAGCGTTCTACAGTAAGTCTGCGGAAGTGAAGAGGAACTCGATTGGCTTTCCGGAAAATTAACCAGACAACTTCCGTTCCGGGTGAATTCGGCGATCAGCATCAGAACACCCCGCCAAAACCCTCGCCGCCCATTCTGTAATTACGGTTAGTCAGATCCGGGTTGCGGTTCACCAAGGGTCTCGCGTACAGCGGATGCCGCAAACTGCGTACTTCGTGCTCAAGCGTGAAGCAATGCGTTCCACTCACAGGATCGACGAGTTCGGCGAAGCGATATTGGTGCGGCTCCTCCCCATAACTCAACCCGCGCTCGGCGAGCCGCTCATAAGGTCCGGAAAAATCGGACACATAGAGCTGAATGTGATGCCCGTCGTATTCCTGGCTTGCCGAGAGGGTTTCCGCGTAGACGAGTTGTTGATGCCCACCAACCGCGATCACGGCTTGTAGCGAGCCGTTGCACTCACGTACGTCGACAGACGCATCGAATATCTCCCGATAGAACCCAGCAATCGACATCGCGCAGCCGACGGGCACATCGAGTTGCACATACAAGATGCCAAGATCAATGCCCGCCCACGGGTCGCTCGCCGTGCACGCATCGGGATCGAGGCAGTCGTAACGATTCCCCCATGGACAGATCACTTCCACGCGGTCGTGCCGCTCGGTCCATCCGAATCGGGTCTGCTCCAGCACGGGCTCGACGGCGCGCAGCCGCTCGATCAGCGGCGCCCGCCCGCCCACGATCAACCCAACATGCCCGCGAAGACGCTGTGCGTCGCCGTGCGGCAAGTGAATCTGCGAGCGGCCGACGTTGATCCACATGTTGGTCACGCCCGTCATGAGAAACGGATCGCGCGTCAGACCGAGGGCACTGACATAGAACGCGGTCGCGAGACGCTGGTCTGGGATCGTGAGATTGACGTGTTCGAGCAGCACAAGATTGCCGATGTCTTCACGTGCGTAGTTGGAAAGCCCCATCTGTTTGCCCTCGAAGGATTGACCCGGTAGATCAAACATACACCACTCGCGCGGCCCTCACGAGATCCTTCCCGCGGCGCCTGCTTCGGACAATTCGATGCGCTTGATATCGCCGAGAATGAAGATGTACGACGCCGCGCCCAGCACAGCCACCGCGCCGATGAACATGAGCCCCCAATAAAACGAACCCGTGATCGCAACGATCGTGCCGATCACGATCGGCGTGACGATCCCGGCTATGTTGGCCGTGAAGTTGAAGATACCACCAGGCAGACCCATCAGCCGCTTGGGCGCGATGTCGGAAATGATCGACCAGCCCAGACCGCCCATGCCCTGCCCAAAGAACGCCAGCGACAGTACGGCGATCACGGCGGCATCGCTCTTCACGTAGATCGCCGCGACGATACTCGATGAAAGCAGCAACCCAGTGATGATAGGCAGCTTGCGCGCCAGGTTGATGCGCCCCGTGCGCCGCAGCAGAAAATCCGACAGCCATCCCCCAAACAGCACACCAACCGACGCACCGAGAAACGGCAGGATCGCAAAGAAGCCGATCTTCAACCACGCCATATGACGCTCTGTCACCAGGTACGTCGGAAACCACGTGAGAAAAAACACGACGGTCGAGTTGCCCGCGAACTGACCGATCGCTGCGCCCCAGATCTCGCGGCGGCGCAGCAGGCTGCGCACGTCGTGCCACGAGAACGGCCGCTGCGCGTCGGCTGCCGTGGACAGGCCACCGCCTGCGCCGACATGGTCGCGTTCGGCGTCGTTCATCGTGCGCGACTCATGCGGCTCGTGGTAACACATCCACCAGACGAGCGCAAACGCTAGCCCCACCGCGCCGACATCAGCCCCGCACTACTTCACTGGCTCCTTGGGCACGGCGTCCACCACGCGGCTAAGGGGCTCTATTTCGTCTGGATCGATGATGGCAGCGAGACCGGTCAGTGATCCGACATGGCGTTGAAATAAGGCTAGAAGTTCAGGGTGCAGTCCGTCACCGCGTTGGGCAGCGAGAGCGTGAAGCGAGAGAAATGGCAACATGGTTGAACTCCAGTCAGGGAAAGACAGGCGAACGCGATGTCGATGAAAGAATTGACGTAGCGGGCGTCTGCGAGATAAGCGAGGTTCGAGCGCACCGTGCGTCGTCCGCCAACCTCGGCTACTGCGGGATCGAATGACCAATTTATGGCAGTAGCTCGATACAAACACTCCGTTTCTTGCTATTAAATTTCTGTGAACGGAGATCCGCGCTTAATGCGTACGGTTTTCTCGCCCTTGATCACTCCCGCATGATGCTCCGCAGTACGCGGGGGAGAGTAAGGATCTGTCGCGGTAAAGAAAGGGGGTCAAGCATAGGTGATATGAGAAGGATGGCTACGACTTCTCACCATGCGGACTGCAAGGCGCGGGCACGCGACTGTGGCGTTTTCAAGTCTGAATGGGGCAGGTATCAAAGTCTCTTTTCGGCCGTAGAAAACTGTCACACTCGAACTTGCCCCAGTCCATTTGCGCTTGCGAAACGAACGTCGGGGCCGTCCGTTCATGAGAACATTCGTCGTGCGGCGGTTCGGCAATCGAATAAAGACCAGCCGCAGACACCCACTGGGTAAACGCAGACGAACCACGACCGTTCAATGAAACGCTTCGAATTACTGGCCAACACAATGGCCGACGACATCCGTTCTGGTACTCGCCCGGTCGGATCTCGCATGCCATCTGTGCGACAACTCACAACGCAGCACGGTATCAGCCAGTCGACTGTGTTTCGCGCTTACTATCTTCTTGAAGATTGGGGATTGATTCGAGCACGTGAACGCTCCGGATACTATGTTGCGCCGGGTGCCACGCTTAAAAACCAGCAGGCGCCGCGCCGTCCTCTCACTCTGGAGTCGGCCAAGGTTGAAATCAGTGACCTTGTTTTTTCGGTACTTGACGCCGCGAAGCACCCCGACATCGTTCCCCTCGGCTCAGCGTTTCCGTCTCCGCAACTTTTCCCACTTCAGCGCCTCGCCAAATCGCTCGGGCATTCAAGCCGTTTGATCAGTCCCTGGAGTACCGTCGTCGACCTTCCGCCGGGCAATGAGCAATTGCGTCGCCAGATTGCGTTGCGGTACATGGGGATGGGCATTGCCCAGTCGATGGAGGAACTCGTCGTCACAAATGGTGCGCTGGAGGCACTCAACCTTTGTTTGATGGCGGTTACGCGACCAGGAGACCTCGTGGCGATTGAGTCGCCGGGATTCTATGCCGCCCTGCAGGCCATTGAGCGCCTCGACCTGCGGGCGGTGGAGATTCCAGTCGACCCTGTTTCAGGCATCGATTTGCAAGCGCTTTCGGATGCCTTGGACAAGCACCCTATTCGAGCATGCTGGTTCATGACCAATTATCAGAATCCGACTGGCGCCGCGCTGTCGCAGGAAAGGAAGAAAGCGCTGGTCGAACTTCTTGCCCAGCATGACGTGCCGCTCATTGAGGACGATGTGTACGGTGAGCTGCATTATGGCCCAACGTACCCTCTGCCTGCGATGGCCTTTGACAAGACGGGACTGGTTATGCACTGCAGTTCGTTTTCAAAGACGCTCGCACCGGGATACCGTATTGGGTGGGTCGCTGCGGGTCGTTTCGCCGACAAAGTGCAGCGCCTGAAGTTGATGACCACTTTGTCGGCCAGCATTCCCGCCCAGGCGGGCATAGCGGACTATCTTCAGCATGGCGGGTACGACAAACATCTCCGGAAACTGCGCGGCTCGCTGCACGGTCAGCTCGCCGAAATGGATGCGGCGCTGCACCGCTGGATGCCTGACGATTCGCACTGGACGCGTCCCTCAGGAGGCTACTTTCTGTGGGTCCGACTTCCACCCCGTGTCGATGCGATGAAATTACACCGCCTCGCAATAGAGAACGGTATCAGCATCGCGCCGGGACCTGTCTTCTCCGCGCGGCACGAGTTCCGGGACCACATCCGGTTGAATTTCGGGCATCCGTGGAGTGACAGGATGGAGAGCGCTATTAGAACGCTATCCACGCTGCTCGCGCGAGCAAGCGAATGAGCAGCACGTCACAACATTGACCTGTCCACGCGTTACCCGGCGAATGCGCAGCACCCGTCAATGCGCCACATGGATCGCAAGCTTCGCCATGGCGAACAGCGTTGCGCCAAATCCGGCGGCAAGCGCTACCGCGACCAGCGGCAATATCGGCAGCTTGACGTCTGCTATATCGGCTTGATGCGAGGCGGCGCGGCGGACGCCGAGGAAGCTCCACAGCACGATTCGCGTCATCTTCAACAGGTTCATGGCATCACCCTCTCAAAGCAGGATTGTTCATCTCATGCGACAGTTTGAGCTGTACCAGCCGCGCAAAAAAGTAGCAGTTGCGAATAATTCTGGCGTAGCAGACTTCGCCCCTGAGACTGCCGGACCACACAACTTCGGCCCGGCTTGCCATCTGCTAGCACGTTTTCTGCGGCATCTGCTACTTTTCAGCGACCGCCGTTGCCTTTATCGTTCGCGAGTACGACGAGCCCGAGGCCGAAGTCTATCGACTTGCCTGCGAGGCACAGCGAAAGCTCGGCACCACCCGCTTGCCTACGCACTACGCGCATTTCACAACGCGTACCAATGTCCAGTTCAACTGGATTCCACTCTCGAAAGCGGCGGACGTGATGGACCTGCTCGCCAGCGTCGATATGCACGGTATTCAGACCAGCGGCAACTGCATTCGAAACATTTCCTGCGACGAACGTGCAGGCGTTGCCCCGGACGAGATCGCCGATCCGCGACCATTCGCTGAGATCATGCGTCAATGGACGACGCTGCATCCCGAGTTTGCGTTTCTTCCGCGCAAGTTCAAGATTGCAATCACCGGCGCGACCGAAGACCGGGCCGCGACGGATTGGCATGATGTCGGTCTGCGGCTCTTGAAAAATGACGCAGGCGAACTTGGCTTTCGGGTGACAGTCGGCGGAGGGATGGGCCGCACGCCCATGATCGGCGTGGTGTTGCGCGACTTTTTGCCGTGGCAACAGATCATGAACTACATCGAGGCGGTGGTGCGCGTTTATAACCGCTACGGCCGTCGCGACAACAAGTACAAGGCGCGCATCAAGATTCTGGTCAAGGCTGAGGGGCAGCACTATATCGACGAGGTGAACGAGGAATTTCGTCAGATAGTCGAACTCGATGGCGGGCCGCACACGATCCCTGAGTCCGAACTAGACCGTGTCAGCGCGTCGTTCGTGCGACCTGTGCCGAACAACCGGATACGCCCGAGCGACGACAGCGCCGGTTCGGGCCTGAGCGCGCAGCGGGAGGGCCATCCTCGCTATGGCCGATGGCTGCAGCGCAACGTGGCACGCCACAAGGACCCTGGCATGCGCGTTGTGACACTGTCGTTCAAGCGCCTGCTTCAGGCACCGGGTGACGCGTCGGCCGACCAACTCGATATTGTCGCCGACCTGGCTGACCGCTTTTCTGCGGGAGAGGCGCGGGTGACACACGAGCAAAACGTCGTGCTGCCGTGGGTCCATGCCGACGACTTGTTCCCGCTATGGAAAGCGGCTTGCGATGCGGACCTGGCAAGCGCAAACGTGCATCTGCTCACCGACATGATTGCTTGCCCGGGCGGAGACTTTTGCGCGCTCGCCAACGCACGTTCGATTCCGATTGCGCAGGCGGTCGCCGAACGGTATCAGGACCTGGACGAACTCGATGATATTGGTGAGATCGATCTGCACATCAGCGGCTGCATCAACTCATGCGGGCATCACCACAGCGGTCACATCGGCATTCTCGGCGTCGACAAGGACGGTCAGGAGTGGTATCAGGTCACACTCGGCGGAGCGGACGGCAGGACCTTGAGCGGCGCTGCACAACCTGGAAAGGTAATCGGGCCGTCCTTCTCCGCGTTGGAAATACCCGACGTTGTCGAGGCGATTCTCTCCACATACCGTAATGTCCGAAACACGGACGGAACGCGGGAGACATTCATTCAAACCGTAAAGCGCGTCGGACTCGAACCGTTCAAAGCTGCCGCCGAGAGCGCCCGATGGAAGGAGGTTTCGCTGTGACAAAGGGCATCCACCTGAGAATCTTGACGACGTCAGAACATCTCGCCGACGACGTCACGAGCGCGGTTCAGCTCGCCAACGACGCTGACCCGACGACACTTGCCGACCGGATTGGAAAGATCGCACGCGTCGACCTGCACTTCCCGCACTTCACAGATGGACGGGCATACAGCCAAGCCTATCTGCTGCGCCGCAGGCTTGGATTCAAGGGGGATTTACGCGCTACTGGCGACGTCCTGATAGACCAGCTTGTACAGATAGCGAGGACGGGATTTTCTAGCGCGGTGCTGAAAGAAGGGGTTGACCCGGCTGACGCGGAACGCCAGTTCGAACGGTTCCCCGGGTACTACCAGGCCAACGCTGTAGAGACTAGCGAAAAGTTGCATCGGTGAGCTCGAACTGCGCTGGCCGCCGGGTATCTAAACCACCAACTCATGCTGAATTGACGGCTTCTGGGCAAGCAAACTGGAAAGCTTTCTCAAGCCTGCCTCAGCGCATTGCCGCGCCGACTTACCCTGCGTATGACGGCGGATCTGATACGCATGTTTTGACACTAACTGCTACTCGTTTTCGAAACGCAGTCAGGTCATAGTACGCAACCCAGATAACGGTGCGAAAGCAACTTCATGCGGTTTTTCCAACGCTACACAGCACGAATACGCCGGCTGCGACCTGTATTCGACGGGCATCTTGACGCGGTGGTGACTGTCGCCGTTGCGTCGAGCCTGGCTGGTTTGCTCGCGGCCAGCCTGATCGCATCTCGCGACGCCGTTGTGCTGGCTATCGCGCTATCGGCCTGCAGCGCGCTTGTGTACGTTGGGTATCGGCTCCGCCCAAAAGTAAAATTGCGGCGCGCGGCGCGTATCGGTCTTCGCCGCGGGGAGTTCCATGTCGTCTATCAGCCCATTGTGGACACGCGCACGCGACACTGCGTGGGCGTCGAAGCCCTGCTCCGGTGGGGCCATCCAAAGTTCGGAGCCGGGGGCCCGGGGCTGTTCATTGGAGAGCTCGAAGGCACGCGTTTGCTCAGCGCGTTGACCTGTTTCGTGCTGCGCGAGGCGAATAACGCACTGACCCAACTGCCGTTCCCTCAGCACTGGCACATATCGATAAATATCTGCGCGCGGCATCTGCTGGAGGACCGCTTTGTCGAGGATATCTGCGAGTCCGCCGGTCCGATGCTGGAGCGCCTTGTTCTGGAACTCACCGAGCGCAGCTGCGTCGAGCGTACGCCGCGGGTTGTCACGGCGCTTAGCCACATGAAGCAACGCGGCGTACGCCTGTCACTCGACGATTTCGGCACCGGCTTCAGCAATCTGGACTTACTCGCGGACTTCCGGTTTGATTACGTGAAGGTAGACCGGCGATTTCTAGCCCTGCGCGGCGAAGCGCGCATCCAGTTTCTGAAGTCGGTAGCCGCGTTAGTGCATGCACTTGGTGCGAAAGTTGTCGTGGAAGGCGTCGAATGCGCTGCGGAACACGATGTGGTACAGCGCTCGGGAATCGACCTCGCGCAGGGATACTGGTATGGGAAGCCGATGGCGGTCGATCAGCTCCGTGCGTTCGCGTCGGCGTCGGCGTCGGCGTCGATAAATACATTACATGATGTGACCGGAACGGAGCATGAAGCGTGAAAGACGAATGCATCATGGATGCGCAGCAAGAACAACAACAGCAACGACAATCAGCCAGCGCCCCCCTGCCCCCAGAAAGCGACTACGATCAGTACTTTGAGCGCGTGACCCGGGTCGCCGCGCGCGCGCTGAATTTACCAATATCCGTCGTATGTCTCGACAGACCGGGCCAGCCAGAAGTCATAGGCGCAACCGGGTGCGAACGGGACGTCGTATTCCATGTGGGGACGTACTATCGCCGGACGCTCCAATGCGAGGAACCGTTCGTCGTCAGGGATGCGTTGTCCGATGCGGAGCTTGCGCAGGGGCCACTGGCAACCAGCGAATTGGGGATCCGCTTTTTCGCAGGCATTGCGCTGCGTCTACCGTGCGGCAAACCCATCGGTATGCTATGCGTGATGCACTCGATGCCGCGGCGCTTCACGCGCCAACAGCGTCAGATGCTGGTAGACCTGGGTCAAATGATCGAGCACGAAGTTGGCCTGCGCAAGCTGGACAGCTCTGATCGTTTGCAGGTGCTTCAGGCGATCGACCGGCTTCAGGCCCAGCATGCGCTTTACGTCGAGACGTTCCATCGGACTCCGGTCGCTATCGCGCATATCGGCAGGGACTGGGAGTGGCGGCACATGAATGATGCCTGCGTGAAATTCTTCGCGCACTCGCGCGCTCCGTTGACGAAAACGAACATACTCGATCTGCTGGATGCGAGCGACCGGACCAAGCTTGAACAGGCCGTGCAGGCACTCAATCGTGGCCGCGGGGTCGAGGTGTTGACGCTCGATGTGACGTTCCGGTTGCGCAACAAGCAAAGTAAGCCCGCGCGAGTGCAGGTGGCACTGAAGCAGACGACGTCGACCCGCGACGGAGGCTGGCTGTTTGTCATTCACGATACCCAAGCGGAGCAACGGGAAAAAACCGCGCGCGATGTGCGCGAGGCTGCGTTGCATCGGGGAGCCCATGAGGCGTCGGAAGTTCTGCGCAGGGCGCATGAGCAACTGACGAACGCCGAGCGACAATTGGGAGCCACGCGCGTAGATTTGCGCGCCATCGCTGACAATCTGCCGGTGCTGGTCGCTTACGTCGACGGTGAGCGACGTTTTCGGTTCGCCAACTCAACCTATCGCGAGTGGATGGGGTTGGACCCGGAGGAGATTGTGGGACAGCTCACCCATGAGGTTCTCGACGCCGACTATTTTGCTGCCATCGAGCCGTACGTCCAACGCGTGCTTAACGGCGAAAGGGTCGAGTACGAGGTCGGAGCGACGCTAAATGGGACCCACCGTGTCCTGCGTGGTGTGCTGGTGCCGCGTCGCGTGCACGATCAGTCTGCTGACGGGTACTACCTGCTAGTGCACGATGTGACCGAGCGAACGGCGTTGCTCGATCGCCTGCGGCATCAGGCGTTTCACGACGCGCTGACCGGCCTGCCGAACAGACGCTCGTTCCTCGAGAGGCTGGATGAGGCATGCGCAGCAGGCGGCGACGGTGTGGCTGCCATCATGTTTATCGACCTGGACGGCTTTAAGGCTGTCAACGATACCTACGGGCATCAGTGCGGCGACGAAGTACTGGTTGAAGCCGCGCGCCGGATCAGCCGCTGCGTACGTGGTGGGGATCTGGTTGCGCGGCATGCCGGAGATGAGTTCACGGTGCTGCTGGCCGGCCCTGCAATCGATCGTGCTGCACTGGAGAAAATTGCACGGGCGATTCTGCAGACACTGAGCCAGCCCCTAACGTTCGGAGCGAAGGTCGTCCAGTTATCGGCGAGTATCGGCATGCTACCGCGCGACCAGGCAGCGTCATTGAGTGGCGAAGCCCTGTTACGCGCGGCGGATGCCGCAATGTATCGCGCGAAAGTCGCAGGCAAGGCGCGTATTGTCGTGCACGAGCTTCACGATTCACCGGCCGGGGTGTACGGTTGAGATCGACGCCCGTGTCATGCCGGCCGAACCGGACCGGTCAGCTTTGCGCCGCAACGCGATTCATCAGCGCACAGGGCGCCTAGTGTCGCGATCGCTTTATCGAGCTGCGCCGACCACGGGTATCCATAGTTCAGACGCACACAGTGTCGAAAGGCGCCGTCCGCAGAGAAGATAGGTCCGGGCGCGA
The DNA here is from genome assembly GCF_012927345.1 of Paraburkholderia polaris. Taxonomy (GTDB): domain Bacteria; phylum Pseudomonadota; class Gammaproteobacteria; order Burkholderiales; family Burkholderiaceae; genus Paraburkholderia; species Paraburkholderia polaris. Next base: position 148,249 of record NZ_JABBGJ010000013.1, read on the forward strand.
TGCTGATGCCACTGTTGAGCGCAGCCTGGAAGAGGTGTATCGAGTCGACGTGATCCGGTAGCACCACCCACGTGAAATAACCGCCGCCAGACCTCGCCGCCATCGTATTGGCCGGGAAGTACCGGCTAATCGCGTCGAGCATCTGCGATTGCTGAAGGGCCAACTCGCGACGTAGTTTGTGCAGGAAACGTTCATAGCCGCCGTGCTCCAGATAGTCGGCGATTGCGCGCTGCGCCGGCATGCTGGCCGATAGCGTGGTCATCCATTTCGCACGTTCCAGCCTGCCCGCGAACCTTCCGGCTGCCGCCCAGCCGATACGATATCCGGGCGCGAGGCACTTCGCGAACGACCCACAATGGATGACAAGACCGTTCCGGTCGAAGAATTTGGCCGGACGCACCGGGTCCGCGCCAAAATGCAGCTCGTTGTAGACGTCATCCTCGATGAGCGGCACGTCGTGTCTGGCGAGCAGATCAACCAGCGCCTGCTTCCTGGAATCGCTCAGCGTCACCCCGGTCGGATTGTGAAACGAGGTCATGAACCAGCAGGCGCGAACCGGATGTTGCTGCAGCGCCCGCGCGAGCGCATCCAGATCATGACCCTCCACCGGGTCAACAGGAATCTCCACTACGTTCAGCCTCAGACGCTCGATAGCCTGCAGCGCTGCATAGAACGTCGGCTTTTCGATCACGATCACATCGCCTGGCGCGGCGAGCAACTGGGCGCTTAGCGTCAGGGCTTCGAGTGCCCCGCTCGTAATGATTATCTCGTCGACAGGCACCGTCATCCCCGCCATCAGGTAACGCAACGAAATCTGCCGGCGCAATCCTTCGTGCCCTGGCGGCAGTCCGTCAACCATGCTGGCCAGGCGCGTTGAACGATTGACCGTCGCGCACGACTTTCCGACACGCGCCATCGGAAACAGCGCAGGGCTCAAGAACGCTGAGCCAAGTGGGACGGTCTCGGCCTGCCTGATCGTCTTGAGGACCTCAAAGACAAGGTCGCTGACATTGACGGTCTTCGTGTCGGTACTCAGCGAGGTCTTGGGCCTTTGCCGCGGTAATTCTCCGGAACTCGGCGACACGAAATAGCCTGAACGCGGGCGCGCCTTGATCATACCCCGATTTTCGAGCAGATAGTAGGCACGAAATACTGTCGCAGGACTCACGCCCCAAGCCTTGCACGCCGCGCGAACCGAAGGGATACGCGCGCCGGGTGGCAGATCACCGCGCTTGATGAGCTCACTGAGTTGGTCGGCTAGCTGCTCGTACCGTTTCAACTTGTACTCCTCACAGATAACACCGTTGTGGGCGTCGCACCAGCCCTGGTAGCGCACACACTCAACGTTAGAAGAATGCCACTTATCAATCTGATACGGCCTTTCTTTTGCAATCTGCGTCTATTGCGGACGCGCACACGCTGGCAAAGTGCGGCGCAGACAGTGTCCATTTCTTTCGATGTTTCGCCTACGCGTAGCCGGCCAATCGATAGCGATTTTTAAGCCGAATCTTTTAACGAAAAATCAATGGCATTTGGGTTCCCGGTATCAACCATCAAATGCAGCGCGTTCATCGCGCTCCGTCGGGCCTGGAAACGAGGTATGGCAGTCGTGCTGGTCACCTGCGCAGGCACCGCACTCGCCCTTGCAGGTCCGGCCGACCCTGGTTCCAGTCGCAGTCATACGTTTGAACGCACCGTCTGGCAACGACTGACGGACTGGTTTGCTGGTCCACCAGCGCCCCCGATTCGCTTCGGCTCAGCCTGCGCGTCCATTGCGCAGTTGCCCGCTATTCCCGCCACCCTTGCCGGACCGGTTGCGGGCCCGATGCCTATACTGACGAATACTTGCGATTCGCTGGACGATACGCGTGGCGATGCCGCCGGCACCGCTGCAGCGATGGCCAGTTCGGGGTCGAACGTTGCGACGCTGCTTAGGGAACTGCGGTGGCAACTCAGCGACCGCGCGGCGGCAGAACGAGGCGGCCTTCTGGCCTCTGACGCAGTAGCCGGTATCGCGTCGCGGGTCGACCGGGCGGAGCAGTCGCCGGAACCAGCAGTGATGTCGACCCCGGATTGCTCATTGGGTAGCGATTGTGAAACTCAAGCGGTCTCACCTTCGATCGACGCCGACACACTGGCCTCGGTGCAGCCTTCGGCGAGCACTGCTACGCAGCGTACTTCAGTATGGACCATATTGGGCTTTGTATTGTGGCCGATCCTGGTGGTGGTCTCGGTCGTTGTTGTCGGTTGGGCCCTCAAAAGGTGGTTTCGCTACGATAAGTCCTTGCTGCGCGCAGCGCGTGCAGGGCTGCGTCGTGGCCGGTTCCATGTTGAGTATCAACCTGTCGTGGGCGTGCGGCGGGCCAAGTGTGTCGGCGTCGAAGCATTCCTGCGGTGGGACAACGAAAAATATGGCGCGCTGGGGCCGGCCCACTACATGGAGTTCATTGAGAGCAGTAGCCTGATTGGGCCAATGACGCGATTCGTCCTGTCGCGTGCCGCTCAGGATCTGCGGGAAATGGGCGCTCCGAAATCGCTCTACCTGGGCGTTACCGCTCCCGCTTCTTACCTGGTAAGTTCCGCGTTCATCGCGGACCTGGATGACGTTGGCTCCCTCGGTCTTCCACCGCTAATACTGAGGATCGGGGCAAGCAGCGCGAGGAAGTTCAGAAAACGTCTCATCCCGATGATGGCGCGGGCGCGTGATAAAGGAATGCGTTTTGCGCTGTCGGGCGTGCGTCCCATTGACGTCGGACTTGAACTGCCGGCAGACATGACCTTTGAGATGGTGAAGATTGACAGGGACGTGCTGGGAATGGATCCCGATGAGCGCTCCAGACAGATCAATGCGTTGACGAGCATGGGGCATGAGATGGGCGCCGTGGTCGTGGTCGAAGGCATTGAGAACGCGGCGCATCACAACATCGCGCGGGCAAGCCGGGCCGAATTCGGTCAAGGTTTCTTCTACAGTCGTGCACTCGGCGCCAGCCAGCTGAAGGCATTTCTCCAGACCACCAACGCCCCGTCCTCAAAGCCGGCGGGAGCCGCAACCGTGCTCGGCTGGCGGGTCCGAAATTTCTAAAGGAGGCATTCCGCCCGCACCCGGAGCAACCCGGGTCAATTTTCATTAATTAGCATGACATAATAATGAAGCGCTATCTCCAACTGGCGGCAGAGTTCGAAAACCTGATTGCGAACGGTACGCTTGAGCCTGGCGTGCGGCTCCCGTCGGTGCGCCAGGCGAGCGGTTCGTACCGCGTCAGCCCTTCAACGGTTTTCCAGGCTTACTACACGCTCGAACGACGAGGCCTGATCGTAGCAAGACCTCGGTCGGGTTATTTCGTCGCAAGTCGCCCTGCGCCAACGAAATCCCTAACGATCGTTTCCAGGCGCAGTATTGACGAGGACGATGACGACAGCCTGGTTATCCGCTTCATGCAGGCTCAGCGTCGATGCGCGTATCCGGGGCTTGGCTCTTCGGAGCCAAGTGCCCAGTTGTTCCCGTTTGGCCGGATCTCGCGCTCGTTGACTGCGGCGACCCGGCGGATGGCCAGTTCCCGGAATGCCTTGTCGGCGGGAAAGGCGGAAGCAGATCTGCGTCGCCAGATCGCCCTGCGCTACATTGTCACGGGTGTTACCGTTCCAATCGATGAGGTTGTTGTGACGAGCGGCGCGCTCGATGCACTGATTCTGTGTCTGCAGGTTCTGACGCGGCCTGGCGACACCATCGCAATAGAACGGCCTGCTTTCCATGCTGTGCAAGATGCGGTTCAGCGCCTGCATCTGAAGGCCGTGGAAATCCCTGTCGATCCACACCGTGGACTCGACCTCGGCGCGTTAGCGCAGACGTTGCGGCAGCATCCGGTGCGGGCTTGCTGGTTTATGACGACGCTGCACCAGCCTACCGGCGCGACGCTCTCCGATGAACGGAAGGAGGCGCTCGTGAGGCTGCTGGCAAAACATGGCGTACCGCTAATCGAGGACGACGTATTCCGCGAACTGCATTTTGGTTTGACGCCGGCGTGTCCAGCGAAGCGCTTCGATTCTAAAGGCCTCGTGCTGCACTGCGGTTCGTTTTCGAAAAGCCTTGCGCCTGGCCTACGCCTCGGCTGGGTAGCGGCGGGGCGATACGCCGCGAGAATTGAGCACGCGCGTTGGCTGACGATGGCCCCGGCGTCTGTGCCCGCGCAATGCGCAATTGCCGACTACCTTGAGCACGGGGACTACGACCGGCTTCTACGCAAACTGCGTCGCGACCTGGCGTCCCTTCAGACCCGGATGGTGGCCGCCGTCGTCAGGTACTTCCCTCAGGGGACATCAGTGGTCCGGCCGCCGGGCGGATTCTTTCTATGGGTGGAACTTCCAGAAGGAGTCGAGGCAGTGCAGTTGTTCGAGATGGCGAAAGCGCACGAAATCGCGATAGCGCCTGGTGCAATCTTTTCATGCAGCTGCGAATTTCGCCGTCACATCCGGCTTAACTATGGCCGTCCGTGGACCCCGGACGTTGAAGAGGAGATGCACACTTTGGGCATGTTGGCGAGGCGAGCAATGGCTCAGCAAGAGACAGCCCGCCATGCCGGGCGCGAAGGAGCGGAATAAATAGCAGACGTCGGCCCGCGCTTTCAGGCCGACGTTCAAACAGCAGCTCTTCGATTTCGCGCAGGCTTATTGAACACCTTCGCTACAGCCGGATTCAGGTTCTGCTTCATCGATCAGATCGCTCGTTCCCGGGGCTTCAGCATAGCAGGTCCCTTATTGCGAAAAGGCCACTGAAGCTCCTTATGGACGACGCGCCAGCGGCTCGCGTGCGGTGCGCGGCGCATCCCTGCGCGTGCCGAACAGCGTGTCGCAGATGGGAAACGTCAGGTTGAAGTTTTGCGTCGCCATCAGTTCGGGATCGTGGTGCGTGACGTGCAAGCGCCGCACGGTATTGACGAACGGAACGCGGTCGAGCAACGGGCAGTCGGTGACGTGCGACAGTGTGTGCAGACCCTCGTACATCAGGTAGTACGCCGCCATCGTGAACAGCGCGATATACCCCGCATTGCGCGAAAACACATAACCCATGACGAGCGCGAACGGCACTGCGGCCAGCACAAACGCGACCGGCGCAAACGGCGGAAACAACAGGGCGCGCCAGTGCCGCTGGCCCTTGTATTCGAGCGTGACGTGCGTGAAGAACCTGTGATGGACCGCGCAGTGCCGCTTGTAGATCATGCTGAAGTACTTCGTCGGGCGATGCAGCACGTAGCGATGCGCGGCCCACTCTGCCCAGTTGCCGAACAGAAAGAGCGGAATGACCGCCATCCATTCGGCAAGCGTGGGCGCATGAAGCTGCGTGAAACAGTACCCGATCACTGCACCCGTGAAGAGCAGTGTGAAGCCAAGGTGCAGTTCACCGCGATACCAGGGCGGCGTGGCCGCAACATAATCGTCGCGAAACTGGTATGAGCGTGCGCGAACGTCCTCGTCGTATTTCATTGATGTCTCCTGTATCTGAGCAATGCGGGCGCGCTTTTGCGCCCGCTGGAATGCATTAGGCGGCCTCGCGGGCGGTGCCGTTATCGAGCTTGCCGAGGGTCTCCGGCACGATGAACGCCCCCACCAGGAAAATTACGCTGATCGCCCCGGCAAAGATCGCGAGGGTCATCGGCAACTGGCTGGCGTCTTTTGCCACCAGCGAGACGGCGGTCGGCATCATCCCGCCGATCGCGAAGCCGATGTTCCATGACAGCCCCGTGCCCGTGGCGCGAATCGCGGTCGGAAAGCGTTCGTTCAGGAAGATCAGAATCGGCGCGTAGCCGGCGCTGCCGAGCGCGCTCAGAATCACCGCGTAGACGCCGATTGTCGTGATGCTTTGCGCTGTGGGCAGCAGCAGGAATAGCGCAGGCAGCGCGAACAGACGAATCAGGCCGATCCAGACGAACGCGCTTTTGCGTCCGATGAAGGTGCTCAGATGTCCCGCCGCGGTGGACGCGACGACCACCGCGACGCTGGAGATCATCAGAATCGCGGCCGCGGCGCCGTTCGGTGCGTGACTCACCACCTTGAGGAAGGTCGGCAGGTAGCCGGACGTGAGGTAATAGCCGCTACCGCCGCCGATCGTCAGCAGCAGATTGATGAACAGAATCGAGCGATAGTCACGTGAAAACAGCGTGCGGATCGGCGAGCGGACGACCTCGACCGGTGCGGCTGTGTTCTGCATGGCGGCCTTCTCGGCGGCCAGCTTCTTCCACAGCGGCGACTCTTCCAGACTACTGAAGACGAACAAGCCGAGAATCGAACTCACAATGCCGGTGAAGAACATGCAGCGCCAGCCCCACACGTCGAACAGGTCGCCCGGGAAGATCGCCGACATCGCCAGATAGGCGAGCGATGCGAGCAATGCGCCGAGTCCCGCCCCGCCACCACCGATCAGCCCCGACACGGCGCCGCGATATTTCGGCGCGACCGATTCGGTGCCGATGGTGTGCGTCGACGCCACCACGCCGCCGACGAATACGCCTTGTATCAAACGCAGCATCAGGAACAGGATCGGCGCGACCAGGCCGACTTGCGCGACCGTCGGCAGCAAGCCGAAGGCTGCTGTCGAGAGACCCACGCCGACCACCGCAGTGATCATCGCGCCCTTGCGGCCGTGCCGGTCCGCGTAGGAGCCGAACCATGCCGAGCCGAGCGGGCGCATCAGCAGGGTCACGGCAAACGATGCATAGACCGCGGCGAGCGAGAGCATGGCGTGTTCGGACGGAAAGAACAGCCGTCCAACTACCGGTGCGACGAACAGCAAGACGAACAGATCGAACAAATCCAGTGCCCAACCGAGGCACGAGGCCACTACTGCACCCATCACTTGCCGCTGGTCTACCGCGGGCAAGGCGGCGCCATTCTGCGCTGCTACGGACATCGTCATCTCCTTGATTTTCAGCGGGCCGTCTTTCGATCGCCCCCGTTGTAAGGCACGTTCTGGATTGCGTGCTCTTAGTTGTGTTAAGAAACCTTATTGATCGACCACCGGGGGCGGCGTCGTGTTCGACGCTGCGCCCGTGTACCTTCGCGCGAGCATCGCGTCGGCGATCTTTTCGGCCATCATGATGGTCGGGATATTCGTATTCGCCGAAGGCAGCCGCGGCATCAGTGACGCATCGACGACCCGCAAGCCCTGCGCGCCACGCACGAGGCCCGCGTTGTCCGTCACAGCCATGACGTCGTTCGCATCGCCCATCTTGCAGGTGCCGCTCGCGTGCCATACGCCGAACACATTGGCGCGGATGAACGACTCAAGTGCGTGCTCATCGGCAAGCAGTGCGGACATTTTCTGGCCTCGCGTGAAAAACCGTTCGATCAACGCCCGCCGGATCGGCGCAGGTGTGTCGAGCAGCACCCCAAGCATCGAGGTCAGCGCGGCGTTGCCGGTTCCGACGCGGCTAAGCGCCTTGACCCGTGGTGAAAACGCCGCGGGGAAAAAGTCGCGTGGATCGTGACCGAGCCCCGAGGCCTCGACGATTTTCGCCAGCATTCGTACGCCGAAAGCGAGGCGCGCGACATCGCGTGGATCGTCGAGCAGATTCAGATCGACGCGCGGCGGCACCGCGGCGTCGGGTGAAACGAGTCGCACACGGCCGCGTGAATACGGGCGATTGCACCAGAGAAAGAACAGCCCGAGCCGGTTGCCGAGCGCATGCCATGCGGCACGAGTCGCACTCGACAGATACAGATCGGACGCATCGCACCCTGCCACGCCGGAGGTGAAACGCGCGGCTGTCATACTCGCGCGGCGCCGCGACAAAGGCATGCGATAACGTCGCTCGAGAAAATGGCAGAAGGTCAGCGACGGATGATCCTGAAGATTACGCCCCACGCCCGGCAGATCGATCATGCAATCGATGCCGAGCGCGCTCAGATCTTCCCTCGCGCCGACGCCCGCTCGCATCAGCAGCGCCGGCGATTGCAAGGCGCCTGCACAGAGCACTACATCATTCGCCTCGAAACGCACGTGGGCACCGTTGCTCGCGACAGCCACCACACCGCGCGCGACCATGCCCTCCATCACAATGCGCTCGACGCGCAGGTCCGGATAAATGTGCAGATTGCGGCGCCTGCGCGTCTGCGCATCCAGATAGGCGACGGCGGTCGAGACGCGCTTGTCGTCGAGATTCGAGAACGCGCCGGGAAAGTAGCCGTCACCGAATTCGCCGTTCTGGTCCTGCAGGCTGGCGAAGCCGTTTTTACGCATCCCGTCGGCAAACGCATGGCAGAACGGCGGCCAGTCGGCCTGAAGGACACGGCGAATAGGCACCGGCCCATCGCCGCCGTGCAATTCGCCTTCCGGGAAATTCACGTCGCGTTCGAGCTTGCGGAAATACGGCAGCACGTCCTGCCACGCCCAGCCGGTTGCGCCATTGGCGGCCCAGCCGTCGTAGTCGCGCGGCAGGCCGCGATTGGCCGATTGCACGTTGATACTCGATCCGCCACCCATCACGCGCCCTTGCTCATAGACACGCGGTGCGGCCGTTCGGGTGGCGCTCGCTTTGAGCTCCGGCCAGATGTACGTGTCGCCACAGAAAACCGGCATAGGATAGCTGTCGAGAATCTCTGCGGGCACGGCGCCCGGCGGCGTATCCTTGCCCGCCTCGATCAACGCGACGCGCAACGAGGGTACCGCCGACAACCGATGCGCAAGCACGCATCCGGCTGATCCACCGCCCACAATCACGTAATCGAAACGCTCCATATGCCTGGTCTCCTGCGGTTTTTTATTCGCTACGGGGTGTTGCCGCTATGTTGTGCGGCGTTCGGTTCAACTGCCGCGAAACACCGGCTTGCGTTTGCCATGAAACGCTTCGACCCCCTCGCGGAAATCGTCGGACGTGCGCAGACGGCTATAGCAATGCCCTTCCAGTTCGATCGCGATCGAGAGCGGCGCATCTTCGCTATCGTTCAGCAGCTTCTTGGCGGTGCGTTGCGCGAGCGGCGAGAAGGCCCGCAGTTCATCCACCAACGCATCAGTCGTGGCTTCGAGTTGCGCATCGGCCACGCACTCCACCGCGATGCCCCAGTCGTAGGCCTGCTTGCCCGGAATGCGGCGCGAGCGCATGACGACGTCCTTGGTTCGGCCGACGCCCACCATCTGCTGCAAACGCGCCGAGCCGCCCGAGCCCGGGATCTGGCCGAGCTTCTGTTCCGGCAGTGCGTAGAAGGTCGTGTCGGTAGCGATGCGGAAATCGCACGCGAGCGACAGTTCGAAACCCACGCCGAAGCAGAAACCGCGATTGGCGGCGATCACCGGCTTCGAGCAGCGCGCGGGTGCCGCGATATTCCAGGCGAGTTTGGACACGTGTTCCGGCGACGCCTCGAGAAAGCCCTTGATGTCGCCGCCGCTCGAGAAGTGTTCACCCTTGGCGCGCACGACGATCACGCGCACGCGCTCGTCTTCGTCGAGTGCTTCGAAGGCCGCACGCAACTGGTCGCGTGCATGCATCGAAATCACGTTAAACGGCGGGCGATGCAGGATAATGTCGGCCCGCTCGCGCTCGGCGTCGATCTCGATCGAAAAGCCGTCGAGTTCTTGCAGCAGGCTCTGGCCGCGGTGGATCAAGTCGGTCATGGGGTTACTCCTTGGTAGTTTCCGTGTGTGTGGCAATGAATTCGCCGCTGGCGCGGCTGTGGTTGCCGTCGTTACCGTCGTGAGGCTGACCACGTTCGTCGCGTTCGTACTCGCCCGCGGACAGCTTGCGGCGCAAGATCTTGCCAACCGGCGATTTCGGAATGTCGTCAACGAAGACGTATTCGCGCGGCCGCTTGAAGTTGACGAGATCGGACGTGCGGCAATGCGCATCGAGCGTTTCAGCATCGACGTATTCGCGGCGTTTGACGAAGGCGACGACCCGTTGGCCCCACCGCTCGTCCTTCACGCCGGCCACCGCCACGTCGTCGACGGCGGGATGCAGAGACAGCACCGATTCGATATCGACCGGCGAAATGTTCTCGCCGCCGCTAATGATCATGTCGTCGACGCGTCCCGACACGTACAGGTCGCCTTCGACGTCGAAGAAGCCGGTGTCGCCGGTGAAATACCAGCCGTCGCGCAATGACCTGGCGTTGGCGTCGGGGCGGTTCCAGTAGCCTTCGAAAGCTTCGTCGCCGAGCAGGTCGGCGATGATCTGGCCTTCTTCGCCAACCTGCGCCAGGTCCTCCGGCGTTTGCGCATCGAGCTTCACGACACGCAGGCGCGTATTGATGCCAGCACGCCCTGCGCTGCCCGGTTTCTGCGTTGCATCCTGGTCGATGCTGAAGGTGTAGACCTCCGACGAGCCGTAGTGATTGACGAACAGTTCGGGTTTGAAAGCAGCCGAGAGCCGCTTGAGCAAACCGTCGTTCATCGGTGCGCCGGCAAAGCCGAGCTTTTTGACCGAGGTCGTGTCGATATCGGCGAAAGCCGGATCGGCCAGCAGATCGTGATAAAGCGTCGGCACCAGATAGAGGCAGCTGATCTGATACTGCGCGATTGAATCGAGCGCGAAGCGCGCGTTCCAGCGGCGCGCGCAAACGAACACGCCGTCAACCATTGCCATCGAGAGCAGCGAGCGCACGCCCATCGTGTGATACAGCGGCATCACCCCGAGCGTGCGCTCGCCATGCCGGTACAGGTTCTGCGCGACATGGGCGAGCGCGGCAGCCCGCTCATGACGGTGACGGCGCGGCACGCCTTTGGCCTTACCTGTCGTGCCCGACGTGTAGAGAATCAGCGAGTAGTCGTCCGCATTCGCACGAATGGTCTGGATGCTTGCATCATGCGAGCACTCGACAAGGAGTGTTGAGAATCTGGCGGTGTGGCCTTGCGCGTCGTCGAGCCCGATGCGCGGCAGATTTTGCGCAGCCGTGCTTTGCGTGACCGCTTCGGCACTGACCGGTTCATAGACGATCGCCTTCACGCCGGCGTCGGTCACGCAGTAGTCGAGTTCGTCAGGCTTGGCGCGCCAGTTCAACGGCACGATCACAATGCCGGCGAACTGGCAGGCCCAGTGCAAGGTTGCCATTTCCCAGCGGTTTTGCAGCACGACGAGCAGCCGGTCCCCGTGCGCGAGACCCAGTTCGCGCAGGCCTTCGGCGACGTTCACAATGATGCGATGCCACTGCGCATAGGTCAGTGTCAGGGCGCCATCGACCAGAGCGAGCGCGTTCGGGCTGCGCTCTACGCTTTGCAGATAGGTTCGGCCGAGATCAAGCATGAGCGGTCTCCAAAGTCTCACCGGCCTGCTTGCCTGCCTGACGTCCTGCCGCCACGTCCAACACCGCTGCGACGATCGGCGTATAACCCGTACAGCGACACAGATGGCCCGAGAGCATGTCGCGCACCTGCGCCTCGGTGGGATCGGGCACGCGCTTCAGATAGTCCGCGCACGACATCAGAATGCCGGCCGTACAGAAGCCGCACTGCAACGCGTGGTGGCGTTGAAACGCCTGCTGCAGATCGCCGAGCACCATATCGGGCGCGAGGCCCTCGACCGTATCGATGCGACGCCCTTGCGCCTGCACCGCCAGCATCAGGCAAGAACGCCCTGCCACGCCGTCGATGTGTACCGTGCACGCGCCGCAGACGCCATGTTCGCAACCGACATGCGTGCCGGTCGCGCCCAGTTCGTGACGGATAAAATCCGACAGCAGTTCGCGTGGCTCGCAATAGCCGCTGCGTTCGCGGCCATTGAGCGTCAGCGTGATGCACTGCCGGTCACCCTGCCGCATGATGTTGTCTTCAGACGTGTTGCTCACTTTACTTTGCCTCCTCGATCACGCGCCATCCGAGTTGCCGGACCAGATGCCGGCGATAGGTCGCGCTAATATGCGCGTCGTCCTGCGCGCCCAGCTTCCAGCTCAAATCGTTCAATGCACTGCGTAGTTCTTCGCCGTGCAAACGCGGCCATGTCTCGACCACCGGCCGATCCGCAACGCCGCCCACCGCCAGGCGGATCGAGTCGCTCGTCACCACCGCCGCGCACGCGACCATCGCGAAATCGCCGTGACGCGCGGAGAATTCGGTGAAACCGTAGCGTTCGCCGGGCTTCTTCAGCGGGAAGCGCACCGCTTCGACCAATTCGTCCGGTTCACGCGCGGTCATCAACATCCCCTGGAAAAATTCCTCGGCCTTCAAGACACGCTTCTTCTTTTTCGAACGCAGTGTCACGTCGCCACCGAGCGCCGCCAGCACAAGGGGCAATTCCGCGCTCGGATCGGCGTGTGCAATCGAGCCGCACACGGTGCCGCGATTGCGAATCTGAAAGTGCGAAATGTGCGGGAACGCCATCGCCAGCAGGGGTACTTCGTCGCGCAGTGACGCGCGCCATTCGACGCTGCCCTGCGTGGCAGCCGCGCCCACAATCAGCCGGCCTGCTTCGTTATCGATGCGCACCGCGTTCAGTTCGTCCGTGCGCGAGATGTCGACCAGCATGCGAGGCTGCGCGAGCCGCATGTTCAGTACCGCCATCAGCGACTGCCCCCCGGCCAGCACGCGGGCGTCTTCGCCGTTTTGCGCGAGTGCGTCGAGCGCGTCCTGCGTGGTCATCGCGCGCAGATAATCGAACGGCGCGGGTTTCATACCTGTCTCCTGAAACGTGCGAGCAAGCGCGATAGCCACCCGCCTCCGGTTTTCACCGGTTTGCCTGCGGCCTGGCGTCCAAGCGATTCGAACAGTTGCCGCAACACGACCTTGGCCGCCCCTTCGAGCATGCGTCCGCCGACGGCCGCGACCTTGCCCGACACCTGGGCTTCGTAGTCATAGGAAAGACGCGTGCCGCTTTCGATCGGCGTCAACTCGACGAGGCCGCTGCCGCGCGCGCTGCCGAGCGACGACATGCCCGCGCCGGCCAAACGCAGCCGATGTGGCGCGTCGATTTCCGACAAGCCGATCTTCGCTTCGAAGCGCGCCTTGATCATGCCCACGCCGACCGTCACGTCGGCGCGATACTGGTTCGTGCCTTCGGCTTCGAGCGCGTGGCAACCCGGTATCACTCTGGCGAGCGCGTCCGGATCGAGCAGCACGGCGAAAATGGCTTCCGGCGACGCCGGCAAATCGACGCTGCCTTGCGCGGTCAGCGCCTTTCCGCCGCCGGGCATCGCCGGTTTCGCCGGTGGCCTGTCACACAACTCGGGACGCGACGGCGCGGGGTCGTCGATACCGATGAGCGCCATGACCTTCGAAGGCGTCAACGGCAAACGGATATCGTCGACGCCGAGTGCGTCCGCCACCGCATTCGCGATGCACGGCGGTGTGCTCATGTTGTTGCCCTCGCCGAGTCCTTTCGCGCCCAACGGCGTGAACGGACTCGGCGTTTCCAGATGCACGATCACCGGATCGGGCACTTCGCAGGTGGTCGGCATCAGATAATCGGCGAGCGTGCCCGACTGGAAGCTGCCATCCGCGCCGTAGCGGAATTCCTCCATCAACGCTGCGCCGAGACCTTGCGCGAACGCGCCGCGAATCTGGCCATCGGCGAGCGCGGGGTTCAGCAGCGTGCCGGCGTCGTGCGCGGTGACATATCGGTCGATCCGCACGCGACCCGTGGCGCGGTCCACTTCCACTCCGCACATGTCGAAGGCAAACCCGTAAGCCGCCGACGTGTTGATGCGATCGTTCTCGTCCGGCGCCGCCATGTTCGGCGGATTCCAGAACACGGTCTCACGCAGGCCGGGCTCCTCGCCTTCGGGCAAGAGCGCGGGCGCCCAATGCGGCGCATTGGCGGCGACGCGGCCGAACGGCTGCGCGCGATCCTCTGCTCCCCTGGCATAAATGCGGCCGCCTTCGAAACGCACATCTTCCGGCGCGCAACCCAACTGCTTCGACACGATGCGCGCGACCTTGTCGCGTACGCGCACGGCCGCCAGATGCACCGTGCCCGCCACCGCGCCGGCAAAGCGGCTCGAGTAATTGCCCGCCGCCACCGACCACGCGTCCTTATGCGTATCGAACTCGACATTGACGACGATGTCTTGAGGCGAGACGCCGAGCACATCCGCGACCACCTGCGCGCACACCGTCATATGCCCCTGGCCCGCGGGCGTCGACGCGATCGTCACCACCACGCCGCCTAGCAGATCGACGCTGACCGTGGCGCTCGCGATCGCTCCGCTCTTCGGGCCGGCCTTCCTGCGCGCTTCGGCAGGCATCACCGTCGTGATATAGCCCATGTTCGACACCGACGGCTCGACGATCGCCGCGAAGCCGATGCCGTACAGCCGCCCATCCTTGCGCGCCGCCTCGCGGCGCGCACGCAATTCGTCATAGCCGCCTTCGGCCAGCGCACGGCGCAGCGCCTCCTGATAGTTGCCCGAGTCGAGCAAGGCGCCCGCTGCGGCGCGATACGGGAAGGCATCGGCGGCGACGAAATTGCGGCGATACACGTCGAGCACATCCAGCTTCAACTCAAGCGCGATGCGTTGCATCAACCGTTCGAGTGCGAAGTAAACCTGCGGGCCGCCGAAGCCGCGCACGAGACCCGTGGGCGTCTTGTTGGTCAGCACGACGCGATTGCGCACCAGCAGATTGTCGATGGCATACGCGCCTGTCAGGCAGCCATGCATCCGGTAGAACGTCGCCGGTTCCGGCGCGCGCAGATAGCCCCCGCAATCTTCAAGTTGATCGTATGAGAGCGCGGTAATACGGCCGTCGCTTTCGACAGCCGCCTCGAGCGTCGACAGGCGTGCCGTCGCGGAGGTCGCCGCGCTCAGATGTTCGAGCCGGTCCTCGACCCACTTCACCGGGGCGCCGGCCTTGCGGGAGGCGAGGCACATCAGCACGACATAGGGAAACACCGCCTGCTTCACGCCGAAGCTGCCGCCTGAATCGCGCGGCGCCTTGTGACGCAGACGATTGGCCGGCACGTTCAGCGCCATCGCCATCACCGCGTGCAGCGAGAACGGCCCCATGAAATTCGACGTAACGTCGTAGCCTTCGTCGCCCGCCAGATATTCGGCGATCACCACGCCGCATTCGATCGGCGCACAGGTATTGCGCGGATAATGCGCGACCAGTTTCACGCGATGTGGCGCTTTCTCGAACGCGGCTTCGGGATCGCCATAGCGGAAGCGGCGGTCGCTGATCACATTGGTGCCGACCTTTTCATGCAGCACCGTTGACGCCTCGCTGGCCGCCTGTTCGATCGTCGTGACCGGATCGAGCGTGGAATATTCGACCTTGAGAAGATCGAGCCCGTCTTCGGCGATGGCCCGCGATTCCGCCAGCACCACCGCGACAGGTTCGCCGACATAGCGCACGCGGTCCATCGCGAGCGCCCACTGCTCCATCGGCGATTTCACACCCACCACGAAGGGCCGCGACCACGCACGCAGGTCGTCGCGCGTCAGGATCGCGCGCACGCCGGGCAGTTTCGACGCGGCGTCGGTATGAATGGCAACGAGTTCTGCATGTGCATGCGGTGAGCGCAGAATCGCTGCATGCAGGGTGCCGGGTTTGGTACCGAGATCGTCGCCATAACGGCCACGGCCGGTCAGGATCGCGGGATCTTCGAGACGCTCCATCGGCCGGCCAAGATAGGGCTGTGGACGCTTTACGCCTTCGTCATGGGTTGGTTCAACGTCTAGCGTCGCAGCATTGGCTGAATGGGTCATGTCGCGCTGGTTCATTCGTCAGTTCCCTCGCGGCGGCCCGCGAATTCATCGGCGAGTCCGCTCCAGCGCTGGGCGATCTCGCGGTGCTCGATGCCGAACAGATCCAGAATCCGGCCGACCGTGTGATCGACCACGTCCTCGATGGTCTTCGGATGGGCGTAGAACGCGGGCACCGGCGGCATCACGATCGCGCCCATCTCGGTGGCGAGCGTCATGTTGCGCAAGTGCGCGAGATTGAGCGGTGTTTCCCGTGCGACCAGCACCAGTCGGCGACGCTCCTTGAGCATGACGTCGGCGGCCCGCGTGAGCAGGTTGTCGGCGAAGCCATTGGCCACGCCCGCGAGCGTTTTCATCGAGCACGGCGCGATAACCATGCCCGCGGTGATGAACGAACCGCTCGCTACTGCCGCGCCGATATCGCGCACGTTGTAGACCACATCGGCGAGGCTCTCCAGATCGCCGCGCGCCATGCCCAGTTCCTGAGCCGCCGTCACCGCGCCGGAGGCCGACACGATCAGATGCGTCTCATGCGTGCCGAGGCGGCGCAGCGCGGCAAGCAGGCGCACACCGATCAATGCGCCGCTCGCGCCCGAAATGCCCACGACAATCCGCTCACGCTTGTTGTCAGGCATGAACGTCACCCAGGTAGGTATCGAACGCGGCGTTGTCGCCGGCGACAAGCGCTTCCAGATCCACCGAGTCCTGCCCCGGAATGCGCACGCGCGTGAACACATGCGCCGCATAAACCACCGGCCGCGTGGCGTCGAGCCCCATCTTCGCGCTGATGCCCTGCAGATGCGGCGGGGCGTCATCCGGCTGGCCCACGGTGGTCGACGGATCGAGCGGTGAGCCCTGCGCGCCTTCGATCACGACCAGATCACGATCGGCCTGGAAGCGCGTGGCGATGGCCCATTCGATTTCGGCGGGGTCGTGCACGTCCACATCGGTATCCACCACCACCACCTGTTTGATGTCGTAGTGGGCGCCGAACGCACACAGGATCACGTTTTTTGCTTCGCCTTCGCGCTTCTTCTCGAACTGGATCCACAGGTGATAACGGCAAACGCCGCCCACCGAAAGATGCACGTCCTTCACACCCGGATGGCTGCGTTGTAGATGCGCGAGCAACGTCGCCTCGCGCGGAATCGCGCCGAGCAGCAGATGTTCCATTTCGGCCGGCACAATCGTGTGATAAATCGGCTTCGCGCGATGCGTGAGCGCCGTGACCTCGATCACCTCCCGCGCCTCTCGCGCGCTGTAATACTTTGGAAACTCGCCGAACGGGCCTTCCTGCTCGCGCACGTTCGGCAGGATGCGCCCTTCGATCACGATCTCCGCGAAGGCCGGCACCTTCACACCATTGCTCACGCACTTCACGACCGGCAGCGGCTCGCCATGCAGCGCGCCTGCGATCTCCAGCTCGTCGTGATCGATCGGCGTAATCGCCTGTGAAGCGAGCATCGTCAGCGGGTCCACGCCAATCACCACAGCGAGCTCGAGCGGCTCTCCCGCGGCTTCCGCGGTTCGGTGAAATGCGTACAGATGGCGCGGCAGCAGGAGGATCGCCATGCGGTCCGGTCCATGCACCTGGATCCGGTTGATCGATACGTTCTGAATGCCGGTGCGTGGATTGCGCGCGATCACGAGACCGGCGGTGATGTACGGGCCACTATCGTGTTCGCTATGTGTCGGAATGGGCAGCAGCTTGTGTAGATCGATCCCTTGCGCATGGACGACCTGCTGGCACAGCGCGGTATCCGCCGGGACCTCCTGCCACGCGAGCGGATGCTCGGCGGCTTCGCGAAAGCGTTGCAGCAGCTGGTCCTCGCTCACGCCCATCGCTTCGGCAATCCACGCGCGCCTCGACATGAAACCGCTGACCACCGGAATCGCATGGCCGCCAGGCTGCACGAAAACTACGGCGCGCGAACCGTCGAGCTTCTTCGCGATCGCTGCGAGTTCGTGCTCGAGCGCGACGGGCTTTTCGATGGTGGCCACCCGCCCGCTCGCCGACAGGTGCTCGAGCCAGCTTCGCAGCGAGCGGGCGGGACGCCCTCCGGCACTCGGAGAAACCGTCGTATCGAGGGAAGCGGTGCAGCGAGAGCTCATCTGGGTCTCCATGTGTCGTGTCAATGTCCGCCCGTTGTTTTGTGTAGCGAGCGCACAGTGGATTTGGATGGAGCGTAGCGAGAATGGCGTATAACTTCTAATAGTGTTTTTTGATCTACAACATCACTTATTCTGATATCAGTGTTACCCCTGATGACGTGGAGCAGCGTCCTGAGTATTAATAACAGCGACCGCCTTTATCCCTGCTGCGACGGGCCTTTTGGTGACCGATCGACAAGGCTGGTGCATACGAAATAGTGCACTATCACTGCACGGGAATTGATAACGGCGACAGTCACCATCAAAAATAATGAAAATACGGAAGCCTGATCAACACCCATGGACCTGAAGCAGATTCAATATTTCATCGCGCTGTTCGAAGACGGCTCGGTCACTCGCGCGGCCAAGCGTCTGAATATCGTGCAACCGGCGCTCAGCATGCAGATCGCGAAGCTCGAGGAAGAGCTGCATCAGCAACTGTTCGAGCGGGGCTCGCACGGGATGACGCCGACCGCCGCCGGGCGGCTCATGTACCGGCTCTTCCTGCCGATCATGCGCGACCTCGCGCACGCGCGGCAGCAGCTGATCCAGCGCGACGAGATCATCACCGGGCGTGTGTCGATCGGGTTGATCGCGTCGATCAGCGAAAGCGTGCTGGCCGATTCACTGTCGCGCTATCACGAGAAATATCCGTACGTCGAAGTCACCGTCTCCGACGGCTACAGCGCGACCTTCATCGACTGGGTCGCCGGCGGCCAGCTCGATGCGGCGCTCATCAACAAACCGCGCGGCAAGCTCTCGCTCGATTCGCAAGCGATCCTTGACGAAGAAATGGTGCTCGCCACCAGTGCGGCACACGGCCCAGAGCTGCCGCACGCGATCGAGCTGGCCAAGCTGCCCGAACTCGAACTGGTGCTGCCGACCAAGCGGCACGGCCTGCGCGGCGTGCTCGATACCGCCGCGCAGCACGAGGACGTGCTCCTGACGCCGCGCTTCGAAATCGATGTGCTCAGCACCATCGTGCAACTGGTCGGCAATACGCGCTTCGCGACCATCCTGCCGCGTATCGTGGTCGAGCGCGCAGTCCGAGCGGGCACGTTGCGCGCGTATCCGATTCTGGCGCCACGCATCGTGCGCCACATCATCTGCATCACGCATCCGCGCCGGCCGCTAAGCGCCGCCGCGGAGGCGCTGATCTCGATCATCGCCGACGAACTGCGCAAGGTGCTGAACGCCGCGCCGTTGGATGCGACGAAGGACACCCCTACCCCGATCAGGAAAATTTGATGAACGCACAACACTGGATCGCCGGCACCTGGACCGGCACGCCGACGCAGCCCGCGATCGACCCGGCCACCGGCGAGCCGATCGGACTGTATGCCGACGGCGGCGCGGCAGAGGCGGACGCGGCGATTGCCGCCGCGCGCGCTGTGTTCGATCGCACCACGTGGGCACAGGACGCGCGGCTGCGGCAGAACGTGCTGCTCGACTGGGCCACGGCGCTGGATGCAAAGCGGGAAGAACTGGCGACGCTGATGGCGCGCGAGAACGGCAAAGCGATCGCGCAGGCGCGCGGCGAAGTCGCCGCGGCGATCTCGGAGGTCCGCTATTACGCCGGACTTGCGCGCCATTTGCCCGGCCACGTACTGGAGCCGGAACCGGGCACGATCTCCACGATGCTGCGCGAAGCTGCCGGCGTCGCCGCGATCATCGTGCCGTGGAATGCGCCCGCTGTGCTGCTGGTGCGCTCGCTCGCACCGGCCCTGGCGGCCGGCTGCACGAGCGTCGTCAAACCGGCGGCGCAGACCAGCCTGCTGAACGCGGCGATGATGCACTGCTTCGACGGCACCGCGCTGCCGAAGGGCGCGGTCAATGTGGTGAACGAGACCGGGCATGCGGCTGGCGAGCGGCTCGTCGAATCGCATGATGTCGACGTAGTGAGCTTCACGGGGTCGACGGCCACCGGTAAGCGGATCATGGCCGCGGCCGCCGACAGCATGAAAAAGCTTTCGCTCGAACTGGGCGGCAAATCATGCTGCGTGGTGTTCAATGATGCCGATGTCGCCGCGATCGCACCGCGTCTCGCGCGCGCCGCCACGATCATCTCCGGCCAGCAATGCACGGCCGCGCGCCGCGTGCTCGTGCATGCCTCGAAAGCGCAGCAGATGCGCGAGCAACTGACAGCCGCGCTCGCCGCGCTTAAAGTCGGTCCGGGAAGCGACGCGGCGACCGATATCGGCGCGCTGATTGACCACCGCACGCGCGATGCGGTCAATGCGACGATCGAGCGGGCGTGTGAAAGCGCGGACCGTGTGCTGCTACGCGGTGCGAGCCACGGCAACGCGTTCCTGGCGCCAACGCTGGTCGAGCATGGCGATCCGAAAGCGTTTTTCTGTCAGGAGGAGATCTTCGGGCCGTTCGTCACGCTAGAGACCTTCGAGGACGAGGCCGAGGCGCTCAGCAAGGCCAACGATACGGTGTTCGGTCTCTCCGCGAGCGTGTGGACCCACGACGTCGCGCGCGCCTATCGGATCGCCCGGGCACTGCGCAACGGGACCGTGTGGATCAACGACCACAACCGGCTATTCGCCGAAGCGGAAACCGGTGGGTATCGGCAGAGTGGTCTCGGCCGTCTGCACGGGTACGATGCACTGGCGGACTTCACCGAACTGAAACACATCTGCTTGAATGCGGGCGTGCCGGAGCAGATGGAAACGGTGGGACGGTAGCCAATGCAGCGCGAGCCGTGCCGCCGGAAACGTGCGTCGGTGCAATTGCGGTGGTTGCTTCTGGCCGCGCATGACCGGAGTCCCTTATCTTGTCCGACTGCCCATCGACACACTGAAGATCAATAAGTCGTTTGTTCGAGAGCTGGTCGATTCAGAGAAGGCGTCGGCGGTCATCCGGGGCATTGTCGGTCTCGCTCGTTCGCCCGGCATGAAGACTATCGCGGAAAGCGTCGAGTGCCAAAGCCAGGCCGAAGCACTGAACGACGCCGGATGCGATTCCATTCAGGGTTATCTAGTCAGCCGCCCGCTTGGCTCGGAGGCCTTTGCGGAATTCATGCTGCGCCGGTGAGAGCGCCAAACGTGCGGACAGATTCAGGTTGCCTGAGGCGATCTGCTGGGCCGCCGTAGCGATGGTATCGCTTGCGTGACGCACCGTTGTGACGGCGCTTACGAGGCCGTCGCGCATTTGCGAAAGACCGCATAGACGGCATAGCAGCCGGATCGATTTTCGCTCAGCGCGGCAGAGGATGCGGCGAGCGAGCGGACGCACGCGCGCCCTGCGCTGTGGCCGCTTCATCTTCCGGCTCTGCGGACAGATCCCGCTTGAAAGTCTCAGCGAGGAAAAACGCGCACACCAGGCTCAGCAACCCTGTCGCCGCGATATAGATCGAAATGGGCAGCGTCTGGCCATACGTCGCGAACAGATAGGTGGCGATCAATGGCGTCGGTCCTGACGTGATGATGCCGGCGATCTGATACGGCAGCGAAGCACCCGTATAGCGCACCCGCGTACCGAACAGTTCCGCAAACCACGTCGATTGCACGCCGTACACCGACGCCTGGCTCAACGCGATACCGCAGACGTACGCCACGAAAATCAAGGTCGGATTGCGTGTCTCAAGCAACGGAAAGAACGCGAATCCATAGATCGCCACGAACACCGCGCCGAGCATGAAGACGGTCCGGCGTCCGATCACGTCCGACAGTTTGCCGAACAGCGGCAACGTGATCAGCGCAAACGCGCAGCCTACAATGATGGCGTTCAGCAGTAGCCCACGCGACAAGCCGAGCCGCGTCGTTCCGTAAACCAGCACGAACACGTTGATCACGTTGAAGGTGATGTCGACCGCGAAGCGCGTGCCGATCGTCAGCACGAGGTCTTTCGGATGCCGGCGCAGCAATTCGATCAGCGGCGCCTTCACGACCTGCTTGCTCGCCTTGATCTGTTCGAATACCGGCGACTCCATGACGCGCAGGCGGATGAACAGGCCGATCGCGATCAGCGCGACGCTCAGCAGGAACGGCAGGCGCCATCCCCATGAATAGAACGCGTCTGACGGCATACTCGACACGGCTTTGAACACCGCGGTCGAGAGCATCAGTCCGAGCGGCACGCCCAATTGCGGGAACGCGCCGAAGAAGCCACGCTTCCTGGCCGGCGCCGTTTCGACCACCATCAGCACCGCGCCGCCCCATTCGCCGCCGACGCCGAGCCCTTGCAGGAAGCGCATCGCGACCAGCAGGATCGGCGCCCAGACGCCGATCGAGGCGTAAGTCGGCAACAGGCCGATCACGAAGGTGCCGACGCCCATGATCGTCAGCGTCGCGACGAGCGTCGCCTTACGTCCGATGCGATCGCCGAAGTGCCCGAAAAACACGGCGCCGAAAGGCCGTGCGAGATAGCCGACCGCAAAACTGCCGAACGCCGCAATGGTGCCGACCACCGGATCGAACGAGGGGAAGAACAGCTTGGCGAAGACCAGCGCCGAAGCGGTGGCATAGAGAAAAAAGTCGTACCACTCGATGGCGGTCCCGACCACCGAGGCGACCAGCACACGGTTGACGGCCGAACGGCTGATAACCGGCGCGTTGCCGGATGAAACGGGCGATGTATTCATGTCTCCTCCCTTCTCTGGGAATCTATGTTTTGAACTGCTGCGTGTCGGCGGCGCGGATTCGCCGGCACGTTACGATAAATTCGCTGCACTCACCAGTGCAGTTCCATCGGGAACTGATCGAGCGTTTCGACGCCGCCCGAGGTCAACCGCACGATACGTTCCGTGCGCAAACCGCCGACGTTCGGCACTGTGATCGTCGCCTTCAAGGTAAAGACCATGTTTTCCTGCAGCACGGTCTTGTTGCCCGGCCCGATCCACGGCGCTTCTTCTTCCGGGTCCATACCGGTGCCGTGACCGGTGCCATGGCCGCGCGCTTCGCTCGAGTATTGCTCGTAGTTCGATTTCACCAGCGCCTGCTGGATCACCGCGTTCAGTTCCAGGGCCGCCATGCCAGGACGCGCGGCGGCAAGCCCCGCTTCGACCGCGCGCGCCGCTGCCGCGACGATCGCCATCTTCTCGGGATTCGCCGGACCGTAGGTGAAACCGCGTCCGCCATCGGCTACGTACCCACGATAACGCGCACCGATGTCGGTCATGATCAGGTCGCCTGGTTGCAGGATGCGGTCGGTGGGGCGCGCCAGGTTATACGCCGAGCGCGGACCGGATTGCACCATCGAATCGAACGCGGTCCGGTCCGCTCCTCCCGCGAGCATCGCGCGGTCAGCGATTAGAGCGAGTTCACGCTCGGTGTAGGGACGGCGGTCGGCGAGCGCGTCGCGAATCGCGGCCATCGCCGAATCGGTCAAGGCGGCCGCTTTGCGCATCAGCGCCACTTCGGCGTCGCTCTTGATCGCCTTGATTTCGGCCAACACCATCGTGGGTTCGAGCTTCAGTTCGCCGAGACCGGCGTTCAGGCGCTGCAACAGGTCCGCGGGGATATAGGCGGCGCCGGCAAGACCGACCGTGCCGCTGCGATGCCGCGCCGAAAACGCCTGCACCTGTTGCGTGACTTCTCGCAGGCTGCGCACCTCGAAGGCGGTCACGCTCGTCGCGTAATCGAAGCATTGATCCGACACGAACAGCACGGGGTCGCCGTCCACGGGCAGCAGCAGGATCGCGTTGGCGATGTCCGATACGCCGTCGAGCGGACGGAAGTCGGTAAAGTAGCCGATGTTCGCGCCACGCCAGCAATCGCCGAAGGCAAGCAGGCCGACCAGGCCCGCGTTATCGAGTGCGCTGCGGACCTTGGCGACGCGGCCGAGGAACTCGTCGGTAGTGATGCCTTCCGGCGGGATGTCTGCGGTACGGGTGTTCATTGCTTCTTCGTCTCCTGTGCGGCTGCATGCGCGGATGGCGGATGCAGCCGGTCTCGATGCCCATGATGAGAATCCGCCCCGCCGTGGAATGCAGGACGTCTTCTGCATAGTAGAATCGATCGATATGCTTTTATAATGAAAAATAACTCAAAATCTATATCGATACGGAATACATGGAGACGACATCGTGACCTCGGCCATTCATCCTGACAACAGCGCGGGGGCCATCGCGACGGGCCACTTCGACCCCACGCGTCTGAAGACGCGCCAATTGGCCCTGATCGTTCAGCTCGACATCCATCGCTCGGTATTGCGCGCGGCGGACGCCGCGCACATGACGCAGCCCGGAGCGACCAAGTTGCTGCGGGAACTGGAAGAGACAATGGGTGTGCAATTGTTCGAACGGCATCCGCGCGGTGTCGAGCCCACCTGGTACGGCGAGGTGCTGATCCGCCATGCACGCAGCGTGCTGGCAGAATTGCGGCATGCGTACGACGAAGTGTCCGCGCTCAAAGCCGGCCTGACCGGGCAGGCGATGATCGGCACCGAGGTCACGGCGGCCACCAACCTCGTGCCGCAAGCCGTGGCGCTGCTCAAGAAGCGCTTTCCGCAGATTCGCGTCAACATCGAGATGGAGTTCAGCGAGGTGCTGGTGCAGCGTCTGCAGGAAGGCAAGCTGGATATGATCGTCGCGCGAATCCGCAATCCGGACGATCTGGCGGAACTGCACTACGCCCCGCTCGCAGAAGCACAGCACGCGCTGTTCGCACGCGTTGGCCACCCGCTCATCAAGCGCACCACGCTGAGCTGGAACGAACTGGCGCCGCAAACGTGGATCTTGCCGCCGAAAGGCAACGTGATGCGCAATCAGTTCACACAACTTTTTCTCGAACGGCAGCTCGCGTTGCCGACGGATGTGGTCGAGAGCTCATCGCTGCCTGTCATCACGAGTCTGCTGCAGATGAGCGATATGATCGCGCCGCTTGCGCGCGAGCCGGTGCGGCCGTATTGCATTGCCGGCGCGCTCGAACCGCTACCGTTCGAACTCGATCTGAAGCTCGGACCGGCAGGCATCGTCACACGGCGCGGCGACAGGCTCTCACCGGGTGCGCGGGCGATGCTGCAAGCGCTGCGCGAGGCCGCCGGATTCGACACCCAAGGCCCCGACGCCGACAGCGATTGACCTGCAGCAACGGGACTCAGCGCGCGCCGTCCGTCGCGACGCTTGCGCCGGGTTGTAGTAGCCATTCATGAGCCGGCTCGTTGTGTACGTGCCAGGTGCGGCGCGGACCGGCCATCACATTCAGGTAGTAGAGGTCGTAGCCGTGCGCGGCGGCAACCGGGTGATAGCCGCGCGGCACCAGCACGACATGCTTGTCGTACGCCGCGAGCGTTTCGTCGAGACTGCGGTCGTCGGTGTAGACGCGCTGGATCGCGAAGCCCTGCGGCGGCGAGATGCGGTGGTAATAGGTTTCCTCGAGATAGGTCTGCTGCTCGCCATCGTCGGTATCGTGCCGATGCGGCGGGTAGCTCGACCAGTTGCCCGCGGGCGTCACCGATTCCACCACCAGCAAGCTCTCCGCCGGCTCGGTTTCCGGCAGGATGTGGCGCACATGACGCAGATTGGCGCCAGCGCCGCGGGTTTCCTGCTTGACCTCGTCAGGTGCAATGAAGCGCGGCGGCAGACCGCCCTTCGCGGGCGCGGAGCAGATGCCGAGTTCGACGTCGTCCGCGGCCACGATCGTGTAGCGCGTATGCGGTGGCACGTACATGGACCACGGCGCGCCATCGAACGGCGACATCCGAGCGCCGATCGCGCGGCTCGCGAGCCCTTCGCAACCGACTGTTGCATGCCCCCTGACGAGCACGACCACGACTTCTCGATCGCCCGTCTCCTGTGTGACCGCAGCGCCAACTTTCAGGTCGAAAACATCGAAGCCGACGTATTTCCAGCCGGCGCTCGCCGGCGTGATATGGATGATCTGGCCGTCTTCGGCATGCTTTGACGGTTTGACGAGCAGCTCGCTCATGTTTTCCTCCGGTTATTCAGGGCTGCCACTCGCCAGAACGCAGCGGTCGCTGCCGCTACGTGCATGGCCTGCAGCGGTACAAGCGTTGATGGCTTTGACGACACCTTGTGCGCGAATCGCCGCCAGATGACCTGCGACTTGCGCGACGAAGCGCGGCTGTGCACGTAGATCGCATCCGAAAATCGACTCGATTTCGAACAGTGTTTCTACCGCGACAACGGCATCCGCTTGCAAGGTCGAGCGGACCGCCTCGGTCAGAGTGTCGGCGAGGGGATCCGCGATGGCGTAAGTGCGGCCTGTCTCATCCTGACCGCTCAGGTACGCCATCCAGCCGGCCAACGCAAAGGCGAGACGTTCGGTCGGCTTGCCACCTGTCAGGTTGACGCGCACGCTTTCCAGCCAGCGCTGCGGCAGTTTCTGCGAGCCGTCGGTTGCGATCTGTTGCAAGCGGTGATCGAGCGCGGCGTTGCGAAAACGCGCGAACAGTTCAGCGCGATAGGTGGCCAAAGCGGGTCGCGACAGCGTCGGCTCCACCTCGTCGCGCAACATGCTTTCGACAAAGTTCAGCACCGCCGGCGCGCCGATCGCCTGATCGACGGTGTCATAGCCGATCAGCGACCCGAGGTACGCAAGCACCGAATGCGCGCCGTTCAACATCCGCAATTTGGCCTGCTCATAGGGACGCGCGTCACCCACGAGCGTCGCGCCTGCACGCTCCCACGCCGGCCGCGGTCCCGCGAAGCGGTCCTCGATCACCCATTGCGAAAACGGCTCGGTCATCACCGGCCACGCATCGTCGGCACCGAGTTGCCTCGCTACGCGCATGCGATCGGCGTCGGTGGTCAGCGGCACGATCCGATCCACCATCGTGTTGGGAAATGCGCCCTCTAGCTCGATCCAGTCGGCCAGCAGAGGGTCCGCTTTGCGCGCGAACGCCAGCGTCAACGCGCGCATCGTGTCGCCGTTGGACGGCAGGTTGTCGCACGACAGCACGGTAAACGGGCCCACCCCGGCCGCGCGGCGCAGCGCCAGCGCGCGTACGACGAAGCCGATCGCGCTACGCGGCGCGGCGGCCTCGCGCAGATCATGGGCAATGTCGGGATGATCGAACTGCAATGCGCCACTGGCCGGATTGCGGCAATAGCCTTTCTCGGTGATCGTCAAGCTGACGATATGGCAGCGCGGATCGGTCATCGCATCGAGCACGGCGGCGGGCGACTGCGGCGCGACCAGCGAAGTGATCAGCGCACCGACCACCTGGAACGAATCCGCGGTGCCGTCGCGCACATCCACGGCATACAGATGATCCTGCGGAGCGAGCGCCTCCGACGTGTCCGCACGTCGCAACGACACGCCGACGATGCCCCAGCGGTGATCGCCAGCGCGCAACGTGTGCTCGGTGTACACGGCCTGGTGCGCGCGATGAAACGCCCCGAGGCCCAGATGGACGATGCCTGGAGCAAGGCTCGCGCGATCGTAGGCGGGAACGACGACTTCGCCAGCAGTGCGCGCTGCGAGCGAAGCCAGGCAGGCATTACTCAGCCGCATGATCGGCCGGATGTTTGGCGAGGCCCTCCCAGATGCCGTTCAGGTAGACCGCACCCAACGCACGGTCGAACAACCCATAGCCAGCGCGGCCCGTTTCACCCCAGATCATCCGCCCATGGTCGGGCCTGGCATAGCCTTCAAAGCCCGTTTCGAAGTAGGCCTTGACGATTTCCGCCATGTCGAGCGAGCCGTCGGCCGAGCGATGCGAGGTTTCATGAAAATCGCCTGCGGCATTGACTTGCACGTTACGCAGGTGTGCAAAATGAATCCGGCCACGCGCGCCAAACTCGCGCACCAGTGCCGGAATATCGTTCTCCAGATCCGCGCCCAGCGACCCCGAACACAGCGTCAGGCCGTTAGCGGCATCGTCGACGATAGCCAGCACGCGCTGCAGGTCGGCACGATTCTTCACGATGCGCGGCAGCCCGAAAATCGGCCGCGGCGGATCGTCGGGGTGGATCGCCATCTTGATGCCGGCTTCTTTGGCCACCGGAATGATCGCGCGCAGGAAGTAATCGAGATTGGCCCAGAGACCGGCTTCGTCAAGCGCTTCGTAGTCGCGCAACAGGGCTTTCAATTGCTCGGGCCGATAGCTCGCGTCCCACCCGGGCAGCTGGATACCGTGGCTGACGTCGAGTTCGCGGATCGCTTGCGTGTCGAACGCGAGCGTCGTCGATCCATCGGGCAGGGGCATTTCCAGCGAGGTGCGGGTCCAGTCGAAAACCGGCATGAAGTTATAGCAGACTACCTTCACACCGCAGGCGCCGAGGTTACGCAGCGTCTGGCCGTAGTTGGCGATGAGCGTGTCGCGCGTCGGTTTTCCAAGCTTGATGTCCTCGTGTACCGGCACGCTTTCGATCACTTCCAGCGTCAGGCCGTGAGCCTCTATCTTCTCCTTCAGCGACAGGATCCTGTCGATCGGCCACACCTCGCCCACAGGCACGTCATAGATGGCCGAGACGACCCCGACCATGCCGGGAATTTGACGGATGTAAGCGAGCGGCACGGGGTCCGTGTCGCCATACCAGCGAAAGGTCATTTTCACGTTCGAGTCTCCTCCTCACACGCTCGCTGCGCCTCCGACGACGCTGCGTATCAGGGAATGGTTGGTTCGGCCCTTCCGCGTTGGTCCAGCGCAGCGACGCCGCGCATGGACGCCATACGTCTGTCGGGTTCACGCGTGAGGGGCAGTCAGGAGTCTCCATCCTAGCGGCGATCGACACGCTTTTACAATGAAGAATAACGCTTCACCTATACGACTACGGAATACGTGAAGCTTTCAGGCTGTCGGCACTTACACACGAGGTTCTCGAGGCGGAGTTCACCGCAGCCATCGAGCCGTACGCTCGTACGAGAGCATGCCCCGTTCGTATCAACAATCTAAAACGTGTGCACAATTCCGATCGCGACCGCCAACTGATTTGCGCCTGTCGCCACTGGCGTAGTAGACCCCGTCGCGCTCAGTGCGGCCTTCGCGCTATTTATCACATAGGTCACATCGGTATACAGCGCTGTCCGTTTGGAAAGCCAGTAGTCAGCATTGACACCGGAACTCAGCGCGTGGGCCGATACGCTACGATACGAGTGATAGTAGGACGCCGCGGAGAGATGAAGTTGTGGCGTCACCTTATAACGTACCCCGCCAAATGCCATGTACTGTGGTGGCGATGCCTGCAGCGTGGCCGCCACATCATTGAGCAAAAGTTCGTAGCCGCCATAAAGAGTCGCGCTGCCGATTTGCCAGGATCCTCCAGCCACATACCGGCGCTCGCTATCATTCGCCGATGCAGCGCTCGTGCCTTGTCGCTGTTCGTAGGTGAATGTCAGGTTGAACGGTCCCTGCCGATAGCGCGCCCCAATGTCGTACTCCTTGCCAACCCGGAACTCGCCCGGAACCTGCGCTCCATTGGGGACCGTGGCATCGTAGCCGAAGCTGTAGAGCGCATTTACCTCGAACGGTCCAGCATGACCCAGGTACCCAACGGAGTTGTCTGCTCGCCCAACAAACTGTGAGTCCTGAGCAGAAAGCCCGTAGCTCGAATAATTCAGCGGGTCGAGTGAAAGGAAATACCGATACATCGGCGTCATCTGACGGCCTGCCATCACGGAGCCATATCGATCCGATTCGAGACCGACAAATGCCTGGCGGCCAAACAGTCGGCCACCCTGCTGCAGCGTGCCGTTATTCATAGCGATACCCGACTCGAGCGTGAAGATCGATCGCAGGCCGTCGCCGAGATCTTCCTTTCCGGTCACGCCCCACCGCGAATTGATACGGTTGCCCGTGTTTAGCCTGAACAGATCCCCTGATCCGGTTTTGGACGTATGACTCACGTATTCGACGCCGGAATCGACGATGCCATAGAGGGTCACTGAAGATTGAGCATGCGCACCGGCGCTCAGGCTCCCCGCAACACCGCAAATGAGCAGAAGCTTCAACGACTGTTTCGTGTTATTCGACTTCACTGCCTCTCTCCATTGAATATTATTAATAGATTAGTTATGCAAAATTATTAAAGAAATAAAACCAGAAAGAAAAGCATCTACGCCTCACTCTAGTTTTCCCCCACCCTCATTCCCGGGCGATGTGTTTGCTGACGAAGAACATGGCAACCGCGCCCACCAGCGGTCCAACGGCAAGCGTTTGGAGCGCAAGCATGAACGAATGGGTGCCGCCATAGACATGCCCCACCGCGAGCGGAGAAACGGCGCTTCCCATCTGCCAGATAGCATTAGTCCATCCGGCGCTGGCACCAGCCAGACGCTTGCCCGACGCATCGCTTATCTGAGCCATCAGAACGGGAAGGTAGCCGAACGAGAAAGCGCCAAGTATCGGAGCAACCAGATAGAACTGTGCTGCCGTCGAGCAACTTCCGAAAACCAGCAGTGTGACTGTGAACGCCAGCAGACACAGGATCGAGATCAACTTGCGCGACACACCGGGCAGGTCGGAAATCCAACCGAGTGTCGGCTTTGCGATGACCGCCCCTATTCCAAACGACGCGATGATCGAGCCCGCCACGACGGGTGAGATACCGTAGTGCCTGGTCATTAACGCATTGCCCCAGGCGCCGAAACCCACCGTCGCCCACAGACCTCCGCATCCCGCAACGGCCAGCACGATCAGGTTGCGGTTACGCAGCAGGCCGAGCATCTCTTTTGCGCTGTTTCGTGTAGGCGACTGGTCGTTGGCTGGGCGATTCTTCAATAGCAACAGCGCGACAATACCCCACACAAAGGTCACAATACCGAGTATCCGGAAGGCGTCGGACCAACCGTGTTTTGCGGAAAATGACGGAACGAAAGCATTGGCGATGACCACGGCCATCGAGGTAGCGGTCGTGTAAATGCCCATCGCCCGTCCACGGTCTCGCGAAAACCATGCAGGAATGATCTTCATGCCGGCCGAGTAATCCGCACCCGCGGCAAAACCCATTGCAAGCTGAATCACGATGCCGGCCGCCAGCGATTCGGTATAGCCGAAACAGAATGTGAAAACGCCGAGCGGCAGCAGCGCCAAGGTGAGCATTAACCGTCCACCGAGCAGATCGGTCAGTATGCCGCCGACCACATTGGCCAGCACGTAGCCCACATAGAAAGCCGTCACAAACGCGCCGAGCATGGCGACCTTGAGCCCTAGCGAAGCGCCGACGGGTGCCGCAACCGTACTCCACGCCACCCGGTCGACGTAGCTGAGGAGAAACGCCGCCCAGACGATGAACAGGGCAACCCACCGGTAACTGCTGGCCTCTGTGCCTGCAGAGGACTTCGCAGACGAGACGCTGCCGGATGCGTCTCCAGACGACATCATATTTTCCTCCATGACTCCTCCAATGCAAGGCGTGCGCGAAGCCGCCCTTTTGTTCTGATTCTTGACCCAGCCTGTCGATGCAGGCTGGTACGCGTTCCACTGCTATAAATCGAGCACGAGCATCCGGGATTTCGCGCGTGAGCAACAGGGCAGGAACTGATCGTTGCGAGCCTGCTCGTCAGGCGAGAGGAACAGATCGCGATGATCGGGCTCACCGTCCAGCACACGCGTGAGGCACGTGCCGCATATGCCCTGCTCACACGACACCGGCACGTCGACACCGGCTGCGACCAATGCCTGTATAACGGTCTGGGTCGCCGAAACCGGCACGACCCGACCGGACCTTGCAAGCCGAATGTCGAAAGACGCCTCGTCATGGTTCGCTGCCGGCGCCGGCGCCGCCGAAAAATATTCGTAGTGCAGTCGATCGGAGGGCCAGCCCAGCAAGCGTGCCTTGTCAAGCACCGCGCTCATGAAGCCCTGCGGACCGCATACATACAGGTGCAGATCAGGTTGCGGGTCGGCCAATAGCGCGTCGAGATCGATACGTTGTGCTTGATCGGCATCATCAAAGTGGCACCGTGCGGAGTCTGCCCACGGTGAACCGGTGATGCGCTCCATGAAGGCCGCTCGAGAGGACGATCGGGCGCAGTAGTGAAGACTGAATGCTGCACCCTCGCGACTCAACTGCTCGGCCATGCAAAGCAGAGGTGTCAGGCCAATACCGCCTGCGAACAGCAGATGTCGGACACGCCCTCGTGCGAGGGAAAAATGATTGCGTGGCGCACTGATCTGTATCTCGTCACCCTCGTGCACAGCGTTGTGCAAACCTGCCGAGCCGCCACGCGAGGTATCGTCGCGCAGAACAGCGATCTGATACCGATGACGTTCCGACGGGCAATTGCACAGCGAGTACTGCCGGACAAGGCCGCCAGGTACATGCACGTCGATATGGGCGCCCGCTTCGAACGCCGGCAACTCGCTTCCATCGAGGCTGGCAAGTTCGAAACTGACAATACCCTCCGCCTCCGCACGCCGGCGCGCAACGCGCACCGTAAGCCTGGAATGATTCATGACAGTCGCCCTTACATGATCGACAAGCCGCCGTCGACCATCAGCGTTGTACCGGTGATGAACGATGCTTCGTCACTTGCGAACCAGAGGATCGGCCAGGCGATTTCTTCGGGCGTGGCCCACCGCCCGATCAACGACGTATCCTGCCGCTGAGTCTTGAGCACTTCCAGGTTGTTCCCAGCGGCGCGCGCGCGGTTGACGTGGAAGTCGGTCAACGTGGAACCCGGACACACCGCATTAACACGCACTCCTTTCTCTGCTTCTTCAAACGCCAGCGTGCGCGTCATGGCGAGCATGCCGGCCTTGGTCGCGTCGTAAAGGCCCATGCCCTTACGACCGGTCACGGCATAGCAGGACGACACGTTGACGATGCTGGCCGCCCCCGTTCGACGCAATAGAGGAAGGGCTGCCTTGCAGTAATTTGAAGTGCCAATCAGATTGACAGACACCATCGCCTGCCACTCCGCTGGCGAGGCGTTCGCCAACGTGCTGTAGTTGCGCATCGCCGCATTGTTGACTAGCACGTCGAGCCGGTCGAACGAATCAGCCGCAAGCTCGGCCACGCGGGTCGCATCGTCCGGGTTCGAGACGTCGGCCGCAAAAGTCTTGACCTGAGCGGAGGGATTGAGTCGAATCAGCTCGTCGGCGGTATGCGCCAGCGCCATCGGATTCGCATCGACCAGCACGACCGCGGCACCCTCTGCGCAAAATACACGAGCTGTCGCGGCGCCGATGCCTCCACCGCCGCCCGTGATCAATGCGACCTTGCCGTGAAGTCTTGTTCCTTGCTGCATTTCATGCCGGCGCTATGCCGGCCTCCTTGTTGCTGAAACGATATTTGAGGAAACCGGACGCATGCCCGGCTCGAGATCAGATCGAGTAGATAGGCTGTCCCTTGCCGTCGGCAAGGTGAATCACAGCCCATTCCTGCGGCTTCTGATCACGTGGCAACAGTGCGCCCGCAGCGCGGACACGTTGCTGATCAGCGGCGATCGCGGGCGGATCTGTGTCGGGAAGCAAAGCGGTGGCCGCTTCGTAGAGCATGCGGCGCGCCATCACAATCGCCCGGTCGGTCGGCAACAGCTTTTCCTTGCTGTGATCCTGTATCGGCCCCATGCTTTCCTGCAGCGAGGCGTCCTGCATGGCAAAGCCGAATACCCCCGAATAAGCCCGCTTTTCTTTTTGCGCCTGGCGGTCGATCAGGTAATCGTTGTCCTTGTTGGCCTTCGGGCGGAACGTGCCCGGTTCGTATTCGCAGTGGATCCCCTTGCCCGCCTCCAGGTCGCTCAATTCCTGCTCGCTCAATGGGCGGTCGGGACGGAAGTTGATGCTCCATGACCAGCAGCTCTCGTCGTCGATCGGTACCCACACGTGGCCCGCCAGCGAGTGGTCGCCGAACGGCGGGATGAGCGTGTACCACGGAAACAGCCACTGCGTGACGCGCCAGTAGTACGAATCCGGTTCGCCATTGCGGCGGCCGAAGAGGGTCAGCCCAAACTGCGTCTTCTCGATTTCGAAGATCACATTGCCGTCCGCCTTGATGTAGTCGAGGGCCTTGGTGCCCTGGTGCATGGGGTCTGCGTCGACCTCGTAGCGATGCACATACGACACGTGGCTGGTATCGATCCCGCCTTCCATGGCCTGCAGATAGTTCGATTCCTGGAGTCGCTTGGAAACGAACACGTGACTTGCGGGGAGATTGCACCATTCGAGGTCCGGGGGAGCCGGCTGACGGTCCTTCGGGCCCATGTAGGCCCACACCATCCCTGCGCGCTCGATGCACGGATACGCCGTGATACTCATGTGCTTGCACGCCTGAGGCGCAGACGGCACCTCGACACAATTACCGTCGCGATCGAATTTCAAGCCGTGATACGAGCAGCGGATGCCATTTTCTTCGTTGCGACCGAAATACAGCGACACGCCGCGATGGGAGCAGAACTCGTCGATCAACGCGGGTTTGCCGCTGGAGTCGCGAAACGCCAGCAGTTTTTCGCCGAGGATCTGCACGCGCACCGGCGGGCAATCCGGCTCGGCAATTTCGCTCGTCAAGAGTACCGGCACCCAGTAGCGCCGCATCAGGTCGCCCATTGCCGTTCCTGGGCCGGTGCGCACCAAGGTTTCTGACATGTTCTTGTCCATCTTTTCTCCAGATCAGGTTTTCGCGTTGTCCGCTGTGTGAGAATTAAATCTCATTCTACGGACAACTTGACTCAAGTCAAGCCGTCGGAACCCCAGGACTTTCACTACAATGCGCAATTAGAAAGCGGCAGCGCGAATAGGAAATTTCAAATGGAAGAGAAAAAATCGCACGAAAGTGTGCGAGCAGTGGAAAGGGCGCTGGAAATTCTCCTTGCGTTCCGCCCAGGCGATAAGGAGCTGGCGGTCGCGGAGTTACTTACACGCGTGGACCTGAGTCGGCCCACGTTGTATCGGTTGCTCAACACACTTGAACAACAAGGCTTTCTGGTCTCGTCGGGCGAGCCGCAGCGATTTCGCCTCGGTAGCGCCGTTGCACAGTTGGCTCACGTCTGGATGACGAGTCACAGCATCGCGCAGCTTGCCCAGCCGATGCTGCGCAATCTGTGGGAGGAGACGACGGAAACAGTGGCCCTGTTCGTGCCGGACGGCGTGTACCGGCTGTGTGTCGCAGAGATGGAGAGTCCGCAGCCGCTGAGCTTCCGGCGCGGCGTCGGCTATCGTGAAAAGCTGGTGCTGGGCGCGAGTGGCCGGTCAATCCTTTCCCAGATGCAGCTTCCTGCCGAAGAACTGAGCCGCTACCTGTCCGATCCGAGCCAGGATGTCGAGCGCTTGATTGGCGATCTGGAAACAATCCGCACGCAGGGTTTTGCAACGAGCCACCATGAACTGATTGACGGTGCGGTCGCCGTCGCCGCGCCGTTCTTCAATGGTGCGGATCAGGTAGCGGGTGCGCTTTGCATATTCGGCCCCAGCGTGCGCGTCACCAATCAGCGGGTCGCGCAATTTGCTGATTTGGTCAGACGCGAGGCGGGAAACCTGTCGCGAGTGCTCGGGCAGCAGACGAGGCAGGCTCACGTAACGGCTGGCTCCCGCAAATAACGGAGCGTTTGCGCGAAGTCAAACCAGCAACCTGGATATTCGACGCGTAGGTGTCACGCTCACAACTGTTCGGGGATCAGCGCTATATGGCGCAACTTGATATCGGTGGCCTTCCATTCGATATGGTCAGGGAATCGATTGAACTGCTTGTTTGATCTGTGCCGGTGACGTGTCTCGCTCGATTTCGCTAGATCGACGAGCCTCGTCTCGCAGGTCGCGCACTATTGAGCCTCAATAGCAAGGCCGAGCAGGTGCGCTACGTGGACTCAAATCGCGGGTTACTACCAGCATCGGAACACAAAAGCATGACCGCTCTGTCAAAACTTCGCTGACCTTTAAGTATCAGTCATAGATTGGCCAGCGAGGTCCGGATGTGCGTGTCATGCATCACGCTCCATGGCTCAGTCTGGCGCGATCTGTCCGAGGCCCAGCGTATAGCTTGTCAGTAGCAACTCGACGTCCTTCCCCCGCATCCGCTCGGGAATATTTCCATCGAGCGTGACGATCACGTGCAGTCCGACATCCACGGACCTGACGTCGCGCGCCGTGCCAGTCTGTGTCAACGGCCGGTCCGCGGCGGCACGGCTGGTCAGATTGAGGCTGGTTGCAAAACAGTGCCGTCACCACGTGCGGAATAGTTTCGAATAGCAGACCGGGGGATTAACTCACTCGACCGCCTTCACCATATCCTCGATCACTTTCTTGGCGTCGCCGAACACCATCATCGTCTTGTCCATGTAGAACAGGTCGTTGTCGAGACCTGCGTAACCTGCCGCCATCGACCGTTTATTCACAATGACCGTGCGCGCCTTGTACGCCTCAATGATCGGGATGCCCGCGATCGGCGACTTCGGATCGTTCTTCGCCGCCGGGTTCACCACGTCGTTCGCGCCGCGCTTCAGTAGTGGCAACTCGGCATCGGTCTGAGACTAGACCTTGAGGACGAGATCAGCGCCGAACGCAGTCGCCGCGTCGACGATTTCCGCGCCGGCGGCTGTAAAGGCTTCGTCAGGAAAGCTCGCGCCGGTGCCAGCGCCGCTCTGGATCGTGACCCGGTGGCCCTGGGTCACATACTTCCTGACCGTTTCGGGCGTCGCGGCGACGCGGGTTTCGTGCGCGCGCGTCTCGGCTGGCACTCCGATGTGCATGGTGTATTTAGAAAGTCAGGTAAGCTCGACAAGTGCGAGACCGGAATGACACAAGGTCATCGGCAACGGACCCCGGCAGCGAACCTCACCCTAACGGTAGAGGAAAGACGGCCGGCGGTCAGTTTCATCGGAACAGTGTTCGACCAGTTTTCTCGTGCGCGCTGACGCTGTACCGCCGGGGCTCGCACACGCGTGCGAGTCCACCGGTCAGGTCCCGTGCAAATTTTCTCACCTGGCGCGCGGCTCAGTTGTAGCAATAGACGCCTTGCCCAACCTTGCGACCCAGCCGGCCAGCAGCCACGAGTTCGCGCAGCAGCGGACATGCGCGATATTTCGAGTCACCAAAGTCCTTGACGAATACGTCCATCACGGACAGGCAGACGTCGAGTCCCACCAGGTCTGCGAGCGCCAGCGGGCCGATGGGGTGGCTCGCGCCAAGACGCATGCCGGCGTCGATCTCCTCGGCCGTGGCGACGCCCTCTGCAAGCAGAAAAAAGGCTTCGTTAATCATCGGCACCAGAATCCGGTTGACCACGAACCCAGGCGAGTTCTTGACACCAATGGGCGACTTGTCGAGCCTGACCGTCAGTTCGCGAACCGCTTCGGCAGTCGCCGCGCCGGTCTGCAAGCCGCGAATAATTTCGACGAGCGGCATCATCGGGACCGGATTGAAGAAATGCAAGCCGATGAAGCGCGACGGATCGGCGAGCGTCGCGCCTAGCGAGGTGATCGAGATCGATGAGGTGTTCGAAGCGATGATCGCATCGGGCCGCACCACAGATTCAATCTGTTTCAGTATACGAAGCTTCAGATCGAGGTTTTCGGTGGCAGCTTCGACCACGAGATCCGCCGCCGCGAGTTGCCCATAGTCGGTCGACGTTTCGATGCGGGCGAGCGCCGCATCGCGTGTCGCCACGTCCAGCTTCTCTTTGGCGACGAGCCGGTCAAGGCTGGCTGTCAGGGCGGCGACGCCTTTGCCCAACGCGGCATCGCTAACGTCGATCAGAATGGTTCTGAGTCCGGCAACCGCGGCGGCTTGAGCAATACCGTTGCCCATCGTGCCTGCGCCGACGACCCCTAGCGTTTCAATTGTCATGATTGTCTCCTTCGTACCGCTGCGCGGCACGCCTACTGAAGGTTTTCGAAGATCGCCGCGATACCCTGCCCGCCGCCGATACACATCGTCACCAGCGCGTACCGGCCGCCGATCCGCTGCAATTCATACAGCGCCTTGACGGTGATCAGCGCGCCAGTCGCGCCGATCGGGTGGCCGAGCGAAATGCCCGAGCCGTTCGGATTGACCTTGGCCGGATCGAAACCGAGTTCCTTGCTGACCGCGCACGCCTGAGCGGCAAACGCTTCGTTCGCTTCGATCACATCCAGATCGGCGACCGTCAGGCCGGCGCGTTCGAGCGCCTTGCGCGTTGCCGGCACCGGGCCGATGCCCATGTATGCCGGATCGACGCCTGCATGCGCGTATGAAACCAGCCGTGCCAACGGCTTGATGCCGCGCTTTTCGGCGACGCTGCGTTCCATCAGCACGACCGCCGCGGCCGCGTCGTTGATGCCCGACGCGTTGCCGGCCGTCACCGTGCCGTTTTCCTTCGCGAACACCGGCTTCAACTTGGAGAAGTCTTCTGCCGTTGCGTTCATGCGTGCGTGCTCATCCGTATCGAACACGACGTCGCCCTTCTTCG
Source organism: Paraburkholderia polaris (assembly GCF_012927345.1). Lineage (GTDB taxonomy): Bacteria > Pseudomonadota > Gammaproteobacteria > Burkholderiales > Burkholderiaceae > Paraburkholderia > Paraburkholderia polaris. The sequence continues at coordinate 186,251 of NZ_JABBGJ010000013.1, forward strand.
ACGGAATCGTGATCGGCAGGATCTGGTCCTTGAAGTAGCCGCTCGTGATCGCGTTGGCCGCGCGGCGATGCGATTCGAGCGCGAGTGCATCCTGCGTTTCACGCGAGATCTCGTATTTGCGCGCGACGTTCTCGGCAGTCACGCCCATATGGATCGA